>NZ_KB849420.1:1830603-2332643 GCF_000368405.1 Acinetobacter sp. NIPH 817
ACAACTCGGCAAGCTCTGCTACTGGCGACAACTCGGCAAGCTCTGCTACGGGCAACTGGGCGGCAAGCTTAACAACTGGTCACTTTTCTGAAAGTCAAATCAAAGATCAAGAATCAGATCAATACGGTGTAGCCATTGCGACTGGTTATGAAGGTAAAGCTAAAGCATCAGAAGGCAGTGCAATTGTCCTAACTCATCGAAATTCAGATGGTGAAATTCTTCACATTCGAGCTTCAAAGGTTGGAGAAAACGGTATTAAGGCAGACACATGGTATCAGCTTGATGCTAATGGTCAGTTTGTGGAGGCTTAATCATGAGTACAAAAGGTTATTCAATCAAGCAAGCGTTCATTGATGGTACATCAGGCTTCTTATTGTTTTGGATTGTTTTCTTCTTGTTTGTTGGTCTTCTTCGTTCATGTGCCGACGAGCAACACGTCAACGAACTCAAAGCAAAAGAAAACCTTTATGTGCGTGTGCAAGTGGAAGGTGCATCATGATCATAGCCCTTTTAGATATCTTGGTTTTTAACCTCATCTTGGCTGTTCATTGGGAGATTGTCTAATGAATATGTTCGCTAAACCAGAGTTGCTCTGCCCTAGCTTTCCTTACTTGGATTTATCTAGTGACATTCAAGTTGATGGTGAGACTGTTTATTTCGATCTTACTTGGGGCTGCAATGTTCTTAACTGCCAGATCAAAGCTGAGTCATCTTTTGATACTCGAGAAGTAAATGACCAGTTCAGTGAATGTGCTCGTGATCAGCAATATGAAGTGCTTACGGTAGATACAAGAACTCATGCAGTGGTCACTGATAAAGACGGCATAGAGTCACCAGTAGGATTACGTTTCCAACTCACAGAAGCTCAAGTAAACAGCTTAAACGAGCAGCTTAAATACTACGCCGAAGAGTTGGCAGATGAAGAGTTGAGAGGTGGGTGATGGAGTGGATTAGTGTTGAAGAGCAGATGCCTCAGTATGGGCAACCAGTTTTCGTTTTCTGTAAGAAAGCTTCTTACAAACATGATGGATTGAAAATCACAGTTGCAGCTTATTTAACAGCTAAAGAGATATACGAAACATCTGATTATTTTGATGATGAAAGTGAAGCTAAAGATGGCTGGATAGCAGAAGTTTCACTATTCGACTCAGATTATGGTGGTCGATGGATGAATGAAGAAGTAACCCACTGGATGCCACTACCAGAACCACCAAAGAATTAGGAAAAGATTATGAATGCGCCCGTACAAAACAATATCGTCTTAGCTCAAATGCACAAAGTGGCAGTAGCTTTTGACATGGTTGATGTAGATCCAGAACAACTAAAGAAGACGTTGATTGATACCGTTTTCAAAGGTGCTAATGATGTGCAATTGGTTAGTCTTTTGATTGTTGCAAACCAATACAAGCTCAACCCTTTTACTAAAGAAATTTATGCTTTCCCTGCCAAAGGTGGTGGCATTACTCCTGTTGTTGGCATTGATGGTTGGGCACGTATTATTAATGACAATCCTGTCTGCGATGGTATTCAGTTTGAACAGGATGATGAGTCATGCACTTGCAAGATTTTTCGTAAAGACCGCTCTCACCCTACTGTTGTGACTGAGTATTTAAGCGAGTGCCAAGGAAATTCAGAGCCATGGAAAAAATACCCAAAACGTATGTTGCGTCATAAAGCTTTAATTCAGTGTGCACGTGTTGCATTTGGCTTCTCAGGTATTTATGACGAAGACGAAGCCCGTCGTATAGATGACTGCCAGACCTCTACCATTAAAACTGTATCTCCAAGTGTTCCAGATGGTTATGAAGCTTTTGAAGTTCAGCACCTAGACAACATGCGCGCTTTAGCAATGGAAGGCACAGAAGCTTTGCAGACTGGTTATGCAGAATTACCACAAGGCGAATGCAAAAAACACTTCTGGAAGTTGCACAGTGCTTCACTAAAAGAAGCCGCTCAGCATGCCGACCAACCACAAGGAGAAACATATGAACATTCTCCAGCGTAGTGATGATTGGCATTCGGAACGATGTGGCAAAGTTACTGCTAGTCGCATCAAAGATTTAAATGCAAAGCCTGCTAAAGGCAAAGCATTAAATGCATTGGGTTTAACAATTCTAGCTGAGCGCCTAACTGGCGTTCAGAAGGAATTCTTCACAAATGCTGCAATGCAATGGGGTATCGATAACGAGCCACATGCAATCACAGCTTATGAAAATCAAACAGGTAATTTTGTAGTAGGCATAGGTTTAATCGACCATCCTACTATTGAAATGTTCGGAGCTTCACCAGATGGACTTGTGGGTAATGATGGTCAAATTGAAGCTAAGTGCCCCGACACTACAACGCATTTAAATACGCTTCTGACTAAACAAGTGCCTGATGAATACATTCCGCAAATCACAAGTCAGTTGTCTTGTACTCGTCGTGAATGGTGTGACTTTATTAGTTATGACCCACGTTTACCAGAAGCGCTACAGCTAATAATTATCCGTGTCCTTGCTAAAGACTTAGGCATTGAAGCAATTGAAAACGATGTTCGCCAATTCAACAAAAATATTGATGAGGCATTAAAAGAATTGGGAGCAGCAGCATGATGGAAATTAAAGAGACTCGTATTTATAGAATTCCTGCTCAAAACAGCGTAGATCCAATTGATTTATTTATTACTTGGTACGGTGAAGAAAGATCTCAGGTAACTATCCGTTGCTGGGATAAGGCGTGGACAGCTTATTGGGGTGCTCACTGGGTTGAGCAGGTGGAATGTTTTTTATTAATGGACAACATTGATTACTTGGTGACTTCTCTATCTAGAACACGGTCACATCAAGAGCGTAATTGGTTGAAGAATATTATCAAATCTATTCAAGAGTATTTAACAGCTCAAGGTTTTGAGGTGGCAGCATGACATTGAATGAAAGAGAGAAATAGCTAGAACTATTCAATGCTTTTGTTAAGAAAGAATTGCCTGAACTTTCTGAAAAGCACAGCAATGGTAACTTTTTTGCAAAAGTGACTTATGACTCGATGTTCGGCGCTTGGTTAGGAGCCAAAGCTCAGGCGGTGCCAGATACGCACGTACTGGTTGAAAAATCAAAGATTGAAACTTGGTGGCAAGATGCAGAAGAACCTGAAAATTTTGCAAGTCGCATTGAAGACCAGCCAAGTCTTGGGCAGTACCTAACTGGCGATGAAATCATGGAGATTACAGAACATCACACTATCCACTTACCTTCTAAAACTATTTATGGGGTATGGGTTGATAAAGATGGTGATAGAAGTTTCTGTACTGGAACATTGGAAGAATGCCAAGCATTTGTAGCAAGCGAATCGGGAGCTGAAGGATGATTAATCAATTAACACCTACTGAGATCATCAGAGATGAAATGGGCTGTTGGGTACATCCTGAATATCTTAAATATCTAGATGAAAATCATGCTGATCAAGAATGGTTGAGTCAAGGCGATTGGGATCAACTAAAGGAACACTTCAATATTGTCACTGCTCGACTTTATTTAGAAGGAAGTGTTTCTGATGATCAATTTTTGGAAATTATGGACTCATCGGATTTATCTAAATGGGATCCTGTAGCACCACATGGCTTTTTCTTAATAGATATAGGTTTTACTGAAGATGGTGCAGAAGCATTGTTTGCCAAAGAGAAACAAATAGAAGGAGCAGAACATCCATGAAACCATTTTATTTAGTTTGGAGTGAAGGCCGCGGCAATCCAACTTATAAGCATGAAAGTTATGCAGGTGCGGAACGTGAAGCGCACCGATTGGCAAAACTTAATCCTGGTGAAGAATTTCACGTTTTGGTATCAAGCTGCACTCTTCATATTCCTGATCCAGTAATTAAAACCGATCATATGGAAGAGATGCCTTTCTAAACGCTCTAAAGAACATTCTTTGCAATGTTCTACAGGTGTAATCGCATTGCTGACCCTCTGTGATTACCCCTGAGAACATTGCACTAAATACAAGGAACATAAAATGGGAAAATATATTGTTGTAGTAGAATCAGACAAGCCACCACAAATTTATGTGCATGATGATGTGCCGAATGTGGGTAAGGTTCTGGAAATCAAAGCTGAAGAAATACCAAACCGTGTACCGGCTTCATGGTTAATGGAGCGATATAATTTATCTAGAAAAACCATTATTGATGAGTTAAGACCATTCAATCTTGGCGGTGACGGTAAGCACCTTTATAGTCCTGCTACTGTCATGCCAATTTTGGATAATCTAAGTAAGGCTAAAACACAACGGCAAGCTAGACGTAAAAACTAAAAAAAGGCGCTTGAAGCGCCTTTAATTATTTTAATTACCTAAAAGTTTATTTCTGACATAGTATGCCGCTGCTTTACCTTTTAAGTCCGTAAAACTAATATATGTAGTATTATCTTGGATGAATTTATTTAAACTTTCATTTTCTTCAAGAGAATGATAGTCATCAGCAGATTGAATAGAAACACCTGCCTTTTGTAGAAAATCAGTAAAGTTTTCAAAAGATGTGGTTTGTTTAAAAAAAGATTCTGAAAGAATATCTGTTAATTTAAGTGTAACTGACATTTTAAAACACCTTTATAAGTAATTCTGATAATGGTAAACATAAGTGCGTATTAAATGTGTAAAATAAATATTTTATTACAATAAAAATGCCCTGCCCCCACTGCGCCATCACTCATTTTTAAGCAATTGATTTATTTAAAATAAAATAACCTTGCCAAGGTTGGGGTCGCGAGTTCGAGTCTCGTTTCCCGCTCCAAAATTTAAAAACCACTTAATTCGAAAGAGTTAGGTGGTTTTTTTATTGTCTGGTACTTAGCTAATATTCAACGACAATAATGGCGATCGAGACGTAAAAATTAAAATCGGGCTTTACACCCCTTTATTCATTAGTAGGAATAATGTTTACAATTACTTAATCATAAGATATATATTTTAATTATCTCATCATAATTTCTTATTTAATAAGAAAAAAAGATCGAATATAAATTCATTTATTTTTGGCGAATTAGACGTAAATATCACGGGGGTGAAAATGTCTTATTTTAAAAATACTACAGTAAATATAGTAGGCAACAATAAACTCAGATCACCTCAAATAGAAGCCTATTTAAAAATCCAAGATTATTTTGAAGAAAATCCTAAAGGTGAAGCATTAGTAGTATTGCCAACAGGCACAGGTAAATCTGGTCTAATATCTATCGCCCCTTTTGGAATTTGCAATGGACGTGTATTAATTATAACTCCGGGTTTAGTTACAAAAGACAGTATTAGCAAAACTCAGGAATCATTAAGAGATAATTTTTGGATTAACTTCGATATCATTTTTGGAGTAAATAATTTACCCGTAGTTAGTGAGTTTACTTCTGATATCTCTGATGAGCATCTCCATAGCAGTAATATAATTTATTCGAATATTCAGAAAGTTATTAGCCAATCAGAAAATTGCTTAAAAAATAGAGTTTCACCTGACTTTTTTGATATGGTTATCATTGATGAATCTCATCACTCTGCTGCCAATAGTTGGGAGGAAATACTTGCCTATTTCAGCTCCGCAAAAAAACTGCATGTCACAGGAACTCCTTTTAGAGGAGATGGTCAGGACATTCCAGGTGAAAGAATTCATGAAACGCCATTATCAGAGGTAATGCGTGATCGATACGTAAAATATCTGAAAAAAGAAACGGTGAATGCTCATAATTTATATTTTAGTACTCCAGAATTTCCTGATGAAAAACTATCTGTTGAACAGGTCTTACGTTTTAAAGATTCTGAGTGGATACAAAAATGCGTAGCTTTATCAAAAGATTGTTCAATGGATGTAATAAATCAAAGTATTGCAAAACTTAAAGAGTTAAAAGAATTATCACCTGATGTCCCACATAAAATACTTGCTGTTGGTTGTAGTATTCAACACGCCATAGATTTAGAGAAATGGTATGAAGAATCTGGCTTCAAAACCATTCTCATCCATAGTGATATGGAAAAAAATCTTCAAAAAACAAAATTCAGCTCTATTGAAAATAATGAATGTGATGTAGTCGTATCTGTAAATATGCTTATGGAAGGTTATGATCATAAGTATTTGACAATTTTATCAATTTTTAGGCCATATAAAAGCTTAAATGCTTTTGCACAGGTAATTGGACGTGTTTTAAGGGCAATACCTGAAGAAGAAATTCGTGCTTTTGAAATAGATAATAATGCTACCGTTATCTATCATGAAGAAACAGGGCTAAATGATTTATGGCAAGAGTTTCAAAAAGAGGTAAATCGAGCAAGAAATGAACGCATTAAAGATTATTCTCTAAAAGAGTTGACTACAGATTATCAGCGTAAAGCTCAAACATTAGGTGAAGTAGGCTCTGAGGCTGCATTTATAAGTGATCAAGATTCATTTTTACCAGATATAGACTTTAACGAATTATTTGAGAATAAAAGAAAAGAAGTAAATAATAAAGTTCAAGAAACTCTCAAAAAGCTTTCAGCTATTGAAGGAGTAGATGAAGATATTTTAAAAAGCTTAGAACAAAAGCTTATAGATAAAGAAAGCAAAACTATATCTGATGATTATATTGATCCGGAGTTACTGCAAAAAAGACCTACTGTAGCTCGAGAACAATTAAGAAAGCTAATTAAGAAAAAAGCCGAGGATGAGGTTACTAACCTTTTGGTAGATAAAGGTTATGATCCGAAAGGAACTGAGTTGGCAATTTCCTTCTCTAAACACGCACCAACCATTAAGGCAGGAATTGCCAATGATGCAGCTTTAGTGCTGTATATTAATTTCAAGCTTTATGATAAATTTCGCTCCGTTGCAGAAAGGGATAACCAAACCCTAATTAAATCATTGAAGGTAATTCCTTCCCTCATCGATGAAGTAAGGAAAATGATATGAACCAAGTTATTAAAGAAATTACAGATTCTCTAATCAACCTCTATATGTTTAAGGGAATTCAGCCTTCAGAATTAGCTGATTCAATTTTTGAAGATTGCTACTTGGGTATGACCACTAAGAAAAGTGCTGACAATATTGAAGTAGTTATTTCATTTACTGAAGCCTGTGAAATCACTAGTAAAATGTATACTCATCATATGAAGTACATTTATAACAAAGAGTGTTTTCTCTTAAAAATCGAAGAAGCTATTAATTCAAAAGGCTATAAATCTATATGGGATAGAGCCTCCTTAGTTAAGTACAAAATTGAAGCTTTGAGCGAGAAGCTTAAAGAGTTGGCTTATAAAGAAGCTCAAATTAAAGAAATTTTAAATACTATTCCTCCAAAATTTAAACAAGAAATTCAAACCGAACTAAGATTAGTAAGTTAAAAAAAAAAGCCCATTTTTCTAATGGGCTTTTTTCTTTAATATCTACAATTTTAAAAATTATTCAAAACACTTCAGTTAACCACTTCCCCCTAACACCCTCAAATATTTTTAGCTAATTCTTTTGCTAAACATTGTTCATGCCAAGTAGTTTGGAAGTTCTCGACAGCTTTGGACTTAATGAGAGGGTCTTCAAATAATTTTGAAGAATATGCAGATTTAATAAGCTCTTGATAAAGTTGTTTGGCTTGTTGCTCTTCAAGATGATCGGCGATGTCGTGTAACTCTTTAGCTGGCACTTCATGTTGTCTAGCATCCATCACCCCACTCGCTGCTTTCTTCACAGTTTCACAGTAATGAAGTTCCATGGCTTCTGATGCTGCATAACATTGAATTGAAATCGCGCTGATAAAGAGGAATATAAATCTCATAATCTCACCTTAATTTGACGCGCAAGGGTACCAACTAATCTGCCCAAATTTAAGTTAAAAAAGGTTATTTTTGTTTTGTCTTATTTTATTTGACCTTTTGCACTTGAGTATTAGAAGCTCTCAACACTGTTCCATCTGCCGCGACTGGCGCCATAAATGGAATTTGATGACCTGTCGTTTTATCAATTAACAGAGAATGACGCTCACCACTTTCAAATAGATTCTGTTCACCCCATTGTCGTAAAGCTACAACGACTGGAAACAGACTCTCCCCTTTAGCGGTCAATACATATTCTTGATAAGCCGTGCCATCCGAAGCGTCTTGCATTTCAAGAACACCAGCATCCACTAACTTTTTTAGTCGGTCAGAAAGAATATTTCGCGCAACACCTAAGCTGCGCTGGAAATCTCCAAAACGGCGCATTCCATCAAAAGCATCCCGCACAATGAGCAGCGACCATCGGTCTCCGATGAGATTGACGCAGCGCGCAACAGGACAAGGCTCATCTTTTAACAATGTAGAGTTCGTCATCGAGTTTCCTTACCAATCTTCAGTAACAAGTTATCTAGTTGCATTTTAAAACTAGCAGGCTTAATATTCAACTAGTTGCATTTTAAAACTAGATTGAATGGATTTAGGCCCATGAAAGCTTCTCTTGCATCTTCTACTTCACATGCCCAAAGCGATAAACCGTTTTCAAGCATGCCTCGTGGTGTAATATTGCTATTTGCTATAGCAAGTGGTGCAAGCGTAGCAAATGTCTATTATGCGCAGCCTTTGCTCGACATATTGGCAAGAGACTTTAATGTTAGTCATGCCGCCATTGGTGGTGTAGTTACAGCCACTCAAATAGGGTGTGCCCTAGCTTTGGTGTTTCTAGTGCCGTTGGGTGACCTTGTAAATCGGCGCCGATTAATGGCTATTCAGTTACTGGCTTTGATCTCAGCATTACTCGTGGTTGCCTTTGCTCACTCTACAATTGTTCTTTTAGCAGGCATGCTTGCCGTGGGTTTACTCGGCACAGCCATGACTCAAGGGCTTATTGCTTATGCTGCGAGTGCTGCGCTCCCACATGAGCAAGGACATGTGGTTGGTACTGCACAAAGTGGTGTGTTCATTGGTTTATTGCTTGCCCGTGTGTTTTCAGGGGGAATTAGCGATATAGCGGGTTGGCGTGGCGTGTACTTTTGTGCAGCCATTATCATGCTCATAATTGCATTGCCCCTTTGGAAACGTCTGCCTCATTTAAAAATTCAGCCAGTTACCATGCGCTACCCGCAACTTTTAGCATCGATGTTAAACCTGCTTCGCCAAGAAAAAGTATTACAGGTACGCGGTGTTTTAGCGTTACTTATGTTCGCGGCATTCAATATTTTCTGGAGTGCATTGGTACTACCGTTAAGTGAACCGCCTTACAGTTTCTCGCATACTATAATTGGGTCTTTTGGACTGGTTGGAGTTGTTGGTGCTCTGGCTGCTGCACGTGCGGGTTATTGGGCCGACCGCGGATATGCTCAGCGCACAAGCTTAGCAGCACTTGTAATATTGCTGTTTGCTTGGGGTCCACTCTCACTCATGTCTTACTCACTGTGGGCACTCGTGATTGGCATCGTATTACTAGACTTGGGCGGACAAGCCTTGCATGTGACCAACCAGAGTATGATTTTTCGCACTCGTCCAGAAGCGCATAGCCGGCTTGTTGGTCTATACATGCTGTTTTATGCAATCGGTAGTGGACTAGGTGCAATCAGTACAACAGCCACTTACGCCTATGCTGGATGGTTTGGCGTATGTGCACTCGGTGCAGGTGTTAGCCTTCTGGCATTATTATTTTGGTGGATAACCCGTAAAGTTTCTTAAATAGAAATAGTGCCTACTCTCAAATAAAAAAACCACATCACTCAAGAGAATCATGTGGTTTTTAATGAGCAGTGAATTTAATGAGATGACTGAGCTGCTTTAGGTTTAAAGACCACTAAACAGACAACAATGAAAGCTAATAAAACAAAAGATGCACTAAATCTGCTTAACTCTAATCCACCATGTGCGATAGGTTTATCAAGGAAATCTCCCAATACTGCACCTAAAGGTCTGGTAAGAATAAAGGCCAACCAAAATAATAAGGTTCTTGAGATTTTGGTATAAAAATAGCAGATTGCCAACACCAATAATAAAGTACCAAAAATTAAAGCGGCGCTGGTATACCCTAAGCCTTGAGTATCAGCAGTCCAATCTCCTAAAGCTGTCCCTAATGTTTGAGAAAACATGATGGTTAACCAATAGAAAGCTTCACTTTTTGCAGATTGAACACTTTTTACTGAAATTGTGCCGCAACTTAAATACCAAACAAACACAGATACGCCTAACAAAATAAGTAATATTAAACTCCCTCCTGCGTAGCCCACACCTAAAGTTCGATCAACGAAATCGGCAATTGTCGTACCTAAGGTGGTAGTGGCAATGATCGTTGCCCAATAAAAAAATGAATTATAGTTTTTAGCTTTAATTTGTAGTCCGACGAATACTGCAAAGATCACAGCAAAAATTGCCGTACTAATGATATATCCCAAATTTAGGGACATAGATAGCGCATCTCCAGCAGTTTCACCTAGCGTTGTAGCTGCAATTTTAATGATCCAGAATAATAAGGTGACTTCTGGAACCTTACTCAATGTTTTAGATAAATTCTCATGACTCATCATTGTATGTTCTCCAAACATACGTATTTATTAGCTCTTATCTAAATATTTATGTCTTAAGATAAAATTAAGGTTAAAAATAAATTACAAATACTTTTTTCAAAGAAAATTACACGATGCATATAACCCAAAAACTCAAATGAAAAAGATAACAATATATAAATAAATAAAATATAATAACCAATAATTAATCATGCCAGTGAATGAGTTCATTTGGCTAAAATGCTTAAGTTTAAACCGTAGTGGGATGAAATCTTCTCTAACAATCTAAAGATTGATAGGAAACATTAGTCCATTACTATCAAAATTATATGGAAATCCCTATAGGAACAAAATTGGGTATTAATAATAAATTGATTTACGCAGTTGTATTTGCTCTTCTTACAGGATGTCAGCAGCAAGAAGCGAACGAAAATACCAGTGCGGTAAAACTCCCTGTTTATCAATCTAATGGTATTTCTGCTTCAGGACGCCTAACGGGAATTTTGCAGCTAAAACAAGAATGTCTCTATATAAATGATATCCTCATTATCTTTCCCGAACACACCGCTCAGTGGGATTCTGAAAAAGAAGCTTTAAGCTATAAAGGTAGGCATACCCGCTTAGGTAGCGAATTAGATATTGCTGGAGGGAGTGGTAATTTTGAGCAAGACAATCTACGCATTAAACATTTAAGCCCAATGTGTGATCATCAGAATATTTGGTTTGCGGGCTAGTCTGATTTTCGCTCCTCTCAACATCTAGGTTTGAAATGGAATGAATCAATTCACTATCAAACTTAATATATGTTCCTAACAGGTCAGTACAAATGAAATATTAAAAAAGCCCCCATCTAGGAGCTTTTTAAAATAGTTGAGGACCTGCTATTAACAGCTTAAAAGTTAGCTTGGATTAATTTCGGTAGTTAATCTTTGCAAATCATGACCCGAAGGCGCTTGGTAAACACGTAAACCAAATTCAGGAAGAATCGCAATTAAGTGGTCAAAAATATCTGACTGAATTGCTTCATAGGCAACCCATGCAGTGGTATTTGAAAATGCATAAATTTCTAAAGGCAAACCTTGGCTAGTTGGCTGTAATTGACGAACCATAATGGTTTGATTTTGAGCAATCCCCTTGTGCTGGCGCAAATAAAATTCAACATAGGCTCTAAAGGTTCCAATATTGGTTAAACGGCGCTTGTTATAACGAGATTGATTGCCTAAATGCTTATTAAACTCGTCAATTTCAGATTGTTTTGCATCAAGATATTGGTCTAATAATAAAAACTCTTTGAGCTTTTGTTGCTCTTCGTCACTCATAAAGTGAACACTGCTTTGATCTAAAAAGAGTGAGCGCTTCATTCGACGGCAACCCGAATTACTCATACCTCGCCAGTTTTTAAACGTATCGGTAACGAGCTTATTGGTTGGAATGGTGGTATAGGTTTTATCAAAATTTTGCACAGTTACTGTATGAAGCGAAATATCAATTACATCACCATCAGCATTTAGTGACGGCATTTCAATCCAGTCTCCAATCCGCACCATGTCATAAGAGGCAATTTGTACACTCGCCACTAAAGACAAAATAGTGTTTTGGAAAACTAACATTAATACCGCAGCCATCGCACCGAAACCTGCCAGTAAAGTGAACACATCCTTTTTAAGGAATGTTCCCAAAATCATCAGGCCACACACAACAAATAAGATTAACTTAACCAGTTGTAAGTAGCCCTTAATCGGCTTATTTCTAGATTTTGGATTACGCTGATAGATAAGATTAAATATGTTTAATATTTCACTGACCGTAAGCGCGAGTGTAAGAAAAATAAATGCTTGCGCCCCCATTTCTATAAAAGAAATGAACTTTGGAGTTAGATGAGGAACTGTTGCAATGCCGTTCATAATCACAACAGCAGGAACAATATTTGCAAATTTCTTTATGACGCTATGCTGGGCAAAAATAGATTGATTGGGTGATTTTAGCTTGGTCACCAAGTGACGGACGCCCCGAACGATAATGCGTTTAGCAATAAAATTTGCGATTGCTGCAAATAAAATCAAAATGGTGAGAGAAACAAACATTTCTAGCCAAGGATAATGGCTTAACTGAACCCGAATATCGCGAAAAAAACTTAAAAAATCCAAACCTATACACCTTAAAACTTTCTTTTCTAGAATTTTAAGGGTTAAAGCATGTGTTAATAAGACTTGTTTACATATGTAGGCATAAATACAACAACTAAGTTATATACCCTGCTATTTATCTCATTATTTTTGACGCTTAACTATAAGGTTTTATCAGTTTATGTTTTACATCACACATAAACTAGATCGAACAAATCTGTTCATTTAGAATAATGCGTTAAACGAATAATTTTGGTTTGAGTGAGTGAAATTTTCTGATTTTTTGACTTTTATTGGAGTGGTTTGGTTTAGCTTATTCTTTGTCTATATTGCTTGGACCTTTTTTCTTAAAAGTCTGATTCATAAGTTTTTAATTTATAAACGAGGAAAGATGACTTCTGCTGAGGTTGTGTATTTTCAGGACTCATTAGCTAAGGTGCAATATCGCCCTTTATGTTATATAAAATTAAAATTTCAAACTGAGCAAGGTGAAATCATTACTGAAAACCTGAAGGTTCTTATTGCTAAACAAAATCACGATCAATATAAGGTCGGTAGCATCATCAAAATTAAATATGACCCTAAAAATTTAAAGAATATTTCAATATTGGGAGAGGTCATGGTTTAAGTGATTAGAGATTATTTAAAAAATACGATAAACCCTGAGGCGCACGCCCGTTCAAGCGACTACTCGTCGTTACTCGAACCAGATTACTCCAAGTAATATTGCAACAATGCTTGATCAGTTTTTTGATTAGAGATACATCTTCATGGCATGAAATAGGCTCAAAGCCACCTACCAAAAGATAGACCTCTGCACTAAAACTTAAATTCGCCCCATGAATATGCGCATGATCCATCTGATCTTTATAGTGTGCTAAATATTTTTGCCGTTTAGTTATAGAGAGATGACTAAAATCATCTAGCGTTACAGTGCCGCAAATTGCATCTGTGGGTTGGTGCTGGATTTGATAGCGCAGCCAATCAGGACTAACCACCGTGTCTGCATCCGTACATGCAATCCATGTCACGCCACGGCCAATTAAATGGCGAATTCCTAAATCTCGTGCTTGCCCAACACATGCGTAATTACATTCAATCCAATTGATCTGATGGCTTTGTACAATCAACCGCGACTGATCTGTACAGTTATCTAGTACCACAATCACTTCTACGTCATAACCGCTAATGTTATCTATAGCGACCTGAATAGATTGCAAACAGGCAGATAGATAGTGCTCTTCGTTATGCGCTGGAATGACGATACCTATTTTCATCTTAGTTTTTCCTGCTGTGCTAAAGAGGAAGTGTTCGCCGTCCATAGATCAATCATAAAATCTGGATCGTTTAAGCTGAGATAATGATGAAATGGAAAATGTTGCTGAAAGCCTTGATGGACTTGTTCTGCATTTAGTTCAAAATCTTGAATTTCATGACGCCAATGACAACAAAGAATCTCGCCGTCGTCATTTAAACTATGTTTTAACTTTTCAATAAACTGCTGCAACTCATCAGCAGATAAGTAATAGGCCATCTCACTAATTAAAATAAGGTCGAATTTTTGAATTGAGTAGTCTTCAGGTATTTTTCTATTTTCAACAAACACATGCTCAAATTCTTTTAAACGCTCGGACGCTAAGCGAACAGCACACTCAGAGACATCTATACACAGCAATTGCTCAGCTCTTTGCGCTAAATGAAAACTTAAATGTCCATTTGAACAGCCTACTTCTAACACTTTTGAATAGCGAGGTCTTGTCAGCAGCGCGAGACAAATTTGTCTTTTACGAGCTTCATACCAATGAGAGTCATAGCCCCACGGATCACTGTTATGACGATATAAATCTTCAAAGTACATGCGAGAATGAATCACTCAAATAAACCTCATAAGGCATTAAAAGACGTTTAATTGCACTTGAAGAAAGAACCGCAGCATTACCCGTGGTTTCATCTGCTTCAAGTTGGGTTTTAAACTGCAAAATTGCTTGATGCTTTTTAGTTAGTTGTTCTTGGGTTAAGCGGTAGGCTTTTGCTCGATACCAATCAATTCTAGAGTCTAAAGGCCTTGCCCAATGCCAAGCCCAAATTAATACGTGTAAACATAGAAGTTGCTTAGCGGTTGCATAAGCTTGTACGGTTTTACCTACTGCTTCATGATCTGGATGACCATCAAAGGCATAGCTACAAATTAGAATATCGTCGGCTTGAACGATCTGTTCTAAACTCTGCCACAGTTGATCGGTTTGTAAATGAATCTGACCATCTAATAAATTAAGCTCTACATGCTCGGTTGCCCCTTCTACCCCTAAACACTTTAAGGCTGCTAGGCTTTCTTGCGGGCGCAGAATGTTGAGCTGCTCTGGAGGATATTTTGTAGAGTTAGGATGGCTTTGTGTGCCGTTACTTACCGCTAAAATGAGGATCTTACAATTCAGTGCAATAAGTTGCTGCATTAAGCCACCACAACCAAGCACCTCATCATCAGGATGTGGAGCAACAATCACCACCCTTTTAGAGCGAAACAACTCAAGATCTAAAGCCGCTAAAGGGTGTTGTTGAAATGCATTTAACCATTGTTCTTTGGACGTACCCTCACCAAAAATAATGCGGTCTTCGACCAAAGGATGTTTTAAAGTTCCCATAGGCTTTGGTCCGATAAACAGAGTTCTGTAATTTGCTGGTAGTCAAAAGCAGCGTGACTTTGTCTGATAAATACTGGTAAATCAGCCATGAGCTGTGCAAAAGTAGCCTCTTCACAAAAAGGACGAGCACCTAACGCTTTCCCTACTCGCTCAACCACACTCAGACAGCATTGTTCTGTTTGGGCACGTAATATCCGTATTTCCCGCTCATGATTTAGCATAGGTTTGCTGTCAATCAGTTCAGCAACATATTGAAAATATTGCTTAGTGATTTCTAATTGATGAGCGACCTCTCCTAAGTACAATTTCTTAAAAGGATTCGGACTGACCTGACAACTTTCTTGTAAAAAACCAGCTAAACCAACGGCGGCACCATACCAGCAGGCCGCAACACCTGCTGCACCATGCCAAAAGCCTGGACGTTTTAAATAACTATTTGGATGACCGATCAATTTAACAGGCGTATTTTCAAAACTTACTCTTGCAGTCTGTGTCGCATTCATGCCGACTGCATGCCAGTGGCTTGAGTCCGTGCTAATAGAGGAATGACTTAAGTCGACAATACAAAGCTGCGCCTGCCCTTGCTGATTTTTATAACTCATCAAAACTTTTTGAATAAACTCTGCCCCAGAGCACCAAGGCTTTATGCCATTACACAGGTTATCTTTTACCTGCAATGGAGCTGGTCCACCGTCTGCTGCCCAAACAGCCCAAAGCTGGTCATCTATTTCTGGGTGATAACTCAATTCACTTAAAATGCTTATGGCATCGCAATGCGATTCAAAAAGCTTCGCTAAACTTAAATCGACTCCAGCAATCTGAGCAAAAAGCTGCCAACGTTGATAGGTCTGACCCGAAGCTGGATGAGGCAAGTTTTTGGCTAAATTTACCAATTGAGAGAGTAAATTTATACGAAGCTTGCTTTTATCTTCAGCCAAGGCAGATTCAAATTCACTCAAGACACTTAATATCGTCACATTTATAGGTATTTTAATATTCATTGCAAATAATTATTTATAAGACTTGGTTTAACCTTATCTAAATACTTCTGTTTAAATAAACATATAAATTGTAATAAAAAGATAAATATTATTAGTTTTATATCTAATTATTTCATTGTTACTCAAATATATTTATTAAGTGAACTTATAATCCCATCCTGTAAGGTTTATTAAAAACCCCTGATTTATCCAATTATTTAAAGTAATTTAGGTCTTACCGTTTTTCTATTTCTAAAGAAGAGGTCTAAAATGAGTACTTTAAATATTAATGATATTAAAAAACACGCAGACGTTATTGCTTCTTGTGGTACTAAAGTAGGTACAGTCGACCATCTAGATGGTGAGAACCAACTTAAACTCACCCGAGATGAAAGCGGTCAACATCACCTTATTCCTACGGGATGGATTGGTGAAGTGAAAGAAAACCAAGTCATTCTGAATAAAAACTCAGAAGAAGTTAAAGATCAGTGGCAAGCGATCTAGACTTTTAAGCACGATACGTCACTTAACGTGAAATTTATAATAAAGCGTTTCTGCTTATAAAAATAACTAGGCTTAAAAACTTTAAAGCCTAACTCTCCCCAAACTGAAGGCTCCTTTTGATAAGGAGCCTTTTTTTATTTATGAAATCTCTAGCTTAGACCGTTTTTATCTCTAGAAGCCTTTTGTTAGATGTTTTTGTCCTTTACTCACATGGTGATCGATTTTACTTAATGCTAAAAATTGTTCATTCGCATTAAATGAACAATTATGAATAGGGTGACGTATATGATCACAGGGAATCATCAACTTAAAGCAAGAAAAGTACATTTTGATTTTGCCGAGTCATCTGTCTGCTGGATGCCGAATGATCCGCTATGCTCACACGTAGCAAATGGTATTAATATGCTCTTGCCGGCTGGTGAATTTTGGTTTTGCCGCGTGTTTAATAAAACCCTTCCCTTGATTACCGATGAAACATTAAAACAAGAAGTGATTGGCTTTGTTCGTCAAGAAGCAGCTCATGCACGCGCCCATGAAAAGGCTCAGGACTTCTTACGTGAAAATGGCTACGACATTCAAGAAACACTTAACCGTGCCCATTTTGTGTTTAACATTTTATTGGGTGACAAACCTTTGGGTATACCCTTTTTAAAAGGCGAAAAACTCGATGAATATTGGTTACTTTTTCGAGTAGGTGTGATTGCTGCAATTGAGCACTTTACCGGAACCATTGGCCAGTGGACACTCGACAGTAAGACGTGGGACAAAGCCGACCCTGCCATGGCAGATTTATTCCGCTGGCATTTGGCTGAAGAAGTTGAACATCGCTGTGTTGCCTACGACTTATTTGAGCACCTCTTAACAAACAAGTTTGGGTTTTATGTGTCGCGCCAAGTGATTATGGCGGCTGTTTTCCCACTGTTTATTTATTTCCTTGCTGACTTTGCGCGTAGTTTAGGCCAACAAGATTTAGAGCACGAAGACATTCAAAAATTAATGCGCCGTGGCTACTTCAAAATTATTCGTGAATTTGAAAAAAATGCGACTCGCTCAGACAACCTACCAACCATTAAATATTTATGGAAAGCGACATTAAGATGGGTTTCTCCAAAATTTAACCCACTTCATGAAGGTGACACCGAGCAAGCTTTAGCTTATATGGCTCGTTCGCCTGCCGTTCAATATTTTGAAGGAATGGCACAGGCTGCAAAACCTGCGGCATTAAGCTAAGCAACTATTTTTATTTAAATTGAAAAGCCTCCTTGTTTGGAGGCTTTTTCTTTAGTGAGTTTTGTCGCTTAAGCAAAATTTAAAAAGAAATAATCCAACAACCGACCTCTTTCATCTACCGCATTTTTATCTAAAAGCTGGACCATTGCGCCATCAATCATAAATAAAAACATGTAAGCATCTTGGATAGAGGCCGTAGCTTTCAAGGTTAAAAGCAACTTATAGATTTCGTTAACAAACCAG
The DNA here is from genome assembly GCF_000368405.1 of Acinetobacter sp. NIPH 817. NCBI lineage: Bacteria > Pseudomonadati > Pseudomonadota > Gammaproteobacteria > Moraxellales > Moraxellaceae > Acinetobacter > Acinetobacter sp. NIPH 817. The sequence goes on from NZ_KB849420.1 coordinate 1,848,776, forward strand.
TTTCTATAATCAACCACAACTTTATAGGCAACTGGATAGAGCTTTTCAATTTCAAAAATTGCTTTAAAGGGTAAATGGTAAAAGCCATTTAAATCGGCATGTAAAAGGTAAATCTGCCTAAGTTTATCGAGCACCATTTGCTCACGGTAAGAATTAACAATGGAAAACACTTTTACTTTGAGCGCTTCTTTTTGAAAAGTGAGACACATCTCGATGAGTCGTGCTTTTGAGTGAAAGTCGTTATAAAAAGTCGCCTTTGCAACTTTGGCTTCTGCGATAATTTGGTCGACCCCAACTTTATGAAACCCATATTGATTAAATAAATCTTTTGCGGTGTGAAGCACTCTGAGTGCTCTAAATGAAGATTCTAAATTTGGCATAGGAATACCGTTTAAATAATTTTTTGTTGTATCTAAAAGAGATAGAAATGCCGTCACTCTTAAAATGAGTGCTAAAAACAGGCATTCAAAAGCAGCACAAAAATGTGCCTAAGCTATCTCAGGTTTTATTGTTGCTATGATTTTTTAGTCGTAACGAGCCAAGGTTTTAAAAACCTAGAGTCGGTTAAACCGTTTTAAAGACCAGTTGGGCGGTATAAGAGAGAGTTTGGCAAAGACCAATAAATGAGAAGAAATAGTACGCATGAGCGGACTCCTTTGGGTAATAAAGAAGTTTCGCCACATCACTGCTAAATGATTATGGTGGCGAAACGAAAAGGGGTTAGCAGACTGATTTACCCAAAAACCAGCACATCCGAAGATGTCCCCCTCCCGTTCCGCCGCAGAGGGAGACACGTAGGGATGCCCACAAAAAAGAGAGACTTTTTCGTGTGCGTTGGGTAAATACGGCCTGCTAAAACCGACTGGCAATGTGGCCAGCAGGCAAAGCATAATCGGAGGGGTTTAGAGTGTCAATGTGATATTGGCTAGAAAATAATTGAATAAATATTATTTTTTCATTGGATTAGAATATTTAATTACTTCATTATAAATTCATTATTTAGTAAAAATAATAATAGAACAAAAGAGGGTTAGCAGACTGGGCATATAGAACCAGCACGCACAAGGCGTCCCTCCTCCGTTCAACCGCAGAGAATAATAAGAGAGGTTTTAAGTGTCAATGTGATATTCGGTGAATTCTTAAAGTTTATTTTTATTTTAAATTATATACTGTGATACACCGATAAAATGAATAATTAAATCCATTTTATCGGCTTGCTAGAAGAGGTTTTTAAAACCTTATTTTATTTTTTAATATAGTTTGGAAACTCTTTTAAAACCGTACTACATAATTGGCCTTTCATATCTCCTTTCTTGCGCTCTTCAAATTGGTTCATGCCGAATCTCATAACTTCTTTACCGTATTTATCACCTAGCTCATGTTTAGTGCATTTTTCAGCTTCATGAATTAATTCTTCAGAAGAATAGTGATAATTACAATCAAGTTGAGCACGGCTTAAAAAGCCATGTAGCTCAACCGTTTTCTCGCAGTGTGTTTGCCCTACAAGGCTTTTAGATTCTTGAGCAGCATAAATTGATGTTCCTACCAATAAAGTAAAAACCGTTACTAAAATATTACGCATTATTTCCCCGACAAAGTTATTAAAAGTATTAGTGATAATATTGCGGGCGTATTAAATAATAATTATTTATAAGTGTCTATTAATAGAAAGAAAATTAAATAAATCACCTTTCCTTTTGAATACTTAATCACCTTAAAAAAAATGTGTGATTAAGTTTTATCAAATAAATGATATTAAATTTGTTTTCTAATCTTCTTTAATATAATCCAAGCGAATCAAGAAAAGAGTTTTTGTGATATTTAATTCATTTCTTATCGACAAAAACTCTTACTCATTAGCACTTTAAAACCCTAACTTCTTAAAGACAAAATAACCCACATGGCTTTCAAAGCTACCGTCATTTTGAATTTTGAAATACTTCTTCACGAGGTCAGATGAACCTTCCTGTAAATAGCGTAAAGTTTTAATTTGATCTTCAGGAGTTTTCATACGCTTTACCCAACTATCAAAGTCTAATGAAAGCGTTTGCTTGTCTAAAGCGACTAAGTCAAAGCCTGCATCTTCTATAAAATAGGCCCACTCTTTCACACTATAGTTTCTTACGTGACTTGGGTCTCGAATCGTTTCGATTGTCTGTAAAAACGTATCTAATATTGGCGAGCTAGAACTAATAATATCTACAAAAATAACAATACCATCTGGCTTAAGAACACGGTTTACTTCTTTCATTGCAGTCGGAACATGCTGCCAGTGATGAGCTGAATATCGGCTAATCACGACATCAAACTGTTGATCACTAAAAGGCATGTCTTCAGCAATGCCCTGCTGCACAAAGATGTTTTTTAATTTGCGTTGGCTAGCAGCCTTAGACACTGTGTCTAACATTTCATGAGATAAATCGTAGGCAAAGACGAGATCAGCATGTGGAGCAACATTATAAGAAACATGACCACCACCACAGCCTAAATCTAGAACCACAGCCTTTTCATATTTCTGAATTTCATGAATAAATTTATTAAATTCAACTCCTTCAGAATGAGCTTGGCTATTCAAATAGTCTAAAGATTTATTTTGATATTGTTTTTGGTTTATATCGTGCTGGGTGATCATAACCTTGCTTCCTACTTTGCAATGAAATCACCATAAAGGAAAATTTAGATAAAAAATAATGATTAGTTTTTCTTCAATTGATAAATAAAAGTTATTATTTAATTTGTTTTAATACACAACGACAATGAATAAAAATAAATGTAAAAGCTTATAAGAGATCCGCAAAGAGCACTGTTTAGTCACCCTTACTAAAACAGTGCTCTTTGCTCCATCACAACCCTTATCCAGAGAGGTTCGATGCATAGAACTAGTGTATGTACCTTTAACTCAAAATGTTTCCTGTATTTTTTAATATTTTTAAATGTTCACAGCATAAAAATGAAGTATATTTAATTTTATCAGAAGATTCTTCTTTGGTTTATATTTTGAACAGAACAGAATACACACTAGATCGTATAGATCGGAAAATTTTATCTGCATTACGTGGTAATGGCCGTTTAACTGTTGCCCAATTAGCAGAAGAAGTCGGTCTTTCATCTTCACCATGCTGGACACGACTGAAACGTCTGGAAACTTTAAAAATTATTGAAGGCTATACGGTAAACGTAAACCCAAAAGCGATTGGTATTCATGAAGTATTCTTTATAGAAATTACTTTAGAACGCCATGACGATGAAATGCTGGAAAATTTCAGCGAAGCATTAGCCGATATACCTGAGGTTGTAGAAGCTCATCTGGTAACAGGTGATTATGATTATTTGGTGAAAGTAGCTGTAAAAGATGCTGACCATTACGAACGTTTTTTACGAAAAAAACTCTATTCAATTAAGGGAATTCGACACACCCGTTCGACCTTTGCCCTACGACCTCTTAAATCTGCCAATACCGCCGATTTAATGTTAATTGAATAAAAGATGTAATGCCTATAGCGCATCGACTTAAACTATTGATTCGAAAATTCTTATTCAGTTAAGCGGCTTAGACCATAACAGATTTAGGCTCTGTTATATTTTTTTTAAAAAATTCTGTATCTATGATTACAGCCTCCTCATCTCCATAATAAAATTAATCTGAATTGGAGGCATCGCCATGAACATTTTGAAGAAAAAAAATAAGGCCAGTTTTGTATTCTTTATTATTACTCTCTACTCTTTTATTGGGTTTGGCTTAGGTTTCATTATTTGGGAATACTTTTTAAAGGCCTAGTTTACTAAAAAGAGTTAACGAGCCTCAGAAAGAATTTCTGAAGTAATTTCTTTGCTACGATGATATGCGGCCCTCATGGCTAAACGTATATCATCTGACACATTGCCTAATTCAAACATTCGTAAAGCAGATTCGGTAATCCCGTTTGCTAAAGTCACCTTTCCACATAACTCCGCTGGTGGAACATTACTTTTACGAATCATTTCGACCGCGCCAGTAGCCGCTTGAAGCGCAAGATCCAAGGCGAATTGTTTATCTAGCCCTAATGAAACACCCGTTTTAATCATGCTATCTAAAATATAGAAAAAGTAAGCTGGCCCTGAACCAGATAATGCAATAATGGCATCACTTTGTGTTTCAGACGGCGCCCAAAAAGTCTGGCCCGTTGCAGAATACAAAGTTTCAATTAAGTCTTTATCAAGCTGGTCCATTTGCTCTGAAGCAATAAGCACGTGAGTACCCGTATGCATAAGCACTGGCGGATTTGAAATCACACGAACGATTTTCTTTGAACCTGTAAAACTGAATAGGTGTGCAATATCAATCCCCGCCATCATAGAAACAATAATCTTATTTGCTAACCATTTCTTAAACGGCGCAAGTGTCTCTTTTAATAGTTTTGGGTCGAGTAACAACACAACAATGTCAGCTTTTTTTAAACCATTTTCTTTTTGCTTCAATGCCTGTGTATCGTTAATTTTTTTCTCTTCAATTAAGTGTATTTTTTCTTTTTTAAATCCTTTTAAAACCATTCCTCCGATTAAAGCCAAAGCTAAATTACTACTGCCAATAAAGCAAATATTAGGTTGTACTTCACTTAACATTTAAAATGTTTTCCTTTCTAAGGGAGGCTATAACAATAAATATTATCTATAGTTTAATTATGAATATTGAATTAAAGATGACCGTCTAAATAAAGAACCCACTTTAATAAAGTATATTATTAAAGTGGGCTTTGTTTTATTTGCGCAATAAATAAAACAACTTTTGCTTAAGCCTAATGTATAACTATATCCATCAAATTCCACACATAAATTGTAAAAGTCTGTAACTAATACTAAAATATTGTAAACAACATTTAAAGCTGCAAAATAAAATCATTGATTTTCAAAAATTAAATTTTACTTATTAAATCTATTTGAATTAATTTAATAAGTAAATCTTTAAAGTAGAAGGTAGTAGTAAATATATTTTTATTAATTAGCTAAATATTTTCATTTTTCTTCTTTAAAATATTTTCGGCTTTTCTTATTGCCTGACTTAAATCAACATCTTCACACACCCAGAAGCTAAAAATTTGCCCAAACAAGTGGAAGTGTTGCTTAATATATTTAGAACTATTATCAGAATAATGCTCTTCAATCTTTAAGAAATCATTATCTTGTTCTATTTTCTGACCGTCAAAAATACCGCCAATACAAATATCCATTTTAATACCACACACCTAATTCATTATATTTTAACAGAAAAACTTAGAAACATGTTTATAAGAGTATGTTTGTAGTTGTTTTTTGAATATAAGTTGAATTAAAACTTATAAAAAACCCACAAAAGATAAAGTGGGTTTTTTAAAACTCTAATAAAATGCTTTAGACTTAAACATATTTTATTTAAATAATATATTTAAATCAATTAAAAGCTTTATTTATTTATGAGTTTTGAAGAATCACAATATTTGAAGCTTGAGGGCCTTTTTTACCTTGTACTACGGTAAACTCAACACGTTGACCTTCCAACAAAACTTTAAAACCTTGTGTTTGAATATCAGTAAAATGAGCAAAAATATCTTTACCATCTTGAGTCACAATAAAACCAAACCCTTTAGTCTCATTGAACCATTTTACTGTACCAGTAGTAGTAGACATATGTTATATCCTGAATCTTAAAATATTATAACTTATTATTGGAGAAAACCAATTTAACTAAAAAATAGACGTCAAAACTTAAATATCTGAAAAAACCGAAGGATTATAAATATAAAACTGCGCAAATAGAAATTTATAATGACATGAATATTTTGTTAGTTATTCTCGATAATACACGCTTCAGAAGCATTTGCAATCGATATTCAAAATAATTCAGATAAGAAAACTTAAATGCTTAGGAACGCTCCTATTTCACATTGATTTCATTAAAATTTCTTTGATTTAAAAATCAAATTTTGTTTCATTTTAATGAAAAGAAGTCACTTTGCTACTCCCCATACGTCCCTCAATAGAATTTCTGTTCACCCGCAGGACGGGTCTTAAAACGGCGATGAAACCACATGTATTGTGTAGGGGCTATGCGAATTTGATTCTCAATAATTTTATTGACTCTTTCAGCATCACTCACTTCGCACCCACTCGGAAAATTCTCTAATTTAGGTTCTACGAGTACATGATATTGAGGATTTCTGATATCGCCACTTCTGTAAAAATACAAAGGCACTGCTGCTGCTTTTGAAATATCCATCAGTCTGCGGTGTGCTGTTACAGTCGCCGCTTGTATACCAAAAAATGATGCCATTACACCTTGTTTTAAACCAAAGTCCTGATCTGGGCTATACCATATTGCGTGACCATGTTTAAGGTTTTGTATAAGTCCACGCATGTTGTCTCGAGCAATCTGGTTTTTATATACTCTTGCACGACTCCGATGAATCAGAAAATCTAAAAAGGGATTGTTTTGAGGTCGGTAAACCACGTCCATATTAAAAAATAAGGTACACGCAGCTCCACCAGCATCTAAAAGCGTACTATGAGTGCCTAATAAAAGTACGCCATTTTCTTGATTATTGGTTAAATTTTCTAGTCCCTCTATATGTACACGACTTTTAAACCAATTTGGGCTGTACCATGCATTTAATGCTTCAAATACTCCAGTTAAAGTATCAACAAAAACCTGTTTGGCTTTCACCTCAATTTGCATAGGTGTTTTTTCAGGAAAGCATGCTTCTAAATTACGTAGTGTTGTTTTTCTTCTTGAACTTAAAGATTTCCAAGCTATTTTTGAGAGAAAATCGGCAAGACGCCATTGAATAGCCCAAGGTAACATCGCGAATAACATCAAAATAAAAGCTAAAAACCATACCCCCCAATATTTAAACGATAAAAAGGAAAATCGAAATTCGCCAGATTTAAACTGCCGTTCTTTTTTCGTCATGCTGTATATTTCTTGAGGTATAGGTTTAGCATACTAACATCCCCTGTTATTAGGGGTGTATGTTTATGTTGCTTTGGGTATTAAGCTTTTTATTATCCAACTTACTTATAGAAATGCATATTTTAAACACTTAATCTATTTCACTCTTAAATATACATAACTGTCTGTATACATAACTTATTTTCTCATTTAAAGTAATCGCATAATCTTGTCTCATTGATAAATAGGATATATCAGCGTGAGCGGTCTTTTAGTCTTTATAACAATTGCATTTCTTACTCTCCTAAGCCCTGGACCTGGCGTTTTATTTACTGTCACAAATTCAATCAACTATGGTGTTAAAACTGCTTTATTTGGTATTAGCGGCTTAATCATTGGTATGTTTGTAATTGCTGTAATTTCTGCTAGTGGTGTAGGTCTTATTATTACCAGTAACCCTACTATTTTTACGGTTTTAAAATTTATTGGTGCATTTTATTTAATGTATCTTGGATATAAAAACTTCAGCAAAAAATCGCCATCGCAAGATTTAATCACTGATCAGCAAAGCGATAAAAATGTAAGTAAATCTAGACTCTTTTATCAAGGCCTACTTGCATCTTTGCTTAACCCCAAAACAATCGTATTTTTTATTGCTCTATTCCCTCAATTTATTGATATAAAGAAAGAAATTTTAACTCAGTTTTTAGTTCTATCTTTAACCTTTTGTTTTATTGGTTTTTTAATTCATTTGGTCTATGCAAATTTCTCTTCAATTTTTAAAGAAAAGATGTTGGCTGGAAATAATTTTTCTATACTCAATAAAATTAGTGGCGCTATTTTCTTTCTTCTTGCAGTTTTACTCATTACACAATAAATCATTAATCGACATATGATGATTTGAAAAGCCTCAACTCATGGTTAGGCTTTTCAAGTTTTTTGTCTATCAACATATTTTTATCTAACTACAATTTTTACAACGCCACCCTGTTTAAGATCCATCCATAAAAGAAGTCTTCGTAGTTAGGGTTCTTCTCGGTAATTTCGATATAGTGCTGCCCTTGCATAATATTTAAAACGCGTAGTAATACCATTTCTCCATCTTTATTACGCCTATTCAAATACGTACTCAGTGCTTGAAAAGTTAAAGGCCCATATTGACCATCTAAAGCAAGATTTGGCCAGCCCTCTTCACCTTGCTTATTTAGCAGATTTAAAGCACGTTGTAACAAAGGCTTTGCAAAGCTGACTCCACAATTTATAGCCGTATCAAGTAACTCTTCTGCAATAGCAGGGCTAATTTTATTGATCTGGTCAAATTGAGGCTCAAACCAATATTGTTGTTTATAAATAGACTTGGCCACAGCTAAAGGTAAATCTCGCATATCACCTTGATATCCGTTTGATCGAGCGACTGCCTCTGTAATGCCAAATTTGGTGGCATGCCCATGGTCTGATGGATGATTAATATATCCACCCTCTCTGTCTATGATTGCTTCTAAGTACTGGTCGATATTCATTTTATTTTCTCTATATTATTGAAACTGTTTTTAGCTATTTTGCAGATCATCTTTCGCTTTTTTTAAGTCTTTGATGACTTCCACAATCGTTTTACCTTCTTGTTTATTGATGAAGTTAAATATCCATCTCACAATCGCCCAGCCCGGCAAACCGCAAATAAAGAAGAATCCACATAGTGTGATCATTCCCCAAATATCCGATACCCATTCATGTAAATTCCATTTCATGATAATAAATGAGCCACCTGTTAAGCTTGAAACGACCGTGCATATCAGTCCAACAATCCATTCTTGTGGTGAGCGAGGGAAACGCATCATCAACACGACTGCCACAACTAAGCTGACTGCTAAAGCCACCATAATTGCAATGCTATAAAAATCTAAAAATGTGGCTAAACCACTCGTTTGAACTGTTTTCATCATCTTGTCCTGCTTTAAAGGGTAAAACTTGAAAACTCGCTATTCTTACTCGCTTGTTGTTTTTCAGGTTTTATAAATACCCTTAGTTTTCTTTATTACAGTCAATAAAAAAACACTAACGTTTTTTTAACCGCGCTAAATCGCAAGACGAACTTATCCTTGACCCCATATTTCAGGGGTCCAAGAAAGAATGTTTGTATGCTAAAGCCTGTTAGTGTGCACTGTTTAAGGCTTGTTCAATCAACTCAATCACGGTGATTGCACCTATCGCTTTTTGCATTGAGACTTGATCATCGAATTCGAATGCATCATCTTCAAGCTCACTTGCAATTTGCTTTGCCTCTTCAAGCGCCCTTTTTATTTTTTGTACCTTGTATTTGTTTACGTCTTTTGCAATTGTCGGAACATATCCTCCACGTTTTGCATTTTTAAGTTGTTTAGCTCTGTTCTGCATTGCTGTAGTCATTCACTATCTCCAACTCACACGTTTAATAAGGCATCTTTATCGTTTGTTATTCTTGAAGTTTTGATCCATTCTTTGAGCAATATAGCTAAGCTATGACTACAAATGTGTTTTCAAAACGTTTCATCTGGTACAACAAACCTAAAGAACTAAACGGTATGCATTTAACGCATTAATTTAAAAGTAGATATTCCTTTTTCTAAAATTGTAAAAAAGTATGAAAGCTCGTATGTTTACGCCTTTTTCGAACTTTAATTTTTTGACCAAAAAGTTCAAATAAGGCTTTGCCGTATATCGGAAACTTTTGTTACGACTCACAATCTTTGTTAAATTCTTCATGTTCTTGATACCCTTTATCGACGAACATTAAGCCTGATCCACGGAATCGGGCTTTTTTTTATTCCATTTTTTGTTTTGATAGCCTATCTGTAAATAATAATTGAGCTATCTCCCTTCTATTTTGCCTCCTCTAGAAACAAAATAAATTTAGCTTTCATCTCAACATTTTGATAATTCAATAAATAGTGGTTCAAATACGATTTAAACTTTATCTATTCATCTAAAGATATAACTGATATTATAACTATAGTTATTATTAGTCAATAACTATAGTTGTTTTACTCGATATAACTTTAGTTATATATTTGTTATAAGTTTGCTGGTGTAACCGTTATGGCTCTTAAAGACCGTTTAAAAGATTCTAGAATTAAAGCCAAAAAAACTCAGGCTGAAGTGGCAGAAGCAGTAAAAATGTCTCAGCCAGCCTATCAAGCTTTAGAGTCTGGGAAAAATTTAAAATCTGCGTTTCTTCCACTTATTGCCCAGTTTTTAGGTGTAGATGGATATTGGTTAACGACTGGAAATACAGAAGATGCTTTTAGAGAAAGTGATGTATTTAGCCCTACAGTCGTGAGTGCAGAATCCACCGATCAATATGTCTGGATTGAAGTGGTAGAAGCTAGTTTTTCGTGTGGTACAGGTGAGTCGATCGAGTTCCACTTCGATGCAATTAATGGGAAAATTCCTTTTCCTGCTTCATTCTTTAAAGAAAAACGGGTTGCTCAAGAGTGCATGCGTATTATCAAAGCTAAAGGCGATAGTATGACAGACTACATTAAAGATGGAGATCTAGTCGGTATTGATATCTCTCAAACTGAAGTAATTGATGGCGAGATTTATGCGGTTTACTTTGCAGGGGAAGGAATGATTAAGCAAATTTTTAAAGAAGCTGATGGCTCTTTAATTTTGCATAGTTTGAATGAAAAATTTAGAGACCGCCGTGTAACCGAAGAAAATGGAAAGAATTTTAAGGTTATGGGACGTCAATTCTGGCGAGCGGGTTAAGGTCGTTATAAATATAATTAAAATAATAATTCTATCAATTTAATTCGTTTTTGCTTTTTATAACTTTAATTATTTATGATTCATATAGATATAAAAAAACCTATCTCTTTTAAATGAGATAGGTTTTTTAGCTTTATTACCATGATTTTATCAACAATACGTTGTTAAACGATAAAGTTGATTAAATCCAGCATAAAAGCTTTTACCATCTTGGTTTAATTCGATTTCTTCACCAGATTGAAGTTGAATTTTCTTACCAACTTCGACCCAACGATAACCATCTTGAGAGTTTTGCTTACGCACATGAGGAACGATCCTCACATTAATCTCATTGCCATTTACGGATGTGGCAATTTGCCACTCATTTACTATATTCACAATCATTCACTCATCACTGAGCTCATGTGATTTAACGGTATTTAATTAGAACGCTAGATTTAAGGTATGGACAGTCAGTCTAGAATTTAATATTTAGCTTTATATTGGGTTATTTATAAGCTAATTGCTTTTCATAATTTTCGCATTATGAAAAGTGGTACATCACAGAGCATAATATTTTGGTTGCGGGGGCCGGATTTGAACCAACGACCTTCGGGTTATGAGCCCGACGAGCTACCAGACTGCTCCACCCCGCAATTGGAAGTAAGCTTTATACGCTCATATATTTCATAAAGCAAACTTTATTTTTTAATCGGTTGTAATTATTAAGAATTATCTTTTTATTAATTTTTCATTTTTAACCGCTCGGTCTAAATAACCCTATCAATTTCCAATTGTTAATTCTTTAAATTGTTGTATTTATTTTAAATAGAACCCGATATTCATAGACAGCAATTGCCTTGGTTGGATGGCTTTTATACTATCTAGGTTAGTCCTTTAATGTTTAGTTTGTATGTCTGAACCTCAGTTTTCCCTTAGTGAATATCTCGGCACAGTTCAGGAAGTCATACGTTTGGCTTTTGATGAGCCAGTCTGGGTAAAAGCAGAGATTCGAAATTTAAATATTAAAGGCGGCCATTACTATTTAGAGCTTGCAGAAAAAGATGCAGAGACTGATAAAGTTATTGCCAGTTGTAAAGCTACGATCTGGAAATTTTCAGCCAGTAAAATTGTTTTAAAGTTTGAACGCGAAACTGGCATTGAGATTTCAAGCGACTTAAATGTGCTCATCAAAATTAGAGCACGTTTTGATCCTCAATATGGATTTTCGGTCAATATTGAAGAGATTGACTCAAGCTTTACCTTAGGTGAAATTGCTAAACGTTATCTGCAAATTATTGAACGCCTCACACAAGAAGGGTTAATTCACAAAAACAAACTCCTGCCTACTCCTTTTGACATTCAAAATGTTTTAGTCATTGCTCCTCAAAATGCTGCGGGCCTAGGTGACTTTAAAAAAGATGCCGATGCTCTAGAGAGAAATGGTGTTTGCCATTTTGTGTATCACACCGCTACTTTTCAAGGGAACACCGCTGCAACTAGTTTGATTGAGTCTTTAGGTTCAGGTTTAAGACAATGGGCCAGCACATTTAAATTTCCACCAGACCTTATTGTAATTATTCGCGGTGGCGGATCTGTGAATGATTTGGCTTATTTAAATGATTATGAACTTGCAGCCCTGCTCTGCAAACGTACTGTACCGATTTGGGTTGGTATTGGTCATGAAAAAGACCGAACCATTCTTGATGAAATTGCCCATCGTTCATTCGACACACCAAGTAAAGTGATTGCTGGCATCCGTAACCATATTGTTGAACGCGTACAAGAAGCCGTTGATAGTCTGCAAACCATTAAGCTTCTTTCGCAGCATCAAATCACAACGTATCAAAGTAAGAATGATCAGCTCCTTCATCAGATTAAATCTTCGGCCCAAGGTCAACTTAACTCGGCACATCGCCTGCTTGACCAAATGAAAGAGCGTATTCAGTTTAGTTCACAACAACAGGTTAAATTTTCATTAACTCAAATCGAATCATTAATGAAAGAAGTCCTTTTACAAAACCCCAAACAAGTTCAAGCCAAAGGCTATGCAATTGTCAGATCCGAAGGAAAAGCGATTCGGTCTATACATGAAATTTCAAACCCTGCCATTGCCATTGAAATGCAAGATGGTGTGATTGAAGCCAACATTACACAGGTAATTCCAAATGAACAATGAAGAGTTAACGTTTAAAGACGGCCACGACATTTTGAAAAAAAATGCCGAACTACTTGAATCTCAAGAAAGCCCAGATATTGATAATTTAATGAAGATTGTTGAAGAATCAATTACTGCTTATAAAGCGTGTAAATCACGTATAGAAGCTGTTCAACAAGCTTTAGATGAAACATTTAAAGAATAATGCGCAATAAAAAAAGCCCATTCCTACTTCTCATTGAAGGAATGGGCTTAGTGAAAACCACTTAGTCCTGAAATGCAAAAATGTGGATTAGGTCACATTTTTGCAAAAGCATAGTCCCACAAGTATTGGGCATCTTCAATATTTTAATTGTGTCTATTACGTAGTTTGGCTCTATTTTCAGCGCTTCTTAGCTAAAAGCTATTCCTCGCTGAATGCTCCAATCAATTGATAAATCTTGCCGTCTTTAGGGTTCTCATAAAGTAAATCCATGTTCGGCAAAATAATATCATCGTCAATTTCAATATGTTCAACGCTTTTGTGAAGTTCAAGGGCATGGTCATTCATAGGTCGAACTTTTGCCAAAGCAATCGTTTCTTGGTTAAACTGATCCTTAATAATTACTTTTAATCTTTTCATAAAAATCTCCTGAAAATTAAATTTTTTAATATAAATAACGAGTTAAGTTTAAAATGAGCTAATCGCTGAATAGCCGATTGGCATAGCAAAAAAAGTTAAAATAAATGCAGCAGTACGTTGTAAATTACGTTGGTTTAACCAAGTTACTTTGTTTGAAATTAATACGGTTCCAAAAGCAATCCATAAAAAAGCAATGGGTGTAATTAATGATAAAAAAACAGCAATATGAATAAAATATACGTGAAACACTTCCCATGCTGCATGTGGAAAAATAGCAGAAGCAAAGAGTAAAGCTTTAGGATTTAAAAGTGTCGCGACAAATAAAGCCTTAGGCGTAATCAGTGGATTGTCTAATTTGATGTCGTTTGTCGATGTTGTCCAAAGTTTAAATGCAAGGTAGAGAATAAAAGTTGCACTTATTAACTTTAATACAGGTGGAAGCCACGGAATAAAATGTGAAACGGACTCAAGTAAAATACCCCATGAAGTAATTGCAATGAGATAACCCATCACTTCAGCAGGAATAAGTTTAAGAGACTGCTTCACTCCTGCCTGTATTCCAGCAGAGGCTAACAATGTATTTGTTGGGCCGGGAGTCAACAAAATGGTGACCACAAGTCCAATGAACATAAATGACACCATAGGCAACGAACTCTTTAATTATGCTAGGCGAAATATGTCAAAAAGGTGCATCTATTGTCGACAAAATGGTTGTAACAAGAAATATTAAAACTTAATTATTTATTTTTAAAACAAATAATTAACTTAAACTGACCTTGAATTCACTTACGCTTTCATCAATTTTAAATATGCAAAATCGATCACACAAATACAGAATAGTGAGCTATTCTTTCTTGCCTACACTGAATTAACTTGAAAATTTATTACTCAAAAAATAAGCTTTTTTTACTATTTTTGAGCGTATATAACTCAGTAAAAAACAGCTTTCCGCCTCACTTGAAATTTGAAAATTGAACAATATATAAACAACTAGAAATCGTGATTTTACTGAATATGATGTCTTGCTCCCCATCAATTCATTGATCGCCGCTTTCATCACATAAATCAGATGATGGAGGATGCATGATGAATGCTTATGTTCGCCCTCATCCAGATGGTTTTAAATCTTATTTAGGTAAAAATCAGAAAACCGGACTCTATGCTGTACGGCTTGGTTGGACGGTGTATGAAACAAATGGCAATGGCTCTGTTCTATACATTGTCAAGAATGAAGATAAGATTCCATTGGATGTAGATAAGTTTAAAACTGACCGACCCAAAATTTATGCTGCTCTTCTTAATGAAGTTCAGTTTCAACGCAAGAAACAACTGGCGATTGATCTCCAGCAATCAAATATCCCTTCTTATGACCGTAAAGCCTACAAAAAACGTCGTGGCTTTATAGACTCTTAAAACTTATCTTTGTAGTACGCATATAGAAAAAGCACCCTTAGGTGCTTTTTCTTTTAACGACCAGTTGTAATTAATACGAACATACTCAGTATTAATGTGCTCAATGATCGTTTGCAATGGATGTGGACTTCATGCTCAGCTCCGTGAGCGTATTGATTAACGTTTTCCATTTCGTGTCCTTCAAAGTTCACATTCCTAATTTGCCTAATATTCACACAATAAGAAATTAGCCAAAAGTATTATATGCAATTAAATTTAACACAATCCTTAAATTTAAATCCCCTATCAATATCAAAAATTACTAGCGTTTAAGCTAAAAGCTGGATGTAACATTCTACTACGAGGTTAATCATGTATTAGCGATTTGTAGCCCTTTCATATCAAACACCCATGCCTTAAAAATGATCTTCTAAAATAGGAAATATAACGATATTCCATTTTTTAATAATAGTCTTCGCTAGGAGAACTCTTATGGAAATTCAACAAGAAACAAACTCAGCTTTATTTTGTGATACCTCCACCTCAGTTCAAGCCTGTATTGAATGTATGATCGCTTGTAAAACGTGCGCAGCTGCATGTTTGCAAGAGGAACATGTCCATATGATGCGAGAGTGTATTAAGCATTGCATGACATGTGTAGAAACCTGCCAACTGTGTACATCTTTAGAGTTAAGAAATTCTGAGCTTGCTGAACAAGCCATGCAATTGTGCGCTAATGCCTGTCAACTTTGTGCAGCGGAATGCAGTAAACATGAACATGAGCACTGTCAGATCTGTGCTAAAGCATGTTTAGCGTGTGCTAAAGCTTGTTTGGCCTATCGCGCCTAAATTTTTAAACGTGTAAAGCCTACGCAATCTTTAGATCGTAGGCTTATTAAAATATAATAAGTAACAGAAAATTATATGTTTTTTATTTAAGTCGAGTTAATAATTACTTTTCTATAGGCATAAAAAAAACCCGCATCTTGGGGAAGAATGCAGGCTCTTAGATCTCCCACAACGACCATGAGTTCATTATTAAACTTGAACTTTAAACCGTTAAGTAAATGTACCTATAAATAAATTAAATTGCAATACAGAATAGTCTGTATGTTTAAAATTTTTTATTATTTTTACATCTTTTTATTTGCTTAAGAACAAATGGTAAAAAATGGCTTCATAAAAAATTTTATTTATATTCTGGTCATCCAATAAATAGCTTTTGTACAGGCATTAAAAAAGCCCGTTTCACGGGCTTTTCTGCAACGGTGAGCAATCTAAGATTTGTGTCTATCCATCTCTTACATGCTCTTTGCTAGCTATAAGTAAGGTCTTATCGTATCTTTTGCCCTGTCCCAAGTTTCCCTGTAGATCGAGGAGATATTACGATTACCTTAGGTACAGTTATAGCACATTATTTATTCATGGCTAGTCTTGTTCACGTTTTTTTACAAATGAATAAAACATGATCAAACCTTAATATTTAAGGGTTTTCTACCCCATTTTGATATTGGCGAGCACTATCGCAAATTGGATACCACTTCACTTTTGAAGACACAAAAGCATGAGAACTGGCAGATATCGATATTTCTTCATTAATAAGCCCTACCCTTAAACGTACCACTTCTGGCTTATCTAAACGTTCACTCCAGATCGGTGAACCACAAGTTTTACAGAACACTCTCTTTTTATTAGGCGATGCAAAATAAGCCTGTAAAAGGTTTTCACCCTGCACAATATTCAAATTATTTTTTTGTACTTGAGTAATGGCAGCGAAAGCAGCACCTTGGGCTTTTTGACATTGCTTACAATGACAGATCATGATGGGTTCTAATTCGCTATTAATTTGCAGTTGAATCCCATTACAAAGACAAGAAGCTGTATAAGCCATGATTTTTCCTTTTTTATTTTAATGAAACTTAGCTTACACCTACACCTTTTTCAATGTGATCTAAGATGGCACAAGAAGCTTGCTGGTTACCACAGCAGTCATCGGCTGAAGCCTGCAAAATATTAACCATTTCTTGGAGATGGGCAATTTTCTGTTTTAATTCGGCAATGTGTTTTACGGTTAAGGCTTTCACCTCTGCACTCTGCCGGTCTGTATTTTTCCAAAGCGAAATAAGCTCTTTCATCTGTTCAGATGAAAAACCTAACTCTCGTGCATGCTTTAAAAAGTTTAAAGTTTTAAGGTCTGTTTCTGAATAAATGCGATAGCCAGAAGCAGAACGCTGAGCTGCTTCAAGTAAACCGATTTCTTCATAATAGCGAATCATTTTCGCTGAAATGCCCGAATGTTTGGATGCCTGACCGATATTCATCTCACACCTCAAATATTAAATTTGGTTTAAGACCTGCTGTCATGATCTTAAACCAAAAGTTGATTTTCAGCACGTTTACTCTACTGGCGCATGAAAACGTTTTAAGCGTAATGCATTGCCTAACACAAAAACCGAAGAAAGTGCCATCGCGCCTGCTGCAAACATAGGTGAAAGTAATACACCCAATGCTGGATATAGCGCACCTGCTGCAATTGGAATAAGAGCAACGTTATATACAAATGCCCAGAACAGGTTTTGACGTATGTTTCGCATGGTTGCTTTACTTAATGCAATTGCGTTCGGTACGCCTTTTAAACTACCTGACATCAACACAACATCGGCTGCTTCAATGGCAACATCTGTGCCCGTACCAATGGCTAAGCCGACATCTGCTTGCGCCAAGGCTGGTGCATCGTTAATGCCATCACCTACAAAAGCTAAGCGACCATATTGTTTTTGCAGTTGGCGGACTGTATCGACTTTGCCTTCGGGTAGAACCTCGGCCACAACTTCATCAATTTTTAGCTTTTTGGCAATGGCTTGTGCCGTATGACGGTTGTCTCCAGTGATCATGGCAACCTTTAACCCAAGCTGATGCAAGGCCTCAATCGCAGCATAGGTTGTTTCTTTAATTGGGTCTGCCACAGCAATAATTGCAGCAAGTTTTTGATCGACAGCGACGTACAACGGTGTTTTGCCCTCTTCACCTAACTGAGCAGCAATCGCTTGGAATGAGTTGGTGTCTAAACCAAGTTGATGCATATAACGGTCTGCGCCAATTTGTACTTTTTGGCCTGATACTTCAGCCTCAATACCTGAACCTGTAATCGAGTTAAATGCTGTTACGGGTAATAAAGTCAGGCCTTCGCTTTCTGCTGCTTGAACAATTGCGAGAGCAATTGGGTGTTCAGACTTGGCTTCGACAGAGGCGACTAAAGTCAGCACTTGTTTACGTTCAAAGCCAGATTGCACATTAAAATCAGTCAGTGTCGGTTTACCTTCGGTGAGTGTGCCCGTTTTATCAACTGCAACAACCTGCGCTTCTTGTAAAAGCTGCAAAGCTTCACCTTTACGGAACAAGACACCTAACTCGGCACCACGTCCAGTACCGACCATAATAGAAGTTGGTGTTGCAAGTCCCATCGCACAAGGACAAGCAATAATCAGTACTGCAACGGCATTCACCAAGCCAAAAGTTAGCGCAGGCTCTGGCCCCCAAATAAACCAAACCAAGAAAGTGATTGCAGCAATTAGCATGACAGCTGGTACAAACCACATGGTGACTTTATCGACCAAACCCTGAATCGGAAGTTTAGAACCTTGAGCTTGTTCAACCATGCGAATAATTTGTGAAAGTACAGATGAGCTACCCACTGCGGTTGCCCGAATGTTTAGGGTACCATTCTGATTGACTGTACCTCCAACCACTTGCTGCCCTACGATTTTTTCAACAGGAACAGGCTCACCCGTAATCATAGATTCATCAATGTAGCTATGTCCTTCAACCACTTCACCATCGACTGGCACACGTTCACCCGGACGAATTTCTACAATAGTTCCACTGACCACGTCGGCAACTGCGACTTCAATCACTTGACCGTCACGCTGAATGCGAGCAGTTTTGGGCTGCATTCCTACTAAATGTTGAATAGCTTGTGAAGTACGTCCTTTGGCTTTTGCTTCAAAATATCGCCCAAGCAAAATTAAACTGACAATCACGGCAGCCGCTTCAAAGTAAACATTGACCGTGCCTTGGGGTAAAACCTGTGGCATAAAGGTTGCAATGACTGAAAAACTGTAGGCAGCCAAGGTTCCAACAGCAACCAGCGAGTTCATATCTGGCGCCAAACGCCATAAGGCTGGAATACCTTTTTGGTAAAAACGGCGACCAGGGAAAACGAGAACTAATGTGGTCAAAACAAATTGTAAAAGCCAGCTATTGTATTGACCAATGGTGTGCATGACCCACATGTGAAAAGCAGGAATGAGATGTGAACCCATTTCCAAAATAAACACAGGTAAGGCCAATACAACCGAAATGATCAAATCTTTTTTAAGCTGATCTAACTCTGACGCTTTTTTGTCGAGCTGCTCATCTTGATTTTTTTCAGATGCTTTTGCGTCGTAACCTGCTTTTTTAACAGCGCGAATTAAGTCTTCGACATTGACCGAAGTATCTGCCTGTACCCAAGCCTGCTCTGTTGCTAAGTTGACTGTGGCATCTTGAACGCCGTCTACTTTTTTAAGGGCTTTTTCAACTCGTGCCACACAAGATGCACAAGTCATGCCCTCAATAGACAACTCGACTGGTGCAGCTTTTGGAACATCATAACCTGCTCGTTCAACTGCTTTAACCAGTGCTTCACGCTGGATCGGTTGATTTGAATAAACAACCGCTTTTTCTGTTGCCAAATTAACGTTGGCAATCTCTACATTTTCAACTTTCTTAAGTGCTTTTTCGACACGACCTACACACGAGGCACAGGTCATGCCTTCGATTGGAAGGGTTTCACTATATGCTGGCAATTTTGTGTTTTTTGAGTCCATCAAACACCTCTGCAAATCTGCAAAATTTAATATTCTGTATTGAGCATACAGATTCCCATCATGGGAAGGTCAAGCATATTTTTTTAAAAATTTAGTATTGACCTTACAATCATGACAAGGTTTAGACTCAGAGTTATCCAAACAAACATCTCATTCTTGATGGAGTATGAACATGAAACTACTTATTGAAAATATGACTTGTGGTGGCTGCGCTCGTGGCGTGACTGCGACGATTCAAGATATCGACCCAAATGCAAAAGTAGATGTAGATTTAGCGACCAAAATCGTGACTGTTGAAAGCAGTGAAAGCGTCGATAAAATTACTGAAGCACTTGAAGAAGATGGTTTCCCAGCTCAAGTGCAATAATAAATAAGGCCTAACGTTTAAAGTTAGGCCTTTATTTTTGAGCTTGTTGATAGTGATTCAAAGCTGAAATTTTTTAATTCGATAATCCAGTGCTGCCCGAGTTAGCCCCAATAAACGTGCTGCCTCAGACACATTATGATTTGCCTTTTTTAAAGCCGTTAAAATTAACTGCTTCTCGTGTTCTTCTAAATTAAACTCTGCCTGCAATAATTGCTCAAAGTCAGTTTCAACCGCTACAGCCTGCTCTGGGTCATACTTAATCTGTGGGAAAATGGCATTTAACTTAATCATTTGCTGATCGTCCGTTAATAAAACCGCCCTTTCTAATAAGTTTTCCAACTCGCGAATATTGCCTGGCCATTCATATTGCTGCATAAAAACTTTGGTCTTTTCACTTACACCCTGAATGGTTTTACCGTACATTTTTTCAAAGCGATCAAGAAAGTGTTCAACCAGTAAAGGAATGTCTTCACGGCGCTCCCGCAAAGGTGGAATCTGCACTGGAAAAATATTTAAACGATAATACAAATCTGCCCGAAATCGTCCTGTTTTCACAGCTTGTTCAAGGTCTTCATTGGTTGCTGTAATTACACGGACATCTAAAATACGTGTCTGTGAATCTCCGACTCGCTCAAATTCACCTTCTTGCAAAATGCGTAATAGTGCTGCTTGTGCACGAGGAGAAAGCTCAATCACTTCATCTAAAAAAATAGTACCGCCATTGGCTCGTTCAAACTTGCCCAAGCGAGATTGATGCGCTCCTGTATAAGCACCTTTTTCTACCCCGAATAATTCAGACTCAATTAACTCTGGTGGAATCGCTGCACAGTTTACCGCGATAAAAGGCTGGTCTTTTCTTTGACTATTTTCATGCACCCCTCGTGCAAAAGCTTCTTTACCAACGCCAGTTTCGCCTTGTAGCAAAATAGAAACTTTCGAGCCTGCTGCTTTTGTTAGTAATGCACAGACCTGTTTATAAGAAGCTGACTTACCCACAGAACTAAATAATTGGTAATCGGCCTCACTGTCGCTATAAATTGATTTTTTTAGTTCAAAAAGTTCAGCCTGCAACGCGATCAGTTCTTTTTCCATGGGTTCTGGTGACATGAACTGAATCAGCTCATCTGCATTTTCCCACTCTTCTAAAGGCTTCCCGATAATACGGCAATGCTCATCGCCGCAAGCTTTACACTCTATTTCTTGATAAATAATGGTCATGCCCGTCGCAAAACTGCTGTATCCGCATGCATAACCAAGTAGCATCCAACACGCAGGTTCCTCACTTGGACCAAAATGTTCTAAATGCACATCGGCTTCAAAGGAATTGAGCCAATTTAAATCGGCATAAAACTGTTTTTTATCGTGGCTTAAATTGAGTTGGTTAGCCTGTACTTGAACCATTCCACGAATGGCATGCATTTGTGGACCTGCCATAAAAGCATCGTGTTCATTTAAATCGGGACGCATTTTTGTTGTAACTTCTGCATCCTTTAACCCAGCTTGATACCCTAAACGAATAAAGAAACGCTTAGTCCGCTCAAGCCCAATCATGTGCGCTAAATCTTTGCGCAAATATCCCATAATGCTGGTGTGTAAAAGCAGCATCCGATATTCATCAAACCAGATTTGGCCGTGGGCAGTATCAAAGTGCAGTTTAGACAGCAAATCGTGAATTTCTTGCGGATGATCTGCGTATCGTCCCGTTGTATCGTATTTTACTCGAGCCATGAGTGATCTGTTTTAATCCATTAAACACATTTGGGTTTTATCTCATCTTATCGAAGAACCAGATAAATGTCCTAGTACCTTAAAGACATAACTTCATACTAAAAAAGTATTTCTAAACCTCTCCATTTAAAGCCTCAAATAATCTAAAAAGAAATTTCTACGGCCCTCTTCATCAAATCATGAATATCTCTATTTCACCATTCAAAAAAATTCATGAAATGGTGAATTTTAAAAATGCTGCACTTTTAATAAAAATACTAAGCAATTGTTTTTAATTATAAAAATAAAGTTGGCATAGCTTTTGTAAAGCTTATAGCGAGAGCAAGGAGCATTCATCAATTTCAAGACCATGTCTTGATGGAGTACAGCATGACGCAACCTCAAGTCGAAGCACTAACCAAATATATTCGGGTGACTGGCGACTTAAACGCAGAGTTTATCGAATTCGATTTTGCCATTCACGACCCAAGTCTATTTGTGGAACTGGTTTTGCCTAAACATGCATTTAATGATTTTTGTAAGACCAATCAAGTGGTTGAAATGACCCAAGAGCAACAAGCTTTTAATGATGCTCAGGAAGAAAAATGGCGCTATGGCACTGAAGCAACCTTAGTCGGCACGCAACGTAATAGCAACGATCACGATGATCAGATGTAAAAATATAAGGAGATAAAGCCATGACTTTAGAAATCAAAACGTCAAATGTCGAACCTATCCGCCAGAACTACGCCTATATCGAAAGACGATTTGGTAGTAAGCCAGCAACTCGATATCAAGAAGTAAGTTTCGATGTACAGGCAGAAACTAACTTTCACTATCGCCCACTGTGGAAACCTAAAAAGACTTTAAATGACAAAACCCATACTGCCCTGCAAATGCAAGATTGGTATGCATTTAAAGATCCACGTCAATTCTATTATGGAACTTACGTTCAACACCGTGCACGTTTACAAGACACTGCCGAAAGTAATTTTGCTTTTTTTGAAAAACGTCAGCTTGCAGAACATTTGTCTGACGAAGTCAAAGCCAAGGTCATTGAATGCCTATTACCATTTCGCCATGTTGAACAAACGGCAAACTTACACATGATGTCTGGTAGTGCCTATGGTTATGGCACCGTGCTTACCCAAGCTTGTATTTATGCCGCGATGGATCATTTAGGAATTGCGCAGTACATCTCACGGATTGGTTTAGCTTTAGATGGTAATAGCGGCGCCTCACTACAGCAGGCAAAACAGGCTTGGATGCAGAATCCCGCATGGCAAGGTTTACGCCGTCTGTGTGAAGAAAGCCTCACCGAGCAAGACTACTTCAAACTTTTCTTATTACAGAACCTTGTGATTGACGGATTTGTGACAGAGCTTGTCTATCAACAGTTTGATCAGTGGTTAGTGAGTCAAAATGCTCGCGACTTAGCCATGCTGACTGAGTTTATGAAAGACACTTTAGGTGATTTACGTAAGTGGTCAGATACCGTCATAAAAACTGCCGCAACAGAGTCCGATCACAACAAACAGCTATTAAATGAATGGTTCACCCAGTCTTTAGCTCAAGTAAAAGCAGCTTTTACACCCTGGGCAACAGCAGCCTTAACAGCAGAGGCAGTCGATCAAGCAGAACAAGTTGTGATTGATCGCGCAAAAAAACTGGGCCTACAACCACTTACAAATGCTTAAGGAGAAGCAACATGTCTAAAGTCTATCTCGCGTTACAGGACAACGATACTTCACGCTACATCCTCGAAGCGATCGAAGAAGATAACCCTGAAGCTTCAATTCAATATTTACCCGCCATGATCCGAATTGAAAGTGAAACTGATTTGGTGATTAAAGCCGAAACCGTATCTGAAAAACTAGGCCAAGATTGGGACATCCAATCGTTACAACTCAACATGATTACGCTGGGCGGCAACGTCGAAGAAGATGACGACACCTTCCGCCTTCACTGGAATTAATCACAACATAGACGTTGTTTAACAAAGATTTAAGGATGATCAATCATGACAACTCAAACGAAAGAAACCAGCAAAAAATTAAATGCTAAAGATCGTTACCGCGCTTTAACCCGTGATCTGGACTGGGACTTTTCTTATGCTGACCGTAAAGAGGCCTTCCCTTATGAAGAGTTTGAAGGTATCAAAATTACGGACTGGTCTAAATGGGAAGATCCATTCCGTTTAACCATGGATGCTTACTGGAAATATCAGGCAGAAAAAGAGAAAAAACTTTATGCCATTTTTGATGCTTTTGCTCAAAACAATGGTCAGATGAATGTCAGCAATGAACGTTACTTAAATGCGATTAAACTCTTTTTAACAGCGGTAACCCCACTTGAATATCAGGCTTATCAAGGCTATGCCCATGTAGGTCGCCAGTTTAGTGGTATTGGAGCACGTATTGCTTCTCAGATGCAGTCGATTGATGAGCTGCGTCATGTACAGACTCAAATTCATGCCATGAGCCATTACAACAAGTTCTTTGATGGTTTTCAGGACTGGGCACACATGCATGACCGCGTTTGGTATTTGTCTGTACCTAAATCATTTTTTGAAGACGCCCGTTCTGCTGGCCCTTTCGAATTTTTATTAGCCATTAGTTTTGCTTTTGAATATGTGCTTACAAACTTGCTATTTGTGCCGTTTATGTCGGGTGCAGCTTATAACGGCGATATGGCAACTGTAACCTTTGGTTTTAGTGCACAGTCAGATGAAGCGCGTCACATGACGCTTGGTCTTGAAATCGTGAAATTCTTGCTCGAACAGCATGAAGACAATGTACCTATTGTGCAGGAATGGATTGATAAATGGTTCTGGCGTGGGACGCGTTTACTTTCAATTGTAGGCATGATGATGGATTACATGCTGCCAAACAAAGTGATGTCGTGGAAAGAAGCTTGGGAAGTTTATTTTGAGCAAGCAGGCGGTGCGCTATTTAAAGATTTGAGCCGTTATGGCATTCGTATGCCGAAATATAGCGATGTGATTGTGAAAGAAAAAGAGCATGTCTCACATCAGGCATGGTGGATTTTCTATAACTTTGGTCATGCTGCCGGTTTCCATACTTGGATTCCAACCGACGAAGAAATGGATTGGTTATCTGCTAAATATCCAGACACTTTCGATAAATACTACCGTCCAAAATGGGAGTTGGCTCGCAAAATGGAAGCCGAAGGTAAACGCTTCTATAACGCAGGTTTACCACAGCTTTGTCAGGTTTGTCAGATTCCAATGACCTTTACCGAAATGGGTGATGACCCAACTCAATTTAGTTATCGCCATACCATTTACCAAGGCGAACGCTACCACACCTGTTCAGATGGCTGTCATGACATTTTCGAACGCGAGCCTGAGAAATATATACAAGCATGGTTACCTGTAAATCAAATTTTACAAGGCAACTGTGGTGGCGGTGACCTCGAAACCATGCTCCGCGATTATTACCGTATGAATGTTGGTGCCGACAATCTGGATATTGAAGGTTCACCAGACCAACAGCGCTGGAAAAAATGGAAAGGCAACGCAGCTTAAGCACAAGGAATTATTCAGGCAGTCATCAAGCTGCCTGATCGGAAATAAGGAGATTGAACATGACTGTTCGCGCGATACACAACAACTATCAATTTGAACCGCTTGATCTGCAAAAAAATTATGGCGATCAATTCTTACTTTACGTGGGTTGGGATCATCACACACTTTTTTGCTCGGCACATGCCATGCTTGCCTCACCTCAACAAACTCTTGAACAGTTGATTGAGCAACAAATTACAGGTGGTTTTGCCCAACATCCAGATTTTGCCAAAATTGATTGGTCAAAAGTGCAATACAGCTTAGATGGTCAAATAATCAGTCCTGAGAGTACAAAAACTTTGGCAGAGCTTGGTTTTGGTCATAAGTCATTACTTCGTTTCGTTACGCCAGAGTTAAATGGCTATAACGACAGCTATGTTTAATTCGGAGGTGTGTCATGAGTTATCAAGTCACCATTGAACCGATCGGAACAACGATTGAAGTTGAAGAAGACCAAACTATTTTAGACGCCGCTTTACGCCAAGGCGTTTGGTTACCCTTTGCCTGTGGTCATGGCACTTGTGGGACATGCAAGGTTCAAGTCACCGACGGTTTTTATGATGTTGGTGAAGCTTCACCATTTGCGCTCATGGATATCGAACGCGATGAAAACAAGGTGCTTGCTTGTTGCTGCAAACCACAGTCCGACATGGTTATTGAAGCCGATGTCGATGAAGACCCAGATTTCTTAGGTCATTTGGTTCAAGACTATCAAGCGACCGTAATTGAAATAAAAGATCTATCGCCAACCATTAAAGGTATTCGTCTACAACTAGATCGCCCAATCGAGTTCCAAGCTGGCCAATATATCAATGTCCAATTTCCAGATATTGAAGGAACACGGGCATTTTCAATTGCCAATTCACCAAGTGAAGTCGGCATTGTTGAGCTGCATATTCGTAAAGTTGAAGGTGGTGCGGCGACGACTTATGTACATGAACAACTTGTCACAGGTGATCAGCTTGATATTTCAGGCCCTTATGGTCAATTTTTCGTACGCAGGTCAGATGATCAAAATGCCATTTTCATTGCAGGTGGTTCAGGTCTTTCAAGTCCACAATCGATGATTTTAGATTTGCTTGAGTCTGGAGATAGTCGCACGATTTACCTGTTCCAAGGAGCACGAGATTTGGCAGAGCTATACAACCGAGAATTGTTTGAACAGCTCGTAAAAGACTATCCGAACTTCCGCTATATCCCTGCTCTCAATGCACCAAAAGCAGAAGACCAATGGACTGGATTTACCGGATTTGTGCACGAGGCCGTTGCCGATTACTTTGAAAATCGATGTGGTGGGCACAAAGCGTATTTGTGCGGCCCACCAATCATGATCGACTCTGCAATTTCAACACTCATGCAAAGTCGCTTATTCGAAAGGGACATTCACACTGAACGCTTCTTAAGTGCAGCCGATGGTGCTGCTGGACAATCGCGTTCAGCTTTATTCAAGCATATTTAAAGATAAACCTTTAAGCACTCCGCTTTTTCAAATGAGCTTGTATTTGCAATTTAGAAAGCTAATACAAAGCTCATAGGAGTTCTACATTCCAAATTTACAGGTTAAACAACTCAAGTTTTTAAAGATCGTTAAGGAATAACGTTTTTTAGTGACAAGCGAAATAACACAGAATAGGACATTCTATGAATAACAAAATTGCTGCAATCATATGTGGTGTGCTCACTGCTCTTTACGTTCAATCTGCATTTGCGACAGAAAGTGGCTCAGATTCTTTTGCTTTAGGTGCCGAAGGTATGATGGCGGGTGCCTTACCACCTGCTGGGGTTTATCTACTCAGTTATTATCAAAATTACCACACATCAGAGTTTCAAAATGGTCCCGACCAGTTCCATGTTGATGTCAATGCTGTGGTTCCTCGGCTGGTCTGGATGACCAATCAAAAAATTCTGGATGGGCAACTCGGTTTTTATGCAGCCCAGCCATTGGTTGATCTACGGCTTAAAGTAAATGGAATGGCTGACTCAAACCAAGGTCTCGGAGACTTGATTTTGGGTGGTATGCTCGGCTGGCATCAAGGAAATCATCACTGGATTGCAGCCCTAGAAACCGTACTGGGAACAGGTGAATATGACACTCCAAATACGGCACATCCAGTTGAAGCTAATCTCGGGAAAAACTATCACACCATTCGACCTATTCTTGCCTATAGTTATGCCAACGCGGCGGGCTTAGATCTTTCAACTAAACTGTCTTATAGCTGGAATACGCGTAACGACTCAACCGACTACCAGTCTGGACAATACATTGCGGGTGACTATAGCTTAGGCTACCGCATTAATCCCAAACTCAAAGTGGCATTTGAAGGCTATGCTTTTAAACAAACCACAGATGACAAAGTAAATGGAAATGATATTGGTTTTAAAGGACAGGCTTTTGCAATTGGTCCAGGCATTCAATATGCCGATAAAAACTGGTCTATTGAAGCCAAATTTTTAAAAGAAACCGAAGTCGAATATCGTCCCGAAGGCCACACCAGCTGGCTAAAACTGATTTGGGCTTTCTAAAACACATCAACGCATAGCTTCAGCTTTTGAGGCTATGCCCTGCTTTATTTAAAAATCGATACCGTCTGAATCATCTATCGGATTCTGATCGAGCGTGAAAACGGTGCGTTTATATGGTATCCCTTCAAGATCATACACCTGATAAATACAATCAAATAAAAGCTGTAAGTCTTCACTTCGGTCCATTGCACGAGCAGTAATAAAAATCGGGCTGACTGCGCCGTTATCTAAAATCGGAATGTAATTTAAATGAGGAAAGCGAATGGTATCGGCACTGGCAGGAATAATACACAAACCTTCACCCGCTGCCACCAAGCCCAAAGCCAGTTGAATTTCCCGTATTTCATGCATATTTTTTGGAACCAAACTATGTTCGGCAAAAATGTTCAAAAGCTGGGTCGAAAAATTGGGTTTCGGCGAAGTGGGATACATAAACATCTTTTCATCAATGAGATCGGCCAGATATACCCCCTCCGTACGCTGCGCAATGGGGTGGCTCGTATGGGCAGCAACTACTAATCGTTCTTTACGTAGCAGAATGCGTCTCACCGCAGGATCACTAATTCTTAGACGTCCAAATCCAACATCAATGCGTCCTTCTTTTAATGCCTGTAGTTGCTCGGTCGTACTTAACTCCATCAATTGAATATTCAGATGCGGCTGCTGCTGACGAAATAAATAAATGATTCGAGGCAGTAAACCATAGAGTAAAGACCCGACAAAACCAATCGTCACACTACGTTCAATCAGACCAATACGTTTGGTCATACTTTTTATTTCTTCAGCATTCGACAAAAGTTTAAGGGCATGCTGATAAAAGAAATGTCCGGCTGGTGTTGTCTGTAAAGGACGACTTCCACGCTCAAACAGTTGAATTCCAAGCTCACTTTCCAAATTTTGAATCTGTCGACTCAAAGGTGGTTGAGCAATAAATAGTTTTTCCGCGGCTTTTGTAAAGCTCTGCTCTTCAACAACAGCCACAAAATACCGTAAATGTCTTAGTTCCATAAGGCATCCATACCTTTAAGATATAAAAAAATGCAAATTCAGTCTTAGACACAGTTTAACCATTCTTTTAAGGTATATACAAGCAACAAACCGATGAAGTGATGAATGGCTTTGTGAAAAAAGCCCTCTTGCCAATCTTCAAGCTATTCATCTTCATCAATTCACGGTTAAGCATCCAACGCGCTTATGCGCTTCATTGACAATATTAGGATATCAAGACCTTGTAGATCGTAGCTAAGGCCTTGGTGACTTCCACACTTTTGGAAAGTCGGAGAACGGACATGCCACGTATTCCTGTAATCAATACTAGCCATCTTGACCGTATTGATGAATTACTTGTAGATAATATCGATACAGGTGAATTTAAACTTCATCGCTCAGTGTTTACTGACGAAGCCCTATTTGACCTCGAAATGAAATATATCTTCGAAGGTAATTGGGTTTACTTAGCACACGAAAGCCAAATTCCAAATAATAATGACTACTACACCACTCACATTGGTCGTCAGCCAGTCATTATTGCCCGCAATCGTAACGGCGAACTCAATGCCATGATCAATGCGTGTTCACACCGCGGAGCACAACTTTGCCGTCACAAGCGTGGTAACAAAGCAACATATACCTGCCCTTTCCACGGCTGGACGTTTAACAACTCAGGTAAACTTCTAAAAGTTAAAGATCCAAGTGAAGCTGGTTACTCTGACTGTTTTAACCAAGAAGGCTCACACGACCTTAAAAAAGTGGCTCGTTTTGAGAGCTACAAAGGCTTCTTATTTGGTAGCTTAAATCCCGATGTTCCTTCTCTTGAAGAATTCTTGGGTGAAACCACCAAAATCATCGACATGATTGTTGACCAGTCTGAACATGGTTTAGAAGTTTTACGTGGTTCATCTACCTATACCTACGAAGGCAACTGGAAACTCACCGCTGAAAATGGTGCCGATGGTTACCACGTTTCTGCTGTGCACTGGAACTACGCAGCAACGACTCAACACCGTAAAGAAACTCAAGCTGCCGATAACATCCGTGCGATGAGTGCAGGTTCTTGGGGTAAACAAGGCGGTGGTTCATATGGCTTTGAAAATGGCCACATGTTGCTTTGGACACAATGGGCAAACCCCGAAGACCGTCCAAACTTCCCGAAAGCAGACGAATATACCGAAAAATACGGTGAAGCGATGTCGAAATGGATGATTGAGCGTTCACGTAACTTGTGTCTCTATCCAAACGTTTATTTGATGGATCAGTTCGGTTCGCAAATTCGTGTACTTCGCCCACTTTCGGTTAATAGAACTGAAGTTACCATTTACTGTATCGCACCTAAAGGCGAAGCACCTGAAGCTCGTGCACGTCGTATCCGTCAATATGAAGATTTCTTTAATGCTTCGGGTATGGCAACACCAGACGATTTAGAAGAATTCCGTGCTTGTCAGGCAGGCTACGCCGGTATTGCACTTGAATGGAATGACATGTGCCGTGGTTCAAAACATTGGATTTATGGACCAGACGATGCAGCGAACGAAATCGGTTTAAAACCAATGTTAAGTGGTATCAAAACTGAAGATGAAGGTCTTTATCTTGCCCAACATCAATATTGGTTACACACCATGAAACATGCGATTGCATCAGAGAAAGAAATTGCTGATCAGGGAGAAACAGCATGAGCACTCAAGACAAAGCAACTTTAGAAAATATTGCTCAGTTTCTCTATCGTGAAGCTCGCTTTTTAGATGATGAACAATGGGAAGATTGGATTGAATGCTATTCACCCGAAGCTTCTTTCTGGATGCCAGCTTGGGACGACGACGATAGATTAACTGAAGATCCGCAATCTGAAATTTCACTTATTTATTATCCAGACCGTCAAGGTTTAGAAGATCGTGTGTTTCGTATTAAAACCGAGCGCTCATCTGCAACCATGCCAGACACACGCACAAGCCACAATATTGCCAACGTTGAAGTCGTAGAGCGCGACGGAGACAAAGTCACTGTTCGCTTTAACTGGAATACCTTGAGTTTCCGTTACAAGACAAATTACAGCTATTTCGGTATGTCACGTTATGTGATCGATTTTTCAGGTGATCAACCAAAAATCTTGAGCAAGTATGTCGTTTTGAAAAATGACTACATCAATCAGGTTATTGATATTTACCACCTTTAAGACATACCCCCTCAGTTAAACGGATGGTTGGCTGAGGGCAAAAGTTTCAAATATTTTGTAGGATACATGCCATGTCAAACCACAATGTTGCACTTCAATTTGAAGATGGTGTTACACGTTTTATTAACGTAGCTCAGGGCGAAACCCTATCTGACGCAGCCTATCGCCAAAAAATTAATATTCCTTTGGATTGCCGTGATGGAGCATGTGGAACTTGCCGCGCATTTTGCGAGTCTGGCAGTTATGACATGCCAGAAGAAACCTATATTGAAGATGCGTTAACCCCTGAAGAAGCTGAGCAAGGCTATATTCTTGCTTGCCAATGTCGCCCAACTTCAGACGCCGTATTCCAAATTCAAGCCTCGTCAGATGTTTGCAAAACTGCAATTCATAGCTTCCAAGGCACATTAGCCCGCGTTGAAAACTTATCAGATTCAACCATCACATTTGATATCCAACTTGATGAAGGCCAACCGGATATTCATTTCCTTGCAGGTCAATACGTCAACGTTGCAATTCCTGAAACTGGCGAAACACGTTCATATTCATTTAGCTCAAAACCGGGCAATCGCTTAACGGGCTTTGTGGTCCGTAACGTGCCGAACGGCAAAATGAGTGAGTTTTTAAGTAAGAATGCTCAAGCTGGCGACAAAATGACGTTTACTGGTCCATTCGGTAGCTTCTATTTACGCAATATAGCTCGCCCAGTGCTGATGCTCGCAGGCGGTACTGGCATTGCCCCATTTATGTCGATGTTACAAGTGCTTGAAGAAAAAGGTTCAGAACAGCCTGTTCGTTTAGTCTTTGGTGTCACCAATGACTTTGATTTGGTTGCTCTAGAAAAACTTAATGAATTGCAGGCGAAATTCCCGTGGTTCGAATACCGAACTGTGGTTGCAAGTCCTGAAAGTCAGCATGAACGCAAAGGCTATGTCACTGGTCATATTGAAAGTGAATGGTTAAACGATGGCGATGTCGATGTTTATCTATGTGGACCGGTGCCAATGGTAGAAGCTGTTCGTGGCTGGTTAGAAACTGAAAATATCAAACCTGCTAGTTTCTTGTTTGAAAAATTCTCTGCAAACTAACTCAAGGTGGAGAAGCTATCTATGTCAAACCGTCAAAGATTTACTAATAAAGTCGTGATTGTTACGGGTAGTGCTCAAGGCATTGGTCGTGGCGTAGCTTTACAAATCGCGGCTGAAGGCGGACAAGTCATCATGGCTGACCGCTCTGAATATGTTAATGAAGTTCTTAAAGAAATTCAGAGTGCAGGCGGTGATGCTGTCACGATTAATGCTGACCTTGAAACCTATACAGGTGCGCAAGCGGTTGTTGCAAAAGCCATTGAATACTATGGTCGGGTAGATATCCTGATTAATAACGTAGGTGGCGCAATCTGGATGAAACCTTTTGAAGAGTTTTCTGAAGAAGAGATCATTAAGGAAGTGAATCGCTCGTTATTTCCAACGTTATGGTGTTGCCGCGCTGTGTTACCTGCCATGATTAAGCAACAATCGGGAGTTATTATAAATGTATCTTCAATTGCAACCCGTGGTATTAATCGTATTCCCTATTCTGCATCTAAGGGCGGTGTAAATGCTCTAACAGCATCGCTTGCTTTTGAACATGCTAAAGATGGGATCCGAGTCAATGCCGTTGCGACTGGTGGAACCGAAGCACCACCTCGGAAAGTACCACGTAATACCAATCCGTTAAGTCAAAATGAAAAAGACTGGATGCAGCAAGTGGTTGATCAAACAATAGATCGAACATTTATGGGTCGTTATGGCACAATTCAAGAACAAGTGAATGCAATTTTATTTCTTGCATCAGATGACGCATCCTATATGACTGGCTCGGTTATTTCAGTCGGAGGTGGAGATCAGGGTTAACCCTGATCTTTTTACATGATTGGGTAAATAATATGATTTGCATGGAGGCAATCAAACAATGGCAACCCTGTTCAAGACATTAAAAAATGACTGGTCTATATCAGCAACAGTTGCTGGCTTTCTTGCAGTTTTAATTTCTTACTCAGGCCCACTGATTATTTTTTTCCAAGCTGCTCAGCGTGCCCATGTCTCAACCGATATGATGGTGTCATGGATTTGGGGAATTTCAATTGGTGCCGCCGTTTCAGGTATTTATCTTTCAATTAAATATAAAACGCCTGTCATAACCGCATGGTCTGCACCAGGCACTGCCCTATTAGTTACCCTATTTCCCAATGTCTCGTTGAATGAAGCGGTAGCCGCCTATATTACTTCTGCCATCGTTATTTTTTTAATTGGCGTTACAGGTTACTTCGACAAGTTACTGAAGTGGATTCCGCAAGATGTCGCTGCAGGCATGATGGCTGGTATTCTTTTTCAATTTGGTATTGGTCTATTTACTGCGTCTGATAGCATGCCTTTTATTGTCTTTAGCATGCTTATTGTCTTTTTAATTGCCAAACGTTTAATGCCACGCTATACCATGATTTGGGTGTTAGCTGCCGGAGTTTTATTAAGCCTTATTTTAGGCAAAATGAATCCAGTGGATGTGAGTTTTAGTTTAGCGATCCCGCAATGGATTAGCCCAGAATGGACATGGAACTCAACGCTCAACCTCGCTGTTCCTCTCATTTTAGTCAGCCTAACCGGCCAATTTTTAC
This sequence comes from Acinetobacter sp. NIPH 817, assembly GCF_000368405.1. Taxonomy (NCBI): domain Bacteria; kingdom Pseudomonadati; phylum Pseudomonadota; class Gammaproteobacteria; order Moraxellales; family Moraxellaceae; genus Acinetobacter; species Acinetobacter sp. NIPH 817. Next base: position 1,882,451 of record NZ_KB849420.1, read on the forward strand.
CGGGTATGGCAATTATGAAACTCAGCGGTTACGACACTCCAGCCAAACCCATTATTACTGTCACCAGTATTGCCTCTTTAGCTGTTGCTTGCGTCGGTGGTATTACGATTGTGCTTGCCTCAATTACCGCTGCTTTATGTATGGGCAAAGATGCACATGAACTGAAAGAAAAACGATATATCGCAGGAATTGCCAACGGAATTTTTTATATTTTAGGAGGCTTATTTGCTGGCAGTATTGTCATGCTATTTAGCTTACTTCCTAAAGAGTTGGTTGCAGCACTAGCAGGTTTAGCCTTGCTTGGAGCGATTGCCACCAATATTTCTGTTGCCATGAAAAATGATAATCAACGTGATGCCGCACTTATTACCTTTTTAGCGACAGCATCAGGCATGCACTTTCTTGGATTAAGCTCAGTCTTTTGGGGTATTTGTATTGGTGTAATCGCCCATTTCATTCTCACACCACGCTCAACACCCACTACAAACTAATTTTTTATCTAAGCGCCCTCACTAAAATAAAACCTCAATCGCCAAATCAAAATGCAAATAATTTGCTAATTCTGATTTGGCGTTTTTTATTTAATATAGATTAAATTTCATTTTTTAGATCAAGTTCAAAAATAATTAAATAATAGACTTTAGTATTTTGTTTTTATATTTTCACTTCAACTCATAATATAAATTTAACGATATTTTTAAGAGTGATTTTCATCAATAAAATCTATTAAAAAACATCTCGAAAATCCTTAAAATTCTCATAATACAATATTTAACCCTATTTTAAAGACACAATAAAGAAAGCTAAAACAATAAAAATAAATACATATTTTTCAAATAATTAAATCAATAAAAACACAATACCTTAAAGACATAAAGATATATCAATTAGGTTTTTGACTCTAATCCAATAACAAAATAGTTTATTAAAAAATAACGCGATGCTTCACAAATTGGAGGTGAAGAAAATGGATACGAGCAAGGTTAATATTAATGAGTTAATTGATAAAGCCAGTTTCACATCTTTTCATTGGAAAGTTTTAATCTGGTGCTTACTTATTATTATTTTTGATGGATATGATTTAGTTATTTACGGGGTTGCTCTTCCTCTGTTAATGCAACAATGGTCATTAACTGCGGTAGAAGCTGGTTTACTCGCCAGTGCTGCTCTATTCGGCATGATGTTTGGTGCCATGATTTTCGGCACGCTTTCAGACAAATTAGGGCGTAAAAAAACCATCCTGATTTGTGTCACCTTATTTAGTGGATTTACCTTTATTGGTGCCTTTGCCAAAGGACCAACTGAGTTCGCTATTTTACGCTTTATTGCAGGTCTTGGGATTGGTGGCGTTATGCCAAACGTCGTTGCGCTTATGACCGAATACGCACCTAAAAAAATCCGCAGTACATTAGTTGCAATTATGTTTAGTGGCTACGCAATTGGTGGCATGACATCTGCTCTACTCGGCGCATGGCTCGTTAAAGATATGGGCTGGCAAATCATGTTTTTAATTGCGGGTATTCCCCTGTTATTGCTCCCACTTATTTGGAAATTTTTGCCAGAGTCTCTCACCTTTTTAGTGAAATCTAACCATAGCGAGCAGGCAAAAAGTATTGTTTGTAAAATTGCGCCTCAAACTCAGGTAAACGCCAATACACAACTGGTGTTAAACGAAAGCACAACAACAGATGCTCCTGTCCGTGCACTTTTCCAGCAAGGTCGTACCTTCAGCACATTTATGTTCTGGATTGCTTTCTTTATGTGTCTACTCATGGTGTATGCATTAGGAAGCTGGTTACCTAAACTCATGCTGCAAGCAGGTTATTCGTTAGGTGCGAGCATGTTGTTTCTGTTTTCGCTCAATATTGGCGGCATGGTCGGAGCAATTGGTGGCGGTGCTTTAGCGGACAGATTCCATTTAAAACCTGTTATTACAATCATGTTTATTGTGGGTTCAGCAGCTTTAATTCTACTTGGCATTAATAGTCCACAATTTATTTTATATAGCCTGATTGCGATTGCTAGTGCTGCCACAATTGGCTCACAAATCTTACTCTACACTTTTGTTGCACAGTTCTATCCAACAGCACTTCGTTCAACTGGCATGGGCTGGGCATCTGGAATTGGCCGTATCGGCGCAATTATTGGACCAGTTTTAACAGGAGCCCTACTCACACTTGAGCTTCCTCACCAAATGAATTTCTTAGCGATTGCAATTCCGGGTGTGATTGCTGCACTTGCAATATTTATGGTCAATCTAAAAGCCTCTGTTGCCGCACAAACGCCATCAACTTTTAACCATCAAAACACACTTACCCAGCAGTAAATATAAATGCGCCGAGGACTGGCGCATCTTTTTGGAAATGGATTATGGAATTATTACACCGCTTTAAACCATGTAATTTAGCAATAGCAACATTATTAGGTTTTTTGACTAGCTCAAGTTTATGGGCAGCAGATACGGCTCAACAAAGCGAAGATGAATGGAAGTTCACGCTAAAGAATGCTTATATCAACCGTAATTTTGATAATGATGCGCTCAAAGATACGGGCAGTTGGTCTCAAGCCGCATCATTATTTTATAAATCGAAAATGCATGACACGCCACTGCAAATTGCAGACAAGCCCATTACCATTGGTGCTGATGCTTCTGTTCAATACGCCGTGCGCTTGAGTTCAGATAAACATGTTGCGGACACGGTTTTGCCTTTTAATAAGGAAACACAATCTCAGGCATCAGACTTTTTAAAATATGGTGCAACATTAAAGCTGGGCTATGACAAAACCCTTTTAAGTGTCGGTGAACTTTGGTTAGACCTGCCTGTAACGGCTGTGGATGCCAGTCGTCAATTGCTTGCTTCATATTGGGGAACCAATCTTAAGTCGCAACTTTCAGATCAGCTTTATGCAGAAATTGGCCGGGTTGAAAAAGTATCTCCACGTAATGAAGAAGACTTTAAAAAGTTTTCATTTACTGCAAATGGAGTTACTAAAGAATCTGATGGCTTAAATTACATAGATCTGCGATATCAATTCACACCGTCGCTAAAGGGCGAATATTACTTTGGTAATTTGGAAGACCTCTACAATAAACACTATGTAGGACTTGAGCATAATTGGAAACAACCTAATTTTGCGCTTACTTCCAAGTTTAAATACTTTAATGCAAAAGATGATGGCAATACTTTTGATATTGATGCACAAAACATTGGGGTGCTAGAGACTCTTAAAGTAAAAAACCATACCTTTGGTTTAGGTTACCAACAAATTATGGGTGAATCGGCTTATCCATTACCAGACGGTTTCTTGCCAGAAACGTACTTCATTAACTGGAATGCAACGGGTTTCTTTAAAGAAGACGAGAAGTCTTACCATGTGATGTATGGCTACGATTTTAAAGACTATGTACCGGGCCTAAATGCGATGGTGAAATATGTTTACGGCCATGATTTTAAAACAGCCAATGGTGAGAAAAACCATGAAACCGAGTCGAATGTGATTTTAAACTATGCGTTTCAACAGCCATTCTTAAAAGGCGTTGCCCTGCAATATATTCGGATTGATTACAACGTTAAACATGGCAATGACTTTGGTGAAGATCGCCTGTTTGTAAACTACACCAAAAAATTTTAATAACTTTTGATTCAATCTAAGCGGGCTAATTTTAGTCCGTTTTATTATTTTCGACCCATAAAAAAACGCTCTTACGAGCGTTTTTAATTAACTTTGCAACTTAAGCAACATGCTTTTGTACAACAATCGAACCTACTGAATAACCGGCACCGAAAGATGAAATCACGCCATACTCGCCATTATCTACTTCATGGCCTGTACGATGTAAAGCAATAATAACGCCTGCTGAAGAGGTATTGGCAAACTCATCCAGAATAATTGGGGCACGGCTTAGATCTGCCTCTTTACCAGCCACATATTTCAAGATTAGTTCATTCATGTTGGCATTGGCTTGATGTAACCAGAAGCGCTTAATATCGTTTGCAGTTAACTGCATTTTTTCCAACTGTGCATTAATGATTTTTGCTACGAGCGGACAAACATCTTTAAAGACTTTGCGGCCATCTTGACGGAATAACTTGTCATCAACTACTGCATCTTCACTACGGTTTAAGAAACCAAAGTTATTGCGAATATTGTTTGAAAATTGAGTAAATAAATGAATATCTAAGATTTCAAAACCAGTTTTAGTCGTGGTTTCTTCAATAATAGAAGCCGTTGCAACATCACCAAAAATGAAGTGACAATCACGGTTACGGTAGTCTAGGTGACCAGATGTAATCTCGACATTCACCAATAAAACACGACGAGCGCCTGAACGAATTGCATCTGCCGCTTGTTTCAAACCAAAAGTGGCAGCTGAACATGCAACGTTCATGTCATATGCATAACCTTGAATACCAAGTGCTGACTGAATTTCAATTGCAACTGCTGGATAAGCACGCTGCATGTTTGAGCATGCCAAAATTACAACATCGATATCTTCAGCAGTTACGCCTGCATTTTCCATTGCCTGCTTCGCAGCAATCACGCCCCACTCTGCTTGAAGTGAAAGTTCATCATTTGAACGTTCAGACAAACGAGGACGTAAACGTGTTGGATCGAGAATACCTGATTTCTCAATCACGTAACGGCGCTTAATACCAGACGCTTTTTCAATAAATTCAGCACTAGAACCACGTAACTCTTCTAGCTCACCTGCTGCAATTTTCTCTGCATTCTCTTGGTTATATTGTTCCACATAAGCATTTAAACTGTCGGCCAGTTCTTCATTAGAAATGATTTCTATTGGGTGAAATAACCCAGTACCTGTGATACGAATGCCCATGTAAAACTCCTAAAAAAATGAATAGGGTCTGTTAATCTTTCATTTATAAATTGCGTTGTAGGCTAAACAACAACATAAACAGACCCCGATCTATCTTAACTGATTCCCAAACGATCCCATAACTTTTGCAGTCGAGTTGGCGAAATAGGCATCTTGGTTTTCATCGGCTGAGAAAATAAAGAAATGCGGAATTCTTCCAACATCAAATACAATTCTTTGATTTTGGGATTGTTTTTGAATTTAAATACCTTGTCCATCCATGGATCGACATCATCAATAGCGGCATGATCTCGCTGTAGATTATTTGGCAATCGATCTAAACGCAATAGCAGTGCTTTTAAATATCGTGGATATTCCTGCCAAAGATCGACGGGTTGGCAGTAAACAAAATTGCTAAGTGACATTAAATCGAGTTGATCTTCAATATCATCAACACTACGGCCAAATATGTCTCGGTCAAGCACTAAAAGCTGACGGCGAATTTGCTGCCATTGAATATAAATATCACTTAATTGCTCAAGTGCTTGCTGACCATGACTCAAAAATTGCTTTTTGACCTGCTCGAGCAGTTTGTTAAATTCATCTGCATTAATTGGCAAAGTTGTAATTGTCATCTGCAACGTTGCATAGACCAACATCTGCTCAAGCTTAGCTTTATCACCCAAAGGTGAATAAGCCAACGCAAGCGGTTTTGAAATCTGCTTTTTCAACTGACGAACCAAGTCGCCAAGCTGCATATGGACCAGACGAATAATCCCTTCACGATGCTGTTTAATGGCTTCGGCCTGATCATTAAAGGTTTGAATAACAACGCCTGAGTCATCTTTAGCTTCAATTTCAGCAAAAGCTTTTGTCGGGACCAAAGCCTGATATTGTTTCACAACAACACCCGTCACTTTATGTGAAGCCTCAAAAGTAAAATTCTCAGGGAAGTTTTTAAACTCACCTTTTTGCTGTTTCACTGGACGATGTGTTTCTACACGGCAACGCGCTTTTAATTCAGGTAAATCACGGCCTTTTGCAATCAACTTACCTTTTTCATCAATAACCTTAATGAAAGGCACCAAATATGGATCAATGCGTTCAAACGAGAAATCTTTGTCAGTAATTTGCTCACCACGTAAGGCAAAAGCTAAATAACTAAAGATATGTTCACGTAAATGTACAGCATCAATGCCTTGCATGAGCTTACGAGCCGTATCAGGAATAGGCACTACATTACGACGCTTGTCTTTAGGTAAAGCTTTAAGTAAAGCCTCAATTAAATCTTGTCGCCACCCCGGAATTCCCCATGACCAGATATTTTCATCAACCTGAGGCAATGCCTGTACAGGAATTTGAACAGTCGCACCATCTTCATCATGGCTCGGGTCAAAATGATATGTCGTTGCTAAACGTAGCTGCCCATTGTGTAGATGATCTGGGAATTGCTGCGTTGTTGGTCGGTCATTGAGCCAGAGTGAATCATCTTCAATAAATAAATAGCGTGGGTTATTTGCTTCTACCGTCGCGCGCCAGTCTTCAAAACTACGACGGCTTGCGATTTCTTCGGGAATCTTAGAGGCATAAAACTGATAAATCGTTTCTTCATCGACCACTAAATCACGGCGACGCAATTTATCTTCAACTCGCTCCACTTCTTCAAGTTTAAGCAAGTTGTGTTTTAAAAATGGTGGGATCGTACCCAAATTACCAGTGGTTAATGCATCACGTAAGAAAATCTCATGAGCAGCAGGCTGGTCAACTTTTTCAAAATTAATTAAACGTTTTGGTTCAATAATTAAACCAAACAGCGAAATTTGCGCATATGCATTTACGATCCCAGCTTTCTTAGACCAATGCGGCTCAAAATAGTGATATTTTAATAAGTCACGTGCAGCAAGCAAAATCCATTCAGGGTCAATTTTGGCTAAAGTACGTAAGTACACTTGAGAGGTTTCGACCATCTCAAAAGCCATCACCCAAGAGGTATTGGTTTTGTGCAACGTACTTGCTGGAAAAACTTTAGCCTTTTGCTGACGCACTGCCATAAAGGTGTTGCGTTCATCAGTTTTATTAGCAATAAAAGATAATAAACCTGTCAGTAATGCACGGTGCAAGTTTTCGTAGTTTGCAGGTTTTTCATTAAAGCTGAGTTTTAAACCTTCTGCTAACTCAACTAATTGCTGGTGTGTCTGCTTCCACTCACGTAAACGTAACCAACTTAAGAAATTCTGCTTAGCAAACTGACGTCGTTTATTTTCAGACATGCCAGCTTCACCTTTAGGATTTAAAGTATCCCAAAGCTTCAAATAAAACAGAAAATCCGAATCGGCTTCTTTGAACAAAGCATGCTTTTGGTCAGCCTGCATTTGTTTGTCTGCCGGACGCTCACGCGGATCTTGCACTGCAAGCGCACTGACAACCACTAAAATTTCTTTGAGTACACCAAAGTGAGCACCGCCAACAATCATACGAGCGAGTCGTGGGTCAATTGGCATACGTGCCATCATTTGCCCGACTTTAGTCAGCTCATTTTTCTTCTCATTAAGTGCCCCTAACTCAATGAGTAACTTACGACCATCATTTACAAGTCGGAAATCTGGTGGCTCAATGAAGTCGAAGTTTTCTAGCTCACCTAAACCTAAACTGTGCATTTGTAAAATAACAGACGCTAAGTTAGTCCGTTTAATTTCAGGTTCGGTAAACTCAGGACGGCTTAAAAAGTCTTCTTCGCTATATAAACGAATACACACACCCGCCGCAATACGACCACAACGCCCTTTACGCTGATTGGCTGCGGCTTGAGAAATGGCTTCAATTGGTAAGCGTTGTACACGTGAGCGGTAGTTATAACGCGATATACGAGCAAAACCACTATCGATCACATAACGAATATTTGGAACCGTAAGTGCAGTTTCGGCTACGTTCGTCGCAATAATAATACGACGACCTTTTCCACCCGGACTAAAAATCTTTTGTTGTTCAGAAACAGCTAAGCGTGCATACAACGGTAAAATTTCAGTATGTCTTGGTCCGTACTTTTGCAACGTTTCCTGCAACTCGCGAATTTCTTGCTCTGTGCTTGAGAAAATCAGAATATCAGCATGTTCTGGGTGACCTTTTGCTTCTGCGTCAGCAAAGCATTCTTCTACTGCCTGTACGACTGCTCGAGGTAAGTTTTCTTCGAAATCATCAAACTCATCGTCATCACTGCCGACAATATTCATCTCTGAAATTGGACGATAAAGCACTTCGACAGGATAACTACGCCCTTCTACTTCAAAAACTGGTGCATCATTAAAGTAACTACTAAAACGATTTACATCTAAAGTTGCCGAAGTCACGATAACTTTTAAGTCTGGCCGTTTTGGCAGTAATTGCTTTAAATAACCCATAATAAAATCAATATTGAGTGAGCGTTCATGTGCCTCATCAATAATGATCGTGTCATATTTAGATAAAAAACGGTCATTGCCTAACTCGGCAAGCAAAATACCATCGGTCATTAACCGTACAATGGAATCTTGCGAACCTTGTTCATTAAAACGGATTTTAAAACCAATCGATTCGCCAAGCTTTTCGCCGACTTCTTCTGCAATACGCTGAGAAACACTACGTGCAGCTAAACGACGAGGCTGTGTATGGCCAATCATACCCGTTAAGCCACGACCTGCTAGCATTGCAATTTGAGGAAGCTGAGTGGTTTTACCTGAACCCGTCTCACCTGCCACAATAATGACCTGATGCTTTTGAATCGCATCAATTAAACGGTCAGCATATTGAGAAACAGGTAGTTCCTGATTCAGTTTAATTTTAGGTAGACGTTCAAATCGCTGTCTTACTTTGGCATTCGATTGTTCAAATAATTTTTCAATCTCTGCTGTATTGGCTTTTTTATCTTTACGCAAACGATTTAAACGGTAACGATCTCTCGCCATCACCCATTGATCTATATTTAAATCATTCTGCACAGACAAATTTTCCTGAAAATTCAACAATCCGCTATTTTACGCTTTAATGCTCTTCAGGTAAAACAGTTGGTTTTTTATATATTTTTAATTTTTTAAAATTTTACCCTTGAATTTTGACTCGCTAGACTTCATGTTGTTATGCAAGTTTCTTTTACGATAACTGTCATTTGATTTACATGTTTTTGCAGTCAAATCGAATACAGTATTTGGGGACCTAAAAATCGTAAATTTATCACTTATTCAATTTTCCGATTTTAGTCATGTAAAAATACTATTTCCCCAATAAAGAATTTTTATTTATTCTACATCTCGTAAACAAGTTTAAATATAAACCTCAATCATGGAGACAATGATGAGCTTGATTAATACTGAAGTTAAACCATTCCAAGCAACTGCTTACCACAACGGCCAATTTGTTGAAGTTAACGAAACTAACCTTAAAGGTAAGTGGTCTGTTGTATTCTTCTATCCAGCTGACTTCACTTTCGTTTGTCCAACTGAACTTGGTGACTTAGCTGACAACTACGCTGAATTCCAAAAACTTGGTGTTGAAATTTATGCTGTATCTACTGATACACACTTCACTCACAAAGCTTGGCACGACACTTCTGAAGAAATCAAAAAAATCCAATATCCATTAGTTGGTGACCCAACTTGGACTCTTTCTAAAAACTTCGACGTTCTTATTGAATCTGAAGGTTTAGCTGACCGTGGTACTTTCGTTATCGATCCAGAAGGTAAAATCCAAATCGTTGAACTTAACGCTGGTGGTATCGGCCGTGACGCGTCTGAACTTCTTCGTAAAGTAAAAGCTGCTCAATACGTACACGCTCACCCAGGTGAAGTTTGCCCAGCTAAATGGAAAGAAGGCGAAGCTACTCTTGCTCCATCTATCGACCTAGTTGGTAAAATCTAATTTTTTAGATTAGACCAATATGTCTGAAAACCACCCTTTTTAGGGTGGTTTTTTTATTGATTATTTTTATAAATCTAAGCCCTATTCTCTACTCAAATTATATAGCTAATTTTTTACAATTCTTATACTTATAAATTTATAGCAATATTCATTTATGAATTGTCAGCCTGCTTAACTTAGAGTACTGTCGAATTATGAAACAAAAGAGCTTTATATATGTATTAAAAGATCAAACAAAAGTAGGAGTAGTTATATGGAAAAATCTGTTGTTGTAACCTCTTGGAAATACGATGTTTCTTCACGCTATTTAAAAATTTTCTATAGCAATGGCTCAGGTGAGCTCTACCATCCAGTTCCAGAGTTTATCTACAATAATTTGTTACGTACCAATGATAAAACTGCATTTGTTCACAAATATCTTGAGTTTGATCTGCATTTTAACAGACTCCGTATTTCTGCTTAATCATAAAAATCAGCCCGCTGGGGCTGATCTGTTTTATATATTTTGGCTATTAAGCCGCGTCATTTTGCTCAATATATTTCTCTAGCATTTTTTCCTTCACATCAACATGCATATTGATTTTACTGAGGTCACCCTTATAGTGCTCGACAACGCGATCATCCATAATTTTTGACCACCAAGATGGAATAAATGCAGGCAAAATCATTGCACCATAACCTGCTGGTAATTGCGGCGCATCTTCAAAGTGACGTAAAGTCTGAAAGCTGCGAGTTGGATTGGCATGATGATCTGAATGGCGTTGTAATTGATACAAGAACAAATTAGTCACCACATTATTATTGTTCCAGCTGTGCTCTGGCAAAGTACGTTCATATTGGCCATTTTCTTTCTTTGCACGCTTTAAACCATAATGTTCAATGTAATTCACCGATTCAAACAAAGTTATTGCATACGCAGCTTGAGTAACTTGAAACGGGATCGAAGGCGTACCAAATTTCGCAAACATGGCTGCATGGTACATAGCCGACATTGCCCAGCCATGAATCAGCTCATTTTCCTTACAGAAGAAAGGCAATTTCTTACGTTCTAAACGATTTTTTTCAATTTCAATCGCTGATTTAAAGCTGCCAATTACTGTACGCGGTAAAAACTTCCAAAAGGTTTCACCAAATTGTGAAGATGCTGGGTCTTCAGGTGTCGCAACGCGGCGGTGGTGTCCATAAGGGTGTTCAATTCGAAAATGGTTATAACCCGATGGTGCTAACGCTAAATGCGATAAATAATGTTCAAGCTTCCCATTCTTGTGGCTAAGTTCATGTGCCGTATTAATGGCAATCCCATTAACCATTCCCACCAAAGTTCCAAGTAAAACCTGATCAGCAAGAGATGTATTTTTACGACTGGCTAAATATGCTCCATAGATATTGGTCGCGTATTGCAAAGGAATAAAAAGTTTAACAATGCGAGCGTAATACGGATCCGCTTCTAAATCCGCGATTGCATCTAATGGCGGATTTTCCTTGTCTTCCCCAATCAGTTTATCTAATGCAGGAATAACACCATGAATAAATAATGGCCCAAATGAAGCGAAGAATTTTTTAGTTTTTTTAGGACCAAATTGATAGCCTGCTAGCCCACCCATTGCAATGGTCGGTACAGCCAAACCCAGTAGCCATAAATGACGTTTCTTATCCTTAAATGTTGTTGTCGCTTGCTCGACATCCAGTTGAGTATGCATATTCATTAGAGACTCCAATCAAACACAAAATGTTTTGCTTGAATTGATTGTGCTCGTTCATAGCCCCTCTATATTATCATTTTAAGACTTGCTATTATCATTTTAAGACTTTGCTGAGTTTTTCTTATGCAGAAGCAACAGATTCCTGTTATTCCATCACGTTATTATTTACGACTGATTGAAATTTTAATCGGTACACATCAATACGATAATGATTTATTGAGAGCATTCCAAAAAGAACTGGCAAAGACAGAATTGCTATCGATTCAACAAATTGAACGATTCATTGAGATGGGTTTAAGTCTGCCCAATACGCAAGACCTTGCATTTGAACTGGGTAAAAATATAAAACTCAGTTCACATAGTCTGGTGGGTTATGCGCTAATGACCAGTCCTAATTTGGAACATGCACTTAGGCTTATTGCACAATATTTTAGACTGATTATGCCGAGTTTTAAGCTCAGCATTGGGTTTCTGACCAACCAGCAAAAGGTTGAACTATTATTTGAACCGATTTTGCAGATGAATAAGCAATGTTTGGCCTTTCATATTGAAGCGATTGCCGTGGCCTTTTACTACAGCCTGTTAGAATTAGCAGGTCAGCAATTACAACGCTACCAAGTGTATTTGAGTGTTCCAGAGCCTAGCTATCAAGAACGTTACATATCCCTAGTAAAAGCCAATTTCCACTTTAACTATACGTGGCTTTTAGGTATACGCGTGGTGATTGATCAGCAACAATTAGCACTGCCCTTGCCTTTAGCTGACGCACATAGTTTAAAAATAGTTGAACAACGCTGTCAGGAACAAATCCAGAAGATCTATCATCAAGGTGAAATTGTTGAATGGGTTAGCATGATGTTGCGGCAAGCTAATCAAGTCCCAACCCTAATGGAATGTGCCAGAGTATTAAATATTTCGACTAAAACTTTGCAACGCTATTTACAACAGCAAGGCGTCGAATTTCAAAATTTAAAGCAACAAATCAGCACTGAGCGCGCCATTGATTTATTAGAGAATTCTACTTTTACCATTACCCATATTGCCTATGAACTGGGCTACTCCAATCCTGCCAATTTCACTCGTGCATTTAATAAAGTAGAGGGCTGTAGTCCACAAGCTTATCGGCAAGAATATCTCAAAAAAGCGAACCTACTTCAGAACCACCATACATAAACCAGCACCTACGGGTAAAATACTGCTCATAAAATTTTCATCTTTTTTAATTAAAGCTAAGAATGAACTGACCTCAGCTGCATGTGAAATAACATTATCAATAATCAGCACGCCACCTTTTGGCTTCATTAAACGTTTTAAATCTGGCCAATAATTTTCATAAGCAGGACGCTCAGCATCTAACAAAATAAAATCGAAAGTTTCCTGAGCTTCTTTTAAATAGTCGGCGGCATCTCCTACCCAAAAATCAACGACTTCCTTTAATGCCAATTCTGTAACATGGCGCTTCGCCTCGGTACTACGATTGGCATCAATTTCAAGCGTGGTTACTTTTCCGTGAGTGGCTTGTGCCGCCTCAGCAAGCCATAAAGTAGAATAACCTGTTGAAGTCCCGATTTCTAAAATTGATTTGGCTTGCTGCATTCGAATAAATTGCGAAAGTAGTTTTGCAGACTCCGCCTCAATATTGCGATACCTCAGCAAACGATCTGCCTGCTGGGCATCATGTCGTTTAAAGGTGTCATATAAATCGGCAACTCTTTGTAAGAAAAAAGTATTTGGCATATATTCACCCTTTAAAATCGTTATTTTATATGAAAGCCGTTTGAGTTAAGTGCTTTGAATTAACTTAAAGCGCGGCACGATACTTCCATCAGCTATTTGAACCGTTTCAGTAAACATATCTAGCGGACGTACCCAAGTTGAATAGTCACCATAAAGACACTGATAAACGACTAATTCTTCTTCAGTCTCGCTGTGTTTTGCCACAGAAAAAACTTGATAGAGATTACCTTTATAATGCTGATAAATGCCGCGTTGCAATGACATGAAAGTACCTTTTAATGTTATGACATAAAATCTTTACAGCCATATAACATATATAAATTTTTAAATACTTTCACTTTAAAACGCTACAAAAGCTAAAAAAGTGGATTTTAAAGATAAATTCTTGATCTTATTTATGAATGTTTTTAATAATTCAAAAAACCGATCAAATATATAAAAACATACTGTTTCACCTATTTTGTGTTTTAACGTACTATGCATCTATTGAAAGAATTTGGATGCATTGGAGTAAAAACAGATGTTAGATCAAAACATTAAAACTCAATTAAAAGCTTACTTAGAACGTTTAGAAAGTCCAATCGAATTAGTGGCTGCTTTAGATGAATCAGATAAAGCTGCTCAAATTAAAGAGCTGGTGAGTGAAATCGCCGAGCTTTCTGACCAAGTCACTGCCCGTTTTGATGGCAACAATACACGTCGTCCAAGCTTTGGTGTGGCTAAAGTAGGTGAACAACCTCGTGTGTTCTTTGCAGGCTTACCAATGGGCCATGAGTTTACATCTTTGATCTTGGCTCTGTTACAAGTGTCTGGCTATGCACCTAAAGTGTCAAATGAAGTGCTCAACCAGATTAAAGGCTTAAACCTCAAAGCCAACTTTGATGTGTTTGTATCGCTAAGCTGTCATAACTGTCCGGATGTGGTACAGGCGCTTAACCTGATCGCAATTTATAATCCGAACACCACAGCTACCATGATTGATGGTTCATTCTTCCAAGACGAAGTTGAACAACGCAAAATCATGGCTGTACCAATGGTATTCCAAGACAATGAACACATTGGTCAAGGTCGTATGACCCTTGAAGAAATTGTGGCAAAACTTGACACCAACTCAGCTGAAAAAGATGCAGCAGCACTCAATGCCAAAGATGCTTTTGATGTATTAGTGATTGGTGGTGGTCCTGCGGGTGCAACAGCAGCAATCTATGCAGCACGTAAGGGCATTAACACAGGTATCGTGGCTGAACGCTTCGGTGGTCAGGTGATGGATACCATGGACATTGAAAACTTCACGTCTGTACAAAAGACTCAAGGTCCTAAGTTTGCTGCTGAAATGGAAGCACACGTTCGTGAATACGATGTCGATATCATGAACCTGCAACGTGTTAGCAAAATCACAGGTGCCAACCAAACTGCAAATGGTCTGGTTGAAGTTGAACTTGAAAACGGTGCAAAACTTGAATCAAAAACTGTGATCCTTTCAACAGGTGCACGTTGGAGAGAAATGAATGTACCGGGTGAGCAAGAATACCGTACCCGTGGTGTCGCGTACTGCCCACACTGTGATGGTCCATTGTTCAAAGGCAAACGTGTTGCGGTAATTGGTGGCGGTAACTCAGGCGTTGAAGCTGCGATTGACCTTGCAGGAATTGTTGAGCATGTGACTTTGGTTGAGTTCGATACCAAACTTCGTGCAGACCAAGTGTTGCAAAACAAACTGCATAGCTTGCCAAACACAACAGTGATTATGAATGCCTTAAGTACAGAAGTGTTGGGTGATGGCTCACAAGTGACTGGTCTTAAATATAAAGACCGTGCGACTGATGAAGAGCATGTAGTCGAGCTAGCAGGGATCTTTGTACAGATTGGTTTATTGCCAAATACTGACTTCTTAAAAGACAGTGAAGTTGAGTTAACCAACCGTGGTGAGATCATTGTCAATGATCGCAACGAAACCAATGTCAAAGGTGTATTTGCTGCAGGTGACTGTACGACTGTACCTTACAAGCAAATCATTATTGCTACAGGTGAAGGTGCTAAAGCATCACTCTCTGCGTTTGATTACATCATCCGTTCTGGGCAATAAAATCAGTCAAATTATTATTGTTTAGTTCAAGCCTAGCATTACAAAATGCTAGGCTTTTTTAATATTGGAGTTACAACTCTTTAACAATTTTCGATCTTTATTAATCAGTTAGTTTATGTTTATATTTTAGACATCCATATTTGGATGCCATGAATTAGAAGGAAAAACACAATGAATAAATTACTTGTTGCTTTAGGTCTTGCTGCGACCGTTGCCCTTGTTGGATGTAATAAAGATAAAGCTCCAGAAACAGGTGCGACAACGGGTGAACACTTAGAAAATGCCGCTCAACAAGCAAGTGCTGATATTAAGTCTGCTGGTGATAAAGCTGCTAATGATATTGCAACTGCAACAGACAACGCTTCAAACAAAATTGATGCTGCTGCTGACCACGCTGCTGATGCAACCGCTGAAGCTGCTGCAAAAACTGAAGCAACTGCCCGTAAGGCAACTGCTGATACAGCTCAAGCTGTTGAAAATACCGCTGCTGAAGTGAAAAAAGATGCTCAACACTAATCTCTAAAAATAAAAAAGCCCCTGTTTAAACAGGGGCTTTTTTTAAACCTAAAAACTACTTATGAAATTAGACCTTCATCACGCATCGCAATTTGTACAGATTGACGTTCTGCAACTTTATTACGTAGCGCAATAATATGTTTATATGGTGTTAAGTCATGCTCAATTGAGTTTGACCAATTTGTTAAAACAAATAGATAAGCATCTGCTGGGCCAAAATTATCATTTACGAGATAATCATAATCAGACTCAGCCAAATAGTTATCGATATATTTTAAAAGACGATCAATTTCTGCATAAGCTTTGGTTTTTTCATCAGCTGTTAACGGCGCCCCGAAGAATACAGCATAAGCATCATGTAATTCAGAGTTCAAATATCCCAACCATTCCAATACTTTCGCACGGCCCATCCCTGATGGAGGAATCAAATCTTGTTTAGGGTCATGCTGAGCAAGGAACGGTAAAATCGCCACATTTTCAGTTAACATTAAACCCGGATTAATTTCTAAAGCTGGTACATATCCTTTTGGATTAATCTCGTAATAATCTGCGCCTTTTTCTGTTTTATGAGTTTTTAAATTTACCCGTTCTAAGTCAAAATCAACATTAATTTCATTTAAAATAATATGTGCAGCTAAAGAACATGCGCCTGGCGAATAATATAATTTCATATCTGATCCTTGTTATCTCATATTAACGTTTTAAATTGCTTCTAGAAAACCTGCAAGGTTTGCACAATTCTTTAATTGTAAAAAAGCGTAAACTTATAAAATACTTACACCATCTAATATTCTTGAAAAAGTTATTCCTTGCAAGTTGTCTTGCGTGACGATTGTTTAAAATATGATAAAACACATTTGCGTCACGCAATTTTTCCGTTAATTACGCTTAAAAAGCTGACTAAGCCAATTCATTAATTCAGTTAAGAAATCAAAAATACCGTTTTTCTTATCATCATCAGGATGGCTTAAGTCTTTTCCATTTAAATCTAGATCGACAATTACAGGGTCATGATCTGAAGAACGATAAGCATCTTCACCATAGAACAATGTCTTTTGCTCATCAGTTTTATATTCTTCGTTGTAGTCTAAAGCTGTTGGCTCATCTGCATTGATATGCCATGCAAAGGTTCTTACCACTTTTGGATATAAAGAGGCATCCGCAATTGCATGGTCTAAGTTACCTGCTCCACCATTACCATTGGCATCACTTGCAACACCAAAAACATAGCTATATGCCTGAGCCCCTTGCCCTACCTTGGCGTCATTCAGCAAAACTTTGTAGTTCGCTTTTTCAAATGACAAAATTGGTTCTTCTTTTGCATAGCTGTTCATATCTCCGACAAGTAAAGCATTTTGCTTAGGCACTTGAGTCGGATTTTTCGCTAACCACTGCACAATTTGATCAACTGCTTTTACACGAGTCGGGTTCCAGCAACCTTGCCCATCTTTCTGGTCTGCATCACTTGAGTTAGCATCAACTCCGCTACAGCTTTTCGATTTCAAGTGGTTTGGAATAACAGTAAACGTTTTATTGCCACGAACGGCTTGGAAACTTTGCGCCAATGTTGTTCGGTTCTTGTCGCCTAAATCAAGCACAACAGGTTTATTTAAAGGCTTAACACGCTTGCTGTTATAAATAATAGCAACCGCAATTGCATCGCCACCTAAACGGTCTAAGTTTTCAGGAACAACGTACTTCCAATCGCTACCTAAAGCACTCGTTAAATGAGCTATTGCACTGTTAGGCCCATAACCATTGTTCGCAATTTCCATTAAACCATACACATCGGCATCAATCGCTTTGAGCGCACTCACAATTTTACGATGCTGTTTATCAAACTCAGCTTGTGTCGTTGCGCCGCGCTCTGTTGGGAAACCAGTTGCACCATTGTCATAGTTCAAAACATTAAATGAAGCTACGCGAATGTGATTAGCATTTTTGGTAATGACACTTTGACGTGGGTTTGTTTGAGTAATCACTTCAGGTTGATTACGCCCAAGTACAGGTTGCACACGCCAACCATTAAAACGGTATTCCAAAATACCTTCAGCATTTTTAAGTTGATAACCCGAACGTAGCGTATTGGCAGCGCTAAAATTTGTCGGTAACCACGGAGTACGGTTTTGATTGTTATAGCCATCGTCAAAAATAATTTTCGACAGTAAGTTTTTCTGGGCTAGAGCTTTAGCTTCAGGAGATAACGCTGGGTATAAATTGGTTGGAATATATAAGCGACCTAGGCTTAGAGATAGTTCACCATAACGACCATAATTGTAGTTCTCGCTCACCGTCAAAGTCTGAGGTAATTTGACCAACATACCTTGATAACGCTGCGGTGAATTAATTGAGCCACCCGTTAAACTAGCAAACGGAAGTTCAAGGTTAATCGGCTGAACTTGATTTGCCATATTGCTATTACAGGCTTGAATATCTTGTTGTAATTGATCTAATTGTAATTGGCTTTGATAAGACGTTAAACGACCACGCAAAATAACTTCATCGCCAACTTGCCCACCTTTCACGGCACTACTATTCGGAATATAAACAAAAATGGCATTGCTGACATTTGCACGTGCTTTCGTATCAGGTGTTTGAACATAAAAACCTGAGAAACCATTGGCATAACGATAGTCGGCAGTAATCACCCCACGTATGGTATAAGTCTGGTTTTGCGCTGCGGTTGCTAAATCAGCAATTGGTGTATCGGGGCTTGAACAACTCACTGTTTCAACAGGTGGCTGTGTTATAGAACTCGATAAATTTGAAAAGTCATTTCGGTTTGTCCAAGCTGACCATGAACGATCCAAATCAAATGCTGCGGTTGCATCAATACTTAAAGCAGGGTTCTCAGTTTCAATACGCTTAAAACTATTTCCCAAGCTTGAAACGGCTGTTCCCCATCCAGCAGCTGGGCGTTCACCAATACGGCCAAAACGGTCTACAGGCGTACCTTTATAAACAAGTACAACCGCATCATCACCATTAAAAGATAAAGCAGCGACCTGATTTACTTTACTTCCAAGCTCAGTTTGTAACTCTGAGCGCCCCACTAAAAACTTCTGCTTACTCGCGAGCGTGCCTTGTAAACGAAAAGCCACAGTCTTTGCTGTACCACCATTATTAAATTGTTGAATCTCATAATCAGATAAATTAACTGTAGCGCCGTCTGGATTATAGATTTCCAAACCTTTGCGGTTACTACTGCCGTCAACATATTGACTAAACATGAGCTGTGCTTGTGCCCAAGGACTATAGGTAAAAGCACCCAGTGCCCCTAATAGCACAAAAAGTGTGCGTAATTGAAAAGTTTTCATGAGTAAATATGTTCATTTGAAATTTATATAGATTCTTAGATTAAATATTGAACATGACATCTGCATGAAGAAAAACACCGAAACATTTGACTTGACCACATGAAGACTTAAAATACCGCATTTGAATTTCAATATTGCCAAGGTTATGTCGATCGATCAGTTAGAAACGCAAATTGCAGACTTAGACAATTTGCCTGAACACCGTGAAATTGTGACGTTTATGCGTCGTTCAGCACCCCTTAATACGTCTCAACGCACGGCATTAGAACAACATCGCGATTTAATTTTGGAATATCCTGTTGGTGACTTACGCCAACACTTCGAACATCCAGAACGTCCTTTAACTGTTGAAATCGGTTTTGGTATGGGTCGTTCATTAGTGCTTATGGCAAAAGCGAACCCTGAACGTAACTATGTAGGTATTGAAGTCCACGTACCTGGTATTGCTCAGTGTCTTTATGAAGCAGGTATGGCGGAACTTAAAAACTTACGTGTACTTGATGCAGACGCAATTCAGGTTTTACGTGAAATGCCAGACAACAGCATTAACTGCGTACAACTTTATTTCCCAGATCCTTGGCAAAAGAAACGTCATTTCAAACGCCGTTTTGTTATTCATGAACGTATGCAATTGGTTGAACAAAAACTTGAGCTTGGTGGCACATTCCACGCAGCAACAGATTGGGAACCGTATGCTGATTGGATGTTAGATGTACTAGACAACCGTCCAAACTTGGAAAACTTGGCGGGTAAAGGCAACAGTTACCCTCGTCCAGATTGGCGTCCAGTGACTAAGTTCGAACGCCGTGGCATCGAGTCAGGTCATAAAATTAATGACTTTATCTTTAAAAAGATTAAGTAAAATTTGACTACTAAAGACAAAAATGAAGGCATTAAATATTAGTATTTAATGCCTTTTTTAATCTTTTAGATAAATGAACAATTTAAGATAAAGACCAAAAATAATTTTGGTCTCATCGCCCTAATTTTTAAATAATAACTTGCTGGTTATTGATTAGATCATTTAAATTAACGTTTGTATTATTCAATGTTAACAACAATGAACTACTATACGTCGTTCCTACACCATCCCTATCAATATATAACTGTGTATTTGAACCACTCACAACAGTTTTTATAAATGGTTCCAAACTAGTAAAGCTATAAGTACCAGAATAACCAATTAACAGATCACCAATATCAATTTTATCTGCATTTGTATTTGATGTGGTATTACCAATAGTGAAATCAGACCAGACATCTGTACCATTTCCACCCAGAGCATCAGATTGAACTAATAATTGATACAGTGCTGTATCAGCACCAGTTCCGCCGTTAAGCTGATCATTTCCACCTTGTCCATCTAAAATGTCATTACCAGCTCCACCATTTAAAGCATTTACTCCACTATTACCTGTAAGAGTATTATTTAATGTATTACCTGTTGCATTGATGGCTGTTGAACCACTTAAAGTTAAATTTTCTAAATTATTGCCTAATGTATAAGTAATAGAGCTCAGAACCGTATCTATACCTTCACTAGCATTTTCTGTAACAATATCGCCAGAGTTATCAATTACATAAGTATCATTACCTAAACCACCAAGTAACTTATCAGCTCCTGCTCCTCCATCCAGATAATCATCACCTGCGCCACCAGTTAAAGTATTAATTGCACTATTACCAGTCAGTACATTATTAAGTGTATTACCCGTAGCGTTAATAGCACTTGTTCCTGTCAGGATTAAATTTTCCACATTATTACTTAATGTTAGAGACACTGAACTTCGTATAGTATCAGTACCTTCATTAACATTTTCAGTAATTACATCACTTATATTATCAACAACATAGGTATCATTGCCTAGTCCACCTAGTAATTTATCTGCACCTACGCCACCATCCAGATAGTCATCACCAGCGCCTCCTGTTAGAGTATTGATAGCACTATTTCCTGTTATGGTGTTATTCAGTGTATTTCCCGTTCCGTTGATTGCAGTTGTGCCAGTTAATGTGAGATTTTCCACATTATTTGCTAATGTATAAGTAATACTACTTTGAACAGTATCTGTACCTTCATTAAGGCTTTCACTAACAATGTCGGTTGCACTATCTATAATATAGATATCATCACCTTTTCCACCGTACATTGTGTCGTTACCAGCCCCACCATTTAGAGTATCATTGCCAGATTGTCCATAAAGAACATCATTACCTGCTTGTCCTGTTAGGGTGTCATTCCCTGAAGCCCCATATAAGGTATCAGTATTGCTTGTTCCATTTATTGTTTGATTTTGAACAACAAATGTTAGCTTAAACACATCAGAAACTGATTGGTTAGCAATATCTTTGACTGTAATTTTAATATTTAACGGCATTGTGTTATCAGGTGAAGTGCCACTCAACACTCTCGTAGTTGGGTTGAAACTAAGCCACGATGGTAATGGAGAGCCATCTTCTAAGGTAGCCGAATACGTTAATGTATCACCATCAGGGTCTTTGAATGTTGTTGCAGGAACGGTATAGCTAAATGCTTTAGCATCCGTCACGCTTTGATCTGCAATTGCATTTAACAATGTTGGAGCTTGGTTCGGTAGACTAACTTTTAAATTAAATGAGGTGGCGGTACTATAACCATACATATCTGTTCCCCAATAAAAGAACGATAAGTTGCCAGTCACATTAGTAGGAGGAGTACCAGATAAAGTTTGTGTTGTCGCATCAAAACTTAACCATGATGGGATAGCTTGATATTGTCCACTACTATCTTTAGTCGTTAAGGTAATTTTGTAACTTAAAGAATCCCAGCTATCTTGATCAATAATAATATTATTAGCAAATTTATAACTAAACTCACTATCTTGATTGCTTGTAATTAAAGGTATAGCTGCATTCACAGTTGGGGCATGGTTTGTTAAAGCTCTATTAACCAATGCATCAATATCATTGGTGCCCCAGACGTCTCCAGAGTCAAAAATAATCTGGTCCATTTTATATGTTGTATCTTCGGTATCTACAGCATAATAATTTGAAAGCCAAATATGATCATTTGTACCTTTAAAACTAAGATATACGCTATCGCCATATTTTTGAGCAGATACATCATTAGCTGAATAACCTTGAATTTTTAATATATTTACAGCATCAATATTATCTTCAAAGCTATAGGTATCGGTACCACCACCTCGGCTAAAAATATAAGTATCATTTCCAGCTAAACCATCAATATAATTATCTTGCTCATTTCCAACAATGATATTATCAAGATCATTACCAAATCCTGTTTTAGCATTACCTTTTAAAATAAGATTTTCGATGTTATTTTCTAATATTTTATAACTATCTGTTAAAACTGGATTTCCATTTTCATCTTGACTAATAAAGCGTGCATCTTCCCAACGTTCAAGAGTATCTATACCACCATCAACATCTTCAACAATCTGGTCTCCGTCTATAATGTAAGTAACACCATTATCATCAGTTTCAATCGTTTCGGTTGTATCAACAACATAATAGTCATTACCTATACCTCCTTGCATATAGTCACTACCTGTACGACCATCAATATAGTTATTGCCACTATTGCCAATTAATTTATTATCAAATTCATCTCCATAGGCATTAATATTCTGGTTACCTAATAATGTAACAGCCTCAAAATTATTTAATGCAAGATCAAAATTTTTAGCAATATAAATTGTATCGTAACCACCATTTTGGTCATTTTCTTCATAAGTATCTTGTTCATCAACAATAAAAGTATCATCACCCGAGCCACCCACAAGATGATCTGTCCCAGCTCCACCATCTAAATAAGCTCCACCATTTCCAGCCTTCAATGTGTCATTTCCATCTCCTCCATATAAAAACTGTATATTTGATGAAAGAGAATAACTTACAATAATATCATTACCATCATCGCCATATGCTTCAGTTTTTTGATTACCTAAATAAATATAATCATCACCCTCTCCACCATAAACAACATCTTTAATATCATAGATATTACGCGCTAAATTTATATTTAAATAGGGACTATTACTAATTTGATTATTAGACAAAGGATCATAAGTATAAATTACATCATTACCAGCTCCGCCACTTATTTTGTCAGTTGCAAAGACATCAGGTGTAATGATTACATCATCCCCCTCTCCTGCATAAACTTGACTAGATCCTAAACCAGTATTTATTTGATCATTACCATTACCTGCATAGATAATATCTCCAGATCCAGCACCACCGACATAATCAGTTAAACCTAAAATAATATCATTAGAAGCAGTATATTCTGAAATAACTTCACCCTGTGAAAGAAAATCACCAAAAGAAAGTTTTGTTTTATTAAAAGCATAGGGATTGAGTTCTAAATTAAATTTAAAACCAGAAATTTCCACATCCATATTTTTCAAATTTTCAATATCATTAGGATTAAAAACTCCACCAATTGAAAACTTATAATCCATATTTTTAAGTTCTTTTTGTGATTGATCTCTAATTAATAGTCGAATTTCACCTAATGAGAAATCATAATAGATACTTGAAATTCTCTCGCTATATTTATTGTAGTTATAATACTTAACTCCATTATAATCACTTGAAAATTCAGATAAAGAGTTTATAAAAGGACTAATAACCATGTTAGCTTTTTCTTGTACAAAATTGCTTTCATGGATATCAGAAGCATTATGAATATAAATACTTCCTTTAAAATCTGAATCAAATATCTTAGTATTTCTTCCATTTACTTGATAGGAGTCATATCCTTCTCCACCATAAAATTCACTGTTATTATTTCCTATTAAATTATCATCTCCCTCTCCTCCATAAAGGAATCCAATATTACCTGGATCAACAATAGCATCATTACCATTGCCTCCATATATATAATCAACACCACTTCCACCATAGATTTTATCGTCACCATTTTTTGAATATACAGTATTATTAAAATAAGGATTACCCACTATAATATCATTTCCATCACTACCATCATGAAGAAAATTTATTTTTTGGCTTAAATCTTCTGGATACCATACAGTATCGCTAAATTGTATTTCTTTTATATTATAATTCAAAATAAAATCAGTAATAGCGACGCTTGAATCAACCCCATAAAATATATTTAAATTATTATCAACAATCTGTAACTTTATATTTTCTGAACTTACAGATAAAAACCTTAATACACTTACATCTGTATCATTAATTACATTGTTATATCCTAATATATCAAATACATATTCATCTTCTCCATTTCCTCCTTCTAAAATATTATTGCCTTGTCCACCACTTAAAATATCATTACCATCTCCACCGTATAATTTATCATCACCATCTCCACCGTAAAGCACGTCTCTACCAATATCTCCAAAAATTTGATCATTGCCAGTGCCACCCTCGATAATGTCATTTCCATCGCCAGCTTCTAAATGGTCATCATCATCCCCACCTTCTAAATGATCTTCACCAGCACCACCGAAAAGTTGATCATTGCCAATGCCCCCTTTAATGACATCATTACCATTTCCACCTTTAATGATGTCATTTCCATCACCACCTTCAATAATGTCATTTCCATCACCACCTTCTAACTGATCATCACCTTCACCACCTTCTAACTGATCATCACCTTCACCACCAAAGAGCTGATCATTACCAGTGCCCCCACTAATAAAGTCATTGCCAGTATCCCCCTCTAACCTATCATCCCCTTCATCGCCAAAGAGCTGATCTGAACCACCAAGACCTTTGATAGTGTCATCGCCAATTCCACCATAAACAATATCTTCACTCTCAGAGCCTGTTGTTTGATCATTTCCTCCTAACAAGTGATATTCATTGGCCTGATATTGCGCATACGAAACAACATTATTTCTAATCTGTTGAATATCAACAATGTCACTTAAATCGGAGTTTTCATAAATTAAATTATCATCTTTAATATAACTATTAGTGAAAATTAGATATAACCCTTGGATTCCATGCCAAGAGGTATTCAAAACTTTATAACTTAGTCCTTCACGTTCTTTTAAATAGGTATCAAGATGAATAACATAATCATTCTGAATTGTATTATTTAAATTTGTATTTACATTATATTCATTGCGATTAAAATGAAGATATTGATTATAACCACCCGTAATATTATTTCCATATTCATCTTTAACTATCTCTCCATCAGTCGTTAATTGGGTTTCACGACCATCAGCAAAAGTTAGCTTAAACTGGGGTAAAACAGCATTAGGATCTTGACTTATAGTTGGGCTAATAAGACTAACTGCATTGTTATACCAATAGATATTTATATTTGAAAAATTGAAATTTCCTTCTAAATAATAGTGATTTTCTCCAGAACTATCTAAAACTTTAACTTCCGAATCTCTTACTTGAATATGATAGATATCATTTCCTTCACCCCCAGATAATTGATCATTTCCTTCATTACTTATGAAATAATCATCACCTTTACCACCAAAAATGATATCGTCTCCGGCACCACCATCTAAAGTATCATTACCATCAAAACCAGATAAACTATCTTTTCCATTGCCGCCATAAAGCTGATCATCACCATCAAATGCACGATTTTTAATCACATCACCTACAAGGAAATCATCTCCGTCTCCTCCATATATAATATCTGAACCTCCATCACCACGAATATTATCATTCCCAGCATCACCATATAACGTATCATTATTATGATATTGGATATCTATCTGATTACTATCACCATAAATATAATCATTATCTTTTCCGCCATATATTATATCTCTGCCACCATCTCCAAAAATTGTGTCATTTCCTTCCCCACCGTAAAGCAAGTCGTCTTTATGATATTGAATATTTATACTAGTTTCATCACCCTCTATATAATCTTCACCCTCTCCGCCATATATAGTATCTGAACCTCCTTCTCCCCAAATCAAATCATTTCCATTACCACCACTAACAGTATCATCTCCATGATATTG
The DNA here is from genome assembly GCF_000368405.1 of Acinetobacter sp. NIPH 817. Lineage (NCBI taxonomy): Bacteria > Pseudomonadati > Pseudomonadota > Gammaproteobacteria > Moraxellales > Moraxellaceae > Acinetobacter > Acinetobacter sp. NIPH 817. The sequence goes on from NZ_KB849420.1 coordinate 1,908,496, forward strand.
AATATCTATATTAATGCCATCTCCTGAAATTCTATCTTCGCCATCACCACCACTTATTGTATCATTGCCTCCCTGTCCCCAAATTTCGTCATTTCCGTCGTTACCCTCAATATTATCTTCAGCATGGTATTTACCATCTAACTCACTATTATCACCGAATATTAAATCATTACCATTTCCACCTTGAATTGTGTCTTTTCCACCATCACCAACAATTTGATCATTTCCATTACCACCATATAAATAGTCATCGCCGTGTATATCCCCAGCTAGATTAGGATGATCTCCTGCGATTTGATCATCATCATCATCACCATAAATTTCGTCACTTCCTAAATTCCCCCAAATTTGATCTTTTCCAGCCCCCCCATAAACAAGATCATGACCAAAACGACTATAAGTCTTAGGTTCAACCGGCGGAGCTAAGGTATCTATTGAATCATTTAAATCAGCTTGAATAATGTCATCGCCATCACCACCGTAGAGTTCATCGCCCTCTAACCCGCCAGTAAGCTCATCATCCCCTTGCCCACCAATAATTTGATCAGCACCATCGCCACCATATAAGATATCTTTATTTTCTCCCCCATATAAATAATCCTTACCATCCATTCCATAGATAGCATCATCACCCACTTCACCATATAAAAAGTCTGTATCAGATGAACCCAAAATAATGTCATTTCCTATACCACCATAAGCGATATCACTACCAGCATAGCCATGACCGTAATTTAAAGATTCTAAAAGATTATAAATATAATACTTACCATTTTTCCCTGTATAATAAATATCAAAAGAGGGCAGAATCTGTTCTGTAATTTGTCCTATACTATTATTTGTATAATGTGAAAATCTATTATTATCGCCTAAATTAATTTCAAAATTAAAATTTAAAATATTATATTCTTTATCTAAGTCTGTGAAACCTGTATCTGCATCTCCCATTTGATTCAATAATGAATCTTTAACAGCATTTAGTCTGTTTGAAGTCATAATGATATCATTACCAACTCCTCCATAAACCTGATCTCTACCACCACCCGAAAATACAATATTACTATCTTGATCTGAAGTAACTACTCCAGCGTAAATAACATCATTCCCACCCCCTGTAGAAATCAGATCATTACCATCACCAGCAATAATTACAGCATCCTCATTGGTTGCATGAATAAAGTCATTTCCTGAAAAACTTGCTACATAACGTTCACCAAAAATAATATTATTACCCTCTGATCCAAAGGCATAAATCGAGGTATCGGATGGTGGAATACTATTATTCTCTAAATCACCGAAATTAAGTCCTAATGCCCCATTTTTAAAATATTTTATAATAATACTATTGTTGTCATCGTCTTTACTAATGACTACTTTTTGTGTTCTAGCTACCCCATCAAAGTCTTCGACTAAAGCTAGTGAGTATTGTCCGTCAGCACTTTTCCATAGTTTATTATTAATTTTTTCTCCGACTGAAAGAGCTATAACATCTATTTTTATTTGACCATTACCATCTAAATCATAGATAGTATCGCGCCCAAAATTCCCATTAAAAATATAAGTATCATTGCCTCTTTCATCGACTAAATTATCACCACCTTCTCCGCCATCTAAAATATCATTCCCCATTCCACCATTCAGGTAGTCACTATCTTCAGCACCATTTAACGAATCATCATTACTCCCACCATATAAGGCATCAGAATATTTTGTTCCAGTAAGTGAATCATCCCCATCACCAGAAACAATAGAAATACCTTTTTGAATTAATAAACTCTTCGCCAAATTTATAAGGTTAATTAATTGTTCATTTAAATTTAATGAAGAAGGTAAATTGGCTATACTCAATAGAATTGATTTTTGTAAAACTAAATTCGTTAACTCTCCATCACTCAAATTATCTTGTTTACTTGAGCCGTAAATGATTGCACGTCCAGAATTATCTACATAACTAATAATATCATTTTTAATTAAAGTTTCTAATGCTTCTAAAAGCTTTCCAGTATCTGGAATAGGTATATTATTAGGTAAAGATGATGAATAATCTTTAGCTTCCGTAATTAAACCTTGCAAATAATTTTCTTGTTTTATTAGAGATGGTAAATCACTTTTATCAAGATCAATTTTCTGCAATTTGTCTTTTTCATCAAATATTATATTTACAGTTTTTCCTATATGATATGGATCAATAGCTCCTTCCGTAAGTAAGTTCGTTAATTGAGCAACCTTATTATCAGATTTATAATCAAAATTATCATCTACAGGAATTACTGAAATATTTTTAATTTGAAAAGATCCATCTTTTCCAACAATAAACTGAGCATCTGGATTAATAGTAAATGACATTGAACCAAACACATAAGATCTATCAACATAATCATTACTACTTGTATCAAGACCATAATTTAAAACCCCAAGCTGAGTTTTTTCATTAGTAGGATAACCAGGATAACCTATCTCTTTAAAAAAATTCTCAGTATTATAAACTTTTCCAACTTCTAGTTTATCAGCATATTCACCTGCCAAAAACTTCCTTATTCCCGTAAAATTGCCCAAACCCACATAACGCCCAGCTCCAGTAGCCATAAATTCAATTGAATTTATATGGGCTTCAGTTACCAAGTTATTACGATCAGAAGAAATAATTTTATCATCAAGTAAATTTTCTGGTTTTATACGCTGCCCATATAAATAATAACTGATCATTTCAAACATATTAATAATAGAACTCACACACACCCCTTAACTAAAAATAATCATATTAAAAAATATTACTTAAAAAATTAAAATAGATTCATAAGATCATTTCAACACCCCAGCCTTACCAAAAAATATAAAATTATTTAAATTAAAAAAACACAAAAGCATAACAAATCATCTATATATTTTATAAATTTAATATTATCAAAAATACTATTTAAAAAATTTAAATTAATATAGTTTATTTCTTTTTCTTAATGAAATATCTTCACCACTTTGAGTTTCACTAGAGTTAAATACTTGCTCTTCTTCTGAAATAGTACCACATGCAGTTACCAATATTCTCCTAACAAATGGATATATATCTTTTCTTAGAGAAGCCATACTCATACGTATCCCATATCTTTGGATATGTTCTGGCTCATTAAGTGCTAAATTTTCATATAACTTCATAATATAAATATTATCAATATTTTGACCATCAATTTGATCCAAATTTAAATCAGGTTCTTTGGTGCTATAATTTTTTTCACCTTCTTTCATTCTTTTCATATTCCCTATCATTTTTAAATCAATTGTTTTAATCGATTTAAGGATTTCTTTATTATCACAACAATGCTTATCAATAGAGTATTCTTCTATACTATAATTACTGTTACTTATTTTCTTCAAACTTGAAAGTGGATAAATTGTTCGCCCATAAGTTATTACAGAATAATTTATTGGCAAGCTTTTCAAATAATTAATATCCACACGATTATCTTTTGTCCATAAACTTTTTAAATTATTCTTATTTTCGTTTAAATTTTTGCATCTTCTTTTATCTTTCTTACAATCTTTATTATCATAATATTCCTGCATTGTTGCCACTGCCACAATACCCATATTATCTTCGAATGTTTTATCTAATTTTGCAGTACTTATTACTTTAATAATTTCCCCCTTATTATTAAAATTAAATTTAGAAATATACATTGTATTATCATACACATTAAATCCTTCACGACCGGCCCTAATCCAATGTTCCATTTCTATAGCCAAAAAATCTGCTTTTAAGTTTCTTAACTTTTCTTCATCAGTAAGATACTTATTCTCACTTGTACAAAATCCTTTTTCTTCATTTTTATTAATTATATATTTTTGATATTTATTATTTAAAAATTTAAATATCAAAAAAAACACAAAAACAGCAAAAAAAAATATTTTATATTTCTTCACTTGCAACCTCTTTTATTTTCAAGTAGTCTATTTGGCCTTATTTTATCTACTTCATTAAACAAACTAAATGTCCGATTCATATAATTTACAACACCAGATATTTGTTCAATATAATGCATAAGCTCAGGAGTTTTTTCTGCTTGAATTAACTTAACTGATCGTGATGGATCAAAACCATCAAACTGACAGTAAAATAAAGGATCACCACGTTTTAATATTAAATCCTTTGATGTGTCGTACCATTCAAACGCCCACATTAATGGTCTAGGCCAAATATGAATTGGGAAACGTCCACCAAAAATAGTTCCAGGTAAAGGATTTTTACGATAATGTGCAAATGCATCGAGTTGAGTTAGATACACGACTTCATCAGCTATAAAACAGTAAGGCAATTTAAGCTGAAGAATTGGCACTTGGGGTGTCCGCCATTCATTTTCATTTACCAACGTTAGCAATTCACGTAATTTATTGGCTCGAACAGGTGACTGGTCGCCTAATACATTAACTAAAGTCGGTTTTCCGTTTGCATCTCGGGCGAATCTTAAATGAAAATCAAAAGGACAATTCACCACGAAGTAGCGACTTTCAAGTTGTAATACCGCAGGACAGCGACTCGCTGACTTCGCATGCTTGGTTTCAGATGATTTTGAACGCATTCGATAAGGTGGTTCATAAAGTAATGCAGACTTATCATCTACCAGAAACCAACCTACCTGGATTACGCCTTCCCCTATGATCTTATCTTGATCATCAATTGTAAAATTAAGAAACATTAAGAATTTATATTTTCATTTTAAATACATTATTTTAACACCAACTATACAAAACTGTCTGTATATTTCTAGCACAACAGAATGATAAATATCAAAAAAATTATGCTCTTATAGCTCATATTTGTTCTGCTATCTTTTTTATTATTAAATCTTAAAAAATTAAAGAATCTGTATTACATTCAATTTACTTAAACTCACGAAAAGTCAGAAAACAATATGTTAAAAATTTTAGGGCGCGATAACTCCATTAATGTTCGCAAAGTCTTATGGTTGTGTGAAGAACTAGATCTTGAATATGAAAGAGAAGACTGGGGACGAGGCTTTCGCTCGGCACAATCACCTGAATATTTGCAATTAAACCCAAATGGACAAATTCCTGTAGTTTTAGATGGTGATTTAGTCCTTTGGCAATCCAACAGCATTATCCGTTATCTGGCCAATGCTTACGATAAAGAGCAGCAGCTTTATCCTACTCAAGCAAAAGAAAGATTCTTTGTTGACCAATGGATTGATTGGCAAGCGATTGAGCTGAATAACAGTTGGACTTATACGATTATGTCCCTGCTTAGACATTCTCCAGATCATCAAGATCCAAAGTCGTTAGAGCAAGGTATTGATGACTGGAATCATCATATGCAGATTCTTGATCAACAACTCGCAAAAACTCAGGCCTATGTTGCAGGTACTGAGTTCACTCTAGCGGATATTCCAATTGGTCTATCTGTACAGCGTTGGAAGGCCACTCCTTTTGACCATCCAACGCTTAAGAATGTCGACCAATATTTTGAACGTTTAAATCAACGTGCGGGTTTCTTAAAATGGGGAAATAACGGCGAACCTTAATTTTTAAATAAGCTTTAAGCCGAGTGATGGCGCTTCAAAATGCCATCACTTAAAAGTTGATAGACCTGTTTTAAATCATTTCGATTTGCTTGAGCCAATAAGTCTTGATGCATGGTCAAGATATTTTGATCGCCACGCATTGCAGGCCCAGTTTGCATTTGCTTTGGATCATTTTCAGTGGCTTTTTTTGCTGTTTCTATAATTAAAGGATAAAGTAAACTAAAGTCGACCTGCTCTTCATCTACAATTTGCTTTGCCATATCAAAACAATAATTACTAAAGTTACAAGCGAATACAGCCGCTAAGTGTAAAGTTAAACGTTGTTTTGAGGTGTATTGATATACTCGACTACTTAGGCTATTTGCTAAATCTGAAAGTAGCTCCTGATCGACATCTCTTATTGCTTCAACAAATAACGGCGTTGCAGACCAAATAACATCTCTTTCTAAGCTAAATGTTTGTAATGGATAAAACACCCCTGCTTTTTCATGTACATGACTGATGACTTCAATATCAGTACTGCCCGAGGTATGAACAATAAGTGTGTCAGGAAAGAATTCATGAACTTGTTTTACAAGCTCTGCAATTGCACTATCTGAAACCGCTAAAATGATAAGATCGGTTGATTGGAATTGTTGAAGAGACTGGCAGGCTTTTGCTTGAATTTTCTCTGCAAAATCTTGGGTTTTATCAAAATCACGCGCATAGACTTGTACGATGTTATGACCTTGGCCCAATAAAGCCTTTGCCAAATGAAAGGCAACTCGCCCACTTCCAACCAAACTGATTTTCATATCAATCCAATATTATTTGTCTCAACAAAAAAGCTTCTCAAAATGAGAAGCTTTTTTCAAATTAAAATATCTAATTTTTCATAAATCAGAATATTATTGAGCTATTGAAAACTCGATACGACGGTTTTTAAAACGTCCTTCTTCTGTTGTATTCTCTGCAACAGGCTGATCAGAGCCATGACCTTGTGCAACTAATTTAGACCCGTCTACACCTTTAGATGTTAGATAGTCGACTACTGCTTGAGCACGGCGTTGTGATAAAGCTTTATTTGCTGCTGCATTACCCGTCGAGTCAGTGTGACCACCCACATTTAATTTCACACCACTGACTTTACTTAAAAGTGTTGCAGCTTGATCAAGAATAGCTTTGTTGTCTGCTGGAATATCGCTTGAGCCACTCGCAAAGTTAATGATTTGCAAGTTAAGTGCTTTTACTAATGCATTTACATCGACATTATTCGGATCAATTGAGCCTAGAGCAGTTTGCGAAGCAGTTAAGCTATTGCTTACAGATTGCTCAGCTGTTGCTGGTGCTTCGCCTACAACCTCAGTATGTGGCACCAATGCTTTTACTTTTGCAGTTAAAGCTTCTAATGCTGCCGCATCACCCGCTTTCAAAGTAATTTTGTCGCCCACCCATTCTAGAGATGCATTTGGCACACCTTTTAATGCACCTAACACACCAGCAAGTGCATCTTTATCTGTGAATGAAGCTGCATGGGTCTGGCTTGTATCAACATCACAGTCTTTAGTTGCTGAAAGCACTTGTTTCACTTGAGTTTGTAAAGTAGCCAAGAAGCCTTGATCACCAATACCTGCCTGACACTGACTCACTGCACCTTTATCATCAGTGCTTAAAATTAAGCTAGCTGGTGCCGCTGCAGCTTCAACACCACTTGCAGCCGTCGGTTCTGGGGCTGGTACAGCTTCTTTATGCTGACAAGAACGCCATAACCAAGCAATGATAAGCCCCAGAATAATGAGGGCAATAATCGGTAAGAATCCACGAGACTTACCTGTATTTTCAGTTGCTGCAGCTAATGGCGGGGCTGCTGAAGTTGCATGTGGAACTGAAGATAAACCTGCACCAAGTCCTAGCGGAGCTAATAGACCCACTGCCCATGCTGGTAAATATGAACGAATAGTATCTGCATGCTGGCGCAAGTAATTCACAATACTTTGCTGGTCATTTCCTGCAACATCTGAAATTGCATTAAGGCTGGGTTTAATTGCACTGTTGAGCGTGCTTTCAATTTCATTATTTGGTGCTGTACCACTTAAATGGGTAAGTACAGTATTTTTGATTTGGTCATTATGAGAAAAAAGGTCTGATAAGGAAGGAGCCAAACTATTTTTCAATTGTCCGATAAGATCAGGTTTAGCAGCTAATAATGAAAGTAAAATTGGATAAAACTTAGATAAAGCATTCGATTTTTCGCCTAGGTATCCATCCTGTTCATTTAATAATATTGAAGATACTTTTTCTTTAAGCAATTCTATAGGGTTTATCGACATTGGTTATTCTCCCGAATCTTATACGTCGTAACCAGCAATTTTTGATTATTCAAATACTTCTCTTTGCTGATAGTTTTTTATTCTAATCTTCCTTCAATCTTTTGTTGTTTTTTATATAATTTATATACAATTTTCCATCTAGTATTTACAAAACAGGTAGATCATATTGATCTACCTGTTTATATTTTAAATTTACTTTAACTAAGCACTTTATCAGTTAGCAAAAGTTTGAAGTACTTTACCCGTCAAGGTTTGACCCAATAATGGGGTATTTTTTCCTTGAGATAAAATAGTGTCTTTACTTACTGTCCAGCTTAATTCAGGATCTACCAACACCCATCCAGCTTCATCTTCCCAACGCGAGGTCATATTCGCAACCTGTGCTGGAACACTCGTAACTTTAGCAACCCATTCAAGAGGTTCAAATAAACCTTCATTAATGAGTTGGACACCTAAAGATACATAAGTATCAAAAGCAGTAATACCCGGCTGAGTTTCAGCAAATGGCGCCATTTTTGCCGAACTGCTTAAAGGTTCATGGTGCGTACAAATTGCATCAATTACGCCTTCTTTTAATCCTTGACGTAAAAGTTCTTTATCTTGCTCAGAACGCAATGGTGGGCGAACGTGTGCAAGTGAATTGAAACCGTCGATTAAGTGTTCGGTTAAATGTAACTGGTGCATGGCAACATCAGCAGTTACAGGCAAACCTTTTGCTTTTGCTGCACGAATTAATTCAACCGATGCACCACAAGACAACAAACCAAAGTGAGCTTTGACGCCAGTTGCTTCAATCATAAGCAAATATTTTGCAATCGCTACAGTTTCAGCAAGCGCCGGAATCATTGGCAGACCTTGGCGAGAAGCAATAAAGCCTTCGTGTGTACATCCATCTTTAGCAATCTGTGGTTCTTCGGCATAGAACACAACCGTTAAGCCAAGACCCGCTGCATATTCCAAAGTACGAATAACCACATCATCATTTTCAAAAGCAGCGTTAGCATTTGAAACAGCAGTACAACCACCCTTTTTTAGGCCCGCCATATTTGCTGGTTGTTTACCATTTAGACCTTGGGTTTGAGCACCGATAATATGCATATGAATGCCGCCATCAAGCCATGCCTTTTCAATCAAGCCATGAATAAGCGCACCGTTGTCTTGTACAATCGGTTTTGAGTCTGGGGGAGTAATCACATGCAAAATACCATTAGCACGAGCTGCCTTACCTTCAGATTTAAGTGTACCGTGTTGCTGTTGACCCGGTTCACGCAAACGCGCGCACAAATCAACCATGGTTGGCATTAACCATTTACCTTGTCCATCAATGGATTGTTCAACTTGCTCTACTGGAGCAACCAACTTGCCATTTTCAAGATATACAGTTTGTACGCTGTCTGTTTTTTGGACTGGGTCTAACACACGTACATTTTCAATTTTTACAATACTCATGTGATCCATTCCTTACAACGTAATCGCTTCAATTAAACCTTGCTCTTGGAGTTGGCCTTGCATTGATAACGCCAATACGGCCATACGAACAGCAATACCATTGGTTACTTGTTTCAAAATAACCGACTGGTCTCCATCTGCAACACTTGAGTCAATTTCTACACCACGATTCATTGGTCCCGGATGCATCACGATACAGTCCGGTTTAGCTAGACCTAGACGCTCTTTGTTTAATCCATACATTCTGTAAAATTCAGACTGTGAAGATAATGCTGGAGAATCAATACGCTCATTTTGAATACGTAGGGCAATAATCACATCACAATCTGCGATCCCTGCATCCATATTGTTGAATAAACGAACGTGTTCACCATATTCTGAAAAGCCCACTGGCAATAATGTATTCGGTGCAATCACACGAATATCTTTACAGCCCAATGTTTGCAGAGCAGCCACATCCGAGCGTGCTACGCGAGAGTGTTTGATGTCTCCAATAATAGCAACACTCAACTCTTCAAAAGGTTTCTTTGTTTCACGGCGAATCGTAAGCATATCAAGCATCGCTTGCGTTGGATGAGCATGACGTCCATCTCCAGCATTAATAATCGCGACCTTTGGACATACATCTTTAGCAATGAAATGTGCAGCGCCCGAAGATGAATGGCGTACAACAAAAATATCGGCAGCCATTGCTTCAAGGTTCCAAAGCGTATCTCGTAGCGTTTCACCTTTTGATGTACTTGAACGTGCAATATCAATATTCAATACATTGGCAGACAAGCGTTTTGCTGCTGCTTCAAAAGTAGTACGGGTACGGGTGGAGTTTTCAAAGAAAAGATTCATCACCGTCAACCCTTCTAAGAGCGGACGATTAATTAAATTATTATTATCATCTAAAAAGCTTTGTGCGGTATCTAAAATCTTCGTGAGGTTTTCTTTTGAAAGTCCCTCAATTGTTAAAAAATGTTTTAAATTTCCGTCCTGATTGAGCTGAACCTGGCTCGGCTGATGCAACGCTGCAATATGCATAATGGATTCCTATGGGTCGAATCGCGAAAACGTGCATAGTGTAGCTGAATTCCGCTCTTTTCGCAGAAGAACTTTACAGAATAAGACCCTAAATTGACCAAAATTTAAGGTCTTATTCGAGATTACCTTAAGGCACCAATGTAATGGTGTGGAACTTGTGCCCGATAAATGTCTTCGGCTGTTATTTCTGGCTCTTCATCCGCCTTAGTAACAGCGGGCGTTTCTTTTTGAGAAGATTCTGGCAGTGTTTCAACTAATGATCTTAATCGCTCAACACATCGTTTTAATTCATCATCCTCTGTTTCTAACGCCACCGTAATTACATATTTTGCATAATCTTTATTTTGAATCACATACATTGCATCTATTACCCGCCCCGTTACCCGACGCATACGTACATATATTTGTGTGGCCACTGAGAAAGCATCTGCATTAGCAATAAAACCATTCCCCATCATGTCTTTCATTTATAACGCCCCCATCCATTAAAATTATAAAAATGGTTAAAAATCGACTTTGTCTGTTAAATAAATAACCATCAATTATCTTGGTCTAGCAAAATACATACCAATTACAAGGTATTACTCTTTAAAAATCAGTTTATTGGTTGCTAAATGATAGGTTGCAATAATTTAAAAACCTTTAGACATCAAAATAAGTTAAACTTTGCATCGTTAATATTTATATGTTTTGGTCAATCGAGTTTATGAATACCTCTTTACGTTTAAACCACTATTGGATTACTTGTGCTGATGGTTTAGAACCCCTCTTACAAGAAGAAATAGAACAACTTGGCACCAAAGTGACAGAACGTAAAGCAGGACGTTTAATCATTGAAGGAACGCTTGAACAAGCTTACCGCATCTGTATGTGGTCGCGTCTCGCGTCTCGTGTTTTACTTCCTATTCATACTTATGAACTTGATTTTACGCATGATGCACGTGATGTCGCAGAAGAACTCTACGAAGGTGCAATGAGCTTTGACTGGTCACTTGTTTTTGCACCACAAAGTACCTTTGCAATTCGCTTGCATGCAGAACGTGAAATCATGGTCAATTCGCAATTTGCTACACTGCGTGTAAAAGATGGTGTTGTTGATTCCTTTATGGAAGCTGTAGGTCGCCGTCCTAGCATTGATACCAAACAACCAGAAATTACGATCTATGCTTTGGCAGGTAAAACTGAACATACTTACTGTCTAGATTTATCAGGTGATTCACTCCATAAGCGTGGTTACCGCCGTTACATGACAGATGCACCAATTAAAGAAAACCTTGCTGCGGCAATTTTACAAAAAGCTCAGCTCAAACAGCGTAATCCAGAGATCGTGCTTGACCCAATGTGTGGTTCGGGCACATTCATCATTGAAGCATTAATGATTTTAACTGACCGTGCACCGGGACTTGTTCGCCGTTTTGGATTTAATGGCTGGCATGGTCATGACCGTGAACTTTGGCTTTCACTTAAAGCAGAAGCAGCAGAACGTCACGAAAAAGCACTTCAATTACCTTTACCTAAATTTTATGCCTACGATGCAGACTGGGAAGCGATTAAAGCAACCCGTGAAAATATTATTGCAGCAGGCTTTGAAAATTTATTAGGTCAGATTCAAATCGAAGAGCGTACTTTAGCTGACTGGCCAGATTTTGCTGCTGAAGGCAAAACTGCATTTATTGTCACTAACCCGCCTTATGGTGAACGTTTAGGTGAAAAAGCTTCAAACCGTTCTCTATACTTAGGTTTATCAGCGCTTTTACAAAAACATTTCCCAAATCAATATGCAGCGGTTATTGCAGCTCAAATTGAACAATCTGATGTTTTGGCATTTGAAGCGCCTGAAACCTTACGCTTAATGAATGGTAAGTTGCCAATTTATATTCGTTTCGGTGTAATCAAACCTGAAAAAGTAACTCAACCATTTTTAGCAACTTGGCAAGCTCAACCTATTGAAATGGAAGAAGCTCAAGACTTCGCTAACCGTTTGCAAAAAAATATGACTGCCTTGAAAAAATGGGCAACGAAAGAAAATGTTTATTGTTTACGTTTGTATGATGCAGACTTACCTGACTTTAATGTCGCTGTTGACTTATATGGTGACCGTTTACACGTTCAGGAATACGCACCACCAAAAACAATCGATCCAGAAAAAGCTAAAAAACGTTTTAATTTAGCGCTTGCTGCAATTCGCGCTGTTACTGGTTTAAACCGTGATGCCATCTTTATTAAGACACGTGCACGCCAAACGGGTACAACTCAATATACGAAGCAAAGTACAGCTTCAAAACGTTTTATCGTTCAAGAAGGTAAAGCTAAAATTTTAGTTAACCTGACTGATTACCTAGACACGGGTTTATTCCTTGACCATCGTCAAATGCGTTTACGTATTGCTCAAGAAGCACGTGGTAAACACTTCTTGAACTTATATAGCTATACGTCTACTGCAAGCTTACATGCTGCGCTTGGCGGTGCTGCTAGTACAACAAGTGTGGATTTATCTAACACTTACCTAAACTGGTCAAAAGAAAACTTTGTTTTAAATGGCTTAACTGTAGATCATGCAGATGAACAACACATGTTCTTTGCCAGCGACTGTTTTGAGTGGTTAAAAGAAGGTCATGAACAATACGATCTTATTTTTATTGACCCGCCGACATTCTCAAACTCGAAAAAATTCTATGGTACATTCGATGTACAACGTGACCACATCTCGCTTATTAAACGCGCAATGAACCGTTTACACAGTGAAGGTACGCTCTACTTCTCGAATAACTATCGCGGTTTTGAAATGGACGAAGAGATCGAAGCTATTTTTCAGGTTGAAGAAATTACTTCTGAAACCATCGGCCTTGATTTTAAACGTAATCAAAAAATCCACCGTGCATGGAAAATTCAGCACCCTGGTCTAGATCAGTATTAATGAGACTAGAGGTTATTATTACTTCACGGTAATAATAACCTCACCATGAACATTTTTTGACTCAAAATCATATTTAGTAAAACGGTCTGCTCTTTCCGGTAACGCAATCATTTCTAACTTCTTCTTTTCTTTGCTATCAACAACATGATTCTGTTTTTGTTCTTGATACGGAGAAAGTACGCTGGTTCTAAGCGCATTCCATCGAACTTGCTGTAAATAGTTATCTCCTAACGCCTGCTGTACTTGTTGTTGTTCTCTCGCAGGCTTTTTGGCATCGTCCTGAGCTTTGGCAATAATCACGGGTAAAGATGCGGTTATCGCCCCTGTTTGAGTTGCAAGCGCACTTTCCGACATTGGTTGTGCTGCCCATGTAGTTGATAATAATACAGATACACCGCTCAAAATTCCCAGCATATATCCTTGTTTATTGTTCATTTCATTCATCCTAAAATTGTTATTGTTTGTTATATCAAACAAAATTAACAATTTTTTAAGCATGTCGCAATGTTATAAATAAACTTCCCGACCATTAACATTGATCATTTTAAAACCTGATTTTTTTCACAGGCATTTAGTGAATATTCAAGCATTTTTATAGATTTTTATCCCAGACTTGAATGACACCCTTAAATCACTTACTGTAATTTTATAATTTATCTGCAAATTGATTTTATTTATAAATAAACACCATTCGAGGTGAAATAATGCTTCAGCACTGCTGCCAACTATTAGAAGATCTTCAACTCAAAATTGCCTTTATTGAAAGTGCAAGTTCCGGTTATTTAACCAGTCAATTTTCTATTCATAAAAATAGCGGTGCAGACATTTTACTGGGTGGTTTAGTAAGTTATGACCCCAGCATTAAAATTAGTATCTTAAAAGTTAATCCAAAGTTAATAGAGACTTACACAGCAGAGTCACCACAAGTTACAGAGGAAATGTGCAAGCGGGGACAAACGTTATTTCCAAAAGCCGATATTATTGTAAGTTGTACTGGGCTATTAAAATCTGGAGGAAGTGAAACCTCAGAAAAACCCGTAGGTACCTTTTTTATCTGCATTTCTTATCAAGAATGTATTTATCATTACCATTATTTTTTATCTGGCCATCCCGAACAAAAATTAAAGACATTAACTCAGAAAGTTTCAGACACCTTAATTGCTTTACTCACATCAAAAACCCAAATAGTCTCGACATAAAAAAAGAGAATATGTTTCCATATCCTCTTTTCGGTTTTAGCAGAACAAACTTAGCTGAGTTTCATTTTATCGAAGACTAACTGACCATTTTCACCTTTTACTAAAATGGTGTCACCTGCGACAAAATCACCCGACAAGATTTTTTGAGCCAATGTATTTTCAATCTGTTGTTGAATCGCACGTTTTAATGGACGCGCGCCATAAACAGGATCGAAACCGGCATCAATCAATAAATCAAAAGCAGTGTCATCTACAGTTAAACTCATATCACGATCAACCAGACGTGAACGTAATCGATCCAACTGAATATCGGCAATGCCTCGAATTTGTGCTTTTTTGAGTGAATGGAAAATCACCAGTTCATCAATCCGGTTAATAAATTCCGGACGGAAATGCTGAGTTACCGCATTCATTACAATGGTACGCACTTCATCGTCTGTTGCACCCTCACCTAGCTCACGTACATCTTGTGAACCTAAATTCGAAGTCATCACAATAACCGTGTTTTTAAAGTCCACTACTCGACCTTGAGAGTCAGTTAAGCGACCGTCATCCAACACTTGTAGCAAGATATTGAATACATCTGGATGCGCTTTTTCAACCTCATCAAACAACACCACACTATATGGCTTACGGCGAACAGCTTCAGTTAAAACACCGCCTTCTTCATAACCTACATAACCTGGAGGTGCACCCACTAAACGACTCACCGAATGTTTCTCCATGAATTCACTCATGTCGATACGAATCATGGCATCATCACTGTCAAACAAGAAGTTCGCCAGTGCTTTTGTTAACTCGGTTTTACCAACACCTGTTGGACCCAAGAACAAGAATGAACCACTTGGACGATTCGGATCAGACAAGCCTGCACGTGAACGACGTACAGCATTCGAAACGGCTACAACAGCTTCATCTTGCCCTACAACGCGGTCATGTAAAAAGCCTTCCATATTGAGTAGCTTTTCACGCTCGCCTTGCATCATTTTAGCAACCGGAATTCCTGTTGCAGCACTCACAACTTCGGCAATTTCATTTTCAGTCACTTTAGTACGAATAAGTTTTGGCTCTTCGTTCTCTTCTGCAACTTCATCTTGCTCAAGTTGTTTTTGAAGCTCTGGAATTACACCATATTGTAACCGTGCTGCTTCAGCCAAATCACCCTCACGCTGAGCCTTTTCAAAAGCAATACGCGCTTTATCAAGTTCAACCTGAGCCTGTTTAGTGCCTTCTACCAAAGTTTTTTCAGACTTCCAGATTTCTTCAAGATCGTTGTATTCTTTCTCGACTTCAGCAATCTGTTTTTCAAGATGAGCGACTTCGGCTTTACTGCCTACATCTTCATCTTTTTTTACAGCTTCCAATTGCATTTTCAACTGGATTAAACGGCGGTCCAGCTTATCAAGCGCTTCTGGTTTAGAGTCAATTTCCATCTTAATACGAGAAGCTGCTTCATCAATCAAGTCAATTGCTTTGTCTGGTAATTGACGATCTGTAATATAGCGATGAGACATTTTTGCCGCTGCAATAATCGCCGAGTCTAAAATCTGTACGCCATGGTGAGTGGCATATTTCTCTTTTAAACCACGCAAAATCGCAATGGTATCTTCAACGCTTGGCTCATCAACCAATACTTTTTGGAAGCGACGTTCTAAAGCTGCATCTTTTTCAATATATTGGCGATACTCATCTAAGGTTGTTGCACCCACACAGCGCAACTCACCGCGCGCCAATGCAGGTTTTAACATATTACCTGCATCCATTGCGCCATCACCTTTACCTGCGCCTACAAGCGTGTGTAGCTCGTCAATAAACAGGATGATTTCACCTTCGTGTTTTGCCAAATCTTTTAAAACAGCTTTTAAACGTTCTTCAAACTCACCACGATATTTAGCACCAGCAAGTAATGAACCTAAATCTAAAGATAAAACACGTTTGCTTTTTAAGCCTTCTGGTACTTCACCATTGACAATACGCTGTGCCAAACCTTCAACAATAGCGGTTTTACCAACACCTGGCTCACCAATAAGAACGGGGTTGTTTTTTGTACGACGTGATAAAACTTGAATGGTACGGCGGATTTCGTCATCACGCCCAATCACCGGATCAAGTTTTCCAGATAAGGCACGCTCAGTTAAATCAATCGTATATTTATTAAGTGAGTCACGTTGATCTTCGTGATTATTACTCATGACTTTATCACTACCTCGAATATGTTCAATTACTTTGCGTAGACTGTCGGGAGTTACACCTACGGCACTTAAAATATTTTTAGTTTCGCCTGTCTCTGCTAAGCCTAATAGCACCCAATCAGTTGACAAAAATTCATCACCCGCCTTTTGCGCATATCTATCTGCCAGATTAAGCGCCTTAACAGCTTCAGGGTTTAAATTGACATCCCCAGTCGGATTCGCAATGGTCGGAGCATCTTTTATAGCTTGCTCAAGCTTTTGTTTAAGTTCAGGTAACCGTGCACCTGCTTGTTGCAACAAACTAATATTTGATGGCTCTTCTAATAGGGTACTCAAAATATGAATACCTGCGATCGCGGTGTGGTCTTTACCCATCGCTAAAGATTGAGCATCTGAAAGGGCTTGCTGCAAGCGGTTTGTAAATTTTTCAAAACGCATTCTTGTTATTCCTCACAACAAATTTGTACTTGTCTAATAGATGGGAACACTTTTTCGGATTTCAAATAAATTTATATATATTTTTCATAATGTTATTAAAATAACAACGAGTAAAACTCCATTATAATATGGGATTGTTTTGTATATATTTCAAGTACAGTTCAGCTACATTTTATTAAAATACTTGAATATTTAGCTTCATGCTTATTCATACTACGCTTTTCACAAACTCTTCATTGAGAATTTAATGATTAAGCTTTAGTTTATCTTGCTAGTTTACTACTCGTTTTGAAATGAAAAATGCACTTTAAACACATTCTATTAACAACAACTTGTCTTTTTACTTCGGCACTGGCAATCGCCGAGCTTCCACAAGACTCAAGAAGACCCGGTGGCATCGCAGTTATCCCATTAACTGCTGATATTACTCAGGTCACTTTCCAACAAAAACCAGTTTTAATTAGTAACGAAGGTCAGCAGCGTTATGCTGTTGTGGGTATTCCCTTATCTACCCCACTTGGCAGTGTACAACTCGACACGAATAAAGCCCCTATTCAAATAGAAATTAAGCCCTATCCCTATGCGGAGCAACGGATTAAAGTCACTAACCAAGATTATGTGAACCCGAACCAAAGCCAGTTAGACCGTTATGCTCAAGAAGCTAAAGAACAAAATGATGTGTATAGCTCATTTACAAAGAGTTCATGGCAAACCTTACCAGCATTTATACGCCCAACTTCAGGGAAGTTTTCCAATTCTTTTGGAAGAAAACGCTTTTTTAATGGTGAAGAGCGCGCTCCTCACTCAGGGTTAGATATCCCTGCACCAGTAGGACAAAAAGTTGTTGCACCAGCAGATGGTGTCGTTATCCAAACCGGATCTTATTTTTTTAATGGTCAAACTGTGTTGATTGATCATGGCCAAGGCCTAGTCAGCATGTTCTGCCATTTAAGCGCAATTAAAGTAGAAAAAGGTCAACATATTCGCCAAGGAGAAACACTAGGTTTAGTGGGCAAAACTGGACGCGTGACAGGTCCTCATCTGCATTGGGGCATGAGCCTTAATAATGCTCGGGTAGATCCGCAGCTTTTTCTAAATACAGCTCGTTAATTTAAGGCTTTACGAAAATACTTTGGTGCTTCGATATAGCCTTCTCTTAGGTAAAATTGATGTGCCAAAGGTCTTTGTACTCCAGAATGAAGTTCCATTCGATCACAACCACGGTGCTTGGCTTGTTGCTCAGCTTCTTGTATGAGTAAATGCCCTACACCTTTACTACGTATATTCTCATCAACGCATAGATAACATATTTTGGCAAAGTCACCCTCTAAGGCAATTTGCGGAATAAAATAAAGAGATAAAAAACCCCAAATCTTGCCATTTTCTTCAGCAACCAAAATTTGTGAGTTAGAGTCGTTATTTAATATTTCAAATTTTTCTTGGATAAGCGTGAGTGGCTGTGGGTAGCCCATCTGTTTAAGTAAATCGCATATTGCTTGAGTATCGTTCCATTTAGCAGTACGAATATTCATTTCATCCCTCATCTTATTTTTTAATTATTTTTGACAATAAAAAAGCCAACTCTAATGTCAGCTTCTTTTAATTTTTAGCTATCAAAAAACTGTCTTATTCCGCTTCAATAATTTCAAAGTCATGGGTGATTTCTACACCACCATCGGAAAGCATTTTACTCGCTGAACAATATTTTTCGGCAGACAATTCAACCGCTTTTGCAACCTGTTTTTCTTTAACAGCTTTACCTGTTACCACAAAGTGTAAGTGGATTTTAGTAAAAACAGCTGGAATTGTGTCAGCGCGCTCAGCTTTTAAACTACATACAACATTCGTCACATCTTGGCGAGATTTTTTTAAAATGGTCACAATATCAAACGAAGCACACCCACCAAGTCCCATTAATAGCAATTCCATAGGACGTGGACCACGGTTTTCACCACCATACTCAGGTGAGCCATCCATAATGACACTATGCCCACTATCCGATTTCGCTTCAAAAGCAACATTCTCTAGCCAATGTACACTTGTTTGCATTGCAACTACCTAAAAAAAATTATAAATTTAAGCAGGGTCTGTTGACATTTCATCTATGGATTGCGTTAGAGCTAAAAATTAATCCAAATAAGACGCAAAACCCAGACAATGGCAATCCTTTGTCCAGTTTTGTTATATAGTTTGTGAAATTTCAGCCATAATCTGAGTTGCCATTTAAGCAGCGCAGGCACAGCGCAAGACCATGTTATTTTGTACGTTCCGTTGTTAAGATCTATTTATTTAGAATGGCTAAATTTCATAGCTCTTGCTTGGTAACGTCTAAAAGAATTGTCTTATGTCGCAACCATCTGTGAAATGTCAACAGACCCTTGTTTTGTACACTAACATAAAATGAGTTGATAAGGAATTTCATCTCTTCTGTGTAATAGCTCATCTCGGGCTTGTGTGAATTGTTTACCCTATTCGGAACATATTAAGCATGACTTCAAATTTTTCACAACTCAGCACAGATGCTTTATCTCCGGGGCAACTACCTGAATCCGTTAAAGCATTGTTAAAACGTGCTCACATCAACAGATATCCAAAACGAACCACAATTGTTGATGCAGGAACAGAGTCGAAATCTTTATATTTAATTTTAAAAGGCTCAGTTTCAATTATTTTACGTGAAGATGACGAACGTGAAATTGTTGTTGCATATTTGAATCCGGGCGACTTCTTTGGGGAAATGGGGCTTTTCGAACCGAACCCGCAACGTACAGCTGAAGTTCGTACGCGTGATGTCTGTGAAATTGCAGAAATTTCTTATGACAACTTCCACGAACTTAGCAAACAATATCCAGACTTAAGTTATGCTGTTTTTGCACAACTTGTTCGCCGTCTAAAAAATACGACTCGTAAAATGACAGATCTTGCATTTATTGATGTGTCTGGGCGTATTGCACGTTGTCTAATCGACCTATCTTCACAACCAGAAGCAATGATTTTGCCAAACGGTCGTCAAATTCGTATTACTCGTCAAGAAATTGGCCGTATTGTGGGATGTTCACGTGAAATGGTTGGTCGTGTACTTAAAACCTTAGAAGATCAAGGCATGATCCAGACAGATGGTAAGGCTATTCTTATTTTTGATGTTTCATTAGAAGAAGCACCTGTTTCTGATGAAGACTATGATGATGAAGAATAATATTTATTAAATTTTTAATAAAAAGCAAACTTCGGTTTGCTTTTTTTATATGCAACAATGAGTTAATACACAAAACTTACAAACTATTCTAATTTTATGATTTAAGTTGAATACATATTCTCCGTTAGGCTAACTCAAAATTTCCAAGGATTCCGCTGTATGCAATTTAACCCACTTAGTCGCACAGGCCTCAAGCTTCCAGAAATTTGTTTAGGCACCATGACATTTGGTGAGCAAAACTCCCAACAAGAAGCATTTGAACAACTCAATTATGCTTTGGCACACGGTTTATATTTTTGGGATACGGCAGAGATGTATTCAGTTCCGCCAAAACCTGAAACCTATGGTGCAACTGAAACAATTATTGGCAATTGGTTTGCCCAAAATGGTCAACGTGACAAAGTCTTTCTTGCCTCTAAAATTGCAGGGCCAGGCTTTGGAGGAACACACATCAGAGAAGGCCATACGCGCTTCCACAGCGATCATATTGCTAAAGCCCTAGATGGCTCCTTGAAACGTCTCCAAACCGACTATATTGACCTTTATCAACTGCATTGGCCTGAACGTCATACCAACTTTTTTGGTACGCTCGCTTATGGCAACCAACAAGCACAAAATGATTACGACACAACACCTCTAGAAGAAACATTACTTGCTCTACAAGAAGAGATTAACCGAGGGCGCATTCGCTATATTGGTTTATCGAATGAAACGCCGTGGGGCACGATGAAATTTTTACATTTGGCTGAAAAGCTGGGTGTAAGTAAATTTGTAAGTGTTCAAAATCCATATAGTCTACTCAACCGCACCTATGAAATAGGTATGTCTGAAATTGCGAAATATGAAGATGTTGGCTTACTTGCCTACTCTCCTCTTGCTTTTGGCTATCTCTCTGGCAAGTTTAGAAATGGTGCTCGTCCTGCTAATGCTCGTGTCACATTATTTCCTCGTTTTAGCCGCTACAGCAACCCTCAAAGCGAATGGGCAACTGAGCAATATGCACAGCTAGCAGAGAGACATAGACTAAGCTTAACTCAAATGGCATTAGCATTTATCAAACAACAATTCTTTGTGACGAGTACCATTATTGGAGCAACTAACCTAGATCAACTTAAAGAAAATATTCAGGCATTTGAAATTGAATTATCTAGTGAAGTTTTACAAGGTATTGAAGCTATTCATACCCAACAACCCAACCCTGCCCCATAAACAAAAAACGGATGCTTAAGCATCCGTTTTCTTTTATAAAAAATTTATATCTTATTTACGGCTATTATAAACTGCCATTGCCGCAGGCAAGTTTTTACGCATATCGCCAATACGCTGAGAGTTAGATGGGTGAGTGGACAAGAATGATGAACCACCGCCACCTTCAAGTTTATTCATTTTTTCCCAAAGTGTAATCGCTGCATTTGGATTATAACCTGCACGTGCCATTAGCATTAAGCCGCCTTGATCAGCACGACTTTCCAAGCTACGAGAATATGGCAAGCCTACACCCACTTGTGAACCTAACTGAGCCGCAGCCGACCCTAGTTGCCCCACATTACCACCATTAATCTGACTTAAGCCAATATTTAATGCTAAATCAGTTAAAGCTTGAGCACCAATTTTACTTTTCGCATGCTCTTCTAAGGCGTGAGTCATTTCATGCCCCATAACAGCTGCAATTTCAGCATCTGTCAGGTTCAATTTATTCACAATACCTGTATAGAACACCACTTTACCACCAGGTGCAACATAAGCATTAATGGTATCTGATTTCAACACCGCTAACTGCCAGCTAAATGGCTGACCAGTCTGATTCATCTGGTTCGCATATGGTTTTAAACGGTTAAATACAGCATTAATACGGTTATATGTACTAGAACTTGTATCGAGAGCACCCTTACCACGTGCTTCCTGCACCATCTTATTAAAACCTTGAGCAGATTGAGCATTTAAGGTTGCTGTATCTGCACCTGCCATGTCCGCTACTGTTGCACAGCCAGAAATGGTCATCACACTTGCTGCACACAAGCTTAAAAAGAGTTTTTTATTCATCAACATGGATCACCTAATTCGTTAAAAAAGCTGTTTATTCTTTTGCACTTATTATAAGAAATCCCGCTTATGCTTTGAATGTCTCATTCCTTCATGATCATAGTATTTATGTAACGATCAAGTCGATAAAGTCATCAAATAAATCCAAAAAATCAAACATATTACATTTAAGCCAAGATAAACATGACTTAAGGTTTTAACTTTCTCTTCAAGATTAGGACTTTCCCTTTTCCAGAGTAAATAACTATTTTGTATGAGTACCACAGGAATTAACACACATGCGAACAAAACTGACAAGCTCATAAAAGCAGTCATAAAGAAATCTTCATGATATGTTTGTCCATAAATGACCAGCATAGCCAGCGTTGGAGATCCACCAATAGCAAATAAAAACGAATAGAAAATTGTTTTTGAAATAGTCGGTTGCAGCTTCATCCTGAGCCCCTCATCCCTCATCTATGTATATAAGGTTTTAATCTGAATTAAGCAAAACGAAAACTGCACTTTAGTCGGGTATAAAAAAGCCCCCTTTTAGTAGGAGGCCTTTTTAATCTTTGCTAATTAAGCAGAGAATGGATGACGTAAAACAATTGTTTCTGCACGGTCTGGACCAGTTGAAACGATATCAATCGGACATTCGATTAATTGTTCAATACGCTTCACATAAGCTAAAGCATTTGCTGGTAATTGATCAATACTGGTTAAACCAACAGTCGACTCGCTCCAACCTGGCATAGTTTCATAAATTGGTTTCAAGCATTCAAAAGAAACCGCATCAGAAGAACCTACACAGCCTGAATCTGTATTTTCATAGCCCACACAGATTTTTACTTCTTCTAAACCATCTAGAACGTCTAGTTTAGTTAAGCAAATACCAGAAAGTGAGTTTACATCTACAGAACGGCGAAGGATTTCAGCATCAAACCAACCACAGCGACGTTGACGACCAGTAGAAGCACCAAATTCATGACCCACTGTACCAAGGTGTTTACCCACTGGGTCACCAGCATCAGCTGCTGCATCGTAAACCAATTCAGTTGGGAATGGGCCAGCACCTACACGTGTTGTATAAGCTTTAGTAATACCTAATACATAATCAAGATGTAAAGGTCCCATACCTGAACCAGAGCTTACGCCACCAGCAGTTGTATTTGAACTTGTAACGTATGGATACGTACCGTGGTCAATATCTAGAAGTGAGCCTTGAGCTCCTTCAAACATTACAGCCTTACCTTCTTTGCGATAGTCATGCAACACTTTAGTCACATCAACTACTAATGGAGCAAGAACTTCACGCCATTGGTTGCAAAGAGCTAATACATCTTCAAATTTAACAGCCTCTACACCGTAGAACTGAGTTAATTGGAAGTTATGTAACTCAAGCATTTCTTGGAGTTTTTCTTCTAATGCTGCACCACCACGAACAAGGTCAGCAACTCGCACTGCACGGCGAGCTACTTTATCTTCGTAAGCAGGACCAATACCACGACCTGTAGTACCGATTTTAGCATTACCACGTTTCTTTTCACGTGCCTGATCAAGTGCAATGTGGTTAGGCAAAATAAGTGGACAGTTTGGAGAAATACGTAGGCGTTCTTTAACAGGAACACCTTCAGCTTCCAAAATTCCCATTTCTTCAATTAATGCTGCTGGTGAAAGCACCACGCCATTACCAATTAAGCACAATACGTTTTCACGTAAAATACCTGATGGAATGAGGTGCAATACAGTCTTTTTACCACCTACGACAAGAGTATGACCTGCGTTATGTCCGCCTTGATAACGTACTACCGCAGCCGCCTGATCTGTGAGCAGGTCGACGATTTTACCTTTACCTTCGTCGCCCCATTGGGTACCAAGTACCACAACATTCTTGCCCATAATAGCCTCATTACATCATGCTGTTAAAATTGGAAACCATCAGTAAAAACTTACCGTTGGCGTTTAAATCTTTTCAATATTCCATTGACCATTTTGCGACACCAGTTGATGTGTTGCATAAGGAATAGAAGTTAAATCATCATTACCTAACAATTGAACGACACGTAAACCTTGAGCACGTGCATTCGAAATTGCTGAGAGTAAATCTTGTTCTGAGCCTTTTGGAGCAACAACAGTTTCTATTTCGGCGAACTGATTTGCACCTAAAGCATATAAATCGCAACTGAAGCCAGTAGCAGGACGTGCACGACCAAAGTGCTCACCAATACCATCGTAACGGCCACCCTGCGCTAACGGCGCAGCACGGTTCGGCGCATATACTGCATACATTAAGCCAGTGTGATAGTGATAACTACGTAGCTCTACAACATCAATACCGATATTGAGATTTGGCCAACGCCCTTTAATTTGCTCAAGCGTCGTCTTCAGAGCATCTAATGCTGACTTAAATTCAGCATCTTGCAAAATATTGGCACTTAAATTCGTCTGTAATGCTTCTAGATCACTAGAATAACGACCAAGCGCATAGAAATCAGAACCCATGTTAAGGCTTTGAGTAAACTCTGCTAGCTCTGGCAATGCTTTTCTTTGATAAAGATCAGACAGTTCATGTTCTTCATTTTTTGACAGGCCAGCATACTTCACTAGACTGCGGAACAAACCTACATGGCCCAAATCTAAATGCGCGCCTTGTAAGGTATAGATGTTCTCAATCAATCCCAGCATAACATCGACCATTTCGACATCAGCTTCGATGCTGTCATGGCCATATAACTCTGCACCTAATTGCAAAGGTGCACGTGTGGCATTGAAGTTTTGTGGTTTAGTATGTAATACAGTCCCTGAATAACAGTAACGAGCAACACCTTCAACTGGTCTTACATGTGCATCAATACGTGCAACTTGTGGCGTCATATCAGCACGAACACCGAGTAAACGGCCTGAGAGCTGATCAATAACCTTAAAAGTTACTAAATCTAAGTCTTGATTTGATTCTGATAATGAAGACAACGATTCGATGTATTCGATAAATGGTGTATATACCAATTGATAACCTCGCACCGCGAGGAAATCTAAAGCTTCACGGCGAAGTTTTTCAATGACTTGTGCCTGTTCCGGCAATACATCTGCTACCCCGTCAGGCAGCAACCATGTCTCTGAAATGGTCATATTTCAAGCCTAAAATCTGATCAACGTGGAACGACCCCACATAAAAAAATCGGGAACACACCCGATTTCTCTTAGTGTAGCATGATACTTTCTGCCATGCACCTGACAATTTGCATAAATCTTTCTTAATAAACTCTAAAGTCAAAAAGAAGATTTCATGAATTAACTAGAATATTCAATACTTTATTCTACTTCACTCATATTATAGGCAAAAGTTCTTCGACCAAAGAATGGGCCAATATCTGAACTATCACCTGATTGCCAGTTAACTAAATTTAATCTTTGAATAGCTTTCTTAAGTTATTTTAAATTCAGAAAGAATCACACAAATCTAATAATCGATTTGCATAGCCCCATTCATTATCGTACCAAGCAAATACTTTAGCTTGATGCCCAACGACCATAGTCTGAGTTAAATCCACGATGAGTGAATAAGGTGAATGGTTAAAATCACTGGAAACTAACGGCTCATCTGTTACTGCCATAATTTCTGCATAGTCTGTTTGAGATGCTTTGATTAGCAATTCATTAATATGATGCACAGTAATTGGAGATTGCGCGATAAAAGTTAAATCAATAGCAGCCACATTAATAGTAGGTACCCGAATTGAATAACCATCTATACGGTCTTCCATTTTAGGCATAACACGTTTTAATGCACCGAGTGCACTAGATGTGGTCGGAATAATATTTTGCCCTGAAGCTCTAGCGCGGCGCAAATCACGATGTGCGTGATCGAGTACAGATTGGTCTGCCGTTACTGCATGAATTTCGGTCATAAGCGCTGTTTCAATACCAAAAGCATCATCAATGATTTTCACCAATGGAACTAAAGCCTGGGTAGTACATGAAACGCTTGATATGATCTGATCAGTCACTTTCACTTCATGATGGTTCACACCATAAACAATGGCTGCATCGACATGATCAAAAGGTGCTGCCCCAATAATGACACGCTTCGCCCCTGCTTGTAGATGGCGCGTTGCATCAGCGTGAGAACGGAACAGTCCTGTACACTCAAGTACCACATCAATATCTAAACTAGACCATGGTAAAAGTTCGGGTTGTTTTTGGTTTAAAACCTCAACTTTTAGCGTTCGTTGATTTGACTGAATATTCAAAAAAACTTTTTCATTTTCAATGAATATTTCCACATTTCCATTAAAGCGGCCATGTGTTGAGTCATATTTAAATAAATGCACTAATGTTTGCACATAAGCTATGTCGTTGATCGCCACGATTTCAAATTGAAATTGTTTTGAGCTCTCAAACCAGGCACGTAAAACATTACGTCCAATTCGGCCAAACCCATTAATGGCGATACGTTGCATGACCTATCCTTATCTACAAAACTACAGGCTAAAGAAGGCATATAGTAAAGCACGTCACGCCCAATTGAATATAGATTTTTAGCCAAATCACAGTTTTGTAAGATATTCCTTTTAAAATCGTTGGTTCGGTGGGGTTTTTCCGCTACAATTTAGCGTTTTTAAAAAATAAGCCCCGTATCACATGCTAAGGTTTGACATAAAACAAACAAGCATTGATACATTTAGCCAAATTCGAAAATATGGAGTGACTTGGTTGTGAGTACTCGTTTAATGACATCTGCTGAAATTCGTGAAGCATTTTTGCGCTACTTTGAGACGCAAGGGCATACACGTGTCGCGTCGAGTTCTCTTGTTCCTGCCAACGACCCAACTTTATTATTTACAAATGCTGGGATGAACCAGTTTAAAGACTGCTTCTTAGGTCTTGAAAAACGTGACTATGTACGTGCAACGACATCACAAAAATGTGTACGTGCTGGTGGTAAACACAATGACTTAGACAACGTTGGTTACACTGCTCGTCACCATACATTCTTTGAAATGTTAGGTAATTTCTCATTTGGTGATTATTTCAAACGTGATGCACTTAAATTCGCTTGGGAATTTTTGACTAGCGATGAATGGTTAGCTCTTCCTAAAGACCGTTTATATGCGACCGTTTATCACACTGATGATGAAGCTTATGACATCTGGAATAAAGAAATTGGTTTAGCGCCTGAACGTATTATCCGTATTGGTGATAATAAAGGCGAAAAATACGCATCTGATAACTTCTGGGCAATGGGTGATACAGGTCCATGTGGTCCATGTTCTGAAATTTTCTTTGACCATGGTGATCACATTTGGGGTGGTTTACCAGGTACACCTGAAGAAGATGGCGACCGTTTCATTGAAATCTGGAACAACGTTTTCATGCAGTTCAATCGTACTGCTGACGGCGTGCTTCACCCTCTCCCTGCTCCATCTGTTGATACAGGTATGGGCTTAGAACGTATCTCTGCTGTATTGCAACATGTTAATTCAAACTACGACATTGACCTGTTCCAACACTTATTAAAAGCTGCTGCAAACATTATTGGTATCGAAGACGAAGGTCAGCCTTCTTTACGTGTAGTTGCAGACCATGCGCGTTCATGCTGTTTCTTAATTGCTGATGGGGTAAACCCAAGCAATGAAGGTCGTGGTTATGTACTACGCCGTATTATCCGCCGCGCTGTGCGTCACGGTAATAAGCTTGGTGCAACTGGTACGTTCTTCTACAAAATGTTGCAACCTTTAATCGAAGTTATGGGTGAGGCTTATCCTGAGCTCGCAGCTCGTAAAGATGTGATTGAAGCAACTTTAGTTCGTGAAGAAGAACAGTTTGCAAAAACACTTGAGCAAGGTTTAAAACTACTTGAAGGTGAACTTGCTCAGTTAAAAGACAAGACTATTCCTGGTGCAACAGTCTTCAAACTTTACGACACTTACGGCTTCCCAACAGACTTAACTGCTGATATTGCACGTGAACGTGACTTTATTATTGACGAAGCTGGTTTTGAAGTAGAAATGGCTGCTCAGCGTCAACGTGCTCGTGATGCTGGTAAATTCGCTATTGACTATAACAGCATTGTACAAGTTGAAGGCGAAACCCAGTTTGACGGTTACATCAACACCACTGGTCAAGGCCAAATTGTAGCGATCTACAAAGATGGCGTACAAGTTGATGAAGTTTCTGAAGGCGATGAAGCACTTATCGTTTTAAACCAGACTCCTTTCTATGCAGAAAGTGGTGGTCAGATTGGTGACACAGGTATCTTCAAAAACGAAACTGGTATTTTTGAAGTTCAAGATACCAAAAAGTCAGGCGGTGCCTTTGTTCATCAAGGTATTGTGACCGTTGGTAACCTTAAAGCTGATCAAAACGTTGAAGCGATTGTTAAAGCAGATATTCGTGAAGCTACTGCGCGCAACCACTCGGCAACTCACTTATTACATGCTGCTCTACGTCAAATCTTAGGTTCACACGTACAACAAAAAGGTTCTTTAGTTGCAAGTGATATCTTACGTTTTGACTTTGCTAACGACCAACCCGTAACTTTTGAACAGTTACAACAGGTTGAGCGTTTGGTAAATGCAGAAATTATTGCAAATACAGCTGTAACTACTGAACTCCTTGACATCGAAGCGGCAAAAGCTAAAGGTGCCATGATGTTGTTCGGTGAAAAATACGGTAACGAAGTTCGTGTTCTCGCTATGGGTTCAGTGATTGATGAGAAAAACTTCTCCATTGAACTTTGTGGTGGTATTCACGTTAAGCGTACAGGTGATATTGGTTTATTTAAAATCACTTCTGAAGGCGGTGTAGCTGCTGGTGTACGTCGTATTGAAGCGGTTACAGGTACTAAAGCTTTAGATGTAGTACAAAAAACTGATGCTGATATCCAGCACATTAATGGCTTATTAAAAGCACAGAAAGACCAAACTGTTGAGCGTGTACAGGCTAATGTAGAACTTGTTTCTGCATTACAAAAGCAGATTGAACAGCTCAATCAGAAATTGGCAAACTTCCAAGCGTCAGAATTGATTGATCAGGTACAAACGATTTCTGGTCGTCAAACGCTTATTACCACTGTTCAAGGTGTAAACGCGAAATCACTTCGCAACTTACACGACAGTGTTAAATCAAAATTAGAGAACGCGGTTATTGTGTTAGCTGGCGTAGAGGGTGACAAAGTTAGCCTACTTGCTTCAGTTGCATCACAATACACTGCAAATCTAAAAGCAGGTGACATCATCAAGCATCTAGCAACCGAGTTAGGTGGTAAAGGTGGTGGTAAACCTGACTTAGCACAAGGTGGCGCGCCACTTAACGAGAAGTTTGGACAAGTTATTGCTGCATTACCTGCATGGCTTGAACAAAAATAAGACTTCACTTTTTGTGTAACTGACCCTGAAAAGCCTCTCAGGGTCATGGCTTATATGGAAAAACTATGGCATTAATCGTTCAAAAGAATTAATGCCATTTAGCCACTCTAAGACACACCAAGACAAAAACAACAATAAAAGCCTTATTTCTCAATATTTCCCTCGTTTTTAATATAGACATACTAAGACATTTTAGGACAGAATAAGTCTCATTAATTATGTACACATACGTGTACATATTAGTACTTATCTCTTACTTGACCAAAATTATGTACACAGGTGGACTATGGCTTTAACTGAAGTGTGGCTGAAAGCTAATAACGGCAAGGCACGTGATAAAGTTGAAGAAATAGCAGATCGGGATTCAATGAGTGTCAGAGTCTCACCTAAAGGTAAAATTGTTTTTCAGCTTCGGTACCGTTTTGCTGGAAAAGCTGAACGTTTAGACCTTGGTACCTACCCTCATATCTCTCTCAAAGATGCACGTGTAAAAGCTAGTGAAATGCGTTCACTATTAGATAAGGGAATGAATCCTAAAGTTGAGGTTCGTGTACAGCAGCAAAAATACATCGATGCAAGCACATTTGAAGATGTCTTTAATGACTGGTATGAAAGTTATTGTCTAAAGAAAAAGACTTCTGCACAGCAAATTAAAAACACCTTTGAACAACATGTCATCCCTGAAATTGGTGATTTACCAGTTGACCGCATTACTCTGCAACAATGGTTGGCCTTACTTGAAGAATTAGCTGATGATGTACCTTCGATCGCAGATCGGGTATTAACGAATGCAAAACAGGTTCTAAAATGGTCTAAAAAAAGACAATTGCTTGAAGTGAATGTCTTATCCGATATCTATGCTAAAGAAGATCTAGGAATTGAAAGAAATAGAGGTACCAGATTTCTTTCGGATGAAGAAATTAAAATGGTTTTGATGGCTATTGAAGAATCAAATATTTTGCCTAAAAACAAAATTTTCTTAAAACTATGTTTAATGTTTGGTTGTAGAAATGGCGAACTCAGAAAAGCCAAAAAGACAGATTTCGATTTAAATAGAAAGGTTTGGATTGTTCCTGTAGTAAACAATAAGACTGGCAAGAAAACTGGCCGTGAAATTATTCGCCCTATTTTGCCTGAAATGGAGGCATTAATTGTCGAGGCTTTTGAATACAGCACATGTGAGTACTTCTTAACTAATGACAGTGAAGCAACCCCTATGAGCCATGGTTCTTCAAATTCATTGCCTGGTTATGTAATGGAACGCCTTAGAAGACATCATGATTATCACATGAAACATTGGTCGCTTCATGATCTACGAAGAACTGCTCGTACTAATTTCAGTGCATTTACATCGCGTGATGTTGCACAACTCATGATTGGCCATGTAATGTCTGGTGAACAAGGCACATATGATTATTATGAGTACCTACCCCAGCAAACTGAAGCATATGCAAAATGGTTAGAAAAAATTAAATTACTTACTAAATAATTGAGAATTAAGAAATGAAATATTGGGTTTACTTTTATATCGAGCATACAATTAAATATGGTGAACCTTTCTATAAAGAATCTGGGTGGTCTTTGGGTTTTAAGAATAATTATATTGTTGTAAGTTTGATGCATAGCTGACGAAGGTTTATTAAATAATTTTAGAGGGATCTTAAAATGTGTGCTAATTACGAACCAATACATTTTATAAAACGAAACAAGTCTATTTTGCTTCGTTTTATATAAATTAAAAATATATTTATTTACATTGGCTCAACATATCAAGTTTGTTATTTACTACCTTAGTTTTTACATCCAGCAAACTTAACAAACTTGGGAATAAATTATCCTGACTTAACTTTTGTTTAGTTTTTTGGCTTAAACAATTCACTTGAGCAAGATTATGTTGTTTCCAACTTTCAGAGAACCACATAATCATTGGTACATGTGTTTGTTGGCTCGGTGCGATTGCATAAGGTGAACCATGTAAATATAAACCATGTTCTCCGGTTGATTCGCCATGATCAGATAAATACCATAAACCTGTCTGATACTTTGATATTTCTTTTAGAGTATTAATCATTTGGCTTAATACATGGTCTGTATATACAATTGTATTATCATAACTATTTAGCAATTCAGTATGCGAACAGCCCTGTATCGCATTAGTATCACAAGTCGGTTTAAAAGGTTGATATGCCTCAGGCGCACGCTTGTAATATGCAGGTCCATGACTACCCACTTGATGCAGAACAATCAAACGCGGACGATCATCATCTTTGGCAATAGTAGCCAAATACTGCTTTAAGCTGTCAATGAGAATGTCATCATAACATTCGCCATCTTTACACCATTTTTTCTTTAAGTTTTCTGGAATCTGGTATTGTTCAACGCGATCACATACACCTTTACAACCCGAGTTATTATCAATCCAAGTCACTTGGTAACCCGCACGTTTTGCAATATCTAATAAACCTTCGCGGTGACTAGCTAATTGCTCATCATAATCTACACGTGGCATACCCGAGAACATACATGGCACAGAAACAGCTGTCGCCGTACCGCATGAGCTCACTTGCGAAAAGTTGAAAATATCTTGTTTAGAAAGCTCCGGATTCGTATTTTTTGCATACCCATTTAGAGAGAAACTTTCGGCACGTGCCGTTTCACCGACAACAAGTATCATTAACTTAGGGAGGTTCTTTTGTACTTGCTGAACTTGATGAGCATCTTGTCCATATATCACAAGAGGCAGATTTTTCTTCGGAGCCTTCTTATGATAGTAAGACATAAGCGATGAAATACTATTTTGCGGTGAAATCATCCCTTTTAAATCACGATGCTCACGAAATATTGCAGCGAAATCGACATAGTAAGTAAAAAGTAAAACACCGACCACTGCAAATGAAGCTACCAGTGAGAATACTTTCTTCAATAACAACCGTGATGCTTTTTCTTGTTTAAATTTAACTTGAGTAATTAAAAAAATGGGCAAAATAACAAAAAAAACTGTCCATAAAACAAAGCGTAAAGAGATTAGATCGGTAACTTCCGAAACATCGGTCTGCACCATATTTTGAATTTGGTCGGGTGAAATAATGACACCCAATGTATTTACAAAATAAGAGCTAAAACCACCAATAAATATCAATAAAATTGCAAAGATTTTGGCAGTCCATTTCCAATTTATTAATTGAAAAATTAAATTATATGCCGCTATTAAAATAACTAATGTCGCCCCTAAGAAAAGAACTGACTTAATACCATTATAAGGTGTAAGTTGATGGATTTTTTTAAAAAAACCTATATTCAGAAATAAACCTAGCCAGATAGATAAAAGCAAATTAAAATTTAATAGTGTAATATTATTACATATCTCTTTGAATTTTAAAAAATTTACTAGCATTTAAAAACCACTAAATATTAAAAACTCGAAATCTTAGCTAGTAAAACTTAAATAGAAATTAAAAAATGAGCTTAGTAACCAATAAGAATACAAAGCTATATTATTAAAAACAAATCTTTAAGCTCATCTTAATTTTAAAAATTTATTGTTTGATAAATTTATCATTTGAGACTCTTAGATGAATAATTCAAGTCATGAAATGAGTGAGTATATAACTAAAGTCCCCCAAGTTACCCTTCTATTCTGGATTACTAAAATCTTCGCAACTACTTTTGGTGAAACTGGCGGAGATAGTTTTTCAATGTCATTGAAACTTGGGTATTTAACTAGTACTTTTATTTTTGCCATAGTTTTTATTATCTTATTGATCTGTCAAATTAAGGCAAAAAGTTATAAACCATATTTATATTGGTTTACCATTATTGCGAGTACAACTGTTGGTACAACATTAGCAGACTTTGTCACTCGATCTTTAGGTATTGGTTATAGTGGAGGAAGTAGCTTACTCCTCGGCTTAGTCATCTTCTCATTATTGGGTTGGTATAAAGTTGAAGGCAGCGTCTCCCCTCATACCGTTAATAAACCTAAATCAGAAGTCTTTTATTGGTTAACAATTACCTTTAGCCAAACTTTGGGTACAGCTCTTGGTGACTGGTCAGCAGATACGATTGGATTAGGCTATAGTGGCGGGATTGCTCTTTTCTCAGCACTCATTTTATTGATGGTGTTTTTGTATAAATTCACTTCTGTTTCACGAACATTTTTATTCTGGAGCACTTTTATTTTAACTCGTCCTTTGGGTGCTGTAGTTGGAGACTTTCTAGATAAGCCCCTTTCCGCTGGAGGTTTAGACTTAAGCCGTTTTGCAGCATCAGGAGTAATATTAGTTGCTATTTTAATATGTATTTATTTTAGTAAAAATAATCAGTTAGGTAATGTAAAAAATGCATAAATTGTAAAAGCTCTCCTCAGAGGGCTTTCACACAAATACCAACACTCACATTGTTATTGATCGTATGAGCTGTGCATCCTGAAAATAGAATGCACAGCAGTGTGATTGTGAAAGCTATCTTTGAACGTCTGTATTGAAAGAAAGTCATATAACAACCCGATTGGCAATCCAACCATAGAAAAACTGTTCCTGCTTTGGATTACGCTCACAGATTTCAATGTAGCGTTGTCCTTGCATAATATTGAGAACTCGCACCAGAACTTTCTCGCCTTCTTTCCCGCGTTTGGCCAGATAGGTTTTTAGAGCTCTAAGAGTTTCAGATCCATAAACACCATCAACCTCTAAATCTGCATATCCAGCTTTACCTTGGTTGTTTAGTAAGTTCAAAGCTCGTTGTAAAAGAGGTTTTGCAAAGCCGGTACCGCAATTCACACCAGTGTCTAGAAGCTCTTCGGCCACTGCTGAGCTGATTGTATTTACTTGGTCAAATCGCGGAGCTGTCCAATAGTTTTTGCGGTAAATTGCTTTGGCCACATCCAGAGGTAAATCTTTCATATTACCCTTATAGCCGTTTTCACGTGCTACAGCTTGAGTTATACCGTATTTGGTTGCACCGCCCCGATCTGCTGGGTTATTTACGTAACCACCCTCGCGCTTAATTAACTCATCAAGATATTGTTCAATATTCATCTCAGTTTCCTTTAGATATAAAAAAAACCGCCCGAAGGCGGCATTAACTGTTTTCAATGTCTTTTCTGGCTTTTTTAAACTCTTTGATCACTTCAACGATCGTTTTACCTTCCTGCTTATCAATGAAGTTAAAGATCCATCGGACCAAAGCCCAACCGGGTAATCCACAAACAAAGAAGAATCCACCAAGTGCTATCATCCCCCATACATCAGTAACCCATTCATGAAGCCCCCACTTCACAATGATGAACGAGCCACCAGCCAAACTTGAAACAACCGTACAGATCAAGCCCACTGCCCACTCTTGTGGTGAACGTGGCATACGAGTCATTAATACCACTGCTGCAACCAAACCGACCGCTAAAGTCACCATGATTGCAATCCCGTACAATTTTAGTAGTGCTGTAAAACCGCTTGTGGAAACTG
Source organism: Acinetobacter sp. NIPH 817 (assembly GCF_000368405.1). Classification (NCBI taxonomy): domain Bacteria; kingdom Pseudomonadati; phylum Pseudomonadota; class Gammaproteobacteria; order Moraxellales; family Moraxellaceae; genus Acinetobacter; species Acinetobacter sp. NIPH 817. The sequence continues at coordinate 1,943,613 of NZ_KB849420.1, forward strand.
GTTCCATTAATATCTCCAAAAAATTTAGACAATAAAAAAGCACCCGAATTGGGTGCTCAAAGTTCTTTTAAAGTTTAAAGTGTTTGTAAGATTTTCCCTCCATTAATCAATTGAGTTGTCAGTGGTGCAACTCCCACAATTGCAGGTCCACCCGGCCCCGGCTGACCTTCAGTCGTTCCATGGTATTGCCAGTTCCACGTTCCATCATTAGTGGACTTGGTACCACGTTCGCCCCAGTTTCCGCCATCACCTGATAATGGAGATCCATAACGGTCATTTTGGGTTCGGTAACCTTTACCGGGCACTGCAGCTTCAGCATCGGTTACTTTGACAACCATAAAGTCACCATTTAAGTACCAACGCCAATCTTGTGAGTCGCTAGTAATAGGCTGTCCTGTCATTACCCGACCAAAAGGTGCACCAGCTCCTCCCGGAATACCCTGAACCCCATACGATAATCCTGTATAAATACCACTTGGTGTTGCTCCACCACCTGAACCGCCTCGAGCTAACGTCCCTCCATCGATAATCAGGTTTAGTTTGCTGTGTCGGTTTAATAAACCTGGTGCACCTTGAAATCCATCACGGCGGGTTTTGGCAAAGTTGTAATCCGGATCCGTTTCCCAAGCGCCAAAGGCCAAATGAGGCAAACCGCCATCTCCACCACGTCCAACAACAGCACCTTTAATCGTTAGATTCACCACCAGATCAGGTGGGAACTCCCCTGTATCTATCGCTGGTAATTCAGTTGCAGCAGGAACGATATACTCTCGTTTTGCAGGACTAGACTTATAGTCGAATTTATAGACAAATCTGGTTTCCGGTCGATAAGAACTTGAGCTTGAAACTAGTGCACCTGCTTCAACTACAAAACTGATTTCTCCAGTCGTTGGCAAATCCCCTCTTTGCATCTGATATAAACGTGCCAGATTAATATCCAGCTGGTCATATCGAATGTAAATCGGTGAATCATCAACCGGCACATCAATAAAGTCCTTGTCATTGAGGTAATAACGTTCATCGTAATTAATTGCAGTAATGGTATTAGAGAACTGGTCAGCCGGTTCTCTTTTTGCAACCAGATAAGGCAGTGAGCCTTTGGTATCGTCATTAACTACGGTGTAGATAGTATTCACAAAGTCATCGGGACTAAGCTTTAAGGCCCCGTTCGGTAAACGCCCTAAAACTACTTTGTTCTTGGCTGAACCCGGCGTAACGGGAATCAGGTCCACGGTACCATCCCCCATTTGCAGATAGATCACATAGCTCTTGCCTGCAATGAAATCGACATCATGGCTTAGGGTGAGAATTAAACCTTCTTGCTGTACCACCTCGCCGCTTTGATGAATACCATTGCGATAATCCGCTACAGCAATCCGGTCACGTAAAACCAGTAATTCTGATTCTGGTGCCGCATCAAAGGTAATGGATTTGCGCTGGAAGCGAAGCTTGTTCCAAAGCCGGTACGCATTAAAATGAGCTTGCCACTTGTTACGCACACCTACAGATTTCACCTCTTTGGGGTTCTTGGCCCCTTTATCCGGTAGATAGATATTGATACGACTATCGTCGGTCGGATCCGTGTATTCATAGATCAGTCCGTCGTAGTCATCCATCACGCCAAAGGTCAGGTCATGCTTGTAACTATCCGGAATGATATTCCTGAAGTTAAACAGCATTACCGAGTTATCAGTTGGACGTTCAAAATAAAGCTTGAGCTTATTATTTTGCCGATATGCAGTACAAAACACGGCATCACAAAGATTGGTGACCAGCTCTTCAAAAGACAGGTTTGTATCATCAATCGTAGTACAGAACTCAGCCGCAAGTGGTGTACCAAAATAATCAACTACATCGTTATATGTGCGATAGATGTTTTCCAGATCAATCTCATCAATCGTACGGCGACCAATCTTCTCATCCAGTGCCATTGAGACTAGTGCATCAGCAAAGCTAGACGTTGGATATAGCTCTGTTGTCATTGCCCCGTTTTTATAAGTCGGCAACATTCGCTGGAGATCAAAATTGATCTTGCGGGACTTAACAGATAAAGCTCCAGTGGTTGCATAAGTACGCGCACGAAAAACCGTTTCATGCTCATACACTGTACTTTGCAAAGGATAAGCACCGTAAAGCGCCTGCCACTTTACTTCATCAACAACAGTGGTAACTGCCGGTGTTGGAGTTAAACGGCGTGCACGGACACTACAGCGACCCTGAAAAGTCACCATATCCAGCGTTGCACCAACTGTCTGACGTGACTTTGCTGAACCCTTTAGAATGATCTGCTTCAGCATTGGATTGCCAATGGCTGCACCAGATTCATTTACCGGTGTTACCTCAACTTCAATCGTGACGTTTACAGCACCCTGATTTCCACCTGCTGAAACGGTATAAAGTCCATTTGTGGCCACAAAATTACACAGCACCCGGCTACGTTCAACATTGTCCAGAATGAAAGGACCAATCCACTTTTCACCTATTGAACTTATCTTTGGTGATAAAGCTGTTGTTTGTTGGTTACTTAACTCTTTAAGCTTTAACCAGTTGGAGTTTACCGCAGCCGGATTAGACAATGCCATACGGTCATCAGCTACCGATAGAACGCTATATGTACCGTTTAAATCATAAGTCTGGCCGTTAAAAGTAAACGAAGCATTTGTGATTTCTACCCGGTCATTACTAACAAACTTAGTGGTTAAATCCGTATTGTTTGCAGATGCACGCAAGATCTCATTTGGATATGCAAAAAGAAGATAGTTGGTACCTTCCAAGCTTTGAGTATCTGCCGGACGCAAGATCTGGCCATTCACCGAGTTTTGATGCTGAACCGTTAGTGGCGGCGTGGTAATTTCGGTACCAAGCGAAAAATATGGCTCACCCGAGACAATATCGACACCCGGTCGATAGACTTCTACCGATGCACCGGCAATATCAACAATGTTGGTTTCACCGTCATATGCACCGTTAATTTTATAGTGACCACGACCAATACAACCAACAACATGCTCTACTTCGACATTGTTTTCATATACCTTGTAAGGCACAGTAATCAGATCAGGGGTATCGTGAGCGGCACCATAAATATCTGCGATACGACCATTTACGCGAGTTTTATTTTCACGGTTTGATAATTCGTTATTTGCAGACGAGGATTGATTGTTATTCTGGTTGGTTTGGGTAATTGATGGTACTGGCATTAATAATGCAACAGCCACACCCATAACTATAGAGGCAACCACTATCCAAGCTAGAGTTATGGGGTCCATACCCTTGGGATTCTCAATTACAATGAAAGTGCCTGGCAAGAAATCGAGCTGCTTTAATTCATATGCATTCTTCGGCGTGACTTCATTCGCAAATGAAATTTCTGCATGATCCATATTGCTTGTGGTATGAAAAATACGGACATGCTCAGGCATATGGTCATATTTTGAAGTAAGCCATTGACCCAAAGTTTCGGCGTGTTCAATTGTTTTGTCTTCGGATAAAGGGTCTTGTTTATAAATAATCTTAATCATAGAAACTCACACGATTAAATCCAAATGCTTGAACGACTTGAATTGGCATCCATGAAACGCCTGATTCCTGCAAATGCAAAATACGCCCCAAACGAAAAAGCCCCACATGTGGGGGCTTGTTTCGGTATCTAGAGTGAAAGGCGACTATGCAGCCTTCCTTAGGCATAGGCAATGGATTTAGTAACTTCAATCTTGATGGCAGAAATACCTTCTCTTTGACGGGCTTCATAAAAAACTCAAGCGCCTCTCCTCGATCAATATCATATAGATCCATTGCAGCTTCATGCGCGAAGTGAACACAGTTGTAGTATTCCTCGTCATATTGCTTATCGAGCAAATGATCGTGACTCTTCATATAGCCCCCTTCAAACCACTAAAACGATCCAGTGCAAAGATATCTCCAGTCTTCGCAGTATTTAATCGTGGTGATTCAGCCTTGAATGTCACAGCTTTATGATTCATGGCAACACTGGAGAGTTGTAGACCTAGTAGATAAAACATTGGTGTATTCAAGTTATCTGAACTATAAAGGCGGTAATTTACGGTCGGCTTTACATTAGAATATTGCCCCTCAATTACCCGTTCAAACTCATCCGGCAAAATATCACCAAGCCCAGATATTGAAACGGTCAAAGTCTGGTCCAGATCACCGAGCATTCCGGATCTTTGAATTGTCATTGGTAGGTATTCGTAAAATACTTGCCCCGCGCCTTCATTGTGCTGAACATACACCCCGCGATCATCATTACGGACCACCCGGTAAGTATTCATAAAAGAAGGGTGTGATAGTTCAATACATTCCAGTTGATAAACATCTACTTTTCGATTGAAAAAGAATTTGGCATATTCGTTATCCATTAGACCTCCCAATCTTTGATAAGTGCCTGATCAGCGATAAGGTTAGGCTGGTTTTGAACAACTTCGAGCTGTGCATTTACCCGGTAAAGGTTGCCATTCACTTCATTGGTCTTGAACGAGTTTGGAATGAAATTGCATAGATATTGCTGACGTGCTCCCTGATCAATCACCAGATCCGCATAAAATGAAGCTGGCTTATTCTGATAGATCCGCCAGAAGGCCATCATTTTATTGAAATCGGTTTTACTTAAATTCCAGTTAACATCAACAATGTGGCTATTACGTTTTACATCGATGTAATAGCGACCACGCCCACCATCCATTTGTTGACGCTTAACATCATCACCCGGTGTTACGCCATAGCCGCTGGTCTGAGGATTTAGCTTTAACTTGTACATAACTTTCCTTCAGGTAATAAAAAAGCCCCAAAGGGGCTTAAAATAATAAGAATCTACAATTTATAAGTTGCCTAACCGTTCCATTTCTTCCCAACTATAATCAGTCAACCAATAAGGTTCGCCTTCTAATTGATTGATGTGTGCTGAAAAAACAGGAGGTTTTAACTTGGTAAACTAAACACACTCATCAGGAGTTTACCATGAGCAAGAAACACAAGACTTACACCACAGAATTTAAAGCTGAAGCCATCAAATTAATTGAAGCCAATCAAGGCAATGTCTCGGAAACAGCCAGACAACTTAGCATTTCAATGCAAACTCTTTCAAATTGGAATACCAAAGCAAAGGCTGGAACTTTAGCAGGTACAAAACAGTATTCACCTGATCTAAACGCTCTACTCGAAGAAAATAAAAAACTCAAACAACAGCTCAAAATAGCTGAAATGGAACGTGAATTTTTAAAAAAGGCAGCAGCGTACTTTGCCAAAGAAAGTCAGTAAGGTACGCCTATATGAAACAAAAAAGATATTCTTTTCCAATTACCTTAATGGCTCGATTACTTCATGTTTCAGTTTCATGTTTTTATGATTGGCTCAAGAGAGGCGTGAGCAAAAGAACGATTCAACGAAATCAACAGACGATATTGGTGAAAATAGCCCATGAGGAGACAAAGCAGAGCTATGGTTATATTCGATTAACCAAATACTTACAAGCTCAGGGCATAAAAATGAGTATGTACGCTGTACGTCAGATAAAAGCGCTGAACCACCTGTATTGTAAGCGACACAAGCGTTTTAAAAGGACTACGAATAGTGACCATAATCGAGCGATCTATGAAAACCTGCTGGAGCAACAATTCTCAATGACTAGACCAAATCAAGCATGGTCAAGTGATATTACGTACATATGGACTGTTGAAGGATGGCTGTACTTAGCAGCGGTAAAAGACCTTTACACGAAGCAAGTGGTTGGCTATAGCTTAAATGAGCGCATGACAACACAGCTTGTTTGTAATGCGCTAAATATGGCTATTCACAATCAAAAACCAACCAAAGAACTGATTGTGCATTCAGACAGAGGAAGTCAATATTGCAGCCATGAATATCGAAATATACTTGAGCAATATGGTTTTCAAGGTTCAATGAGCAAGCGCGGAGACTGTTACGATAATGCACCGATTGAAAGCTTTTGGGGAATACTGAAAAATGAGTTAGTGCATCATTACAACTATCAAACCAGAGAAGAAGCCAAAGCAGATATTATAAAATACATTGAATTATTTTATAATCATCGAAGAATTCAAAAGGGTTTGGGTTTTAAGACACCAAATCAAATGGCCGAAGACTTTTATAAGTTGGCTGCCTAGAATCTCCCAAGGGAAAGTCTCCTGATAATTCAGCGTATATCAGATCATATTCACGAAGAGGTCTTCGGGCTTCAACCATTTGCCATGGTAAATCAACCACAGCTATTCTAACTGGTACATAATCATTGAAATACTCGTAAAAATAAATTGCGCTCTCTACTGCAGAATCAAATTGTCTAAAGTACTTTAAAAATACATTCGTATCTTCATTTTCAGATGGCTCTGTCAGTTTTGATTTACAGAAATCCATAATCTCTTTAGTTTTATTAATATCTTCATATCGAACATATTTTTTATATAATCTATTAAGTACCAAAGGCCACTCAAAATCATTTGGAAATTTTAAAGATAATTTTATGAGTGCTTCAAAGAACTTCTTTACATCATTAGGAACACCTGATACATACATACTACCACCACCCCAGAATCCAACCTCACTCTGATGCATCGCAATTTTCCCTTATTTAATAAAGTATTTAAAACTTAAGAAATCGATTTAATAATAGTTTCTTTACCATCTTCAAAAATCTCTTTCACTACAAACTTGCAGTAAGTTCCATCTTGAGATGGTTCAGTCAGTAAAGCTGGATTCACAAAATCTTTGATCTGTTTAAAACGGATCAATTCATAATTTCCATTTCTTTCCAACTGATAGTCCATTTTTACATCACAACTATACATAGTAGTTGACCCAATAACAGAAGTAAGCCTGAAAGTTAACTTCTTATTTGCGGGTACTTTAAACTCAAAAAACTCTTCACCATTATTTAAACTGATTGTTGGCTTAGGCATATTCAATGTTTTTGGCTCATGCATTGAGCCATACTTTGTTAAATTATTTGTTATCTGCTTCGTTATAAGGTTTTTAGAAATTTTTTCACCCTTATTATTTTGATAAGTAATATAGAACTGCACCATGGGTACATTACTTCTATAAACCCTTAAATTCGCTGTATCACCTGCTATTTCATCTTGATACATATTTGTAGATCTTACGAGATTATTTACCGCAGGAATGGCACATCCCGTAAGGCTTAAAAGTATTGTCGGAATTACAATTATTTTTTTCATGTCATAACCATCAATTTAAATGCAAATAGACTCTATCACCTTGAAATTTAAATATTATGAAAATGAACCCTCCGAAAAGGGTTCAAATTATTAAGTACGATTTCTTCTCGCTGTCGTATTCTCAGTCAAAGACCGACTAATAGTTGAGTTTGGATTTGCGATTTGATCACTTACAAGCTTCGGTACCGTTCTTGGAAGCTGCTTATCCAGTTCATCTTTAACAATGATCCGGACAGTTTGCTCATCCAGTTGTTCGGCTTCAACTGTCGCCCCACTCACCTGATTAATCACTTCAATTTTGAAATTGATTATCGGAGAAGATGGCTCAATTGAAGGCATAATCTCAGCTTGAGGTCGAGCAGCTTGACCCATCGTGAAGTCTTGAACATCATCCAGATTTGAACGATCCTGAACTAAACCACTGGATGAGAAGTAGACCTTGCCATCATGGAATAAGTCAGAATTTGCCGAAGACGCCAACTTAGGTGTGTCTCTATTACCTTTATAGATAATCTGAGTATCTTGAACCGGTTGATTAAAGATGTCAGCTTGCTTTTGGCTTTCTATAAAGGCATTAGAACTCATCAATGCACGGCGCATGACACTATCTGCCGAGGCATTGTTATTGAGAAAAGCTTCAGGGTTTGCACTCTTACGCATTTTCTCAACTAAACCAACACCGCCCCAGCGTTTAATGTCTTCTTGGGACCAGACCACCTCTCCTTTGTGCACAATGCCTGCTGGAGTATGTTTAAGCCCATTTCCTGTATAGCCGCCATCAGAGAAGCCGGCTATAGTTTGTCCAGCGATTAGACCAACATTCGCCATCCCCATCCCAAGCACAAGGTTGGCTGCTGTTGATTTGCTAATTACATCCAAATACCACGGACTTGCTAGAATCTGGTTATACGCCTGTAACGCGCTAATTGTGGCTGAGCCAATTGCGAATGCTTGCTGTGCTATATACATGCCCTTGTATATACCAGATTGCTCGCCCGCTGCATTTTTAACAATTCCAGTCATATTTGACCAGTAGCCACTAAGCTGACTTGTTAAGCTACCAAGTTGCCCCAATTGGGTTTCAAAAAGTGAGCTATTCAGGTCCCGTTCATCTTGAGCATATTTTTCATCCAGTGCTTTTCTGGATTGTAAATATTGCTCTCGCGCTGCCAATAATTGCGAGTTCCTCTGTTCCTCATCAGCAATTAGATTAATACCATTAATTTGGTCTATATATGTATTTAATAGCCCTCCTGCATCAGTTGAATACCGATTTTGCAAATCCCATTGAGCATACTCTCGCGGGTCATTTTGTTGAAATACTTGTTGTGAAGCATTAAAACCGCTCTGAAAAACCTTATCTGATGCGCTATCTAAAGTCTGAAATTGCCCCATATTATTAGCGCTAAGCAACCCAGCTTTTAGTTTGGCATCTCTAACTTTTTCAATCTCTTTTAACTCGGCTTGATACCGCCTTACTGCTAGCTCAGTCTCGCCCATGTATGAGCTTTTCGCCTCAAGTAACTGTTTTTCACGAGCCAACTCTATAAGCTCAAGTTCTTGCTGCTTTTGCAATTCCAGGCCATCTAAAGCAACCTTTCTTTGATCTTCAGAGAGTTTGCCTTCAGCAACTAATCGCAAAGAATTGGTTTCATATGTGTAATCAAGCTTTTGTTCTTCAGTCCACTTATAACCATTTACTTCAAAATCAAATTGCTTCTGAGCTAACTTTTCTTCAGCATCAAAACGCTCATTAATTTTTGGGATTAAATTTGATTGACCTAAAATGGTTGCTTTGTTGATTTCCTCCTCTCGTCTTTTGCTTCTAGCAACTGTTTCTGAGTCATATGTTGCCTGTAGCTGTTTAACTTCCTCAAGAGTTTTAGCGCGTGCCTTATATGCTTCATCTTCGAACTTCGAAAGATCGCCGATTGCTTTTGAGGCTGCTTCGGGGTTATCTCCTAAAATTTTACTAAGCTGATTATAGTAAGAGTCTTGTTTGGCTAAATGCTGTGAAGCTTTAGCTTTGCCAAGCTTTTTCCCGTCATAGTCCCAGCCAACAAGATTTTTGGCAACGATTCTCTCTAAACTTCGATAGTCTAAATCGTCATTAAGAAGAGCTGCTTTAGATTTACTATAACTTTTATCGGTCATCGCCTCTTGCACAGCGTGTTTAGCCATTGCATCTAATGCATCTTGAGTTTGCTGGATTTTACCGTTTTTATCCAAGACTCCTTGCCCTTGTAAAGACTGCATTAATTTAGTTGAGCGACTTTTTTGCCATGATAAAAATCCAGTATTTGTATAACCATTATTTTCATCCTTATGGCTACCAAACATTGCCTCATTTCTAAAATCAGTCTCTCGTCCAACTTGAGCTGTCATTACACGAGCTTGTTTATCGCCTAAACCTGCATTTCGAAATGCCAGATACACTCGTAGCATATTTCTCACTCGCTCATCATTTCCAGCAAGTAGAACAGCTTGTTTGGCAGACTCTTTGGTTTGTTTTTCAACCTCTTTTGTTTGCTTTCTGCTAGATTCGGTAATACTTTCTTGTAAGTCCTTGGCTTCCTTCTGCTTCTTATACCAAGCCTCAAAAATTGCAGCTTCCTGACTAGTTAAACTTCTAGTCATCGGAATTTTATTGTCGGTATAAAACTCTGATGCCGCACGCGCCTTATCAAGACCCTTTTCGCCACCACCAAATGCCTTAGTGTTTTTTATAAGAAAATCATTTTTCAGAATATCTTTGTTGGCGTTGTCTCGTAACTTATTTAACTTTTCTTGTGCAGCGACTTGGTTATTTAATTCATTTGTTTCTCCTTGTTGAGCACCAAGTACAGTTTGATGTTGTTTTAGGTACTCATTACGTAAGTCGTTTTGTTTCTTCAGCTCAGCATTAGCCTGATTCAACGCAATTTTAGACTGATCCGTTTTAGTAGCATAATCCTGTAACCCCTTGATATTTTCAGCAGGAACTTTGGCAGTACTGTTGAACTTGTCCACAGCATCAGTTGCTGAAATTTGATTTAAAGAATATGCCTGGATTACCTTATTCAACGATTTAACTTGTTCTTCGCTACCACCATTTAACCGAATGAATTCCACTTGTGCTCGTAATGAATCAAGCATTTGTGTTTTCATGTCAGTGAAATTTTGAGTAGCAACTTTTGTTAAGTTGGTTTGAATAGTTAATTGCTTAATTGATTCGGCCGTTACCTCAACATGTTGTCCAGAAGTAGCATTTAAGAGTTTTAGAGCAGTATTACCCTGCTCAATCTTATTTTTTGATTCTGCTACTGCACTAGAGAACTCAATAAGTTTATCAATTTGAGTCTGACTAAAACGACCAGATGAAATCATCTTTTTTAAGAGATCACCTGCATCGCTTGCACCTGTAGCAATAGACTTAATGGCATTTTGATAATCTTCATAATCACTGCCAGATAATTTAAATAATTCCTTTTGGATATAAGCAAAACGTTTGATAGCTCCACTAGCATCATCAATTGCATCATTTTGCTGCTCAATCTCTTTGCGTAACCGCACACCCTCTGTTAATGCTTGCACAGTATTTAACTTTATGTACTTATCTGTTAAATCACTAACCGAGTCAGATTGTGTTGCAAGAGACTCTTTGACTTCATCCGAACTGCTGCTTAGTAAATAGAAAGATGCGGCTGTTGCTGCAATTGCTAAACCCATTGGGCTAAAAATCGCCATAAGCGCTGACTTTGCCAAAGCTAAACGACTTGTAGCAACAGATTGCGCTGTTAAGGCTGCTGATAATCTTGCAGATGATGCTGATTGAGCTGTTTCTGCGGCAGCAACCTCTAACGCAACTTGAGCTTGTAATCGTCCTAGCTGAGCCATTCGTGTGATGGTAGCCGTGCGACCTTGTTCAGTGATTTGGGCTTTTAAACGAACTTTTTCGAGTTCTATTTCTGCCATGATCTGAGCATGAGTAGCTTTGATGTTCGTTAGTGTCACCTGCGTACTTTGTGCTTCGGCAAGCGCAGATTCCACTTCAGCTTTTGCTGCTGCAATATTTGCATTACGTTCAGCAATTGTGGCAAACACTTGTTTGGTTGACGCAGCAATACTCGCTTGTACAGCAACCGTTTTTGTTAAAACGGCTTTTGTCATTAAGCCAATACCTATGGCAAATGCACTGTCTGCAATTAAATTCAAATTATTTGCTAATAACTGAATCGATCCTGATAAAGCCTGTGCTGCTCCGCTTCCTTTACCAGCCTCTCCTACAAATTTAGTAATTTCATTATTAAGTAGAGTTAATGATTGACCAATTGTAATGTCAGTTTTAGCAAAAAGAGCATCAACTTCATCTTGGACATTTTTAAGCGCTTTAACGATTTCTTGTGAAGTAATTTTTCCTTCAGCCGCAACTGAACGCAACTCTCCTACGGTGATCCCCATGCCTTGAGCAATAGCCTTTGCTAGAGCTGGTGTTTGTTCCATAACTGAGTTGAGTTCTTCACCACGTAATGTACCGCTTGCCAAAGCCTGCCCAAATTGTACTAAAGCTGCATCAGCTGCTTCTGCACTTGCACCACTAATTGCTACAGCTTTAGAAACTGTTTCAGTTAAACGTGCTGTGTCATCCATTGTGAGATTTAGCGTTTTAGCATTATCACTAAAACGCTGGTAGACCTGTAGAACAGAATCCCAAGCTGAATAGGTTTTTTGAGCAATTCGGAAAGTGTCTTCCGTTGCTTTATTTAGTTCAACTTGATTGTTAGTGACTAACTTAAGGCGATTTTGTAATCCAGTATATGTATCCATCTTTGAAATGGCTGAACCTACTGTTAATAAACCAGCCATGTGTCCAGCAAGTTGACGCGTAGCGACAGACAAACCATCCATAGACTTCGTGGCAAAGTCTCCCTTGCGCTCAATGCTATCTAATTCATTGCCTAGATTACGCGCATTTCGCTCTGCATTTTTTGCATCAATTACAATGACGAGACGTGATTCTTGTGCCATTTTTTACTTTCCTCTAGGCAATAAAAAACCGACCATTTATAGGTCGGTTTTAGGCTTTAATCGCTGCAATGATTTCTGGTAATTTCCAGATTAGGATTGGTATGGAAATTATGAATGATGACTTACATGCATCCCACCAATTATATTTTTCTTTCATCGAATGACCTCAATCAATTTGGCAGTTGCATTAAGTATGTTTGAAAACTGCCAAATCAAAATGCCAAGCAAAACAGATCCTGTTACTTTCCAGTAGCCATGTTCTTTCATAATTACCTCTACTTTTTGCACAATTACTGCTATAATTTCAGGCATAGATTGTATTTCTCCTTAATCTTGCTCCGGTTAAGTTGTAAAAAACCCCGATGTTGACGCATCGGGGTTTTGTTTTTGGTATTAAAAAAGCACCCTAGGGTGCTTTTTTAATACCAAGAAAATTATAATTTTGAAGCATCTGCACTTGCTTTACTATTAGGGTAGTAACTCACACTAACCTGAGCAAATGAAATACTTGCAATTGCAATTCGGCTTAACTCAATAGTAGTGCTATTAGTTTTCCAAGTTACAGTCTTTTCATCACTAAACTGAGGTTTTCCATATTTTTGACTAAGCAACTTATTTAATGAGGCAAATTGCAGATTAATAATTCCAGCACTCTCTTTTTCATTGCTAGTAATTATTGTCTCTATTAGATGATCTGAATTATCAAAAATAAAATTAACCGTATATTTACTTTTATCAATTTCTAGATCTTCTATCTGCACCTTACTTAAACCAGAGTCATATTTCTTTGGTTTAATAATTTGCGCCTTACCTTTTTCAGCCTTGACCACCTGTTCGGGATTCATTCCCCACTGAGTATTGCTGTAACCAAGCCCTTTAGCTAAAGCTATTACAGGAAATAAAACCAATGCCAATAATAAAATAAGTTTTTTCATATTAATCACTACAATTTAATACTTAATAAAATAAGAACACCCATGCCCTGAGTGCTCATGTTAATTACCAATTATTATCGACTTGTTGCTTAACCACATCAGTCTTATATTGTTGAACTACTTCTTTAAGTTTTGCATCAATTCGTTGCTGATGCTCAAGAATCAATATTGGTCTTTCTTGTCCAATATTATTAATTCCACCCTGAACATACGTTAATGAGGTTGCAGTTATGTCCGATATAAATACGCGAGCCTTATTGTCTTTTGTGTCTATTTGAATAGTAAAATTAACCTTGTCTTTGCCGAAAGCACCACAATCAATAAACCCACTGCAAGGAAAAGGAATATTTCCTTTGCCAATAATACGTCCTGACGCCTTATCTTGATATTGAATTACATTGTTTGCTGACTTAAACGACCTAGCAATCCAAACTTTTGATTGTTCAAATAATTGATCTTTAGTTTTACCACCAACATCAACAACTTCAACTATATCTGTCATAGGTTTATCTGTAGGTGTTGGCATTGATACGCACCCTACCAAGCCGAATCCAAGAAATCCCGCCATTAAAACCTTTTTCATAATGTAATCCATTTGTTATAAAGTGTACTAACTTTAACAAACTGATCATTAAATGTCACATAAAGCAAAACCACCCGAAGGTGGTTTATTCACTAAAGATATCTTTATGCATTAATATCGTTTGCCTATTTTGCTTTTGTCTTTGCTGTCTAGCTTCATGGAGACTTTCATTAAATCCATTTCGCTCATAAAACTTAAGAACTTTTTCCTCATTTACAGCATCTAAAGTCAAAAATCTTATAGCCATATGTTGACCATACACTAGGCCTTCAATTAATTCCAAAATAAGCCTACCATACCCCTTGCCAGCAAAAGCTTTCTGAATAGCAAGTTTTGTAATCTTTACTGCAGGGAAATAAGTTACTTTAAATTCCCCATTTAAAGATAATTCATCAATTTCTGTTTGAGTGAGCACAATTTTATCAGCTGACAAGCTAAAATAGCCAATCAGTACATCGTTATGAAATACCAAAGTAGTTCGGGTTAAACCATAATTATGATAATCAAAAGCATCTTCAATCAAGAACGTATTGAGCTCTTCACGCTCACAACAAAAATCTTGATAAAGATGCTTTTCTACTGAATCTAAATTTCGTAACTCGACCTCAGAAATATTAATCTCTGTGGACAAATTGAAACCTCATAATTAATTTTTAAATGCGTTTTTTGCTATTTGAGCAAGCTGCTCAAGGCGTGATTTACGAGCTGGCGTAATTTTTTTCTGAGCTTCTTGAAGAATTTTTTGAGATGAATCAACACCAAAAGTTGGTGTTACCAACATTGCTGGAGCTTTCATAATAATTTCCAAAATAGAATAAGATAATCAGTTAAATAAAATTAACATTAATAGTAATCGTGCGATTCAACAATATTTCGTACGATATAATTTACTATTGAAAATATAATATTTCTTAATGACATTTATGTCAACTAGAAATTACATTCTTAAACACCTAGCCTTGAAATTTAAAATATTAAAATTCAACAACTTAACAAACTTGCTATTAAGGATTTTAGAAATACTATGCTAAAAGTGCGGTATATAGTTTATTTCTTAAAATATCCCGCACTTGATTAAGCTTTAAGGAATAAAGCTTTAAAACATTTTATTTTTTTGCCTTAAACTTCTTATGGCACTCATCCAGAAACAGGTTATCCAAAGCAAAAATACAGTCATTAAAAATATGAGCAGCCACAGGCAAATCATTATGCTCAGCATAGACATTGATTGCATGCTGGTCTAATGATAACGGGATGCTCTGCTCGTACCGTCTGGATCTGCATATAGTGCTAAATGCCGAAAGAATGGAATCAGCCACATAAGAATATTCTGGCGGATCAGGAATACGACCACCTAAGAACTTGATTTGTTCGATTTCGTGCGGCGTTTTTGACGCATAGGTCTTTTGGTACTTATAGAGCTCGATGACTTTCCCAGAATTAAAGCCTTGTCCTTGTCTGCGTCTTCCTGAATCTTCTGGGCCTGTTCTTTAATGAATAGCCAGATTGAAATACCAATATCACCAAGATTAAGAAGCTTTGAGGCATTCTCAGGGGTATATGGCTTTTCGGTCTCAACAGTTTTACCATCCACGATTTCGGCAAATACCACACCTTTCCAGTCTTCAATTAAGTGGGCAGCACATGCATCCATTAACAATTCGTGATAAAGCTTGGCATTTTCATCTTTGACCATCACATCATAGCCTTTAGACGAGATCTGGTTACCTGCTCGTTCAATCGCTACCTGAAAAGGCTTATATGCGATACCACGGACTTTGAATTCAGCCTGTGCCTCTCCATCAGCACCTTTGTATTCGCACCATTTTGATACGTCCGAGCTTTTAATAATTCCGACTTTTAAAGCCATAGCAACCTCTAATTTTTAGAAATAAAAAAGCCCATGGGATTCCATAGGCTTTGTTACTGAATAAGTTGATTACACAAGAGCGCGTACAATTGTTGGCGCTGTACGAACTTGGGCAAAGTTGATATCTACAGTAATGATGTCATCACCACCACCATCCGGGTGATTGGCTTCCATGACTTCCAATTGCGGGAAGTTGAACGAATATTTACTTCCTTTGCTGTCTCTGATGTCGAAGGTCAGTGTAAACACATCACGGGTTTTGATTGCATCAATCCAACCAGCAGCTGTGGCCGAGAACATGAATGAAGCATTCGCTTCGATATCCATCATCTTCTCTAAATAAAACTCTGGAGTGTATTTACCAGATCCAATACAACGGATTGCTTCAAGGTTATTGTTAATAGAAATGGTCAAAGACTGTAGACATGCTTTGCCTTGAATTGACTGGCCGTTTACAAGCAAGTTTTCCACGTTTGGCATACTCACCAGCGGACGAGTTGAGGCTGCCACCGGATTCACTACAGGGTTAGTTTGCTGACGAGTAAACGAGCTACCTACAAGACCAAAGTTACCAGTAATTTTTCCAGTGGTCTGGATAGTAATTTCACCAGAATTAACCTGTACTCCACGATAAATAAAGACTTGGCCAACATCTTCGAAAACTTTAACCAGCGTTAATGACTTACGTACCGTACCACCAAAACTTAAAGCGTTACCCGCCCAATTATTGAAGGCTAAAGCACTTAGGAATAGATCAAATGTTCCAAGTGATAATTCAAACTCTAACTGACCTGCTACTTCTGCTTCAGTAACTACCCCACCTTGGCGAAAACGTGAATCAACCACTTCACTGCTTTCTTCAGTAGAAACATTTTCAGATAAACCATCACTTACACGGCGAACTGTGTACCAGATCGGGTTTGCTGGAGTTGTTCCTAAAACTGCTTCTTCACAAGCATATAATCGAATTTTTGCGCCTGAACTCATTTATGGTTCTCCAAAATTTAGGCAATAAAAAACCCGCTTTTTAAGCGGATTATTAAAGTGTTTCGTCTGTGTCTGAGATTTCTGGCGGTTCTACCCCAGCCATTGCAGCAGCTACAGCCTCGGATAAGTTTGTAGGTTGGAAATCAAAAGGTGTTTCAGTTGTAGGTGGCTCAGGCTCTGGTTCAGGTTCTT
The DNA here is from genome assembly GCF_000368405.1 of Acinetobacter sp. NIPH 817. NCBI lineage: Bacteria > Pseudomonadati > Pseudomonadota > Gammaproteobacteria > Moraxellales > Moraxellaceae > Acinetobacter > Acinetobacter sp. NIPH 817. The sequence goes on from NZ_KB849420.1 coordinate 1,960,401, forward strand.
CATGCAAGCGAATATCAATCCAGCGACCTTCTGGAATATCTATAGGTAATTCCAAGTCTGCAACAACTGCAGCAAGTTCAAAATCAAACTTACGTTTATAAGTCTTAATAGATAGATCACCGTTTTCCAATGTGTCATACACCACAGCTACGATCGTGTTTCCATTTGCGTCTTTGGGTACTTCGATGTACCAACCTTCTTGGGCAAAGCCTAAAGAGCCTTTAAGTAAATAATCGCCTACATCAACTTTCTTAAATTCAATCGGCTGTTTTTCTGCATCACTATTGAGTTCGATATGGTCGTTAAACAACTTAACTACTGGTGAGGCTGATTTTAAGAATCCGTTTGCATCAACTGATGTATTGAAGCTGGTCTTTAAATGCCCCCATGCTGACCATGCATCAGATCCAGCACCATATCGATATGACATTTGGTGCCCTTGCACACCTTTGAAGAATTGCCATGAATAAGTACCGATTGAATCATTGGCGTGATAGCCCATCAATGTCCCATAACGCATAGGCATATAGAGAGAGTTTGCTGTACTCCCGCCTTGCCAGTCACCATGTGAAATGTTGGCAAATCTATTAAGCCCTAAAACAGACACCCAATCGGAAACAAGTGTCTTATTAAAAAGCGAAGCAACCGCATTTGCTGAATATCCCAATGCACCAGCATCACCCAGACCTAATGCAACTTTCGCACTAATTGCGGAGTTTGCACCCGTTCCCCCTTGTGCTATTGAAAGTGGAGTAGTTAAACCTTTCATTTCAGTAATGTCAGTATTCACCCCTTTTTCAGCAGCTCCTAGATTTGATCGAGCTTCTGCTGCAGTGATTGCCCCTGTACCACCTTGAGAGATTGCTGCAGTTCCTTGAACTTGTGAAAAGTTAGGGCTTAAATTGGGAATGCCAGAAGCGAATGGCAGCATGAATTGCCGCTTCCCCTGAGCAGAATTCAACTGGAACGGTCGATGGTCCCAATTAAATTTAAATACAAGATTTGCCATTATGCTGTTACTCCGTCAATCACTTGGAAAGTCAAAGTTTCGGTGTGTTGAGTGTTGCCGCTTACTACCGCTTTAATATCCATTTGGCACAAACCAACGGGCCAAGCAGCTGTGCTTGCTCCAGATTTCACATTAAGCCAACCCTTTTGTGTGCTCTGGCTTAATGCTGCACAAGTCAATGTAGCTACCACTGCTCCATCCGCCAACGATTTAACTTGCGATGTGAATGTGTAGCCTGTTAGATCAATTGCACGGCGAACATCATCGGGTGGATATTGCAAAGTTTCATCCATATCAACTAGCTGAAGATTTAAGTTGAAAGTGTCACCACGCTTAAAAACAAAATTGCTCATAAGTGATTCCTATAGACATAAAAAAACCACCGATGAGGTGGTAGTGAATAAGACATAAAATACCTCTCAAAATGGAGGTCTCATAATTCAAATTAGTTAATATCTAGGTTTATATCTCTTGTTTCCTCCACTCGTAATACAGTAGTGCCCACCTCTAGGACCCACGCAATAATCCACCACAGCACATGAACAATCACTATCGTAGTAGGTTTTTTTCTGTTTTCTTTCAGAATGATGAGGATGAGATTTTAAGGCCTGATAATTATTTGACGTGGTTGATCGAGACTTTTGTTTAAAGCAACCATCCGTTTCACATAATAGCTTTGTTGATAACCACTGAGGTGATGAGGAATTTAAGGAAATACGTGCCCAGTTTCCTTTCGTCTCATAAATATCAACTTTTTCTCCACGTCCTAACTTGCCTACTACGTGACCGTTTGGTTTATCTCTAATATTTAAAGAATTAGTGTTAATATATTTTGATTCGATAACTTCCTCTACTGCACTCTGTGCATTTTCTGAATCTGAAGTTTGTTTTGGAGAGTTATCATTGCCTGAACCAAAAATCCCTAAAGCTACTAATCCTGCGGCACCCCAGCCTAAAGTTGATTTTTTCATGTTTTACCATTTGTTATAAATTTCTATTACTGTAACAGAATGTAATCACAAATAATAATATGCTGAGGTCATTAAAAATAATCGCCTTGCAGAAGCTTTTTCTTGAACTCAAAGCTCATTATCTAAATCGACACTTACTCCAGTAACAACGTTATGTTTAGGCCCTCCGAGACTAACAACATTAGCCAAGCGTATATTCACATCAGAAACACATAGCTTGTTTTCAGATTGCCATTTGCTCAACTCAACAGACATAACATCTTCAAGATGTCTTTCCAGTTCTTGCCGTTTAATTTCGATTTCTTCTAAAGTCAGCATACATGACATATCAATTCACCTTGTACCCAATGGTCACATTATACTGAATGAAATCAGCATCTTGGCCGACAAAAATTGATTGTCCTTGCAAACATTCTAGATGATCGATTGAGTAATATTCAAAATGGGCAAGCAAAGCATCACTCAGTTTTGTGATTTCCATTATTCCTGAATTGGGACGAGCAAAGCATTGGACCATAATATTACCGGTACGGCGTGTACAAGGATTATCAGCAATGCCTGAAATAAAACTTGGACCGCCCGCAATCGTTAAGCGACACCACAAACCTTCCTTTGGAACCTTAAAGCCTGGTAAATTTGGATACTGGATTCTATCCTGGGAAATACTAGTAAAGCTTTGCATACGTTCGGCAATTGCTTGCCTCGCCTGCTCTAAAGTCATTGCCATATTAGCCGCCATACTTCTGAGAAATAAAGTTAAATGTGAGGCCATAAATACCTTGTGGTGCTTGATCAGACCAACCGTTTTCTAAACGCGGTCCATAAGCTTTATTGTTCTGGATATAGACCAAATTACCCAATTTAATCTTTACAGCTTGAATAGCGGCATCCTGCACGGCGTTTGTTTCAGGTCCACGCACGCCGAAATCAGCAGATCCAATCGAAACAATATGTGAAGCACGGTATGCACCAGTATCGACTGGACTTAAATTAACTAAAGATTGCACAGTATCCATAACAATATTCTTTACATGCGCTTCTGCTGCTTTAGACACATCAAGACTAAAACTAGTCGGCTTTTTCCCCTTCCATCCCATGACTTACCTCACTAGCTTCGAACATTTCAAATAGGTCTTGAGCGATTGCCTGAATTGAATAAGCTTCAAATTCCACACTGGGCTCTCGCTCACCCATTCGCCGTTTTACTATTTGCCAGATATGAACAGCTTCATGTAAAAGCAATCCATAAACTTGAATTCGGTCTTTATCCGCCGTATCACCAATTTGGACGATTGCATATGCACCATCAGAAAAAGTACTAACTTGCGCATCCGCTCCCATATCCAAAAATTGATCGGCCTTATCCATATCTTCAAATAACAAATCCATGTGTAGTTGATTTCGAGCAAGCGTGTACTGCACATGTTGGAAAGGAGAGATATACCATTCAGGAACATAATCAGGATTAACCATGGTTTAACCTATTAACTAGGTAAAGGCGTTTCAGTCGCTTCTCTACCATCAAATGAGTTATGAATAAAAATGCCATCCTCATATTTGGGATGGCATTCGCAGTGAAATAATGAATGTGGCTTTAGATCATCATCAGGCAGCACCTGAATGCTGTCATAAAACTCATATACAGCCCACGTCATATTTACTCCAATAAAAAACCCACCTAAGTGGGCCTGTATTTACTTAATTCTGTGCTCGTCAGCGAGCTTTTCTATCTGGGGTTTAACTTCTTCACTATATAATGTATAAGTTTCCACAGCTTTAAAGTAGCGATCACTGACCATTTGTTCTTGATAAATTAAACCGGGCAAACTTTCCCGATTATTTGGATCAACCTTAGATTTTTCCAAATCCCTACAAGTTTGTAAAAGAGCTAGTATTTTGTATAGTAAATTAAGTTGTTTTTGGTGCATCTTATAGCAAACATTATGAAATTCATTATTTGTAAAATTTTTTCCCGATTCTTTTAAGTCGTCACTGTGTTTATATATTCTTGGTAATAAGTCTTCTACTCTTTTCTCATACTCCGTAAGTTCTTCAACTGTAAGGCCACGTTCGTAATAGCTTGTTATATAATCTTGTATATCCTCTACAACATTCGTTATGTTCTTTGCTTCTTTAAGTAATTGTATAATGTCTCTTTCATTCCGAATTAAACTATGCTGCTCACTCCAATGGCTAAACAAAACAAAAGCCACTACAGAAGTAAGAAATGTAGCTGCAAGAGTCAAACCATCTTTTAAAACTTCATATGATTTCACTAAGTCGAACTCATAATGATTTAAGGGATATTTACTTAAAAGTAAAAAGGCTAAAAACAAATAAGCTGAAAATGCCAAGATGAAAAACACACCGATCTTTCGTATTTTCTTTTCTAGTTTAGTCTTAAACATATCCCCTCCTCATTTTATGGGCACATTAGATCAAGTTATTAAACCTTCCTCAACTGACATTTCCATATTGTGCTAGCTGGATCTTGCTGAATATGAATTACCCGGAATGAGCCTAAGGCTGTTAACCACTCATCATCAATCTTTGGCTCTTTGGTAACTTCATTCTGAAGCACTGTAGCCTTTTTATCCGTGGCCAGTACTCCAAGCGTCTGAATCTCATATTGACTGTAAGAACCAAACAGAACACCACGGCCGGAATAGTTTTCTTTAACTTCAACATATGTTTCAGTTTTAGTATCCCAATTCGTTTTAGAGATCCGTTCACAAGTAAATGAATGAACGGCGTCCGCTAAATCATCATTAAATGCTTCAGCAATATCTGCCTGAATTTCGTCACGTAAACTCATTAGATTTTCCTGACAAAAAATACAGCTTTTCGTTTGCTGTAAGGCTTAATCAAATCAAGAATGAATTGCTCAATCGCACTAAGCTTTACTGATCCGTCCTGATATTCCTTTTCAGTTTCAACCGTATCAGCTTTGACTTTCTTACGTTTTAGTGCCTGTTCCTGCCCTTGATATAGATCACCTTTCATAATGCCCTTGATTATTTGATATGAGGCAGTTTTTAGAGGTTCAGGAACTTGGGTAACGTCTTCATAAGGCTTAACGTTACGTGCTAATAGATAAGCTTCTGACATCTGAAGGTATTGAGCCTTATCACTAGCAGATAAAGCATCAAAGCCTTCAACATGTTCTATCGCTTCTTGTTCAGTGATAAAGCTCATGGTTTATTCCTTTGGAATTAATGCTAAAAGTTCTTCTTTTTTAGCGCCTGCTTCAAATGCAATGCCTTTTTCAGTCAAGACCGCACGCAACTCATCTACTTTGAGGCCTGCATAGTTAATCGGCTGTGTTTGATCTTCACCTGGCTTTTTATCTTCTTCAGGCTTCTGACCAGCATTCCCTGATTCAAGTTCAGCAATACGTTCTTTCATTGCTTCAGGATCATTTTGAAAGGAATTGAATTCGCCGTGTAAAGTTGCAAGCTGCTCTTCAAGCTGGGTTACTTTTGCTTCAGTCATTTGACGTTCTCTCATGCGGTTAAATGCGGATAGGCCCATTTATGGATCTCCAAAAAGTTAAGGCGGGTAACCCCGCCTTGTCATTATTTGATCTTGTGCTTGAATGCCACAATACGGATCTGTTTAGGATCGTAAACACGTTCCCAGTTTGCAGCTGTTGCTAGACCAGCGTTATTAGGAGCAATACCTGTATCGCCTGCCCACTTAATGCCGCGAGGATGTAGCACAAAGTGACGGCGGTTAATAAGAATGTCAGTACCCGCTAAACTGTCTCGGTCAGTCTCTACACCAACTGGTGCGCCAATATCTTGGAAACCAATCGCCCCTTGGCCAAACAAGTAAGAAGTAAAGACATCGCCTTCAACTGGCATGCCATCATCTACAATCACACGGCGATCCATAAAGGTTTTGTAGAGAACCACACCATCAGCATCTCGAACAGTTTCGATTAAGCCTTGCTTGGCTAGTGCAGCCATTGTGAATGAGTGCATTGAGATCGCTGTTAATTTATCGACAGCATCACCTAGTTTATAAGATGCATCGATAAATGAATGACCATCAATTACGGCTGCTGCTCCAGTTCCAGCCGAAATATCATGGGTATTACCTGCCATGCTGGCCGCCCCGAATACACCTTTAAGGGTGTTTACGGTAAAACCTTGAAACTCACGCGACCAGTAATCTGCCACCAGATCACCAACCGCACCAAGTGGATCGTCACCAGATAATGCTTTAGCCAAATCATTAGCGCCCCATGCTTTACCACGTGCATGAAGAATCGCAATGTCCTTGCCTGAAGTGATGTTATTTACAGATAAAGGTTTTGAATCTGAAAGTACTTCTGACTCACCGCTTAAATCATTCCAGAAAGGAATATTTACTGTAGTACCGCCTTCTGTACCAAAAGCAACTTTTTCATCTAGCTCCCCAACAATGCCTGACTGCCATAATGCAGACTTTTCGGCAGTTTTATTTAATACGTACGGAGTGAATAACTCGGGTACGATTACATCAGCAATTTTTGTGTCGCCCATTAGGCTTTACTCCTTAAAGTTTAATACCGTGTTTTGCCGCTAGCTCTTTAGCTAGTTGCGGATTTTCATTTCGTAATTGCGCCAATTTGGTCATATTTACCGAGCCATCGGCTTTGAGAATGTCTGGCTGACCTTTTGAATTGTTGCTACCAGGTGCGCCCATGCCATTAGGTTTAGGCCAGTAATACGGTTTTTGCTCGCGTAGAGATTCAACCCATTCTTTTGGGGTCATCGGTGTCTGACCGTCTTTACCAATGACCACATCCCCGTTTTCATCAACTGCCACAGCTTTGCCGTTTTCATCTAATGCAAACTTTGTCTGAGCTAAAAAGGCGATATCAGGGGTCGCTTCTGGCAGTGCTTCAAGTTCAATAGCAGCCTGAACAATTTGGCTTTGCACTACTGATTTCTTGAATTTCTCGGCATAAGCTTCAGCTTTATCTGCCCGTTCTTTCTCTGCCTTAAGAACCTTGTCATGCTCTTCACGCATCTTCTCAGTGCGTTTCTGAATAACTTCTTCAATCTTGCCTTCTGCAATAAGTTTGGATTCTTCATCCTGATTTGATTTATCAAGCAGGACCTTGATTGCATCCAGATCTAAACCCTCAACCTTTGATTTCAATGAACCTAGTTCATCTTTCAACTCTTTTTTATCTTTGATAAGTTCAGCGTTCTTATCTTTAAGACCTTTAACAGCTTCATCAACGGCGTCTTGAATAGCTGCTTTAATTTCAGGATTTTCCAAATCAACTTTGATTTCGTCTGGCATTTAAAAATCTCCTAGAGATACCGCTTAGCGGGTTTAATTGTTGAACCCTCTGCTTAGCTTCAGGCATTAAAAAAGCGCCCATTAGGACGCTTCATTTCTATAAATGATTATTTACTTAAAGCTTGGCGTACAAATGCATCTTTTGCTTCAAGTAGCTTTCTTAATCCTGTGGATTTTTCAGGCCCGTCAGGAAGTTGCTCATCCATTTGCCGAGCTAAATCACCAATTGGCTTACTAACTTGCTGCAAATGTTCAGGTAAATGTTCATATTGGAAATATTGGATAATAGGGCTTGGCATTTTCTTCTCGCAAAAAAAGCACCCGAAGGTGCTATGGTTAAAAATTAAGTTCTATTTGATGAGTGCAATTGCTTTTAATCTTTCAAAAGTAAAACCATAAATTGCCATGGCTTGAAACCTTAATTTGAAGAAATGGCACCAGAATTCATTTTGTGCTCAGAATATATTGAGCATCTGACATATTGATTTGCTTTTCAGGCATTTGTAGTACCTTTCGCTACGTTTCCTTTGCACCCCAAACCTTTTGTCTAGGTTCATCACCAACTAAGCGGATGCCTTGAGGACCACCTACATCAAATGTTGCCGTGATAGTCGCTGGACCCTCAAAAACACTACAATTCATTTTTACAGCGGTTAATCCAGCTAATGGAATACCTGTTTCCTCGTCACAAAGAGCAAGATGAGAAGATTTATCTGAAACTCTTTTAAGTACCAAATGTCTAACTTTTGATTCACTCATAAGCCAAACTCCATAAATGACAAAAGCGCCATTTGGGCGCTTATATAGGTGAAAATTGTGTCTTAAGTGAGTTTAGAATTACCTGTAATCGGCAATAATTACTCACAGTTAAATCCAGTTCCAACAAGGTCTTTTTTCAAATTTGAAACGAGATTTTGTTGTTCCTGCTGTTGTCCACTAAGATAATTTTTATCTAGAGTCTCTGCACCATCAATAGATTTATAAAGCTCTTTAGATTCCTCTAAATTGTCTTTTAAAAACGTGGTGAGGTTTAGTTTCGCCTGGGCAGCTCTACATAAATTATTTTTAGCTTCTAAACCTTGAGTAGCCTGTTTTACTTGACCAGTTGCAGGATCAAAAGAATATGCATTTGCCATTGCTGACTCCAAAGCTTCAGACAATCGATCATATTCTTTAAGATATTTTTGACTTGGTTCAGCTAAACAAGTGATGGAAATTAGGGTTAGACATACAAAAGCTATTGTTTTCATATTGTATAAATTCTGATGTTTTAAAAAATATAACATAAGAAAAATTACAGACCCAACTTTTTAAAAGCTTTTTCATCCAACTTTCTCAAATCATCTAAGCTATAGAAACGGCCTTCAGGATCAAAGAACTTATCAAAATCAAATTTCCCATCTTTATAGAGCTTAAAGCGCTTTGGCCCTAGCCACTCCCTTTGAAAGAAATCATCTGTTTTCTTAAAGAACTCTTTGAATGTGGTGTTTGCATCTAACTGTCCTATTAACTGGCTTCGCTCTTCTTTGGGGATGTCTTTAACTCTACGTTCGTCCATTACAAATGGCCGTTCACCGATAAGTTGACCATCTTTTTTAACTGGTACTAGTTCGCTGCGACAATTAGGATGCAACGGCGGTACACGTTTTGCCGGATCATCAATCCTCCAGACAGTACCGTCTAAATGAGCACAAAGCTTAGATGTTCTTCCATCCAATACACTAATAAAACGAACATACTCAAAACCTAACTGTTTGAAAGTATCTAAATACGTTTGATTAGCAACATGACTACGAACTGTTCTTACGGTACGTTCAATATCCGTCTTAGAGCTACTTAAAAGCCCATCCTCATAATTAAGGCGCTTGGTGCCGCGAATACGCTGAACTATTTCCTGATTTGTTTTACCTGAGTTAATGCCATCCCGAATTGCATATTCAACTTTTTGGCGTGCAGTCTCAGCAATCTTGGAAAGAAGATCATCAACTAATGCTCCACCTACTAAGGGTACTTTTTTAGCTGCTGCATATACCTTTTCACCATTTGGCTTTTCGATCTTGCCTCCATATAGCTTCGCCGTGTAATTAGCTTCATAAACTGCCAAGGCAGTAGCAGAAACAGCGAAAGCTTCAGGTAATGCAGTGTTTATTGCAGTAAACCACTGGGAGATTAGATCACGAACTTCCTTCAGATTTGACGTTGTGTACTGTCCACTTGCTAGAGCCATCTTTTCAGAATCATTTAATTCATCAAGCAAATCCCGAAGCTTTGCCAACATTAATATTGACTCATCATTAAAGATTTTTAGTAGCTCATTAACAGATTGAGAAGACACCCGATATAAGTACGCCTGATGTTGGGTAAGTACTTCAATCAATGATTTATCTTCTTTTGAAGCCATACATCACCTCTACAAAGGAGTGTTATCTCGCTCTATTTCTACCCGCTTCACTTCTTCCTGATAGTCGTGAGCTGGTAATTTACCTGTCATTAGGTATTCCCAATATGTGCGGAAAGAGTTTTTCCCTGAAATAGCACCCTCATAAAGCTGTTTTGCAAGATTAATATCCGTGACCTGCACAATAAACTCAGGTTCAACCGTAAATGAATATTTTGTCGAATCCAGCTTTAACCACTGCGCTGCATACTTAATGGCTTGTTCAATTGCTGCAGCTGCACACATCACGATACTGTGAAGACTTGCCTGCTGGTCATCCTGACGTGCACGGCGTGCCTCACCTGATTCTTGTGTATTGGTATCAACTACTTTAGCCCCAGCTTCTAATGCTGAATTCTTTTGCGCATCCATTTCCTTTTTAGTGAGTTCAATGCCGTTACCTGAAATTTCCAAATAACCACATTGTGAATTTAGAGGAAGACTCCAGACAGCCATAACACCAGTAACGCTAATATCATCATCATCGTCATCATCAAGGCCACTAATCCAAGGTTGCGGATGGGCCGTATGGTGAAGAGACTGGTAATAATCTGCACTGAGCTGGTAATACTTCAGAGCAGCCTTGGCCATTGTCAAAAGCGGTATGGTACCTACATCCGGAGAATTACTAGTGGCACCGCAGAAAACAAATGGTGTGAAAGAAAGTTGATTACCGCCGAGATCGGGAGTTTTATCCTCCACATTTGAACCATCGAACAATCGGACCGCTAATGCTCCATCATCCATAGATAGAACGCGGTGAACCGTTTTAGTTTCGTGCCCGAATTCATCTTCACTATTATCAAATTGCTCCTCGAGCACTAACAGTTTTAGATCTTTACGACCACCGATACTGTTTTCCTTCCAGTTGATAATAGATAACGCATCATATAAGGCGAAATATGGCACTCCGTTAGCATCAACATCGACAAGCAGCCCACAGCGCCCAAACTCTAGCAACTCTGAACAAATGCGAATAAAGAGCTGTTTAAGCCCAAAACCGTCATTTGTTGCATTCTCTATCAATCCTTTAAGTAGAGAACTTTCAATCACTATATTCGGCTCAAGCTTTGAAACTAACCCGATCATTGTGCGTAATGCGTCCTGAACCCATAGCGGATACTGAGCTCGACTTAGATAGGCCTTATAAATCTCTCCAGTCGTATCACCTTGCTTTTCAGCCTCAATCATTCCGGCCGATTTAGCTAGGTACTTTGTATGTGCCTGTTTGATCTGCTCTTCACCAGCAACGGCGTCACGCATAATCAACCAGCTTTTTTGTGCAGCAATATACTGCGGATGTTTATCAGTAACTGCCATAAAAACACCAATAAAAAAGCACCTAAAAAGGTGCGTTGTTTAAGACATCCCTCGAATCCTACGAACTCCAACGGATTTTTTGTCGATCGGGAATAAATAAGCGATTGGATATGTACCAGCATCATTCATATGGTCAAACCCGGCAGTTTTATCCGGTTGCCCATAATCATCATAGATTTGTCGCTCTAAGCATTTAGCAAAGTGAGGACATTTATCAACATTCACAAACAATCTGCGCTCAGACAATGTATTGCAGAGCATACCGTTCATAGAGTTAATACGATCTTTAACTGCTGGGTTTCTACTGTTCACATGGACTTTAAAACCAGCCTTTCTAAGTAACGCCAGATCCGTTTCACTAGCATTGCTCGACTTCCGGTTCTCACCAGAAGCATCGGGATAAACTGCAACCTCATGGTCAGGATATCGTTCTTGGATAGCCTCAATCATTGCCGGAGTATCGAACAGATTTACGAACTCATCGACCGCATGCATATGTTCACCACGGCGTATATACACAACAGCAGCCATCTTGGTAACGTTAAAGTCCATCCCAATATGAAGCACATCATTTGGCTTAACTGTTTCAGTTGATGCGTTCAGCAACCGGTTAAAACAGTAGTAGATAACGCCCTGATAGCTCTCAAAGCTTGCTTCATATTCCTGACTAAAAGTCTTAGGATCCATTTTGCGCTTAGCAACAATGATTTCAGACTCAGGAATATTTCCACCCTGAAGGGATGTATAGGAAAAGCTTTTACAATCTGGTTCATGACCGGGCTGACCATCCATGAATGTGTCATAACAATGGTTAAAGCCTTTAGGTGTGCCAATACGTAAAACATGGCCACCGACTCGCTGCTCGCCATTCACCATATACTTACAAGTAGAAAGCATCGGGCGAAGTACTTCTTCCCATGCAGCCCATTTACAGTCAGCCCATTCATCAATAATTAAGAAAAATAAACCAGATCCACGAAGGTCATCATAATTATCTAGACCTACAACACGGATGATATGCCCACTTCTTAAGGTAATTGAACATTCAGTTTCATTCGGCTTTCCAGCTCGCCAAGATGCCGGAATTGCCTGTTTTAATCGCTTCCAGAAAACCCGTTTAGCTTGCTTAAATGTAGGCGCGGCATACCAGATCTCATCCTCAACAGAAACATTCCATTTAGCCGCTAGTCTTGCGGCTCTTCGCATTTCCGCTTTGGCCAAGAATGTTTTACCGAAACGTCGGCCACAAACGGCATCACGAAACCGGGCTTCTTTTTGCCAGCCCCATAAATAAATATTGGCTTGCTTAGGAGTTAATTGAACTGAACCTTCTGGAGGATTAAAGAATTGGCTCATTTGGTATCTCCTCATCAGGATTCAGCACAAGCTTGTAATCCTCTTCAGGTGGACGATACTCAGGGGGATTCACTTCACGCTGTAACTTCTGAAGTTCAAGCTTTTTAATCTCAAGTTCTACTTCAGCTTTGGTTTGGTTCGCTTCAGGATTACCACCTTTATTATTTTGTTCCCCCTTCTTGTCATAAAACCCTTTCATGATCTTTTGTATTTGGTCCACGATCTTAATTGTCATGGTCACATTGTTTTTTTTAGCCCAAAGTAAATCACTTAAAATCTTCAACTGAACAATGTCATTTGCTCCACTAATTTTATTTAGTGGCTGACTCAAATACTCTTCCCGAGTTTTTTCAAAAAATTCTTTGAGCTCCTTACTTAAGTCTCTACCTGCAAACTTTGTAGGGTCATAAGACTCTACCTGCTGTCTCGAAACATCAATGTCAAATTCTTCCTTGACGAGACTTACTGTTTCTTGGGGGGTATTAAATACAGCAAGCGATTGTACAATAAAGAGTTTCTGCTTCTTGTTTAATGTCGCCATTTCTCTCTATCCGTCAAGGTACGTCAAGGAAACATGGCAAAAAAAATGAGCCAGAAGGCTCAACTTATTAAACATGTCCCGCAGCACTTTGAAATATTCACATCTGATACAAACGGCGCTTGCTTCGCCACTTCAATTAGTCGCTTCACGCTTTCGTCCGCTCCCCATCTTTTAACTACGCCAACAAATTCTTCAACATCATGGCCTGCTAAATAGTGTTTAGGCAAACCAGTCATTTCACTGATTAACGGATCACCATCCTCATCACGTTCAACACCTATGTGATAAAGCTCATGCTCTATCAATGCACAGAAATCACGATCAGTCGCCTGATCGCAATAACTTGCATCAATTGTGATGAGGTACACAGGCACATAGCCAAACCAATCGCGCATTTGCTGCTCTTGACGAGCTTTTTTCCACCCGCCCTGATTAAACATAACTTTTTCACATTGGCCTAAAACCATACGCTTTTTAGCCATACAAGCCGATGATGCCCAAGCAAAAGCCAAGAACTCCTCATTGTCATGTATTAGTTCAGCAATATGGTCATGGTCAGGGTTATGCAAAGGGCCACCAATAGTTAAGTAATTAGCAACAACCCATTTTTTTAGATCTGGTGCCGGTGTTAGTCTAATTGCTTCTTCTTCATCTGCTTGATCAATAAAATCAGTCGGTGGAAATGGTCTTATTTGCTCCATCTTCAATTCTCGCTAATTCACTTTTTATCCAGTTGATGACATATCCCGACAAAATAGAATCTGGATGAAAGCGCTCTATTTTATAACCCATCTCTTCAGCTTGATCATATCGATCAAGACTCCATGCTTTATTTGCCAGCTTTCCACCACGTCCACCAGACCAAGGCCCACCCTCTATTTCAATGAGCAAACGCAATTTCACAATATGAAAATCAAAGCGCCAGTGTTTGGTATGGATCGGTTGAAACTTCTGTTCAAATCCAATCGCCAAATCCTCAAGCTCTTCCTTAAGTGTTGCCTCAGCCTCGAGATATTTTTGCTTCGCCTTAGGCAATGGCCGGCTTTTAGGTTTAGTTTTAGGTTCTTTTTTTCGTGTAAGCCAAAAGTATTCTGTAGAATCCATTATTCTCACCCATAAAAAAAACCGCCCTTAGGCGGTGGCTAAACTCACAGGCAATATAGTATTACTTCTTAAAAGTTGACTTATAAAGCTTTGAATTAAAGTAATCCGTAATTTCTTTACCTTCGGTTTGAATTTTTTCCTCATTTAAGGGTAAAAAATCTAATTCAAATTTCAAGCTCATATACTCTGGAATAAACTTCTTTATAGGCGGAGGTGGTTTAGGTCCACCTTCTGTAATTTTTTCGATAAATCCAGCTAACCATAAAATATACTCACCTTCTGAATTATGAGGAGGAATCAAACTCACATCTATTTTTACTTTACATTCATCTAATGGTCTACTGAACAATTCAACAAAATCAATAAAATTATATTTTAATTTAAATTCTGTTCCCTCAATTTCTCTGCGTATACATGTCATAAGTAAGTTCATATTTTCAATACAGTCATTTGAAAATAATTCCTCATCTTTAATTTTGTTATAAATATTTTCCGCAAACATGAGATACTGTGGCATTTCAGCAGCTCCTCATTTTTATAAAGTATTTTTTCTTAAGGTAGTCCTATTATAACAATGTTGCAACAAGAAATTTTCCATTTTTAGTTTAAGAAAATTTTAAAAATTATAAAAACGATTATATTCAATAAATTAGTACGAATAAAAGCTATGGAAGTTTGATCTTTCTATTGAGCTTTAAAATGGATTATTGTGTTTAAATCATCAATTTAAAAAGCTTGCCTAGTAGGCAAGCTCCCCCTTTTTTTGATATTTGCGCTGATCAATAAGGTTTAGTGTTACTTAAAGCAACACACTGATAATACTGAAATATTTAAAAATAAAAAAGCCCACTTCCTATTTTTATTCAGAAATGGGCTTAGCGAAAAAAAACGCTTAGACCTGAAATAGGAAATATCTTCTTGCTAATACTTCCTTCTTTAATAATTACATAGAAAATAAAAGGAATCAATATAGCCTATAAAGACTCTCTAGTAGAAATTTGGATTGAGAGTACATTTACACCTTACACTAGTTAGCAAGAGATGAGATATAATTATAAATTACTTCTAATAAGTTATATAAAAATTTAAGTTTAGTCCTTCTATTGAAGAATAAAGATAATTAAAATTGATTTAAAAAAATCATTCTTCTATTAAGACATTGCTATAGCATAAGAACTTTTGAACTATAGCCTTGATATGATGTGAAAGCATTACAGAATATTAACATCTTATGATCGATTTTTCTAATAAGTGATATATCACTGAAATTTGAACTAGGTCACATTAACGGATAAATTAATGTTTTACAACTAACCGAAATTCTAGTTATTCTTTGTTAGTATAGTAGGCGCTAACTTTTTAGGCTTTATATAAAAAAAACCACCAATTGGTGGAATGTAACTAAAATTTTCATATTTTATAATTTCGACTTAATCAAATATTTTAGTTTTTTCATTTCTCAAAAGGCAAGTATAGATTAAATTCTAATTTTACTAATAAAGCACACATTCCTAATAATACTCCAATGATAATTACTAAAGCATCCAAAACTATACTTCCAATTATTATCATTAAAACTGATGCTAACATCAATAAGAGTAAAACAACAACACCAACATTGTTATTCATGATTTATCCTAGAATAAAATAATAATCACGTAATTTACATGAATACAATTTATATACAATACTCATACAATATTGTTTTTTTCAAAATACGAAATATAAATAAACGGATTTTTCAATTTTAAAATTTTAGTTTTGTGATGCAATTATCATATTTAATAGGACAATGTGAGAAATTACATTAAAAATTAAAATTAGTTTGACTACTGTTCTCTTATTCTCTTTTTTTTTATTAAAGCAATATAGAGTATCCTTCTTTGAATTAAATATAAAATCCAAATACAAACCTGACTTCTATGTACCTTAGAATTTCTAATCTCGCTTGATAGCAATAAAATTGACGTCTTCGAGTATTATTACCTTGTATGATCAAACTCTGCCCAAAGATGGGTTAGAATTAAGCTATTTGGAGCACTGCTAAGCTGCAAAAAAAATTTTAAACTAACATTCTTGAATAAAAGTCAAATAAAATTTTTCGTCTCAGCAATATTATGTATTAAGACATTTAGAACAACAGTACCATTATAAAATTTGCGAGTGAATTTAAACGGTCCAAATATAAGTTTTAGAGCTTTCTCTCAACTATGAATTTCAAGTCATACACACTTAAGTCACTCCATATTTTTTTAAACTGAAATTTAGGAATTATGTAATCTAAAAAAAGTCCGCACCTTGGGGAAGGTACGGACTATAAACTGAATAACTACATAGGAAGTAGAATACCCGTTTATTATAAATAAATTTCACGTTTTTATCAAGTCATATATTAAACTAGTAACTTATAAAAACGTATTGGCAGACCTTTGTAAATCTATTTAATACAGTCATATAAAATTTAAAATAATTCTTTAATCGCATCTTTAGCAATCAAAATCCTTTGATAAAAAAATTACTTTGCTTTCTTCTACTTCGAAACAATTATCTTAGTTGATTTAAATACTCATTTAATAAATCCATTTACAATTAAAAGCTCTTGCAATAATCGATATTTAGCAGAGCTTCTTAAAGCTTATACAGTTTATCGTGGAAGATATCTTTTTGAACCTGTGCTATTAAGGCAGTAATGTCCACCTCTAGGCCCAACACAATAAGTTCCAGATGTGCAATAACAAGAGTTATTAGTCGTTTTACTATAACTTCTTGGAGTCCGTGTAGTAGTAGAACTTCTAGTTCTAGTATTATTATAGCTTTTTGATTCTCTTTGAGGAGTTGAGTAAACAGGCTGCCTGTTATCAAAACTTCCTTTTGAATATCTATAGGTGACTGGTGGAGTATAACAACCAGCAAAACTGCACAAATATTTAGTATCTATCCATTGTTGTCTATCCATATTTGGATTTAATAACGCCCATTCATCTTGGTACCAGAATACATAAACTTCACTTCCCCCTTTCAATTTAAAGATTTCTTTGCCATTTGGCATATCCTTGACTGGAGCGGTATCAACACTAATCCAATTTTTAACTGGATTAAACCTTTCAACTTTTTGCTGCGAAAAGTCTATGGACGGTATAGATACACATCCACTAATACCCAAAGTAATAACTAACCCTATTAAATAATTTTTCATTTTATTAACTTCTTAGAAAGAATAATTTTAATGCGAAGTAAACAATAAACTACCTAATAAAAGCAACATATACTTTCATCTAATTTAAATACATAAAGAAAAATTAAAAAACCCGCTTCTAAAAAGAAACGGGTCAAAAAACAAAAAACTTTCAGCGCAGTATTTGTGACATATCATACAAGTTAGAAGATGTATTTACAATATACTTTAAGCTTAATTTTTTGATGCTCTCAAAATATCCAAAACTCGCTTTGACATTTCATGCAAGTTGGACCCTATTGGTAGCCAAAAATGATAATTAATGTTGTCACGGTTAAAAACTTGCTTGTAGTAATCAGTTTTAAAAGATGGGTCGATATCAGAAGCTTTTAGTAATCTACCCTCTTTTTCTATTGTTTGCCCATCTAGTTCACCACCAACACAGATATTCATTTTAAGTACCAAATTCTAATTAGACTGGACTATAGCATAAATATAAACATGCTTAAGTGGGCATTCTTAAACGCTTAACATTTAGACAAGCATTCAATTTAGATGATTTATAATGTAACGACCATGTATTTAGGATGAAGACAGCTAATGTGTGGTGTAAATCTAACCATTAAATCAAAGGAACATTACTTAATGCAAAGAAAAGGGGCGCTTTTAACGATTGTACTGGTGGCGCTTGGTGCCCACCACCAGTACAACACAATATCAACTCTACAATTAATTAATATGGAGGTGACACAAACAAATAACTATCATTTCTAATAGAATTTCAGGTGGCGATGTTTGGCGACGAGCCACCTGATTTAATTTTAAATCATAATTGAAATCTAGCAAGTATAAAAACAAAAAGCCCATCAAACGATGAGCTTTAGATCAGTGAATTACTTATACTTCGTCCACTATATCAAAAATATGCCATAAAGCGTCTAGACAGTCAACAAGTCTAAATTATGCTTTTCTACTAATTGAGAAGCTTTTAAACGTTCAACGATTTTAATCATTAGATCATTGGCAGTTATAACGTCGATTCCTTCAAATGCTTTTAGTGTTAATTGCAATTTATTATTAATTACATTTGTAATTATTGATATTTTACCAAAATAATCAGGGTAGTATTTCAAAGTTTCATTAACTTTCTCCCGACTAACGCCTTCATATAGTTTTACAGTGTATGTTTTCATTTGAACCTCCATTTTGTCTTAATCTTTTATCATGACCTAATAAATAAAATCTAGCGCAACTCACCATAATTGCGACCTGAGCTTTAGATTGGTTTGTTTCTTGAGCAACCTTCAACAATCCTTTATTTTCAACCTTATTTTTAATTAAACAAATTAATGCAAACTTAGTTGTAAAATCTGTTTTATCAGAATTTAATAGACTTCGTAAAAGTGCTTGAATTTGATCCGCTTCATAATCACTGATCTCACATCGAATATAAGATTTACCTTTTTGAACTTCTTTACCAGCTTCACGCATCAACCAGTAAATTTGATTGATGTGAAGCCCATCTGGCAAATCACCACCTTTCATTCTAACTGTTTCACACCAAGCGCCAAACTGCTCTAACCAACCATCGATAGTATATTTTGACCAGTCCATTTGTTGTGTTTTTAAAGCTGCTCTCATTTCTCACCCACCAATTGCTCAATTTGTTTAATCGCCACGCCTGCTTTAACTTGCTCTGTGCTGAACCGTAAAACTGTAAAACCCATCATTGCTGCTTCGTTGTATTTCTCCATGTCTCCTAGATAACCTTTGCCCCTCGTATGACGGCCTCCACTCCAGATCCCGCCTTCCACCTCGACTAAAATCTTTGTTCCCGTAATTAAAAAATCAGCTCTCCATTTACGTGTTGGATGGAATTTATATTCCTGTTCAAAACCAATCTTGCATGCTCTTAAATGCGTTGCCAGTACCATTTCACCCACACTTGGTTGTCTAGCAACTTGCTTTGCTGAACGCCGCTTTTTATTTTTCTTAATAGGAAATAACTTACGGTATTCAGCAATGCTGACTGATGACATCAAGCACCACCTTTCAGCAAATGGTCCAATTGATTAGCAAAGCAGTTATAAACTCGCGCTTTATCCTGATCACCTAAAAGGCTGGATGAATGAGCATCTTGTTTATACTTCTGAGCCAGTTTTTCAATTGACTCCCTTAGTTCAACCAGAGTGCTTTGCTTTTTACCGCTGAGTGGTTCAATTGAGCGCGATACGTGGTCAGCCATTTCTTTTTCCATATGATCGAAGTAACTTTGACGTGCTAAATCTCTCGACTTGATTAGCTCTGGTGAAATAAGCTTTTCCATTTCACGGCGTTGCGCTTCAATCCATTTACTGTCCATTATTTAAGCCCTCTACAGTTAAAATCGCGCTCTGCAATTCATTCATCTTTTGAGTTATCAAAGCGCCTGTTCTTGGATACTTATTTCTTAATCCTCCATTCAGCATGAAATAACGCCTCATGTAAGCCTTTGCTTCTGGAAGACCACCATACGAATTAATTAATTGCTCAGCTTCACAGTGGTTGCATTTATGCATTTTCACTATCCCCGTATATTGATTCGTAATCAGCAATTGCATGAAGCAACTTGTATCCAGCAGATTCAGGTTTATCTTTGCAATGAGACAAGTCATATAGTTTTAAGTCCTCAATGCCACCCCATGATTCAACCAAATCAACCGACTCCACCAGACGTTTAAGCTCAACCAAATCTACAAAATACTTCTCACGATCTGCTGGGCTGATTTCTACACTTTGACCACATTGGAACTCATAACCCTCATTCCATTCAGTTGCGTTAGAAGGGGCTGAATCTACGATTTCCTTCGCGTATTGCAGTCCTTTATCTCTAATCAATTTAGTTACTTTCATACATTCGCCCCACCAAAACGCAAGTCATCCCAGTCACACTCAACTACTGTCAAACCATCATGTTGAAACCGAGACCATAAACGGTCCCCTAAGTTTTCCTTCAAACCTTGCGCCTTTTCTGTAGATTCAAGCGTCATGTTTGAAATTAAAACTGTCGGCTTTTTTTCGTCATAACGTGCATATAAAACTTTATGAACGAGCTGCAATCGACTCTCGTGTTGGTCGTGCAAACCATATTCATCCAATATCAATAAATCACAGTCCGTGAAGCGAAAAATTGCATTTGCTTCATTGTCATCTGGCTTTGTCCATGCAGTGGCAATTTCATTTGCCATGTCTTCTGAGGTGACGTAACGAACATAACTCCGCTTGTCTAAAACGTTACGAGCAATAGCACATGCAAGATGGGTTTTTCCTGTTCCTGTGCGCCCAACCATAATCAGATTGCGCTTCTTCCCTGAATTAAAATCTTGAACAAATTTATGGCAAGCAGCTTTAGCCTCTTTCTGTGGATCGATACTCACCATATAATTTTTAAATCCGCTTTCCTTGTGGCGCTCAGGGAGTTTTGCTCCGGCAAAATGTTTCTCGCGTACCATGAGGTTGACTTGGTGTGCGTGTTCAATTTGTGATTTCACATACGCTTCATTTGCACATGTTTGGCAAACTGGACGACCAATTAGTAAAACCATTAACTCATTGTGTTTAGGGCAAAACTGATTAGTTTGTACCAGCTCAGTTTTGAATTGTTTGCTCAATGCATTCATAGCATCTCCCCTACATCGATATCATCTGTGGCTGGTGCATACTGTTTTGCATCACCCCAAGCACTGTTTACGTCTCTTGCTGGTGCAGTTTTCATTGGTGAGTTTTGTTTTTTAGGTCTTATCGACTTTGTGAATTCCTGAATTAACCAAGTTGCAAACTTTCGAGTTCGTTGGTTTTCCGTGAGATCAATTTTGTTTTCCCAGTGAGCATTGAAGTTGCCAAGATGAAATTCATAATTTGGCATTTTTAAAACCTGCTCTGCTTGTGCACCCACTTGTGAAGTCCTAAGAACATTCAGCAATAGTTCACGATTTGGTTTCCAAGACTCCTCGGCCGCTGAAGAATTTTCAACCGCGTTTTGTGTGTGAGTATTTTCTTGTTCCTGCTCCTGCTCCTGCTCCTGTTCCTGTTCCTGGCTTCGAAGGGGCTTTGAAGGGGCTTGTAAGGGGCTATCTATTTTGGCGTTTTCGCCACGCTTTTGAGTCATACAAAATGCTTGTGCATATTTATCGAAAAAGCTTGATAAATAAGGGCTTGACGGCAATG
This sequence comes from Acinetobacter sp. NIPH 817, assembly GCF_000368405.1. NCBI lineage: Bacteria > Pseudomonadati > Pseudomonadota > Gammaproteobacteria > Moraxellales > Moraxellaceae > Acinetobacter > Acinetobacter sp. NIPH 817. The sequence continues at coordinate 1,981,815 of NZ_KB849420.1, forward strand.
AGTCATACTCTTTTTGCACGTTCTTACAGCGGTTATCGGCTGGCTTTAATGACTCAGCTACTTGAAAACGTGCCATCTCGTGCACCCAGACTGTCTCCGTGGCTTCGTCATAGCTACAAAACCCCGCTTCACAGGCTCTTTGAAGCCCCTTAGAAGCCCCTTCAAAGCCCAATCCAGTTTCATGAGCAACATATAAAAGGGGCATGTAATACAAGCCAAGCATGTTCGCGTGAGGGCTTGTCATTAAATACATAGCGACAATTAAGCCTTCATGTGTTTGACGAAGCTTTTTGCCCGTAGTTCCCGTCCAGAAATGTGGTGAGACTTTCCCATAGTCACGCATGGTTATTTATCTCCTTTAAAGGGTGTTCGAAGGGGCTTTGAAGAGGCGATAATAGTCATTACTTACCCCTTCCAAGCTTCACTAATCCGCGCATTTCCAACTGACGAATAATTCTTGGAGGAATAAATTCGTTGTTGATTTTGTAGCGAATGCGAGACTTTTCTTTCACCTGAATTAGCTTGTGCCCATCCTCCATAAGACGGCGAACTGCTATAGCCTGCCCCCCCATATGAGTTAATTCTTCAAGTTGATAAAATCTTTCCTGAGCCTCAATTGCGGCATTCATAACTGAAAGCGGCATGGCTGCTAATTCTTTAGCCGAATAGATCTTTACTGGTTGTTCCAGTGGAATTACCACCTCTAGCGGTGTGGTGGAAACGGAAATATCCTGTTTTCTTCTTGCTGCATATCTCACTTTTCACCACCCTTTGGCTTAACATAGCCTCCAAAAGAATCAACCAAACACGCCTTGGTTAAGCTGGTTACAATCTGCTGTGCCAACCACTGCGTTATGCGAAATTGACGAGCCATAGCCTCTGAAAATTCAACCTTGGTTACCGCCGCATTATTTTCGTCATACCCCTTGTTGCGTAAATTTTGCTTTTTCACCTCAAACAGGTGCCCAAGTACTCGCAATGCAGGTTCATAAAAAGATTGGATTTCACTTTGATGAAGAGAATCTTTGATTTGGTGTGTAAAGCTGTTCATGACACCTCCGCTAATGCTTGCTCAGCGCTTGTTAGCCGGCGTTTGGCGTTAAGTTCAGCAACTGTTGCTGTGCGGATTTCTTTTGAAGAAACCAGAATCAAATGATTCTCTGATTTGATGGTCCATAAACTAGTCAAAGTTTTATTTTTAACCTCAAATAAATCGTTTGATTTAAAACTTCGACACTCTTTAGTAAGTACTACAACGTCACCCACTAAAAATTCTGGCTGGTTGCGTTCGGTTGTTTGATTTGATAAATTGTTTGTGTTCATTTGATCCACCTCAATTGAATGCCTAACCACTCCTGCTTGCGCAGGTAGTGGTTTTTTAATATCCAAGCTTTTCTTTTTGACCACTGATTTCGTCATGAAATAAGTCATCCACCGTTTCTATACGGTTCATCCAGCTTTTAGACATAACTAAAAGTGCAGCAACACGTTCCTTATCAATGCTTTGATAATCTTTAGGAACGACTTTTAATCCAAGCAAACTCAATAGCTCGCAAAACATTTCAATTTCATTCAAGCCATTGTTTTTCTTATCTGTTTTAAGTCGAGTAATAGTGCTTGGATCAACTTTTAATTGTTCAGCAATCTCTTTTTGATTGCTTATATCAAGACCATGCAATATGCGGGATACGCCATTTCTGGCGCTTGCAGATATATCAACTGATAATTTGCTCATGGTTAGGTCCTAAGCATTTGAAGTAGTTCGTTTGATTGGTTCTTTGCCATTTGCCAAATCTCTGATTTGGTATTCGCGAGCTAAAGGAATCTTTTCATTTGGCCACTGGTAAACAGCAGGTGGCTCAATTCCTAATAACTTTGCTAAGCCAACACCATTGACACCAAGCAACTCATAAGCTTCCTGTTTGGTCATTTGTGCAACCTCAAAAATAAGATTTCTTAGTATTAAAACAAAGATAACTTATTTTTGCAAGATGTAAGATAACTTATATGAAGAATCTAGAAACTATGGGTCAGCGTATTCGCGCCTTACGAAGAGAAAAGAAATTAACCCAAGGCGAGTTGGCAAAAATCGCCGGAGTTAGTGCGCCCAATGTCACTGGTTGGGAGAAAGATGCTTATGCTCCTAAAGCAGACCCATTAAGCAAAATGGCCGCTTATTTCGGAGTGTCGACTTCATATATAACTAATGGAGATGAAAGCGGCCCTAAGTTGGATAGCACTGTTACACAATTGAAAGTTCTGGATATCGAAGCTTTTAAGAAAAAATACAATATTCCCGATAGCGAAGATGCTGTTAAATTTCTTGAAATACCTGTTAAACCATTCCCCACCCAAAAAAGATATGTTCCTGTTAAGGCTTATTCAAAGATGGGTATGGATGGGTATTTCACAGATATGGGATATGATGGGAACGCAGGTGATGGATATGTTCCAACTCATACAGCGGGTCCAAGAGCCTATGGTATTAAAGGCACTGGCGACTCAATGTTTCCAGCAATTCGTAATGGCTGGTATGTAGTTTGCGATCCAGATGCTGAACCGGTTCCAACTGAATTTGTACAAGTGTGCTTAAAGGATGGACGCTGCACAATTAAGGAATTTGTTGGAATAAATGGTGGGGTTTTGAGTTTGTTGGCTGTTAATGGTGGCGAACGCCTATCTTTTGACATGGATGAAGTTGAAAGTATTACCGCTATTACAGATATCGTGCCGCCAAGTCAGCACAGACAAGAACATCCTTATTCGCATTAATCACAGGAAGACTTATGGACAATTCAAAACGACCAATCAACCAGATTATTGTTCGCATCAATGATGCTGCGAAACATGGTGAAGCTTTGGTGCTAACAGCCGAAGAAGTGAAGATCCTCTCAAAGGACATTGGTGATAAAGTCTTTATTCCAGTCCTTACAAATGAACAAGTAGTGCAGTTGGTAAAATAAGGAAAGCTTGGACAGAAAATTAAATAATAAAAAAAGACCGATGATAAGTCGGTCTTTCCATCCAAGGTTAGCAAGGTCTTGGATTTGACTAATGTTGGCAGCATTAGCCTTTGCGCCCACCAATATCACAAGATAATTGATAAATTGAGAATAATACGTGTTTGGAAAAATATTAAATAAGTTTAAGGCTTGGTACAAGGGTGATCCTGGTGATATGAGATGGGATCCACGTACCGATACTTACGTAGGCACTAGAGAGCCAAGCAAGCATTGGACAGCAAAGGTATTATCTTATTTTGTTGATTTTTCCTTACTGATAGCTAAATCAATTAAAAAACACCCCAGCGCTTACATAACTCAGCTTTTAGCATTTATTGCTATCCTTGTTTCGTGTTTTTCTATTTATCTTCAATATTATGTAGATGATGATGAGTACAAGCGCTGCACCATAGCACATACCAACAATCAAGAGATTGCATTGAAATGTAAGAAATGACATTGCTAAAGCAATAAGGCTCATTGCCATTGTTAAATAATTAATTTCATTTTTCATAAACTTACCTATCGTGACCCGACACGATCCTTAAAAAACATATCGGGAGGAGTATTTCACGTGAGTAAAATTGTAAATATTAATTCTGAACTAATTAATTTCTATATTGTCTTAAACGATCATGCTCTTGAAATTGATCTTAAAAACAGTGATAGGATCTGCTATACAATGATGGATAGGGATACGATAAATAAATTCATATCATCAACAGATAAAGACCAATTTTATCTTGATAACATTAAGTCAAATAGAAACTTCCGCTCAGAAATTACACTTAAGAAGCACGCTTAGGAGTTGGGTGGTGACCTGCTAGTTTTTCTAACTTTTCAATGGCATCTGAAAAGAACTCGCGTCTCCACTCTAAATCTAATTCACCAGCATATAGCGCTTCTAGCACAATCAGCTTTAGCTCGCCTTCTAAAATTATTGGAGATTCATCCCAAATATCTAGGCGTGCACAACAACTGTTTCTTTTATTCTTAGCGATCATAACAAACTCCATCCAACCCACCCCGTGTGGGTTTTCTTTTGTCTATTAAAGCATAAAAGTAAGCTTTCTTAAATTAAAATAAGATTTCTTATTGACAAGAAAACTAAGTTTTCTTATATTTATCTCGTAGACATCAAAAAAGCACACCGCCCCTCCCCAGGTCCGATGTGCTTTTGCAAAACTGCGAGATCAATTATGAACGTAAAAGTTAACTCATTCAACTCCTTTGCATTTGTCAGCATGGCTGCTCTTGCAATTTCTGGTGGTTCTTTAGTTGCTTGCCAATTACAGCCAGCTTTCCAAGCAAAAGAAGCACCTACTCTTTTTACACCTAAAACTCAACCAAGTACTTACGGTGTGTTAACCGCGAAAATCACAGGTAAACATTCTGGCGTTGCTGTCATCAAATTAGATAGTTTCCGTTTAAACGTTAGCTTTGATTTTGAAGCTCATCCAGACAGTTACGGCGTTCCGGGTTCTGAATTCACTGCTGTTGATATTACTCAACTCACAGTAAATGAAATCACTGATGTTAATGGTAAGTCATATAACGATTTCACCGAATTTGAAGACATCCGCAACATCAATGACCTTCTAAAAGGCTTCATCGAACGTAACAAGTTGGTGGAGGTTTAATGATGTCTAATTTCAAAAAGCACCCTGACGGCTACAAGTCATTTTTAGGCCGTGATGATAAGGGCCTCTACTCTGTTCGCATTGGCTGGCAAGTGTACGCATCTAATGCTAATGGCTCAGTTCTTTACAAAGTTAAAGACGGAGTTAAGACGCCTTTAAATGTGTTCAGGTTCCAAACTTCTTATCCAAAAGTTTGGAATGAACTCACCCAAGAAATCGATTTCCAACGCAGAAAGCAGCTCGCAATAAAACTGCGTGAAACAAACATCCCTACCTATGACCGCAAAGCTTATAAAACTAAGCGCGGCTTCACCGGCTCTAGATGAGGATAAGAAAAATGGCTTTACCGATTATTACTGCTGACCAAACTTTATTGGTTCAAGCAATTATTGTGTACCTTTACGCTGATCCGGGTTTAGGTAAATCATCGATGGGCTTTACTGCGGAAAAAGCAATTTCTTTTGACTTTGACCGTGGTGCTCACCGTACTGGTGAATTACGTCGTGGTGCGGTTGTACAGGTTCAACAATGGAGTGATGTTGCAAACCTTACTCCGCAGGACTTAGCACCATATAAAACCGTAGTCATTGATACCGTGGGTGCAATGCTTGAATGCATTAAAACCCACCTGTTACTTACGGCAAATAACCGTCAAAAAGATGGTTCTTTAAAGTTAAAGGCTCAAGGTTTAGCGAACCAAACGTTCAAGCAATACATCAATACTTTGATCAGTTTAGGTAAAGATGTTGTTTTCATTGCACACGCATCAGAAGATCAAAACGGTGATCAAATTATTTACCGCCCAGATCTAGGTGGTAAAAACCGTAACGAGCTTTACCGTATCGCAGATGTCATGGGTTATCTAACAACTGTTACTACTGGTGAAGGTAAAAATGCCCGCGTTATTAATTTCAAACCTTCGCCTACACATCATGCGAAAAACTCAGGTGCTTTAGGCGGTGAAACCGGTGAAGTATGGGTACCTGATCTTAAAGCACACCCTACTTTCTTGGCTGACCTGATTACTCAAGCTAAAGATCACATTAACACCTTAACGCCTGCACAACTTGCAGCAGCTAAAGCCCAAGAAGAGCTAGAAAACTGGAAACAAAGCTGTGAGGAAGCAGAGCATGCAGGTGACCTTAATCAATTAACTGAGTCGCTTGATAAAGAACATATGTATTACCAGAACATGCGCCAAGCAATGTTAATGAGGGCTAAAGCATTGAATTGCACGTTTGATAAGCAACGTGGCACTTGGATTAGTCCACCTGAATTTAACGGTATCTCAGATCAACAAAGAGATGAACTTCAAAACTTTATTGCTGAACGTGGCCTCGATGTAAAAACAGTTTGTGAGCACTTAGGTATCGATGCCCTTATCCAAATTGAAGCGGCAAAACTTAAGGCAGTTAAACAAGAAATTGAAACCTTAGCGAAAACGGGGATGACAGCATGAAAATACTAAATAAAGTTGAAGCTAAACTTGCTTGGGCCAACGGTGAATTACTTTTAGTAAATAATACTGAGCGTAATGGCTGGGAACCATTTAACCCTTATGACTTTGGCTTTGATGTTTTTGATAAATTCGAATTTCAATTAAAGCCTAGAACTATTTTTATTGGCGAATTTGAGGTACCTGAACCATTAAAAGAAGCGCCTGCTAAAGGTTCTACTTGCTCTTACCCAAGTCCAACTGTTGAATTAGGTGTGCAGCAGTTTAAGTGGAATGGTTCAAAAGGACAATTACGCATGCTTCAGCATGGCCAAGTCCACTCAAGTTTTGATAATGCTTTTGCTCATTGCTGCGCGATTATTAAAGTCAGTGGTGGTGAGTTTGCTGAAGATATGCTCAAACTTCTGAACAAGCCAACTGATGAAGTTGAAGAAGAAAAGCCTTTAGAAAATGAAGTTGAGAAATCACCTCAGGTTAATACTGAAAAAACAGTAATTGAAGAGCCTACTAAAGATTTAAAAGAGGATCTCGATAGTGCAATTGTTGTTACTGAGGAGTCTTATGTTTCATCATCCGAGGATCTATTAGTTCCAGAAACTAACGAGCCTAAAGTAGATCCAGAATATCAGCAAACCCTAGATACTCTTCTACAGCGTGTAAAAGGGTCAAAAACACCTGCAGAAGTAAATGCGGTTTATCGTTATACCCGCACATGGGATGACGAACAAATGAAGCCTATCCTTCTCGCCACTCACAAACGTCTTGAAGAGCTAGAAAAAGAAAAGGCATCTGCTAATGAGCCACCCTCTTTAATGGTTCAAATCCAAACTGCACCAGACCTTACAACGCTAGATGCTTTGGAAATAGACGTGGCTGCACGAGATCCGCAGATTCAACCGAAGCTAATGGGGTATGTGAGAAAACGCCGCTATGAATTAGAGAATCCTACACCTACTCAACCTGAACCTACCCCTGATTATTTATTAGTGGACGGTTTCTAACATGAAAGATCAGTACAAGAAAGTGAGCCAAAAACACATGCTTGGTTTTATGTACTACTTGCAATTGCTGGGCTACGTAATAGTCCGGCAAGGCATGGACCAAGCAATGTTTCTAACAAAGCATTATGCGGTACCAGTTGCTTGGCGGCGCATAACGATCGACTATCACAACCGATTAAATAAACCTGCCCAGCAGCTTTATAGAGAGTTTGTTGAGTGGACTAAAGAAGAATATTTGAGGGCTTAGGTAATGATTGATCTAAATAAAAAAAGAGAAGCTTTTGAAAGATTTCATGCCAAAAAATGTAATTGCAGTTATGAAAGTTTAAAACGTCAACTAGATAGACAAGAGGCACTAACAGGACACAGATATTTACCAACTAGTCCTCGTCATGAAGCTTGGTTGATTTGGGATGCTGCATGGAATGACGCCAGTGCTCAGGTGTTGCCAACTTGGATCAGCATGGATGATGAATGGCCGCCTACTGACATAATGGTACTTATTTGTTGGGCTGATGCACCTGATGTTACCCCCGAACAAGACTATATGACTATTGATGAAGATTTAAATAGTGTATGGGCAAATTATCATAATGATGCGCCTTCACACTGGATGCATTTTCATAGTGTGCCAAACGTATCTGGAGCTGCTAATGAGTAAGGTTATTGGTGAAGTTAATTTGAATCCTAGCCGTATTGAAGGCACTCCGGATCAGGTAGCGGTTCATATTTTTAAAGAAGTTATTTGCCCAAGTACTGAAGAGCTTCTCAAGAATAATCCTGAGGCAGCAAAGGTTTTTGCATATCACATTTTTGGTTTGGCACTGTCTCAGCTTGCAGAATTCCATTCAACTAAAAGTTTAGATAAAGCTGTAACCGTTACCCTTCACAACCTTTTGCGTCAATTGAAGAAAGAACGTAATGAGTTGAGGAACTAAAGGATGAGTGGATTAAAAGTTAAAACATGTGATTTTTGTGATGACGGGAACGGTGAATGCATTTTCCCCTATTACGGCCTTGCCCCTCATATTCATACGAAGCCAATTGGCGGTACTGAGTTTATAGATGTTTCATTACCTGAAAACTTTAGTCCTGATGGGGATGGTTTAGGCATATATACACACTGTCTGAATTGTGGGGGTGATGGCACATATGAAGGCATCCAGTTAGAAGTTAAAGCGGAAAGTAAGGAGGGCTAATGTGGATAAATATCTGACATCTAACAATGTGTGTGAGATGTTTCATATTACTAAACGCACACTTAATCGGTGGGAAATTAACACACCTTGGGGGATTCCATTCCCAGCCCCGGCATTAAGTTCTGAGGGCGGAACAATGAAAAGATACCTCGCTACTGATGTAATGAAGTGGGAGGAAGAATGCCAGCAAAAGAAGCAACTAAAAAAAGCTATATAAGTTGTACCGAAGCTAACAATCAGAAAACTTGATCAAATTAGTCCAGATCAATGATTGTTAGCATATTTACGTTACTATATACTGTCCGCCGAATCACGGCTTGCTAGATAAACTCAGCAATTTCATTTATGTACATAATGGTGTACATATAATGAAATCAAGGAAGCAAGAATATACTTTTCCCGTTTAATTATAAGGGTTTAGGCGATATGGCATTAATCGTTCAAAAATATGGCGGTACTTCTATGGGTACCCCCGAGCGCATTTTAAATGTTGCTCGTCGTGTTAAGCGTTGGCATGATCACGGTCACAAGGTTGTTGTGGTTGTATCTGCAATGAGTGGTGAAACAAACCGCTTACTTGCTCTCGCTAAAGCCATTACCGAAACACCTGACCCACGCGAGTTAGACCAAATGGTTTCAACCGGTGAACAGGTGACGATTTCCATGTTAGCTATGGCACTTAATTCGATTGGTGTGGAAGCTAAATCCTATACCGGACGTCAAGTCGGTATTAAAACTGACAGTGCATTTACCAAAGCGCGTATTGAGTCTATTGATACAGATGTCATGACTAATGACCTAGATGCAGGCCGTGTTATTGTTGTTGCAGGTTTCCAAGGCTTTGACGCTAATGGAAATATCACAACGCTAGGCCGCGGTGGTTCAGATACTTCTGGTGTTGCTCTTGCTGCTGCCCTAAAAGCAGATGAATGCCAAATTTACACTGATGTAGATGGCGTTTACACCACTGACCCGCGTGTTGCTCCTAAAGCCAAAAAAATCGACCGTATTTCTTTTGAAGAAATGCTAGAAATGGCTTCATTAGGTTCAAAAGTTTTACAAATTCGCTCAGTAGAATTTGCCGGGAAATATCAAGTTCCTTTACGTGTATTATCAAGTTTTGATAATGATAACGACGGCGCGTTTGACGAAGAATTTAAAGAAAATGTAGGTACACTCATTACGACTGAGGCGGAAGATACTATGGAACAGCCAATTATTGCAGGTATTGCTTTTAACCGTGACGAAGCAAAATTAACGATTTTAGGTGTACCTGATGAACCAGGTATTGCTTCTAAAATTTTATCACCAGTAAGTGATGCCAATATTGAAGTCGACATGATAGTGCAAAATGTTGAAGAAGATGGCACAACAGATTTCACTTTCACTGTAAACCGTGTTGATTTAGCGAAAGCTGAAAAAATCTTAAATGAAACTGCCAAAAATATTGGTGCACGTGAAGTTTCAACACGTGATGACATCGTTAAAGTGTCTATCGTAGGTGTAGGTATGCGTTCACATGCAGGCGTAGCGAGCAAGATGTTCACTGCCCTAGCTGATGAAGGCATCAACATTCTTATGATTTCAACTTCTGAAATTAAAGTTTCTGTCATTATTGACGAGAAATATCTTGAACTTGCTGTTCGTTGTCTACATACCGCTTTTGGTTTAGATCGTGAACATGGTGAAAGCAGCGCCCGCGCTTAATTTTACCAAACGGTCAATAATTCATTAAAAAATGTTTACTTGTCCGACAATAATCAAAGAAAACACAGAGCCGCTATAGTTTTTTTTATAGCGGCTCTGTTATATTAAACGGAAAGTTTTTTGGCAGTGATTATCAAAATATGACTTTGTTCTCATATTTCTGTTAGAATCTGACTGAAAACTGAGGTTGAGCTTTTATTTGGGTACCAATATTGCAGTTTTAAGCGTTTAGCAAGGAGATAAACATGCTGATTCTGACCCGCCGTGTCGGGGAAACATTAATGATTGGGGATCAAGTCAGTGTTACTGTGCTTGGCGTCAAAGGAAACCAGGTTCGTATTGGTGTGAATGCACCAAAAGAGGTTTCTGTTCATCGCGAAGAAATTTATCAACGTATTCAACATGAACGTGCAATGCATGAACACCTTCAACATCTTGATCAAGATTATCAAGTTTCTTTTGAAGATGATAATTATGCACAGAAAAACTTCAATCGTTAATATGAAGTTATTCTCTCCCTAATTAAAGCGACTTTCTAGTCGCTTTAAATTTTTAGGGCGTTGTATTTATAGGCCTAGAGCACGTTTAACAGGAGCATAACTGCGGCGGTGCTGATCAATTACCCCATGCGCTGCAATCGCTTCAAAATGCGCTTTAGTTGGGTATCCTTTATGTTTGGCAAAACCAAATAATGGATATTGCTGATCTAATTCTGCCATTTGTCGGTCACGTGTAACCTTTGCCAGAATACTCGCTGCACTGATTTCAGGATGACTCGCATCTCCCCCAACAATAGCTTCACAAGGAATAATGATTCCTTTTGGAATTTGATTACCATCTACAATTACTTTTTGTGGTTGAGCTTTCAAACCATCAACTGCACGTTGCATGGCCAAAAAAGTCGCTTGTAAAATATTTAATTCATCAATTTCAGCGTGCGTTGCTTCTGCAATTGACCAAGCTAAAGCTTTTTCTTGTATTTCAATAAACAACTTTTCACGTTTCTTTTCAGTTAATTTTTTAGAATCATTTAATCCCTCAATTGGATTATTCGGATCTAAAATAACAGCCGCTGCCACAACGGAACCTACTAATGGACCACGTCCCGCCTCATCTACACCAGCAATAAACATTTACTCTTCACCTTTAAACAAAAGAGGCTGATCAATAGTAATCAGCCTTCTTTAATACAAAAATCATTAATTACTTTTGTAAAGCTTCTGCCACACACTCATTTACAGTTTTTGAAACCACTTGGTTTACAATTGTAGCACGTGCATTTACATCAAATGCAGCCGCTGCCAATTCTACTGCCGTTACGCTATTTGGTGCCTTTTCGCTCACACAACCACAGACATTCGTTTGAATGCTATCACGTTGCTCAGCAGTCATAAGCTTTGTTGCTGTTTTCCAAGCAGCAACATTATTAATCTCTGTAATACATTTCGCATTTACAGCAACTTTTAATGCAGCAACACCCAACTGCTGAGTTGTTGTTTGTGCAGAAGTAGCGCCTGTACCCGTACCTGTAGTCGTTGCACACGCTGTTAAAGCTAAAACAACTGGCGCTAGAGCGAGCATCAGTTTTTTCATCATTTTTTCCTTTGATTGAACGTTGGCAGCGCGTATTGTGCCTAAACTCGACTTTAGAAGAAACAAATAATTTGATGCATTTATGCAATCTTTTTTCGCCCGTAAAATTCGGCTCATCAAATGCATTTTTCCTTAAACGTTCTGTTTTTAGCACGCTCTGTTACATTTAAAACATTTCTCAAAATCAGTGCTTTCTCATAAAATTGAAAATCAAAACGACAAAAAAATAGGTTTTTTATGCCTGCTGTTTCATCTCAGTATTACACCCGTACCGCACAAATCCTGCATTGGGTGATGGCAATCATTTTCATCGCAGCATGGGCTATTGGTTTCTATAGTGGAAATTTTTTAAGTTATGACGTTGATGGCCCCTTTAAAGGCGATGTCATTACGCTGCACAAAAATATTGCGACCACCATTATCTTTTTGGTGATTATCCGGATTTTATGGCGCTATACACACCCAGCTCCAAAACTACCTGACAGCATGTCTCCAATGATGAAAACTTTGGCACATGTTGGTCATCTATTGCTTTATGTGATTTTGGTGGCTTTACCTGTCACTGGTTGTTTATTTAGCTGGAGCGCTGGTCACCCTGCCCCTGTTTTATATTTATTTGAAATTCCGCGTTTAGTACAAGATAACCCAGAGCTTTTAGCTATCGTTAAACCTTTACATATTTATATTTCTTGGTTTGCAGGCTTGCTGATTGTTGGGCATGTACTAGCAGCTTTAAAACATCACTTTGTTGATAAAGACAATATTTTAAATAGTATGACCAAACAACCTAAATAAAACGTATGTATAAAAAACCGCCTATCTCAGGCGGTTTTTTTATTTAGATTTTTTGGATTTCTGCAATCCACTTTTGTTTTTCTTCATCTGAAATAAAAGAGGCTTCAAAAGAGTTAATTGCGAGTTGCTTCAACTCATCATTGTTTAAGTCTAAAGCTTGTTGGATGGCAAAGAAGTTGTCATTCATATACCCACCGAAATATGAAGGATCATCTGAGTTAACCGTCACGTGTACGCCTTTTTGCAATAGACGACAGATATTATGATCTTTCATATCTTTAACAACACATAGCTTTAAGTTACTTAAAGGACAAACGGTTAAAGGCATTTTTTCGTTAATTAAACGCGCCATTAATTGTTCGTCTTCTTCAGAACGTACACCATGATCAATACGGTTCACTTTGAGTAGATCTAAAGCTTCCCATACATATTCAGGTGGGCCTTCTTCGCCAGCGTGAGCAACGATTAAGAAACCTTCTTCACGCGCCTTAGCAAAAACACGTTCAAATTTAGCTGGCGGATGCCCTACTTCGCTTGAATCGAGGCCTACAGCAATAATGTCTTGTTTAAATGGTAAAGCTTGTTCAAGTGTTTCAAATGCAGCTTCTTCACTTAAATGGCGTAAGAAACACATAATCAGTTGAGAGCTGATACCAAACTTAGCTTTAGCATCTGCACACGCACGCTTTAAACCGCTAATCACTGTTGAGAACGCAACACCACGGTCAGTGTGGGTTTGCGGGTCAAAGAACATTTCTGTATGAACGACATGATCTTCAGCACATTTCTCAAAATAAGCCCATGCTAAGTCATAAAAGTCTTGTTCATGTACAAGAACATTTGCACCAGCATAATAAATATCTAGAAATGATTGAAGATTATGAAAGTTATAAGCTTGCTTTACTTCTTCAACAGATTTGTAAGGAATCTGAATCTGATTGCGCTGGGCAATTGCAAACATTAATTCAGGTTCAAAAGTCCCTTCAATATGCACATGCAATTCGGCTTTTGGTAAGGCGCGAATCAGCTCGACTTGATTCATATTAACTCCACATCTAAAGAAAGAAGGGTGTGGTCAAAATCACACCCTTTTATAATTTTCTTCTTATTAAAAACTATGTCTAAGATAGCTCAAGAAGAAAATTATAAAAAATCATATTAACCGCCAAACGCGATAAATTTAAATACCCAAAGCGCAGCAATAATCCACACCATGTACGGTACAGTTTTTGCCTTACCCGTGAATAATTTAACTAATGCATAGCTAATAAAGCCCATTGCAATACCGTCAGCAATTGAATAGGTAAATGGCATAAATACAATAGTTAAAAAGGCTGGAACAGCTTCAGTAATATCATCCCAATCGATATGAGTGATACCTTGAATCATCAACACACCAATGAACAATAAAGCTGGCGCCGTTGCAAAACCCGGTACAGATTGAGCAAGAGGTGCTAAAAATAAACAGCAGATAAATAAAACTGCAACCACAACAGCGGTTAAACCAGTACGTCCACCCGCTGCTACACCTGAAGCTGACTCAATATATGGTGTAGTTGAAGATGTACCTAATGCAGCACCAGCAACAATTGCAGTAGAGTCTGCAAATAATGCTTTCTTCAAACGAGGTAATTTACCGTCTTGTAAAAGACCCGCACGGTGTGAAACACCAACCAAAGTACCTGTACTGTCAAATAAATCAACAATAAAGAATACAAAAATGACGCCGACCATACTTGCTGTAAATAGACCTTTAAAATCCATTTGCATAAATGTTGGTGCAATTGAAGGGATTTGACCCACTACACCTTTAAATTCGTTTAGACCTAAAGCAGTAGCAATGCCTGTAACGACTAAGATACTAATAATGATTGCACCGCGAATCTTCAACTGATGCAAAACTACAATCATTAAAAATCCGAATAGTGCTAATAAAACTGTAGGCTGTTTGATATCACCCAAACCGACTAATGTCGCTTGGTTATCAACAATGATTCCAGCATTTTTTAGAGCAATCAGTGCTAGGAATAAACCAATACCCCCACCGATTGCAAATTTAAGCGACATCGGAATCGCATTGACAATCGCTTCACGAATTTTAAAGAAGCTAATTGCAAGAAAAACAAGGCCTGAAACAAAAACAGCCGCTAAAGCTGTTTGCCATGGCACGCCCATCCCCATACAAACCGAGTAGGTAAAGTAAGCGTTTAAACCCATACCAGGGGCCAGTGCGATTGGATAATTTGCAATGATCCCCATTACTAAACATCCGATAGCTGCTGCCAAACAGGTCGCAACGAATACGGCACCATGATCCATGCCGGTTTCAGATAAAATGAGTGGATTGACAATAATGATGTAACACATCGTTAGGAATGTAGTTACACCAGCAAGAACTTCAGTTCGGAAAGTGGTTTTATTGTCGCTTAACTTAAATAAACGCTCTAACCAGCCTGCCGAAGAATTGGGCGCTGCCATAAGTAGCCTCTATGCAAAATCTGAACTATGGAATATTTACGTCTATGTAGGTCGCTGAACAATATTGTTTTTCTGTTCAGCCCTATAAACAAGAATCTCAAACTTATGAAGCAACAAATATGCCACTCATTTGGTTTCTAGTTCGTACATAGGAAATAGCCACAGCCCCTCTTGAAACACAAAAAAGCTGCATAACCCCTATGCAGCTTTTTTACTATACGTTCAATAAGTTTAACAGATTCAACAGAAACATGATCAAAATTTATGAAAAGATATGACCAATGACACTGTAAAATTTAGAAGTTTATAGCTCAATGCTGCTAGAAAATAATTTTTTTTCGCCAATATATTCTTGCATATTATAAGAAGCTAAATTGCTGTGATGAGCATGATTTGGATTACGTTCGATACTTTGTAGGTTTCTTTCTGCTTCTTGTATGATCCGCATGAGCTCTTGATGTCTTTTATTTTGACTATCTAAATAGGCCCAATACCCTAATACAAAGACAATACTCACACACAACACTATTAATACTTTATTGATCATTATTATTATCTCTATGTTTTTAATGTTAACGATCTTAACAAAAAATTATAGCTTTGTGAATATTTTCACATTTATTTACAATAACGCACTCTCACTCAAATTATTGAAAAGAAAGGTGATTTTAAATCCATCATTTAAATAAGCAATAAATACAAAACATTTCCATTGAAAAGTAACTTTATTTCAAAACAGTTTAGGTTTAGTTATTTTTAATATTAGCTTTTTATTCATTTTTATTATTAAGCTCCTTTAAATACACATTGTAGACTAATGTGTATATAGCATGAAATATCTCTAAATTTTTTACCGATTAAATAGGCTAAAAAGATTCATTTTTCTTTCAATTGTTTTATTTAAAAGTGTTTGGTGATCTTACTATTTCTCAAATTTCATCTTTAGCTTTAAAGGTAAATTTCAATTTTAACCAAAATAGCTTTTTTTCTTAGTCAACAAATAATTTTCATTTAATCGTTCTAAAAATCGTACCAAGCTTTCCATTTTCAGTGCTTTATTACAATAAACGCTACGATAAACTACGCTCAGATAGAAAATTAAATCAGGAGAATACATCATGTTTGATATGCGTTTATCTCACGAGCGTGGTGCAGCACATCATGGTTGGTTACAATCAAAACATAGCTTTTCATTTGCTAACTATTGGGATCCTAAACAAGTTGGTTTTTCTGATCTACTTGTAATTAACGATGATAACGTTGCTCCATCTAAAGGCTTTGGTACTCACCCTCACCGCAATATGGAAATTATTTCCTATGTACTTGAAGGTGCATTAGAGCATAAAGACTCAATGGGTACAGGCTCTGTGATTGTGCCAGGTGACATTCAGCTCATGAGTGCAGGTCGTGGTGTTGCTCATAGTGAATTTAACCATTCAGCTCAAGAAGGCGTTCATTTCTTGCAAATTTGGGTTGTTCCAAATGAAGTGAATACAGACCCGGGCTATCAACAAGTTCATATTGATGAAGCAGACAAACGCGGTAAATTGCATTTGATCATCTCACCGAAAGGTAGCGAGAAAACTTTATCGATCAAACAAGACATTAATATTTACTCAGGTCTTTTTGATGGTGAAGAAACTGCTGAATTTGTGATTCCTGAGGGTCGATATGTTTATCTACACGTTGCTAAAGGTCGTGTTGATGTAAATGGTAAAACATTTAACACTGGCGATGCTGCACGTATTCGTGAAGGCGGAAGTTTATCGTTTACCAATGGTGATAACGCCGAAATTTTGATTTTCGATATGCGTCCTGAAGAAGTTCCAACCATGCCATAATGCAACTAAGCCCTCGCATAAAATTTATGTGGGGGCTTGTTTATTGTTGATCGGACTTATAAAAATTCTAACTCAGCTCAATGTTCTTCTGAACGTGCCATCTCTGTATTAATATAGCTCATAATCATCGTGGTTAGCCCCTGCACCATTTCATCAAAACTAATATAAGGGTTTGGCAAAATAAGATGCCGCGCGATATTAAAAATTCCACTGTTAATACAGATATAAGTAATTACAGGCAAATTATTGATTTTTAGGTATTTAGGATTGTGCATCATATATTTCATGATGACTTCCATTAAGGCCTGTTCAATTTTGGGAATGTATTTATCGTACTGCAATTCTCCTGCATAACGTAAAACGGTTAAGTAACGGTCATTATTTTTCTTTAATAAATCACTAAAAGTATAAAAAATCATTTCGATAACAGGCTCTAATTCCAGCTGTAAAATCGTCGGCGTAAGCTCTGTAATCATGTCCAGAATTTCCCGAACAAAAAAATGATTCATCGCATCATAAATTTCTTCTTTATTTTTAAAATATTCATATAAAGACCCGACACTCACGCCTGCAATTTCTGCAATATGACGTGTTGTAGTACCACTTGGTCCATGAAGTGCCACTGCAATAAAACCTGCTTCAATAATCGTGTCGACAGTGACTTTGGCTCGAGTTTGACGAGGTTTACGCGTAGTCATACGATCTAATCAATAATCCGAACATAAAGTCAGATTAGCATGTAATTCGACTGGGTAGAAATAAAAAAACAAAATCCGAATAGTTGTCAAACTTAGCGAAAAAAAATTTAGAAAAACATTCCCAGAGCCATGAGTGAATATGTGTTTCAAGTGGCTATTTTATTAGCTTAAATACAAATTAATTTATTATTTTTCAAATATATAAAATCAAATCAATTAAAAATTTTACTGCAAAAAATGTCTACAAAATACTTTTATATATTTAAAAATTTACCCGAATTGAATCCGAACATAATGTCAGATTAATATGAAAAAATTAAAGAAGAGTCATTAAGTAACTCTTGTCTACATCGGCTCTTCTTCCGTTATTCAGCCAAATAATCAAACAAATAACGGAGCAACAACACCGTAGTCAATGCAGAAAATCATCTGTTTTTGAAAATGGAATTTTATAGTGCTTTGTTGATCATTGAGTTTATCGATTTTCATCAAAATGCACCACTACTTTGCCTCAGGGTGTCGCCATGATCTCGACCGCAGTTAAAAAATCATTCAACAAACTTAAATTTCAGCGTGAAATTGAAGTGCCCGATTTTGCTAGCAAAAGTTCTATCCCAATTCGTCACTTAAATATTGGTTTCGATGGTAAGGAAATTGATGTCAGATTCTATATGGACAACCAATTTGCTACTTTATTTTTTGCCACACTTTCGGTGTTTTTAACCTATGGTGAGGATCTGGTAATTGAAACCGCTCGTCATCACCGTGAATTTATCAAAGATCCTATATTGAAACAGCGCGTTACTTCGCTGATTGGCCAAGAAGCAATTCACTCAAAATTGCACAATGAATATAACGATGCTCTTCAAGATGCTGAATATCCTGTTGCGCTATATCGTTTTCTTGGTTCGAACTTCTTTAAATATGTATTTTTGAAATTTCCACAACCACTAAAATTGTCAATGATGGCAGGTATTGAGCATTTTACTGCGGTACTCGCTGAATACATGATGAAGCATGAAAAGAATTTCTACTACTCAAATGATGAGAAAAGCCGTGCGTTGTGGATGTGGCACATGCTTGAAGAATCTGAACATAAAGATATTGCCTATGATGTTTATCAAATCTTAAATGGCAGCTATCCATTACGAGCTTCTGGTTTCATTCTAGCTCTCATTACCATTTTAGGATTAATTCCTGCCACTACATTATTTGTTCCTGTTTTAAGAAAGCCGCAAGAGATGCTGACTTTAAAATTCTGGAAAGATGCGCGTCGCGGTGTAGGCTTAATCTTTGGTCCAAAAGATGGCGTATTCGGTAGTACGATTGGTCAAATTCTTGACTACTTACGTCCAGACTTTCATCCGAATGATCATGATACAACTGAGTATCTTGAGTATTACAAAAAGAAATTGCTGACCGAAGGCGGTGCAATTGCACCTTACTTTGTTAAAGAATTTACCCCACCAGTACGCATGTCTTAATCGTCCTGTATTTCCAGCTATCGAACAGATAGCTGGTATCTCTTCAAGCTATTTATGGATGAATCATGATTTTATTTGGCAAAAAGAAAGTTAAACCAAGCCAAAAAGCTTATGCCGTAGTAACGGGTGCAGGCAGTGGGATTGGTCGAAGTTTTGCAATGGAACTTGCGAAACGTGGTGGCAGCGTAGTGTGTGCAGATATTAATCTCGAAGCTGCTGAAGAAACAGTAAAACTTCTTGAACAAGAAGGCGCCAAAGCTTTTGCTATGCGTTGTGATGTGGGTAATGCTGAACAGGTTAATCATCTAGCTGAAACTGCTGAAATCTTACTTGGGCATCCTGTGACTCTTGTCATTAATAATGCTGGTGTCGGTTTGGGTGGTAAGTTTGATGAGCTAAGCCTAGAAGACTGGAATTGGGTTATGAATATTAACCTTTGGGGTGTTATTCACGGTTGCCATGCCTTTGTTCCAAAGTTTAAAAAGCTAGGTTACGGCGCGATTATTAATGTGGCCTCTGCTGCATCTTACACTGCTGCACCAGAAATGACCGCTTATAACGTGACTAAAGCGGGTGTACGTGCTCTTTCAGAAACGCTCTCAGCTGAACTGCATAAGTTTAATATTAAAGTGAATGTACTCTGCCCGACGCTGGTTCCAACCAATATCATTAAAAATGGTCGAATTCCCGGACGTTATTCAAAGCTAGCAGACCATGCTCTGATGAACTATGCCCTAACGACAAGTGACGATGTTGCAAGATTAACGCTTAATCGCCTTGATCAGGATGAGTTGTATACCATTCCTCAAATTGATGCAAAGTTATTCTGGCTCATGAAACGTGCATCTCCAAGCTTGTATAACAAGTTCCTTGGCACATCGTACAAATTATTTAAATAAGAAATTTATAGGTAGTACACATATGACTGCTCAAATGAAAACAAATGCTTCAGCAAAAAAAGCTGTCAAATCACCAAACCATATTTTCGATACTTTTATTGTGGGTGCTGGCATTTCAGGGATCGCTGCTGCCATTCGCCTAGATCAAGTTGGTTATACCAATTATAAGATTATTGAAAAAGCTGGCCGCGTGGGTGGAACATGGCGTGAAAACACCTATCCAGGTTGTGGTTGCGATGTACCCTCTGCTCTTTATTCCTACTCATTTGCACCAAGTGCAAAATGGAGCCATTTATTTGCGCGCCAACCAGAAATCTTAAGCTATCTGGAAGATGTGAGTAACGAGTTTAATGTTACGTCTAAAATTGAGTTTAATAGCGAACTGCTCAACGCAGCATGGGATGACTCACGTCATGTGTGGGTACTTGATACTAGTACTGGTCAATATTTATCTAAAACCGTTATTTTTGCCACAGGTCCAATTACCGAAGCTCAAATTCCACGTCTTGAAGGCTTAGAAACATTTAAAGGCGAAATGTTCCATTCTGCTAAATGGAACCATGATTATGATTTGACAGGTAAACGCATTGCCGTGATTGGTACTGGCGCATCTGCCATTCAATTTGTGCCACAAATTCAACCAAAAGCGAAAGAGCTGTTTGTATTCCAACGTACAGCACCTTGGGTACTACCAAAACCAGATACAGACTTAGGTGAATTTAGTAAATCAGTGATTGCTAAATATCCGTCTATTCAGGCGAGCTGGCGTAAAAGTGTAGCGTTAACGCTGAATGCAATTAACTTTGGTTTACGTAATCCACTTGCATTAAAACCAGTAAATGTATTGGGTAAGCAATTACTTAAATTACAGATTAATGATCCTGTGCTACGTAAAAACGTAACGCCAAACTTTGATATTGGTTGTAAACGTATTTTATTCGCTAACAATTATTATCCAGCGCTACAAGCACCAAACACCACCCTAATCCCTCATGGTTTAGTGAAAGTTGAAGGCAATACGGTAGTTGCTGCAAATGGTGAGCGCCACGAAGTTGATGTGATTATTTGGGGTACAGGCTTTGAAGTATCTCACCCGCCAATTGGTAAACGTGTCCATAATGAAAAAGGTCAATGTTTACAAGATATATGGAAAGATAGCTCACCAGAGGCTTACTTGGGGACCAACATTGAAAATGTACCAAATGCATTTTTAGTTTTAGGGCCTAACGTACTGGTCTATGACTCTTTTATTGGTTTGGCAGAAGCACAGCTCGAC
Organism: Acinetobacter sp. NIPH 817; assembly: GCF_000368405.1. NCBI lineage: Bacteria > Pseudomonadati > Pseudomonadota > Gammaproteobacteria > Moraxellales > Moraxellaceae > Acinetobacter > Acinetobacter sp. NIPH 817. The sequence goes on from NZ_KB849420.1 coordinate 2,002,884, forward strand.
TATATCGTAGATGGCTTATTGAAAATTAAAAACAAAGGAATTAGCAAGATAAATGTTAAATCTGATGTGATTAAAAAGCATAACGATTTAGTGCAAAAACACCTAAAAACGACTGTATTTAATAGCGGCGGCTGTAAGAGTTACTACCTTGATGCCAACGGACGTAACTTTGCTGCATGGCCTTGGTCATTGAAAAAGCTGAAACAACGTTTGAAAAAAGTAGATTTGAAAGATTATGAAGTGACGTATCAAACCACAAAAACTCACTAATTTGTAATTTCAATCAAATCAGTTGTAAGAAATAGGCAGTGTATTTTAGATTTTCATGAAATACACTGCCTTCTTCGTTGAATATCTTCAAGAAATAAAAAAACAGGATAAAGATGAAAGAAGGTCAATCAAGTCGTACCGCCGAAGCTGCTGCTGCATTACGGGCCAATCATTTTCAAAATACGAAGAACCCTGTATTTTCAGATCCTTATGCTTTTGAACTAACCAGTAAAGGCTGGAAAAAACTGCTCTCTAACCCACTGATTGTTAAAGTCATGAATTCTGCGGTTTTAAACCGTACTTTAGGTCTACTTACTGGGCAAGTGGTCGGGCGCTCGCGTTATGCCGAAGATTTACTTGATCAGGCAGTTCAACAGAACACTCAACAATATGTATTGGTGGGTGCTGGCCTAGACTCTTTTGCCCTACGTGAATCGCACCATTACCCTGCTTTGAAAATTTTTGAAGTGGACCATCCTGACACTCAAGCAGCCAAACAGGCCAAGCTAAAAAAATTAGGAAATATTCCTGCTACCATTGAGTTTGTCGCAATTAACTTTGAAAAAGAGTCAATTTTAGAAGCACTAGCCCGAAGTTTGTATCAGCCATCCGCTCCTGCATTTTTTTCTTGGTTAGGAACGACCCATTACTTAAACCCTCAAACCACCCTACAAACTTTGAAAAGTATTGCGGAATTTGCTGCAAACGGTAGTGAAGTTGTACTCGACTATTCAACCGATTTCCAAGAGTTACACGGTATTGAGCGACTTGGAAGTATGGGCGTTGCACAGTTTACCCACTTGCTGAAAGAACCTTTATTGGGGCAATTTAAACCAATAGATTTACATCAGGCCGTGGAGCAAATGGGATTTGAAGTAGTCGAAGATCTTTCAGGCGAAGCAATTACTGAACGTTATTTTAATGCACGAACAGATGAGATTCGTCACACCTCAGCAACGCGTTTATTACATTTGCGTTTGAATAAATAAAATCTGTTAATTATTGATTGTTTAAGCGCATGGCATGAGGTGTCTTGCCATGCCATCTTTTATAAGCATGAATAAAACTGGCTGTTTCTGCATAGCCTAACCACTCTGCAATCTGCTCAACCGAAGCTTTTGGTAATGCCAAATATTGCTCTGCTAAAACTTGCCTAACTTCTTCCCGAATCTGGATAAACGTCATCTCTTCTTGCGCTAAATGGCGACGTAAAGTGCGAGCATTTAAATGCAATCGATCAGCAACCACTTCCATGGATGGCATTTCACCTCGAATATTCATCAATTGTCTTTGTACCAATGCCGTGAACTTCTTTTGTGACTGACGTTTATCGAGAATTTGCCGACATTGCTCTTCGGCTGTATTTAAAACAAGATCATTGGCCATCTGCAACTTTTGGTCAACTTTGTGCGCATCGAGTAGAACAAAATTCCGACCTGCGCCAAACTCTGGCAAGATACCAAATAAATCTATATAAGGTTGTACATCACCTTTAGGCTGAAAAGAAAAAGCCAAATACTGGCAAAAATTATCTTGCACAAGGTCGCGTTGTACCGTAATAAGCGCGGCGGCATCACGTTGAATAATAAATTGTCTAACCGAAGATGGTATATCTTCATCTGTGAGTTCAATAAGGGGACCGTCTTTAGTGTCTGAAACAATAAAACGGGTAAATGCAAACGTTAATGAAAAATAAGTCAGTGCAAAATCAAGCGCTTCACGGATACTAGCACTACTTATAAGCGCCATACCTAAAGGTCCAAATGTGGTGAAATGATAACGTGTACCTACTTCTAAACCTAAAGTTGGCCGATCTTCAAAGAGTTCGACTAAATTATGGATGAGCTGTAATTCTTGATGTCCCGAAACTACCATATTGGGATCAAGCAACTGCTGCTGGCTAATTCCAGTTCCTTTTAAAATGGTTTGATAAGAAATGCCTGATTCCACTGCAAAATCAGCCATTAACCGAACACTATGTACACTGCGTTCAAATGCCCATGCGTACGTCACTGTACCATCCAAAAATGTCCTCGAATCACAATATTTTGTCCTCATCCATCCTCTAAATCAAGTTAATAAACGATTATGCTGCATACAGGAAATTGCGATTCTTTCGCCCACTGTTTTTAAGGATTTAGAGCAGCCTATGTTTAATTCGTCGACTAATTCAAATAAAAATGTACGCATCGCTATTATTGGCACTGGCTTTGGTGGTCTAGGACTTGCCATTCGTCTCAAACAAGCAGGTTTTGAACAATTTACCCTATTTGAAAAAGCTGCCGATGTCGGCGGTGTCTGGCGTGACAATACCTATCCAGGTGCTGCATGTGATGTGCCTTCTCATCTTTATTCTTTTTCTTTTGAGCAAGAGCTGGGCTGGAAAAATCGCTACGGAACATCTCAAGAGATTTATCAATACTTACGCCACTGTGCGGATAAATATGATATTCGTCCACATGTTCAATTTAATACTGAAATAGCCAGTGCAGAATTTGATGCTCTGCAAGGTGTATGGCACATTCAAAGTACTTCTGGTGAACAGTTCGAAGCTGAATTCTTAGTGGGCGCTGTAGGCCAACTCAACCGCCCTGCCTATCCAAAACTTAAAGGTATTGAAAACTTTAAAGGTAAAGCATTTCACTCAGCACGTTGGGATCATGAATATGATTTAACTGGCAAACGTGTTGCGGTAATCGGTACAGGTGCAAGTGCAATTCAGTTCGTACCTGAAATTGCAAAACAGGTTGCTCATCTCGATGTTTATCAACGCTCTGCACCCTACGTGATTCCTAAACCAGATCGGGTTTACCAACCTTTAGAGAAAAAGGCTTTCCGTAAATTACCAATTTTGCAAAGTCTAGACCGTGCCTTGCAATATGGTCATCATGAAATTCGTTTGCTGGCCTTTACCACTTCATTAAATGAAATGCCTTTGGTCGAATATTTATTCCAGCGTCACATCCGTAAAGTCGTCAAAGATGGGAAGTTGCGTCATCGTTTAATGCCAGATTATCCAATTGGCTGTAAGCGTATTTTAATCTCTAACCATTGGTATGAAACACTGACTCAAGCTCATGTCGATGTGATTAATACGGGCATTCAGGAAATTACCGAAAACGGCATTTTAGATGCGAAAGGAAATCTACGTGAAATCGATACCATTATTTATGGTACAGGCTTTGCCGCAACGGAATTTATGGCGCCAATGCAGATTACAGGTCTTGATGGTCGTACCTTAAAAGACACATGGAAAGATGGTGCAGAAGCTTATCTCGGCTTAACTGTGAGCGGCTTTCCAAACTTCTTTATGCTTTATGGTCCAAACACCAATCTTGGGCACAACTCAATTGTCTATATGATTGAAAGCCAAGTAAATTATATTTTAGATGCCATTCAAACAACCCTACAAAACAAACTTCTGTTCACCAATGTTCGTGCAGAAGTTCAACATGAGTTTAATCAAAGTATTCAAGAAAAAATGAAAAAAACTGTCTGGGCACAAGGTTGTACCAGTTGGTATCAAACTGCTGATGGCAAAAATACCAATAACTGGCCGGGTTTTACCCTTGAATATCGTCAACGTACTCGTCGCTTCGATATTGAAAACTACAGTCAGGTTTCGGCTATTTCTTAAACAAGCTTCACCATAGGAAATGAGAAAAATAAACGGAGAATTTTATGAAGTCTTTTAAAAATAAAGTCGCAGCTGTGACAGGTGCTGGCTCTGGTATTGGACAAGCAATTGCCATTGCACTCGCAAAACAAGGTTGCCATCTGGCACTTTCCGATATTAGTGAAGCTGGATTAGCTAAAACAGTCGAGCTGTTAGCACCCTATTCTGTCAAGGTAACCACTCAGAAAGTCGATGTGGCTAAGCGTGATGAAGTCGCAACTTGGGCAAAGGCAGTTGTAGATGAACATGGCCAAGTTAATTTGATTTTTAATAATGCTGGTGTCGCAATAGGTAGTACGGCTGAAGGTGTGAGCTACGAAGACCTTGAATGGCTGATTGGTATTAATTTTTGGGGCGTGGTTTATGGCACCAAAGAATTTTTGCCTTACTTAAAGCAAAGTGGTGACGGACATATTATTAATATTTCTAGTATGTTTGGCTTAACAGCTCAACCAACCCAAAGTGCTTATAACGCCAGTAAATTTGCCGTTCGTGGTTTTACTGAATCATTACGCCAAGAACTCGATATGCAAAATGCTGGAGTGAGTGCGACCTGTGTGCATCCAGGTGGTATTCGTACCAATATTGCCAAAGCTGCCCGCATGAATAATAGCGTCCAGTCTTTAGGAATGGATCCTTTAAAAAGTCAGGATGCTTTCGATAAATTACTTCGCACCCCTGCTGACGATGCCGCTCAACAAATTTTAGAAGCTGTTCGTAAGGACCGCCGCCGTTTACTTATTGGAGCCGATGCAAAAGCTGTTGATGTCATTCAACGTATTCTTCCACAGGGTTACCAAAAGATTTTTGCAACCGCGACTGCCTTGCAAACTCGTCTACTCAACAAATCAGCAAAATAAAAACAGTGGTCAGCATACTCTTCATTTTAAGAGATGCTGACTGTCATTAGGCTTAGTATGAGTCCTTATTATGAAGCAGCTTCTTGCATGGACTATTCGTACCACACTACGTCCAGCTTTATCCCCTAAAACACCACTAAAGCTACAACGTTTTTGTAGCGATGCAGCCAGTGCAATTGTGCTTGGGCCACGTGGCTATAAAACAAAAAAGCAAACCATCGCTCAAGTACCGACAGTCCATATTCAGCCCAAAACGACTCAATCAGGACGCGGCATTTTGTATTTACATGGCGGAGGCTATGTGGTGGGTAGCTCAAAAAGTCACACTAAGCTTGCTGCTCAAATCGGACATGCAGCTCAAGCACAAGTCTGGTTACCTGAATATCGCCTAGCCCCAGAGCACACAAGCCCTGCTGCTATTGAAGATGTAATTGCAGTTTATAAAGCTTTACTTGCTCAAGGACAAGATCCGAAAAAACTCGTAATCGCTGGGGATTCTGCTGGCGGCGGACTGAGTTTAAGTACTGCAATTGCAATACGAAATGCGGGGTTACCGTTACCAGCGGCATTAGCTTTACTTTCACCTTGGGTTGACTTAAGCCTTTCTGGAAGCAGCATCAAAACTCATGCTGCTCAAGATGCGATGTTGTCAGAGGAATGGTTAGCTTGGTGTGCAAAAAACTATTGCGGACAAAAATCGGCAACCGATCCAACCTGTTCCCCACTCTATGCCGACTTAACTGGATTACCGCCTGTTTTAATTCATGTCGGTACAGAAGAAGTCTTATTAGACGATGCAAAACGCCTTGCTGAACAAACTGAAAAATACGGTATTCCGACGAACTTGAAGGTTTATGACCGAGTCGGACATGTTTTTCAGTTCCACGCGGGTATACTAAATGAATCTAATGACTCGATTGAGCGCATTGGGCAATTCATTGATAAACATACACAGTCAATATAAAAATATCGCCAGAGAGGAGTCCTCGGCATGACAACAAACAATTATGACTATGATTACCTCATTATTGGTTCAGGCTTTGGTGGTAGTGTTTCTGCCTGCCGTCTAACCGAAAAGGGCTACTCTGTTGCTGTAATGGAAATGGGGCGACGCTGGGAAGCTAAAGATTTTGCTAAAAATAACTGGAATACCCGCCGCTGGATTTGGCGCCCGGGCATGAAACTTTTCGGTTATTTCAACATGCGTTTTTTTCGCCATGTCACCATTATTTGCGGTAATGCTGTAGGCGGTGGCTCAATTACCTATGCCAATACCCTACTTGTCCCACCTGAACATATTTGGGATGAAGGCACATGGGCAGATGCGGCGGACTGGAAAAAAGAAATGCCACAGCACTATGCTGAAGCAGAACGTATGCTTGGGGTGACTGATAATAAAATTTTCGGTCCTGCCGACCACATGCTAAAAAAAATGGGCGACGCAGTCGGTGTTGGGCATACATTTAAACCGACTCGTGTTGCAACCTTTTTTCCACCCGAAGGTGAACAAGGCGGCAAGACCTACCCAGACCCTTATTTTAACGGCGAAGGTCCAGACCGCGGAACCTGTACCGCATGTGGCGGCTGTATGACGGGTTGTAAACACAACGCAAAAAATACCTTAGATAAAAACTATTTGTACTTTGCCGAAAAAAATGGTGCCAAGGTTTATGAAGAAACCAAAGTGGTTGATGTTAAACCACTCAATGGTAAAGCCGATGGCAGTGATGGCTATGAAGTCACGACTGAGTGTTCAAGCTCATGGTTTAACAAACAGCGCCGTACTTGGCGTGTTCGTAATGTGATTTTCTCGGCATCGTCCTTGGGTACTCAAGAGATGTTGTTCCGTTTAAAACAGTCCGGTTCTCTGCCAAATATTTCTGATGACTTGGGTAACCGAGTACGTACCAATGCTGAGTCGATTTTAGGCGTTCGCTTTTTTGGTAAAGATGTCGACATGAGTAAAGGTGTTGCCATTGGTTCAAGTATTTACCTTGACCATGACACTCACATTGAAGCGACGCGTTACCAAACTGGTTCAGATGCCATGGGCCTCATGTGTACTTACATGGCTAAAGGTAAACCGGGTTGGACGCGTATATTCTTTTGGTTATGGGCCTTAATCTGCCATCCATTTATTTTCCTTCGCATGAGTAACCCTGTCAGTTTTGCACGTCAGACTTTAATTTTCTTAGTGATGCAAACAGCAGATGCCTCCATTAACATGCGCTTGAAACGTAATTGGTTCTGGCCTTTTGGTAAGGTGTTATCGAGCGAAGGGAAAAAGCTACCTGTTTATATTCCGCAGGCCAATGCATTTACTGAAAAGGTCGCAAAAATGTTTAATGGTCACCCAATGACGACCATTACTGAAATTTTGTTTAACGTGCCTTTTACAGCTCACTGTATGGGTGGCTGTGCAATTGCTTCAAGTGCAGAGCGTGGCGTGGTAGATGGACAAAACCGTGTCTTTAACTATAAAAACTTATATGTTGTAGATGGCTCAATGTTAGGTGCAAATTTGGGGGTTAACCCAAGCCTTACCATTACAGCTCTTGCGGAACGTGCAATGTCTTATATTCCAGCTAAACATACTTTGGATGAGCAGCAAGATCATCAATTAGAAACTGTAGAACTAGCAAAAGTCTCTGCTTAATCTAGCAATTTGTTTTATAAAAAAAGCCTATTTTTAAATAGGCTTTTTTTATTTCGCTTTTTAAATTACATCGCTACGGCTTTAGCACGAGCTGCATGCAACTTTTTATAGCTCTCGATCAGACGTAAATGGCGATCAAGTCCTTCTAGTTTCATGCTTGTTGGCGTTAAACCATAGAAACGAACGCTACCATCGACAGAACCTAATACCGCGTCCATTCGTGTATCACCAAACATACGGCGGAAATTCGTAAGGTAATCTTCAAGCTCTAGTTCTTCATCTAACATCACTTCAAGCACCACGTTCATGCACTGATAGAACAAGCCACGCTCAACGGTGTTGGTGTTGTATTGCAAGTAAGTTTCGACAAGCTCTTTTGCTTCTTCAAACTGTTGTAAAGCAACATAAATCAGCAATTTCAGCTCTAAAATTGTGAGCTGTCCCCAAACTGTATTGTCATCAAACTCAATACCAATCAGCGTGGTGATTTCTGTGTAATCGTCTAGCTCACATTCTTCTAAGCGCTCAACCAACGCCTCAAGCTGCTCATCATCTAAACGGTGTAGATTTAGAATATCTTCACGGAATGAAAGTGCTTTATTGGTATTATCCCAAATCAAATCTTCAACAAGATAAATTTCTGAATAATCTGGTACTAAAATACGGCAAGCAGTCGCACCTAAGTGCTCATAGACTGCCATATATACTTCTTTGCCCATTTCTTCGAGAATGCCGAATAATGTTGCAGCTTCTTCTGCATTCGATTCTTCGTCTTCGCCAGAAAAATCCCATTCCACAAAGTCGTAGTCAGATTTAGAACTAAAGAAGCGCCAAGAGACCAAACCGCTTGAGTCAATAAAGTGCTCAACAAAGTTGTTTGGCTCAGTGACCGCATTACTTTGGAAAGTCGGTTGAGGTAAATCATTTAAGCCTTCAAAACTACGGCCTTGAAGTAATTCAGTCAGACTACGTTCTAACGCAACTTCAAAACTTGGATGCGCACCGAAAGATGCAAACACACCACCCGTGCGTGGGTTCATTAAAGTCACACACATTACAGGGAACTGACCGCCTAGTGATGCATCTTTAACTAATACAGGGAAACCTTGCTCTTCTAAACCTTTAATACCGGCAACAATACTTGGGTATTTTGCTAATACGTCTTCAGGAACGTCTGGAAGTGCAATTTCACCTTCTAAAATTTCACGTTTAACAGCACGCTCAAAAATTTCTGACAAGCATTGAACTTGAGCTTCTGCCAAAGTGTTCCCAGCACTCATACCATTACTTAAGTACAAGTTTTCAATTAAATTTGATGGGAAATAGACAACTTCACCATCAGACTGGCGCACAAAAGGTAGCGAGCAAATACCACGCTCTACGTTGCCTGAGTTGGTGTCATATAAATGTGTGCCAAGTAGCTCATCATCTGGGTTATAAATCTCAAGACAGTATTCATCTAAGATTTCTTTAGGCAATTCACCATTTGGACCCGGTTTAAACCATTTTTCATCTGGATAATGCACAAATTCAGCATTGGCAATATCTTCACCCCAGAACTGGTCGTTATAGAAGAAATTACAGTTTAAACGTTCAATAAACTCGCCCAATGCTGACGCTAAAGCACTTTCTTTAGTCGCGCCTTTACCATTGGTAAAACACATCGGAGATTGTGCATCACGAATATGTAATGACCATACATTTGGGACAATATTACGCCAAGATGCGATTTCGATCTTCATGCCCAAATTTGCCAAAATAGCTGACATATTGGCAATGGTTTCTTCTAGTGGCAGGTCTTTACCTTGAATATAAGTATGGTTTTCAGAAGTTAAGCTTGGCAATAGCAAGGCTTGTGCATCTGCATCAATACTTTCGACTTCTTCAATAATAAATTCAGGACCCGTTTGAATCACTTTTTTAACAGTACAACGGTCAATCGAACGTATAATCCCTTGGCGATCTTTCTCTGAAATATCGGCTGGTAATTCAATTTGAATTTTAAATGTTTGTTTGTAGCGGTTTTCAGGATCAACAATATTATTTTGCGATAAACGAATATTATCGGTTGGGATATCTCGAGCGGCACAATACACTTTTACAAAGTACGCTGCACACAATGCTGATGATGCTAAAAAATAATCAAATGGGCCCGGTGCCGAACCGTCACCCTTGTAGCGAATTGGTTGATCGGCAATTACCGTAAAGTCATCGAACTTAGCTTCCTGTCGAAGATTGTCGAGATAATTAACCTTGATTTCCATGCTGGCACCTAAATATTTTTATGTGTCAGCACAGACACATAAAATTCTAAATATTGAAAAATAAGCCGAATCACAGCGAAGAAATTGACTTAAAAAAATGAGAGATTAAAGCCATGTGTTTAATGAGAGACTCAATTGGCTTTAATAAGATTGGCGCTATTATAGAGTGATTTTGTGCAGTTGATAACTAAAGTTAAAACATTGATGGTCACAATGTTTTAACTTGTCTTAAATTTAGTTAAATATTAATCATTAAAATTTAAAGGTGTAATCGACATTCAAACGCGTTTCATTTGCCGAGTGGAATGTCATATTCGTTGGCATATCGTTGCGGTAGTGAGAAAAACGAGCTCTCATTCCCAAACCTTTCAACTTACCTTCAGGAATTTTATAGCCCAAATCAAATTCCATCGACTCTTCTTTAAAACGCTGATCGCCGTATTGCAATAAATCAATGTCTTCGCCTTTTGCATAGCGGGTCATAAAGCGTAGTCCATTTAACGAAACATCACCTAGTCGCGCATTTTTAAAGTCATATTCGTAACGAATCGAATAGACTTTTTCGTCTTTATTTGAATAGTCAGAGCTCATAAAATCAAGCACGACTGGACTTTCTGTTCCTGACAAAAATGGCAGACCAGTTGAACCAAAAGCCTGCATGTAGCCCAAAGAAACTGTATGGTTTTGATAGTTCAAACCAAATAAACCACTAATATGGCGGTTATCGACTTCTCCTATTTTTTTGCTTCCAGTTTCTTCACTATTAAAAAAACGTACATCACTTAAAAAATTAAGCTGATCATTTAAAGGCTGCTTACCGTTAAAACCCAAAAACTGTTGCTGGTAAATATCTTTGAGTTCAGCATGGTAAGCCCGTAGACGATAGTCCTTTAACTGATAGCTTCCACCCAATGTATAAAAAGAATCGGTAGTTGCCGCTTTGTCAAAACGATGGTTGATATTGTCTGTTCCAACATCGGTATAACGAATTGAATCGCGCTGACGCACTTCATCAACATAAAAGCCTTCGAGTTGAAGATTTGGAATTTCATTTGAAACAAAACGGATACCACGGTAAGTCTGTGGAAACAAACGTGCTGGCGATGAAAATATAGTCGGTAATTGTGGAACTAAATCCCCTACAAAAAGCTCATTTTTTCTAAATTTAGCCTTCCCCGTAATGCCAATTTTTCCATAATAATCATCACGCGAGTTATCGGTATTCACTGGTAATAATCCACTACGCGCATAGTCATCAGCACGGCTTCCCATCAGATTAAAACCTGCCATTGCCAGTACATCTACACCAAACCCAACTGTCCCTTCGGTATAACCAGACTGTCCTTTAAAAATTAAACCCTGCGCCCAGTCTCTGGCTGCTGTATAGGGATATGGGTCTTTTTTATAGTCTCGGTCAAAGTAAAAATTACGTAGTGTCAGCTCAGCTTTACTGTCTGCAATAAACTCGGCATGCACAACTTGACTAAATAATGGGCACAAGCATACCCCCACCCATAATGGTGTCTTTTTCATTTTTTATCTCAACTATTTAATTTTTAATGGATTAAGGTGCTGTTTTAAGAGAGTAGTTTTGCTCTTTTTGACTGCGGTAAAAAGCATTACCTAAACTTAAAATCAGGAAAATAGCCAAAATAAACACCACACCGTAATAGGCATACAGTGTTGCGGGTGCTATACCTTTATCCAGAAAAATGCCTGCGACCGTTGGCGATAAAATTGCCCCAATTCGTCCAAAACCAATTGCATAGCCCACACCGCGACTACGAATTTCGGCATCATAAATTGTTGGAGAAATCGAATATAAACCTGCCACACAGCCATTAATGAGTGTGCCGAGTAATAAGCCGACTATGAGAGCAATACTCACTTGAGCCGAGACTGCGACAAACAGGAAAACACATGCAGACGTTAGTCCTAAAAATAGACTTAAGGCATAGAAAATTTTCATGCGTGATGCCAATAAACCAATAATGGCTGCACCGAAAATCCCACCAATACTAATTAAAATACCGGTACTTACACCTTGTTGTGGTGACATCCCCATTGAAATAAGAATTTTTGGTGTCCAGCTCATCACGAAGTAAAAGCCAAACATCACTAAAAAGAATGCAAACCACAAACAAAGTGTTTGAAATCCAAGTTGTCCAGCAAATAATTTGCCTAGTTCACTACCATTTTGCGTACTGATTTTTTCATAACGCGGCATAATTGGTAATTCATTAAGCCCCATACGATTTACAGTTGCATTAATTCGTTCTAGTGCCTGTTTTGGTCGTTTCGCGAGTAAATAATCTAAAGATTCTGGTAATAACCATGCGCTGATTAGCAGCATTGCAATGGTAGTCACCCCACCTGCTAAAAAGATTGAACGCCAACCTAAATGCTCAATCAATGCCAGTGATAGCACTCCACCGAGTGTCGCGCCAATTCCATAACCAGTAGACATCAAACTCACTGCAAGACTACGCCAACGAGCATTGGCATATTCACTCGCCAACACATTACTGCTGGCAAGAATCCCACCTACCCCAATTCCGGTAATAAACCGAAGTGCAGCTAATATGCCGTGGCTTTGTACTAAAGCACAGCCCAACATGCTAAGACCTGCAATGACAAGACAAACCAAGATGAGTAAACGACGACCGATTTTATCGGCTAAAGGTGCGAGAAAAATGGAACCGGCAGCCATTCCAAAAAGGCCAGAACTGAGCAACAAGCCAATTTGCGCCCCTGAAAGTGACCATTCTGCTGACACCGATGGCGCGGTAAAAGCCATCACCATCACATCGAAGCCATCAATAATATTGAGACAAATACAGATCAAAATGACGAACCATTGATAGCGGCTCATGTTGTTTTGATTGATCTCACTTAGAACGTCTCTTTCCATTTGTGTATCTCCCAATGTGGATAAGAGATACACACGACATTGCCGATAAGAGCGATTGGGTGGTTATGCATATCCGTATCCATAATGACCTAGAGGAATATTTGTTTTGGAGCATCCTGCTCTTTTTCTATACTGAATATTTGGATCCAAAAAATCAACTAAAATTATAAACGTATTATTAAAAACTCTATAAACACATAAATTATATAAGTATAAAATTATTAAAAACATAAAATTAGAATGCTTTAATATTTTTATGGATCCATATTAAAAAATCTATTATGATCGATTCCAGAGCATTTTTTAGCCAAAAAAGTTCAGTTTATTTTTATGGAATGCAAGATGCATTTTCAAACTTCAAAGGATTGTTGTTATGAAACTCAAAAGAGTAAGCCAGCTTACATTGGGACTTTTTTTTGCCAGCCAATTGTTTTACACAGCGCAAGCAGCACCTCCAAAAAATCAACAACCACCTAACATCATGATTATTTTGGCCGATGATCTTGGTTTTTCAGACATTAGCGCCTATGGCGGCGAAATTAAAACTCCTCATATTGATAGCCTGTTAAAGCAAGGAAAAATGCTTTTTAATTTTCATGCTTCATCAATGTGCTCACCGACACGTGCGCAACTTATGACAGGTGCAGATAACCACTTGGTGGGTTTAGGTGCCATGTATGAAACGTCAAAACGACAAGAAAAATTGGTTGGCGCCGATAGTCCGCGTGCACTACTCAAAATTGATGGATATTCAGGTCACTTAACGCAAAATGCTTATACACTCGCAGAAATTTTAAAGACTAAAGATTATTACACCTTCATGGTCGGTAAATGGCACTTAGGTTATGCTCCCGAACAAAACCCTAAAGCCCGTGGTTTCGATCAATCTTTTGCCCTGCTCGATGGCTTCGATTTACACTTTAAAGACCAACCTAAAAACTATCCGCGTAACACCCAGTACACTGAAAATGGTCAAAAGGTTACTTTGCCTGACAACTACTACTCAACCGACTTTTTTACACTAAAAGCCTTTGAGTACTTAGATAAAAATAAAGCACAAAAACCATTTTTTGCTTACCTCGCCTATACGGCTCCACACTGGCCATTACAAGCACCTGCTCATTATAGAGACTTATACAAAGGTAAATACGATCAAGGCTACGATGCAATTCGCAAACAACGCTTTGAACGTCAAAAGAAATTAGGATTAATTCCTGCAAATGCAGAATATCCAGTCGAGCGCGGCAATCAAGCTTTAGGGACCCAAAGCTGGAATGAACTCACCCCACAAGAGCGCAAATATGAAGCGCGCAAAATGGAAGTTTATGCTGGCATGGTCACTCAGTTAGACGATCGCGTGGGTGATGTCATTCAGTATCTTAAAAAGCATCATTTATATGACAACACTTTGATTGTGTTTATGTCAGATAACGGCGCTGAAGGTGGTGATCACAATTTCCCAATGGGTGATGCTGACAATCGTTATGAAAATATAGGCAACGCCAGCTCATATGTTTATATGGGGCCACGCTGGGCCGAAGTAAGTAGCACACCATTTACCCACTGGAAGTCCGCCGCTTCAGAAGGCGGTGTGCGAGTTCCATTTATTGTTAAATCGCCTGTGCAAATTTCTAAACAACGTGGAATAAACAATAACTTTGCGACAGTCAGAGATATATTCCCAACTGTGATGGAGCTAGCTGGCATTCAAAATAATCAAATTTATCCGGCCACAAGCACCAAAATCAAACCATCTGGCTTTAGTCTAATCCCTGCTTTTAAAAACAATAACGCCCGTATTCGACCTGTCAATTATTATGACTTCAAAGAATTACATGGCAGCCGCTACGCTAAAAATGATGAATGGAAACTCATTGAAAACTCACCTTCTAAATTTAAAAGCCACGGCTGGGAACTCTACAACTTAAAAACAGACTTTAATGAGCAACATAATGTTTACGCAGAACATTCCGAGATCGTCAAAGTCTTAAACGATAAATATCTAAGATATGCCGATGAAAATGGTGTCGTGGATTTTGAGCAATACAACAAAAAGTAGAGAAAACCAGATGAAACAGATCATGATGCTTTCATCGTTCCTATTACTTTGTGCATGCCAAAAAACCACGCCTCAACTAGAACAGACCACCTTATCCGACTTAGGTACTCAAGCTAAATGTTCTTCTTATTCAGGCCTTCCTTCGAGTTGGCCTAAAAATAAAGAAGCTGGTATGGTCAAACTTCCGCAAGGAAAAATTGTTTTAGGCACCACACAAGGTTATGAAGATGAACGCCCATTAAACTTACAGGCAACTTCAGTTCCCGCTTTTTTAATTGATGCAACTGAAGTCACCAATGCTCAATTTCAAGAGTTTGTTAAGCAAACGGGTTATGTCACCGATGCAGAAAAGCAAGGTGGTGCAGCTATGTTTGTACAGCCAGATCATCCAGTTGAAGAACTACAGTGGTGGCGATTTGAAAAAGGTGCCAATTGGAAACACCCATGGGGCCTAAATAACCCTAAACAACCAGCACCTCATGAGCCCGTTCGGATGGTGACATGGAATGATGCTTATGCTTATGCAAACTGGCTGGGTCACGACTTACCGACTGAGCTTGAGTGGGAATATGCAGCCAAAGGTTTTCAACAAAACTCCGATATTGGCCCTACTCATGAAGGCCATATTGTAGCCAACTTCTGGCAAGGTGAATTTCCATACAAAAATGTTCAGGAAGATGGTTTTAAGGATGTTGCCCCTGTTGGCTGTTTTAGTAAAAACCCATTTGGTTTATATGACTTGATCGGCAATGTATGGGAATGGACGCAAACACCCTATACAGGTCCAAGGGATCATCATATGGGAGATCCATCGAAGTATCGGCAAAGTCACGAACAGATTTTGCAATACACCATTAAAGGTGGATCTTATTTATGCGCGACCAATTATTGCGCGCGTTATCGTGCTGCCGCGAGGCATCCACAGGAACTCGACCTTGCAACCAGCCATGTCGGATTTAGAACAGTAAAACGCTTTTAAACGGATTTAAAAATGAAGCATATTTTTATTTATGGGATTTTATTCTCAGGGACAACCCTTGCCTGCTGTTTAGTTCATAGTGAAGCAAATGTTAATTTTCAAAATACACTCACACTCAAAACATTCAACTTCGACAGACAATATGAAAATGGCACTAGTCCCGATACTCATAGCCTGAGCCAAGGCTTGATCTATCGTGGTGACTGGTCAACAAAACTTAATGAGGTTCAGCTACACCTCAATCCAAGCATTCAATACGCATATCGCCTAAGTAGCGACCAACACACCAATGATATGGTCCTACCCTTTAACCCTAATACCAAGAAACAAGCACAAGACCAAGTTAAATATGGTCTAGGGACTGGAATTGAATATCAAAACTTTCGCATGAATGTAGGTGAAATCACTCCCGATTCACCACTTACGCCACAAGTCGATACACATCAATTGCGCGTGAACTACAAAGGCTTGGAATTAAAATATAAGACCCCACAACAAAATTTCGAGCTGGGTTTGATTAACCGCTATTCGCCAAAAAATGAAGAGGATTATCAGAAACTTGCCATCTCAAAACATGAATCTGATGGGCTTTACTTTTTCCAGTGGGATGGGAAAACACCTCGATACGACTGGAAATTTTATAATGGTTACTTAACCGATCTCATTAATCAAAGTTACTTTGCTTTTGATTATCAATGGACAAAACAGCACACCACAAAATTACGTGTGTTTCGCCACGACGATGTCGGGAAATCAAAGCTTGGTGAATATGACAATACATCTGTAGGGGCCATGCATTTCATCAAACATGGCAACTTTACAACCGGCATTGGCTATCAAGAAAACTTTGGTAAAGATGGTATTCCAAAACTCGACAATATGCCTATCCCGCACATGGTGAACTGGACCTTAGGCGCGTTTACCAAAGCAGATGAAAAGTCTTATCATTTCGTTGCCTCGTATGAATTTAAAGATTACATCCAGGGTCTAAAAGTGACCTATAAATATATTTATGGCGACTCTTTTCAAACCATGAATCAAAATGATTTTGAGCAAGAAAGTGATGTGCTGGTTCAATATGATCTCAATGCTTGGATTAAAAATCTTAAGTTTCTTTTCTTAAATATTAACTACGATACCAAACACGGCAAAAGTCTGGATGAACAGCGCATGATGCTTCACTACACCGTTAATTTCTAAATTATCACTCTCCATAATGGCCTCAACCATAGCCATTATGGATCCAAATTAAGATTAATAAAAATTTCCTCCTGAAAACTCAAAGAAATATAAAAGCCTTTATTAGCAAACATAAAATACAATTCCATTAATTTTAAAGAACAATATTTTTTTAAAAATATACTGCTTATCAATTGACCATTATTTTTATTTATTATAAATTGGATCCAATAAGTGATAAGGAGTCGTCACAATGTTTATTAAAAATACTTGGTATGTAGCCTGCCGCCCAGAAGAAATCCAAGACAAACCACTAGGTCGCACCATCTGTGGTGAAAAAATTGTTTTTTATCGTGGCAAAGAAAACCAAGTTGCTGCCGTTGAAGATTTTTGTCCCCATCGCGGTGCCCCACTTTCACTTGGTTATGTCGAAGATGGCAATCTCGTGTGTGGTTATCATGGCTTAGTGATGGGGTGTGACGGAAAAACTGTTTCAATGCCAGCTCAACGTGTTAACGGTTTTCCTTGCAACAAAGCATATGCAGTTATTGAAAAGTTTGGTTTTATTTGGATATGGCCAGGCGAGAAAGCTTTAGCAGATGAAGCAAAACTTCCAACTTTAGAATGGGCAGATCACCCTGAATGGAGTTATGGCGGAGGCCTGTTTCACATCCAGTGTGACTATCGTTTGATGGTCGATAACCTCATGGATTTAACCCACGAAACTTATGTTCACTCAAGTAGTATTGGGCAAAAAGAGATTGATGAATCATTGCCTGTGACTAAAGTTGATGGCGACCATGTAGTTACCGAACGCTATATGGAAAATGTGATCGCACCTCCATTTTGGCAAATGGCTCTTCGTGGCAATCACTTAGCAGATGACGTTCCTGTTGACCGTTGGCAACGTTGCCATTTCTTTGCGCCAAGTAATGTGCATATTGAAGTGGGTGTAGCACATGCTGGACATGGTGGATATAACGCACCAAATGACAAAAAAGTTTCTTCAATTGTGGTCGATTTTATTACGCCGGAAACTGAAACCTCACATTGGTATTTCTGGGGAATGGCACGCAACTTCCAGCCTGACAATGCTGAACTCACCGATCAAATTCGTGAAGGCCAAGGCAAAATCTTTACTGAAGATTTAGAAATGCTGGAGCAACAGCAGCAAAATATTTTAAACAACCCCCATCGCAAGTTACTGATGCTCAACATCGACGCAGGCGGTGTGCAGTCTCGTAAAGTGATTGAGCGACTACTTGCCGAAGAAAATAAAACACTTCCTGAAACGTCCGCGCAGAAGTTTCCAAACATACGGATTATTTAACGGAGCATGAACATGGACGTTATTATTCAAAAAATTCACCAGCTCACCCCGACCATTCGTGCTTTTGAATTGATTGCAGCAAATGGTACGGAGCTGCCAAGTTTTGAAGCAGGTGCACATATTGATGTGCATCTGAAAAACGGCCTAACTCGCCAATATTCACTTTCAAACTGCTGCACTGAAAAGCACCGTTATGTGATTGGCGTTTTACATGATGCCAATTCACGCGGCGGCTCACGCTGCATCCACACTGAATACCGCGAAGGCGACCATTTAAAGATTGGTGAGCCGCGTAATTTATTTGAAATTCACCCTCACACAAAGCAGGCGGTTTTATTTGCGGGTGGTATTGGTATTACCCCTATTTTATCGATGGCGTATCGACTTAAGTCGGCCAATATTCCTTTTGAATTACATTACTTTGTTCGTAGTCATGAAATGATTGCCTTCTATGGCAACTTAACCGAGCATTTTGGTGACCGAGTTCATTTTCATATTCAAGACCAACCAGACACGGAATGTAATATGGCAGAGGTTTTGGGCCAAGCTTCACCTGATAAACACTTATATGTGTGTGGACCTACAGGGTTTATGCAGTTTGTCATGAACTCGGCCGAACAAGCAGGTTGGCATAACGAACAGTTACATCAAGAGCATTTTGTCGCTCAAAAAGTAGATACGTCCAAAGATGAAGCTTTCACGATTGAAGTTAAAGGTACGGGCCGTCGAATTGAAGTATTACCAGAGCAGACTGCTACTGAGGCATTAATTGCAAATGGTTTTGATATTCCTGTTTCATGTGAACAAGGCATTTGCGGTACCTGTATTACCCGCGTGGTAGGGGGTACACCCGATCATCGTGATATGTTCATGACTGATGAAGAACATGCTTTGAACGACCAATTTACGCCCTGCTGTTCTCGAGCAAAAACTAAACATCTTGTGATTGAACTTTAACTCGAAAGTTCCTTTATTCAAATATAAAGGAACTTATTTCAGCTTAAGCACTGAGAACATTCTTTAGCGTTTCACCCAAAATTACTACACTGCTGTGTTCACGCATTAAAGTTTCAGCACGCCCTGCCTGACGATGTACCAACGCATCGAAAATCGAACAATGCTGTAAATGCGCATAGTGCAAACGGCGATATTCCGACAAAGCTTGGTTCTGGTCGTAGGTAATGGCTTGAGCAGAAGCCATCGGCAATTGATTGTTTTTTGCTAAAGCTTGTATGAGTGCGACGTTTTGTGCGCCCTCAATAATCGTGTCATGAAAGATGACGTTAAAATGGTGATAACGTTCTAGTTCAACATCGCCAAATTCGTCTTTATCATTAAAGAGTTTTTCAGTTTCTTGAATGCAATGTTGCAGCGTCTTTTTCTGCTCTTCGCTTAAGCCTTGTTCTGCCAAAGTTTTCGCAGCCAATCCTTCCAGCACACCTCGCACTTCAAGTGCATCATGAACAAGTTGTTCTGAAATTTCACGAACCGTGTAACCACGAGTTGGGTTTTTAATGAGGAGGCCTTCTTGCTCGAGCAACCGAAAGGCAATACGAACAGGCTGCCTTGAAACGCCAAGTAACTCGGCAGTCGGAATTTCGGCAATTCTGGCACCGCCTTCAAGTTCCCCTGAAATAATCATTTTTCTTAGTTTAAGTAAAACTTGTTGTCCTGAAGACATTCGCTGCCACACATCACCAAAAACGTCACTTCGATGCTAGCAAGTTCATTTGTAAAATGAAATAAATTTTCTGTGTGAATCAGTGCTTAAGCATTTCTAGTGAGTTTAAGAAATTAAACCGCACCCTACACTCGATTAAAGGTTTTTAAGATTATTCACCATAATATCGAGGTTGTTACGAATTAAATAAGCCAAGTTAATATCAATACCTTCCAGCATTTTTTCTTCGACTTTTAAAACAACTTCATTACATTTATTTAGCTTATCAACACCGCTTTCAGTCAGCGTAATTAAAATACGGCGGCCATGTGTTGGGTCTGGTTTTTTCTCAATCCAGCCATTCACCAGTAAATCTTGCAAAATTTTGTTGGCCGACTGCGGCTTAATGAAAGACCGCTCAGCAAGCTTGGCATTAGATACATTACTTTTTGAAGCTAAAACAGAAAGCGCAGTAAATTGCGGCAAGGTAATCTCAAGCTCTTTTAAATGTTCTGTTAAATGTTTACTAATAATTCTGTCAACACGAGCAATCATGTAACTTAACTTAGGCTCATCTTCTACTTTTTTTTGAACTGAATTCGAACGTACCATAACCTTTCAATCATCATAAGAAAATCTGTAATGAAAGTATGAGGCGCTAACCCCATACTTTCGTTAAAACTTAGCGAGCACCTGAGCTTTGTACTAAATGTACAGGCTGTTTAGGTTTTTTGACAAGAAGTAATGCAGAGATCGCTGCAATTAAAATCACTGGGATACTTGAACCAATCACAATGGTCGAGCTTTGTCCAAGCGACAGTAAAAAACCAGCCATTAAAGGCCCTGCAAAAGAACCAATACGTCCAATTGCAACTGCCGCCCCTACTCCAGTTCCACGCATTTCAGTTGGATAATACATGGCAGCCAACCCGTATAGTGCCGATTGTCCACCCACAATAAATAACCCACAACCTACTGCCGAAAGTGCAAGTAAAGCAACGGTTGGAGAAATGGCTAAACAACAAAGCGAGAATAAGATACCTAGATAAATCAGCTTAATGACAAAACTCATGCGTAATTTATCAAGCAATACACCCATTAAGATTGAACCTAAAATTCCGCCAACGTTGTAGCCCATCTGTACATAGTTTGCTTGCAGCTTCGATAAACCTTGTGCCCCCATGAGTAGCGGTAACCAGTTCAACAAGAAATACAACACGACTAATGTGCAGAAAAAACTTACCCAAAGCTGAATGGTCGACATACGGCGTTCTTTGGCAAATAAAACCTCAAAGAATGGTGTCGTTTTTTGGGCCTGCACTCTACGTTGCAGGTAATCATTTGATTCAGGTAAAAAGCGCATAATCAGTGGAATGAGTAAAATAGGCGCGATACCACCAATATAGAAAATATGACGCCACTCTGCATCGCCTGCCAACGACATGGCAACCACAGAAGTAAGTAATCCACCAAACGGAATGCCACTATACATAACACTTACCGCTTTGCCCTTGTGCTGGTCAGGCACAGCTTCAGAGGCAAGTGTAATCATCATTGGAAGTGCCCCGCCCATTCCCAATCCGGTACAAAAACGAATGAGTAATAACAAACTAAAATTGGCGGCATAGGCGGTTAACAAAGACATCATTCCAAAAAGTAAAATACTAAAAATCAGAATTTTTTTACGCCCAACAATATCTGCAAATCTACCGCCTAATATTGCACCCGGTAGTGTTCCTAAAATTGCAGCACTAAATGCCCACGCCATCTGACCATTGTCTAACATAAACTCTGCCCGCATTCGTGGAGCGGCTACCCCCATCGATTGAAGATCAAAGCCCTCAAAAATTGCTATGGCAAAGCACAGTAGCAACGTGATTTTTGCCCTTGCGGACTGTCCTAATATTTTTTCCATTGTGTTGTCCCTTATTGACTAGTCGTTCCATTTAGCCCTTTGTGTATTATTGTTTAAACACACCAAAAATATCAGTTAAACTTACTAAAAAATCAACACATTTTTATATTAAATTATTTATAAATTTAATTATTTATTAAAATACAATGAATTATAAAATATTTATGAAATTTTATAAAAAAGACTTGAATGTAAGTTTAACTGATATTAAATTAAATCCCAGAACAGCTAAAAATCATTCAAGGAGTATGAAGATGAGTTATGAAAACCGCTGGGAAACAGTAGATGTTAAAGTTGAAGATGGAATTGCATGGGTTACCCTAAACCGCCCAGAAAAGAAAAATGCCATGAGCCCAACACTCAACCGTGAAATGATTGATGTGCTTGAAGCGATAGAACTTGATCAAAATGCACGTGTGCTTGTGTTGACAGGTGCAGGTGATTCTTGGACAGCAGGCATGGACTTGAAAGAATATTTCCGTGAAGTCGACACTCAGCCTGAAATTTATCAAGAACGTATTCGCCGCGACTCATGCCGTTGGCAGTGGCAACTTCTTCGTATGTATTCAAAACCAACCATTGCTATGGTTAACGGCTGGTGCTTTGGAGGCGGTTTCTCACCTTTAGTGGCTTGTGACCTCGCAATTGCAGCAGATGAAGCAACTTTCGGTTTATCTGAAATTAATTGGGGGATCCCACCGGGTAACCTTGTAAGTAAAGCAATGGCAGACACTGTTGGTCACCGTGCTTCTTTGTACTACATCATGACGGGTAAAACCTTTAGTGGTAAAGAAGCCGAAACGATGGGTCTTGTGAATAAAAGCGTACCGCTTGAACAGTTAAAAGCAGAAGTGACTGAGCTTGCAAACTGTCTACTTGAGAAAAACCCTGTGGTTCTTCGTACCGCTAAAAATGGATTTAAGCGTTGCCGTGAACTTACTTGGGATCAAAACGAAGATTACTTATATGCCAAGCTCGATCAATGTATCCACCGCGATACAGAAAATGGTCGCCAAGAAGGTTTGAAACAATTTTTAGATGAAAAATCAATTAAACCGGGTTTACAGAGCTATAAACGTACTGGTTAACTTTTGATTCTCTAATGGCAATGTAAGGACACAACCCATGCAAAATGTACAGTTACTTATTCACGGTCAATCTGTTAATGCATCAAATCAGGCAACTTTTGAGCGTATTAGCCCAATTGATGGATCAGTGGCAACTAAAGCCGCTGCTGCAACTTTGGAAGATGTTGATCGTGCAATCGATTCGGCACAACAAGCTTTCAAAGTATGGTCGAAACTCTCGCCTACCGAACGCCGTTTACACTTATTAAAAGCAGCCGATTTAATGGACCAAAAGACCGAGCAATTCATTGAAACTGGAATGCAAGAAACAGGTTCAACTGCAACATGGTATGGGTTTAATGTTCACCTTGCTGCCAACATGTTACGTGAAGCCGCAGCAATGACCACACAAATTGACGGAAGCTTAATTCCGTCAGATGTGCCGGGCAATCTTGCGATGGGTGTGCGAGTTCCTTGTGGTGTGATTGTAGGGATTGCGCCTTGGAACGCCCCTGTCATTTTGGCAACACGT
Organism: Acinetobacter sp. NIPH 817; assembly: GCF_000368405.1. Taxonomy (NCBI): domain Bacteria; kingdom Pseudomonadati; phylum Pseudomonadota; class Gammaproteobacteria; order Moraxellales; family Moraxellaceae; genus Acinetobacter; species Acinetobacter sp. NIPH 817. Next base: position 2,026,242 of record NZ_KB849420.1, read on the forward strand.
GCGCTTGCTATGCCTTTGGCTTGTGGAAACACAGTGGTATTAAAAGCATCGGAAGCCTGCCCAGCAACACATCGTCTCATTGGTGAAGTGTTACATGAAGCAGGTCTTGGCGAAGGTGTGGTGAATGTGATTACGCATGCCGCCGAAGATGCACCACAAATTGTTGAGCGTTTAGTGTCTCATCCAACCGTGAAACGTATTAATTTTACCGGTTCAACCAAAGTCGGAAAAATTATTGCCGAGACTGCTGCTAAATATTTAAAACCTGTTTTACTCGAATTGGGTGGCAAAGCCCCTGTCGTGGTTTTAAATGAAGCTGATATTAATGAAGCCGTAAATGCAGTCGCTTTTGGAGCGTTCTTTAATCAGGGTCAAATTTGTATGTCGACCGAACGTGTTTTGGTTCAAGACAATATTGCCGACCAATTTATTGAAAAACTGATTGAGAAAACCCGCTCTATTCAGGCAGGTAATCCAACTTCAAAAGACAATGTACTCGGTGTTTTAGAAAGTCGACGCGCTGCAAACCGTATTCAGCATTTGCTGGAAGATGCACAAAACAAAGGTGCTGACTTACCTTTAGGCATTCATATTGAAGACACCACCATGCAACCGACGCTGGTGCTCAATATTAAACCTGACATGCTGCTTTACCGTGAAGAATCATTTGGGCCTGTGTGCACCATTCAACGTTTTTCAAGTGTTGAAGAAGGCATAGCACTGGCAAATGACAGCGAGTTTGGTCTTTCTTCGGCAGTGTTTAGCCAAAATATTTCGCAGGCATTGGAAGTGGCTAAACAAATTGATTCGGGTATTTGTCATATTAACGGCGCGACCGTACATGACGAAGCTCAAATGCCATTTGGTGGAACAAAATCGAGTGGTTACGGACGTTTTGGTAGTAAAGTCTCTGTTGCCGAATTTACCGAACTACGCTGGATCACCATTCAGACCCAATCACGTCATTACCCGATTTAGTCAGGCTAATGCGAACACAGACATATTAAATAAAAATTGCATGATGCAAAAAAATAAAGCGCAGTGATGCGCTTTCCATGGAGTGAAAGAAATGCAAATGAATGCCACTCAATCACAAGACCGCGAACGGTTCGTAAAATTAGGGCAACATGATATTCATTATCACCATAAAGATGACACGCTCTATATCAGCCCAAAAGAGCAATTAAAACCGTATCCACAAAAACTGACAGATCGGTTAATTCATTTTGCACAAACTAAACCAGACCATATTTTTGCAGCAAAACGCAATGCTCAAGGTGAATGGGTCAAACTGAGTTATGCAGAAGTTTTACAACGTGCATGGCATATTGCTCAGGCTTTGCATGAACGTAAGTTAAGCCAAGAAAGACCTCTGGTCATTTTAAGTGGTAATGATCTTGAACATTTAACACTGTCTATGGCTGCCATGCTGGCAGGTGTGCCTTTCTCTGCTATTTCCCCTGCCTACTCTCTTATTTCTCAAGACTTTGGCAAACTCAAACATGTGTTTGAAGTACTTACACCTGGTATGGTCTATGCCAGCGATGGACAAGCTTTTGCCAAAGCCATTCAGGCATGTATTACATCCGACATTGAAGTGGTGACCAATAAAGGGATTGTGGGCGATCAGATCTGCACATCTTTTCAGTCACTGTTAGATACGCCTGTTTCAAATGTTCAAGAGTTTTATCAAACCCTTGATGAAAACCAGATTGCCAAATTCTTATTTACATCAGGTTCAACCAAATTGCCTAAAGCTGTACCAACCACGCATTTAATGTTGTGTGTTAATCAGCAAATGTTATTACAGACTTTCCCTGAGTTTGAAGAAACACCACCTGTCCTACTCGACTGGCTATCTTGGCACCATACTTTTGGCGGCAGTCACAATGTCGGCATCGCGCTTTATAACGGCGGTACCATTTACATTGATGATGGCAAACCCGTTGCAGGAAAATTTGATGAAACCATTCGTAATCTGAAAGAAATTTCTCCAACCGTTTATTTAAATGTGCCAAAAGGTTGGGAAGAGCTCACCGAGGCTTTAGAAAAAGATGAAGAATTAAGAGACCGCTTTTTTGCCAAAGTTAAAATTTTATTCTTTGCAGGTGCAGCGCTTTCAGAAGCGGGTTGGAATAGACTCGATAAAATTGCTCAGCAACATTGCGGAGAAAAAATTCGCATTATGAGCGGATTGGGCATGACCGAAACTGCTCCCTCTTGCGCTTTTACAACCGGCCCACGTGTGATGGCTGGCTTTATTGGTTACCCTGCTCCGGGATGCGAAATTAAGTTAGTGCCATGTGGTGACAAACTTGAGTTTTGTGTTCGTGGCAAACATGTCATGAAAGGTTATTGGCGTTTAAAGGCAGACCAACAAAGCACTGTGTTTGATGATGAAGGCTTTTTCCATACTGGCGATGCTGTTCGTTTAGTCGATGTGAATGATCCAACTAAAGGTCTAATGTACGACGGACGAATTGCCGAAGACTTTAAACTTAACACGGGTACTTTTGTGAATGTCGGCACACTACGCAATAAAGTGCTCATTCAAGGTAATTTACTGGTTCAAGATGTCTGCATTACAGGTTCAAACCTAAATGCTGTTGGTTTTCTGATTTTTCCAAAACTAGATGCTTGTGCTCAACAAGCTGGCCTTAAGCTGGGTGAACATTCTGCAACAGAGATACTACAGCATCCTAAAGTCCAGCAATGGTTCCGCCAATTTTTAACCACCTTTAATAAAGATGCGACCGGTAGCTCAAATACAGTCTCAATGCTTTATTTAATGACCGAGCCACCTCAACTCGATGCAGGTGAAGTGACCGATAAAGGCAACCTCAATCAAGGCAATATTACCAAGCGTCGTGCTGCTTTAATTGATGAACTTTATCAAAAGCAAACTGATAACCCGTTGATTATTCGGGTGCCCACCTTAAAGCAATAAGCAATTGAAATAAAAAAGGAAGCTCAAACTTCAGTTTGGGCCTTAGCCTCACTTTTGCCTAAAAAAAGGTTCAACATGCCACACGATACAGAATTTGAGCTCTTTCGGGACAGCTATCGCAGGTTCTTAAAAGAACAGGTTGCTCCGTATTATGAACAGTGGGAACACGATGGCCTTATCCCACGTGACCTATGGCTTCGTCTTGGGGAAAATGGCTTTTTGTGCGTCGATGTGCCCGAGGAATATGGCGGTTACGGCGCTCCTGTTCATTACTCACTCATGCTGGTTCAAGAAACTGCTCAAGCTGGCTTTGCATCTTTGGCTGTTGCCATTGGCGGGCAAAATGAGTTGGTCTCTCCTTACCTGCAAAATATTGGAACCGAATCGCAAAAACGTTATTGGCTACCCAAAATGGTGACAGGTGAAGTCGTCACTGCAATAGCCATGACAGAGGCCAATGCCGGTTCAGACTTACAGGCTATACGCACTCAAGCCATTTTAGAAAATGACCACTATCGTGTGAATGGCTCTAAAACGTTTATTTCAAATGGTTTGCATGCTGACCTGATTGTTCTGGTAGCAAAAACAGACCCTCAAGCCAAAGCAAAAGGCATTTCGATTTTTTTAGTTGATGCTGCATTAGACGGCGTTAAAAAAGGTCGCTCTTTACAAAAAATCGGGCTGCATGCCCAAGATACAGCTGAACTATTTTTTGATGATGTCTGTGTGCCTATCACACAACGTTTGGGGGAAGCAGGACAAGGCTTTGCCTATTTAATGCAAGAGTTACCTCGCGAACGTTTAAGTATTTCCATGATGGCTTTGGGATCCATTTTGGGGGCTATTGAAATCACTAAAGACTATGTACTAGAGCGCAAAGCTTTTGGGCAACCCTTAAGTCAAATGCAAAATACGCGGTTTGTGCTCGCAAACGCACACATCAAGGCCAAAGCTGCCCAAGCTTTTGTAGACCAATGTGCAGCCCTGTATCAACAACACCAGTTAAGCGTCACTCAAGTTGCAGCATTGAAATGCTTTATTACCGATGTCCAATGTGAAGTGATTGATCAATTACTTCAGCTTTTTGGTGGCTACGGTTACATGCAGGAATACCCGATTTCACGCTTTTTTGTGGATGCGCGGGTACAGAAAATTTATGGGGGAACCAATGAAATTATGAAAGAAATCGTAGCCCGAGAACTGCTCGGAAAATAATTCGATTTAAAACCAAACAAGGCAGACAGAACAGTCATGCTTTGTTTAAAACAAAAAAATGTTATTTCAGGAAGAAATGCTATGTCGAAATTATGGATGTACTCTACCATTATGCTCTCTGGTTCAGTGTGGGCTGGCAATTTTATTGATAACAGCTCAGTAGAACTCACCACACGAAATTTCTATTTTGACCGCGACTATCAAGAGCAATCCGCTTACCCTGCCGCCAAGGACTGGACACAAGGGTTTATTCTTAAAGCCAATTCAGGTTATACCGAAGGGACTGTCGGTTTTGGGCTGGATGTGCTTGCAACGGCAGGCTTTAAACTCGATGCCGATGCCGAGCACGGAGGTACAGGAAACTTACCTAGAGACACCCGCACCAACGAACCTGCTGACTCTTACGGAGAAATTGGCGTTACAGCAAAAGCCAAAATGAGCCAGACTGAGCTACGCATTGGTACGCTCATGCCCATGAACCCTGTTTTAGTGGCGTCACCTGCTCGTTTGCTTCCTCAAACCTATCGAGGCATTTCACTGACCAGTAAAGATATTAAAGATTTTGATTTACAGGCAGCCTATCTCGATAAAGTGAATCATCGTGATTCGACCAACTATGAAAAAATTAAAATTTCAGGCGTAAATGGACGCTTTAAAAGTGCTGAAACGGATGGACTCTATTATTTAGGTGGAAACTATCAGTTTAATCCTGCACTCAAGCTCACCGCTTTTTACATGGATGTTGATGATCTTTATAACCAAACCATGGTCGGTGCATTACACCAACACAAAATTAATGACACCACCAACTTTAGCTCACAATTACGTTACTACCGCAGCCGAGATGACGGACAAGCAAAAGCAGGCTTAGTTGATAATGACCTTTACCATGCGCATTTCGAACTTAAACATCAAAACCATAAATTTATTTTTGGAACCTTCCAACATCACGGCGACACAGCTTTTCCATATTTGACTGGCGGTGAAACCGGACTTCTCATTGATACATGGCCGGGCGAGTTTTTAAACCCTAAAGAAAAAGCCTATAGCTTCCGCTATGAATATGACTTTAAAGATTATGTACCGGGTTTACGTTTTATGACCCGTTACACCACAGGTCATAATATTTATGCACCCAACTTAGGCGGAACCAATTTAAAAGAACGCGAAACAGACTTTGATTTAGGCTACACCGTTCAAAGTGGCTGGTTAAAAAATCTAGGGCTACGTGCGCGTTATGCCATTTATGACAACAACATGCTCTCTACAGCGAACATCAAGCCTGTAAACGAAACTCGTATCAACATCGACTACACATGGAAATTTAAATAATTCAAAACAAGAGGTTCTGTCACATATAGAACCTCTTTTTATTTCGGGAAATTCATCATGAAGAAAGTTGTAACGCTACTCTGCGGAATTTGTCTCATTAGTCTGACTCATGCCGAAACGCAATATAGCCCGCCACCTATTCAGCTTGAGCCTTTAGCAAAATTTAGTGTTGATCTAAATGCGCCTGTTTGGGAGTTAGGCACCACCAGTGATGCAGGTAAACGCCGAATTATTCCCATTACAGGTGGGACATTCGAGGGCAAATCACTTAAGGGCCGCATTTTAAATAATGGCGCAGATTGGCAAATTGTCGACAGTAAAGGATTGGCCATTATTGATACGCGATATCTGTTAGAAACCGATGACGGTGCACTCATTTATCTTCAAACCAAAGGTTACCGACATGGCTCAGCAGAAACACTAAAACAGCTTGCTCAAGGCAAAGATGTCGACCCGAAAAATTACTATTTCAAAATTACCATGCAGTTTGAAACCAGCTCACCAAAATATTCATGGCTCAACAAAACCGTTGCGGTAGGTAGTGCAATGCGTTTGGGCAAAGCGGTTATTTATGATGCCTACACCCTGAAATAATAATTTTTATAACACTTACAAAAGGATGGACACTTGATTATGGATCAAAAAACTTTAGAACATTTACCCCCAATTCACCATCATTTAGGTGGGCACAATATTCATTGGAATGACAAAAACACTGAGCTGACTATCCATTACACCGCAATAGAAAGCTTTACCAACCCGCGCGGCACAGTTGAAGGCGGCATGATCTGCGCCATGCTCGATGATGTAATGGGACTTTTTGCATATCTCGCCAATGACCGTAAACCAGCCACCACCATCAACTTAACTATGGATTTTTTAAGACCCTGTGCGGTAGGCGAAGTTATTACAAAATGCCGATTCATTAAACAAGGGAAAACTGTACTGAATCTCGAAAGTGAAGCTTGGCAAAACGACAAAATGATTGCACGAAGTACAGCAAATTTTCTGGTTTTAGATTAAACCCATCACCCTTTATAAAATAAGGATATTTATAAATGAATGACAATAAAAAACGTTTTTGGACCCAATCAACCTTATTACTTGCCATTGCAGCAGTATTGGTAGGCTGTGGTAATGACAATGACAGTACAACATCATCACTAACACTTCCCAAGCTTACTCCTGCTGTTGGTGCAAAATTAAATGGAAGCTGTTCCGACCTTACAGGTTTTCATTATGATAATACCGTCATTAGCTCAGCGATCCTTCAAGAAGCGGGTACATTGACTGTAGCCAACAAACCAATTGGTGCTCATTGTTTAGTCAAAGGTTACATGAACCAACGTGTAAGCCCAGTAGATGGACAAACCTATCAAATTGGTTTTGAAATGCGCTTACCTATGGATTGGAACGGCCGTTTTCTCTATCAAGGTAACGGCGGCACCGATGGTAATCTTGTGCCTGCAACAGGTCAGGTTGGTAGCGGTGGCCCACTCACCAATGCACTACATGACGGGTTTGCTGTCATTTCTTCCGATGCTGGACATAACGCCTCACAAAACCCAATGTTTGGTTTAGACCCTCAAGCCAGAATCGACTACGGCTATGGGGCAATTACCAAACTCACACCTATGGCAAAAAACCTAATTAAAACAGCATATGGTAAATTGCCAGACCGCTCCTATGCAGGCGGTACATCGAACGGCGGGCGTCATGCCATGATTGCTGCAACCCGTTTGGGCGACCAATATGATGGAATTTTAGCAAGTACACCGGGTTTTCATTTACCTCGTGCAGCCGCGGCTCAACTCTACACAGCGCAGCAACTTCGTCGTGTTGCAACAAATGAAAATGACCTAAGTACCGCCCTTACTCTTTCAGAGCGTAAAGTATTAGCAAAGTCGATTTTAGATCGATGCGATGCGCTAGACGGTGTTGCAGATGGCTTGGTTCAAGATGTCGAGGCTTGCCGTACAGCTTTTGATATTCACAAAGATGTACCCGTTTGCTCAAGCACAAGAGATGGCACTTGTTTAAGTACCGAACAAATTGATGTATTAGCCAACATTTACCGTGGCCCTGTAAACTCTGCTGGACAAGCGCTCTATGCAACCCAGCCTTTCGACCCTGGTTTAGTCGGCAGTAACTGGGCAAGCTGGAAATTTGAATCTTCGGTAGGCACAGCGCGTGACCCAGTTGCTGTTGGTATTCTTTTTCAGGTTCCGCCCGACCCAACTGTGACTCAAAACTCTAGACAATTTGCCTTTAATTTTAACTTTGATACTGACTATCCAAAACTCTCGGCAACCAATAACGTGTACACCGAAAGTTCGATGTCATTCATGATGCCGCCCGATGAATTGAATCTGGATAAACTCCGTAATCACGGTGGAAAAATGATTGTGGTACAAGGCACAGCAGACGGTGTTTTCTCTGTAGATGACACCCAAAATTGGTACGATCAACTGCTACAACACTATAAAAATGATGCAAAAGGTACAGCACCTGAATTTGCACGTTTCTTTAGAGTTCCGGGCATGAACCATACCCGTGATGGGATTGCGACCGACCAATTTGACGCATTGACTGCTTTAGTTAACTGGGTCGAATATGGCCAAGCACCTGACAAAATCATTGCGACCGCACGCGGCGCAGGTAACCCAAGTGGTCAAGTGAATACTGAGCTTCCGCAAGACTGGGCACCAGACCGTACCCGTCCACTTTGTCCTTATCCACTGATTGCCCGTTACAATGGTCAAGGTGATAGCGAGAAAGCTGAAAACTTTAGCTGTAAATAACACTCTATAAAATTAAAAGAGGGCTGACCTAGGCTCTCTTTTTTATTCTAATAAGTATCACTATTGAATCATTATCGAATGATATTTCATCCAATACCTACTTCGCTGCTAAAATAACATCGAAAATTAAGAACTGTATTTCTCTATGCAAAATCAGACTGCTTCAAACCTCCCCTCAACTCAACTTGGAAAAGCACTGCTTTGTCTTATGACATCGGCATTATTATTTTCCATTATGGGAGTGTGCATTCGTTTTGCTTCGCAAACGGTAGACAATGCGACTGTCGTGTTTTTTAGAAATGCAGTGGGTTTATTTATTTTTATTCCGATGCTGTTTAAACAGGGTTTAGACTTTATTAAAACCGATAAACTCTGGATGCATACGTGGCGGAGCCTAGTTGGGCTTGCCGCAATGTATGGTTTTTTCTATGCCATTGCGAACTTAAAATTATCAAATGCCATGGTTTTTAGTTATTCATCTCCTATTTTTATTCCGCTGATTGCTTGGCTTTTTTTAAAAGAAAAAATCACCAAATCGATGATTTTTGCCGCAGTTATTGGGCTCATTGGAGTTTTATTTGTCGCTAAACCCGACCAAGGTTTATTTAACGCATTATCTTTTATTGGCTTAGGGGCATGCTTTTTATCCGCAATGGCTTTTGTCACCGTAAGAGCCTTAACCAGTACAGAGCCGCCTGAACGTATCGTTTTTTATTTCTGTATTTTTGGTAGTTTAATTTCATCTATTCCGATGTTCTGGCATTGGCGCATTTTCACTTGGCATGAACTAGCCCTACTCATTGCCGCAGGACTTTTAGCTAATATTAGTCAACTGTTTATGTCTTATGCCTATAGCTTAGCACCGGCAGGACAAATTGGCCCAATGAATTACATTGCCATTATTTTTGCAGGAATATGGGGATTTGTTTTTTGGCACGAATTACCGGATCTATTCAGCATTATCGGCATATTTATTATTTTATTTGCGATTTTGCTCTGTAATCCATTTTTGCAGAACAAGTTACTCTCTCGATTTAAATAGCGACATACCTGATTCTAATTTAGGTACTGTATTCGATACTCATTTGGTGAAATGCCTGTCCAATGACGATAGGCTTTTCTAAAATTAGAGGTATCTGAAAAGCCAATTCTCTCAGCAATTTCATCTACGGTTAAAGTTGTTTCTCGCAAATATTCATCGGCAAGACGGCGCCGAGTTTCATCTAATAATTCTTGATAAGTCAGACTAAAACCTGCCAAGCGCCGATGTAAGGTACGCTTTGACATATGTAAGCGTTCAGCCATTTCTTGAGCTGATGGAAAAAGCCCCGTTCCTTCCAATAATATTAAACGGATTGTTTTCACCAACTCAGGCTCTTCAAGTTCAGCTGCACCTAGCATCCGCTCACAAAATGACTTACACATGTCCGCAGTAATCGGGTTGGCATTTGGGCAAGGTACATCGAGCCACTTTAAATCAAAATGCCATTGCATTACCCCAGCATTAAACTGAACAGGACAATGAAACACTTTTTCATATTCTTCTGCATAGCCAGGCGCTGGATAGGGCAACAAAAGTTTCTTCGCTTGAAATGGGCCTTCAAGCACCCGTTCGATTAAGGTTTGCATAGAGCTAAACCAAAACTCGCACACTAAAGGTAGAAGCTTACCAAGTGCAATAATGTCCTGCCCTTCAAAAATTGCAACATCATCTCGGATATAAAAAGATTTCTTTAAAATAGGCCCTGCAAGCTTAATGTGTCGAATGCCAAGCTCTACCGCTTGTCTAAAATTACGCGAAGAGTAGAGTGCGTAACCATACACCCCAAAATCTGATAACCGCTGCTTTTGCCCTGCACGCAGACCAATTAAGGGATCGTGAGATAGTTTTTGAATATTTTGAAATAAATGAATTTTTTGGACTTGAGAAATATATAAAGAGGATTGATTCATCGTATTTGGTGAAATATTTGTGCCAGACAGAACTTCTGATATTGAATGGCCTTGCGAACCCATTTCATCAAATAAACTGGTCAAACCCAGCAAATATGTATTCGAACCTAAGGATGTATTATCATAATTTCCTTCAATAACACTATTTGCATTTTTATAAAGATTTTTAGGCATTTAACTCACACCATCCCTAGAGTGACGTGCATAATGGCACTAAACTACCTCTTGTTGTCTCAATTTAACATCGACCATATAACGCTTCAAGCATAAAGTATGATAAGCAAAAGTATGGAAGGAACAATAATGGAAAGCTCCACTTTAAAAGAATATAACGGCTCTGCCACAGAACATATGGAACTTATTTTTTCCAAACAACGTGCCAATTTTGAGGCGGATCCCTATCCAAGTCTTGAGGCACGTCGCACAAAACTGCATCAACTCAAAAAACAAATTATTCGTTATCAAGATGCTTTGGCTGCTGCGATTAATTCTGACTTTAGTTCAAGATCACTTGATGAATCTAAACTACTCGATTTGCTTGGCTCAGTGTTAGAGGCTGATCATGCAATTCATCATTTACGCCGCTGGATGCGTCCAAGTAAACGCCGTACTGAGCTTTTATTTTTATCAAACCGTTTAAGTGTGCAATACCAACCTAAAGGTGTGGTTGGTGTGATTGTGCCTTGGAACTTTCCCGTTTATTTAGCACTTGGCCCGCTCATTGCCGCTTTGGCTGCGGGCAACCGAGTCATGATTAAGCTGCCTGAAATTACCCCAAATACCAACGCAATGCTACGACGCATGCTTGCTGAAGTCTTTAATGAAGATGAAGTGACCGTGTTTGGTGAAGAAATTACAGACCCAGCAAGATTTACCTCGTTGCCATTTAACCATATCGTCTTTACTGGCTCCCCTACTATTGGCAAGGTCGTCATGCGAGCAGCGGCTGAAAATCTAACCCCTGTTACACTTGAGTTAGGCGGTAAATCACCGGCAATTGTGAGCCGTAATTACCCACTTGCCGATGCGGCAAAACGCATTACCCATGGTAAAGCAACAAATAGTGGTCAAATCTGTGTAGCGCCTGACTACGCGTTGGTTCCCAAAGAAAGTATTGATGAATTTGTTGAAGCTGCAAAATCAAGCTTTATAAAAATGTTTGGTCAAAACATTGAAAGTAATGAGAATTACACATCGATTGTAAATGACCGTCATTTAAAACGTATTCAAGATATTTTGACTGATGCACAAGAGAAAGGTGCCCGCATTATTCCTTGCGATACTTATAGCTTCGACCAACAAGGTCGCAGAATGCCTGTACAGATTGTGCTGAATTGCACTCCCGACATGCGCATAATGAAAGAAGAACTCTTTGGCCCTATTTTACCTGTGGTGGCTTACGATTCTTTAGATGATGCGATTACCTATGTGAAAACGGACGAACGACCTTTAGCACTTTACTTCTTTACACATAGCTCGGTAGAACGTGATCGTATTTTGCGTGAAACTCATTCGGGTGGTGTGACCATCAATGATTGGGGCTGGCATGTAGTTAACCATGATGCTCCTTTTGGCGGTATCGGCAACTCAGGCATGGGGTCATATCATGGCGAAGAAGGCTTCCGTGAACTTTCTCATGCAAAAACTGTATTTATTCGTCATCGGTTTTTCCCGACTCAGCTTTTCCACCCTCCTTATGGAACATTCCTACAAAAGTTAGCAATTCGCTTTTTCTTGAAAAAAGGCGATCCAAATATTAAATAAGGATGATAAAAAAGCCTCGTTATGAGGCTTTTCTATAGGCTCAAAGAATTTATTGATGTAATAGATTTATATTTCAATCACTTATAGGGAAATTCAGAATTTTTTAGAACCAAGACCTAGTATGAGTAATAGCTATACTGTTCCTATTAAAGTAATCAATAAAATGGTACATAATTAAAAAAGCTTGGATTACCAAGCTTTTTTAATACTAATAAAATATCTATATTTAAATAAATAATTCTCTACAACTAATCATCAAAGTTTATTTACTGTCATTTTTAAAAACGATATAAATCCAATTACCATTCACTTTACCTCGATATGCTCCATCAGCTTTTGCCAAATGTGCTGCTAAAGCAGTAAAGTTCCATGCTTCTTCTTCACTACAATAAACTAATTGTTGTTGTAACTCAGCAATTTCATATTGTTCTCCGTACTTTTTAACAATTAAAGCCACTTCTTGCAGATCCTGTGGAATAGAAGGATGTTCCCACGCCCACATAAATGTTTGGTTTCTCTCATCATAAGTTCCTATCACATTAATTTCAAAAAACTCTTGTCGATCACCAATATTAAATGTTATGCCCCCTATAACAAGATCAATATCCCAATCATCTACAATATTCATACCCCAATCATTTGATGCTTTTAAAGTCTTTAGCTCTAGCTCTTTACGACATGCTAGATAAATAGATTGAATATTTAAGCTTTTGACATCATCTTGATATGTATTCGACTGAGTATTACTATCTGTTAAGGTTTCTTTTTTAATTTCTTCTTCAAGGTCAATTGTAGGATTACCCTCATACCATTCAGGTATTCTTGGATTATATTCAACTTTTATTTCTCCATCAAAATGCAAAGTAAAAGTAATACCCCAAATTATTTCTTTTGTTCTTATATAATTCTCTTTCTGAATCTCAATAGCCCTATCACACAAACTAGTAGAAACACTATTAAAGGGATCTTCTCCATCTGTATATATATCCCCTGTTTCATCTATATTTCCATCAAAAACAATAAATTGCTCAAACTTAGAAGAGTGAATAAACATGCCAATTTTTGTGACAATTGAATCCCATGGCCTATTTTTAACAAAAATTAAAGATTGCTTTTTAAATAATTCTATATCGGAACTTAATAATTTATACATTCATTTAATCTCTATTACTGTGAAAATTGATAATTAGTGGATTTTCCATTAATAGTAGCAGTTACTATAAATTTATTAGGTCTACTACTGCCAGTGGGATAACCTACTGCAACTTTCATATTTACATCCTTGCCTAGTTTAACCGCATTTGCTAACTCACTTTCCATAGCTTTCCAACTACCGTTATTTAATGTTTTGGCCATAGGAACTAAATTAATACGATCCCCTGAACCACCAAGAGATGCAGCTATTAAATGTCCTCCTTGATCTCCAGAAATGCCACTTTTACCAGCAATACTTTGTTGATAATTATTTCGATCCATTAAAATATTTCTTAAATTGGCAGTAACCTCTTTAACATTCCCGCTATTATCGGTAACGTATGCAGCACCATTAGGTAACAAATAAGCTGAATTTGCTTCAAGCTTCCCATTGGCTTGCTTAGCCCAGCCACCTTTTGCTCCCACATCTATTTGATGAATTTTTTTAACATCCCCCCGATTTGCAAGTTCCTCTATTTTTTTATCATCAAAAAATTGACCGTTTTTAATATTTGGTAAACGCTTCGCAATAGTATTCCTATCTTTAAGGAGATCCTGAACAATCTTGACATCTTTTTTATCAATTCCAGTTGCAAGATCAATTAATGCCCAAGTTCTTTCAAGAGGAGTTGAACCGGCACTAAATGCTGTTTTAAAAGAATTCAACATATCTTGATATTCACCTGTAGCAGTATCTTTTAAAATATCCTTCCAAACATTGGTATCATTTAAGTTCTTGCCAGCTTTTTGTAATTCAGTAGCTTTTTTAAAAATCTTATAGGCAGCTTTACCCGTAGATGAAAGTACTTTACCCCAATTATTTTCTATAGCAGTTGATGCGGATTGCGAAGCAACAGTTACATCATATCCTGCTGAAGCAGCAACTACACCCGAAATCAATTGGCCAACATTTTTAACTTTATTTAGCTGAGCTTGACTATAATCTCCCTCATTTTCAGGTTCCATATCAAACGATCCAGCAACCATTTCCCCAACTACCGCCCCAATCGCTCCAGCTTCGCATTTTTCTTGTAATGAACTAGCAATACAACCAGCTGCAGCATGAGCTAGTTTATGCAAAATTTGGTCAGAAAGTTCTTTACTACCAAGATCAAGATTTTCACCAATTTCTCCAGCTAAAGAACCTTGTAATGCTACACTCAATCCTGCCACAAGACTTGCACTTAATTTTTCACTTAGACTACCTCCATTAATTGCCGTATCAACACTAGCACTAACAGTAGAATTAACCAAAGCTTGTCCCACTCTACCTGATAAATTTGTAAAGAATTCTCCAGACTTAGCAGTTTCCTGCAAAGCTTTCATCTGATCAATTGTTGCAATTTTACTTAAAATTCCTGCTGTAACAACAGATGTTGCTAAACTCTTAATTGAATCTTTACTTCCTAAATCTTTAAGAGTCTTACCAATATCTCCGCCATTATTAATTAAACTAATACTTGCTTGAGTTGCTAAGCTTGTAACAGCTGCATTCGCCATGGCACCTAGAGCTGATGGAACAATTGCTCCCGCTGCTGTTGTTGTTACACCAGCAGTTCCAATCATGCTTGCGCCTAGACCAACTGTAGTACCACTTGCTGCTGTTCCTCCAGCCGCACCTGCCGCTGCAGCAGTTCCTGTACCCATAGTCACAATTGTTATAATAATCACAATAATTGCAGCACCGGCAGCAGTAAGACCTTGCTGTTTATAGTCCCAGTCTTTTTGAGTTAATAAAACTTTTTGCCAATCTACATCTTTTCGGTTTACTAATTCTTTTAAATATTCGTTTCCTGGTTTTTTAGATAAATCAAGAATCGCATCACGTAGCTCTACCTTATTTGCATCTTTTTCACTAATTGGAATTTGTACACTTAAACCACCTGTAGCTTTAAAGGTAGGTAAAACTGGACCGTTAAAACTTGGTAATTGAGCAGTTTCAGTAATTGAGCCTTTATCCTGCATAGCCTGCCAAGCTAATGAGCTTTTTTCTTTTTTTAAGAGCTCTGTAATAGATGTCTTAGCGGCTATTAACTCAAGTGTTCCTCCAGTTTCAATCGTTGCACCTTTTAAATACTCAAACTCTGTTCCAACAAGCTTCGTCTTATCAACCGCTTGCGTATTAATATAATCTGCTTTTAAAGTTGCAGGTAATTCACTAATCTGAGTTCGTGTTGTATTAGTAGTAGTTTTTGATGAGCCCAAAAGTGAGATAAGTTTAGAATATGAGGTTTTCTTTGTAACATCCACTGTACTGCTAGAAGATTCTTCCACAGTGTAAAAGTTAAGATTTCCACCAGATTTAATCGAAATTGTTCCACCTTCGGCAGTAAAGCGCCCAGAATAAATATCAATATTATTATCTGGAGCTTTAGCATCTACTGACGGATCTAGTTTCTTGGTTTCAATAGAAATATTCTTAGCAGAAATATCAACTGAAGCTGCATTTGTTTCATTATTCTCAGCTACAGTCGTAATATACTTTTTCTTTAAACCACCCCATGATTTTTTCTTTTCAGTTGTAGTAGTCAGGTCATAGCTTTGCTCAATAGCCGCATCAAATAAAATACTTTTATTTGATTCTATTTTCACATCACCATTTTTCGAAGTAATACCCGTAGCTTGTAAAACTAAATTATCGTCTTTGGTTTTACCTACTGTTCTGATATTAACCCCTTTATCACCATTAATAATGGTAGGGCTGACTAGTGTTCGGAAACTATAATTCCCTTCACCTTCAGTACCTTTTTCATAAAAATCTGTATGACCATCGATAATAATACTTGCATTTAATAATTTTGGTGGCTGATTAGCTCCACTATTAATTGTAGATTTATACTGTTCAGCTAAAACTCCACTTGCTTCTAAATTAACTTGTCCCAATTGAGCAGAAATATTTCCTCCACTAATAGATAAACCTTTAGCAGAGGTAATATTTATATTTCCTGATTTTGAAGTTAATTTAGTTTCAGCATGTTCAGATCCATCTACATTCGAATCAAACATCTTTTTTAATATTTCAGCATCATTTAATGACTGTTCATTTAATTCTATAGCCTCTAATAAACTACTATACTTACTTAAACTTTTTTCAATTTTATTTGATTCTTCTATCAAATGCATTGCGAAATCATGATTTCCACTAAATTCTACCAGTTGAGCATATCCCCTCATGCTCTTCATTGTGCCTACCTCTTTTGTATAAGCTTGATATTCTTCTGATGTTTTTAAGCTCTCCAGTGTAGTTTTAATATTATTAAAGTCATCAATTGAGTTTTGGGAATATTTCTTAGATTGTAAGTTTTTTAGAGAATTTTTTATCCCATCAACTAGCACATCATCTTTACTTGAAACAATCTTAATATCTTTTTGTGCAGTTAACTGTGAACCTTGAATATCAACTTTAGCACCTTCTAAATTGATACCGCCATTTGCTGTATCCAACTTAACAACTTGTTCTGATCCATTCCCCGCAGTTCCACCATAGCCCTTTAAAGTTAAAGTGCCATTTTTAGAAACAAGTTCAATATCACCTACCGCCTTTAGACTATAAACTTTCGGGTCAATGGTTAAGTTAGAATTGGTTTGAATTGTTAAGTCACCATTTAAACTATTTAACTTTGTATCATTCTTGAGTAAATCACTTCCGACCGCATTTAAGTTCAATCCAGTCTGGCCTAAAATAAAACCGCCAGCCTCTAATAAAACCGCCCCGCCCGTTAAATTTGTATTTTGTAATACTTGGTTTCCTGTAGCCGTTACAGAGGTCACCCCCTTAGATGTTAGGTTGGTGACTTTATCCGCAATCCATTTGGTCGCTGGCGTATACTCAGCATTGCTATAAACCGTACGACCAGAGCTTACCGCCAGATGCTGGTCTGATGTAGCATTCACCCCCTGTAAAGTCAGTAAATCTTTTGCATAGAGTTCGGTATTACCTTTTGACGTTAATACGCTATCGATAATTGTACTCATGCCCGCTCTACTATTGATCGCAAGTTTACCAACCGTAGAGCTGAGGTCTGTATTTTGGATTTTAATATCGGATTTACTATTTTCTATCGAAACAGTTTGTCCCTTTAGAACATTATTTACCGTTTTAAATCGACCCGTATCCCCAGTAACAACTACATCGGTATTAGCCTTTAGATTGATTCCATTATTACTCGAAACTAATATATCGCCCTGATTTGCATTAACTTGTACCGATTGCAAGTTAACGGTGCCATCACCAATCGAGCCAAGCGTTACCCCTTTTGAACCACTAATAACAGACTGATCAGTTGTTAGTTCATCTTTATCAGCCGAAGGCATCGCCTTGGTTATCTGGGTCGAGTTTAAATTTATATTTTTATTCGCGAGTATAGAAATCTTTCCAGCCGAAGATGTAGCCTTTAAGCTATTTGCAGTAATTCCACCAGCAAGTGCGGTTAGATTAATATCACCTTGAGCCTTGAGTGCCTGACTTAAAACAAGATCAGCAATTTCAGAACTCACGTCGATATTCTTTTGTGAAGTCAGTGCACTATTGAGTGCTATTTGATTGGCATGGAGTTGAATGCTGTCTTTATTGGAAATTTCTTTTGCTGTAACGGTTAAATTATTGGCTGCATCAAGCTGAACCAGACCTGTAATAAGAGGAAGTGCTTTGTCAGCATTGTTCCAGACCAGATCACGTCCACTGTAGGCTTTAATGTTTTTAACACGTGTTGCAGCATTTTCAAGTGAAAATCCAAGATTCTTTAGATTTAGATCTCCTGAACTATACAGGTTTAAATCTTTACCCGCATAAATCGTCCCACCTTGAAGATCAATCAGGTTTTGGGTATTAGCCGAATTTGCTTGTAGATTGATTGAACCTAAAGATGCCTGTATATGGTTCTCTGTAAGTGATAACTTACCGTTACTTAAAACATTTAAATCTTTGGCAGCAATCAGTTTTGCGCCTTTTGCTGCAACCAAATCTTTTTGTACCTGTATGGTTGCTGTACCACGGTTACTTTTGAGTTCTGATCCAGCGGCAAGATTGATATTCGCAGCATCAATATAGACATCTCCACCTTGTGAGTCATCCATAATGCGGGTATCTGCCGCTAAATTGATATTACCTTTGGCATTAACGATTAAAGGTGAGGAAGCCACGCTACCGACATTAATAATAATTTCTTTAGCATTTACATTCAGGTTATTACCTGAATCGATATTTAGCATGCTATTACTGTTAATACTGCCTGATGAGTTGATATCGGCAGCTGCACCCGTACCTGTTGTTTGTATGTTCACTAAACCTTGGGTTTTACTGGTCGAACTGATGGTGCCACTGTGTTCAATTTTTCCGGCACTGGTAATCACCAGATTATTGACTGCCTGAATAGTCCCCGCGTTAGTCACGCCCAAACCTTTTTCAGTCCCCATCAGATAGATATTATTAGCATACATCCCACCCAACGCTTTAACATCTACAGCCAATGTCGGTGCAGTTCCTGTGCCTGTTTTAGCTGTAACATCCTGCAAATCTGCACTGACATTATTTGCCCCAGCAATCACCTGAATATCATTTTTGGCACGTAGTTCAGCACTAAGCTCTAATGCACGCGCATAGAGGTCCACATAATTGGCATCGTTATTATTTCCACCTAGTCCAAATTTAGAATTAGGGTTTGCTGAAACCGTAATTTTTCCTTGGTCAACCGTAAACTGCTTAATACTGCCATCAGCATTTAACTGAGGTTTACCTGTAGTAAAAATTGCCTTGTTGGCATTAATAAAGCCGCCACCTTTAATACTAATACCAGACGGGTTGGCAATAATCACATCTGCCATTTGCCCTGCAACTTCCAAGTTCCCTTCAAAGCGTGAAGCCGCTGACGAATTTACTTCATTTAAAATAACTCGCGCTTCGCCTGTAGCTAAAAATGGGTTGGCTGCAACGTTTCCTACTGTTTGTGTTGTAGCCCCTTGGCGGCTGTTATTCAGGACGGCACCTTCAGCCAGTACATCAAACTGTTTATAAATATTATGGGATATCCCATTTTTGGGAGTTTGAATATTGACTACCGGAACAACTGTACCAGCCGAGTTCTTACCAGCACCAATCACTGCTCTATTCGCAGCATTTGCTGCACTATCCGCTACAATACCCGCATAGACAGGTGCTAAAGGCATCCACAAACTTATACTGGCAACCAATGCTTTCACTTGCCAGAGTTGGTGAAATGCCTGAAATTCAGTGTTATTAATATTGCTCTGGGTACTTGCTTCACTTTGGCCTGATGCCTTGGTTTGGCTCCGTACATTTTCAGCCACAGCCACAAACATTTGACGTGCTTTGCTATAAATAATGCGATAACTATTCTTGTTCATGAATAAAGTCTTTTCTAAAGTAAATTAATAAGAAAGGTTGATACTAAAACCGGTAACCCAGTCTTTTTTTATGCTGTCAGGTGCAATCAGTCCCCGACCTGTAAAGGCATCCAGATAAAAACTATTTTGATAGGTGCGTAGCCCTAAAACACTCCCGAGTAAATAACGCTGGCCCGGTATGCTATTACGCCCATTGACCCAGCCCTGATCGACTGCCATATAAAACTGGGTATTAGGAATTGGTGCATTCAAGCTGATTTCTTGTTGTACATACTGTCCGTTATCTCCGGAGAGCATGAGTTCACCGTCAAAACCACGCACGCTATAGCGCCCGCCAATATAAAAGCGGTCATTCGGTACTAAAATTTTCGGTGCATATTGTCCACGCCAGTTAAGGCGGTACTGAGCAGGTTTTTCGAGCAAAAGGAATGGTGCGCTAAAACGTAAATCGGCACTTAAAAGTGGCGCACGGGAGTAACCTTCAACAGGAAGATGTTTTCCCTCAATATTGGTAATATTTTCTTCTGGTGCAGTTCGGGCACCTACTCCCATCCCACGACGGTAATCGATGCTGCCGTCTAATACTGCATTTCCTAAATATTGACGATGCTGAAACCCTAAATTCCAGCCTGAGGTTCTACGGTGTAAGACATTAATCTCAACATCATCAATAAAACTTTGGCTTTCCTTATGATAAAGTTTTCCATACAGACTAGTTTTATGCTGCCCGCTACGGCTAATCACACGAGACAAATTCAGGTTGGCTTGTTGGCTGTTACCATGGTAAAGCAGTGGACCATTCGCACCTAAGACTGTTTGCTTATATTGATAGTCATTGTAGCTAAGACCTAAATCATAATAACCAACAGGCAATTGATAACTAACAAAATAACTTCGGTTTAAGTCTTCATGAAAGTCATCTAATGAGTGACTCACATTTAACGATAAAATATCATTTAGATGAAACGGGTTATTGACACCTATCCCGATGTTTCCCATATAGGTACCGGTATCCTGATTACCCGAATCATCTACACTTAAATTGAAGTTAACTTTTTGTAGTGGCTGAAGTTTAAGTATTAAATCGCTATAGCCCGTTAATTCTTTATCTTGACTATTTGCAGGCGCAATTTGCATATCTACTGTGTAGACACGTTTGAGATTTTCCAGCCCCTGATCAAGCCTTTTTAGATTTACAATGTCGCCCGCTTTAAAGGGCAAGCCTGTCTTAAGCTGTAATGAGGAAATTTTACCTTCCTGAATTATGATTTTATTCAGGCGACCAATTTGCACACTCAGGTTTAAATTACCCGGATTTAAGTCTTGCGGACTCACGATAATTTGACTGGTAATAAAACCCTTTTTTAAAAGTTCGTTTTGGGCATAGTTCACGATGTTATGTAAACTTTGGGTTCCAATACATTTACCCAAAACATTCTGTGGGTGTTTTTTTATAGCTTTAACCACAAAGTTAAATTGCTGTAGTTCAGACTCAGACTGATCATTTAAAGGGACAAAACTAATTTTTTTAACCGCTACACATGGGCTCTCTTCAACAACCAGATGCTTAAAATCCTGTAATGGCTTGGTGTTTTGGTAAGGAGTTTGCTGGGCAAGCTGGTCTTGTATTTGCTGGTTAAGCTCTTTTAAACGCTGATCTTGAAGCACCTGACTCGGTAAAGAAACATCTTCAATGGCATAGACATATTGGTGAAAACCCGCAAAAAGAATAAGGGAAGAAGTTATAAATTTTTTAGTTAACATCTCATATACAGAATTGTACGTATAGTCACACTATTTTACATAAACACAATATATATCTCAATATTTAGAGCATAAAAAAGCTAGGCACTCACCTAGCTTTAATATAAAAACAACTATACTCGACTTAAATATAATCAACCTTTTGAGCTTTTAAAATATCAAGCTGCAACATCTTTTTCTTTTTATATTTATAGGCAATAAACAAACCAATAAACCATACTGGTGAAAACTCTAAAGCAATCAGTGTGTCATGATCTAAAGCTAAAATTACTATAGTGAAGACTAAAAATAGCATCGTCATCCATGCCATAAATAAACCACCTGGCATTTTATATTTTGACTGAATATGTAATTCAGGACTTTTCTTACGATAATAAATATACGAAAGCACAATCAACATGAATGTAAAAATACATAAAATTGAAGTAAGTGCTGAAATAATCGTAAATGCCGTCATAACATTTGGAACAATAAACAAAATAGATGTTCCAAGCGTTACACAGGCCATTGAAAAAACGAGGCCTCTAATTGGAACCTTTCTTTTCGATAATTTGCTAAAACTTTTTGGTGCATCGTTATCTAAAGCTAGGCCGTATAACATACGGCTGGTCGCAAATATTCCACTATTTGCAGAAGATAGCGCCGAAGTCGCAACAACAAAGTTGATTAAACCTGCCGCAATTGGTAACCCTACCAATGTAAACATTTCTACAAATGGGCTTTTTTCTGGTGAAACCTTAGCCCAAGATGTAACTGCAATGATACAAACCAATGCGCCCACATAGAATAACAAAATGCGTAAAGGAATAGAGTTAATTGCTTTTGGAAGTGAGGTATGCGGGTCTTTAGTTTCAGCAGCAGTTGTACCAACCAACTCAATACCAACAAACGCAAATATGGCAATTTGGAAACCAGCTAAGAAACCTGTTACACCATAAGGAAACATGGATTGTGTTTCAAACAAATGGCTCATTGAGGCCTTAACCCCATTTGGTGAAGTAAATCCAGTACTAATTAAATAAATGCCAGCCAAAATAAACAGAATAATTGCAGTAATTTTGATGAGTGAGAACCAAAACTCAAGTTCACCGAACAATCGAACAGCCACAAAGTTGAGTATGGTTAAGACGGCTAATGAAGTAAACGCAGGAATCCAAACGGGTAAATCGGGATACCAAAACTGCATGTACCCTCCGATCACAATCACGTCTGCAATCGCAGTAATAATCCAGTTACACCAGTAGGACCAACCAAGGAAAAACCCCGCCCATGGGCCGAGATAAGCCGTTGCAAAATCGGCGAAAGTTTTAAAATTAGTGTTCGCAAGCAACAATTCACCCATTGCTCGCATCACGAAGAAAAAGAAGAAACCAATAATTAAATAGGTTAAAACAATTGAAGTACCCGAAACACTTAATGTTTTCCCGGAACCCATAAATAACCCAGTACCAATTGCACCACCAATTGCGATCATCTGAATATGACGATTGGTTAATGAGCGCTGCAATTTCTCTTCTTCTTGTTCAGTCATATGTTGACTACCAAGAAGATCTCCTTCCAGGAACTGCTTTCCGTTATTCTTACTCATGTAATATTTACTCCAATTTATAGCAACCGTCGTAAATGCTTTAATAATAAATAAATTATATGATTATTAATTTAGTCCATTAAATCATTCTAAAAATATTATTAAACCACTTAAAACCTTATAAATTCCTTTTTAAAAGCTATTACCTATAACAATAAAAATTAATCATCAATCCTTTCCTTCATTATTATATTAGCCCGCTTTTCTCAATATAATTTCAATAAATATTTAAAATCTATAGATTAATTAAATACTTTATTTACTTACTCTTTATATAGAAAAACAGGCTAATTAATCCCAGCTCAGCGAGCAAGATTGTATTTATCCATATACCCATCTTGCGCTAGCGATAATATAGTATTCCTTCTTAAATTTGGTGAAATGTATAGTAATTTTTGCTTAATTAACAGCCATTCGAAAATGCTCAGTCGCTTTGAGTTTATTGACCACTTCTGGGCTCGAAACTTGTTTAACTTGAACACTTAGCACCCGAACTAAAGAGCCATTTTCGACATTCAATTGTTTTGCCTGTTCTTTTGTTAACTGCAATATGTTCTGATGAGGCCGGCTATACATAAGAATGGCCCGATAATTTTCATAATCATCATTAGCCACAATGTAAGACTCATCCCCTACAGCGATATTTTGTGGCTGTTCAATTTGAACCGTTACAGACTGACTTTCTTTAATTGCCCGTAAATTTTCGATATCTGCTTGCAGCGTTGCGCCCCCATCAAAAATATCGACATAGCCTTTATAGCGTAGTCCCTCTTCAAGCAGCAGGTTGTAGGCCGGTCGAGTATTCGGATGCACAATGCCAATCGCGGCTTTAGCATCATCAGGTAACATATCGACATAGAGTGGATGTCTTGGCATCAGCTCAGCAATAAAAGCCTTCTGCCCTACACCACTTAAATAATCGGCCTTGGTAAATTCGATATTAAAAAACTTATGACCTACCGCATTCCAAAATGGTGACTGCCCATTGGCGTCAGAATATCCGCGCATTTCGGCAACAATGGTTTCTTCAAAATATTGACGGAATGCTGAGAGAAATAAGAAACGGACTTTAGATAAAAATTTGCCATTTTTATTTAAGCGATAGTCAGGATCTAAAAATAAAGTACAAAGTTCACTACAGTTGGTATGGTCATTACTCAAATACAAAGTCGGTAAAGCGTTATAAACACTTAACGGTTCTGACGCATGCACTTGTGTCCCAACATGGAAGTTATACCAAGGCTCTCTTAACCCAAGTGCCACTTCAATACCGCAAACGCCGACGACTTTGTTGAGTTCAGTATCTTCTAAAACAAATAAATAGACCTGATCTGCTTTTGATAATTCGCCTGCGACAGTTTTACAGGCGCGTTCAATGCGAGCAGCAAGTTTTTCCATATTGGGCTGCAAAGATGTCAAACCAAAACCTGCTTTTTGCGCCAACAGGTAAAGGTCATTAAGATCTTTAGGTTCGATGTAACGAATAATCATCATGCTGCTTGTTCATCCTTTTGAATTTCAACAAAGCGAGCAAGCGCAAGTTCAAAGCGTTTTAAGCCTTCATCAATATCAGCAAATGGAATAATCAAAGACGGCGTAAAACGTATAACGTTTGGACCAGCAATCAGACTCAGTAAACCTTCTACACTTGCAAGGTTATTAATATCTTTTGCTTTACCTGCGAACTTATCTTTTAAGGCACAACCTATTAGCAAACCTTCACCGCGAATCGTTTCAAAGATTTCATATTTTTCATTTAATTGATTTAAAGCTTTTTTATAATAATCATGACGTTCTTTAACGCCATTAAGCACTTCGGGTGTATTAATAAACTCAAATACTGCACCTGCAACCGCACTTGCTAACGGGTTACCGCCATAAGTCGTACCATGTGTACCCACTGAAAAATGTGGAGCAAACTTATCTGTTGTTAACATTGCACCCACTGGGAAACCACCGCCTAGTGCTTTTGCAGTCGTTAACACATCTGGAATAACACCTGAGTTCATGTAGGCATAGAGTGCACCTGTACGACCAACACCCGTTTGCACTTCATCAAAAATAAGTAACGCACCGAACTCATCACATAGCGCACGTAAACCTTTTAAAAATTCGATGTCAGCAGGAATAACGCCGCCTTCACCTTGGATCGGTTCAACAATGACTGCACATGTTTGCTCATTAATCACCGATTTTGCAGCTTCTAAATCATTAAAGGCAACATGGTTGATACCGTTTGGAAGTGGTGCAAAGTCTTGTGAATATTTAGGTTGACCACCCGCTGAAACGGTAAATAAAGTACGGCCATGGAAAGCATTGTTAAATGCCACAATGCTACTTTTACCAGCAACGCCGCTGTCTAAACCAACTTTACGAGCCAGTTTTAAAGCAGCTTCGTTGGCTTCTGCACCTGAGTTACAGAAGAAAACCTTGTCTGCAAATGTATTTTCGGTGAGTTGTTTTGCAAGACGTAGAACGGGTTCATTTGTATAACCGTTGCCTACATGCCAAAGTTTTGTTGCTTGTTCTGCTAAAGCATTTACTGCCACTGGATGCGCATGACCTAATGCGTTTACTGCAATCCCGCCTGCAAAATCAATATATTCTTTATTTTGTTGATCCCAAATACGTGAACCTTCGCCACGTACCGGAATAAAATTTGCTGGTGCAAAAACTGGAACCATCCACTCGTTAAAGTCACTACGTGAAACTGCAAAATTATTCATTTTATCTAGTCCATTAAATTAAAATTATGAGGGTTAGTTGATGACCCTATTATTCAAAATCAAATTGATTCACAAAATTTGTAATTCAATCAAAAATGAATTATTTTTTACCAATCTGATAATTGACAATTACAATATGGATAACATTGATCAAATTATTTTAGGTTTACTTAAAGATAACGCACGGATGTCTGTTACCGAGTTAGCCGAAAAAGTTCACGTTTCAAGAGCAACTATTAAAAAGAGAATGGAGTATCTTGAATCTTCGGGCATCATTACCGGATATACAGTACGGTTTAAACCCAATGCTGAACGCAACGTTATTCGTGCATGGATGAGCATTATGGTTGAAGGGACCAAAGCGCAATCTGTGATTAAAGAATTACGCCTAGAAAGTGCCGTTGAATGTTTGCATAAAACCAATGGCAAATGGGACATCTTGGTCGAGCTACGCTCTGATACTTTAGAAAACTTCGACAAAGTTTTAGAAAGAATCAGGAATATTTCAGGTATTTACAACAGTGAAACCAGCATTCTGCTTGCGAGTCATAAGACCTAATCATTCACTTTAATTTCAAATCATAAAAACGAAATTGATGAGCTAAGCATATGGTTTGGCTCATCAAGCTACTTTTAATTAGAAAAATTCTGCTCTTATCTTTCCTCAAATCTACTGAACTACAAAGATAATCAACCTCTCCTAAAAATCTTCACAAATCTTTAATTTTTTTTAAATAATCAAATCAAAAACTTAAAATCTAATTTGATTTAAATCCCAACTTTTTTCACTCACCCCCCTCATCAAAGCATTTGACAGAAAATTTAAAACATAATACATATAGTATTATATGTTATATGTTAAAACCTAAGGACAAGGTATAAAAAATGGCTAAAACTCAACTACAACACTTTATTAACGGCGAATATGTTGCTAGCAAAGGAAATGATTATTTCGACTTAGTCAGCCCAGTGACTGGTGAAGTTTATGCACAATCACCGAATGCAACCGAGGCCGAAGTTGATACAGCTTATGCTGCTGCAAAAGAAGCATTCAAAATTTGGGGACGTAGTACACCTTCAACTCGTCAAAAAGCATTATTGAATTTGGCAGATGCGATTGAAGCAAATGCGGAGCGTTTAATTGAGGCTCAAAGTCGTAATACGGGTCAATTAAAACACTTAATTGCATCGGAAGAAGTAGGTGCATCGGCAGATCAGGTTCGTTTCTTTGCAGGTGCTGCCCGTTTACTCAATGGCACAGCTTCAGGTGAATATTTAGAAGGTTTAACCTCTTCTATTCGCCGCGAACCTGTCGGAGTGGTTGGTCAAGTTACCCCTTGGAACTATCCACTTATGATGGCTGTTTGGAAAATTGCTCCTGCTTTGGCTGCGGGTAACACAGTTGTACTTAAACCAAGTGACACCACCCCTGAAAGTACGCTTTTACTTGCAGAAATTGCTGCGCCATTCTTCCCTAAAGGTGCATTTAATGTGGTGTTAGGCCAAGCTCAGGTGGGTTCAAAAGTTGTATCACATAAAACCCCTGCTCTGGTTTCTATTACAGGTTCGGTTCGTGCTGGATTACAGGTTGCAGCTTCAGCGGCTGCAAATTTAGCAAAAGCTCACCTTGAGCTTGGTGGTAAGGCACCTGTCGTGGTTTTTGAAGATGCCGACATCGATAAAGCAGTTGAAATGATTGCTTTAACGGGCTATTTCAACGCAGGACAAGACTGTACTGCGGCAACACGCGTAATTGTAGCTGAATCTGTTCATGATGAATTTTTAGCTAAGCTCGTTGAAGCTGCAAAAAATACCCGTTTTGGCGAACCTGATGATCAAGACGCACTTTATGGTCCGCTTAACAATGCCAATCAATTAAAAAATGTTAAAGCCTTTATTGATAACTTACCTGCTCATGCCAAAGTTGAAACAGGCGGTAAACAAGCAGACCGTCCAGGCTTCTATTTTGAACCCACTGTTATTAGTGGCTTAAAACAACACGACGAAGCCATTCAAAATGAAATTTTTGGACCAGTCATCACTGTTCAAAAATTTACAGATGAAAATGATGCGATTGAAAAAGCCAATGACGTTGAATATGGCCTAGCTTCAAGTGTGTGGACTAAAGATCACGCCCGCGCAACTCGTCTGTCTCGTGAACTCGATTTCGGTACAGTTTGGATTAACACTCATATTCCTTTAACCGCAGAAATGCCACACGGTGGTTTCAAAAAGTCAGGTTATGGTAAAGATTTATCTGGCTACGGTTTTGAAGAATATACCCGCGTTAAACATGTGATGAGTTCAAACGAATAATAAAAATGGACTTTGAAAGGAGATCAAAATGAATAAACAACAAATGAAAGACTTGGTGAGCAAAGCCCATCACGAGCTATTTAATTTGCACGACACCACTGCTCTGGACCGTTATTTTTCTGAAGACTTTATAGAGCACTCTCCACTCGTTGCAAATGGTCTTTCAGGCCTTCGCCAACTGGTAGAAGACTGCCCCGACATGCAACATGAAGCTGTACGTGTATTGGCAGATGGTGACTTGGTTGCGATTCATGGCCGCTTTCAGGGTTTAGATGAAAACCCTTTAGTTGGTTTTGATATTTACCGAGTGAAAGACGGCAAAATTGTAGAACACTGGGACGGTCTTGTGGCAGAAGCTGCACCGAATGTAAGTGGTAGAACGCAGTTAGATGGACCAACTGAAATCGTCACTCACCATGATGCAGAGAAAAATCGTGAGATTGTGACCTCTTTCTTTAAAAAGTCATTAATTGATGGCAATTACGAAGCTTTTAAAGAATACACCCACGACGATCAGTTCATTCAACATAGCCCAGATATTGGCGATGGTGTTAATGCAGTAATTGATTTTTTGAACAATATCCGTAATGAAGGACAAGGTTTGGTATACTCCAAAACTCATCGCTCCATTGCTGATGGTCAATTTGTGTTGACACATTCCGAAGGAAATATTGCTGGAAATCGACATGCCTATTTTGAACTGTGGCGTGTAGATAACGGCAAAATTGTTGAACTTTGGGATGCAATACCAGCTGTGCCTGAAGATGAACAGGCCGTCCATCAATATGGCGTGTTTTAATCATTTATCCGTTTCATTAAGCTAAGTCACTGACTTAGCTTTTAGAGAATTCGCCATGTCAGCATATACGATAATTTTTGCACCTATCGCTCAGGCAACTCGATCGGAACAAGTTGTAGAACGCTTAGAAAATGCAATTATCTCTGGATTGCTCAAAAGCAATGAACAGCTTCCTAACGAGGCGGATCTAGCTCGCTTAATGGGAGTGTCACCGATTACAGTACGTGAAGCCTTAAATACTTTACGCGTAAAAGGTCTGATTGATACACGACGCGGGCGAAACGGCGGAAGCTTTGTTTGTGAGTTACCTTCCGATTTACTCTTAAACAAACACCCTCTTCGCCAAGCGTCCAATGAGTATCTAGCTGATTTAGGCGAGTTTCATAGTGCAATTTTAAGCCATGGTGCATATTTGGCAGCACAAAGAACCACTGAATATGAATTAGGCAAAATCAAAGAACTTATTGATCAATTTGAACAGGCCGTTGAAGCAGACACACGTGCCCAACTTGATTTACGTTGCTTGCTGACACTCACCTCTTTTGCTCAATCAGCTCGACTGGCAAATCAAGAGTTAACCATACAAGCCGAATGGGCACCGCTCATTGCTGTGCTTTATCAAGATGATCAGTTTCATCAAACGGTCGTCGCTCAATACCACCAACTTTTATCATCTTTTGTTCAAGGCAATGAAGATGATGCTGTTATTCAGGCACGAAAAATCATTTCGATGCTAACAGACCAAATGCTTCGATATAAGTTATCTATCGAATAAAAACAATAAAGTAGAGCGCTTATAAAGTATCAAGTGAGAAATACGGAATTTTAGGAGTTATAGGAATGACCCAACATTTAGATATAGAAGAGCTTCAAAATTTGTTAAAGACGGTGGTGGAGGAAACGACAGCCATTACAGAAAAGCTGGCGACCAAAGCGAGTAAAATTCTCTCAAAACATGAACCTGAAAAAACGAAAGACGTTAAGCTTTCAGGTTCAGAGCGTTCAGCTTTGCAAAAAGAAATTAAAAAAGCCCTACAGGAAAGCCATTACAGTCAAGGTATCGGCTTTGCAAGTTATAGCCCTGCAACGCAAGAAGAACAAGATTATTGGACACTCGAATGGTGGTATAAAAAAGAAGATCAATTGCAACAAGCTAAGCTTGAAAACTATCAAAATGCTCAGCGATTTCTAGATTTCCGCTCTTTTGAATGGTTTCATAAACCTGCTCAAAATAAGAGTCCGTGCATACATGGGCCTTATGTCGACTATATTTGCAATGGTGCATATACCATCACCCTTGCCCATCCAGTCATGATTCGTGATCAATTTATCGGTGTAATTGCCACCGACATTTTAGTTTCAGCACTTGAGAAACTACTCATGCCGAAGCTTAAAAATATCAAACAAAAAGCAATTGTGATCAACGATTCCTCTCGAGTGATTACTTCAAATGACATCACCATCAGAACAGGCACATTATTTAAAGGCCAAAGCCCACAGCAGGTTCTGTCACGACCGTGTCAATCTTTTCAACTGGTCGTGATCTAAAGTGAAGTCGAAAATATAAATATTTGACTTTGCTTTAGAGCATCACCAAGGCGAAATAGCCCCTAGCTTTTGTACAAACTTTCTTCAAACAGACTTATTTATTCAGGTCTAGGGGAAGTTTTGGCTCAAAAATAGCATCGCTTTTCCGGATGAAAAGCAAAACAACGAAATTTGAGGTTGAAATGACATGGAAAATAAAACGTCTTCCTTAAAAAAACTGTCTCTTTGGCAAGTCACGATTATTGGTATTGCCTACATGACTCCCATGACGGTGTTTGATACTTTCGGTATTGTCTCTGGCATTACCAATGGACACGTACCACTCGCATATTTACTCGCACTTGGTGCCATGCTACTCACCGCTTGGAGCTATGCAAGATTCAGCAAAAATTCAGAAAAATCAGGCTCGGCATATAGCTATACAGCTGAAAGTTTAGGGCCAAAAAGCGGTTTTTTTGTGGGTTGGTGTTCCCTACTCGACTATTTATTACTGCCCCTCATTAATGTTTTACTTGCTGCAATTTATCTCACAGCACTAATTCCAAGTCTGCCTTACTGGTTTTGGGTGCTTGTATCGGCGGGCCTAGTCACTTTAGTGAATTGTTTCCGCATTCGGTTACTCGCCAATTTGAGTCTATTGTTTGTATTTGCACCCATCATACTCATGGTCATTTTTGTTTATTTAGTGATTAAGGGTATTGGCTCGACTCAAGGTTATGAGCATGTGCTTACATTAGCCCCACTCTGGCATGAGCACCAAACTATACTACCGCTCGTTGCGGGTGCCTCAGTTTTGTGCTTTTCATTTTTGGGCTTTGATGCTGTTACCACGCTTTCAGATGAAACCAAACAACCTACCAAAAACATCCCTCGTGCGGTCATGTTAACGACTCTCGCTGGCGGACTTATTTTTTTCACAGCCGCTTGGTTTATTCAGCTTTATTTTCCAAATAATCTACGCTTTCATCATCCGTCAGAAGCACTTCCTGAAATTGTGCTTTATGTCGGCGGTGCATTCTTCCAATCCGTATTCTTATGCGGACAAATTATGAACACAGTCGCCTCTGGTCTTGCCTCTCATGCCAGTGCTTCGCGTTTACTGTATATAATGGGCACCGATAATATTTTCCCTAAAAAGTATTTTGGGACAATTCACATCTCTTTAGGTACACCATTTTTTTCGGTTTTATTTGTTGGTCTTATTTCAATGTCCGCGGTTTTTCTAGATTTAGCACAAGTCGTAAGCCTGATCAGCTTTGGTGCGCTAGTCGCTTTTACAGCCGTAAATTTCTCAGTTTTTATGAAATTTTATATTAAAGATAAACAGCGCTCAGGGTTTAAAAATAAATTTCTAAACCTCTTTTTACCGCTTTTATCCGTCATCAGCATTATTTGCCTCTGGCTTAACCTTGATTCATCTTCGCTCACTTTCGGATGTTTTTGGTTATCGTTAGGCATTCTTTTATTTATCTATAAAACGATTAAAAAACAAAGTATTGCGATTAGTAATGCTTATTAATTTTTAAGGAACTTCGTCATGAATATTATTTCTAAACCTCAACTTTTAAAAGACGTGCAATATAAACCAAGTAAATCTCTACAAGTGGGCAAAGAGTGGAGCTGGTTAAATCCAAAACACGCAAAATTTGACACAGCAAATATAGAAGGCGCAGCGGTAGATAATCCAGCGAACTACTATGAAAGCTCACTTTCTGATTGGCATACATTTGACAGTTTACAAGCTGATATTGAATGCGATGTGGTGGTTATTGGCGGTGGCTTATTAGGTTCATCAAGTGCATTACATTTAGCTGAACAAGATGTAGATACAGTTTTATTAGAAAAAAACCGCATTGGTAGTGCAGCTTCTGGCAGAAATGGCGGACAACTTACCCCTGGTTTAGCTCGCTGGGAAGCTCAAGAAATGGCCGATCGCTTAAGCTATGAAGATGCCAAAAAACTATGGCATTTTACCTCTACGGAAGCGATGCAACTTATTGATGAAATCTCAGAAAAATACCAACTCAACTTTGACCGAAAACATGGTCACATTACTGCCGCCGTTCATGAAGGACATTTGGTTGGTTTAACACAAGGTGCCGATGCACGAAAATATTTAGGTGAAGACCATACGCGCATTGTGGGTAAACATGAACTTATGGACTTTATTAAGTCTGATTATTACACAGGTGGTTTAATTGATGAGTTGGGTGGACAAATCCATCCTTTAGCTTTAAACCGCGGTTTAATTTATGGCTTTTGCCAAAATGGCGGTACTGTTTATGAACAAACAGAAGTCATTTCAATAGAAGAAAAAGCAGATGGTATTTATGTTCAAACAGCAAATGCTGTCGTAAAAGCTAAAAAGTCTGTGGTGTTAGCGGTACACCATGCTTCTTTTAAACTTTTATCAGAGCAAAGCAATACTACTATTCCGTTTTACACCTATGTTGCGACGACTGCCCCACTAGAGCTTGATACAAAAGAGCTTCTGCCATTTGGGCATCCAGTCTATGACACTCAATTCCAGATTGATTACTACCGCCCTGTGTTTAACAACCGTTTATTGTTTGGTGGCCAAGGCACAGGAACATGTTGGGGACCAGAGAAAACTTTAAATTATCTAGAACATCGAATTCATACGGTTTTCCCTCAAATTAAAAATCTAGAAATGGATTTTGTCTGGAGTGGAACAACTGATTTAACCGTAAATGGTGCAGTCGATAGCCGTAAGTTTGGCAATAAATTCCCGATTTATGCTGTTCACGGCTGGAGTGGTCATGGCGTTGCACAGACGGTACGTATTGGTAAAGCCATTGCGAATGACTTTGTTGGGCAATCTAACGATTTTGAAATGTTATCTAAAATTGATCATCAAAATATTATGTTTGGTCGTACCCTTGCTCCCGTTGTTATTCCGCTCGCAAAAAGTATGTATGGCATCGGCGCAATGATTAATCCGGGCAAAATGGTATCTTTCTAATTTATAGAACCACTAATTTTCAGAAAAAGGATTCGTATAGCTTTGTACGGATCTTTTTTTAGATATTAATTAGGCTTAGTTAAATAGGAGTAGGTTTATTTAGGGGTCAACTTGTTTATCCACATGATTCATTAATACTTCTATAAGCTCATCTTGCTTACCGTCAGCTACTGGAATTAGATATACTTTTCTGTCACTAGTAATACCTATACAATTAAAATATTCCTTTTTAAAACCATTCCAGTGACCAATACGATATTGATCAGCAATAATATTAAACTTATTAAATTTAACAGTTTTTATCCCACAAATTTCCAATATCAAATAATCTTTTTCGAAATAGAATCTAAAAATAGTATAACGATAATATTTAAAAAATTTTCCAAATAAATAAAATAGTCCCAACACCCCCATAGAAACAGGATATAAATAATACAATGACACACTAATACCAAATAAATCTATTGCCCATTTATCCGATTCAAAAATTTCAGTCCAAAAAATAACTATACTAAAAAGGAGAAATAAAAGTCCCACAATCTCTCCTTTTATTAGTTTAGTACAATCAGAGTTTATAAGATATTCATATTTATATAGTTCTTTATAATGCATTTTCTACAACCTTCATTCCCTTACTCAATTTTATTCCTTTTACGAATATAAATTTCTCTTGTTAATACTGTTAGAAATACACTATCTCACCAAACTTCATAGATAAAAGTATATTCAGTTTTAACAATCATTTTTACAGCATTACTCTCTTAAAAGACTTACGTAGAACCTTGTCATTTCACTCATCAACTTCTATTTTATTTGTATATCTAATAATTGTCTTTAATCATTTCAAATATCCGTAGTTTTCTATACTTGCAATTCATCACCATTTTTCCGATTAGGCTAATGATGCGCAATCCATTACAATAACGCCAGCTTTTTTATTCAGCGCATATATTTTGAGCAACTCATCTTCCCAATTAAAACGCGGACTTAAAAATCGCCATATCCAGTTAATCGCTATGGGTGGTGCTGTCGGGACAGGTTTATTTTTAGGCTCTGCACAAGTCATCCAGTCTGCTGGCCCTTCTATTATTTTAGGTTATGCCATTGTCGGTTTGGTCGCATTTTTAATTATGCGCCAAATGGGTGAAATGATCGTAGAAGAACCTGTGGTCGGTTCTTTCAGTTACTTTGCACAAAAATATTGGGGAAGATTCCCCGGTTTTTTATCGGGCTGGAACTATTGGGTGGTCTATATTTTGGTCGCGATGACCGAGCTGACAGCAGTTGCTAAATATGTGCATTACTGGTGGCCTCATATTCCTGCTTGGGTATCAGCCTTATTTTTCTTTGTTTTGGTCACATGTTTGAACTTAGGCAACGTTAAATTTTATGGTGAATCTGAGTTTTGGTTAGCCATTATTAAAGTTGCGGCAGTCATTGCCATGATCGTGTTTGGCTTATATTTATTGGTCACCGCAGGTAGTGATTCTATCGCTAGCTTCTCGAACCTATGGCAGCATGGCGGATTTTTCCCGCATGGGTTCTCGGGCCTGTTTTATATGCTTGCCTTCTTAATGTTTGCTTTTGGCGGTATTGAACTGATTGGGATGACTGCTGCTGAAGCCGAAAATCCTGAAAAAAGCATTCCACAAGCCATTAACCAAGTCATCTTTCGAATCTTGGTTTTCTATGTAGCTTCGCTTGCCATCATCATGTCGCTCATTCCGTGGAATCAGCTTGACCTCGGTGGTTTAGATAAAAGTCCATTTGTGATGATTTTCAGCCAGCTTGGTATTGGCTGGGCAGCGCATTTGCTTAACTTTATTATTTTGACGGCTGCACTGTCTGTTTATAACAGTGGTATGTACGCAAACAGTCGCATGTTGTATGGCCTAGCAGTACAAGGTCACGCATCCAAAATTTTTACAAAAGTGAGTAAACAAGGGGTTCCAACACCTGCTGTTATCTTTTCTTCTATTCTGATTTTTGGTTGTGTATTGCTGAACTATTTTATCCCAGAAGAAGCTTTAAGCTATCTCATGTACATGGCTGTGGCTGCATTGGTTTTAAACTGGGCAATCATTAGCTTTACCCATTTAAAGTTTAAACGTGCCATGAAACTTGAAGGTAAGGTTGTTAAATTCCCTGCACTATTTTCACCTTTAAGTAACTATATCGTTTTGATTTTTATTGGCATGATTTTATATATCATGTGGACAAAAGGGTTTGAAAAATCGGTGATTTTAATTCCAATCTGGATTACATTCATGTTTGGATTATATAAATTTTTGAGTTGGAAAAAATCACTCTAATCTTCAAAGAAGGCTTATTCAAACAGGATAAGCCTTTTATCATTTTACAGCTCATTACCCTAAGTAACTTCAGTAAATCTACTAAAAAAACCATTCACATTCTATTCATCATTATTAAATTGTTCTCTACTAGACACATTAATATGTAAGCCTTAGTCATTCTAAACATTGGTATTTAATGAGATAATTATTAAAGTACAAGTGTTTACATGATCTATAAATATTTGTGTCAATGTTCAGCTAAAATCAAAGCAGACCAGTTATCGTTACGATCGCTCAATAGGAAAAAGACACTTCATCGAAAGACAGGTTCTTTACCCACTTAACTGATTTAGCGCCGTACTGTGTCACTCAATGATGAAAGACAGGAAATTTTATGGAAAAAGCTCTGCAATGTCCTAAGTGTGGTTCTACCGAAGTTGAAGCACGTGACCATGACAAATTACTTAGAACAACTGGCGGTGTTTTACTGACAGCTGCTGGTACGACAGCAGGCACTGTAGGTGGTGCTGCAACTGGAGCTTCTGTTGGTGCAGCGATTGGTACGATTGCTGGCCCTTTAGGTGTGATTGTTGGCGGAACTGTAGGAACTTTTGTCGGTGCAATTAGCGCAGGTATTACCGGCGGTGTAGTTGGCAATATTTTTGGTAAAAAAGCAGGCGTAATGATCGATAAAAATATTTTTCAGGATTATCGCTGCCTAAAATGTAAATATCGTTTTAAGCAAAAGAAGTAATGTTTATTTAAATTAAGCTCAGGTTTAATTTATTTTCAAAGTAAGGAAAGTAAGCAATTATTAGTATCTTTCCTTACCTATGTTTTCCTCTCATTTATCCTAAAGTAATAAAAAAATAATCTAATAATTTTTCTTTTTCATCTGGCTTGTTTGGGTCTAAAAGCTGAACCATTGCCCCATCAATCACAAACAAAAACATGTGCGCATCTTGTTTTGAAGCATTTGCGTTGGTTGTTAAAAGTAAATTATAGATTTCATTAATAAACCAGTTTCGATATTCAACGACCACCTGATACGCCTTTGGATGCGTTTTCGCAATTTCAAAAATAGCTTTAAAAAGCAAATGATAAAGTCCGTCTAAATCGGCATGTAAAAAGTAAATTTTGCGGAGCTTTTCAAGCAGCGTTAATTCTTTTTGAACATGAATGATTGAAAGTACTTCATGTTTTAGACCATCTTTTTGAAAGGTTAAACTCATTTGAATTAGCCTTTCTTTTGAATGAAAGTAGTTATAAAAAGTCGCTTTCGGGATTTTCGCCGACTCAATAATTCGATCGACCCCGACATTGTGAAAGCCATAGTGATTAAACAGATATCGGGAAGTGTGAAGCACACTTAAAGCACGAAATGGGAGATCTGAATGTGGCATAGTTTTACCGTTATAAAATAAATTCTTGTTGTATATAAATGAGATAAAAATGCCTTTACTCTTTTTTAAATAAATAAAAGGCATAGCAAAGCCCATAAAGACTGTGCTTGGCACATCTCAAGTTTTATTGTTGATTAAGTTTTGGTTAAGATGGATTAAAGTCTGAAAAGCCAAGTGACTTTCAAACTGCTTTTAAAAGTTCAAGTTGTGTCGTTATAGCTTTTGGCAAAGGCTGCCAAGAAATAATGAATGTGCAAAGCAAACTCCTTTTTATTGGGAGTTCTGCCAAATCATTAAAATTATGGTGGCAGAACGAAAGGGGGTTCGCAGACTGGAAACAAAGGAACCAGCACACCCGAAGGTGTCCCCCTTCCGCCCTACCGTAGAGAAAAAGGGGGCGAACGAGTTCCCGACACACAAAACAAGAGTTTTGCATATCGACTTTGTTTTCCCGGTCTGCGACAACCGACTGGCAATGTGGCCAGCAGGCAAAGGATAGTGCTCTACCATTTGGC
This sequence comes from Acinetobacter sp. NIPH 817, assembly GCF_000368405.1. Taxonomy (NCBI): domain Bacteria; kingdom Pseudomonadati; phylum Pseudomonadota; class Gammaproteobacteria; order Moraxellales; family Moraxellaceae; genus Acinetobacter; species Acinetobacter sp. NIPH 817. Next base: position 2,063,747 of record NZ_KB849420.1, read on the forward strand.
AGTCAAGCACACAAAATGACATTTGCTTTAAAATAGATCATTAAAAAGTAAGGATAAATAATTAAAATTTATTGTTAATTTGGGGTTTATAAAGTTACAGAAGTCAAAAACAAATTAGCGAATTATAGGTTTTTTGATTAGGGTTTGTGCCCGTATTTCGTATAAGGGGTATTAGGTTAAATGAATAAAATTTATAATATTAATAATAATCTCTAAGGCTAAAAAAATTAATGCTAACGAACACTCATCAAGACTATATAAATAAGGTAAGTAAAATACTTGAAGCTTTGGAGGAAAAAGGAGAAATAATGATTCTTTCACAATCTTCCGAAATAATATCGAAACTAATAATCCACTCAATTGCAGAAGAAACACTAGAAAAGAGACTAGAAAGTGATTTTATTATTGAATGTGACATTCCTTATTTACTTGAAACTATCACATCTCAGTTGAGCTCAATATTTAAAGAAAATAAAGAAAACGCAGATGGAATTGTGAATCAATTTTATCATAATTTATTAGATAGATTGACTAGGCAGCAAGTTGCAGAGCTTTTACACCATGAAGGAGCCTTTGAAATAGCCTTACGATCATACTATTCCATAAAATTAGGGAATGAAGATTATTTAGATTTAAACTATCTTGATTGGCGAAAACAATATTATTCTCAACTAAAATAATAAGAGGCTTTATATAAAATAAAAGGTGTTTTTCTCCCGTTCCACCGTAGAGGGCCACAAGTGGTATTGTTGTTTGCTTTTCATTCTATTTCTTTCCATTTATAAAAAATATATAATGTTCTCAATAGCTTTCTAATTATCTATTACATTCAATCAAGATCATTTAGTTTCAATAAAGAGAATAAAATGCAAGAACAAGCTTTACCCTCATCTCCTCAAGATTTGAATGAGGATCAAAATATTACGTCCCCACCAATTTCTCAATCAGGAATTTATCATTTTAAGTTTCATGGTAAAGCCTCAGAATATTTTGGAATCTGGATCGTTAATATTCTTTTGACTATTATTACTTTAAGCTTATATGCACCGTGGGCTAAAGTTCGTCGCTTACGCTATTTCTATGGCAATACAGAATTTTTTGAACGCCGCTTTGATTTTACCGGGATTCCAACCAAGATTTTGATTGGACGTTTAATTGCATTAGGAATTTACGCAGTATTTGCAATTTCATCACAGTATTCAATAGTTGCGACTGTGGTTGGACTAGTTGCACTATATACAGCAATACCTTGGCTAATTCGCGCTACTTTGCGTTTTACTGCAAGAAATAGTAAGTTCGGCAACGCACGTTTTTATTTTGGTGGAACGATAAAAGAATCTTATAAAGTCTTTCTTTTGAGTATATTGGTATATATTTTCACATTAGGAATCTTTACACCTGTCGCTATTTGGCTATATAAAAAATATTATCTAAACAACTTATATGCTGGACAATTAAATTTTAAATTAAACGCGAAATGGTCTGAATATATGGCTGCAGTTTATATACCAGTTTTTATTGCAATTGGTATAATTGCTATTTTATCAATAATTTACTTTGCTCTTGCAGGAACAATTGCTGGGTTCTCACCGAACGCTTTAGTCTTCGGAATAGTTATGGTATATGCATTTATTGGATTATTTATTTATCCATTAATTGCTGCACGTATTTTTATTACGACATGGAACAATACGACAGTTGGAAACAGTCAATTTAAAACAGACTGTAATCAATGGCGTTTTGCATGGATTGTAGCTTCAAACTGGATTGTAAAAATCTTAACGATAGGTTTAATGTCTGCTTGGGCTGCGGTTCGTATTCACAAATATCAGATTGAATCGATGAGTTTAATTTTATTAGATGATCCAGATCAAATGATGAATCTCGCTCAGCAAGAACAAAGTGCTTTAGCTGAAGAAATCAGTGATATTTTTGATATTGACATCTCTCTATAATAATCTGAGTTTAATAATTTATGTCCCAAGCAGTAGATATCATTTTCTATGATGGCATAGTGTCTAAACCTCACCGTGCTCAGATTTCAGCTCAATCTAAATCTGAAGTTCTCATTCGGTATGGTGAGCAATTAGAACAACAACGCCATTATCAATATACTGATATGAAATTGATTGGTGCGCTGGGACAGTTACACCCAGTGATTGAATTATCTGATGATGCACGGATTGAATTTCATAGTGCATTACCTGAATGGTTTAATTACACAACTAAAAAGGTTCAACATTCAATCTGGAAATTTGAACGCTCTCCAGCTCTTATTCTTTTTAGTGTAATTTTTGTGGTTACTTTTGCGATCAGTCTAGTGAAATGGGGTGTTCCAGCCACATCCCATTATCTTGCTTTTCAATTACCTGAGAATACTTTAAAGAAATTAGGTGATGAAGCCGAGAATTATGTATTAAATAATTGGACTGCACCCAGCCAATTAGCACAAACTCAAAAAGACCAAATTACTAAACAATATTTGAATACTATTGCTGAAAACAGACCAGCCAAATTAGTCTTCCGTAAAGGCGATCATTTAGGGGCAAATGCTGTAGCGCTACCTAATAATACGATTATCGTCACAGATGAACTGATCAAAATGGCACATACTAATCAGGAAATCTTAGGCGTATTAGCCCATGAACAAGGCCATTTGGTTTATCGCCATAGTTTGCAACAAGGGTTAACTAGTTTAGGCTTAAGTATATTATACATTGCAATGACAGGAGATAATTCAGACTTATTTACCTCATTACCTGCTGCTATGATTGGTGCAAATTACTCACGTAAATTTGAGTCCGAAGCCGATCTATATGCTTTACAGCTGATGGATAGGAAGCATATAGAAGTCTCGCATTTCGCAAATTTCTTACAACGTCTAAGCGATACAACAGAAGAAGGTACCGATAAAAAAAATCAGTCCAACCCACCAACTTCTCAAGAAGAATCTTCAGCTAATAAACTATCTACAGCTGTGCTTGATACTTTATCCTCTCATCCTGCAACTGAAGAGCGTATTCGAATGGTTCATGATTTTGAGAAAAAACAACATGCTAAAGATTAAATAGTAGAAAACGAGGATTCATTTCCAAGACACGATGAAATATAAAGTTAAGCTGAAATCTAAATCGGCTTAACTCAATCCAAATTTCCATATGAGTTGCTAAGTACTAAAACTTTTTTAAAGGCACTCAAAATAATTTATAGGCTCACGGAGTCTATCTAGAAAATTTATGGTCTTTAGGAAGTGGAGCATCACATGGTTGATCCGTCTTTACATTGACCATTTTCACAGGCCCATCGTTGTAGATTGTTACCTTACAGCCTTTTACGACATATTCCTGTTGAATGCCACCGTACATTTCGTCCTCAGAAACAGCAGATGCAACATCACACGCCTCGTCAACACGGCATATATCCTCTTGCCCACCTACAGCTTCTGCTCCAGCAGCTTCCATTACATCTACAGCACTCTCCTGTACTTCAGCATCTACAGCCTGTATTTTTGCTGCATATGTATTTGAAAGATTCATCATAAGAAAAATTGTAAGAAAGAACTTACTACTAGGTTTTATTAAATTCATGAATTATCCATATCTCTTAATTTAAATTTGGTACATATCAGGCGATTTTAGTTTGCAAGTTAGTGATGTAAAAGGGCTAGTATTATAAGAAGCTATTCTACTCATAATTATACCTATAGCAGCAATAGTTGACCCGAAAGAATTCTTCAAACAATGACAAGATATTGACCATTATGAGGATGTAATTAAGTACAAAATATAAAATTAAACTGAAATAAAAATCTACCTAACTCAATCCAAATTTTTATATAGGTTTCTAAGCATTAAAACATTCACATAAAAAAGCCTCTGCTTTTAACAGAGGCTTTTCGAATTTGGTGAAGCAGTCAAATACTAATTCAAACTAAGTATTGATGATATGGCTTTGTGCAATTCATTGTCCGCCGATTCAATTTTGTTGCTTTGCCAAGCAATATAGCCGTCTGGTCTGATCATGATGCAAGCATTTTCATCATTACCCCAAGAGTGAGACAGTTCTCCATAAGAGTCTTCAACATCTCTTTTTGGGCCTACCTGTATAACGTTAATATCCAAGTTGAGCTGGTTATTAAGTTTGTCTACAGCACACTTCCATTTGTCACCTTGCAACCAACAGAACAGCGTAAATTTTCCATTTCCGATTAAGTCTAAGGTTGATATTTTTTTATGATTTTTGACTAGCCATACATGAGGGAGTTTATGACCGGGGGTAAATGAAGGATAATAATGAAGATCTTCATCTCTACTAGAATCTATTTTATTTTCAATAGCAGACTCTGCTCCAACAATTGCAGATGAATAATACCGTACGTTAGTTTCTACGCCTAAAGCAGCAAATTCATAAGCTTTATATTCAATTGCAGATCTTAAATCACGACGTTTAACAGCACCTTTTTCATTACTTTCGCTTAAGGCATTTATACTTCCCTGCATCGTCTCTGTACTGTACTTTCCATCTAACTCTAAAGCAGAAAAGATTGTAGAGAATTCTCTAACACTTTGATTTGCTCGCTTAACAATTCGCTCACCAACAGGTGCTCTTTCTTCATTAAAACTGTCTAATAAACCACTACCCGCTTTGCCATTTAATACAAATGCTAATTTCCAACATAAGTTATAAGCGTCTTGTATAGATGAGTTTGAACCTAATCCATTCGAAGGTGGATGACGATGGACAGCATCGCCAATACAGAAAACTCGACCTTTTGAGTATTGCTCTGCATACATTTCATTTACTGTCCATAACGACTTACTACTTATGTTTATTTCAATGTCGTTATCACCAATAAGCTGCTTGCAAATTGCAATCGCCTCATCATCGGTAAGAGATGGTTCTTCTTTTTCAATGTCATACCCCCAAACAATCTGCCATTCATTCCAAGGTCTGACCATACGCAACAACCCTAGGCCAATCCCACCAATGTTTGCTCCAGGTTGTATAATCCACCAGAGGTATCCGGGTCGATGCGAGACGTATTTGGTTAAATCGGCTTTAAAAATAATGCTTATACTGCCACTTTTCCCCATTTTACCAGCCATAGGTAAATCTAAATCTTTTACGACTTGGCTACTTGCACCATCAGCTCCGATTAAATACTTACAACGAATTAAGTATGTTTGTTGAGTTAATTTATCTAAAACAGTGACTGTTACGCCGTTCTCATCTTGTACATGAGATAAATATTCCGTATCAAATCTTGGATGACTCCCTCGTGATGCTGCATTTGAAAGTAAAATAGGTTCAAATAGGTGTTGAGGAAGATCACACTGTTCACAGGGACTCGCTTTAGCATATTCTGACATTCTTTCTGGATGATTCATTCCATAAGGAAAGCGTCCAATTTCATCACCCGTTAAAGATGTGCAATAAACAACATCTCCCATAACTTCTTTTGGTGCTGCTTTTGCGATTACTTCATCAGAGATCCCTAAATCTCGAACAATTTCCATAGTTCTTTGACTGATATAATGAGCACGCGGACTGTTTGCCAGCCATCTATATTTAGTTATTATGATATTTCTAATTCCATAACTACTTAACATAAGTGCAGCAGAAGAACCAGCTGGACCACTCCCAACAATTAAAACATCAGTTTCTAACATTTTTATCCTATTACTTACATTTTCTTGATAGCTAAATAGTTATTACGTGTATTTAAAGTAAATAACCATTTGAATATAATATTGCTTCTAAAAATCAAGTTCAGTTATTAATAAAGTATTCACAACATTAAGCGTAAAACAAAATTTCGCCCTAATTCTTAAATATAAATTATTCCGATACCCCCTATTTACAAAATAATCATAAATACAATCTCTATCCAATAACAGCTATTTATAAATTTTGATAATTCTTTAAACTCTAAAATTATTCGTAAATTTTCAAAGCTCCTAAACTACTTTCTATAGTATCAAGATCTAATAAGGTGTCAGCAATATTTTTTATATTAAATATATCTCAATTATATTTGTTAAATAAATTTTGATCATACCATTTTTCAAACTCAAAACTAGTTTCAGGAAAATTCTTGATCATATCCTCACATTCCTTAAACATTTTTTCTACTTCACTTTTAAAATCAATATTTAACCCCCCAAGATCTTCTAGTTCGGTCCCATTATGAATTATATTAATTAAGTCGATAGAGCAATTATTTTCTTTCAAAAGTCTAAGCATATATGGTGTATACAAAAAATATTCAGCTTCATTTATATCTATATAATTATTTTTCAAAGAGTACAAAACACCTAGATTAATTAGTAAAATTAACTTTTCCAAATCAGTTTTTCCAGATCTACTCATTTTTCTCTCCAACTATTCTTATATTAATCGAAAAATCTTATTAAACTAGCTTTAGTAATAAATGATATGTTCATTTTATATCTAAGTGACTATATTAAATTTTTCTATTTAAAGCCACTTTAAATCCTACAGAATAAGTATAGTAACCTTCAACCTCCAGACTAAATGCTGACGCAACTCAATCAATTTATGCCATAGAAATAAAAAAAGCCCCTGCTTTTAACAGGGGCTTTTCGAATTTGGCGGAAGCGGTGAGATTCGAACTCACGGAGGACTCACACCCTCGTCGGTTTTCAAGACCGGTGCATTAAACCGCTCTGCCACGCTTCCATGTGCGTAAGAATACAAAGCTTATTCATTTTATTCAAGAAAAATATCATCGCTTTGTGTTCAAGTGCATATTGTTTCATCAATTTTACAATCGAGCAGCTAATTCTGCTCCTTCTTTGATCGCACGCTTCGCATCTAGCTCTGCTGCAAGCTTTGCTCCACCAATAATATGGTAGTTCGCTATAGTCGACTCACCTTCTTTTGGCATCAAGTCTTTTACCGACTCTTGACCTGCACACACTACAACCGTGTCTACACGTAAAAGCTGGTCTTGCCCATTGTGCTCAATCCAAAGCCCTTCATCAGTGACTGCTTTATATTGCACACCACGTAGCATACGCACGCCATGCTTTTTAAGCTGTGCACGGTGTACCCAACCTGACGTCTTGCCAAGGCCAATACCTAATGGTGTTGTTTTACGTTGTAATAAATAAATTTCACGGATTGCTGGTTCAACCACTGGTGGCTGCATACCACCTTCAGAAACATAGTTCGGATCTGGGTCTACCCCCCATTCACGTTGCCACTCGGCTAAAGGTTGAGGCTGTGGTTGATGTGGAGGTTTAAGTAAAAACTCAGATACATCAAAACCAATACCGCCAGCACCAATCACTGCTACTTTTTGCCCAACTTCTGCACCTTTTAAAACTTGAGCATAAGAAAGAACTTGTGGTGCAGTGCTTCCTTCAATTTTTAATGCGCGTGGAATTACACCTGTTGCAACAATCACTTCATCAAAACCTTCGCGTTCAAGCTGCTCACGGTTCACGCGAGTATTTAAACGTACATCCACCCCAGTTTTTTCGAGTTGGACTTTGAAGTAGCGAATCGTTTCGTGAAACTCTTCTTTACCCGGTACAACTTTGGCAAAGTTAAACTGACCGCCCACATCTGAAGTTGCCTCAAACAAAGTAACCGCATGACCGCGGCTTGCCGCAACAGTTGCTGCTGACATTCCTGCTACGCCACCGCCTACTACCGCAATACGTTTAGGCTGCTTGGTTTTTAAATAAACCAGTTCAGTTTCATGACCTGCACGCGGGTTCACTAAACACGACACACGCTGATTTTTAAAAGCGTGGTCTAAACATGCTTGGTTACAAGCAATACAGGTATTAATTTCATCAACACGGTTAGTTGCAGTCTTATTTACCCAAAAAGCATCAGCTAATAATGGACGAGCCATTTGAACCATATCTGCTTTCCCTGCTGTCAAAATCTCTTCAGCAGTTTCAGGCATGTTAATACGGTTTGACGCAATAATCGGAATAGAAATATGCTGTTTTACGTGGGCTGTGTAATCGACAAAAGCGGCTCGAGGCACCGACGTTACAATCGTCGGAACACGAGCTTCATGCCAGCCAATGCCGGTATTTAATAAAGTCACACCCGCTTTTTCTAAAGCTTTGGCTACAGTCACCACTTCTTGCATGGTGTTACCATCATGCACAAGGTCGAGTAAAGACAAGCGGAAACAAATAATAAATTTCTCACCAACTTTGGCACGAATCGCTTTTACAACTTCGACTGGAAAACGCATACGGTTTTCAATATCGCCGCCCCAACGGTCTGTACGCTGGTTCACATGGCTACTTAAAAACTGGTTAATTAAATAACCTTCCGAACCCATAATTTCGACACCGTCATAGCCTGCTTTTTTGGCAATGTCAGCACAATGTGCATAGTCATCAATCGTATTTAAAATATTTTTTTCAGAAAGCTGACGGGGTTTAAACGGTGAAATAGGAGATTTAATTGCTGTTGAAGACACAACAAATGGTTGGTAACCATATCGGCCAGCGTGCAAAATCTGCATTAAGATTTTAGAGCCATGTTTATGCACAGCATGTGTAACCAGACGGTGCTGCGGAATATCTGTTAAACCATTCATGGTTCCACCCATTGGCAGGAGCCATCCTTGACGGTTCGGAGAAATACCCCCCGTCACAATCAGGCCAACCCCACCTTTAGCACGCTCTTCAAAATAAGCTGCTAGTTTTGGGTAATTGTAAAAACGGTCTTCAAGCCCCGTATGCATGGATCCCATCACCACACGGTTTTTAATGGTGGTAAAGCCTAAATGTAATGGTTTTAATAAATTGGCGTAACTTGTCATGCTGCGTCCCAATAGTTTTTGCAACTTGTTGCATAGTACTTTAATACTTTTTTTATGTTTTAGGATGACCATGTAAAGAAATTTATCGGGGCTTATGGTCAATCCATTAAAGCCACTCTTATTACTTTTATTTAATGACGCTAAAGAAATCTAGCTCTTTCTCCCATTTATATAATAAAAACAGCATAATTACGCCAAGAATGGTTCCAATAGGAAATGCAAAAAGTAAAAATACCGTTAAGAAAAGTGAAATATATCTAGAATTTTTTGTGCCATCTAAAACTCTTTTAGCAGCATATAGATGAAGCCCAATCACAACCATTTTTCCAATAACTCCACCGAGTAAATAAGTAGAGCTTGAGCCACTGATTGCCATATAATGATAAATCATATAAATCACGTCGAGTACAGTGATTATAGCCACGACATAGTGTGCACGCGATAAGCCAAAATTTTTCTTCATATTTATCCTATTTTCTTTTTAAGTCATTAAAAGTCTTTTCTTATTTGGAATAACAATACTTCATTCCCCCTTCTCATTCTATAAATAGCCTTAGATTTTTTATCAAATCAAAACTTCAAGCCAGAAGGAATGAATTAATGCTTTTTTTGCCAAAAAAAGCACCATGAATAGTGCTACAATAGCCGCCATTCAGAATTCTCGAGACCACCTGTACGGGGTCTTTTTTATAAATGTTAGGATTAGCAATGACTGATAATGCAACTATCTTGCAGCATGTACCAGTAGGCAAAAAAGTTGGGATTGCCTTCTCCGGAGGCCTAGACACTTCAGCTGCTTTATTATGGATGAAACAAAAGGGTGCAGAGCCTTATGCATATACTGCAAACTTAGGCCAGCCTGATGAAGATGACTACGATGCAATTCCAAAGAAAGCAGAACAATACGGCGCTGTAAAAGCTCGATTAATTGACTGCCGCTTACAACTTGCGCTCGAAGGTATTGCTGCAATTCAGTGTGGTGCATTCCATATCAGTACAGGTGGTGTTCCTTATTTCAATACGACTCCATTAGGTCGTGCAGTAACAGGTACAATGTTAGTTACTGCAATGAAAGAAGATGATGTAAACATCTGGGGTGACGGTTCAACTTATAAAGGTAACGATATTGAACGTTTCTATCGTTATGGTTTATTGACCAACCCGAATCTTAAAATTTATAAGCCTTGGTTAGATCAAAACTTCATCGATGAACTCGGTGGCCGTGCAGAAATGTCACAGTTCCTAATCGACAACGGTTTTGACTATAAAATGTCAAAAGAAAAAGCGTATTCAACTGACTCAAACATGTTGGGCGCAACTCACGAAGCAAAAGATCTTGAATACCTAAATGCTGGTATCAAAATCGTTGACCCAATTATGGGTGTTGCTTTCTGGAAAGAAGAAGTTGAAATCAAACCAGAAGAAGTAACTGTACGTTTTGAAGAAGGTGTACCTGTTGCGTTAAACGGTCAAACTTTTAACAATCCAGTTGAGCTTATTCTTGAAGCAAACCGTATTGGTGGTCGTCACGGTTTAGGTATGTCTGACCAAATCGAAAACCGTATTATCGAAGCGAAATCTCGCGGTATTTATGAAGCTCCGGGTATGGCTCTTCTTCATATTGCTTACGAGCGTTTGGTTACTGGTATTCATAACGAAGATACGATCGAACAATACCGCATTAACGGTTTACGTTTAGGTCGTTTACTTTACCAAGGTCGTTGGTTCGACTCTCAAGCGCTTATGTTGCGTGAAACTGCACAGCGTTGGGTTGCTAAAGCTGTTACAGGTGAAGTGACTCTTGAACTTCGTCGTGGTAATGACTACACCATCATGAACACTGAATCTCCAAACTTAACGTACGAAGCTGAACGTTTAACAATGGAAAAAGGCGATTCAATATTCTCGCCTATGGACCGTATTGGTCAGTTGACTATGCGTAACCTCGACATTACCGATACACGTTCAAAACTTGGTATCTATACAGATGCTGGTTTACTTTCAATCGGTCAAGGTTCTGCTATTCCTCAATTAGACAGTAAGAAAAAATAATTTTCTTATCGCGTCAAAAAAGGCCACCTACTAAGGTGGCCTTTTTATTTTTAAAATTCATTCAGGCAATCTCGGCGACTTGTAAAGGCTGATAATAAATTTGGTTACGTCCCAGCTGTTTAGCCCGATATAAAGCTTGATCGGCAGCATGAATTAAATTTTCCTGAGTGACTTTTAAGCCCTCTGTGTAAACAGTAAAACCCAAGCTAATGGTTACATGCGTAGAAACCAAAGATGCAGCATGAGGAATCGCTTGACGCTCAATCGCTTTATAAATATTGGCAGCCACAGCATATGCACCTTGAGCAGGTGTTTTTGGCAAAAGAACCACAAACTCTTCTCCGCCATATCGGGCAACGAAATCCACATGACGAATCGAATTCTTAATTGCAGAGGCAATAGACGAGATGACCTTGTCCCCCATCTGGTGCCCATAAAAATCGTTATAGTTTTTAAAAAAATCGATATCAATAAATAAAACGGCCAATGGACGTTGTTCTTGTTTTGCCCGATAGTAAAAAAAGTCGAACATCTCATCGAAAGTACGTCGATTAGAAATTTTAGTGAGTGCATCTTGCTGACTTAAATGAAGCAACTCAGATGCCTCAATACGTAGAATCTTTTCGTTAAGCTCAGCAAGCTGATTATTTAAAAAAAGGCTTCTTTCTCTAGAAGTAAGCATCGTACTAATTGAAAAACCTAAAATACAGCTACCAAACAATGCACGTCCCAAAGCAATGTAGTCACAATTCGCCTGCAATAAAATTAATGAAGAAAAAACGAAAATTGCTGCTGTTAAACCCACATAAAGCATGTGCAGAGGTTTTATACCGCTTAAAATAAAGCCGAGCATATATAAAAAAGAAAGGAGTAACATCGACTGATTTTTAAGAGCAGTATTTCCTACACTAAGCAGCAACATTGCATTGAAAATAATGGTAAAAAATACAATCCCGCACGCAGCGATGTAAAAATATTCAGTGAGTTTTTTAAACTTGGCAAAAACCCAAAATAGCAGCAGCGCACAAGCAATATTAATTGCACTAAATAAGCAGTAAATAAAGTCCCAAGTAATGTAAGGTACGCCAATCACTAAGTAGTCTGTAGGGAGCGCTAATAAAATAAAAATTAGATAGGTGAGAACGCCACTTGCTAAAAATTTGGAGATATTTTGTTTAGTTCGTTCAAGATTTAAGCACCAGAACTTTTTTTCTAATTGATGAGGCAAAGGTGTATTGGCATAACGATGAGTATGTAAAGTTACCAGATATTCTATTTCTTCTTTTGCTTTGAGTAATTCCTGTACATTTCCCCTATTTACCACTACCCGATTCCTACCTCTTACACATTAACAAAATATAACATTATTTTTTGAGGCCTCTTGCGCTTTATTTTGCCATTTGTCCGTAATTCTCGTTACCATTTTCACACTTTATCGATTATCATTTGTTTTATTTCGAAGTTTGAACTACCTTGGACTCTATTACCCTGCTCCAGCCAGATGACTGGCATGCACATTTACGTGATGGTTTAGCATTAAAACGTACTGTACCTGATTTGGCTAAACAGTTTGCTCGTGCGATCTGTATGCCAAACCTTGTTCCACCAGTAAAGACTGTGGAAGAAGCACTGGCTTACCGTGAACGTATTCTTGCTCATGTTCCAGAGGGTCTCAATTTTGACCCGCGTATGGTGCTTTATTTTACTGACTTCACCTCACCAGACGAAGTTCGTAAAATTAAAGAATCTGGACATGTAAATGCAATTAAACTTTATCCAGCGGGCGCAACCACCAACTCTGATAATGGTGTGAGTGATATCCGTAAGGTTTATGCAGTTATTGAACAATTAGAAGAACATCAAGTTCCATTATTACTTCATGGTGAAGTAACTCATAACCATGTCGATATTTTTGACCGTGAAAAACGTTTCCTTGACGAAGTACTCAACCCACTCTTAAAACAGTTTCCAAAACTTAAAGTGGTACTTGAGCACATTACAACAAGCGATGCGGCTCATTTTGTTTTAGAGCATGACCGTAATGTTGCTGCAACAATCACTCCTCAGCATTTATTATTTAACCGTAATGATATGTTAGTCGGTGGCATTAAACCGCATTTTTACTGTTTGCCAATTTTAAAGCGCCAAACACATCAAACAACTTTGCTTGAAGTTGCAACGAGTGGTAACCCTAAATTTTTCTTGGGTACAGATAGCGCTCCTCACTCACAAAATGCAAAAGAAAATGCGTGTGGCTGTGCGGGCTGTTATAGTGCACCTAATGCAATTGAGCTTTATGCCCAAGCATTTGACCAAGTGGGTAAACTAGAGCGCTTAGAAGGTTTTGCTAGCCATTTTGGTGCGGACTTCTACGGTCTACCACGTAATACTTCTACCATTACTTTGGTAAAAGAAGATAACCTTGTCCCAGAATCTTTTGATTATTTAGATGATCAAAAAATTATCCCGCTGCATGCCGGGAAAACGCTGCAATGGAGAAAAGTGTGACACAAGAAACCTCTGTCCCGGTCATTGGCCAACGTTTTCGTGGCTTCTTACCTGTTGTTGTTGACGTTGAAACGGCAGGTTTTAATGCCCAGACAGATGCATTGCTAGAAATTGCGTGCATTCCAATTGTGTATGATGCTCAGGGACAATTTGTCCCTGGTCCAGCATTTCATGCGCACATTAACCCGTTTGAAGGGGCTAACCTCGACCGCCGTTCGCTAGACTTTATTGGTATTGATCCATTTAATCCAATGCGTATAGCAATGGCTGAAGATGAGCGGACTGCATTACGCCGTATTTTTAAATCAGTCAATGAAGTTCGCAAACAGCAACACTGTACACATGCAGTATTGGTCGGTCATAACGCCCATTTCGATCTTGGTTTTGTTCAAGCTGCAATTGCGCGTACAAGCACAAAAAACCAGAACCCTTTTCATAGTTTTTCAGTCATGGATACAGTTACTTTAAGTGCTGTTATGTTTGGACAAACCGTCCTTGCTAAAGCCTGCATTCAAGCTGGAATTGAGTTCGATGGTAAAGAAGCACACTCTGCTTTATACGATACTCAGAAGACTGCTGAACTGTTTTGCTATATTTTGAACAAACTGTCTCCTTACCTACTTGACAGTTTGGTGGCGGCTTCTTAAGATACCGCCATCCTCAACGTCCCTATCGTCTAGAGGCCTAGGACATCGCCCTTTCACGGCGGTAACCGGGGTTCGAATCCCCGTAGGGACGCCATTATTCTATTCTTATAAAATTTCTTTTTATTTTCTTAACATTCTATTTAATTGCTTTAACCTCTCTTATTTCCAAATAAAATACATTTGTATTTAAATATCACTGATCCAGTATTTCCTTTACATAGATTTACAATATAATAATTCTTATTTTTATACTGATATTTATTATCAACAAGGTTTTAAATGGATCTTAAGCTTCGTCTCATCTCCCTGAGCATTGCTCAACTATGTTGTATATCAAGTGCGTTCGCAGAAACAGATCAATCTTCAACTACGCTTGCTACCATTAAAATTAAAGCCCAACAGGCCGATGACCAAGCTTATAAGGTAGATAATTCGAGTAGCGCAACACGTAGCGAAGTCGCATTAAAAGATACACCGCAATCTGTCAGTGTGGTGACTCAAAAAGTAATTGAAGATATTGGAGCTACACGCTTAATTGAAGCACTTGATTTAGCTGGCGGTGTTACTCGTGCTAATAACTTTGGCGGTCAAGGCTTAACGGGGTTTAACCTTCGTGGTTTCACCAGCGGTGAGTTTTATCGTAACGGATTCCCAATTAACCGAGGTTATCCGAACGCTCCAGATAGCAACACGATTGAACGCGTAGACGTTTTACGTGGCCCCTCATCTAGCTTGTATGGCCGTGGTGACCCGGGTGGTACGTTTAACTTAATTTCTAAAACACCAAAGTCTGAGCAACAAACCACTTTGGGCGCACAGCTTAACAGTGAAGGTTTATACCGCACCACTGTAGACACGACAGGAACTATACCTAATGCAGAAAATATTGGTTATCGCCTCAATGTGATCGCAGAAGGTGGTGATAGTTATCGTGACCACGTTGAATCTAAACGTTATGGAATTGCACCAGTCATTCAATGGCAAGCTTCCGACACAACAAAAGTTACTTTTGAAGCCGATATTTTAAGAAATCAGCATCCGCTTGATCGTGGACAAACACGTTATGCAGGTCAGAAGTCTTTTAATAGCTCACCAGAAACCTATTTATGGGAAACAGGTAAATACAACAACCGGCTTTACAATGATAACAATATGACTCAATTACGAGTTGAACACGACCTTGGAAATGAATGGAAGCTGAATGCTGGCGTGCAATATTTAAATGGAAAATTGTATGGCTATGCGGTAGAAGGAAGCGGTGTTAATAAAAATGATATAGAAAAAATTAACAGAAATTACAGCTATCGAGAATTAAAGTGGCAAGATACTGATGCGCAGATCAATCTAACAGGTAATTTCCAACTTTTAGGTTTAACACATACCTTAGTGACTGGGCTTGAATATGAAAATTATGACTATAAGTCATACATTATTCGTTCAGACCCAAATTCAAACAACTATCCTATTAATATCTATGACCCAGTTCTAGGACAGCCTTTACCTGAACTTAATAGCGTGGCAACACATGACCGTGAAAATTTAAAAACCACGGCCGTTTTTGTACAAGACCAAATCGATTTAAATGAACGTTTAAGTGCTTTATTGGGTTTACGCTTTGAGCACTATGAGCATGACTATAAAAACCTATTACCAAATACTGCAAACTGGAATACTAGTCATGATGCCTTTATTCCTCGTTTAGGGTTAGTTTTTAAAGCCCGTAATGATCTTTCCATCTACAGTAATGCTGCAAAATCATTTAAACCAAACACTGGTGCTAGTCATAGTGGTCAAGGTTTTGACCCAGAAGAAGGCCTAGCTTACGAGTTAGGCTTTAAATGGCAAGCGCTAGACAATATGTTGTCGGTTGACTCTGCTATTTTTTATGCAGAGAAAGAAAATGTCTTAACGGATGATCCTTTATACCCAAATCAAAATAAAAAAGTTGCTGCTGGTGAAGTTCGTAGTCGTGGTATTGAACTAAATATTTCAGGGCAAATTACACCTGCTTGGAAAATTATTGGTGGATACGCATATACAGATGCGGAAGTGACTAAAGACAACACTTTGCAAAAAGGAACGTCTTTAGCCAATATTCCAAAGAACAGTTTTAATCTTTTAAATATTTATGAATTTCAGGGTGGAGCTTTACAAGGTTTAGGTCTAGGAATTAATCAAAAATATATTGATAAGCGTGCAGGACAAACAGCCAATAGTACTTACACCATGAAAGGTTATGCAGTTACAGATTTGGTTTCTTATTATCAAGCAACACCAAAACTTCGTCTTAACTTAGATCTGAAAAATATTTTTGACAAAGTTTATGATGAAAGTGCTTTCAATTTATATGCTTATCCGGGCGAACCACGTACCGTTCAGTTTGGTATGAGCTATACGTTCTAAACTGAACTATAAAGACATCTGATATACGGTATCCTCTTCAAGACGACAAACTTGTAGGTCAGATCTCGTTAGGGATATCAAACACTAAAAAGCCACTCTATTTTTAATGGCAGTGGCTTTTTATTAAACTACTTTTATATAAAAATATAATTTACTGATTTATAAATATTTTTATAATTAAATTATGTTCTATACTTAACATAGATCAAAACTATAATTTAGACATGACATGCAAATTCGATTATTTCACTTAAAAAATTCGCGCTCTCAACGCATCATTTGGTTTTTAGAAGAATTAGAACTCAACTATGAGCTCACTATTAAAGATCATTCAGTTATAAGCAAAGATAAAAACTCACCTCATCAATTATCAAAATTTCCAACTATCGAAATTATTGAACAAGAAAAGACTTCAGTCTTAGCTGAAACCTCAGCAATTTTAGATTACCTATCTCATTTACACCCACAATTGGGACCAAACAGCCTATCAAGCCAACAACTCCTAAATTTTTATTATTGGAAAAATTATTGTGAGGCAACATTCATTCCCGATTTAGTACTCAAACAAATCTTTCACCAAATTGCACAACGTACACCTTTTCCAATCCGTTTCATTCCTAAATTTTTAAAATATGGATTCGATCAAGGCTATCTCAATCAATCGTTACAACGACAAATGAAAATGATTGATGAACATTTAGAGCAACATGCGTGGTTTGCTGGAGATCAGTTTACTATTGCTGATATTTTGATGTGGTTTCCATTACTGGCTTGCTCACAAAATTACAGTCAGTTTAAACATATAAACCGTTATCTTGCCCAAATAGAAAACAGACCTGCCCTTAACAATGCTTTAATTAAAGGCCAATGGTCTGCTTCTACATTTAACGCTTACTGGACGACTGCATGGTAATGAAATTATGCAGACTTACGCGAATTCACTTGTCCTTGAATCACCGCTTTAATATTGCCTTTGGCATAATTCAAAAACACCACCAGTGGTGAAAGTTTTGGATTTGGTTTTTTACCCTTGCCAATGGTTTTAAATTGAGCGGCATACCAAATAATTTCCATAATTGCCATTTTATCGACAAAAGGTAAACCTGTTTTAATGGGTTTTACGGCATAACGCACGTCTTGCCCTGCAATTAAACGTTCTGTTAAATCGGTTTCTACCGCAAATGGGCGAGCAATACCAATAAAGTCACATGCGCCACTTGCGAGTGCAGCATTCATGCCCTCTACAGTACGGAACCCACCTGTCACCATGAGCTTACATTTAACATGCTGGCGGATTTTCTCAGCAAAATCTAAAAAGTATGCTTCACGCGCAATCGTACTTGCTTTACGTTTATCCGCCTTAGCTCCAGCCATTGCTGGTGCCTCGTAAGTACCGCCTGAAATTTCAATTAAATCGATACCAGCTTCATCTACTGCTTTAAACACTGAAATCACATCTTCTTCGCTAATACCGCCACGCTGAAAGTCAGCCGAGTTAAGCTTCACGGAAATAATAAAATTTTCTGAGGTTGCTTCACGTACCGCTTTATAAACCTCTAATAAAAAACGGCTACGATTTTCAACTGAACCGCCCCATTGATCTGTACGCTTATTAGTTAATGGTGATAAAAACTGACTAATTAAATAACCATGTGCGCCGTGCAATTGCACGCCTTCGAAACCTGCTTTTTCACAGATCTGAGCTGCTTTCGCAAAACGATTAATAATATCTAGAATTTCATCATGAGTAAGTTCACGTGGCGTTCCAAACATGGTTGCTAAAGCTGGGCTAAAAGGTACTGCCGATGGCGCCACGGTTTCTTTATTTAAACCTTTTGGACACTGGCGGCCTGGGTGTGACAATTGAATTAACTGCACCATGCCATATTTTTTACCTAAGGCCGCCCACTCTTTTAAGCGATCTAGGTCACGTTCAGTTTCAATAACCACAACACCCGGTTCATTTTTTGCTCCAGCATTTACCATGACATTGCCCGTAATGGCACAGCCAAGTTCACCTTTTGCCCAAGCACCATATAAGCCCAAATGTAAATCATTTGGTTGGCCTTCATAATTTGCAAGCGCCTCACTCATCGCACCTTTAATAATGCGGTTTTTAAAGGTGGTATTACGAATTGTGATGGGTTGAGCAATCTGGTTCATGGTTAACCTCTTTTTTTGAATTATAGAGTAATTACTCTAATTTAAATGAGTTATTGAGCGTGTCAAGACATAATCGATAACTGACAATAGCACATGTCAATTTTAAAGAATATAAAAATATGCAACTTTTTGCATAAGTCAAAAATTAAATTTATTCTATTAAAAAACAAATGATTAAAATAAAATCTTAAAAAGATGCTCTAATTAACTGTCTAGTATATTCAGTTTGAGGCTTAGAAAATAGAAGTTCAGTTTCCTGATATTCAACAACTTTGGCATGACGTAATACCATCACTTTATGGCACAGGGCTTTCACTATATTAAGATCATGACTAATAAAAATATAACTTAACTGCTCGGTTTGCTGTAATTGTCTCAACAACTTGATTATAGCTTTTTGCGTGGTCCGATCTAAGGCCGATGTAGGTTCATCCAAAATTAAAAGTTTCGGCTGAACCACTAAAGCTCTGGCTAAGGCGACACGTTGACGTTGCCCGCCTGAAAGTTCATGAGGATAACGATGTTGAAAATCTTCAGCCAATTCAACTTTTACCAAAGCAGATTCAACTTGCTGGGTTACCTCTTTTTCATTCATAGCTTTTAACTTTAACCCTTCAGCAATAATCTGCCCCACAGTCATACGCGGGTTTAAACTGCCAAATGGGTCTTGGAATACAAGTTGAAAATCTGATCTCATCAACCGTAGCACTTTTGGCTGTAACTGATTCAAATCTTGCTCTAAAAAAACAATTTGCCCTTTACTCTTAACAAGCTGAACCAAAGCCAGACCTAAAGAAGATTTACCCGCACCACTTTCACCAACTACCCCAAGCGATTCACCTTGAGCAAGATCGAAACTCAAATCTTCTATTGCAGTAAAATACCCTTGAATGCGATTTAAAATTCCTTTTCTTATAGGAAATTGCACGCTGAGCTTTCGAACTGATAAAACATTCTGTTGAGCGGGTCTAGACTCTACACTTCCAAAATCATGATCTAATAACTGTGCTGTATAAGCTGTTTTAGGATTTGTAAAAATTTGGCTCAGTTCACCTTGCTCTACTACACGCCCACTTTGTAATACAATTAGTTTCTCAGCATAGCGATGTACTAAATTTAGATCATGGCTAATTAAAATAAGTGCCATTCCATATTTTGCTTGTAAAGATTTTAATAGCTCTAAAATTTGTATCTGTAAGACCACATCCAACGCAGTCGTAGGTTCATCAGCAATCAAAATTTTAGGCTGAAGCGCCAATGTCATCGCAATCATGACACGTTGTTTTTGTCCACCAGAGAGCTCATGTGGATAGCGTTTTAAAATTTGTTCTGGTTCAACAATTCCCACATCTTTTAGCAGCTCAACTATTTGTTGTCGAACTTCAAGTTTTGAAAAACCTGATAAAAGAAGGTTTTCTCCTACAATTTTTTCAACCCGATGTAGCGGATTTAAGGCAGTAGCAGGCTCCTGAAAAATCATTGCGATTTGTCGACCACGTAAATTTGATTGAGCTCTTTCATCTAACTCAAGCATGTTTTGTGAGCCAATCCAGACCTGACCTGTTATTTCTAATTTTTCTTGTAGCAACCCCATTATTGCTAAACAGCTCATCGATTTACCTGAACCGCTCTCGCCAACAATAGCGAGTGTTTCCCCTTCACTTAAGTGGAAATTCAGGTCATCCAATAAAACCTTGTGAGCTTTGGTTTGAACTGAAAGATGTTCTACCTTCAATAACGTTGAGGCGATATTTAAATTATTTTCTTGGGTCAAACGCATCACGGGCTGCCTCCCCAATATAAATTAAAAGTGAAAGAACGATAGCCAGACTAAAAAAGCCCGAAATTGCTAGCCATGGCGCATCTAAATTATTTTTACCTTGTAACAATAACTCGCCTAAAGAGGCTGCATCGGGTGGCAGGCCATACCCTAAAAAATCAAGAGCAGTTAAAGCACTAATATTAGTTGTTAAAATAAATGGCAATTGAGACAAACTCGAGCTCATCGCATTTGGCAAAATATGCCTAAAAATAATAGCGCGATCAGTCACTCCCAAAACTTGGGCTGAACGAACATAATCTAGCTGGCGAGCTTTCAAAAACTCTGCTCTAACGATGCCCACCAAAATGGTCCAGCCGAAAAACAACATAATGAAAAATAACCAATATACATTTGGCACAAACATACTGACTAAAATCATGACCATAAAAAGCATGGGTAAGCCATTCCAGACCTCAACCAAACGTTGTCCTAATAAATCTACCCAACCGCCATAGTAACCTTGAATGGCACCTACGGTAATTCCAAATAAAGCGGAACAAAAGGTTAAGGCTAAACCAAAAAGCAACGACACTCTTAAGCCATAAAGAATACGAGCAAAAACATCTCTGCCCTGATCATCTGTTCCTAACCAGTTTTGTTTGGAGGGTGGTGACGGCACAGGAACGGCCAAGTCTAAATTGGGCGTTTGATATGAAAACTTAACGAGTGGCCAAACTGCCCACCCCTTAGTCTCAATAAGCGCTTGTACAGCAGGGTCTTTATAATCAGCCTCTGTTTCAAAAACCCCACCAAACGCCGTTTCAGGATAAGTTTTAAACACTGGCAAATAGTAAGAATCTTCATACTTCACTAACAGTGGTTTATCGTTAGCAATTAACTCCGCAGCTAAGGATAAGACCAAAATCAGACTAAATAAAATAAAGCTGGCCCAGCCCAATTTATGCTGCCTAAAACGCTGTAATCGAGTACGCACAATTAAAGACATTATTTGCTTCCTTGTGCATCAAAGTGAATTCGAGGATCAATCCATTGGTACAGCACATCACAAATGAGACGTAAAATTAGGCTAAATAAAGTAAAGAAAAATAAAACCCCAAAAATAACAGGATAATCACGCTGAACAATTGCTTCAAAGCCCAACAACCCCACCCCATCTAAATGAAAAATAATTTCTACAAACAGGTTACCTACAAAGAAAATGCCCGCTAACACTTCTGGTAATCCTGCGAGCACAACTAAAATGGCATTACGAAATACATGCTTATATAAGACCTGTTGGCCATTCAATCCTTTTGCATAGGCTGCCAAAACATAGGGTTTATTGAGTTCTTCTAAAAATGAGTATTTAGTTAAATAGGTTAAACTGGCAAAACCGCCTAATACCATGGTAATCAGTGGCAAAGTCATATGCCATAAATAATCGGCAACTTTGCCCCAAAGACTAAGTTGATTAAAGTTATCCGATACTAAATTTTGTAATGGAAACCATTGGAAATAAGAGCCGCCCGCAAAAAAAACAACTAACAGAATGGCAAATACAAAACTTGGTACAGCATATCCCACCACAAGAACTAATGAGGTGGACCGATCGAACCACGAACCTTGTTGTCTTGCCTTCTTAATTCCCAGCGGAATAGAAATTAAATAAATCAGAAAAGTGCTCACCAGCCCAAGCGAAATCGAAACAGGTATTTTTTCCCACAACAATTCCACGACTGGTTTATCTTTAAAGAAGCTTTGTCCAAAATCTAAAGTTAAATAGCCTTTTAACATTAGAAAAAATCGTTCAGGGGCAGAACGATCAAAGCCGTACTGAGCCTTAATTTGCTCAACCATTTCAGGGCTTAAACCTTGAGCACCTTGATAATAAGTTTCTGCACTCAATGCACGACCAATTCCCAAATCGCTTTGTGCCTGATGTATTGCTTGCTCAACTGGCCCACCCGGTGCAATTTGCACAACCACAAAGTTAATCAATAAAATGGCAAGCAATGTGGGAATCATTAAAAGAAGTCGCTTGAGAATATATGAACCCATACAACAGGATTTCCTTTATGGCAGGTGCGTTTTATTGTTGATGTAAATATTTGGCAACTTTTTTGGCTTTATTTGCATCACTCCACCAATATTCTATCCCAGAAGAAAGTGCTGGTTTAACTTTAGGTTGTTGATACATATTCCAATAAGCATACCAGTTTTCACCTTTACCATAGGTCGGAATTTGATAATAACCAGCTCTAAGCAACCGATCGAGAATGCGAGTATAAATAATCTGTTGTTCACGGCTTTTACTTGCAACAAGTTTAGAAATCACTTGATCAATTACGGGGTTGCGAATACCTGAATAATTATAATTTCCATCCTGCGCTGCGGCGATACTTCCCCAAAACTGAGTTTGTTCATTGCCTGGGTTGAGAGATTGCGGCAGATTCATTGTGGTCATATCAAAATCGTAACGACGAGTCCTTTCTAAATATTGCGGAGCATCGACCTGACGCAAATTAACTGCAATGCCTAACTTTTTTAGGTTACGAATAAAAGGTAAAAGTGTTCGTTGTTTACCATCTTGCTGAATTAAAAACTCAAGCTGAACTTTTTTTCCTTCTGGTGTAAATAGTTGCCCTTCTTTAACTTTATAGCCAGCCTGTATGAGTAATTGCCGTGCAGTTAACAAGTTCTGACGATTGAACCCACTTGCATCCGACACTGGATATTTCCAGTTTGCTAAAACACCTTGTTGCATGAGTGGAGATAACTTAGGCAATAATGGTTTTAACAAGTCTAATTCAGTTTTTGAAGGTCGACCTGTTGCTGCTAATTCACTATTTTCAAAATAACTTTGAAGACGTTGATATTGACCATAAAACAAAGCTTTATTTTGCCATTCAAAGTCATAGGTATAGGTTAAGGCTTGTCTAAAACGAATATCATTTAAAGGTTTTCGCCTAGTGTTAAACACATAGCTTTCAGTGGCAATCGGGTTATGGTGACGAAATTTATATTGAGTAACCAGCCCTTCTTTTACGGCAGGAAAACGATAATCTGTTACCCATTTTTTAGGATTAGTTTCTTCATGCAAAGTGTATTGCCCAGATTTAAATCCTTCAAAAGCAATATCCCAATTTCGATAATAGACATATTTTAATCGGTCAAAATTATAACGTCCCTTGTTAATAGGCAAATCTTTTGCCCAATAATTTGGGTTTCTTTTATAACTAATGCTTCTACCTGCATCAACTCGTTCAACTACATATGGCCCCGAACCAATAATCGGTTGTAGGGTAATTCGGCTAAAATCTCTTCTTTGCCAATCTGCTTTTGAATAAATCGGTAATGTTGCCAAAATAAATGGCATTTTAGGATTATGGGTAGACTTAAAACTAAACTTTACCTGATGGGTGTTTATTACTTCTGTTTTTGCCAAATCAGCAAGGTACATCTGTAAACCTAAATTGGACTTCTTCTGATAGGCATCAAAACTAAATTTAACATCTGCCGCAGTGACTGGCTGTCCATTACTAAAACGCGCCTTTGGGTTTAAATAGAAAGTAACAGACTGCGTTTTTTCTGGGTCATAACTCACTTTCTCGGCTAAAAGCGGATATAAAACTCCGACCTCATCTAGCGACTGGGTCATTAAAGTATCAAAAAGATAATTAACGCCCTCTGTAGCATTCCCCTTACCATTCATACTATTGAGGTTATCAAAAGTTCCTTGAGCGGCCTGACTTAACAGACCACCTTTAGGAGCATTCGGGTTTGCATATGGCATAGCCATCATTCCTAAATATTTAGGCTTGGAATGAATCGCTATATATGAGGTGGTTTGCTGTGCAGAAAAAACTGCATGCGAAATGACACTGAGCCCGACTAGCAGGCTCAGTTGAAAAGATGATTTATGCATAAGTTGCTAATTATTTTATAAATTAGGCACTTTAATAACATCACCAATGCGAAGCTGAGTAGAAGGCGTTAAATTATTCAGCTCAGCCAAGAAATTGGTTTCTAAACCATATTTGCTAGCAAGGCCAATTAATGTATCACCACGCTTCACTTTGTATTCCACAACAGTTTTTGGAATCACAATATTCTGGCCGCGCTGTAAATTAGCACTCGCTTTTAATGCGTTCATTTCAGCAAGTTCGCGCACTGAAATGCCTGCACGGCTCGCAATACTATTTAAAGACTCACCAGATTTCACAGTATATCTTTCAGTGTTTTTACCAGCCGCAACTGTTTTAGTTGAAGACTTGGTATCTACTTTAGCTGTTTCTGCTGTAGGTACATCACCTGTTAGCTTTAAACGCTGCCCTACACGAACGCTACTGGTACGTGAAAGACCATTTAATGAAGCAAGGTAGTCCAACTGTAAGTGATAACGGTTAGCAATATTACCTAAGCTATCACCAGATTTGACTGTATACGTTTCTGGCGTTTCTTCTTTGGTATTTTTAGAAGATTTAGTTGGCGCTTCTTCAACCGTACCTGTTAGTTTTAAGCGTTGACCAGCACGCAAACCGGCAGTACGAGACAAACCGTTTAGATCAGCCAAATAACTTGTTTGCAAATTATATTTACTCGCAATCGCATTTAAGCTATCGCCAGACTGTACAACGTATTGTTCTGGAACACTTAAGCCTGCTGGTACTTTTAAAGTTTGACCAAGTTGCACATGGCTATTTGCTTTTAAGTTATTTAACTCGGCTAGCTCAGCTAGACTAATTTTTGATTTAGTTGCAATACTCGATAAAGTATCACCACGTTGTACTTTATAGCCTTCTGTTTTATAAGAAACATTTGCTAATGCTTTCTCAGATTTACTAGAAGCCTTAGTTTCAGCAACTTCATCTACAGAAATATCTTGTGTAGGCACATTAATTTTTTGGCCAGCCATCAAGTTACTGCCCGCAGATAAACCTGGCGTTAATTCAGCAAGTTCTTGATTAGAGAGCGCATAACGATCTGCAATCAACTTAAGGTATTCACCGCGCTTCACAGTATAACTTTTTGTTGCTATACGTTTCGTTGCATTTGACTGAACTGCTTTAGGCTCGGCTTTAGCACTTGAGCGACTATTCTTTGGCTCTTTTAACTGTAGTTTCTGT
This sequence comes from Acinetobacter sp. NIPH 817, assembly GCF_000368405.1. Lineage (NCBI taxonomy): Bacteria > Pseudomonadati > Pseudomonadota > Gammaproteobacteria > Moraxellales > Moraxellaceae > Acinetobacter > Acinetobacter sp. NIPH 817. Next base: position 2,089,223 of record NZ_KB849420.1, read on the forward strand.
CCAACAAACAGACCATCTGTCACTGATAAATCGTTATATTCAGCTAACTGTCTTACTGACAAATTAAACTGATTAGCAACACCGCTTAAACTGTCGTTAGCTTCAACCACATATACATCTGGTTTAGCTGTACTTTTAGATGTTGTTTGAGTTTCTTGTGGTTTAGCATCATATAGGTAAAGCGTTGAACCAACATATAACGTCTTTTCAGGGTCAATCTGGTTCCATTTAGCAACATCGCGCCAGTTTACGCCGTTTTTCATTGCAATAACGGCCAACGTATCACCCGGTAAAACCGTATAAGTACTACGCTTACCTTTAGGCTGTACAACCACTACATCTGTATCAGTTTTAATGTAAGGCTTGCCTTTATTGCGCTGTCCATCTTCAGAGTTAGCTACGGTCACGTCTTCAGCTAAAGTTTTTGGATAAGCAAAACCTCTACTGACCTCTTTACCTTGTTGCTCTGCAACTGACTGGCTCGTCTGAATTGCGGTTAACCTAATTTTGCCATCATACGGATCGACAATTTCAGTTCCTTTAGGCGCAATTGCTTTTAATTCAGCAACGACTTGATCTTTTTCAGCTTGAGTTGGTTGTGGCTCTAAAGCTTGCTGAACTGTTTCTTTCTCACCTTCAGCTCGAACTGCCGCTAAAATCTTTTCACGTTCAGAAGCTGAAATTGGTGGTTCCATCTTAACAGGCTTCGTAATGTTAGCTGCATTGGTCACAGCTACAGGAATACGCGGCGCACTTGGTACATCCGCTGATGCTGCAAAGGCAGCTAACGCATCGGAACCACGTGGTGTAGATTTTGAAATCGTTGAAGTATTCTTCACTGGTGAAGAAGGTTTAACTGGCTGAACTTGTGTTGTTGGTGTTGTTCTTGTTGTCACTGTAGTAGAAGGACTAACAGTTGTAGGTGTAGACGGTGAAGTTGCATTTGCCCACCAACCTGAGCTACCACCCGTTTTTTTCCCTTTTAATTTATTATCAATTGAAGGACTTAAATCTGCAGGAATCAAAATACGCATTGGACTCGCAGGGTCTACTGCTTCACCACGATATCCCGGGTTCAATGCATAAAGTTCTGCACGGCTTAACCCTGCTGTAGAAGCAATTTCATTTAACGTTAAAGGTGCTGATAAAGTCACTTCACGGAAATGGGGTCTATTTGCAATAGGCGGTAGTTCTACACCATAAGCCTTTGGATTTTTAATAATTTGAGCAACAGCTAAGAAACGTGGAACATAGTTCATTGTTTCTTGAGGTAATTTTAATGACCAATAATCAGTTGGCAAACCAGCAGCTTGGTTGCGGTTAATCGCCTGCTGAATACGTCCAGGGCCAGCGTTATATGCAGCTAACGCAAGTTCCCAAGAACCAAATTGGTTATAAAGACTTCCTAAAAACTCATAAGCTGCGCGAGTCGATTCAACCACATCTCGGCGCCCATCATACATACCAGTTTGCTTTAAGCCATAAATACGACCAGTACTTGGAATAAACTGCCATAGCCCCGCTGCTGCTGCACTACTTGTTGCAGCTGGGTCATAAGAACTTTCAATTACTGGTAATAATGCAAGTTCTGTCGGTAAGCCACGGCGTTCAGCTTCTTTCACAGTATGGTACAAATAACGACTGGCACGAGCACTCAAGCGATCAAGGTAAGGCTGACGAGAAATAAACCAGCTACGCTGAGCTTCAATACGTGAATCCCAATGATTCAAGTCCATTTTGAAACCAACAGACATACGCTTCCAGACATCACCATGCTTCAAAATAAGCAGACGATCACCTTCTACAGCGCGCATATCGGTTGCTGAAAGTAAGTCTTCCAAAGAGTCAAGACTACTCGCATCTAAATAACCTGCACCACTGACCTGTTTCGATTTTGAGGTTTTTGCAGATTGCGGAGTCGATGAACAGCCTGTTGTAATACCCAACGCAGCTAAAGCAGAGCTAAGTACGGTAATTTTGAACAATGATGCCGCAGATGGCTGCCACACAAATGTGGTTGGTTTATACATAAAAACTTCCAAACAACTCGCGTAATATTTTTTGGGGTTTGGCCACAAACCCTAGGTCTTCGATGCCATTGTAGTAAAGCGTGCAAGATAGACAAGGCAATAATTTGATGTCATTTGCATGGAAATGTTACAAGAAATTAAAAAAACCTTGCTTTGTAACGATGGAACCGAACTTTTTGCGTATACAATACACCATATTCAGTTCTTTTTCTTTTAGTTTAGGTTTCGATTTATGTCTCAAACAATCACACTGTATGTTGATGGTGCATGTCGTGGCAATCCGGGTTTAGGTGGTTGGGGCGCATATGTCATTACCGAGCAGGGTGAGCATAAATTATTTGGCGGTGAACCTGAGACAACTAATAACCGCATGGAGCTTACTGCTGCGATTGAAGGCGTTTCATTTTGCCCACCCGATGCTCACTTAATTATCTGGACAGATTCAAATTATGTGAAGCAAGGCATTACTGAATGGATTCATAGCTGGAAAAAGAAAAACTGGAAAGATGTTAAAAATCCTGACCTTTGGCAAAAATTAGATGCTGTATGTGCAGGTAGAAATATTGAGTGGAACTGGATTAAAGGCCATGCTGGACATGCAGGCAACGAAATGGCCGATGAGCTTGCAAATATCGGAGCCGATCAAACCGCACTTCAAAAAAAAACAGTTCAAGCGACTGCCCTGCAAGATATAAAAAAGCCTGAAGAGGATTGGTTGCTTGATGACCCTTTTGGGTTTGATATGGCAGAAGTAGCCGAAGAAGATAATATTGATCTTGAACAGCCCGAAGAAGTTGAGATGATTATTGTGGAAGAAGAAGTTATTGAAGTTGAAGCTGCTGAGCCAGAAAGTAAGCAACCCGTTAATAATATTCATCCTCAAATTGTTGTGACTGAAGCCAAATTACAATTACAAGGGCCTCGACAACTGATTCTCGATACGGAAACCACTGGTTTTTATTTCCAAGATGGCGACCGAATTATTGAAGTGGGCGCTATTGAAATGATTAACCGGAAACTCACCGGTAGCTCAATTCATATTTATATTAACCCGCAAAAACCAGTGGGCGACTCAGAAAATATCCATGGTATCAGTGATAATTTCTTAAAAGATAAACCGCTCTATGCAGAAATTGCCGATACGCTTTTTGATTATCTAAAAGGCGCAGAGATTATTGCCCACAACGCAACCTTCGATATGAACTTCCTTGATATGGAGTTTAGACGTGCTGGCCTTCCCGCACTTTCTGAAGTATGTGAAGTAACAGATACATTAGCTTTAGCAAAAAGCAAACATCCAGGACAAAAAAACTCGCTTGATGCCCTTGTAAGACGTTATGAAATTCCGGCACGTGACCGTACTTTCCACGGCGCATTACTCGATGCTGAAATTCTTTCAGACGTTTACCTAGCAATGACAGGTGGACAGGTTTCTTTTGATATAGATGCCCTATCCCAAAGTGAAAATAGCCAGAACACAACAAATAAAACTAGGATTCAAATTGACTTACCAGTTATTTACCCTTCTGAAGAAGAGTTAAATACACATGAGACTTGGGTCAAAGAATTTGAGAAAAAACATGGAGAACCTTGCCTTTTTGCAAAATAAATTTTTGATTCTTTAGCGTTTTTAGCTTTTCCCCTTTGTAAGTTAAGTTATATTAGTCACATAGATTTTTAGCTCAAATTACCGAGCACTACGAATATAACAATTGATTTTTTTTCAAAGGGGAACGTTTATGTCTGAGCATACTTCGATTCATTTCGATCCAACAGCTTTACTCATCATCAAACATGAAATTGATCGCTCAATAAAACTGGTTGAAGGTGCAGTAAGCACTTTAATTGAAGAACAAACGCTCCCTTTTGGTATTGATGATGCATTAGAACAATTTAAGCAATGCACTCAAGTCTTACGTTTAATTGATATCCCCTATCTTGCAAAAATCACTCAATATTCAACTGAGCTGATGCAAAAAATTATTGCGAAACCAACGCAAATTAATACCGATGATGTCGTTGCGCTGAGTGAAGGCACGACCATGGTAAAACGATATATTGAGTTTATCTGCTTGCGTGAATTACAAGTCCCTCAGTTTCTTCTTAATACCTTAAATAATTTAGAATTAGCTTTAAATAAACCACTAACATCTTCTGGACAAGCGATTGCTCCGTTACTTGCAAATGCTTCACTTGAACTTCCACTTCCAGAAGTATTCATTAATGAAAAAACTCAGTTTATCCATCAACTCTATAAGCTATCTCTACATCATTTTTTAAATAAAACAGAAGCTACTCATCATTATCAAGCTTTTAAACTTATTAGTACCTATTTGGTCAGCATGGCAAAACACCAGCCAAGCCAACAATACTGGCAACTCGTAAATTATGCTTTCGACCATATTGATAACCTACTTTTAAATGATTCACGGTTACGTGTACTCATTAATATTGAAAGTTATATTGGTCAATTCTTAGCAACGCCAGAAACTTTCAAGCCTGATTTGCCTGCACTTGCAGATATTTTAAGTATTGTCATTGCTCAAGAAGATGAAGTTGCTCACCATATTCGCAACCAACTTCATATAGGCGATGAAACACCGACAGACACGCAACTACTGGTTTTAAGCCGTCATCTTTTTGGTCCTGACTTCGATACCATGCACGCAGTTAGCCAATTAATTTTGAGCGAGATGAACAAAGTGCGTAATGACATTGAATATAACTATCAAAATATGTCGACTGAAAAAGCACAACAATTGCAAACGAGTCTTTTACAGCTCGCTTATACATTCAAACTACTTAACCTTGATGAAGCCTCAGTTGAGCTTTCTCAACAAGCTAACAGTTTAAGTCAGCTCAATCTGTTAAGTAATGAAAACTACGCACAGCAGCTTATGGACAGTATTTTATCTGCCATGAACTCAATTGGTATTTTGGTCCGCCAATATACGTCTAGTCGCTTACAACTTAACGTGAATAATACGAATATTTCTTTAGATCGCCTTGATGAAGCACATCAAGCCTTACTCACCGAGACAAAAAATTTAATTGATTTTATTTGTCAGAGTCTTACCTTATATGCAAATGATTCAACACAGAATATTGAAGCAATTGCAGGTTCACTAAAAGAGCTAGCAGGTGCGGCCGAGTTTCTAGGAAGTACCATTCAACAAAATGCTTTACTTCAAACTGCTCAATTTGTTCAACAACAACTTGAACAAAACCAGCCGTTTAATACAGATCAAATTCACTGTATTTTTAACGTATTAGCGGGCCTTGACATGTTGGTTGACAATTTAAAAAATAAACAACCTGTTCTACAATCCATGTTTAATGTAGCATTGTCGAGTAGTCAACAACTTCAAGAAAAGGCAGCTTAATGTCTGAATTATCACTTGCTTATATTTTTCATCATCAACAATTACTGGTTGACCAAAACCTTCAACTACCCAAAGTCGAAAAGTTAGCAAGTGATTTACTTTTTACTCATGATGAGCAGGTCATTGCACGTGATTTGCTTGCTGAGGAAACTATCCCCGAAGGCTTACAACTGGTTCCCATTCGTCAACTCATTACAAGTTGGTCGAAAGAACAGTTCTTACAAGCAAGCCGAGCTGTACAGTTACTTGAATGGCGACGCAATCATAAGTTTTGTAGCCACTGCGGACACCCGACAGAAGTTCATCCAACCGAATATGCAATGGTGTGCCCTTCTTGTCGTTATCACCAATACCCTCGTGTAAACCCGTGCATTATTACTGTCATTACTCGAGGCGATGATGAAATCTTGCTAGCGAAGTCAGTCCACAACAAAACCAACATGTATGGTTTGATTGCAGGTTTTGTTGAGGTCGGTGAAACGCTTGAAGAAGCGGTACAACGCGAAGCTTTTGAAGAAGTAGGCCTAAGACTCAAAAATGTTCAATATATGTCAAGTCAGCCTTGGCCTTTCCCTAGTAACCTTATGGTAGCTTTTCGGGCAGAATATGAGTCGGGTGAAATTAAGCTTCAAGAAGAAGAAATTGCAGATGCACAATTCTTCAAAATTGATCAATTACCTGAGATTCCATTTAAGGGAAGTATTGCTCACTCAATGATTATGCAGATTACCCAAGCAGGGTAATCTGCCGTGTTTTAAACGAGACTCTCGTTTAAAACACTTCTTCAAGAAAATGTAAGATCGTTCTTTTCGTTCTGAAATAATGACTAATAAAACTAGAAAGGCTGGCCAAAATTGTAATATGCCCAGTTTTAGGAATCACGGCAATATGGCTGTGATTTCCCTTTTCTCTAAGTGCTGAATCCATATCTAAAGTATTGTGCTTTTTCACAATCTGATCATTTTCAGCCATCAAAAGGTAATGTTTAATATTATTTTGATTGACGAAATAATATGGCATAACTTCTTTATAAGAGATAGCTTGATCAAAAGCATCTTCGGCCAGTGGGTCACCCTTATAGTCAAAATGATAAGGTCCAGCTAAACCAATTATTGCCTTAATTTTCCCTAGACACTCAATTTTAGTTGAATCAGGATGATAAACAGCGGACATGACATTAAATGCACCTGCAGAATGCCCCATAAGTACAATATTTTCTGTAGAGATTTCTAGCTTGTCTTGGTTTTGATGCAAATAATTCAATGCCTGAGTCAGGTCATCAACAAAACTTGGAAAAATATTCTTAGGAGCTAACTGATAGTTAATAACAGCAACGTCATAGCCTTCTTTGGCAAAGGTCTCACCAATAAAGAGATAATCTCGTTTATTACCATGTTGCCACGCCCCTCCATGCACAAAGACGATAAGAGGCTGGTGGGAAAGCTTTTTAACAGATCGGTAAACATCCAAACGGTGGCGAGGCTTTAGGCCATAACGAACATTTGGAACCTGTTCAAAACCATCTTTTGGCGTAAAACGGTTTAAAGCAAAACTCCCCAAATCATACAGGCGGAAATCTTTATAGAAAGTTCGCGCCTGTTCAATTTTGCTTTGTACTTGTTCAATCAGATTCATATATTACTGTGCAGTCGAAGCAGGATCTGTTTGGTCAGGATCAATTGCAACAGGTGTTTGAACTGTTGGTTGAGCAATGACGTTATTAATAATTGGTGTAGTCGTTGCGCTACCAGTACTTGCTGCTGGAGCTGGCGCCAAATCGACATTATCAATTAAAGTGACAATTTTGGTAACGTTACCAACGTTTTGTAAGACGCTATTTAAATCGTTAATTTCAGCTGTATTTAAACGGCCCATTACATAAAGTACACCGTCTTCGGTATGTACAAGTACCTTACTATCAGAAACCACAGGTGCCTTCATTAAAAGAGCACGTGTATTTGCTGTTACACCCGCATCTTGCATGATGGTGTTATAGCTAACTTTATTACCCACCGTAATATAGTTATGTACAGCTTTCACATCACTCATGGCTTTAAGATTGTCTTCTGCTAATTGTTTCAAGTACGGGTCTGGCACTTGGCCAGTTAATAAAACTGTACTGTGGAAGCTTTCAATATTAATACGTGACTGCTTGAAACGTTGATCAAGTTTATAAATGTTGATATTTGCTGTACGTTTAATTGAAGAGTCAATGAATACTTGGCCTAGACTGCGGACACCGCTATCTGTGCCCACTGGAGCTGTGCCTGTTCCACCAGAAATAAAACTTGCGCAACCTGATAAACTTGCGACACAAAGCATTGTTACAGCAATACGGTTTAACACTCCACCAGACTCCTATCAATTTCTTGGCTTGATCATAAAGCATCAGACTTAAATTTGCTCAAAAGAGTAATGAACTCTTAATCCAAAGTAAATGCATTTTCGATCCATTGCAGATCATAATGGAATTTTGAAAAGTCATGCTGTACTGTTTTTGCAATTTTCTGTGGAAAATCAAAACAAATCACATCAAAACGACAATAAAAATCCTGATAAGATGGATAGCGCTGTAAAAAACGCATCGCAGTTTTGATAATTTTCTTCTGTTTTGTCCACGTTACCATTTCACAAGCTTGTCCATAGTTTCCTATAGTGCGTGCTTTTACTTCAACAAAAACTAACTCTTGCCCTCTTTTGACGATTAAATCCACTTCGCCACGGCGTGAATGGTAATTACTTGTGACCCATACATAGTTTTGTGCTTGTAAAAGGCTTAAAGCAGTTTGCTCTGCCCATTTACCCAACTGCTGTGCTAATAACATTTTTATTTCTCCCCAATGAAAAGCATCTCTACATGTTTTTATGCGTAAATTATTTTCTTAAAATTATCTGCCCCATCAGATCTGAATTGAACAAATGAAAATCAGATCATTTTCGAAAAGCTTAAGCTAACAGACATTGTTCACGCCCAAATCATAATTTCGGGTAAACTACCCGATTAAAATTGTTTATCTGTACGGAGTAAAACCAAATGAGTGCTCAGTTATTTGTTGTAGCCACCCCTATCGGGCACTTAGATGACATGACTTTCCGTGCAATTGATATTTTAAAATCAGTTTCTATTGTTGCTGCCGAAGATACTCGTCAATCAGCACAATTATTTAAGCACTATAATATATCGACTCAACTTACTGCATGTCATGATCACAATGAGAGCAATAAAATTGAGCAATTAGTTCAAAAATTACTTGCGGGCGATAGTATTGCTTTAATTAGTGACGCAGGTACACCGCTCATCAGTGATCCTGGCTTTAAATTAGTCCGTGCTGCTCAAGAGCATGGCATTAAAGTTGTTCCTGTGCCTGGTGCATGTGCTGCTATTGCTGCCTTAAGTGCGGTAGGTTTGCCAAGTGACCGTTTTAGCTTTGAAGGATTTTTACCATCTAGAGCTTCGCAACGTATTTCTCAATTAGAAAAACTTAAGAATGAAACCCAGACCTTAATTTTCTATGAAGCACCTCATCGTATTTTAGAGTCTATTAAAGATATGGCTCAGGTATTTGGTGAAGACCGTCCTGTAGGGTTTGCTCGTGAAATTACCAAAACCTTTGAAACCATCAAAAAAATGACTTTAAAAGATTTGGTCAACTTTATTGAAAATGACCACAATCAAGAAAAAGGTGAAATTGTAGTGATCGTGGGTGGTGCAGCTGCAAAAACAGATCTAGAACAAGAAAAACTAGATGAACTTTTAAAACGTTTACTTCAAGATTTGTCTGTTAAAGCGGCATCTCAACTTGCTGCCGATTTAACAGGAATTAAGAAAAAAGTCGCTTATCAACGTGCGCTCGAGTTAACACAATCTTAATTTTTAATTAGGTATGGTGATGACACAGGATATTTGTCATCACCATCTGTTAATTTTGCATAATTAATCTTATAGACAAAATTACTTCAAAATCAGAACAAACTTTCTGGCTTTTTAAAACACCTAATCGCTATCTCAATATATATTTCGCTGACTGAACAATCGTTTCAGTCAGTGCATCAAGTTGCTTCGACTGCCTTTTCCAGTGATGCCAATATAATGGGATGTCGAGTTCAGCTTCAGGTATAACGTCTACTAAAGTTCCATTGGTTAATAAAGATTGCACCTGAAGCTCGGGTACCATGCCATATCCCAAACCTAATTGGATTGCTTTCACAAACGCATCTGTCGCAGGAATAAAACTATAAGGATAGCTCTGCAAAGGCAAACCATAATATTTCAGTAATACTTCTGAATGCATAAGATCTTTATGGTTAAAAATTACAGCTGGTGCATTTCTTAAAGTTTCTCGGTTTACGCCATGTTTAAACCAGTCAGCTGCAAATTCAGCAGAAGCCAACATTTTATAACGCATTTTCCCAAGTGGTTGAGCTAAACAGCCTGGCATGACTTGCTCTTCTGCCGAAATACATGCGTTGACTTGCCCTGTTTCTAATAAAGTGTGCGTATGCGATTGATCATCAATTTTTAGTTCTAAGACTATTTTTTCTTTAAAAAGGGTTTGCTGAATGCTCGGTAAAAGCCAAGTTGCTAACGAATCTGCATTGGACGCTAGAGCAATTTTATAGAATTCCGATTCAGATGATTTGCCCATCAAACCTTGTAATAAGTTTTGCTCCATTAATCTCGTATGACGTAAATGTTGCAATAACGTTTGTCCCGCTTGTGTGAGTACACATGGACGCCCACGGATAATTAAAATTTGGCCTAAATACTTTTCTAAAGCTTGCACGCGTAAAGACACTGCCGACGGCGTAATATATAAATACTCACCTGCTGCATCAAAACTTCCCACTTCTGCGACTGCAAGAAAGGCTTCACACTGTTTGCTATCTAACATATCAAACCTAAATTTTTTTTAGCCAAACCTAAATATTCTTAATTTTACTTATTTCTTAAGAAAAAGTCAGATAATTCTCACATCTGATTTTTTCACCTTATTGTTATGTTCTCTCTTAGTATATTTTTTAAAGGTTTCGGTATTGGTAGCGGGCTTATTGTAGCAATTGGAGCACAAAATGCTTTTGTTCTAAAACAAGGTCTTAAACAGCAATATGTATTTTGGCTATGTTTAATCTGTGCACTTTCCGACTCAATTCTAATCGCGTTTGGTGTATTAGGTTTTGCCGAAATTATGACAGCATCACCCATCTTAATTACGGTCGCAAAATATTTAGGGGCAACGTTCTTATTGGTTTACGGTGCGAAAGCATTCTATGCTGCCTTAAAAACCACCCAAAGTATGGAGCTTGATAGCAGCCAGAAACAGACTTTAACTCAAGCACTAGTGACCTGTCTCGCCTTTACTTGGCTTAATCCACATGTCTATTTAGATACCATTGTTCTGATTGGTTCAGTTGCAACTCAACTAGAAGACAAAATTAGTTTTGCTTTGGGCAGCATTGTTGCCTCTTGGATTTTCTTTTTCAGTTTAGGTTATGGCGCAAGGTTGTTAAAACCATTATTTATCAATCCTAAAGCATGGAAAATCTTAGATTTCATTATTGGTTGTGTTATGTGGAGTATCGCAATATCACTACTCATCTAACGCATTCACACAGTAAAAAGTACCATGTCTGAATGGTACTTTTTATGCAATCAAAATTAAGCTTCTGAACCCAACATTACCTTTGACTGTTTTCTTTCTTGCTGTGACTGCTTTATAACAGCATAACCAGAAGACACACCTAAGTAAGCAATTACAAAAGCAACAAATAAATCTGGAAATATGCTACCTGTTCCAAATACACCAACGGCCGCTAAAATCACCGCAATATTGGCAATAGAATCGTTTCTGCTACACAACCAAACAGAACGCATATTGGCATCTCCATCACGGTACGCATAGAGCATAAGCGCGACTGAAACGTTAGCAATTAAAGCCATCACGCCAATTGCTCCCATCACCATAGGTTCGGGTGGAACACCATGAAAATATGACCAAACCACTTTTGCAATAACAAAAACACCGAAAGCGGCCATCGTTATTCCTTTAAGTAATGCAGCTGTTGCACGCCAATATAAACTCATCGAAAGCACAACTAAAGATAATGCATAATTTGCTGCATCTCCGGCAAAATCTAATGCATCAGCCCATAGTGAAACAGATTGAGCCTTATAACCGCCCAATATTTCTACTACAAACATCAACGCATTGATCACGAGTGCGATCCATAACGCTTTTCTAAAACGTGGACTCACTTTCTTTGAAGGAGAACATGTTGAAGCACAACCACATCCAGCCATTTTATTTCCTCAAGAACTCTTTTATAGTAATTAAAAACCCTTGAGTAGCTCCAGAGTCAAGCCTTATGAGTCTTTCTATTGGTCAATTATCAAAAAAAGCGGATGTTCCAATTGATACGATCCGTTATTACGAAAAAGTAGGTGTACTTGATCGTATCCAACGTTCAGAAAATAATTATCGTGTTTATACCGAGCAGACTCTCAACGACCTATTGTTTATTAAGCATTGCCGCGAATTAGATATTTCACTCAGTGATATTAAAACGTTAAAAGAAATGAAAGCTGAGCCTAAACAGGCATGTACGAAAATTGATAATTTAGTAGATAAATACTTAAATGAAGTATCAGAAAAAATTGAACGATTATTACTTTTAAAAGAATCTTTAATTGATTTAAAACAGCACTGCTCTACCAATCGAACAGTGGATGAGTGTGGAATTTTAAAAGAACTGCAAAGCTCGCCTTAAACCTATTTTGATAAGTTCATACAAATAAAAAAGCACCACTCATGTGATGCTTTTTTTAAGATTAATGGTCGCTATGTTCATCAGGAGGAACTTCGGTAATTCTACCACCTCGAGCTAAAAATGCGGCAACTTCATCTTCCAACGCTTGGCGCTGTTTCTGTTTAGCAGTTACAGTCAGCGTTTCTGCCTCGGCAAGGTCAGTATCACTCATACTGCCTGCTTCTTCATCAGCTGCACCGCTTTCGGCTGCTTTCGCTTCATCTTCATCTACAGCAGAATCTTCTGCATCTTCATAATCATTGATATCTGACATTTCACACTCCCCACAATGATTTTTATTGCATCATCGCTATGGTTCCAAGACCTCAGAAATTTAGCAATCTCTTTGCATTTAGCAAAGAGCCAATTTGGTCAATTCCGTATCTTTTTTAACCAAATTGGTAATGATATATAAATGATTGTTCAAAAAATATCTACTGGTATTTAATTCATTCAGTAGAGTATAGACCCAGTAAATATTTTAAGGCCTATAGCGGGTACTTTGTAAAGCCCCTAACCCATTTGCTTGTTGCATAAATCGGTCTTTTAAAACCGGAGTCAGCTCAACTTGCTTAAGCCCCATATTGCGAGCCCAAACGACTGGAAATAGCTCACTGCTTTCAAGCCAACCAATTGCTGACATGCTATGCATCATTGCATCATTCTGACCTTTACGGCGATGTTCATAGCGCAATAAAGTTTGCTCATGTGCCCATACACCACGCTTTAAATCATGAAGCAACACATCACACAGTACTGCCGCATCGAGACAGCCAATATTTACCCCTTGTCCAGCAAGTGGATGAATTACATGTGCTGCATCACCAATCAAAGTTAAGCCTGCTTTAACATATTGTTTTGCTGCACGAGCTTTGAGCGGAAATTGTGCTCTTGAACGAACCTCTAACACCTCACCCAACATGTGTTGGCTTTCTTGAGTTAAAAGCTGCATAAAGGCGGTATCGTTTAAAGCCGAATATTCATCGGCGTAATCATCTGGTAGTGTCCAGACAATTGATTGCCAGTATCCATTTTCAGTTTCTTCAAGACTTGCCATTGGTAAATATGCCAATGGTCCCGTAGGTAAGAAAATTTGGCGGGCAACATAATGATGGGGCTTTGCTGTTCTAATTGCACAGCTAATAGCTGCTTGTTTGTAATCTAGTACATCAAGGTCAATAAAAGCCTGTTCACGTACAAATGAATTTGCACCATCTGCACCAATAAGCAGTCTAGTTTTAAGCGTAGTACCGTCTGCTAATTGAATATGCCAACATCCAACACCTTGCTCAATACGCGTCACACGCACTTGAGTACGGTAATCTGTAAGCTGCTGCAACATTTTTTGCTGAATAGCAACGTTCAGTACACTGGGTTCCACCATTGAACCCAAGGCTTGCTCAGCTAAAGGCTGACGTGCAGAGTCTTGACCAAAATTAATTTCACCATAGCCATTAATATTCCAGACCTGCATGCCTGTATAAGGCATTTGACGTGCAAGATCATCCCAAACATTTACGGTTTTAAGCAAATGAATGGTCGCTTGGCTAAGTGCTAAAACACGTGGATTCATTACGCTTAATGTTTTCTCAACATCAAGCACAGGAGCCGCATCAAGCACAGTGGGTTGTACGCCACCTTGCGCAAGTAATAAAGCAGTTAAACCACCAACCAATCCACCACCAACAATGACGACATCCAACACTTCACTCATGCTTTTAACCCCATTGCATAGTTAGCCACCAATGGTTTTACACCTGGGATAACATCAAACGCAATTAATCCTGTATTACGAATTAATTTTAATAATGGATTTTGGTTACTAAAACCACGAACTACAGTGTCACAGAACTTAATCACGCGCTGCTGATCTGATAAACGAGCTTGCTCATAGGCAAGTAAGTTATCAGGGTTACCTAAATCATCAGAAGTGGTTAATTGGTTCACTAAATAACGTACTAAAACATCGGCATCACGTAGGCATAAATTAAAACCTTGCCCTGCAACCGGATGAATTGTATGCGCTGCATTACCCATTAGAATAACGCGACCAACAGCTTGTTTATGTGCAAGCACTTGCGAAAGTGGATAGCTAAAACGTTTACCCGTTTTTTCAAATTTACCTGCTCGGTCACCATAGGTTTGTTGTAAAGCACTTAAGAAATGCTGGTCATTTTCATCACCCAACCATTCATTTTCAGTGCCTTTTTTCACAGGCCATACCACTGAGCGGCGGTACTCACCCGGTAAAGGTAATAAGGCTAAAGGACCTAATGCGCTAAACCGTTCAAAACCTACCTGTTCATGTGGTTTGGATGTCTGAACCGTAGTCACAATTGCAACCTGATCATAATCGTGAACATCAACACCTACCCCAATTGCCTGACGACAAAAAGAATCACGTCCATCAGCCGCAATTAATAATTTTGACTCAAGTTTTAAGGTTTCCTCACCACGCAAAGCTTCAATATGTACTTGTTCGGCATCTTGAGTTAAAGCCGTAACCTGTACACCATCAATGAGCTCAATCAAAGGTTGTTGGCGCACTTGAGTTAATAACACACGACCAAGCCAAGCATTTTCAATTACCTGACCAAAGCTTTCGACTTTCTCTTGTTCTGCAATTAAACGTGCTTTACCAAAACTGCCTTGCTCAGTAATGTGGACTTGCAAAATTGGGGTCGCATGTTGCTGTAATGCATCCCATAACCCCAGCTTCTGATAAATCTGTACGCTACGACGCGATAAAGCCGTATTACGCGCATCAAAACTCGAATGGTAAGGAGCAACATTTTGATCATCATAGTTTGGATATTTCACAGCTTCTAATAGCTTTACCGCAATATTAGCCTTCGCGAGCATGAGTGAAAGGCTCAAACCCACCATTCCCCCACCTACAATAATCACTTGTTGTTGCATCGAGTTTTGCTCCTTTGGCGAATACGTTTAATTATGCTTTAGCTTGCGCCATTAAATGTTCAATATCTGCAATATCTTTAACCACATTAGCAGTTAAAACTCGTGGTCCTTTCGAAGTTGCGACCACATCATCTTCAATACGAATACCAATACCACGCCATTTTTCATCTACAGTTTCATCATCTGGTGCGATGTATAAACCAGGTTCAACTGTAATGACCATACCCTCTTCATATTGACGCCAGTCTTCACCTTTTTTGTAAGACCCAACATCGTGTACATCCATGCCTAGCCAATGACCTGTTCCATGCATATAAAACTGACGGTATGCTTCGGTTTCGATGAGTTCGTTAACATCACCTTTGAGCAAACCTAAATTAACTAGACCTTCAGTTAAAATTTTAACTGCTATTTCATGAGGTTCACGGTATGAATTACCAATACGAACTGCGTCAATCGCTGCATATTGGGCAGCCAATACAACTTCATATAATGCTTTTTGCTCAGCACTAAATTTACCATTGACTGGAAAAGTACGGGTAATATCCGAAGCATAAAATTCATATTCACATGCGGCATCAATTAAGACTAAATCACCATCTTTGAGTGGCTTGTTATTTTCAACATAATGTAAAACACAAGCATTGGCGCCGCCACCAACAATACTGTTATAAGACGGAACACAGCCATTTTTCCCAAAAATATAATTGAGTTCAGCTTCAAGAGCATATTCCATCATTTCTGGGTGTACTGTTTGCATCGCACGCGTATGCGCTTCAGCACTAATATTTGCAGCAATTTGCATTAGCTCAAGTTCTTGTGGTGACTTAACTAAACGCATTTCATCAACAATACGGTCGAGCTGGAGTAATTGAGCTGGAGCGTTTTCATGTCGGTGCTCGGCATCTGCTTTTTTAATCCACTGGCTCACGCGCGCGTCAAACTCAGCATCGTGCCCAATCCGATAATAAAGACGCTCTTTATTTAATAATTTTTCAATAATTTCTTCATCAAGCAAATCAATTACATATGCTTCATCAGCATCGTAGTCTTCAACTGCACCATCAACTCCAGCACGGAAACCATTCCAGATTTCCATCTCGCGATTACGTTCACGGCAAAAAAGACTATAGCTATATTCTTCATCGTCGAAGGTTTCAATGACAGCAACTGCCTCAGGCTCAGCAAAGCCCGTCAAATAGAAAAAACTACTATCGGCACGGAATTTATAATCCGCATCACGATTACGGTACATTTCCTCACGCGTTGCAATAATTGCAATGCTGTTTGGACCCATTTTTTCTGCTAGACGGTCTCTACGATGTCGAAAATCAGCTTGAGGCAATTTCATAATGATCTACTTGATTTAGAATTTTAAAGTCAAAAAATAAAATACAACCAATAACACATCGCCTCAATTAACTTGGACGATGTGGAGTAAACATTTCTACAATATTTTGTTCTGTGTCTGTAGCAGCAGATTTACTTTTTGCATGAAATTTTTTCAATAAAGAACTTTCAGCTACAGTAATTTTTTTTCTGCCAATAGACAAACTTACAGGAATTAAGCGTACAAATTCATATAACTCTTCGTAGCTGCTTTCACCTTCTTCATCATTGTCAGAGTCTTCAAATTCGACTGCTGCAATATCTTGAAGGTTCTCAATCAACTCAAGTTCATCTTGACGAATATGACCTGATGCCAATCCAAAACCTAATACAACGCCTGCACACCAATCTGATAAAGCTTGTACACGCTCTTGAAGTGGGTGCTCATCATCAGGAAGCATTGGTAAATAATCTAATTCATCATCAGATATAGCGTGAACGACATCTTCTGCTTCATCAGTTAAAAGTGCTAAAGCATCTTCACTTAACTCTGGCACATTAAGGGTTGTTAAAATTTGTGACCATTGTTCACGCGTTGGCGCTTCTGTCACACAAACAATACCTGTTAATAGACCATGTAACTCACTAGGGCTTGAAATTTCTTCAATTCCTTCAAAATGAGCGTTCCAATCTGTCCAGCCTGAAATATCGTCTTGCATTCGTTTATCCAATCTCTATACTTTGTATATATTACCTTTGATTGCAATTCTGTGCGACCTCGTTATGTTAGAACAATTACAGCGGCTACAAGCGCATATTAGCGTATTAAAAACACGCTTACATCATTTAGAGAGTGAACATGCGGCACTCTCAGAAGCTAAAGAACTGGCTGAAACAGAGCATCACGCACAAGTTGTGCAAAAAAATAGTATTATCACTAAAAAACAAGAGGAAATTGAGTCAGTAACTGAGCAACTATCTCAGTTAAAAGGTCAATTTCAACAATTGAATCAGGATGCTAACACACTTGCCGAGCGTTATAGCCGATTAGAAAAAAGTACGACTGATTTAAAAAATCGTTTTCAAGAAATTCTTGCCGAGCGCAATGAATTACGTGTTGCAAAAGAAAAGTTACAAGCCCACCAGCGTCAAACCCAACAAGAGCTTCATGATTTACAACAAGATCGTGATCGTTTGTTACAAAAAAATGAGCTTGCTAAATCAAAAGTTGAAGCGATTATTCAACGTTTAGGAATTTTAGGCACTGCTCAAGATCAGCATGCTCAAGAAATTCAGCAGCTTGCCCATCCTAATGCTGAAATTGGTGAGGAGACACAATCATGAGTGAACAAGTCATGGTAGAGCTTAGGCTGATTGAGCAGACCTTTAGACTCGCGACTACTTTAGACAAAAAAGATGAACTTGAACGTGCAGCAGAACTTCTCAATGAGAAATTTAATGAGATGCGTCGTAGTGCTCCACGTGTTGAGCACAACAAACTGGTCATTATGGTTGCTCTACAATTGACTCAAGAAGTACTGAGCCTTAATAAGTCTTTGCAAGAATACACTCACTGTGAACGTTTACTGCAAACGATATTGGATGATGTTGAACAAATTGTTTAAATAAATTATCCATACAAAAACGCCTTGCTCTATGAATAATAGTTGCAAGGCGTTTTTTATTGGCACTATTAAGCGTAATTGAAATTACTTCATGCCTGTTAATGTACAAAGCTTCATCAAACGCAAACTAAGTTTACAGTTCCAGAGGTTTAGGTGATTGCCAACATGGTCAGATCGGTTATACTTAAACTGTCTCTGGGATGTTCGCCAGCGGGTCTATTCCCCTGCCGATACTTAAACTTATGGATGTGTTCTGTATATTTAGAGTGTATGCCTACCTTCGTGTAGGAAACCCAGCAAGTATACGTCGCGTCCACCTTGAACTCATCGGGTTCAGGGTAACGACACATGCAGCGGCATCTTCGGAGCATTTAGTTTTAACTTTAAGAAAAATTCAAAATATTTATTTTAATTTAGCTTTCCATACAGACCTTTCAGTCTAATATTTTCTTTTTAAACATTAAATTACAGCTTAGCTGATTAATCTACTCCCCCTTCTCTAATATTATTTTTTATTTCTATTCAGACACTCTTCATACCAGCCTGTTTGAAAATCTTCTATTGCCTTTCTTTTAAAAAAACTAGTTCTAAATACTTTGGCAGAGTAAGCCGAATTAATTAAATCTTGGTAAAGTTGTTTGGCTTTTGGGTCTTCAAGACCATTCGCTATCTGTTGCAAGTCTTGAGATGGAACTTTTTTTTGACGTGCTTCCATGACAGTATAAGCGACTTTTTTTACTACATTACAAATATCAGGATCACTTACATTTTCGTCGGCATGACATCCTAAAGCTAAAAAACCAAGAAAAAATAATTTAAACTTCATGACTCTACCTTATTTTTATAGTTTGAAATTTATAACAAAATTTAATTATAAAAAAAGAAATAGAAGATTTCTTACTATTTCTTTTTAAAAGATTACGCTGGATTAATCACGTAAAAATAAATAATAAGCCCAGCTAAAACAGTTGAAGCAATCGTTAAGTATGTACCGACGGTATTAAAACTCTGTAAGAATTTCAAGATTTCCATATCTAGAACCCCCTAAATTAGCAACTATAAAGACAAAATGAAATTTACCACAACTTAATAATGCCAATCAATTCACACTTATCGGATTTTTTGAGAGTTAACACATCAATTAATTATTGGTTACACCTAATTGCAAAGGCATCTTTGTAGTAATCAGTTGCACTCTTCAAATCTGACAATAATTTTTCTTCGGTATAAGGTTTAGGTGAAATTCTAATTAATGCAGGCATATATTGGGTCTTATAAACCTCAGGATAGTCATGGCACAAGATTTTGACTTTAACTTCTTGTGGCGTATTCGGATTATCCAGTTGATCTAAAAACTCTCCAATTTTACGGTCAGACTCTTCGAATTGAGCTTTATAGTCCACTTCAGCAGCTTCAGGTTCTGTTTGTTTTGTACACCCGCCTAGCATCAATACGGCGCTTATTGTAGTGGTTAAAATTTTTAACTTCATAGGCTTAACAATTTCACATTCATCCTTTTAAATATTCTTATCTGATTAAATGTAAATAAATACTGGTAATACGTAAAGAAATAGAATTTTTTATCCCTAAAGAAAATACCTCGCATCAAGTAAATTTTAAGTTATTTCTTAATTAGTCCTCTATTTCCATAAATCTTAAGAAAAATAGGTATAATTTTGCTCGACTGATCTCAAATCTTTGTTAGATTTACGCATGAATGAACTTACTTTTATTAGAAAAAATTTAAAATCTAAAAGACGCTCTTTGTCCCCCTTAGTGCAAAAAAAAGCTCAGCTTAATATTCTGCATCATTTAAACAGTCTTGCTATTTTTCATTCATCAAAAAAAATTGGTTTATATCTGCATGCCTTCGGAGAAGTTCATACAGATCTGATCATAAAATTATGTTTTCAAAAAAATAAACAAGTTTATTTACCTATGATTTGTTCTATGAATCAACGTTTAGTTTGGGTAAAAATATCTAGAAACCAATATTTAAATCGACGTTTTTCTCATCATCCATTGGGTATGAAAGAACCCATGGCAACAAGAGGAAAACATGTATCAAAACTTGATTTACTGTTAATGCCACTTTTAGCTTGTGATCACTACGGTACGCGTATTGGTATGGGAGGCGGCTATTATGACCGTACATTGGCTAGTGCAAAACATAAACCTTATCGTTTGGGAATGGCTCATCAATTTCAATTTATTGAACATACTTTAAAACGTCAAAGTTGGGATCAACCTTTAGATGCTTTACTCACCCCTCAACATATTTATTATTTTAAAAGATAATATTTATATGAAAATTAAAATTAGTCTTAAGTTTTTAATGCCCCTAAAATCATAAAAGTAACCACCCTAAGGATGGTTACTTCTACGTGACAGACCGATTTACCAATTTATAGTAACACGGCTATTTAATGTTCAACATTAAATAAGTTTTGCATTATTGTTAATTATACAATGCCGATAAATGACACAAGAAAATGGTTGTTTTCCATCCAAACGTCTTTTCTACTATATGAATATTTCATAATTATTAAGCTAAATTACCTATCCTTTCTACAAAATTATATTCTTCTTAAGAATTAATCCATTGATTCATAATATTTTAATAAAAAAGTTGACTAAATTAGTCATTTTTTCCACATTTTCTATAGAGAGGCCCTTGTAATTTTTGAAATACACATCACTATAAAAAACATGGCAACCTCGTTGTCACTCATTAGGAGTGCCCATGTCTGAACTTATTATGAATGAAAAAACTGACTTAGAGCCTCAGGTTCCAAGTGTATTACCACTTTTAGCGTTACGTGATGTAGTGGTCTATCCACACATGCAAATTGCGTTATTCGTGGGTCGTGAAAAATCGATCAATGCAGTTGATGTGGCTCGTAACAGTGACAATTTAGTATTTGTAGTTGCGCAAAAAGATTCGCTTACAGAAGATATTGATCACGATAACCTTTATCAGTACGGAACTGTCGCTAAGATTGTTCAGGTTGTAAATCATGAGAATGATGAAAACTGTATCAAAGTACTGATTGAAGGGTTACAGCGCTCTAAGCTTGAAAAAATTATCGATGAAGATAGCCATTTGACTGCTGAGCATAGCTTAAGTCCAATGACAATTAACGTAGATAAAGCTACTCAAGAAACTCGTTTACAAGAGTTGCGTAATTTATTTGCTCAATATGCTGAAGCAAAATTACGTAATGCACGTGAACTCGTTGCAGCTGCTAATAAAATTGAAGACTTGCTACAGCTTATGTTCTTCGTGGCTACACGTGTACCTCTAAATATTGAAATTAAACAGAAGTTTTTAGAGCACGATGAATTTGAAGCACATTTGCAAGAGCTTATGAGCTACTTGGTTAATCAATCTGCCGAACAGCAAATTGAACAAACTTTGCATGACAGCGTAAAACGCCAAATGGAAAAAAACCAACGTGAATACTTTCTAAATGAAAAAATGAAAGTCATTCAACGTGAACTTTCTGACATGAATGGTGGCGCTGAAGATGACGTTGCTGAAATAGAAAAACGTCTAACTGAAGCTGATTTACCTGAACACGTACGTAAAAAAGCTGAAGCTGAGTTCCGTAAGCTTAAAGCAATGCAACCTGCATCTAGTGAAGCGGCTGTTGTACGTAACTATCTAGAAGTAATTTTAGATACACCGTGGAATAAAGCGAGCAAAGTCAGCATTAACCTTGCGAAAGCTCAAGAGATTCTTGATACCGATCACTACGGCTTAGATGACGTTAAAGATCGTATTGTTGAATACTTAGCTGTTCAGTCTCGTGTTAAAAAACTCAAAGGTCCTATCCTATGTTTAGTAGGCCCTCCTGGTGTAGGTAAAACTTCGCTTGGTGAATCAGTTGCGAAAGCAACAGGTCGTGAGTTTGTTCGTATGGCACTCGGTGGCGTACGTGACGAAGCTGAAATTCGTGGTCACCGCCGTACTTATATTGGTGCGATGCCAGGTAAAATCGTGCAGTCTTTAACAAAAGTTGGCGTGAAGAACCCACTGTTCTTACTCGACGAAATTGACAAGATGGCACAAGACTACCGTGGTGATCCTGCTTCTGCATTGCTTGAAGTATTAGATCCATCACAAAACAGTAAGTTCAACGATCACTATTTAGATCTTGATCTTGACCTATCTGAAGTGATGTTCATCTGTACTGCAAACAGCATGAATATTCCTGAGGCATTGCTTGACCGTATGGAAGTTATTCGTCTACCGGGTTATACCGAAGATGAAAAAGTTAACATTGCTGAACGTTACCTTGTTCCAAAAGCGATTAAGAACAATGGTCTGCGTGCAAAAGAGTTAACAATTCATGAAGAAGCGATTCGTGACATTGTTCAGCGCTATACACGTGAAGCTGGTGTACGTAATTTAGAACGTGAAGTGTCTAAAATTGCGCGTAAAGTGGTAAAAGAAGCAGTAAGTAAAAAGTCTAAAAACTTACAACTTGATGTGACTTCTGCCAATCTTCCAGAATACTTAGGTCCACACAAGTTTGACTTTGGTATTGCAGAAGATGAAGCGCAAGTAGGCCGCGTAAATGGTTTAGCTTGGACATCTGTAGGTGGTGAGTTGCTTACCATTGAAGTTGCAGCTGTCAAAGGTAAAGGTAAATTCATTACGACTGGTTCACTCGGCGACGTAATGAAAGAGTCTATTACCACAGCAATGACTTTAGTACGCACACGTGCTGATGAGCTAGGTATTGAAGCTTCTCGTTTTGAAGAAACTGATGTACACGTTCACTTACCAGAAGGTGCAACACCAAAAGATGGTCCATCTGCTGGTTTAGCATTAACAACTGCGCTTGTATCAGCATTTACAGGTATTGCGATTCGTCCTGATATTGCAATGACTGGTGAAACAAGCTTAGGTGGTCGTGCAATGCGTATCGGTGGCTTAAAAGAAAAACTTCTTGCAGCACACCGTGGTGGTATTAAACTTGTATTTATTCCACAAGATAACGTTCGTGATTTGGCAGAAATTCCAGCCAATGTTAAAGAAGGTTTAGAAATCAAAGCTGTGAAAAGTATTGATGACATTTTGCCTTTAGCATTAGTTTCGATGCCAAAGCCTTTACCTAAAACACCGATTGTAAAACCGGTGGAAGGTTCAAAAGCAGCACGTCACTAATTAAAATGTGAAAAAAGAGAGCTTCGGCTCTCTTTTTTTTGTTACACAATTTGATTGAAAAATATCCAACCATCCTCATAATAGGTATTAAGAGTATTTAATTAAATTAAGTATTCTTCGTTATCTATTATTTTATAGATAGCCTTGTTTTATTCTCTATGATCATCTGAACTCCAGACAGATGATCATTTGATCGCAGTCCAACACCGTTTTTTGGACTGCGTTTTTTATGCCTATTTTACTACCACGAACTTATCTCTTCCTCAGGTATAATGCGCCAGCTGTTTTAAATGAATAGATAATATGAAAATTCGTATTCTGACCATTGGTCAAAAAATGCCTGCTTGGGTTCTCACTGGTTTTGAAGATTACTTCAAACGTATTCAACCTTTTGTGCAAACTCAAGTCATTGAACTTCCTATGGCCAAACGTGGTAAGAATGATTCAGAAGCGGATATTTTAAAATATTGTCAAATTGAAGGTGAAAGTATTTTAAATGCTTTAAAACCGAATGAAACTTTAATTGCTCTAGAGGTTGGTGGCCGAGAACTCAGCACAGAGAAACTGGCTGACACCATGAAACAGTGGATGCTTGAAGGTAATGATGTAGCACTTGCTATTGGTGGACCAGATGGTTTATCAGATCAAGTACGTAAAGCCGCCGCATGGCATTGGTCACTTTCAAAACTCACAATGCCCCATCCTTTAGTACGTGTTTTATTAATTGAACAACTATATCGGGCAATGACTATTAATCATAATCATCCCTATCACCGTGCATAAAAACAACAACCGTTTCATTTTAGGAACAATCCGTTGAAATCAGGATACTTTTAACATGTCCTGATTTTGGCATAATAACTATTATTCTGCTTTTAACTCAGGTGTAATGCAATGGAACTACAAACCCTTCCCGGACTGTTTATTTCACATGGTTCACCCATGCTTGCACTTGATCCAGAACAAGTAGGCCCTGCTCTACACCGCTTAGGAGCAAACCTTCCCGTACCAAAGGCAATCATTGTGATGTCTGCGCATTGGGAAAGTAAAGCACTTGAAGTGAGTATTTCGACTCGCCCTGAAACATGGCATGACTTCCGTGGTTTTCCTAAAGAGTTATATGAAATTCGTTACAGCGCACCTGGGCAACCAGAACTTGCTGAAGAAATCTTAAAATTACTGGCAGATGCTCATTTAGTTGCACATGCGAATAGTACACGTCCTCGTGACCATGGTGTATGGATGCCTCTATTGCATATGTATCCTGATGCTGACATTCCTGTCGTTGAGATTTCTTTACCAACCAATTTAAGCGCACAAGAAATTTATCGCATAGGACAAACACTAGCGCCTTTACGTGACAAACAGATTTTACTCATTGGTTCAGGCAGTATTACTCATAATCTTGCAGAGCTATCTTGGCAAGGAGACAACTCTAAAGTTCCAGAATGGGCCTCAACTTTTAGAAATGCTGTTGTGAATAAACTTACCCACCAAGATTATGATGGCGTACTGGACTGGCAATCGTTGCCGTATGTAAAACGCAATCATCCTACCCTAGAACATTTTGCCCCGTTGTTTTTTGCTATGGGCACAGGTAATCGTTTTACGATTGTTCACAGCAGCTTCACAATGGGCTCACTAGGCATGGACATCTATCGTTTTGATTAATTATTAGCAAATACCCCGTTTCGCGGGGTATACCATTATTTTTGTTGAAAATTAGAATAACTTACAAACTTATACATTTTAAAAACCGAAACAATCAAATGTTTACATTTTCTTTTTTTAAGAATGTTTTAAGCTTATTGCTGTTGTTTTTTTACTTGAAGTTTTTAAATGAAAATTAAATATTTAATTCTTGCGTTATTACCTTTTTCTTTGATGGCGTGTCAAACAGTTACTAATACTCCTGCTCCAATTGTATCTGAGCAACAACAAAACCTTGCAGCCACTTTAGGTGAATATGCTTGGACTTATCAAAATGTAAAAGCTTCTAAACCACTTATCCTTAACTTTAATGCAGATGGCAAATTAGCAATCAATACAGGTTGTAATGGCCAAGGCGGTACTTGGAAAGTTGAAGGTAACCAACTTGTTACATCTAACCTTGTTTCAACAATGATGGCTTGCCAAGATGATTTAATGAAACAAGAACAATTGTCGAATAGCATCTTTAGTGACGCAAAATTACCAATCGAAATTAGTAACAATAATGGTCAGGTGATTTTAAGCGTGACAGACAAAACTGGTCAAAAGCATATTTTCCAAGGTCAAAAAGCAGTGAATACTCAAGCTTTAACAGACTACTCTTGGTCTTATCAGCCTGAAAATACAAAAAAACCTATCGTTCTTAACTTCACCAACGACCGTTTATCAATCGCAACAGGCTGTAACCGCCAAGGAACAACTTGGAAAGTTGAAAACAACACCATCGTAACTGCTGATGTAATGTCAACAATGATGGCGTGTGAACCTGCTTTAATGAAACAGGAACAATTTTCTAGCAGTCTTTTCCAAAAACGTGCGATTCCATTTGAACTCAATACCACAAACGTTGATCAACCAACACTAACGGTATCTGATGCTCAAGGTCAAAAATATACCTTTACTGGTAAAATGACACCTGAAGCAAAATATCAATCTGAAGGAAAAACTGTTTTCCTAGAAGTTGCTCCACAAACTAAATCATGTACTGGTGTTGCCCCACAAACTTGTATGCAAGTTCGTGAAATTAAATATGATGACAAAGGCGTTAAAACTTACGCTGACAAAAACTGGTCATTATATTATGGCCAAATTGAAGGTTTTGAACACAATCCAGATCAACGCGTAATTTTACGTGTAAAACGTTTTGAAGTGAAAAACCCAGCAGCAGACCAATCTAGTCAAGCTGATGTATTAGATATGGTTGTTGAGCAAGAATTAGTTAAAAAACCTAAAAAATAAGTTTTTAGACTAAAAAAATCCGATGCTTTTGCATCGGATTTTTTATTTCTATTTTTAGAAAATACCTTGAGCAAGCATTGCATCAGCCACTTTTACAAAACCTGCAATATTGGCACCATCAACATAATTAACAGTGCCGTCTTCTTTAGTACCATATCTTACACAATTCGCATGAATGTCTTTCATAATTGCATGTAAACGTTCATCGACCTCAGCATGCGTCCAGCTTAAACGTATTGCATTTTGAGACATTTCTAAACCAGATGTTGCTACCCCACCCGCATTAGATGCTTTTCCTGGTGCATACAAAATTTTAGCTTCGATAAAGTGTTCAACTGCTTCAAGTGTAGATGGCATATTAGCGCCTTCAGCCACACAAATTACACCATTTGCAATAAGCGTTTTAGCATCTTCACCTGTTAATTCATTTTGCGTTGCACATGGTAAAGCAATATCGACAGGAATATGCCAAGGCGTTTTTCCTTCAAAATATTCAAAACCATGTTTAGAAGCAAACTCGGAAATACGACCGCGCTTAACGTTTTTCAGCTCCATAACTTCAGCTAGCAACTCATCTGTAAAACCATTTTTTACATAAACCGTGCCGTTAGAGTCAGACAAAGTAACAACTTTTGCCCCTAAGAACATCGCCTTCTCTGCTGCATATTGTGCAACGTTACCAGAGCCAGATACTGAAACAGTTTTACCAGCAAAAGATTGTCCACGTGCTTTGAGCATTTCCTCTGCAAAATAAACCGTACCATAGCCAGTTGCTTCAGGACGCATTAAGCTACCACCAAATGAAATTCCCTTACCAGTAAAGACACAAGCAGTGTCATTACTCAGCTTTTTCATCATGCCTGCCATATAACCGACTTCACGCGCACCCACACCAATATCTCCCGCAGGAATATCCGTATTTGGTCCTAAATGGCGATAAAGCTCAATAATTAGTGCCTGACAGAATCGCATAATTTCAGCATCAGATTTACCTTTAGGATCGAAATCTGAACCACCTTTTCCCCCACCCATGGGTAAGGTGGTAAGTGAGTTTTTAAAAGTCTGCTCAAAACCTAAAAATTTTAAAATTGATAAATTGACTGAAGGATGGAAACGCATTCCCCCTTTGAATGGACCAATTGCTGAATTGTATTGAACACGGAAAGCTCGGTTAACTTGAGTCTGACCTTGATCATCCATCCATGAAACACGAAATTGAATCACACGCTCAGGTTCAACTAAGCGTTCTAACAAACCCTGCTCTGCATATTCCGGATTTTTTTCAATAAATGGCCACAAACTCGTCATTACTTCTTCGACAGCTTGTAAGAACTCAGGTTGATGCGGATCACGCGCTTGCACGTAATTCAGGAATTCATTCAGGTTGTTATATTTCAATGCACGGTCCTCAGCATAGTAATGAATTAAATTGGTGCAATACATTATTAAATGCATCATTTAGCAGCAAAATATTAAATCCCTTTCCATCAATTTTAACAATAGTTATTTTAAATTATTTTATTCACCTTAATTATCAAAAAGTTATTTTTAGAAAAACTACTCAAAAATAAGAAATAGTCATTTAACTTTTCATTTTTATTGATCTATTATTGTGCAGAATTAGCGACATTTTAGGTCAATTAAAAACCCGATAAATTCGTTAAAATCCATTGACCTTACTTAGGTTTTTCTTCATTATCGCATCGTTTTAACCAAGCTATTTGCCCACTATGAATTCATCTATTTCTCTCATACGCGAGATTGATGCGTTATTACCACAAACACAATGTGGTCTATGTGGACATCGTGATGGATGTCTACCCTACGCAAAGTCGATTGCTGAAGGTGAAGAAGCAAATAAATGTGTTCCAGGTGGACAACCTGTTGCTGATGCACTCGCAAATCTATTAAATCGCTCTCCATTAACTGCTGAAAGAAGCGTATGGCCTGTACAAACAGATGGTCGTCCACAGCGAATGAAAGCAATTATTCGTGAAGATGAATGCATTGGCTGCACCAAATGTATTAGTGCTTGCCCTGTAGATGCTATTATTGGCAGTGGTAAGCTCATGCACACCATCTTGACTGACTTATGTACAGGTTGTGAGTTATGCATTCCACCGTGTCCCGTAGATTGCATTGATTTGGTTGAAGACACGCAAGCTTTACCAAATGAACAACAACGTACTGCAGAGCAAAATGATTTAAGACAACGTTATTACGCTCACATTCAGCGTGAAGAAAAGCGTCGCAGTCACCGTAAAGGTCCAGTGGTACGTGCTGAAATTGATACTCAACTGTTTGCGCAATTTTCTCAGGCACTTGATGAATTACCTTCAATTGAACTCATTGAGAAACCTAAAGAGACTGTGCCAACTGATGCTAAAACTACAATTGAGTTAGCTAAAATTCGTACACAAATTAAGAAACTGGAAAAACAGTTAAGTGTACGTGAAGATGCTAAAAAACGTCTTCAACTCGAAGAACTACAACAGCAACTCATGCAACTACAGGAGGTCTGAATGGCCGTCAAGAATATGACGAAAAAGCAGATTCAAATTTTCTTTGAACGTCTTCGCGAACAACGACCTTCACCTCAAACCGAATTAAAATATTCCTCTCCATTTGAGCTACTTATTGCAGTTATGTTGTCAGCTCAAGCGACCGACGTAAGTGTTAATAAAGCAACAGATAAGCTCTACCCTGTGGCGAATACCGCCGAAAAAATCTATAACTTAGGCGTAGATGGATTAAAGGAATATATTAAAACAATTGGCCTTTACAACGCTAAAGCCGAAAATGTCATTAAAACCTGTAAGATTTTAATGGAACAATTTAACGGCGAAGTTCCAAGCAACAGAAAAGACTTGGAAGCTTTACCTGGTGTCGGGCGTAAAACCGCAAATGTTGTTTTAAATACAGCTTTTGGACAACCGACTATGGCTGTTGATACCCATATTTTCCGAGTGGGAAATCGAACTGGTTTAGCCGTAGGTAAAAATGTACTTGAAGTTGAGCACCGCTTAATTAAGGTCATTCCTAAAGAATTTATTTTAGATTCCCATCACTGGCTTATATTGCACGGTCGTTATTGTTGTATTGCCCGTAAACCTAAATGCGCTGAATGTGTAGTTGCAGATGTTTGCAACTGGCCTGATCGCTTTGAATTTGGTGCACAAAAGCAAATTGCTATTAAAAATATTGAAGCCTAAAAATATGGTTGGGTATAGGGATCATACCCAATCAAATCTACTTTAGACGTTTTTTCTCATTACGCTCTTCTTTTGCTTGTTTTTGTACCTGCCTAAGCATTTTATAGCTCTGATAACTTAAAAATATGACGAGTGCCAGACTTAGCAATACCACCAAAATCAATATGATTTTCATATCGTTCTCCTGCACTGAATGAAAGAAAAGAGCCCTCACAAAGAGGGCTCATTATCACAAATAATATTAAATTATTTGTCTAAGATGTTGAACAAATCTTTTTGTACATCTTCAATTGTACGCAGGCCATCAAGCTTGTCATAAGTCGGTGCATTCTCACCAGATGCAGCACGGCTTTGATAGAATCCAACCAATTGCTCAGTTTCTGTATGATAAGACGCTAAACGCTTACGGATTGTTTCTTCTTGGTCATCTGGACGTTGAACAAGATCTTCACCAGTTTCATCATCTTTACCTTCCACTTTAGGTGGATTGTAAACTGTATGATAAACACGGCCAGAAGCTGGATGCTGACGACGACCTGAAAGACGTTGTACGATTTCTTCGTCAGGAACATCAATTTCAATCACGTGATCAATGCTAATCCCTTCTTTTTCCAAAGCTTCAGCTTGTGGAATAGTACGTGGGAAACCATCGAAAATGCAGCCATTTACACAGTCAGGCTGAGCAATACGTTCTTTTACTAAACCGATAATAAGTTCATCTGAAACCAAACCACCAGATTCCATTACACTTTTAGCTTTTAGACCTAATTCAGTACCTTCACGAATTGCAGCACGGAGCATATCACCGGTTGAAATTTGTGGGACATTGTAGCGCTTACAGATCAACTGAGCCTGAGTCCCTTTGCCTGCTCCAGGTGGTCCGAGTAAAATAATGCGCATAAAAAACATCCTCATTTAAAACAATGAATATGAAGTCCGGCAGAAAAAGTCTCGTTAATCTTCAATAGATCCTGCCCGACATCGAATTATAAGAAAGCCACAAACAAATGTATTGTACCAGCAATAAATCCGGTTACCCCACCTAGTACAATAAGAATCCACTCATCCTCCTGAAATGCAGGACGCAATAAATTCTGAAACTCTTTTGGTGTCAGTTCGCGAATACGCTCTTTAAACATTTGAAAAATCTTCTGTGCCCGGCTTGCGTTCAGCGCTGGGTCACATACGGGTCCCATCGTAATTTCAATTGAACGATCAATCAAGTCCGTCTTTAATCTTGCGTACTCTCTTGGCCCTAAAGAAAGCTGTAAAGATGTACGAACTAATGGTGTTTCCATAATTTCGTTAATATGACGCTTCACAATGCGGCGGGTCTTATCTTTACGCGGCCCATACATCATTTCGGTCATAATCGATTTTAACGTAATTAAATCTTCTGTTACTACGCTTGAAAACACGTCAGAGACTTCCTCTTGACGCTTCATGAACGCACCTTGGAAATTATAAGTCCCAATTCGAAGAACGGGTACAATCCAAGGGAACTTACGATCTTTTGTTAATCTAAAAATCTGTGGGTAACGAATATAATGTGGTTCAATCGGATTAAATACCATCCAGATCGCAATCCAGTTCGTTAAAAAGCCCCAAATTGAAGCCCAAAACGGTACAGTCCAGTGCCAAGGTACGACAAACCAAACAATCATTTGGAAAATACCAAAGAACATTCCAATTAAAGCACTAATATGCCAAATAAAGTTGATTTCTTTTTGCCCAACTTTTAAGAACATGCGTACCATTAAACGGCGGTCACCTTCCATCTGGCTCACTACCATTTCACGCATATTAACCAGTGACTCAACGTTCATGGTCAGCTCAGTCACTAATTCTCTTAATACACCTGGTAATTGTTTATGCGCCTGAGCATAAATACGGCGTTTAATTGAATAAGGTAAATTTTCCCAAAGTACGGCATTACGATCGATCATGACTTCATCAATCAGATGTTCAAGTTCAAATCCAACCTGCTCACCAATAATACGTGCCATATCTTCAGGATCCATTGCCTCTAAAAATTCACGCAATGAACCTAACTTAGATAATGTATTGTCGGTAATAATACCCGAGATACGTCCAGCTTTACGTGGCACAATACCTTGCCAACCTACGGGTAATGGACCTAAATGGAATCCCCAAAATTTAATTGGGTAAAACACCATTTTTAAAGCCATCCACACGTGTGCCCATGTAACAAAGGCAGTGACTGGAATGATACTCAAAACGGCCCAAAAATCAGGTCTGTGTAAAAAGGTCTGCCACAATCCGCTGACGTACTCTAACATGTAAGACTCTCGTATTTATTTGTGCTCTGCTTATGGCGAGTTAAAGATAAACTGCTTTGTTTTATAAACCAAAACTTAGAGAATAAGAAAATTGAATTTGTGGTTTAGTATCCGCAGCAACTGCCCCATTCTGGTCAGTTAGTTTTTCCGCCGCGCCAATACCCACACTAAAAGTACTAATTCTTTCTGAATTCAACAATACATAGGCCAAATCGACACCAGCGCCTAAACGGGATTTATAATCACCATCGACCTCTTTACTATCGAGATGCCCAGCATAAAAACCAATATAGTAACCATTTTTATCTGTGCCGGTAAGATAATAAGGATATCGAAACCCGACTTGGCCACCAGCAGTTTTGTCACCATTCAAAAATGCGCCAACTTTGGCATAGGCAATACCATAAGGGTTTACCCATTCGCCGTTTAAATGTAATAGTTTTTGTGTAAAACCAGCACCCACATTCCACGTAGATGCAGTATGTCCTGCTAATTTTGCTTCTGGAAGGAACGAATAATCTTGAGCATGAGCCCAACTACTTACCGTCAGAACTGCAAGTAAGGGATAAATTTTTCTCATTATTTTCTCCATTTTCCCTAATCGTATGGTGAGAACAACCCTATTCTATTGAATGAGAGACTTTAACAGAATTATTTTGCTTCTTATATACAAGTATCTACAATTTTGTTGTCTGCAAAGTCAAAACGTATCTTATCGAAATGCACGGAAACTTTGAAAATTATGCAATATTTTAAGCGCTCTTGCGTTAGAATAAGCAGCTATTTTTCTACCCTATGTCACTAAGTCGATCCTTATGAAGCAGCACTTTCCTTTAAAAGATATCCAGCAAGAAAAGCGCATTTATCGAGGACGAATCTTTTTTGCCGTAGGTCTTGTTATCGTTTGTTTATTAGTGCTGATTAGCCGATACGCTTATCTGCAAATTTTTCACTATGACGAATTTTCTACAGCATCTGATAAAAACCGAATTCGCTTGCAACCACTTCCACCTGCTCGTGGTTATATCTATGATCGAAATGGCGTATTACTGGCAGATAATTATCCTGTTTTTACAGCAACTTTAAGTAAAACAGATGTAGAAGATGTGGATGGTGTTGTTGAGCAGCTACAACCTATTTTAGATCTAACACAAGAAGATATTGACCGTTTCAAAAGTCGTATAAAAACTGCTCGAAAAACTGAACGTGTCGCAATCAAACTTAATCTAACTGAAGCCAATATTGCCAAGTTCAGTGAAGCTAAATATAAATTTCCCGGCGTAAGAATCGAAACACAAATGACTCGTTACTATCCACACGGTGAGTTATTTGCTCATGTGATTGGTTATGTAGGGCGTATTAACGATAAAGAATTAAAAAGTATTGATAAAGATTTATATGCTGGGACCAATTTAATTGGAAAGATTGGTGTTGAGAAAAGCTATGAAGATTTGCTGCACGGAACACCAGGTTATGAATCTGTTGAAGCAGATGCTCACAGTAACATATTGCGCCATTTAGGTCGTAAAGATCCTACTCGTGGCAATGACCTCTATTTATCTCTAGATTATGGTTTACAGGTTGTTGCATCTCAACAGCTCGCAGGCCGTCGTGGTGCCATTGTTGCTATCGACCCTCGTACGGGTGAAATTCTGGCTTTAGTATCTAGTCCAAGCTTCAACCCTAATTTATTTGTGACTGGTATTAACCATAAAGATTATAGTTCTTTACGTGATAATTTAGATCAACCGCTTTATAACCGTGCGGTACAAGGTGCATACCCTCCAGGTTCTACCATTAAACCAATGGAAGCGATGGGCGGCTTACACTACGGTATTGTAAACTGGTCAACAGCCATTTCTGACCCAGGCTATTTCCACTTACCTGGCGATTCGCATAAGTTCCGCGACTGGAAAAAAACCGGTCATGGTATCGTAAACATGCATAAAGCCATCATTATGTCATGTGACACCTATTTTTATATTCTTGCCCATCAAATGGGGATTGATCAAATGAACCAATGGATGCGTCAATTTGGGTTCGGTCAGAAAACAGGTGTCGATCTACCAAGTGAAAGCGAAGGACTTTACCCAAATCCTGAATGGAAAATGCGTACTCGCAAAGCCAAGTGGATGAAAGGTGAAACGATTTCTGTGAGTATTGGTCAAGGTGCATTTACAGCTACACCTTTACAACTTGCTATGGCGACTGCAATTACAGCCAATCATGGTTCTCATGTCACCCCTCATGTTTTACGTGCAACGCATGGTGCAAAACCATTTACTGTACGTAATGCACCTGATGGCAAAATCGACTTCAACGGAACAGATGAAGACTGGATTCAAATGCGCGATGCTATGATTGATGTAATTCAATCAGGTACTGGTCGAGGCATTCGTACACCTCTCTATCAAATTGCAGGAAAGACAGGAACTGCGCAGGTTAAAAGTATTGCACAGGGTAAACGCTATAATGAAGCAGCCCTGAGCGAACGCCAACTTGACCATGGTTTATTTGTTGGATTTGCACCTGCTGATAAGCCAGAAATTGCGATTGCCGTGATTTGGGAAAATGGTCGTCATGGTGGTTCTGCTGCTCAACTTGCAAGACCTATTTTTGATTACTGGTTATTAACTCGTAAGAAAAACCCAGTCCGACCAGCAAACCACCAAGTCAATGGTGGACTAATGACCGCTGGAATTAAGCCAGGTGAGCTATCAAGCGGCGGCGAAGTTGCGAGCTCTACTCCAGCAGCATCAGCTACTTCAACTGCACCCGCAGCCTCAACACCACAGGCTACACCAGCTCGCCCTGCAACCAATGAGGTCGATGAATAATGAAGAATCAATTACGCATTATTGGTGGCGAATGGAAAAGACGAGTACTTCCCTTCGCTAGCATTGAGGGCTTACGCCCAACGCCAGACAGAGTGCGTGAAACTCTATTTAACTGGCTCATGTGGGATATTCAAAATGCGCATGTCCTCGATGTTTGCACAGGCTCTGGCGCATTAGGTTTTGAAGCGTTGTCACGTGGTGCTGCGTCAGTTTATATGATTGAACCAGACAAAACTCAGGCACGTTTCTTAAAAGATAATGTTGAGCTATTAAAAGCCAAAAACTGTCATTTAATCAATGCGACTGCTCAGCAAGCTTTACCCCGTTTAAAAGAACAGTTTGATGTTGTGTTTTTAGATCCACCTTATAGTCTAGACTTATGGCAAGAACTTTCGAACTTGGCAGAACCCCATATTAAAAAGAATGGGTATGTTTATGTTGAAGCTGATCGAGATTTATCTCAACTTCTCCTCCCTTCAACATGGCAACAAGTTAAAACAACGAAAGCTGGAACTGTTCACGCAGGGCTTTATCAGAAGATATAATCATGTAGTTTTTTTATCAAAAATTAATTTACCTGATCTATTTATTTGAATTAGATTATTTTAATTTTGTATTTTCAGAATAAATAGATCGTAAAAAATCGTATGAGTTGACCTCGATCATAAGGAAAACTCGAAATATATTCATAACCAATTTTCAGTCTTGGATTAACACTATAATTAAATCCATACCCAACTGAAATGGATAAATCTTGAATATTAATATGATTCGTTAAGCCATTAATGTTTTTATTCTGAAGTTGCCCTGTATCATAGGCTGTATAATTATAAATCACCCAACGCTCATTTGAATAAAACTCATTTTTGAGCACATTATAGTTATTAACTTCATCATCATGCTCAATGGCTAACCGCCTTTGTTCCAAGTTTAAATCTGATTGATCCAACAACTGGTCTGTATTTAGTAAAGTAGAATCACTTTCTGATTGAAAAAAATCATAGGCTTGAACATATCCACTATAAAAGATAATCAGAGCTGTAAAAATAGTATAAATATTCTTATGCACACACATTTTATTTTGCAAATCCAAAAAGGTAGCCTAGTGCTACCTTTTACTCTCGAAATGATGACTAACTTAATCCAATCACTGCAACAACTGCTGCACAGG
This sequence comes from Acinetobacter sp. NIPH 817, assembly GCF_000368405.1. NCBI lineage: Bacteria > Pseudomonadati > Pseudomonadota > Gammaproteobacteria > Moraxellales > Moraxellaceae > Acinetobacter > Acinetobacter sp. NIPH 817. Next base: position 2,124,955 of record NZ_KB849420.1, read on the forward strand.
CGCCAACAATTTTTTTGCCATATGGCACATATCGTGTAAGTGCAGCACCCAATGCTAAACCACCACAATAAATTAAAGCCATAGCTGAAACCATACCCATTACTAATGCAACGACATGGCCTGAGTGTGCTAATTCAACACCATGTGCTATACCATGAAAACTCGCAAGTAATGCCGCAGCGATAGGTAAAATTCGATTTGATTTTGTCCATAGTGCAATTGCTGTAACGACTAAAGAAGCAATAATTCCATATTCAGCAACATTTACAGGGACTAAGCCTTGAGCACCGATTAAAAAGCCAATAATGAGGGTTACACTTAAACTTATGACACCTGCTATTTTCCATTGCTTAGCTGCTGACCAGAGTAGAACACCAAAAGCCAAAGCCATGACTAAATGATCTAAACCAGTAAATGGATGAATAAAACCCGCTATAAAACCAGAATGTTCATGATCATGTCCTGGGTGTGCCATTGCAAGTGCCGGCAATAATGCAAGGAGCCCTATGCCCCATTTTTTAATGAAGTTCATAATCTCTCCTTAAGCTTTAAACAGCCCTTGTTTCTCAATAAATTGAATAATTTCTTCAAGACCATCTTGGGTTTTCATATTTGAAAATAAGAATGGCTTTTCTCCGCGCATGCGTTTCGCATCTTGATCCATCACATCAAGATTTGCACCGACCATTGGTGCAAGGTCTGTTTTATTAATAATAAGTAAATCTGATTTGGTAATGCCGGGCCCACCTTTACGAGGGATTTTTTCTCCGCCTGCGACATCAATCACATATAGAGTTAAATCAGAAAGCTCCGGACTAAATGTTGCAGCCAAATTATCACCACCGCTTTCAATGATAATAAGTTCTAAGCCTTCGAATTTTTCACACAAATCATCAATTGCAGCCAAGTTAATTGAAGCATCTTCACGAATTGCTGTATGAGGGCAACCACCTGTTTCTACACCCACAATACGATCTGGCGACATCGCTTCGTTACGGGTTAAAAAGTTTGAATCTTCTTTGGTGTAAATATCATTTGTCACCACAGCCATATTGTATTTATTACGCAAGGCTAAACATAAATTAAGTGTAAGCGCAGTTTTACCCGAACCTACTGGTCCGCCAATTCCAACTCGTAATGGACTACGTTCTGTCATGATTTTTATCCTTCTTTCCTAAACTTAAGATCTGAATAACCGTGAATATTGTGTTTCATGTTTCATACTCAGCATTGCATAACGAGGTAAAGCGCTACTCAATTGCTCATCAACAAGTTGCAAGGCTTTTTCCACAGCTTGGGGCACTAAACCATGTAAGTGCCATAAAATTCTTTGTCCGGCCATTTGCCCTAAAGGAACAGTTTTTACCGCAGCCAGAACCTGATTTTCTAAAACGGTAAAGGTATAAGCTGTGAGCACGTCAATGTCGGCAAGCCCAAGTCGCCCACAGAGTTGTGCATAAACAGGCACAAAACCAAACTGCTTTTTAACTTCAACAGGTTTTTTTAAAACATCTCTAATCCACGCATTTAAAGAAAATGCCAGCTGTTGAGACTCAGCTAAAAGCTCTTTAGTTTCTCGACTCGCCTTATATAAATTTGCCCAAACCAGAAACTGATCTTGGTCATCATGATATTGCATAAGACGTTTTAATACTGGTAGCTCAAACCGCACTAACAGCATCTCAAGCACTTCTTCGAAATAAGCAATCGCCGAAGTTTCATCATGTATTAAGCCAATATCAAGGGCTGTTTCTACACCTTGTGAATAACAATATGCTCCAACTGGCAATGCCGTAGAAGACAATGTCAGCAATTGAAGTAATTGCGTTGCGTTATGAGTGGACATGATGCAAAGCTTTGATTGGGCTTAAACGGTGGTCATGACTATGCTGTGCATAGGCACCGCTTTCAGGTTCAAACGGATGATCGGTTTCTGAGACTGTAAGCCCCAACCCTTCTACCATTTCTGCAAGCACATGATCAGGTTCAAAATATAAAGCTCTAGGCGTCAACATTAATGGCACATGTCTGTTACCTAAGTGATAAGCCGCTTTAAGCAAATCAAAATCACTTGCTGCACTGACTTGCATCAGACGTTCAGGCTTAGCATCTACACGTAGTACATCACCTTGTTGAGTTGCAATATATGAACCACTACGCAAAATGCCAGTACGAGGTAAGTCAACACCAATATCTACACCACTCGCTAAAGTCGCCCGAAAGCGGGATTTTTGACGTGTATCAAAAGTCAGTTCAACCGTTTCAAATGCTTGATCAGGAGAAATATCTTCAAGGCGTTGTGTATAGATTTTCATTTAGCTTCTCTCTCCTTATTTATTTCATATCTACAAATACAGCAATGAGGCAAATCACCTCTATAAAATCATCAAAACAAAAAATAACGCTGTGCCATTGGCAATACTTCAGCAGGTTCACAGGTTAATAACTCACCATCTGCCCTCACCTCATAAGTCTCAGGATGAACCTGCATGACAGGACAATATGTATTGTGTTTCATATCAGCTTTGCTAATGGCGCGGGTGTTTTTACATGGACTAATTAACTTTTTAAGGTTTAGTTTTTCAGCAACATTTGCATCAATCGCTGCTTGAGATAAAAAGGTAATGCATGTGTTGTGTACACCACGTGGATAAGCACCAAACATTGGACGGTAATGCACTGGTTGAGGTGTCGGAATTGAGGCATTAATGTCGCCCATCGGTGCTGCTGCAATCATGCCGCCTTTAATAATCATGGATGGTTTCACACCAAAAAAGGCAGGCTTCCATAACACTAAATCAGCAAGTTTTCCGACTTCAATTGAACCGATTTCATGACTTAGACCATGGGTAATTGCTGGGTTAATCGTATATTTAGCAATGTAGCGTTTAACGCGATTGTTATCATGAAATTCATTGTCACCCTCTAAAGGACCACGTTGAATTTTCATTTTATGGGCAGTTTGCCAAGTACGTAAAATCACTTCACCTACACGCCCCATCGCCTGAGAGTCCGAAGACATCATGGCAATCGCGCCTAAGTCTTGTAAAATATCTTCAGCGGCAATGGTTTCACGGCGAATACGGCTTTCTGCAAAAGCGATATCTTCAGCAATTGCAGGGTCTAAGTGATGGCAAACCATGAGCATATCTAAATGCTCATCAATGGTATTAATCGTATAAGGTCGCGTTGGGTTGGTCGAAGACGGTAATACATTACTTTGCCCAATCGCTTTTAGAATATCAGGCGCATGCCCACCACCCGCACCTTCGGTATGGTAGGTATGAATCGTACGATTTTTAAATGCAGCTAGAGTTTCTTCTAAAAAACCGCTTTCATTTAAAGTATCTGTATGAATTGCCACCTGCACATCAAACTCGTCCGCAACACTCAAGCAGTTATCAATAGCTGCCGGTGTTGAACCCCAATCCTCATGCAGCTTTAAGCCAATTACTCCAGCTTTAATTTGCTCACGAATGGGGTCAGGTAAACTCAAATTTCCTTTGCCTAATAGACCAATATTCATAGGCAAATCATCAATCGCCTGTAACATGGTCGCAATATGCCAAGGACCGGGAGTCACTGTCGTTGCAGAGGTTCCAGCTGCTGGCCCTGTACCGCCACCGACCATAGTTGTTGTCCCTGACATTAACGCAGTTTCAACTTGCTGAGGGCAAATCCAGTGAATGTGGGTATCAATACCGCCTGCAGTTAAAATTTGTCCTTCACCCGCAATCACTTCTGTTGCAGCCCCTAAAGGAATCGTAATGTCTGGTTGAATATCTGGATTTCCAGCTTTTCCTATTTTCCAAATTCGGCCATTTTTTAAGCCCACGTCAGCTTTAACAATTCCCCACCAATCCACAATTAGAGCATTGGTAATGACCGTGTCAGCAACTTCATCAGCTAAAAGCTGTGATTGCCCCATCCCGTCACGAATAACTTTTCCGCCACCAAATTTAACTTCTTCACCATAGGTCGTTAAGTCTTGCTCAACTTCAATAAAGAGCTCTGTATCTGCCAAACGAATACGATCACCAACCGTTGGACCAAACATCTCAGCATATGCACGACGTGACATTTTCATAACTTATTACTCATCTCTTTCATTATCGTTGTTATGTTTAATCCAACTTACCCATGACGCGACCTGCGAAACCATAAACTTCTCGTTTACCGACCAAAGCAACAAGCTCCACTTCTCGAGTTTGTCCCGGTTCAAAACGAATTGCTGTACCAGCTGCAATATTCAGTCGAAAACCTTTGGCTATTTCGCGATCAAACTGTAATGCATCATTTGCTTCATAAAAATGAAAATGAGAACCCACCTGAATAGGTCGATCACCAATGTTGGCAACTACAACTTTTAAAGTTTGTCGCCCAACATTCAGTTCAATATCAGCATCTGGAGTAATGATTTCACCGGGGATCATAAGCGTTCCTTTTATATGATTGGCTGATGGACTGTGACTAATTTCGAGCCATCTGGAAAAGTTGCCTCGACCTGAACCTCAGCAATCATTTCTGGTACACCCTCCATCACATCTTCGCGCTTTAATAAAGTAGTACCGTAATGCATCAAGTCACTGACCGTCATACCGTCTCGTGCACCTTCAAGTAAAGCTGCTGAAATAAAAGCAATAGCTTCTGGATAATTCAGTTTCAATCCACGCGCTTTACGACGCTCAGCCACTAAACCTGCAGTAAAAATGAGTAACTTATCTTTTTCTGTTGGATTGAGTTCCATTTCTCTTTCCTAAATTGCATTTATATTCTTTAAGCAAAATACGTGCTCAAAAGTAGCATACTTGTTTTAACTGTTTTTTAAATACGCAATTTAACGTAACTTAAGTCTTCCAAATTCTTGGAAATTCTTCATCTAAATCAAACCAATAACGTCTTAATTTTGCTCGTATAGCTGCAAAAGCATCATGACAATGTCGAACATCATTTCCCAAGAAACGCGCACAAACCACATCATCTAATAGTGTTAAAGTTACAGGCGCTTGCATACGCATCATTAATTCACGAATGAGCTCTAGCTGTTGTTCTAAATAAAATGAAGACCGATATTTCTCTGGTGGCACAGCCCAAAAGCTTCCCATCACGGCTTGATTATTCATACCTAAACATGAACGAAGCCAGCGATCTTCGCCTTCAAAAAACAGTGTGTCTGCGACCAATAATTTTTGCTCTCGCCACAACTTAAATTGGTTGTGGTAGCTTCCCTGCACAAAACGCTCTGCACGTGCCTGCCGCCCAAGTACCAACATATCCCAACCAATAAAACTCGCAGCATTATCAAGATGAATATGAGTTTCTGAATGTGCTAAAGCTCCATTAAATAGCATCGTTTCTTGTGGAACCCACTCTAAAATGGACTGATCTTTCACGTGCAAATGAATATGTTGAAAAGCTTGCTTACCATTGGTTTTGTACCATTTCCCTGCGCCCGGAGTAGTTACTACCGCATGAGCTTGGTCTTTGGTTTCAATTTCAAAAGTAAGATGATCTCCTCCTGCAATTCCTGCTGGAGGATGAACAATAATGGCATGACATACACCCGTTCTTTCAGGCCAGAGCATTTTTTGCACCCTAACAGGGCCATGATGCTTTCTATGACTCATTATGGTGCGTGAATTTTCAAAACAAAATCCGAGCTCTAATCGTGCATACCAAAATGGTGCTAAAGAGTTTTTTGAAAACGTTTGTACCTGATTCATTCTGGTTCATATGTTCAAAATAAGTGCTTAAAGTTATAAGCAAAATACGCACCAAATATGAAAATAAGCCAACCGATAAAATTAGATACAATTTTTCGATTTTAATGAGTTAAAAAATCATCAATGTCTAACATAAAACCACAGTAACTTATGGAATTGTTTATACAATAGCGCCCACCGTTGCTTCCATACTTGCTCTCCATGAAACTTTTTTTCGTGTTAACCCCACTTGTCTTTTTAACTGGGTGTATTTTTGGCCAATCTAATGAGGTCAAACGTGCAGAAAAAATCCTGCACAATTTCGAATGTAAAAATGTTGAGACAAGCCAGCTTGCAACAAGCTCGATTAATTCTTATTACCAGCAATCTTTAGCGGTAAGCAAAGAAAAAGCAACTTCATACGTAGAAAGCTACAAAAATGGTGAAGAATTATTCGACATGCCATTAGATGAAGTTTTAAAGCAACAATACCAACTCTATAAATCAGCATGTGACTCTCTAGGCGGAGTTTCAGCGCAACCCTAATTTATAAGGTATTCATTAAATCGTTTTAATGAATGCCTCCTTTTTATTTTTGTTTTAATAATTATTCCAAAATTTACTCACTTTACCTTTTGTTAAAATTAAATTACATACTTAAACTTTTATTAAGCTCTCATATTTCATAGCCTGTTATTTGCTTTTTTATTTATTTTCCGAGGTTTAGATCATCATGAAAAAAACATTATTATCAGTTGCACTTGTAAGTGCCCTTCTTGTTGCTTGTAGCAAAAACGAAAATAAAGCCGATACAACAACACAAGCCTCTGCTCCAGCTCAAACCACTGAAGCGAATAACAATGCAGTAGATACTGCTCATACAGCTGAAAACTCACTAGATTGGAATGGCACATATAAAGGCACTCTTCCATGTGCAGACTGTGAAGGCATCAAAACTGAGTTAGAGTTAAAAGATGATAAAACTTATGAATTGACCGAAACTTATCTCGGCAAAGGTGATAAGAAACCATTTGAAACCCATGGTACATTTACTTTTGACAAAGATAATACTTCAGTCATTACGTTAGATGATAAAGGACAAAACCGTAAATTCTTTATTGGTGAAAATACGGCAACTGCTTTAGATATGGAAGGTAAGAAAATTGAAGGCTCTTTAGCTGAGCATTATGTTTTGAAAAAATAATTATTTTTAATATAAAAAAACCCGCTCATGTGAGCGGGTTTTCTTTTGAAATCAATTCTTAGTGAGCTGCGAATTGGTTCATTGTGTTCTTAGCATCATCATGTGCTTTAAGAGCGTTGTCACCAGAGAAGATTTCTTTGTGATCATCACCGATGTCAGAACCAGCCATTGCTTGGTGTTTAACACAAGCGATACCACCACGGATTTCTTTACGTTGTACGCCAGCAACATAAGCCAACATACCTTCAGAACCGAAGTAACCTTGTGCAAGCTCATGTGTAGAAAGAGCAGCAGTATGGTAAGTCGGAAGTGTGATCAAGTGATGGAACACACCCGCTTCACGAGAAGCATCTGCTTGGAATGTACGGATCTTAGCATCTGCATCAGCAGCTAATTCAGTATTATCATATTCAGCGCTCATTAATTTAGCACGGTCATATGCAGAAACGTCTTTACCTTCAGCAACCCAACGGTCGTAAGCTTGTTGACGGAAGTTTAAAGTCCAGTTGAATGATGGGCTGTTGTTATAAACAAGCTTAGCATTTGGAACAACTTCTTTAACACGGTTAACCATGTGTGCAATTTCTTCTACGTTTGGAGTCGCAGTTTCGATCCAAAGAAGGTCAGCACCATTTTGAAGGCTAGTCACACAGTCAAGTACAACGCGATCAATTTGTGTGTCAGCACGGAACTGATATAAACCAGAAGGTAAACGCTTAGGACGGTGTAATTTACCATCACGTTTGATCAAGATTTCATCTTCTTGAGCATCAGCAATGTCAATTTCAACAGTGTCTAAGAAACCGATATATTGAGAAGCAATATCACCTGGCTCTTTAACTACTGGAATTTTTTGAGTCAAGTCAGCGCCTTCAGAGTCAGTACGCGCAACGATGATACCGTCATCAAGACCCATTTCTAAGAATGCATAACGTAATGCATGGATTTTAGAGATGAAATCTTCATGTGGAACAGTTACTTTACCAGCTTGGTGACCACATTGTTTAGCATCAGATACTTGGTTTTCGATTTGAAGCGCACAAGCACCAGCTTCAATCATTTTACGAGCAAGTAAGTAAGTCGCTTCTTCGTTACCGAAACCAGCATCGATGTCAGCAATAATTGGCACGATGTGAGTTTGGAAGCCGTCGATTTGAGCAGTGATTTCAGCAGCTTTAGCAGTATCACCCGCTTCTTGCGCTTTTTTAAGCGCACGGAATAAATCGTTTAATTCTTTTGCGTCAGCTTGACGTAAGAAAGTGTAGATTTCTTCGATTAATGCAGGTACTGAAGTTTTTTCGTGCATAGATTGGTCAGGAAGTGGACCAAATTCTGAACGAAGAGCAGCAACCATCCAACCAGAAAGGTAGATATAGCGACGTTCAGTAGTACCGAAGTATTTTTTGTTCGCAATCATTTTTTGTTGTGCGATAAAACCGTGCCAGCAACCTAATGATTGAGTGTATTTGCTAGAGTCAGCATCATAAGCAGCCATATCACGACGCATAATCGCAGCTGTATATTTAGCAATATCTAAACCAGTTTTGAATTGGTTTTGCATTTGCATACGTGCAGCATCTTCTGGGCTAATATCGCGCCAAGTGCTACCGAATTTTGCTTTTAGTTCGCGGATTGCATCAATCGCTGTTTGATATGTAGTCATGATATTGTCCTGTATTCATTTTAGGATTTCATCGATTGAAGCGTAGAGTCATGTACTTAAATTTCTTATGACACCAGCTGCTTCGTCATGAACACAGCTTAGACTTAGCCAATCAATTAATCCAATATCCTTTATTAATCTTCAGTATTTATTTAAAAAATATACCGATAAATCGATATTATAGATAAAACCAAAAACATTAACACTTTGTTTATAAAAATAAAATTATTCTAAAGGAGTATAGAATTTTATTCTAAAAACCGAGTAAGTCTTATTTTTATACATTTTTTGAAGTTTTTCTAGCCATTTTTAATTTAAAAAGTCAATTGTAAATTAGGCTATTTTCGCCAATGTAAAAAGTCAATTTACATGCTAGAAAGTAATGAGTTATATATAAATATATTCTATTTATCACCTTCATACTTAAAAACGTAGCAAAGACAATAAAATCGAGCCTTTAAAGCACCTCTCACTCCTACTTAATTCCTACAAAAAATGTCGTTTTTCTCATCATTTTTTCACACAATAGTTATTAGATATGGCATAATTTGAAACAATTTCAGGGTTTTATTTTCGGTATTTTTTTTATGAATCTGGAGCGAGTAGATCTTAATCTATTAATATATCTTGATGTACTTCTTCGTGAAAAAAATGTTACACGCGCAGCCGAACAGCTTGGGGTAACTCAGCCTGCAATGAGTAATATTTTACGTCGTTTGCGTAATTTATTTAATGACCCTCTTCTTATCCGTTCATCTGAAGGGATGACACCAACAGAACGTGCACTTGAATTACAGCCTCGTATTCGTGATGCCCTTTCTGATCTCTCCATGATTTTGGAACCCCGTACCGAATTCCGCCCTTATACAAGTAATCGCGTTTTCCGCATTATGACATCTGACTATGCTGAGGCAACTTTAGTTCCTCGTCTTGTCAAAGCGCTCCGCTCTGAAGCTCCAAACGTTGTTCTTGATTTTCTTACACCGAGTGATGTGTCTTATAGAGATATGGAACAAGGTAAAGTTGATCTTGCAATTAATAGATTTAATGAAATACCGCAAAGTTTCCATCAGGTTTTAGTTTGGCGTGATAGTTTCAGTTGTATTCTGAACGACAAACATCCTGCTGTGACGCATTTAAATTTAAAAAGCTATTTAGATGCACAACACATCTGGGTTTCTAAAACAGGTATGGGTGTAGGTTTTGGGGTAAACCCAGATAAACAAGGTGGTTTAGGTTGGATTGATCAGGCATTAGAACGTATTGGTCAACGTCGTAAAATTTCTGTATTTACTCGCCACTACCAAATGCCTGCATTACTTGCTCAAAATGTAGATCTTATTGCCACATTACCAACACGCATGGCACGCCTACAAACACAGAACCCTAAACTGGTTATAAAGGATCCTCCTTTTTATATTCCAGAGTTCGAACTTAAAATGGCTTGGTGTCCGTTGTTACATCATCACCCTGCTCATCGCTGGCTGCGCCAACTTATCTTATTTGTTGCTCGTCAAATGATTGAAGAAGAAAACCGTGAATTTCTAACCAATAATTCACAATTTTCTCACTATTAAATAAATTTTAATTTAATTGTCCTATCTTCAAGCGCTGAGCAATCAATCTGATTACCTCAGCGCTTTTTTATGTTAAAACATAGTCATAATAATGATGAACCTCAGGTGATTTGTGAGTCTCTTTCAAAATATCATTATCATCGTACTGCTTATCATCGGAGCAGGCTTTTTATCTTTAACTGAAATTGCACTAGCAGGTGCCAGAAAAGTTAAGCTAAAAATTCTAGCCGAAGCGGGTGAAGAACGGGCCCAACAAGTACTAGATTTACAAGAACAATCTGCTGACTTTTTTGCAGCCTCTCAAATTGGTCTAAATGCAGTTGCGATTTTAGGCGGTATTTTGGGTGAAGCTGCTTTTCGTCCTTATTTCGTCACTTTAGTAGACCGCTTTTACACAGGCCCTTGGACACAAACGATTGGCTTTGCCCTTTCCTTTACCCTAGTGACCTCACTCTTTATTTTATTTGCCGATCTTATGCCAAAACGTTTGGCTATGATTGCACCTGAAAAAATTGCAATTAGTGTTATTAACCCAATTCAAGTTTTTATTAAGATTTGCAAACCTTTAGCTTGGGGAATTAACGCAATTGCCAACTTGCTATTCCGTTTGTTTAAAGTGAATACAACGAGAGAAGACAATATTACTTTTGATGATATTTCAGCAGTCATGGATGCAGGTGCTCAAGCGGGCGTACTTCAGAAACAAGAACATCACTTTATCGAGAATGTTTTTGAATTAGAAGAACGTAACGTACCTTCGAGCATGACCACACGTGAAAATGTTGTTTATTTCACTTTAAATGAACACGAAGATAGCATTCGCCAAAAATTAGCAGAGTATCCATATTCAAAGTTTTTGGTATGTAATGAAAATATTGATCAAGTCATTGGTTACGTCGATGCCAAAGACTTTCTTGTTCGCATTTTAAATAACCAATCCCCAACTCAATTGAATGAATCAACCATTCGTACTGTCTTGATGATTCCTGACACACTCACTCTCTCGGAATTACTTGATCGTTTCCGTTCTACAAAAGAAAAGTTTGCGGTTGTGATAAACGAATATGCGCTTGTCGTAGGTGTTATTACTTTAAGCGATATTATGATTACGGTTATGGGCGACTGGGTAACACCAATTGATGAAGAACAACAAATCATTAAACGTGACAATAACTCATGGTTAATTGATGGCAGCACACCGATTGATGACTTAAGACACGCACTTGAAATTGACGAAATGCCTGATGAAGAAAATTATGAAACTTTAGCAGGCTTCATGATGTACCGCCTGCGCAAAATTCCACGTCCAGCAGATTTTGTAGAATTCGGTGGATACAAGTTTGAAGTAGTCGATGTCGATCATTTTAAAATTGACCAACTTCTTGTAACTCGAATTTTAGAACAGACAGAAGTACATTCATCAATTGATGACAACTAATTTATATTAATTTAAATACCTCACAATTTTATGTGGGGTATTTTTTTAATCTAAATAAATATTTCAAATATGTGTAATAATTATTTTAGATTCATAAATTCAAGTTGCTCTTTTAATCTAAAAGCAATATTATTTAAATCATCATTTATATTAAATCTTAAATACTGAAAAATAATAGAATAATCTATATATCTCAATTATCACTAAGCAGTTAAGTCCCGATTTACATTACCTCAGAACTTATGCAACTTAGTTCAAAGCAAGTATTTAAATGGTTCTTCTTCTCATTTCCCCCATCAAACCATATATAATTTTAAAAAATATCATATAATTTTTATTTTTATAAAACCTTTATAATCTAATATAATGAATAATATTTATTATATGCTTACTATAATCTTAATATATATGTTCAGTATTTCGCTTAAATATACCTCTCCAACTGAATATATATTAACCAAATAAACTAAATATATTATTTGTCTTTTTAATAAAAATTAATAAGAATAACCAAGGTCAGAGTTTTGAATAAACTTGTTCAGTAAAACTATAGGCAAAGGATTGATTGTATGCTGACATTACTTGGTGTTGGCATGATTTTGTGCTTCATGTACTTAATCATGTCCAAACGTTTAAGCCCTATTATTGCTTTAATTCTCATCCCATTTATTTTTTCACTTGTTGCTTGGGGCCTAGGTCACTACTTTGAAAGTTTAAGTCACATTGAACTCAAAGGTCTCAGCGAGATGATGCTGGATGGCATCAAAAAATTAGCGCCAACTGGCGTAATGCTTTTATTCGCAATTTTATATTTTGCCTTAATGATCGATGCAGGTCTTTTCGATCCACCGGTTAAATGGATTTTAAAAAAGGTTAAAGGTGATCCTCTAAAAATCACACTAGGAACTGTGTTCTTAACCACAATGGTTTCTTTAGATGGCGATGGTTCAACAACCTATATGATCTGTGTAGCTGCAATGCTGCCACTTTATCAACGGTTAGGAATGAATACTCTCATCATGACTGCACTTATGCTGTTATGTAGTGGTGTAATGAATCTAACACCATGGGGCGGCCCTACAGCTCGTGCTGCAAGCGCCCTGCAAGTTGACCCAAGCCACATTTTCGTACCAATGATTATCCCGATGGTCATTAGTATTGGCTGGTTATTCTTCTTGGCGTACCTATATGGTCGTTACGAGCAAAAACGTTTAGGCGTTATTGAACTTGAAACTCACCATGGTGACAACATTACCGTATCGAAAGATCCTGAAGCGACTCGCCCACATTTACGCAAAGTAAATATGGTGCTTACAATCCTTCTTATGATTGCTTTGATCAAAGGCATTTTGCCTATGTCTGTGTTGTTCATGATAGCGTTCTGTATTGCAATGCTCATTAACTATCCAGATGTTGATATGCAGAAAAAACGTATTGCAATGCATGCAGACAGTGTCTTAGCTGTTGTGGGTTTAATTTTCGCAGCAGGTATTTTCACAGGTATCTTATCTGGCACAGGTATGGTTGAGGCGATGTCTAAAGAATTCGTCGCAATGATTCCTCCAAGCATGGGTCCATACCTTGCACCGATCACAGCTTTAGTGAGTATGCCTTTGACCTTCTTTATGTCAAATGATGCTTTCTTCTATGGCGTTTTACCTATTCTTGCTGAAGCTGCTTCACATTATGGTATTAGTGCAGAAGCGATAGCTCGCGCTTCGATTGTAGGTCAACCTGTACACTTGCTATCACCTCTTGTTCCATCAACCTATTTGTTATGTGGTCTTGCTAAAGTCGATTTTGCCGACCATCAAAAGTTCACTTTAAAGTGGGCATTCATAACTTGTATGGTATTAATGGGTACTGCTTTAGTGATTGGTGTTTTCCCACTTTTTAGCACGCTTTAATTACTCTTCCACAATAAAAAAAGCCCCAATCGGGGCTTTTTTTATTTCTGTACATATTCAATTAAGTGATCTAACACAATTTGAAAATGCAATGTAATGTCTTCTTCTAAAATTTTATAAGCATTATCAAACTGAACCATTGGCCAACCTTCTTTCCAAAATGGAAAAATATTGTGTAGGCCTTCAGTCACGATCGCATCTTCACGACTAATCGCTTGAGCAACTTGGGCTAAAACCTGAGCGGTTTCTGCACCATCAATAGCTAAATAATCAATACCACGTGCTTTAAAAATACGGATACGGTCTTTTTTATAACGAATTTTTTTCGCCTGACCTGAATTCAAGCCTAATGCCAGCGTAGCAGCTTCTACAAACTTTTCTTCAAAGTTTGCATTCAATGCAACTAAAGCCTGTTTATGTGCTTCTTGACGCCCAGCTTTCCCCCCATTACGGATAATCTCATTTGCTTCCGTATCCAGCTTATCTTTTTTCATAGACTGTAAAATGTCTAAAATTTCGATATCGCTTAAAGATTCAGGAGATTGCTCAATCATGGGAGTCCTAATACACAAAAATAAAAAAACATTGTCTCATAAAAGCGATATCAAAGCAGAATAAAATTTTAAATAGCCTATTATCTTGACTATTTTTATAGTCCTAACTTCATAGACTACACTCATAAAATCAAATAATTCTTTGGTTATAATTTTAATTATTTGCCGAATTAATTTTACCCTGATAATATTATTTTACCCAGATAAAAATATACGGCTAAAATGAATACTAAAATCACCTATACTGCTTTCACTGGAAGCACGCTTATTGCGAGTGACTCCCTAATTGAACTTGCAAAAAAACTTAAAGATCTTCCGAAAACAACGGAAAATATTCTGATTTTTAATGATCAAACAGGTCAACAAATTGATCTTGATCTTTCTGGTTCGGAACAAGAATTTCAACAACGTTATGCTGAACCGGAAGAAATTAAAAAAGTTGGACGGCCTAAACTCGGAGTAATTTCGCGTGAAATCACTTTACAGAAAAAACATTGGGAATGGTTAGATCAACAAAGTGCGAGTGCATCAGCAGTAATTCGTAAGTTAATTGATAAAGAGTTAAATAACCCAAGTTCTGAAGGCAATATTATGCTGGCCAAACAAGCCATCGACCGTTTTATGTCTGCCATGTTGGGTAATATGCCAAATTACGAAGAAGCAACACGCGCCTTATATCAAGGCGATCGAGATATATTTTTAAAGATGATTCAGAGCTATCCTAAAGATTTAAGGGAATATTTAACTTTAAAAACTCAAAATATTTTCTGAACCCAATAAAAAAACCCGCTTACGCGGGTTTTTTCAAAATTAATTCAGTCTATTAAAGACGGACTAATTCCACAACTTTTTCAACTGCTTCTTCAACGGTTTCAGCAGTAACTTCTGTATCTGTGCCATCCACAGCCGTAGTGATAACCACAACACCTGTCTCACGCAATAAAGTAATTTGCTCAGCAGTTAAGTTAGCTTTTGCAATCGCAACTACACCTTGTTGGATCAATAAGCTTTCTAAAACTTGAGCTTTCTCGATTAACTGTGCAGAAATTCCAATCACCGCAGGTTTTTGACCTAAACGTGCAGCACGATCTTCAGCAGTAACAGGATTGCTATGTGCAGTCCACTCTACCGCAGACTCAACCATACCCGCACCAACCGTTACATTACTTAAACGATCAATGAAAATAAATGAACCTGTGTATCGTGAATCTTGATATTGATCAAATACGACTGGTGCATCAAACTCAACCACAACGTCCGCAATTGCATTTAACTCAAGCTCTTCAACCTGAGTATGCTCAAGCGTATTCACATTCACACGATAGTGAATGTTAGTTACTTTGGCAGGAACAGTCTGTGTACCAATCTTAACGTTGTACAGCTTACCCTTCACCAATGGATGTTCATTCATCCATACTACTGAAGCACGAACACTACGTGAAATTAATGGCTGTTCACCAGCACGTACCAATACATTGCCGCGGCTAATATCAATTTCATCGTTCAATGTTAATGTAACAGCTTGACCCGCAACAGCTTGGTCTAGATTTCCATCGAATGTTACGATTTCTTTAACTGTTGAGCGCTTACCTGATGGTAATGCAACAATTTCATCACCAACATTGATTTCACCTAAAGCAACAGTACCAGCGAAACCACGGAAGTCGAGGTTTGGACGGTTCACATATTGAACAGGGAAACGGAATTCGTGTTTGTTTGATTCACGACTAATTTCCACAGATTCAAGAATGTTCATCAAGGTTTGACCCTTGTACCAAGCTGTATGCTCAGAAACATTTACTACGTTATCGCCATTTAAAGCAGAGATCGGTACAAACTGAATATTGGCTGGACGACGGTCACCTAACTGACTTACGAAAGCATCATATTCAATCTGAATTTCAGTGAAACGTTCAGGAGAGTACTCAACCAAGTCCATTTTATTGATAGCAACAACGATATTTTTAATACCAAGTAAACTAGCAATAAACGTATGGCGACGAGTTTGAGTTTGTACACCGTAACGTGCATCAATCAAGATAATTGCCAAGTCCGCAGTTGATGCACCAGTTGCCATGTTACGCGTATATTGCTCATGTCCTGGGGTATCAGCAATAATAAACTTACGCTTTTCAGTTGAGAAATAGCGGTAAGCCACATCAATGGTAATACCTTGCTCACGCTCAGCTTGTAAACCATCTACAAGTAATGCCAAGTCTGGTGCATCACCCGTGGTTCCTACTTTTTTACTATCGCGCGTTACAGCTTGCAATTGATCTTCATAAATCAATTTTGAATCGTAGAGTAAACGTCCAATAAGTGTACTTTTACCATCATCTACATTACCGCAAGTCAAAAAACGCAGAAGGTCTTTTTGTTCATGTTGCTTCAAATAGGCCAAGATATCTTGACTGATTAATTCTGATTGATGAGACATTGCTCAAACTCCACAAATTTAGAAATTGTCTTAGAAATAGCCTTCTTGCTTTTTCTTTTCCATTGAGCCCGCTTCATCATGGTCAATCATACGACCTTGACGCTCAGAACTCGTGGCTAAAAGCATCTCTTGGATAATTTCAGGTAACGTATCTGCTTCAGACTCAACTGCACCAGTTAATGGATAACAGCCAAGCGTACGGAAACGTACAGACTTCATCTGTGGAACTTCACCTTCTTTTAAACGCATACGTTCATCATCAACCATGATTAATGTACCGCTACGCTCTACTACTGGACGAACAGCAGAGAAATAAAGAGGAACGATTTGAATATTTTCTAAATAGATATATTGCCAGATATCCAACTCAGTCCAGTTAGATAAAGGGAATACACGAATACTTTCACCTTTGTTCACTTTACCATTGTAAAGATTCCAAAGTTCAGGACGCTGGTTTTTAGGATCCCAACGGTGTTTACTATCACGGAATGAGTAAACACGTTCTTTCGCACGTGATTTTTCTTCATCACGACGTGCACCACCAAAAGCAGCATCAAATTGATATTTATCCAAAGCCTGTTTCAGAGCTTGGGTTTTCATAATATCTGTATATTTTGAACTACCATGATCAAATGGATTAATTCCAGCTTCACGGCCTTCTTTGTTCTGGTGAACAATTAAATCAAAACCATGTGTTTTTGCCATGTTATCGCGAAACGCGATCATGTCTTTAAATTTCCAGCCCGTATCTACGTGTAATAATGGGAATGGAAGTTTAGCTGGATAAAATGCTTTTAACGCAAGATGAAGCATGACAGCTGAGTCTTTACCAATTGAGTAAAGCATGACTGGATTTTCAAATTCAGCAGCAACTTCACGGATAATATGAATACTTTCAGCTTCAAGTTGCTTGAGATGTGTGAGTCTTGATTCAGTCATGAACACGTCCTTCTCTATCCATTTTGCCCATAAAATCTAGAAGTAGTATTAAACCACCACCTAGAAGACCATGTGGAGGAACGAGTGCCATAACAACTCCAATTTTTCGTGATAGATAATCCAACCATAAACCTATATATGGCTTATAGCATTAGTTATGCATTATAGTGATTTAAAACCGATTTCTTTTGCTTGTTTTTTCATATTGATATTCGATTTCATCATATACATATAATATGCTGATTCACTTGCACAACTTTGCAATCGTAGCTTGTGTAGCGAACTTAAGCAAATTATGTTCTAGCCTTTAGATTTCTCTAAAAACCATAAAAAAAGAGAAGCTTTGATCGCTTCTCTTTTCTAAAACATGATCTATTCTTAGAAACCGAACATTTTACGTTCTAATGGAATTTCAATCCCAATAGATGCACCTGCGTCATTACCTTCTAGATCAGAATCACTTACCCAACCATTAATTTTTAACGGAAGATCAGGTTTGATGAAATGTGACCAAGTTAAATCAAGCGCTTTAATTTCATCGTCTTTAGGGAATGCTTTATTGATTGCCAAGTTAGATTGATTAACCTTAACCACCATAGCACGGCCACTTAAACGGTTCATGACATCAAAGCGGATATTACCACCCACTGAGTACATTTGTCCATCACCACCCATCGCATGGCCTAATGGGTAACCATGTTGGTAATAGCCATCTGTATATTGGTGGTGATTATATGAAATTCCTCTTACATCACCATTGGTACGTGTATCAGCCCATTCAGCATAGAGTTGATAAGGCATATTATTAACTATTGAAGAATAATCAGCACCAGCCAAATACATTTTTTTAGATGGCAAACCACCTGCCTCATCTTCCCCTACATATTGCCCGTAAACACTGGCTGGGATATTAAACAACGGTTGTAATTGCAAACGAGCATCAAAACCTGCTAACTGATTAGATGCATTATCTTCGCCTACACAACTATTTTCAGTACAACCATTATCTTTACCGATAATCGCATTCCAATAAGCTTTAAAACTATTTGGCTGCCCATCTCCACCAATTTGAATCGCTCTAGAAGCACCAAGTTCTAAAGCAGGAAATGGTTGTGCCGTTAAACGCATCCCAATTAATTTTGCATTATGTATTTTATAATCATCTAACTGACCAGCAAAAGCTTGATATTGCCAAGGTCCAATCCAAGATAACCATTTTGTATCAAACGCATTTTGCACAGCACGTTGTGCCGTTACACCATAAACTGGGCGACTAGCATCCCCACGAATTAAGCTACCATCATGGCCAGGACCCCACCATGTTGGAATTTGACCCGCAACTATCCACTGATTCCAAAGTTTACCAGCGACATATGAGCCTTCAACATTCACATCTTGCCCATTATCAATTTGTGGATCTTTTTCTGCATTTACTCGGATTTTTGCATCCCAGTTTTCACCACCAGCATTAAACTCTAAAGAACCTTGATATTGAGCTTTTTGGTTATCACCGAATGCTTGCGGAATATTTTTGCTATCGGTCTCAGCAAAAGCGCCCACTTTAACCGTATTGTTATCTGCTTTTAATGCATCAAGAACTGAATTAATAACTTTTTGTTGAGCTGGATGCGTCACTTGTGCTTGAGAGAGTGCTCTCTGGATTTCATCACCACTTAACGGCCAAGTTGAGGTGCTAATCTTGATAACACCTTGTTGATTTAACCAATTTAAGTCTGTACGTAAGTCCTCATTATTTAGCACTAAACCTTGTGCAAAAATAGCGGATGAAGCAGTTGCCAATATTGCAATCGAAAGTGTTTTTCTTAGAAACATGCCAGCCAATTCTCAAAGTTATTTATGAGCAACACCTTAAATTTTTTATCACAACTTTGCAATTGTTAAACTGTGCAATTACATTTTTTAACGCTATTTTAAGATTAGTATAGATAGGTAAGTTTTTGAGATATAAAAGTAATAAAAAAAGGCAGTATAAATACTGCCTTTTTTACCTTTAGAAGATTAACCTTCTTTACGGCGCATATGAGGGAATAAAATTACATCACGAATACTTGGAGCATCTGCAAATAACATAACCAAACGGTCAATACCAATACCTTCACCTGCGGTAGGTGGTAAACCATACTCAAGCGCTTCAACGAATTCTGCATCGTAATGCATTGCTTCATCATCACCAGCGTCTTTTTCAGCAACCTGAGCTTGGAAACGTTCAGCTTGATCAATTGGATCATTTAACTCGCTGAAACCATTTGCCAATTCACGGCCACCAATGAAAAACTCAAAACGATCAGTAATATGTGCATTGTCATCATTACGGCGAGCGAGTGGAGAAGTTTCAGCTGGATATTCAGTAATAAATGTAGGCTGACGAAGTTTGGTTTCAACAGTTTCTTCAAATACAATCGTTTGAAGCTTACCTAAACCAAAACCTGGCTTAACTTGTTCTTTTAATTCTTCACGAATAAATTGAGCAAGGAACTCACGATCACCAACATTTTCAGGCGTAAATTGTGGGTTATTCTCTAAAATCGCATCAAACATAGAGATTTTCTTGAATGGCCCTTTGAAGCTAAACACTTCACCTTGATAAGGGACATCAGTTGTACCCAAAATATCCAAAGCCAACTTTTCAAGCATGTTTTCAGTTAATTGCATCAAGTCTTTATAATCAGCATAAGCTTGATAAAACTCGATCATCGTAAATTCAGGGTTGTGACGCGTTGATACCCCTTCATTACGGAAGTTACGGTTAATTTCAAACACACGTTCGAAACCACCAACAACCAAACGTTTTAAATAAAGCTCAGGTGCAATACGTAAGAATAAAGGCATATCCAAAGCATTATGATGTGTTTCAAACGGACGCGCAGACGCACCACCTGGAATTACATGCATCATTGGCGTTTCAACTTCCATGAAACGTTCATTGTTTAAGAATGCTCGAATACCAGCAACGACTTTGGCACGGATTTCAAAAGTTTTACGTGTTTCTTCATTCACAATTAAGTCTAGGTAACGTTTACGGTACTTAACTTCTGTGTCATTTAAGCCATGGAATTTATCTGGTAACGGACGAAGAGATTTTGTAAGAAGTTCAAAACCTTCAAGATGAACATATAAGTCACCTTTTCCTGAACGTCCGATATAACCTTCAGCAGCAATAATGTCACCAAGGTCTAAACCTTTAATGGTCTCAAGAATATCTTTTGGTAAACCTTTACGGTCAACATATAGCTGAATACGACCTGTCATATCTTGAATAACCATGAAAGAACCACGGTTTAACATGACACGGCCAGCCACTTTTACATAGACATGTTCAGCGCTTTCAATTTGTTCTTTCGACTGATCTTTAAATTGTTCTTGTAGATCAGCTGCGTAGTGTTCACGCTTAAACGTATTCGGCCAAGGACTCTTTCCAGTTTCCTTCGCAACATCTTGGATTTGCTTTAATTTGGCATGACGCTGTGCAATTAAATCGTTTTCGGAAATAGTTGGTTCAGAAGTCGATTGAGCGTTTTGTTGCGTCATCTCTGCCTCGATTAAGTAAAAATTAAGTGCTATATCCTAACAGATTGCGGGAGTTTTTCGAATGATTTCAATCAAACAAAAATGAAAAAAGACAATTTTATAGAACAAAACACCACTTTTTAAAGGCAAAGTGACTTAGACCAATCGCTAAGATCATTTTTTAAAGCATTTAGTAAAATATAAAAAAATCCAAATAACCTCGATATTCAAAAGGCCCGATTTGCCTTTTATTTTATCAATGAGATTGTGTCGTAAATAATGAAAATTCTATTTTTACATGGCTTGGATTCTTCCCGGGAATCGACAAAGTTCCATGCCATTTTACATCCTGAAAAATTTTGTATTGACGTCGATTATCGTAACTTAAGTTATGCATCTGTTGAGTATTTTTACCATCAGGCTATTCAGACGATCAAACCCGATTTATTGGTAGGTCATAGCATTGGAGGCTATTGGGCCCTAAAAACTGCTGCTCAACATAAATTAGCGGTGATAGTGGCAAATCCAAGTCTCACCCCTAATTTTCGGGCAGACTACCCTCAGCTTTCTGAAGATGAACTCATGCTCTCTAATCCTAAAATGGCCTATTTAGAATTAGGAGATGAGCAACTTGATATGTATCAGGTTCAAGAAAAACTTGCACCCTACATGAATATTGAAACGTTTGAAGGTGGACATCATCGCTTGGCCTATCCTTCTCGAATTAATGATCTGATTATAAAAATTTATAAAAAATATTTGGCCTAGATTTATATCGCTTGATTATAAAAAACTGGTTTATATCTGATGTAAAGAAGCTTTATTTTGCTTCTGCCATTTTTTTAACCACATCAAAACCTTGAACGAAGCCACTTTTCAACATACCCATATATTCGGGCAAGGTGGCCAATTCAACTTTCAAAGTGGTTATATTATCTTTTTGGTTTAGAAAATATTTTTCTTGAGAACCACTCCAACCTTTAACTTCTTCACTTTCTAAATCTTCTTTACCCTCCTTAATCATGCCTAAATGTTTAAAAATCAATATTTCCGGTTTTTGCATTTGTTCAATGGTAGAAACCATCCCATTTCCTTCACCATCAAGAAAATAAGTTTTTCCACCTACTTGCCAGTCGGTACGCATAGAAGAATCTGGCGCAAAGAATTTCGTCCAAGCGTTATATGTCTCACTATTCCAAAGTATGTTCCACACTTTTTCTATAGGAGCATCAATTTCCACTTCATATACTAAATTTTCCATATTTCACTTCCCTGATTTATACCGTCTTAATGCCAGCAAATTTTAATTTTCGGTTTTAATAATGACATTCTGTAGCAACGTAGTTTGTTGTTATTTAGCTTTCGTATGAAGTGAATCTTTTAACTGATGAGGTAATCTTTATTTCATGATATTTTCACAAATAAAATTAATTGTAAGAATGCATTAGTTATTATTAATTTATGGCGAAGTTTTGCCTAAATAACCACTTATTTGTCCTAACCTGCCATTCATCTTTGCTTACGAATGATTAAACTCCGTTATTTACTTTACTTTGAATGTAGAACTGCGTAAAAATTTGATATCCGATCAAAGGCACATTGGTTATTATTGACCGGATCGTAGTTACATTATTAATAGATGGAATAGTTTTACTGAAAGGCAGCTTTGAGCAAACTTATCAGTGCGGAGAGTCTCATGAAAAAATATCAATGTATCGTTTGTGGATGGATTTATGACGAAGCGGAAGGTTGGCCACAAGACGGCATTGCAGCTGGAACAAAATGGGAAGATATTCCTGATGACTGGACTTGCCCTGATTGCGGCGTTTCAAAAGCTGACTTCGAAATGATCGAAATCTAAGAATGCAAAGTAAAAGGCCATGATCGACATGGTCTTTTTTACGAATATTACCAATCACTGTATTAAATAAATAATTCTAACTCTGGAGAAAAAAATGCATCCTATCGTCATTATCGGATCAGGCATGGCGGGTTATACCTTGGCACGTGAGTTCCGTAAGCTTAGCCCAGAGCAAGAACTTGTGATGATTTGTGCGGATGATGCAGTGAACTATGCAAAGCCAACATTATCAAATGCATTTGCAGGTAAAAAAGCACCAGAACAAATTCCTTTAGGTGATGCTGCTAAAATGAGTACTCAACTCAATATGCGTATTGAGTCTTTTACTTTTGTAAAAGAGATTTTAGCTGAACGCCATGAACTTGTTTTAGAAAAGGATGGTGTAACTTCCCAGCAACCCTATTCAAAACTGATTTTAGCCGTAGGTGCTAACCCAATTCGCCTTGCAATTGCAGGTGATGGTAGCGATGACATTCATGTCGTGAACTCATTGATTGATTACCGCGCTTTTCGTGAAAATCTAGCTCAGCGTAAAGATAAACGTGTTGTTATTTTAGGTGCTGGTTTAATTGGTTGTGAATTTGCTAACGACTTACTGCATAGTGAATATGACATCACTGTGATTGATTTGGCTCCTCAACCATTAGGCCGTTTACTTCCAGGACATATTGCTTCTGCTTTCCAACAAAATCTTGAGGAAGCTGGAGTAAAATTTGCACTTGGAACCACGGTTGAAAAAGTAAGCAAAATTAATAATGGCGAAGACTATGCGATAACACTCGCAAACGGACAAACATTGGTTGCAGACCTTGTTCTTTCTGCAATTGGTTTACAGCCAAATATTTCACTTGCTAAAAGTGCGGATATTCAAACTAGCCGTGGAATTATTACCAATGGCTTATTGGAAACAAATCAAGCAGACATCTACGCAATTGGGGATTGTGCAGAGGTAAACGGTACTTTACTTCCATATGTAATGCCGATTATGCAACAGGCTCGTGCTCTCGCTAAAACACTCAGCGGACAACAAACAGCTGTGCACTACCCTGCTATGCCAGTTGCAGTAAAAACGCCAGCTGCTCCACTTACAGTTTTGCCAGCGCCGGTTGATGTAGAAGTGAACTGGGAAACAGAAGAGTTCGACGATGGTATGCTTGCCAAAGCAATTGACAATGAAGGAACATTGCGTGGTTTTGTATTGTTAGGTGCAACCGCAGGTAAACAACGCTTAACTTTAACAAAGCTTGTTCCAGATCTTATTCCAGCCCAAGCATAAGGTTTGTATCAGGAATACTCAGTTAGAGAGTATTCCTTTAAGGAATGAATAACATGAATAGCGCCTTACAGTTTAACATTTCACCGTACACATCTTTCATGCAAGAAACCAAAGTCAACTTAGGCAATGGAATTGAGTTGCATGTAGAAGTCGGTGGAAAGCCAGAGCATCCAACCATTTTGCTGATTATGGGTCTTGGCGCCCAGATGCTTTTTTGGCCAGATTTTTTCTGTAAATCGCTGATTGATCAAGGATTTCGTGTTATTCGTTTTGATAACCGTGATATTGGCCTTTCTTCAAAAGTACGCCACGAAGGTAAACGCTTAAATACTGTCAAATTGATGGGCCGCTTCGCACTGGGACTAGCTAATCAGGGTGCACCTTATACGCTGCATGATATGGCAGATGATGTATCTATGCTGATTGATCGTTTAGGTGTGAACAAAGCGCATGTAATTGGTGCATCAATGGGCGGGATGATTGCTCAAATTCTTGCAGCAAAATATCCAGAAAAGGTTGAGAAGTTAGGGCTTATGTTTACAAGCAATAACCAGCCTTTTCTACCACCTCCTTTTCCGAAACAACTTTTGAGTTTAATTGGTAAACCCGAGTCACGTGACGAAGAAGGTATTGTTAATCATAGTTTAAAACTATTTCAATTGATTGGTTCACCTGGTTATATCAACCAAATTGAAGCAATACAAACAGCGCGTAGACTTTATCAACGTAGCTACTATCCTGCTGGTGTACTTCAACAGTTTTTAGCAATATTATGTACAGGCTCTTTACTACAACTCGACCGTGAAATTAAGCAACCCGCTTTAGTCCTACATGGCTCTCGCGATCGCTTACTTCCGCCTAGCCACGGTAAGGCTGTAGCAAAAGCAATTTCCGGTGCTAAGTTTGAATTAATTGATGGAATGGGGCATGATATCCCTGCACATTTTATTCCACAGCTTAGCGGTTTATTTGCGCATCATTTTAAATCATCAGACTAGGACACTATGGCTGCATTACCCTCATTAAGACAGCTATCATATTTAGTTACGTTGTCGGAAACTTTGCATTTTACTGAAGCAGCACGCCGCTCTTTTGTCACTCAATCGACTTTATCAGGCGGCATCATGGAGCTTGAACGGTTATTAGGTGGCGTTTTGGTAGAACGTGATCGCCAGAATGTGCGTTTAACACCTTTAGGTGAACAAGTCGTTGCTCGCGCCCGTGTACTACTAGCAGATGCTCAAGATTTAATGCGTTTGAGCCGTGAAATGAGTGAGCCGTTAACAGGTGATTTGCATTTGGGTGTTATTCCAACAATTGCACCTTTTATCCTGACACGGTTACTTGATGAAGTGCATCAGCAGTTGCCTAAAATTCAGCTGCATTTGCATGAAGCACAAAGTGAAAAAATTGTAGAGCGTTTAGAACACGGTAATCTAGACATGATCGTTCTTGCTCTACCATTTGACACTAGAGGCCTAAAAGTAGCTGAAATCTCGAAAGAAAACTTGTACCTTGTATGTAGTAAGCAAGATACAAATGCTCTTCAAGCAAACTCTCTAGATGATCTTGATTTATCAAGATTAATTTTGCTTGAAGAAGGTCACTGTTTACGTGACCACGTTTTAAGTGCGTGCCCTATCGGTGAGCGTAAAAACGACAACCGTTTAAAAGCAAGCTCTTTACCAACGTTAGTTGAAATGGTTTCTTCTGATTTAGGCTTTACGCTTTTACCAGAAATTGCAATTGAAAATAGTATGATCAAGTTTAATGATCAGATTACTGCAAAACCAATTGAAGATGCTCCAAGCCGTACTTTAGCTTTAGTGACTCGTAAAAGTACACCATTGCAAAGTGAGTTCGATGTATTACTGCAAATTATGCAGAAAATCACTACAAGAATACATGAATAAAAAAAAGGAGTCTTCGGACTCCTTTTTATTTTATTGCGGCGTTAAGGATGCCCACTTAAACACCCAAGCAGATGGCATATTCAAACTATTATCAGCAATAATTTTTTCTCTAATAATTTGTGCAATGGCATAGTCATTTGCAGGGTCTACCATGACTCGTATGCCTTTAGTCGTTGCACTGGTTACAACCTTGTACCCTTTTGCTTCTAACTGCGACTGAACCGTATTTGCTTTATTTTGATTAGATGCTAGCGCAACTTGTACCATCCATTTCTTTTCACCATTTTCCAAGATTTCTTTAGCGACAGCTGCATCAAGTTGCTTTTTACTGTCAAAATTTTTCTTTTCTTCTATTTTCTTGGTGTGGACATCTTCAACTTTCTTTTGGGCTAAAAACTCATCTTGTTTTGGTTTTCTTTTTTGGATGATTATTTTTTTATTTTTCTCTCCACTTTTGTTAGCTTTATCATTAGAAGGATTTACAAAATAAGGATATATCGCTTGATCATTAAATCTTTGAAATACGATTATATCTCCATAACACTTCTGATCTGCGTAAGCGGTCACTGGTATTATCCCCAAAAGTATTTTAATAAGTAAACTTCTAATAAAGCATTGCATCTTATTCATTTACCAAAGTTAAGTATATTTAATGCGGCGTATTAAAGTAGATTTCTCGTGATTTGTATATTTTTAAAATTCAATGTTTTATGTAAAAAATCACATATTTTCCAAACATATTGCAGTACTTCAAATTATTATCGTTTATCCAGCAACCATTTAGAAAAACTAACTAAATTACTTGGAATTTCAGTCAATTAAAAAAGCCGACAAAATGTCGGCTTTTATTTAGTCTTGAAAGTTCATTATTTAATGATTTCCAATAATGCTCTTTGAGCATTATGCAATTTTTCACCCTCTGCTGGCTCAGCACGAATCCACGTACCATCACCTTGAAGCAACCAAGCCTGTTGATTATCTTGTAAGTAGTTCACTAAACCTTGTTGATAAATTCGTTTTTTCAATGCTGGGTCTTCAACAGGGAAACACGCTTCTACACGATTAAATAAATTACGGTCCATCCAGTCTGCACTTGAACAGTAAATACGTGCATCGCCATTATTACTGAAGTAATAAACACGAGTATGCTCAAGGAAACGTCCTACAATTGAACGCACCCGAATATTCTCCGACAGGTTCGGCAAACCTGGACGTAAGCAGCAAATCGAACGGATAATCAGGTCAATTTGAACACCCGCCTGAGAAGCTTCATACAATTTATTGATTAACTGGACTTCGGTTAATGCATTTACTTTAACAATGATCTGAGCTTTACGGCCTGCTTTAGCATTGGCAATTTCTTCATCAATAAAGTTAATAAGCTGAGCATGTAGGGTAAACGGTGCATGTAATAGCTTTTTCAATTTCGCCATTTTGCCCATGCCGGTCAACTCTTGGAATATACGGTGTACGTCTTCACACAGATCTTTATCTGTAGTCATGAGACCATAATCGGTATAAATTCGGGCATTCATCGCATGGTAGTTACCCGTTCCTAAATGAACATAACGCACCAATTTATTATTTTCACGGCGCACCACCATAATCATTTTGGCGTGAGTTTTATAACCTACAATACCGTAAACAACGACTGCCCCTGCTTCTTGTAAAACGTTTGCTACTTCAATATTTGATTCTTCATCAAAGCGAGCACGTAATTCAATAACGGCAATAACTTCTTTTCCATTACGCGCCGCTTCTGCCAAAATTTGCACAATCTCAGAATCAGCACCACTACGATATAACGTCTGCTTAATTGCTAATACTTGCGGATCGCGAGCAGCTTCACGAAGTAGCTGAATTACAGGAGCAAAAGATTCAAACGGATGATGCAGTAAAATATCTTGCTTCTGCATTGCCGAGAAAATGCTCTCGGTCTTTTTAAACACTTTAGGCACAACCGGCGTATGCGAGTCATAACGCAAATGAGGACGTTTAAAGTTTGAAACCAGACGAGCTAAATTTACTGGGCCATCAACTTTATATAATTGTTCATCAGTTAAATCGAACTCTTCAAGTAAGTACTCATAAATATGCTGCGGGCAGTTATGGGTTACTTCCAAACGAACTGCACGGCCAAAACGTCGAGAACTTAATTCACCTTTTAATGCTTTAGCTAAGTCTTCAACATCTTCATTCAGTGCCAAATCTGCATTACGTGTAACACGGAATTGATAACATCCAGTTGCTGTCATTCCTGGGAATAAATCAGACACATGTTCATGGATAATTGCCGACAACATCACATGATGTTCTTTTCCACCTGTTAATTCGTCTGGTAAGCGTACAACGCGAGGTAATGAACGTGGTGCAGGCACAACAGCCAAATCAATTTGACGACCAAAAGCATCTTTACCTTCAAGCGTAATAATGAAGTTCAAGCTTTTATTAACAAGTCGAGGAAACGGATGTGCTGGATCTAGACTAATTGGTGTTAAAACAGGTGCGACTTGTT
The DNA here is from genome assembly GCF_000368405.1 of Acinetobacter sp. NIPH 817. Taxonomy (NCBI): domain Bacteria; kingdom Pseudomonadati; phylum Pseudomonadota; class Gammaproteobacteria; order Moraxellales; family Moraxellaceae; genus Acinetobacter; species Acinetobacter sp. NIPH 817. The sequence goes on from NZ_KB849420.1 coordinate 2,153,469, forward strand.
CCTGAAAATATTTTTTCACCCAAGCAGATTGGGCTGGAGTTAACTCACCACGACGTAGGAAACAAATATCTTCTTCACGTAACTTAGGTAAGATTTCTTCATTTAAAATTCGATATTGACGCTCAATCGCAGCATGAGCAGTTTCAGAGATTTTTTGTAAAACCTGTCTTGGGGTAAGACCATCTGGGCTACGACTTTCGTTGCCCAGAGAAAATTGTTCCATTACCCCAGCAACACGAATTTCAAAGAACTCATCGAGATTACGCGAGAAAATGAGCAAGAAATTCATTCGCTCAAGCAATGGATGTAAAGGGTCTACCGCTTGCTCCAATACACGCAAATGGAAGTCAAGAATAGACAATTCACGATTTATATAACGGTCATTATAACTATATTCTATTGGGGTCGTTGTTGCTGTAATCGCTGTATTCATGTCTAACTCTATTCTCTATCCAGCCAAAATCTCTATAAACCAGTATGCTGCAAAAATATGACAATTTGGTAAAAACTAAAAAATTTACACATCTTTAAAACAGCTTTATTCAGGAATCTGGGTGCTATTCATATAACGTAAAATAACGCGTTTTCTATATTGTAGTTTATGATCGTTACGATGATCTTGATAATATTTCGGATCAGGCAATAACGCAGCTAAGAAAGCGGCTTGTTCACGCGTTAAGCTTTTAGCACTTTTACCATAATAATGATGAGCGGCTGCTTCAACACCATACAAATTTTTGCCAAATTCAACTGAGTTCATATATACCTCAAGAATTCGGCGTTTTGACCACATCCGCTCCATCATCCAAGTCGCGACCGTTTCTTGGCCTTTACGAATAAATGAACGTTTGTTGTATAAAAACAAGTTCTTTGCAAGCTGTTGAGACACGGTAGAACCACCCGCAACCACTTCACCCTCTTCATTATTTCGCTCAAGGGCAAAACGGATACCTTGCCAGTCAAAGCCATGATGATGGATAAACTTTGCATCTTCGCCCGCTAAAATTGCATGTTTAAAATTATCGCTAATATCATCATAGTCAAGCCACTGATGGACAATTGGCTCAGATGTATCAGACCAATAATCAATTCGCATGAACATGGTCGTATCCACTTCATGTGTCCGCCACCAGACCAAACTCGAAAAAATCCAAAGTTGAATAAGGAGAATCGCCCCAATAAAAATTAACAACACGCGAACAATAAAAGCTTTCATGTTCGTCCTGATCTCCTGTATTCAACTTTTTTCATGTTAAGCTGTAAAGCATGTTCATATATAACAAAAGCATAGCATGACTCAATATCAGCCTCCGCACATTAATCGTAAACTCAATGTACAAACTTGGTGGCTGACTGCCCTGCTCATCGCAATCAATGTAGGTTTGTTTGTCTGGCAAATTCTATCTGGCGTCGATATTAGCGATCCAGCCATGAAAGATGCTATTCATTGGGGAGCTGATTTTACACCACTTACTTTTTCTGGGCAGCCTGAACGTCTATTTACCAGCATGTTTTTTCATTTTGGTTTAGTCCATCTCATGCTCAACATGTGGGCCCTCTATATTTTCGGTAATGTTGCCGAGTCCCTATTTGGTCGCTTCTATTTTATAGGCATGTATTTACTTGCTGGTTTATTTGGGAGCCTTTTAAGTAGCTATATGACCATTCAAAATGGACATGAATTACTGCAACATTTTGACCAGAGCTTACTCCCTCATGTCAGTGCAGGTGCTTCAGGTGCCGTAATGGGATTAGGTGCTGCGTTAACAGTACTTTCCTTATTTCCACCACTTCCGCATCAAACCTACATACTCGATAAAAAAGCATTATTAATGATTATGGCAATCAACCTTATTTTTGGTTTTGTCGCAACTGGTATTAATAATGCCGCACATATTGGCGGCATGGTTATTGGAGCATTCCTTGCACTGATGTGGTACTTAAGCTACGTCAGTAAGTTTAAAAGTGTGCTCAAAATTTTAGGCTTATTAGGCGCAGTAATCATTACGGGTGGTTTTTATATGTACTGTGTACAACTCAACTCACCCTTACTTCCGCTATGGCATGAAATCATCATCCAAAATCCTGGAATTATTCCTTAAGTTACAGCTGATTTAACTCTCTTAAACTTTGTAAAGGCGGCAAATTACAGAGATAACCGAGTCGATAACGACCTATCAACGCACAAATCAGCATCATGCCAAGAGGTAAAATCAGCCATATTTCAAAATGCCACTGTATTGCCATATTCATTTTATAACTAGCAATCGCACTAATCACTTCCGCAAAACAGCAGGCAACTATGCCTGCTAACAGACCAAGAAACCCAATCTCAAAACTGAGCATTTGCTTCATTTTATTTTTAGATAACCCAAATGAGCGTAGTAAAGCAACCTCACGGCGTCGCTCGTCCATTAATAGGTTTAAACATGCAATCAATACCAATATTCCAGAAAAACCGACTAATGCTGCCAGTACAGTCACAATTTTGACCAAAACATTCATTAACCGTTTTACTTCATCTAAAATTCGGTCAACATCAATAAATACGGTATTGGAAAACTGCTGAATAATATTGATCATCTTTGGTTGATCTTGCTTAGGTACATAGAAACTACCCAAATAACTTCCAGCATTTTCATCTGAAGTTTTCGGTGAAAAAATAAAGAAAAAGTTAGGGCTAAAGCTTTCCCACTCTACGCTCCGGAAATTTACAACCTTGGCTTGTAATGTGCCTTCGGGCAAGCTAAAGGTCAGCTTGTCTCCAATTTGGATTCCTAAACTTTCGGCAGTTTTACTTTCGACTGAAACTTGCCCCACGCCATTAAACTGAGTTTGTCCTTTTGTAATGGCATTGTCATTCGGCAATTGATTTGATTGCGTTAAATTCAATTCACGGCGCAAAGAGTTATTTTGTTTTATGGCTTCTTCAGAAAAAGGCACATCATTTTTCGCCAATAATCGCCCTCGGATATTTGGATATAACGGCGTGCTTTGCCAACGATGTTGCTTTAATTGTTGCTCAAAAGGTTTTAAATCGAATGGAGGTAAACCATAAACAAATTGATTCGGGGTTCCTTCAGGAAGTTGTTGCTGCCAACGCTGTAATAAATCTGTTCTTAATACGCTTAACACTGTAATGAGGCTTAAGCCTAAAGCCAGTGCAGTAATTTGTAAGGCACTTTGCGAGGGTGAGCGAATATAAAAAGATAAACGATTTTTCATCTTTTTTAGACTACGAAGCAAGAGCCAAACAAGGGTATACAGCAAAATACAAAGCACGATAATTGCAGCCAAAACCATAATGCTGAGCATCAAGTTTTCACTCAACACCAAACTAAAAACAATCAGACTGCTAATGCCAGCAAAAAACATAAAGAATAATGATTTACGAGATTTGGCTTCTTCGCGAATCACCCGAATTGGAGGTGTATTTAAAAGCTCCCAAATGCTTGGCAAAATAAAACCGAGCAGCACAATCACACTCGTAAAAATAGCGATTGGTAAAGGCCCAAGTAAAAGTGGTATGAGCGAAAAACTTAACGCTAATTGAGGAATCAATTGCAGCATAAGTTGCAGCAGGCCATAACCCATTATCAACCCTAAAAGGCTGCCCATCACAATTGAAATCGCACTGACAATACAAAGCAATCCAATATAGACCCATAAAATTTGGAACTTACTGGCTCCTAAGCATCTAAGAAGTGCAATATGATCTTGGTTTTGCTGAACATATCTTTGACTCGTTAAAGCAATGGCAATCCCACACAACAAAATCGTTAAAATATTGGCCAGTTGCAAAAAGGTATCTAGGTTTTCAAGCGGGCGTAATAACCGACTATTTGATTCGCTCGCATCACGTAAACGCAAACCTGCCGTTTCATCTAATTCTTTATTTGTCGTTTGATGTTGCTGTTTAAACTGCTTAGAAAAAGTCTGAACCTGTTCAGGTTGACCAGACATTAATAAACGATAGTCAATTCTGCTTCCAGTCTGAATTGCATGTGTTTTAGCAATATCGGCTTGATGAATAATAACTGTTGGAGAAAAGCCTGAAAACCCGAGTTCCTGATTTGAATCACGCACAATCACGCCGCTAAAACGGAAGGTGCCATCTGCTATAGAAACGATATCTCCTAATTTTACTTTCAGCAAATCGGCTGCTCTCTGACTTAGCCAAACTTCTCCAGATTGAATCGCTTGAGTTTTGGGAGCAATTTCAAGCTGTCCTCTGAGTGGAAACGCAGGTTCTATTGCTTTTACATTGACCATGACAAACTGATCTTGTGTATGAGCCATAGAACTAAATAGAGTGACATTGGTTTGCTTTAAACCAAGCTGATCTGCTCTTTTTTTCCACGGCTGTTCGATAGGCTCGTTATTCGACAGAACCAAATCCGCACCCAGCATTTGCGAAGCTTGCAGACTGACTGCCTGTTTAACTTGGTCGTTACTAAATTTCAGGGCTGTGGTTGCACTAATCGCAAGCGATAGAGCAATAATGAGTAGATATAATCCACCTGTACGAAAACTTTGTAGCAAAAGTGGTTTTAAAAGATTACGCATAATTTAACCACCCTGTACTGTCTTTAGTCGGCCATCATCTAACTCAACATGACGCTGACAAAGGGTTGCTAAATTACGATCATGGGTCACTAAAATCAGAGTCGTACCTAACTCTCGGTTTAAATCAAAGAGCAAACTTTCAATTTCTTGTGCTGTCTGACCATCTAAGTTTCCGGTAGGTTCATCCGCAAAAATAATTTGTGGTTCTGCAATAAGAGCTCGTGCAATCGCCACACGTTGTTGCTCCCCTCCAGATAAGACTTTAGGCGTTTGTTCAACCTGACGACTAAGACCTACTCGATGCAACCAATCTAAAGCTTTTTTCTCGGCAGTTTTATAGTCAAAATCTTTACGTAATCGTAAGGGCAACATTACATTTTCAAGCGCACTCAACTGAGGTAAAAGTTGAAAAGACTGAAATACGAAACCAATATGCTGCATTCTGATTTGGGCACGTTGTTCCTCTGTTAATTGATGAACAGCTTGACCGCACAACCAAACTTCGCCTTCAGATGGTTGATCTAAAGTTGCCAAAATTCCCAGTAATGTTGATTTACCTGAGCCAGAACGCCCAGTAATTGCCACCTGCTCCCCTTCAAAAATCTTTAAATCGATATCTTTTAAAATCGTAAACTGATTTTGGTTAATCTGAATAGTTTGTGTAACTTGATGGGCAGCAATGATGGGTTGTGGCATGATGTAAAAAGTCCTATGTATTCAGAATCAGGGTCGAAGTACAAATGTATAAATCTTTTTTGATTGGTTCTAAAAGCATCATGCTCATCTCATTAAGTATGCTGCCTATGCTTGTATCGGCGAAAACTATTTTAATTTTAGGAGATAGTATTAGTGCCGGTTACGGAATTGATCCCAAACAAGGTTGGGTACAATTACTGCAAAAACGCTTAGACCAACAGTATCCCAAACAACACAAAGTGGTCAATGCAAGTGTTAGTGGAGAAACAACCAGCGGCGCTTTAGCCCGACTACCTAAGCTATTACAGACCTATAAGCCAAATGTGGTCGTGATTGAATTAGGTGGAAATGATGGCTTGCGTGGTCAACCGCCTCAAATGATTCAAAAAAATCTGGATCAGCTCATTCAATTAAGTCAGAAACAAAAAGCCCAAGTTATTCTTTTTGGCATGAAAATTCCGCCAAATTATGGGGCTGCATATAGCAAAGCTTTTGAAAATAACTATAAAGTTGCAAGCCAAAAATATCAGGTGAAATTACTACCATTTTTTCTTGATGGAGTCGCAGGTCAAAAACAGCTTATGCAAAATGACTTGATTCATCCCAATGCTCAAGCACAGTCAAAATTACTTAATTTAGCTTATCCATATATAAAAGGTGCCCTGTAGGCACCTTTTAGTTTTAAGCATTATTATTAATATAATCAGAAATCAAAGAAGGTTACTTCACCAGTTTCTAGCGAATATTCTGCACCAACAACAATCAACTCACCTTTCGCAATCAGGCTCTCTAACACAGCCGAACCATGACGTAATTGATTGACCGAAGCAAAAACGTTTGAACGTACCGCATGACATGAAAGTTTTTTCAAATCATTTTTTAAATCAGTTTGCATTAAAATTTCAACTGACGGACGAACACGGTTCACAATCGACATTAAGTTAGATGATGGTGGGTGATCAGGATTCATTAACGTATCAATTGTTGCTTGAATAGCACCACAATGACTATGTCCCAACACAACAACAACTGGACAGTCATAGCGTTCTGCCGCGAACTCAACACTACCGACTTGTGAAGGAGCAACCACATTACCAGCAACACGAATTACGAATAAGTCACCAAGACCTTGATCAAATACCATTTCTGCTGGAACACGTGAATCTGAACAACCTAATACAATCGCAAACGGATTTTGATCCTTTGCCATTTCAGCGCGTTCATGATGCGATAAGGTTTTTGCAAGGGAACTATTTCCATTTACAAATCGTTGATTACCAGCTTTCAGACGATCTAAAACTTCTTGCGCGGTAGGCATTTTATATTTCCATTGTTTTTTCAAGGTTGGAAATCATTTTAATGTGTCAAAATTTGAATGTCACTGACAAAAAATTAAATCCTTTTCCATGAAAGATTTTAAAAATACGTTCTCTATTTGAATGGAATGTTTATCGCAAATTCCTTACTGTTTAGCGAAAAAATAGACATACTTTGGTTCTCGGATTGACTATAATTTTTCTCCTTTTGATCATTTGGCAAATGACTCATTGGCAAAGTTTTTCAATAATTTTCAAACTCGCTTATGCCTCAAGGATGAAATCTTATGACGACGCTGTTTGTATCAACCAAAACGACCATAAAGAAAACAGCTATGGCACTTGCCTTGGCTTGTAGCCTTACAACAATAACAGGTGTTTTTCAGACGCAAGCAGCTGATACTATAGATATAAACTTTCAGAATATTTTACAGCAAGAGCGTAGCTGGGCAGGTTTACAAAGTAAAAGTTTAAAAGTCGGTGAGGTGACATGGTCATATAGTGAAGGTGGTTCTACCGCTAAACCGACGTTGCTCCTTATTCATGGATTAGGAGGGAGTCGTGATAACTGGAACCGAGTTGCGCGTTATCTCACAGCAAATTACCACGTTATTATTCCAGACTTACCAGGAAGTGGGGAAACCTTAGTTGCACAGGATTTCGACTACTCAGTACCCAATCTTGCCGAAAAGTTACGTCGATTTGTTGAAGCTGCAAATTTAAAAGGCCCAATTCACATTGCTGGCCACTCACTTGGTGGCTCAATTGCCCTACTCTATGCTGGACAATATCCATTTGAAACCAAAAGTCTATTCTTGGTGGATAGTGGCGGTATTTTCCGCTCTGCAAATACAATTTACCTAAAAGATCCAGCCTACTTAAAACAACTTTTAGTATCTAAAAAAGGTGATTTCAACTATTTGTTAAAGCAAACCATGTTTAATCCTCCATTTATTCCTAAAGAGTTCCTTCAAGCTCAAGAAAAGCTGATGATTAATCAGGCGCCTCAAACGCAGAAACTGGTTGATCAACTGATTGCACTCAATAAAGTCTATACGCCAGATTCATTTGCAGTGCTCACCAAGACAATCGATGCACCGACACTGATTTTATGGGGTAAGCAAGATAAAATTATTAACGTAGAAGTAGCAAGTGAACTAAAACGACTTTTAAAAAATGCCCAACCTCCGGTTATTTTAGAGAATGTCGGCCATATGCCAATATTGGAAGCCGAGCAGCTGGTTATTCAACAATATGTACCGTTTTTACTTAAAGTAGAAACAAATCAGTCTTCTAAAATGACTACACCTTAAATAAAACTTCGGACTTGTGAGACCTTATGTCTACCCAACCGCTTATAGAAAAACTCATTGAAGCTCATCTTGATTTTTTAGATGAGGAATTTGCTCAGCCCCAAATTATTCAACAAGAATTTGAGCAATTTTATCATTGGTTGGGTAGTCGGCAACTACAGCACCTCTGGACCTTTGAACAAATCCAGCAACTGATTCAAAAGCAGATTTTAGAAACTCCTGCTTCTGATTTTCTGCTTGAACAAATTGCAGAACATATTCGCTTTGCACTTATTCATCCAGCCAATGAAAATACAACAATTGAAGATGTTATTCCTGTTTTAACAATTGATAGAATTGCGCAATACGTTGCAAGTAAAGAAGAGCATCGTAAAAAAATCATTAAAACGATTGTGAATAATCCTGCATTTTCAGCACTCTTGACTCAATTGATTCAACAAACAATGCATGATTACTTAGATGAATCTATGTCAAAGCGTGTGCCCGGTGTAGGCCGTTTTATGAAAATGGGGAAATCTGTTCTGGAAACAGTGACTGATTCAAATCTAGATGACACGATTAATCATTATTTGCAAAAGAATATTTTAAAACTGAGTCAAATGAGTGAGCGCGTTTTAAATCAACATTTTGACAATGACAAGCTCTATCATTTTCAGGCAAATATTTGGCATAAAGTTAAATCTATGCCACTTTCTGTTTTGAAAAACTATGTAGAAGTTCAAGATTTATCAAAGACTGTAGGTTTAGGACACGAGATTTGGGATCACATTCGCCAAACTTCTTACCTGAAACAACAAGTCCATGATGGTGTTTATACGTGGTATGTTCGAAATCAGGAACGTAATTTTGACTTGCTACTTCGTGATCTCAATATTAATGAAAGTTTAATTCAACATGAACTGACTCAGTTGCTTGTGCCTGTATTACAGCAATTAGTTACAACGGGGCATTTAAGACGCCGTGCTCGTGTTTACCTAGAGAAATTTTATTATTCTGAAAAAGCATTAAATATTATAAATAACAAAGGCGCTTAAAGCGCCTTTGTTATTTGTCTTGATTAGAAAGAATATTTTAAAGAAGCGTAATAAGCTCGACCTGGCTCATTGTAGGTTTGGCTGATCGAATTGCTGTCTCTTAAAATTTGTTTATCAAACAAGTTACTTACGCCAACACGCGTACTTATATTATCTGAAATTTTATATCCAACATTAATTCCAGCAGTACTATAGCTTTTTACAGTACTTGGCTTAATCGCAGAATTTGTTCCACCTGAACCAATGCCCGATTCGATTCTATTTTCAGCAAACTGACGCGACTTTTGGCGGCCATATTGAGTGAAGACAAAATTCACATCTAACTGATCTGTGATGTCATAATCGAAAATTGAGTTAATCGTATAGTTTGGAACCAAAGATAATGGGTTACCCGTTTGCTTATCTTTCGAGTCCATCATGTAAGTAAAGTTATTGGTCCAGCGAATGTCGCCAAAGTCTAAGCCTAAACTTCCTTCAAAACCTTGAATTAATGCTTTAGGCGTATTTTCCCAACGTAAGATATTCCACTTGGTGTTGGTCACAGCGCCTGTATTTGCGTTGGTACTTGAGCCATCCACTGTTCCAACAACGTTTGTACCAGCCACAATCTTATCTTTATAGTCATTGCGGAACCACGTTAAGCTCGCATTCACGATATCTTTTTGGAACTGGATACCAAGCTCTTTGTTTACCGAAGTTTCTGGTTTTAAATCACCATTACCTTGCAATAAACAACGTGACTCAATATTAGATGGACAACCATTGCCGTTCGTACTGAGTAAGTACCCTTCGGCATTTTGATACATATTTGGTGCTTTATACGCTTTTGCTACCCCACCTTTTAAAGTGAAATAATCATTGAGTCTTTGAGTAACGTTTAAGCTTGGGCTCCAGTTAGAACCAGATTTACTGTGATCATCGAAACGTAAACCTAATACAGCATCGGTGCTATCAGTAAGTTTTAAGTTATCTTCGATATATGCAGAAGCAATACGTGATTCCATTTTACTACGATTGCCTTTAGCTAATTGATCGCCGTAACCTGAACCACTACTGTCTGTACCTTGAGTTGTGGAAACATTATCTTTAAATCTGTCTTCAACCCATTCAGTACCAAGTGTTAACACGTGTGGTACATAATATTCAAAAGGAATATTGGCTTCACCATTTAACCGAAGAGTTTCTAAACGTGAAGTAGCTTTATTATCAAGATTATTAATTTTTCCTTCTACACTTCCAGCAAGGCCTTCAGGCAAACGTTTATTATGAGTTTTATCATATTGAGCAACTAATTTACTCTTACCCCAAGACCAATCCCCTTCATGCGTCAATGCATAACTATCACGGTACATGGTATTGGTTTCTTTACCAATAAGTTCAGAAAGAATCGCATCTGCTTCAGCATTTGCATTTAACTGAGAATCACCAGAATAAATATTACCCTGTTTACTAGAAGAGACATCGAGCAAGACAGTTTGTTGGTCTGTTGCTTGCCAAGCTAAACGGCCTGAAATATCTTTATTTTTAACGCCTTCACGGCCAGCTGCGGTACTGCCTATTGATTTATTAATATCGACATCGTCAGCTTCTGTTTTATTGTAATTACCATATAAACGATAAGACAAAACGTCTTTAATCAATGGCCCACTTACGTTAAAGCCAACACGATTTGATGCACCTTCTTTAGAGTCTTCAGGTTGTGAAGTATAAAACTCTACTGAGCCATGGGTTTCATTCGTCACTTTTTTAGTAACGATGTTAACCACACCACCTGCTGCCCCCGAGCCATAGCGAGCTGCGGCAGGTCCACGTAAAACTTCAATCGATTCGATTGCTTCTGCGGGCACCCAGTTTGAATCACCTCGTGTATCACGCTCTCCTTTCCAGCCATAACGAACTGAATTACGAGAGTTAATTGGTTTTCCATCCACTAAAATGAGCGTGTTTTCAGGCCCCATTCCACGAATATCAATTTGTCTATTATTACCACGCTGCCCCGTTGCACTATTGCCTGTTAAATTAACACCCGGCATACGGCGTACATAGTCAGAAATATCATTGCGAACTGGTAGTTTTTCTAAATCTTCTTTGGTAATAACCGACACACCGAGCGATTGCTTCACTTGCTCTTCAGCAGTTACGAAAATTGTTTCCAATTTCACAGGTTCAGCAGGCTTTTCTAATGCTTGTTCAGCTTGTTCTTGCTCATTTTGTGCAGCATAAGCCATAGACATCATACTTGCCAGTACTGAAACAGAAAGCACTGACTGGATAATACGCTTCGACATAAGTATTCCCAATATATTGATTTATTAAACATCTCTCATTTTAAGTTCGGCATTGTAACAAATATAAATAAAATTACAAATGATATTGATAATAATTATCATTATTTATATTGAATAATAAAAAAACCTCATTGCGAGGCTTTTTTATTTTACTTTTCAAATAATTTAATTATTTGAAATAAGCACCTTCAGCTTGTGTATGGTCTGTTTGGTCGACCACACGTTGAAGCTCAGGAATCTGCTCTCTTAAAGTAGTTTCAACGCCCTGTTTCAAGGTAACGTCAATTGCCGAACAGCCTTGGCAACCACCACCAAATTTTAATACAGCAGTTAAACCGTGTTCTGGGTCATCTTGTACTTCTACCAAACTACAATTTCCGCCATGCCCTGCAAGACCTGGGTTAATTTCTGCTTGAAGAATGTAAGTAATACGTTCTTCAATCGAAGCATCTGGACCAACACGTGGAACTTTAGAATTTGGAGCACGGAAGGTAAGCTGACCACCAAAACGGTCCTTGTTGTAATCGATTACAGCATCTAAAAGATAAGGAATAGATGGCGCATCAATATACGCAGGAAAATCAGGATAGTCCTGTTTATAATCCGTTGGGATCACTTCTTCTGGTGCACTATATGCCATACAACATTCTGCACGTGGCGTACCCGGATGTTCAACAAAAACTCGAACGCCAATTCCCGGAGTATTTTGCTTCGTTAATAAATCGTGCAAATACTCTTGTGCAGATGGTGTAATCAAAAGGTTTGGAATTTCTTCTGCAACAGCAGTGTTGGTGTTCTCAGTCGACATAACAATATTCCTCAAGCTGATGCCTTTATATTAACCGAAGATGAGGTGGATTTAAAAAAAATCAACTAAATTTGTCGGATTTATACACAACAGGGTTTCAACTTAAGTTTTTAATGGCATTATTGAGCCAGTATTGATCATTTTTTAAATATTTCTTATGTTGCATTTGCCATTTAACCATACAGTTACTCTTATTATTATTACGGTCATTATCTCTTTAATTGCTTTTAGCAACCAAAACGTGATGAACCGGCTGATTTTTTGGCCACCTGCAATGCAACGTGGACAGATTGATCGCTTCATTACTCATGGCTTTATCCATGCCGATGGAACACATCTACTTTTCAACATGATTACCCTGTTTTTCTTTGGCAGTATTATTGAAAGTTTTTATCGCCAATATTTCTACGACATGGGTTTTGTGTTGTTCTATTTAGGTGGCTTAATCTTCGCGATTTTACCGAGCTATTTACAGCATAAAAATGATGCGAACTGGGCAAGCCTAGGTGCCTCAGGTGCTGTTTCAGCAGTGTTATTTGCTTATATCCTATTCCAACCGTGGAAGCTGATTTTCGTATTTTTCATTCCTGTACCCGCTATTATTTTTGCAATTTTATATGTGGCATACAGTATTTGGGCTGGTAAGCGTGGTAATACCCATATTAACCATAGTGCTCATTTATGGGGTGCGGCTTACGGAATCATCGTAACAATTTTACTTGAACCAAAAGTTATTCCGCATTTCTTAGACCAACTTACTCGCCTTCCTTTCTAAACAAAATAAATTAAAGAAAGGCCCGTTGTGGGCTTTTCTTTTTTTCTCATTAATTTATCACTATAAATTCTCAGTCTTTTTTCTGATTTTCTTTGATCAATTCGTTGTTTTGATTGCAAAAACCATCTGATTAAACTCATGCCAGTTCTTTTAATAATTCAGATGATACAATGAAGTACAAAGCAATTTTATCTAGCCTTTCCATTGCTTTATTTAGCTTATCTTTGGCTGGATGTAATGACAACGATAATCAAGAAAATGTAGCAACCACACCTAAGCAACCGAATATCTTATTTATTATGGCTGATGACTTAGGCTATTCAGATTTAGGGGCTTTCGGTGGTGAAATTCATACCCCTAATATTGATAGTTTGGCTCAAGAAGGCCGCCTTTTAACGGATTATCATACTGCCCCGACCTGTTCTCCAACACGCTCTCAACTCATTTCTGGTACTGATCACCATTTAGCTGGTATTGGGGCAATGGCTGAACTCACACCAGAACATTTGAAAGGACAACCAGGCTACGAGGGATATTTAAATGAACACTCTCTATCTATCGCTCAAGTACTTAAAGATAATGGTTACCGCACGTACATCAGCGGTAAATGGCACTTAGGGCTAACTCCGGAAACAAATGCACATGCAAAAGGTTTTGATCATTCATTTACTTTATTACAAGGTCTAGATCACCACTTTAAGCAAGCGCCAAGTGCATTTAAACGAAATTCAACTTATACAGAAGATGGTCAAGTTATTCCTGTTTCCGCTTTGCCAGATGACTTTTTCTCGACAAATTATTTTACCGATAAATTACTGAGCTACTTAGACTCAGGCAAAAATAGTGGCAAACCGTTCTTTGCTTATGCTGCCTATACGGCGCCTCACTGGCCAATTCAAGCACCTGCTGAATACCGTGAAAAATATCGCGGAGTTTATGATGTCGGTTACGATGCTATACGTAACGCACGTATTGCTAAGCAAAAACAGCTTGGTATTATCCCTACAAACTTTGAGGCAGCAGAACCAATTGCAACTCAAAATGCCCCACAAAAATATGGAAAATGGGATGAGTTAACAGCCGAACAAAAGGCTCTAGAAGCCCGTAAAATGGAAATCTACGCAGGCATGGTAGAAAACCTCGATGCTAATGTAGGCCGTATTATTCAATATCTCAAACAAAATAATCTTTATGACAATACTTTAATTTTCTTTGTTTCTGACAATGGCGCAGAAGGTTTTGTACGTGGCGGATATGGTAGTGAATCTGGTTTTGATAACTCTGTAGCAAATGTGGGAACAACAACTTCATATCACTATATTGGACCACGTTGGGCCGAGGTCAGTGCGGCGCCTTTCCACTTATGGAAAGATACAGCTGGTGAAGGTGCAACGACTGCCCCTGCTATTGTGAAATTACCGAACCAGAAAAAAGCAGAAGAAACCAATCATAGCTTTGCATCTGTACTCGATGTTTTCCCAACCCTATTAGAATATGCTCATATTCCAGTACCTCAAGGCCAATACAATGGTCGAACCATTAATACGCCATCAGGGATTTCATGGAAGCCTTTACTTGAAAATAAAACCACTACCATTCGCCCTGCTAATTTCAGCTTTGCTGATGAATTACATGGCAGTAAATATGCAAAACAAGGCGAATGGAAAATTGCCCTTCAAGGACGCCCTGAGTTAGGTACAGAAACTTGGGAGTTATATAACATTAAAGCAGATCGGGGTGAAAATCACAATGTTGCACAGCTTTACCCAGCAAAAGTTCAAGAATTATTATCGGTTTATCAAAAATATACTGAGAAAAATGGTGTGCAGGAATATAACGCCAAATGAGATTAAAACTATTTTTAGTTACCGCAATCAGCCTGTCTTTTATGACAGGCTGTAGCCAATCTTCAAAAGTTTCTGAATCAGCACCCTCGCATCAACAGCCGACGTCTTTAGCTGACCTAGGTTCTATTGAAAAGTGTAAAAACTACTCTGGACTACCTCAAGGTTGGCTCAAACAACCTACAGCTGGAATGGTTTTAATTGCCGATGGGAATTTTAATTTTGGTTCTGAGAAAGCCTATCCCGATGAACTTAATTTTGGAAAAAAACAACGAGAAGTCAAAGGATTCTGGATTGATCAGACTGAAGTTACCGTTGCTCAATTTGCAAGTTTCGTAAAAGCAACGGGCTACATTACCGATGCCGAAAAACAAAAGCAGGCTGCTGTTTTCTCACCAGATCCTCATCATCCACAGCAATGGTGGCAGCTAAAATCAGGGTATACATGGAAAACCCCCAATGGCAGTAATGGTGCAGTAGCTACTCCGAATGAACCTGTGCGATATGTAAGTAAAAACGATGCTGAACATTATGCAGTCTGGCTCGGACATGATTTACCAACAGAACTAGAATGGGAATATGCAGCTAAAGCCAATTCAAAAACTGATACGCCCTTACATCAAGCGCCTACCGATGAACACCAACATCCACAAGCAAATTACTGGCAAGGTGAATTCCCTTTTCAAAACCTAAATCAAGATCACTTTAAAGATGTGGCACCCGTTGGATGTTTTGCGCCAAACGATTTCAAACTATTTGATACGATTGGAAATGTATGGGAATGGACATCTTCACCGTATCAAGGTGCCCATGACCAACATATGGGAAATTATTCTGATTTAAGACAACAACAAATTGCGAGTACTGAGTATGTAATTAAAGGCGGATCTTTTCTTTGTGCACAAAATTATTGTTCCCGTTATAGAAACAGCAGTCGCTACCCTCAGGATTTTGATTTAGCTGCAACGCATGTTGGATTTCGAACTATTTTACGGTCTCCTTAATTTCTTCTTAATTAGATTTATTAAAGATGTTTTTTAACCAAAATTAGATCGAAAAATAATCAAAATGTTTTTATAGTACAAGTGAGAATGATAAAAAAGTGAGAACAAGATGAAAACTTTACTTCTTTGTGCAGCAGCAATTTTCACAATGTCACTATCAGCCTGTGCAGTCCATACACCTGAAGGTAGTATTGTGATTGATCCAGATTCACCTTATCACAATCATCCGGGAGACTTTTGCCCACCAGGACAAGCTAAAAAAGGACGCTGTTAGAACCACTCCATTCTTAAAGTAATTTTGAAGTTACGTTAAAGAAATAGAGTTTGATTAAATGATAAACTGAGTACAAAAATAGTGGGTTCCAACCCAAAAATAGATGGGATGAAACTAGAAAATTATGGTGTAAAAAAATCACCATATCCCCAAGATTTTTAAAAGACAATCTTACGTTGTCTTCTATCTAGTTTCACCCCAATTCTTTCTTATTCCGTCTGACTTCTCTTATCCTTTAAGAAAAAAGTCTAGTTTTTAATCATTTCTGCATCTGTATTATTGATACATTTTGAACATTTTACCTTCAGGTTAAAACTGATGTATTTGCTTAATACAAAATAATCATTTATGTAACGTAAGTCTATAAAAATGTTCTAAAAATGTGAAAAAAATTAAGGCCAAAATGAGATGGATTTATCATAATAAATCGCTCTTTCATGTTTCATCACATAAATAATCAATATTATTTTGTCAGTTATTGCCACTCGTTTCCTTTCATTGGCATAGATAATGTATACATCTGTATATTAACCCAGTCGTATAACGAGATATTTTATGTCCAGCACAAGTCAAGTCGAAGGTCTACAATTTCCAGTACACGCCTCAACAAAAAAACAAAGCACATCTCTTACCGGCCAAGAGATTTTGTCAGAGGCTTTATCTGTTGTGGATAATAAAACCGCGCAACAAGTGTTGAATGAAAAAAACTGGCGAAAAAACTACCCTATTTATTTTAAAGCGCTTGTTAAGCAAGGAATTTCAAATAGTAGCAACCCAATTACTATTGCTAAGCAAGGTTTGCATAAAGCTCACCATATTTTTGACTATTATCGTGATAGTAAGCATTACCTTTTAAAAGATGCGGTTCATATTGCTTCATCTACGCCCCTTCACACAGTAAAACTTAAAGGTGAAAGTGATACAGCTCCAGAGTGGTATGTTCCTTACAAAGGACAAAAACTCAGTGGACAAAACTTACTAGACCAAATTCAACTTTGGGAAGAGGCTGGTATTATTGAACCAAGTCATGCAAAAGCTTTGCGTGAAGCTACTGCTCATCCAGAATGGTTTGATTTATCTGACCGTACCATGGTGTTGTTTGGCGCGGCTTCAGAAGCTGGTCCTCTACCTTGGTTAGCAAAGTGGAAAGCGAATATTATTGCTGTCGACTTACCAAACCCACGTGTCTGGGGCAAAATTTTAAATACGATTCAAGAAGGAAATGCAACGCTCATTGCTCCAAGCGTTGAACAAATTGATTCCTCAGCAAAAGCTTCTGAACTAAAAGATAAATTGGGTGCAAATTTATTAACTCAATTACCAGAGATTGCACAGTGGCTAGTGCAGTTTCCACAAAAGTTAGATTTAGCTGCAATTGCCTATTTAGATGGTGAAAAGCACGTTCGTGTATCCATGGCAATGGATAGCATTATGCAATTTGTGAGTGAGCGTAAGTCTGATACGAGCCTTATGTTTATGTGTACACCAACTGATGTTTATGCAGTTCCTAAAGAAGTAGCAAAAGCTGCTCAACAAAAATTTAAATCACGCACAAAACTACAAAAATTGGCGGTGAAAGGTGTTTCTACACTTTCCTTAAATCGCTTTTTCCAAGCGCCTTATCAAGACCTGATTGATTGTGAAAATGGAAAAACTTATGGTATTGCCGACTGTCTAGTGGTTGAACAAGGCCCAAACTATGCTTTGGCAAAACGCATTCAACAATGGCGTGCTATTTTGGCCCGCCATCAAGGACAACACGTAAGTATTAATATTGCTCCATCTACAACGACTCACTCTGTGACTAAAAATCCATTATTGAAAGCAGCTTTTAATGGTGCAGAGCTTTTTGATGTAGAAGCGTTTAGTCCTGAAACGACCAATGCCATTATGGCGGCACTCTGGATTCATGACTTAAGAAATGAGTCTTCTGTGGCAAATCCTGAAACTGAACTGGATCATCCACTTGAACTCATGATGGAAGGTGCTAACCACGGCGGCTTATGGCGTGTTGCTTATTTAGCAAGAACCGCCCTGCCTTTTGCTGCAATCTATGGCTTTGCAACCGAAAAACTACCTTTTGGAAAATCATCTAAAAAATAGTTTAATTAAAGCCCAATTCTAGAATTGGGCTTTTTTCTGAGTTTATCTATTTATTTTGAAAATATGATAGATATTTTTGCATTTCATCAGGTGGCACCATACCGCCTCCTGTC
The DNA here is from genome assembly GCF_000368405.1 of Acinetobacter sp. NIPH 817. NCBI lineage: Bacteria > Pseudomonadati > Pseudomonadota > Gammaproteobacteria > Moraxellales > Moraxellaceae > Acinetobacter > Acinetobacter sp. NIPH 817. The sequence continues at coordinate 2,171,603 of NZ_KB849420.1, forward strand.
GCCCATATCACATGATTTGCCTGTTTTAATTTATCAGCTGATAGTTGATGTAAAGCCAAATAATCAGGACTCGTCTGAACATAATATGGACCCATCATTCCTGCCACTGCTGAAGGCTCAAGCTGAATATTTTCAGTTTGATTTAGAAGTGCTATGAGTTCATACAAACGTTCATCGTGAATGGTGTAATAGCCATCAATTAGCTGTTGCATAGCACGCCCAACAAAACCTGAAGCACGCCCTACTGCAAGTCCATCTGCGGCGGTAACGTTATCAATGCCAATGTCATTTACTGAAATCTGATCATGCAAGCCTGTGTGCACACCAAGTAACATGCAAGGCGAATGGGTTGGTTCAGCAAAAATACAATGTACATTCTCACCAAAAGCCAGTTTCAACCCAAAACTCACGCCACCTGGGCCACCACCGACGCCACAGGGCAAATAAACAAATAATGGATGCTCAGCATCAACTTTAATCTGTTTTTGCTTAAATTGCTGTTTTAGGCGTATTCCTGCAACTGCATAGCCTAAAAATAATGTTTTTGAGTTTTCATCATCAATGAAAAAACAGTGTGGGTCTTGCTCTGCGGCTTTTCTTCCCTCTTCAACCGCTACGCCATAGTCACTGGCATATTCCACAACATTGACGCCTAGTGAACGTAGTTTGTCTTTCTTCCACTGTCTCGCATCGGCAGACATATGGACTGTGACTCTAAAACCCAGTTTGGCGCTCATAATGCCGATAGAAAGCCCAAGGTTGCCTGTAGAACCTACTGCAATTTGATACTTAGAAAAAAACGTTCGAAATGCGTCTTGGTCGAGTTTAGTGTAATCGTCTTCAAACTTGAGAAGCCCTGCCTCAATCGCCAATTTTTCAGCGTGAGCCAAGACTTCATAAATACCACCACGCGCTTTAATTGAACCAGAAATAGGTAAATGACTATCTTTTTTTAGCCAGAATGCTCCACTCAGTTGCACTTTTTGTGTTGAAGAAAGTGCTTGCTGCATTTTCGGAATTTCAACGATATCTGATTCAATTTTTCCATGTTGTGCTTGAGTTTCAGGAAACACTTTTGCTAAATAAGGCGCAAAACGCGCTAGTCTTGCTTCCGCGTCACTTACGTCCTCGGCTGTGAGTCCAACTTTTTCTAAAGCTTCTATTAAAGGATAGCGATGAGGTGTAAACCAAAATATCTCTTGATAGGTTTGCAGTGTCTCAATAAGTGGAAATTGCTGTTTTAGCTGATCTATTTGAACCGCATCCATAATCTATCCTGATCTCAAAGTTTTAAGCCCAGCTTTTAAAGCTGCTTGATGCTATATAACGACTTGTTAATTTATAATTGAATGTACATGAAAATAGACTGAACTTAAAAAAGAAACAAATAAAAAAGCCACTGTGTACAGTGGCTTTAATGTTTTAAATGCTTTTATACAAACTGTAAGAATAACCAGTACAAACCGCCTGATAAACAGATTGTTGCAGGAAGTGTAAATACCCATGCAGATAAAATTGTTTTAACTGTATTGAAGTTTAAGCCTGATCTATTCGCGACCATGGTACCTGCAACAGCACTATTTAAAACGTGTGTTGTTGAAACAGGCATACCTAAACCATCAGCAGCAGCAATTGTACTCATTGCTACAAGCTCAGCAGACATCCCCTGACCATAAGTCATATGATGCTTACCAATACGCTCACCTACAGTCACAACAATACGTTTCCAACCTACCATGGTGCCTAAGCCAAGTGCCAAAGCAACTGCTACTTTCACCCAAGTTGGAATGTATTGTAAGAATGAATCTAAGCTACTACGGTATTCTTTCACAAGTTTTTCTTGTGACTGATCCATTTTTGGTAATGCATTCGCTTTATCCAAACGCTTAAACGAGGTTGTACTTAAATACATGTCATTACGAATTTCGCTAATTGCAGCTTCTGGAATGTCTTTTAAGTTGTTATAGCTAGAAACTCGCTCACCCAAGTGGTCAGTCATGCTTGCCAATGCAGGCACTACTTCTGGAGTTTGCTCTTTAGTTTGAATATATTTAGTCAGAATAACACGCGCTTTTTCATCGGTTAATTCTGGCTGATTTTGATTCAAAAATACGGCAGTTTGAGAAGAAAGCTGATGGAATGATTGAACTTGTTGTGTATCAAGGTTTTTATTTAATGAATAAGCCAACGGCACCAGACCAACCAAAATCAGCATGATGAGACCCATACCTTTTTGACCGTCATTAGAACCATGTGCAAAACTTACACCTGTACAGGTAAAGATTAAAATTGCACGAATGATTGCTGGTGGTGGTTTATTACCTTCTGGCGGTTGGAATAATTCTAATTGGCGTTTAAAAACAGTTTTAACCAACAAGAAAACAATCGCTGCAAAAGCAAAACCAATTAAAGGCGAAAATAATAATGCCTTACCGACTTTAATCACCTGATCCATATCAACACCACTGGTGGTTACGCCAGTCGATGCACTCAACAGATGGTTCATAATGCCCACACCCAAGATTGAACCAATCAAGGTATGAGAACTAGAAGCAGGAATACCCAAGAACCAAGTACCTAAGTTCCAGAGAATTGCAGCAATAAGGAGCGCAAAAACCATTGCGAAACCTGCACCGCTACCCATGTTCATAATCAGTTCAACAGGCAACAATGCAATAATGCCGTAAGCGACTGCGCCGCTTGCAACCATTACCCCAAGAAAATTACAAAAACCTGCCCACATGACTGCAACTGGTGCAGGTAAAGCATTGGTGTAAATCACTGTTGCTACTGCATTTGCAGTATCGTGGAAGCCATTTACAAACTCAAAGCCTAAAGCAATCAAGAGTGCAGTAGATAAAAGGATAACCGAATAAAGACTCAAAGGTGGTACATGTGCTAAATCAGCACTCACCTGAAATCCAATATAAATAAGTGTTGCAACAATAATCGTCAGAAACACCGGCATAAAAAACTTAGGTGTCGGGACATGCACATTCGTCGATTTGACTTGCAGGTTTGCCGCAAGTTTTGAATCCGAAACAGGGGGTAGATTAGAATTCATGCAGACGGTAAGAGGATAAAAAAATCCTCTGTATTCTTAAATTAAATTATGACAATTATATGACAAAGCAGCGCCTGATGAAGTCAATTTTTCATATTTTGACCTCATTTGATGCACCTTTCCTCTATAAAATTTATTTTTTTATTAAAATACAATAATTTAAATCAATTTACATCTTCCTTATTTATGACTATTTTTAAAGCAAAAATATATAAAAAATCACTCGAATGCTTGTTTTTTAAACAGAACAATTGTCATAAAACGGAATATTGGAGATGAAATATTTCAATATCATGATCATTTTATGAATATTTGATGAAAAAACAGTCTTCATTTGTCATAAAAGCCGTTTTTTAATGAATCTATTACAAGTGAATGACGGGTCGTTATAGCTCATCAAATGCGCAACTATTCTGTTACAATAGCGCGGCATTTTTAAATTTGTACAATATCGGGGTTTTATATGTCCACGCTTGCCACCCTAAAAGCGCTTCTTGCCAAACGCATTCTGATTATTGATGGTGCGATGGGTACCATGATTCAACGCCATAAACTAGAAGAAGCCGACTACCGTGGTGAGCGTTTTGCGGATTGGGCACATGACCTAAAAGGTAACAATGACCTTCTTGTGCTGACTCAACCCGAAATCATTCAAGGTATTCATGAAGCTTATCTTGATGCAGGCGCAGACATTATTGAAACAAACAGCTTTAACGGCACACGTGTTTCCATGTCTGACTACCACATGGAAGATCTTGTTCCAGAGATTAACCTTGAAGCAGCACGTTTAGCTAAAGCAGCTTGTGAAAAATATTCAACTCCTGATAAACCGCGTTTTGTGGCAGGTGTACTCGGTCCAACATCGCGTACCTGTTCAATTTCACCGAATGTAAATGACCCTGCTTTTCGTAACATTACTTTTGATGAACTAAAAGAAAACTATATTGAGGCAACTCATGCGCTGATTGAAGGCGGTGCAGATATCATTCTGATTGAAACCGTTTTTGATACATTAAACTGTAAAGCTGCAATTTTTGCGGTGAAAGAAGTCTTTAAACAAATTGGTCATGAATTACCACTCATGATTTCAGGGACCATTACCGATGCCTCAGGCCGTACCTTAACAGGTCAAACTGCCGAAGCGTTCTGGAACTCTGTACGCCATGGTGACTTACTTTCAATTGGTTTTAACTGTGCACTTGGTGCAGATGCTATGCGTCCTCACGTTAAAACCGTGTCTGATGTTGCTGATACTTTTATTTCTGCTCATCCAAATGCTGGCTTACCAAACGCATTTGGTGAATATGATGAAACACCTGAACAAACTGCGGCCTTCTTAAAAGAATTTGCAGAAAGTGGTTTGATCAATATTACCGGCGGTTGCTGTGGTACGACACCAGACCATATTCGTGCTATTGCCAATGCTGTAAAAGACATTGCACCACGTCAAATTCCTGAAACTAAGCCAGCTTGCCGCTTAAGTGGTTTAGAACCATTTAATATTTATGATGACTCATTGTTCGTTAACGTGGGTGAACGTACTAACGTTACTGGTTCAAAAAAATTCTTACGCTTAATTCGTGAAGAAAACTTTGCAGAAGCTTTGGAAGTTGCACAGCAACAAGTGGAAGCTGGCGCTCAGATTATCGACATTAACATGGATGAAGGGATGCTCGATTCGCAAAATGCGATGGTACACTTCTTAAACCTTGTAGCCTCTGAGCCAGATATTTCACGTGTGCCTATCATGATTGACTCATCGAAATGGGAAATCATTGAAGCAGGCTTAAAATGTGTACAAGGTAAACCTGTTGTTAACTCGATTTCGTTAAAAGAAGGTTATGACGAGTTTGTCGAAAAAGCTCGCCTGTGTCGCCAATATGGTGCTGCGATTATTGTGATGGCCTTTGACGAAACAGGTCAGGCCGACACTGCTGAGCGTAAACGCGAAATCTGTAAACGTTCTTATGACGTTTTGGTTAACGATGTAGGCTTCCCCGCTGAAGATATTATTTTTGACCCGAACGTGTTTGCGGTGGCAACTGGTATTGAAGAACACAATAACTATGGCGTCGATTTTATTGAAGCCACAGGTTGGATTAAACAGAACTTACCTCATGCCATGATTTCTGGTGGTGTATCGAACGTTTCGTTCTCATTCCGTGGAAATGAGCCTGTTCGTGAAGCGATTCACTCTGTGTTCTTGTACCATGCCATCAAACAAGGCATGACCATGGGGATTGTAAATGCCGGTCAAATGGCCATTTATGACGATATTCCAAAAGAACTCAAAGATGCAGTTGAAGATGTTGTTTTAAACCAGAACCACGGTGAATCTGGTCAACTTGCTACTGAAAAACTACTTGAAGTGGCTGAAAAGTTCCGTGGTCATAGTGGTGCTCAACGCGAAGCAGAAAACCTTGAATGGCGTAACGAACCTGTAGAAAAACGTCTTGAATATGCATTGGTTAAAGGTATTACCACCTACATTGACGAAGATACAGAAGAAGCCCGTCTAAAAGCTAAACGACCTTTAGATGTAATCGAAGGCGCTTTGATGGACGGTATGAACGTTGTTGGTGACTTGTTCGGTTCAGGCAAAATGTTCTTACCACAGGTTGTGAAATCTGCACGTGTAATGAAGCAAGCTGTGGCTTGGCTCAACCCGTACATTGAAGCTGAAAAAACAGGTAGCCAATCTAAAGGTAAAGTCCTGATGGCAACGGTTAAGGGCGACGTGCACGATATTGGTAAAAATATTGTAGGCGTGGTACTGGGCTGTAATGGTTACGACATTGTGGACCTTGGCGTGATGGTGCCTTGCGAGAAAATCTTGCAAACTGCAATTGATGAAAAATGTGACATCATCGGGTTATCAGGTCTGATTACGCCATCTTTAGATGAAATGGTATTTGTTGCGAAAGAAATGCAGCGTAAAGGCTTTAACATTCCTTTATTAATTGGTGGTGCAACAACTTCAAAAGCACATACAGCAGTAAAAATTGACCCTCAGTACCAAAACGATGCGGTGATTTATGTTGCTGATGCTTCACGTGCTGTGGGTGTCGCAACTACCCTGCTTTCAAAAGAAATGCGTGGAAAATTCATTGAAGAGCACCGTGCTGAATATGTCAAAATTCGTGAGCGCTTAGCCAACAAACAGCCTAAAGCTGCCAAGCTAACTTATGCAGAGTCTATTAAAAACGGCTTTAAAATTGATGAGAGTTATGTTCCTGCAAAACCAAATCTTTTGGGAACACAGGTCTTAACAAATTACCCACTTGCAACACTTGTAGAATATTTTGACTGGACACCATTCTTCATTTCTTGGAGCTTGGCAGGTAAGTTCCCGAAAATTTTAGAAGATGAAGTGGTTGGTGAAGCTGCAACAGATTTGTACAACCAAGCTCAAGCAATGTTGAAAGATATTATCGACAACAACCTTTTTGATGCACGTGCTGTATTTGGTATGTTCCCTGCTCAGCGCACAGATGCTGACACAGTGAGTGTATTTGATGAAGCCGGTCAAAATGTTACGCATACTTTTGAGCACTTACGTCAGCAATCTGACAAAGTCACAGGTAAACCAAACTTGTCTTTGGCAGATTACATTCGCACTGACCGTGAGCAACAAGACTACTTGGGCGGATTCACTGTATCGATTTTTGGTGCAGAAGAACTGGCTAATGAGTACAAAGCTAAAGGTGATGACTACTCTGCAATTTTAGTGCAGTCATTGGCTGACCGTTTTGCTGAAGCTTTTGCTGAACATTTGCATGAACGCATTCGTAAAGAGTTCTGGGGCTATAAAGCGGATGAACAGCTCAGCAATGAAGAACTGATTAAAGAGAAATATGTCGGTATTCGCCCTGCACCAGGTTACCCTGCTTGCCCAGAGCACTCTGAAAAAGCAGTGTTGTTCGACTGGTTAGACTCTACCAACAAAATTGGTACTGAACTGACTGAACACTTTGCAATGATGCCACCATCTTCTGTAAGTGGTTTCTATTATTCTCATCCACAAAGTGAATACTTTAACGTAGGTAAAATCTCTCAAGACCAACTTGAAGATTATGCAAAACGTAAAGGTTGGACACTGGATGAAGCGAAGCGTTGGTTAGGACCGAATTTAGATGATTCGATTGCTTAAGTTATTAAATAACCCTGTTTAAAAAAGAGGGCGTGAAGGAAATTCCATCACGCCCTTTTCAATTTGGAAAGTTAAGATTTCTACTTCAAATGTGACTTAATTTTGTCTTTAACTGCTTCTGTTGAAATACCATATCGATCATGCAAGGTTGGTAATGCCCCTGCATCTAAAAATGCATCTGGCAAACCAATCATGTCAAAACGAGGATGTTGTCCATTTCTTAAGAGTAAGGACCCGACAGCTTCGCCTAAACCGCCAATGACTGAATGATTTTCAGCAGTTAAAACAGGACGGCCACCTTTTGCGACTTCATCCAGAATGGTTTGTTCATCTAAAGGCTTAATCGTAGGTACGTGCAACACTGAAACCTCAATGCCCTCTTTTTCAAGCTCTTCCGCTGCCTCAAGCGCACGCATGGTCAATAAGCCAGTCGAAATAATGAGTAAGTCTTTACCCGGTTTAATTACCTGCGCCTTACCCAATTTAAACTGGTAATTGTATTTATCGAGTACTAATGGAACCTGCCCACGCAATAGACGCATATATACAGGGCCATTATGAGCGGCAATTTGAGGAATTACTTGTTCGATTTCCAAGGCGTCACATGGATCGATAACCATCAAGTTCGGCATAGCGCGAAAAATCGCAATATCATCCGTTGCCTGATGGCTTGGGCCGTAGCCCGTAGTTAACCCCGGAAGTGCTGCCACAATTTTGACATTGAGGTTATCTTCTGCAATCGCCATACAAATAAAGTCATAGGCACGGCGTGATGCAAACACGGCATAGGTGGTCGCAAAAGGAACAAATCCTTCACGAGCGAGTCCTGCTGCTGCGCTCATTAAAAGTTGTTCTGCCATGCCCATTTGGAAAAATTTGTCTGGATTTTCTTTAGCAAAAATATGTAGGTCAGTGTATTTGGATAAATCTGCTGACAACCCCACAATATCGTCACGCTCGTTTGCCAAGGCATTCAGTGCATGTCCGAATGGTGCAGGTTTGGTCGGTTGTCCCTCGGCAGCAATAGAAGCAATCATTGCCGAAGTGGTTAGTTTTTTCTTAGGAGGATTGGCTAACTGGCTCATGGTGTATTCCTTACTGTCCGTAGTGGGTCAAAATATTTAAAGCGTCATCCCATTCATGTTCATCAACACGAATGAAGTGAGTTTTTTCACGGCTTTCCAAGAACGACACGCCCTTACCCATCTTGGTGTCACAAATAATGACACGGGGGCATGTTCCCTCATGGTTTCGTGCTTGGTCGAATGCCTTAAGTAAAGCTTCCACGTCATTGCCATCTACGCGTTGGGTGTACCAACCAAATGACTGCCAACGGTCTACAATGGGCTCAAACGCTAAAATTTCGCTGGAGTGCCCATCTGCCTGCTGATTATTCACATCAATAATCGCAATCAAGTTATCTAGTTTCCAATGAGAAGCAGACATTACAGCTTCCCATGTTGAGCCTTCATTTAGCTCTCCATCGGAAAGTAAGTTATATACAAAAGCATCCGACTTTTTCTGTTTCAGCCCTAGACATGCACCGACTGCAATTCCAAGACCATGACCCAATGAGCCACCTGTAATTTCCATGCCCGGTGTATATGAAGCCATGCCCGACATTGGTAGACGACTGTCATCAGCTCCATAAGTTTCAAGTTCTTCAAGCGGGATAATTTTTGCTTCAATTAAGGCTGCATAAAGTGCAATCGCATAGTGCCCAATAGAAAGATAAAAACGGTCACGGCCTTCCCACTCAGGGTTTTCTGGCTGATATTTCATTGCATGGAAATAAGATACGGCCAGTAGATCTGCGGCACCTAAAGCTTGCCCGACATAACCTTGACCTTGTACTTGCCCCATACGTAAAGCATGTTGGCGAATGTGGTAGGCACGTTGTTGCAACTCGGCAATTTGGCCTGCTTTATCAACATTTAACATTGTCATTTACTATTTCCTTATTAACGATTGACCAGTTTTGCTGGAACACGCAGAACCAGACTGGCACCGAAAATTAATACTGCTGTGATTAAGAACATGCCGATTGCATTTGAACCAGTGTTGGTGGTGATCCAACCAATTAAATAAGGCGAGCAGAAGCCTGCGAGGTTGGCGAAGCTATTAACTGCGGCAATACCTGCCGCTGCGGAAACACCACCTAAAAAGTTGGTCGGTAACATCCAGAATAAAGAAGATGCCGTCAGCACACCTGAAGCTGCGATGCAAAGGCAAATTAAAGAGAGCGTTAGATTTGAAGCGAATAAGGTCGCAAATGTGAGTGCTATAGCGCCTGCACACATCGGGATAATTAAGTGCCAGCGGCGTTCTTGAAAATGATCACCGCTACGCCCTGCCAAAATCATTACCACAATGGCACACATATAAGGCAGGCTGGTGAGCAAACCGATATGCCAGTTGTCACTAATGCCTGAGTTGCGAATAAGAGTTGGTAGCCAAAAGGTAATAGCGTATTGGCCCATCACTACACAAAAATAGATGCCCGCCAGTAACCATAAGCGTTTATCTGCGACAAACTCTTTAACGCTCGCATGACCTTCTTTGTGCTGGTTATCTTGAGCAAGCTCTTGCTTCACCAAGTTTTTTTCATCTTGGGTTAACCAGTTGGCGTCTTGAACTGAATCTTTTAAAACAGCGAGTACCAATAGGCCAACAAGTACAGTAGGAATGGCTTCAATAAGAAACATCCACTGCCAGCCAAACCAACCATGTACACCGCTCATTCGGTCCATGATTAAGCCTGAAAGTGGCCCACCAATCATTCCCGAAATTGGAATCGCGATAAACCAAAGAACTGTCATACGTGCACGGCGGTAAGACGGGAACCAATAAGTGAGGTAAAGCAACAAGCCCGGAGCCAAACCAGCTTCAGCAACACCGAGCAGAAAACGTAAGGTGTAAAATTGCCATTCGGTTTGAACAAAGGCAAAACAACCTGACAAAATGCCCCAAGTAATCATGATACGGGCAATCCAACGTCTTGCCCCTACCTTATGGAGTACGATGTTGCTTGGTACTTCACAAAGAAAATAACCAATAAAGAAAATCCCTGCGCCTAACCCATATACAGCTTCACTAAACTGTAAATCGCTCATCATCTGGAGCTTGGCAAAACCCACATTTACTCGATCTAAATAGGCACAAAAATAACAAAGCATTAAAAATGGCATGAGCCGAAATGCAATTTTTCGATAGGCAGATTTACGAACCACCGTATCTACTTCAGATGAAAATACTGTATCCATCATGCGAATCCCTTTACATTTGGCCACAGTATCCTCTTGTGACCATCATTCTATTTTTAGTTTTTAAATGGCGAGCGATTAATGAATCAGCATGCCACCATTTACATCGAGTGTTACGCCAGTTAAGTAAGCTGACAGATCACTTGCCAAAAATAATGCTGCATTTGCAACGTCTTGCGCTTTGCCTAAACGCCCTAGTGGAATACCAGCAAGAATGTCGTGACGGCGGTCATCATTCATTAAACCTCCAGTAATATCAGTATGGATTAGACCCGGAGTAAGTGAATTTACACGAATTTGGTCAGGACCAAACTCTCGAGCCATCGCTTTTGCTAGACCTAACACGCCTGCTTTGGCAGCGCTATAATGTGGCCCGCCAAAAATACCACCGCCGCGTTGCGCTGAAACTGAAGATAAGCACACAATGCTTCCACCACCATTTGCTTTCATGGATGGAATAACAGCTTGAGACATAATCAGTGTTCCGCGCAGGCTAACATCTAAAATACGGTCATAGTCATTGCGCTGAATATCGAGTGTTTTAACTGGCTGAGTAATCCCTGCATTGTTAATTAAAATATCAATCTTGCCGTAGTGCTGTAGTGCTTGTTCAACAGCTGCTTTGACCTGTTCTTCATTTGCAACATTTGCAGCAAGACCTAAATGTCCTTCACCAATTGCCTTTGCCGCGTTTTGGCTTTGAGTAAGATCTAAATCAACAATAATGACTTTAGCACCTTGTTGTGCAAAGATTTCTGCAGTTGCTCGCCCAATTCCACGTTCTGATGCTGCACCGGTAATTAATGCCACTTTTCCTTGTAGTAACATGTTCAATCCTCTTTTACGCTTTATATCCTGAGTTCTGACTTAGAATCTCTTTTTTTACCAAGACCAGCAATCAGCTCGAATTCAACAAGGCATGAAAAAAATTCATGCCTATGCTATTTTTAAATAACTTTTAGGGATAAAAACGGATCATTTCATGGATAGCAGTGAAAACAATTTCAATCAGATGCCTTCAATTAAAACATTACAGGCTTTTGAACAAACCGCCCGTTTCGGCAATGTTGCCAAGGCAGCCGAGAATTTAAATCTCACGCCATCAGCAGTGAGTCACCAAATTGCTAAGCTTGAAGAAATGATTGGGCAGAGTTTATTTATTCGTGGTGCCCGTGGTGTGACGCTGACTCCTTCTGGCGAACGCTATTTTCAAGATGTCACGACCATTTTGCATAACCTGATGTTAGCCACTGAAAAAGCTGCCGATAAAAGCCCGAAAGACAGTTTATACATTCATTCATCTCCAAGTTTTGGTTTGCTTTGGTTATTGCCACGCCTTGAATCATTTAAAGAAAAGTTCCCAATGATTCAGGTCAACTTGTCATGTTCATATGAAAATTTGCACTTTACCCGTGACAAGATTGACATTGATATCCGTCATGGTTTGCCCAACTGGACAGGGGTAGAAATCAGAACGATTCGTAATGAAAAGCTAGAAGTACTTGCATCCCCCAAACTACTTGAACGTAGTCCAGTAAATAAACCTCAAGATTTATTAAAAAAAGAACTGATTTTATCCCGCTCAACCTTGGTTACTTGGCCACAATGGTTTGCCCATCAGGGTCTAAGTATTCCTGAGTTTCCCTACACTTTGAGTTTTGACCGCTCTTATATGTCACTTGAGGCAGCCACACACGGACTAGGATTTGTTTTGGAAAGTAATTTACTCACTCAAAATTACTTAGAATCTGGAAAGTTGGTTAGAGTTTTCGCAGATGAGCTATCAATTCCTATTTCTGCTCATCATTTGGTGTATCCGCGAACACATCAATTTATTCCTAAAATTGAGCTGTTTTTAAACTGGATTCATGATGAGTTGGCGGATTGAGAAAATGATTTCTTAAAGGATCTGAATTTCCTCAATTCTTAAGTGATGCATCATCTCTCGAACAAATACAAAGTAGGTAAAAATATAAAGCTGATCTGGAGACACTTGGCTTGTGTAGTAGCTCAAACGCTCAATAAAATCATTGAATCTATGTTCAAGCTCAATACGGCTGATTTGCTTTTTAGCACTAAAAAATAACTGACTGAGTTGTTTCATGGCTACATCAGATGTAACAGCTACACCGCTTATATTTAAATTTCTCAGGGGTTTTGACTCGATGATTTCTTCAATGAAATAAATCATCTTTTCAATAGCAAGTTCATCAATAACCCCATGGAGAATACTGTTCGAATCAACAAAATCCAAGCCCTGTTCGAGCTGAATGTGCTGGTTGTCTATGTCAAATGATAAGCCATTAAGACCAAGTGAAAATTTTAAAACCGAGTCGGGATGATTCATAAAAATAGCTTACCATTGAGTTTTATTAATAGGATTAGTGCCAGCTTATTCAATACTTAGCGTTAACAGCGCTAATCATCATTAACACTATATATAATAAAAAACTCTTTAAAAAGACGAAAAATCAATCTTATATACATCTAAACCTAAGATTAAAAAATAGAGTATAAACATGAAAAAATTAGTAATTTTAAGTTTCACCCTTTATAGCTTTGCACAAATTACAAATGCGGCCACATTAAACGTAAAACCATATGGTACAACTCAAGATGGTCAAAAAGTTGATCTATACACCATGAGCAATAACAAAGGAGTCTCGGTTTCTTTTATTAGCTTCGGTGGTGTAATTACCCAGATTTTGACTCCCGATGCACAAGGTAAACAAAATAATATTGTTTTAGGCTTCGATGACCTAAAAGGCTATGAAGTCACTGATACCAAGGAAGGCATTCATTTTGGTGGGTTAATTGGTCGTTATGCGAACCGTATTGGTAATGCTAAATTTAGCTTAGATGGAAAAACGTATAATCTTGAAAAAAATAATGGCCCGAATTCATTACATAGCGGGAATCTGGGTTTTGATAAACGTGTTTGGCAAGTTAAGCCCCTCGTTTCTAAAGGTGAAACCGTTAAAGCTTCTCTTAAGTTAACCAGTCCGAATGGAGATCAAGGTTTTCCCGGAAAATTAGATGTGGAAGTGGTCTACAGTCTTTCAGATCAAAATGAATTTAAAATTGAATATAAGGCCAAAACTGATCAACCTACAGTCGTTAATCTTACCAACCATAGTTATTTCAACTTAACAGGAGCTGGTAATAACCCTTATGGCGTACTGGATCATGTTGTCCAGCTAAATGCAGACCGTGTATTGGTAACCGATCAAAACTCTTTACCCACAGGTGAAATAGCTTCGGTTGCAGGTACGCCTTTTGATTTTCGGACGCCTAAAGCAATTGTGAAAGATATTCGAGCGAATCATCAGCAATTGGCCTATGGATATGGCTATGATCAAACTTGGGTAATTAATCAAAAGTCTCAAGGGAAATTAAATCTTGCAGCTCATGTGGTTGATCCAAAATCTAAACGGACACTGCAAGTCTTAACCACTGAACCAAGCGTTCAAATGTATACAGCCAATCATTTATTAGGAAATGTTGCTGGTGCAAATGGCGTACTCTATCGACAAGCAGATGCGTTAGCATTAGAAACACAGCATTTTCCAGATAGCCCGAATCAACCATCTTTCCCTTCTACACGTTTGAACCCAAATCAAACTTATAACAGTGTCACCGTATTTAAGTTTGGTATTCAGAAATAGTCTTTTTACTTGGAACTATAGTTATCTAAAAAGACTCTCAGCCGAATATGACTGAGAGTCTTTTCATTTATTTAACTTTTGTGTTTGGTAAAAATGCGGTGGCAAACCCAAGTAATGGCAAGAATGAACATAAACCAAATACCCATTCAATGCCGTTAATATCGGCTAAATGTCCTAAGCCTGCTGCGGCAATACCACTTACCCCGAACATGAGTCCAAACATTAAACCGGCAATCATACCCACACGGCCTGGAACAGCTTCTTGTGCATACACTACCATCGCTGCAAAGGCCGATGACAACACCAAGCCTGCAATAATTGAGAAAACTGTGGTCCAGAATAAGTTTGCATACGGCATCATTAATGCGAACGGCGCCATACCAATAAATGAAACCCAAATAACTGCTTTACGGCCAATTTTATCACCAATTGGGCCACCCGCAAATGTACCTAAAGCAACAGCAGCCAAGAATGCAAACAAATGCAATTGAGCGGTCTGGATGCTGATATGGAACTTTTGAATAAGATAAAAAGTAAAGTAGTTACTAATGCTGGCAATGTAGGTAAATTTGGCAAACATCAACACACTAATTGTGCTTAAGGCAATAATCAGCTTACGGCCATGCAATTTACTTTGTGCTTGAGTTGCACGCGCAGCCACCTGATTTTTAGCATGACTCACTGTCCAGCGGCTTACGCCAAATAAAACCCAAATCGCTAAAAGTGCAAATATCACTAAGCCCGCAACTGCATGCTGCCCAAACGGTACAATCAATAACGCTGCTAATAATGGGCCAATGGCAGTACCTGTATTTCCGCCTACCTGAAAAGTCGACTGTGCTGTACCGAAGCGCCCACCCGATGCCATTCGTGCCACCCGTGAAGCTTCAGGGTGAAAAGTTGCAGAGCCTACTCCAATAAGTGCAGATGCACATAACAACACTGTAAAGCTTGGTGAAAATGCTAACAAGATAATCCCGCAGAATGTGACCATCATTCCGAGCGGAAGAAGATATGGTTTTGGATGTTTATCGGTATAAAGTCCAATCCAAGGCTGGAGCAGTGAACCTGTAATTTGATATACAAACGAGATCAGGCCAACTTGAGCAAAACTCAGCGAAAAGTTTGCTTTTAGCATTGGATAAATAGCGGGTAGTACTGCTTGAATCAAATCATTCAGTAAATGTGCGACCGCCACGGCGCCTACAATTTTAATAATCATTCCTTGAGGCTGATCATTTGCAACGGTATTGGCAATACCATCTTTCAATTGTATTGAAGACGTCATACCTGAAAAACTCCAATATTCTAAGTAAGATGCTTATTGTAAATTGTCGCTTATAAAGTTATCTTCCAATAATCATTGTATAAGTGACAATTTTTAGGGTAGTTTATGTCCGATTCTCTTATTCAGTCTGATTTGTCTGAACTTGTGATTGGACTCTCTTCTGAGCATTCTTACCGAGAAATCACGCCTACACACACACATACACGTGCGCAGTTTCTGTATGCATCAACAGGGAACATTCAGGTGTTTACACCGAACAATGTCTGGATTGTGCCGCCGATGTGTGCCTTATGGATTCCGGCGAATGTTGAACACAGTGTAATTTCACTGAGTCACGTGAAGTTAAATACGGCGTTGGTTGAAGTAAATGCAGCCGCTCTAATGGGGCAAGATTGCTTTATTATTCGAGTAAGCAACCTGTTGCACGAGCTTTTGATTCGCTTAAATGAAATTGAACGAGAAGACATGCCAAATACTGCAACGTCTCAAGAACTTTCGCGTTCTTTACAAATTTTGATTTTTGAAGAAATCCATCGGGCCAATTTGTTGCCTATTCAGATTCCATGGCCGAAAGACAAACGACTATTAAAAATTTGCCAAGAGTTATTACATACTCCTGACCATTCAAAAGACTTAACAGATTGGGCTGATGATATAGGTGCGAGTTCTAGAACCCTAATGCGCATGTTTCAAAAAGAAACGGGGCTGTCTTATCGGGCCTGGGTCCAACAAATGCATATTGCACTTGCCTTAAGTAAAATTGCGAATGGTGAATCTATTGCTCGAATTTCTGAATCACTGGGGTATAACAACCCCAGCGCGTTCAGTGCGATGTTTAAGCGACATCTAGGAAAAACACCTCAGCAGTTTAGAAGTTCTGCGATGTCGCTATAAGTCTTTTTTTTTGCAGGTAGGTCATGCTTTTCGAGCAAATCATCAAAGTCGTGGTAGACATGAAGCTCACGATCTTTACCAGTTCTCGCATGATCTAATCGTTGTTCAGGGTCCACTAAAACAAGGGTATGGCCATCATCAATCAGACGATCAACGCCTTCTAAGAACATACGTTTACCTACATCGTGGATAAGTGAAATCTGGGTTAAATCAATGACGATTGTGCTTTGGTCAGTTGTCTCGTCTTGTAAAATGCGCAACAACATTTCAGCTTCAGTAAATTTCAATACACCGCGAAGCACATATACACTTAATGAAGCATCTTTTCCTGTACGGTAATGACTTTGTACAATCGTTTGTGCAGAAGGTGTACCTTCCATGAGGTGTAACCCCATGTCACGAGATAACCGTTCTAAAATATCGATACCTCGAATACTGTGACCATGCTCATCTAAACGAGGAGAAAAAGCAGCAATACTGACCTGCCCCGGCAGCACACCTAAAATACCACCTGCTACACCACTCTTAGCAGGAATACCTACAGTCGACAGCCAGTCACCCGCGGCATCATACATACCACAGCTCATCATGACACTGAGCACTTGTCTAACCACAGATCGGTTTAACAAACGCTTTCCAGTTTTAGGGTCGACCCCGCCATTGGCAAGTACACTGCCCATACGTACCAAGTCTTTAACTGTAACCATGATCGCACATTGACGAATGTAACCATTCACAATATCGACAGGGTCAGTTTCCAAAATCCCGACAGTTCGCAACATATAACCGATCGAAAGATTACGGTAGGCAGTTTTGACTTCCGAATCATAGACAGACTCATCAAAACTTAATTCACGTCCTGCAAGCTCGCTCATAAAACGGCGTAGAATTTCTGCACTATGTAAACCATGCTTGACCTGAATCAAGGAATGTACAGTAATTGCGCCAGAGTTAATCATCGGGTTTTTCGGACGTCCGTCTTTACCCAATGAAATTTCATTGAAGGCTTCCCCCGAAGGCTCTACCCCTACTTTCGCAAGTACTGCATCAATGCCAAGCTGTTGTAAAACATAGGCATATACGAACGGTTTAGAAATCGATTGAATGGTGAATTCAACATCATCATCTCCAATCGAATAAATTTCGCCATCTACCGTAGACATGGCCAAAGCTAATCGATCTGGATTTGCATTTGCTAACTCTGGAATATAGTCAGCTAGATGTCCGCTATTATCTACCTCACAGGCTTCTATCACATTTGCCAAATAATCTGGGAGAGGGGTTTTCATGGTCAGTAACCTTAAATGAGGAGATTTACACTTTCGATCATTTTTTCAGCACAACCTGCTGATAATATTAAAATTATAATTTTTTAGTGAAATAAAAATCACGATATAAGTATTGTAATTGCTATGTCTTATTCATTTCAAGCTCATTATAGGTTTTTCAAAACTTTAAACTGAAGATTAGCTTATTCTTTCTACAAACAAGATTCCATTTAAATGATCGACCTCATGTTGAACAATACGAGCAGGAAAACCATGAAAAATCGTTTCAACAACTTCACCCCGAAGTGTTGAATATTTAATCTTCACCATTTCTGCACGTTCAACTTGTCCGCGCTCATCAGGCACACTTAAACAACCTTCTTCCCCTAAACACACTTCGTTTGAGAAC
This sequence comes from Acinetobacter sp. NIPH 817, assembly GCF_000368405.1. Classification (NCBI taxonomy): domain Bacteria; kingdom Pseudomonadati; phylum Pseudomonadota; class Gammaproteobacteria; order Moraxellales; family Moraxellaceae; genus Acinetobacter; species Acinetobacter sp. NIPH 817. Next base: position 2,189,604 of record NZ_KB849420.1, read on the forward strand.
TCTAATATTTCAGGATTTACCATCACCACAGCATCCATTTCAGGTGCATCGGGATAACGTGGATTTGGTCGAGATGCCACAATAATGACGCGTTTAGAGATATAAACTTGCGGTGCAGCAATCCCCACCCCATTGCGTTCAAGCATGGTTGCTTGCATAGCGGCTGCCAACTGATAAAGCCAATCACTGTTTAACTCATTTGCCGAGACAGGAGCCGCAATCAGTTTCAAAATATCTTCACCACGCTTTGCGACTGGTAAAACTACGCTCATTCTTTGAATCTCTCATTAAATTGGCTATGACGAGTTTTATTGTGTCGCTGAACAGCTCAAAAGAAAAGTCATTCCTACATCTGTTTTTGTTTCATCTAATGCGTTTTTTGTTTTAAAGCTTTTTTATTTAAGTGATGAAAATCTACACCTCTTCATAGAACAAATTTCCTCCATTTACTTTTACTTCACTTTTCCATTAATATCCAAGCTTCAATTACAACAATTAAGTAAAAAAATGGATCAGGACTTAACTTTGCAGGATGCGAACTATCTTAATAAAGAAGATAAACGAACCCTTGCTCTTTCTTCATTGGGCGGTGCTTTAGAATTTTACGATTTCGTGATTTATGTGTTTTACGCCAAAATCATTTCCGACCTGTTTTTCCCCAGCACGCTTAGTCCATTTTGGGCCATGCTCAACACTTACGGCATTTTTGCAGCAGGTTACTTTTTCAGACCCTTAGGCGGGGTTGTCATGGCCCATTTTGGTGATTTGGTCGGACGTAAAAAACTATTTTCACTTTCTATTTTGCTGATGGCGCTACCTACCCTGTTTATCGGGATATTGCCTACCTTTGAAAATATCGGATATTTGGCACCGCTACTTCTATTACTCATGCGTGTGGTGCAAGGGATTGCGATTGGGGGTGAAATTCCAGCTGCTTGGACCTTTGTGTCTGAACATGTACCCGAAAGAAAAATTGGACTGGCAAATGGTTTATTAACTGCCGGACTGTCTTTAGGAATTTTACTAGGTGCGCTCATGTCTCTATGGATTTCACTGAATTTTAGTGAAGGACAAATCCATGATTGGGCATGGCGTATACCTTTCATTGCAGGTGGTATTTTTGGTCTGGTTGCACTTTATTTACGGACCTATTTAAAAGAAACACCGGTGTTTAAAGCTATGCAGGCTCGTAAAGAAATTTCTAAAGAAATGCCAGTCAAGCAAGTATTAAAAACGCATAAAACAGCCGTTGCGATTGGCATGTTATTTACATGGTTTTTAACAGGCTGTGTGGTGGTGGTGATTTTAGCCATGCCCAACCTACTGATTGGTTCATTTGGTTTTGAACGTGCACAGACTTTTGAAATGCAAAGCGCAGCTATTGTCATGCAAATGGTCGGCTGTATTTTGGCAGGTTATTTTGCTGATCGTTTTGGCTGTGGCAAAGTCATGATGTTCGGTGCGCTTGCCGTGGCACTTACAGCAGCAGTTTTTTATAACAGTTTGGGTCATGCCGCCCATTCAACCATTTTTGGTTTATATATGTTGTTGGGTCTATGCTCAGGTACTGTCGGCATGGTGTCGAGCAGTATGGTCAAAATGTTCCCCGCGCCTGTGCGCTTCTCGGGCATTTCATTTTCTTATAATTTGTCTTATGCGATTGTTGGTGGTATGACACTGCCTTTAGTGCATTGGCTCAGTCAATATAGTGATATTGGTGCGATGTATTATATTTTCGCCCTAACCATTTTAGCCTTTGTGACTGCCTTTGTGTTTTGGAATAAGTTTGAAAAAAACAGATATTAAAAGCTTTAACCTATGAAAAAACCACGGCGATTGCGTGGTTTTTTTAATGCTGCTTACTTTAGAAAGTAAACCCGATATTAAAGTTAATACGGTATAGCCATTTATCACTATTTGGTGAAGTTGCAGAGGTATACCCTGTTGAGTTAGTCGAGCCACCAATGATGTTGGAATTTTTACCCCAGGTATAATCTGCCCAAACCATAAATGGCGAAGCAATAAACATCATACCTGTGGTGTTCATTTGCGAGTCGGACCAATCATCACGTTTTTTATCAAGGTAACTATAGTCATTATAAAACTTAATGGATTTTAGCTTACCCATATTGGTGACAGGCAACGTATAGGCAAGGTTTAAACTGGCAATCGTCCCTTCTGAAGCAATGAAATAAGCAGGTGTAAGTCCATTTGCCCCCATTAAAGTCATATCACTATTTACACCATCTGGATTTTTAGCATCGTATTGATAATGAATGACCGAGCTTTGTAAATTAAAGCGTTTGTAGTTGTTTTCGGTGTGCAAACCGACTGCATAATATTTGCCGTCTTTATCGGTAATATCATTATGCAACTGGGCAATTGCACCCGAAACACCAAACTCTTGTTTACCGAAATCAGTTTCTAACTTGCGAACAATACGGGTGTTAACCTGATTACGCTTTTCATTTTGATAGGCTTTTTGAGATGGAAATGCATTTCCTGCCAAGTCGTCATAAGTTGCACTTTCAGGTGAATAACGCAAATTCGTCTCTAACATTTGCGGGTAATAACCAAGTTTTAAATCCCAGTCTTTGTCGTGATAATTCCAGTTAATCCCCGGTGCAATGTTATTGCCATAACCTAAAAAGAATGGAATGTGATAGGTCCAGCCATTTTGTGGATAGGGATAAATCGTGAAAGGCTTATAAACCAGACCTGCTTCAATGCTGTTATTCGCATCTAAGTTATAGCCGACATATGCTTTTTCAATGGACGTTTTCTGTTGGTCTTGAACCATATAACTGGCATTGATATAGGCATCATCAAACTTTCCTTTGAGATCGACCCTGAAAATATCAAAATGAAGTTTTCCAAAACCACGGTTTGGCCCTTCCCAATCTTCATAGCGCTGATTTAACCGAACCACCCCACCTAACTTTAACGAGTCGGTGCCATCATCACTTTTCCATTCAAGTAATGAATCTTTTGCAAATGCATTGACGCTTACCCCCAGCGTAAGCGGTGCAATGAATGCCATGATCAATGAAGTCTTTTTCATCTCTACATCCTTGATTGAGTTCCAGCGTCCTGCTGGAACTTTATTTGTTTTACCTGTAAAACTTCGTTTTTATTGTTTTTTAGATAAAAAAATTTATCTAAAAAAAGGATGGCTTAGCAGCTCCCATCGCATATGTACTAAACCATCCAAACTGGTTAATACAGTTTCTTTTGCGGTGGACCCGCGAAGTTTAATGGCCCAATCGAGTTCATATCGAGCTCGATCACGGTTGGCCCTTCAAAAGCGACAGCCTCTTGAATAACCGTTTTAAACTCATCTGCACTACCGACTTTCCAGCTCTTCACACCCATTGATTCGCCAAGAAGTTTGTAGTCTGGTGTATGCAAATCATTGAAATATTGACGACCCCCAAAGTAGTTATTTTGAATGCCACGCATTACGCCATAACCACCATCATTCATAATCATGAGGACCATGTTGGTGTTTTCTTGCACCATGGTTGCAATCTCACCAATGCCAAGCATTAAGCCGCCATCGCCGACCAAACCAATCACTTTTTTGTCAGGGTTAGCTACCGATGCACCGATTGCTGTTGCAAGACCTAAACCAATTGCACCCGCAAGTGAGTGGATGTTTTGGTTTGGTGCCTGGACAGGGAATAAACGACTGCCCCATGTGCTACCCGACATGGTAATGTCTCGTACAAAAATACCGTCTTGCGGTAAAGCTGCACGCAAGTGATCACAAATCAAAGCGTATTGGTCGATTTGTTTACGCAGCGCATCAATTGCAGCTTGTTTAGCAGCCACTACAGCAGCATCGTAGTCAACATCAACTTTTGAAGTGCCTTGAAGCTGTTCTAACACACGTGTTAAGACATCTTTGGCATCGCCACAAATGAAGTTACGAATTTTGTAATTACGTTGCTGAGCCACTGGGTTTGCATCCACCTGAATAATATTCTCAGGGAATTCAACCGAATAGGTTTTAGTTTCATTACTACGTAAACGGGAACCCACCACAACCATTAAGTCAGCATCTTTTAATAGTTGCTCAACACCTGCCGAGTTATGGAATGCACCTAAACTACGTGGATGATCATCTGCCAACACACCGCGGCCGTGCGTAGATGAAACAACCGGAATACCTAAATCTGCAATTGCTTTAACTTCGGCAACGCTATTTAAAGTTCCACCACCAATCCAGAAAATCGGGCGTTTTGCTTTTTTGATTTCACTCACAAGAAAGTCAATTTCAGCTTGCTCCGCCTGTGGCAATTCAAGTGCTTTCACTGGCCCCAAGTTAAGTGGTAAATCAATTTCTGCTGCCTGCACATCAATTGGTAGCTCGACACTGACAGGTCCCATTGGAACAGTCGTTGCAACACGGATGGCTTCACGAATCACACCAACAGCATTGTCTGGACTGGTAATGCGAAATGCCGCTTTGCTTGATGCGCGCAAGAATGTAAGTTGGTCTTTGGTTTCATGAATGAAGCTTGCATCACGGTCGAGATATTCACGCTCAACTTGACCCGTTAAATGCAATACAGGGCTACCCGCATTCATTGCTTCAATTAGTGAACCTACTGCATTACCTGCACCAGCACCCGTACTGGTCAACGCTACACCTAGGCCTTTAAAGCGTGAGTGTGCATCTGCCATAGTGACTGCGCCAGCCTCACCACGGGCTGCAACAAAGCGCATTTTTTCACGGCGCCCTACCGCATCGGCAATAGGTAAATTGTGGATGGAAATAACACCATAAATACTATCAACTTGGTGCGCTTCTAATACTCTTGCGATTGCTTCGCCTACATTTACACGTTCAGTCATGTCTGTTCCTCAAAATTTGTTTTTTCAGTCCTTGAATTTATTAATCGCACCAAGGGTTAGGCTGTTCATTCAGCCCCATATAAATACTCTTTTGTTGCATGTACGATAAAATGCCCAAACGGCCTTTTTCGCGCCCGATTCCACTATCTTTAAAGCCACCAAACGGCGCACTAATCGAGAATTTTTTGTAGGTATTAATCCATACCGTTCCCACTTCTAATGCACGTGCAATACGCCAAGCTTTACGATAGCTTTCAGTCCAAATACCTGCGGCAAGACCAAAACAGCTGTCATTGGCTTGGGTAATTAAATCTTGCTCATTGTCATATTTCATAACGACTAAAACAGGGCCAAAAATTTCTTCCTGACAAGTTTGAGCACTGTTACTTAAGTCCGTGATAATGGTCGGTAAGTAATAGCTTCCTTTAGCATAGTCACCAGTGGTAAGCGCTTCACCACCAATCAGAACCTGACCACCTTCGCTTTTGGCAAGTTGCACATAACGGTCAACCGACTGCAAATGTTTGTCATTCACTAGTGGCCCTAAATGCACACCCGCCTGTTCTGGATGGCCCACACGTAAACCTTTGGTAATTTCAACCAAACGTGTTAAAAACTGATCGTAAAGACTGCTATGAATAAACAAGCGAGAACCTGCAATACACGCTTGGCCTGCCGAGCTAAAAATACCGTACGCGACACCTTTAGCTGCCAGTTCGACATCTGCATCAGGTAAAACGATGGTTGGTGACTTTCCACCCAACTCAAGTGAAGTGGTAATCAGTTTGTCAGCGGCAATATGTGCCAAATGACGCCCTGTGGTTGTTCCACCTGTAAAAGAAATTTTACGAACCAATGGGTGTTGAGCAATTGCATCACCAATCACAGAACCACGACCAACCAACACACTCAGCAACCCTTTTGGTAAACCTGCCTCTTCAAAAATTTTGGCAAGTTCTAAAGCAATCAGTGAAGTCGCTTCAGCTGGTTTTAACACCACGGCATTTCCTGCTGCTAAAGCTGGAGCAAGCTTTTGAACTTCACTCGCAATTGGAGAGTTCCAAGGAGTAATGGCTGCTACTACGCCTACAGGTTCATGCACACTCATGGTCATGAAGTCTGGAGCACGCTGAGTGGTGAGCTCATCATTCATTGTTTCACATGCCGCTGCAACATAACGTGCAGTCGCCGCAGCGCTCATCACCAAACCACGAGTTTCGGTTAAAGGCTTACCATTATCGCGTGTTTGTAATTTTGCTAATTCATCGACACGCGCTTCAATAATGTCTGCAACTTTGTAGAGAATACGTGCGCGCTCATGCGGCAAGCTGTTTCTCCAGTTCGGTTGACGCCAAGCCTGATCTGCTTTTTCAATTGCTTCATTTACATCTTCAAGCGTTGCTGTTGAAAGCTCAGCGTTTACCGACTGATCTGCCGGAAACAGGCTCTGAATGACTGCACCACGGCCTAATCGCCATTCACCTGCAATATAAATTTCCTTTGCCATGATCAAATCCTTCTTAAATCTGTATTGCTTCTACACTGTTGCGACAAGCACGAATCACGCTAAGCGCAGCCAACGTTGATGTTTTTGGGTTACTTGGCAACGGCACACCCACCAGTTCAATGGTCATTTGTCCAAAGCCACCTTCTGCCACAATGGTGTGTTTGTTTTTGCTGATGGTTGGATCAACAGTTAACTCAACCATGGTTTCATCCATACCAAGTCCTGCAAGTGCAATGGTTGCTGCAACGTTGGCATTGGCTGGAAATTTCATGGCAGCCTCACGGGCAGTTCCAGTAAAAAAGACCGTAGGTTCTGAAACATGGTCTAAATCGACCAATTGCTCTGCATAACTGCCCTTCCAGCTTTTTGGACTTTTACAGCCTTTGTAAGTGACTTTTTGCAAGCCACCTTCTTTGGCTGCAGAAATACCGTCAATACCTGCAATAGCGCCTGCCAGTAAATGCAGATGTGCATCATTTTTCTCGGCAGTTTGCTTAAGCTGAACCAGAAACTCGTTATCAGCTAAAGTACCGACCGAGATCAAACCAATGGTCCAGCCTTTCGCTAAAACTTTTTGAGCATGCTCTTTCACTGCTGCTTGACCTGCCACCTCAATAACATAGTCTGGCGTACCATCGCATTGCTCAATATCGGAAATCACCTGAATCTCGGAGGAGACTTGTGACTGCACTTTTTCAATACTGCGAGATGGCACGACAATCCATTTGAGTTGCAGATCTTGAGGCAAGTGCGCATACACTTCTGCTGCCATTGCGCCAAAACCAATCATCATCAACTTTTTCATGACAGCACCTGATATTTATAAATGTTTGTTAAAACCACCTGAGACATCTATTGCCGAACCTGTGGTGTAAGATGCCAATGGTGATGCCAAGAAAACTAAAGCACGTGCAGGTTCTTCTGGACGACCTAAACGCTGCATTGGGATACCGCGGTTTTTTGCGATATTGCCTGTCCACTCTTCCCATGACAGATTTAAATCTGAACGGGTTTCATAGCGGCGTTTCCACTGCGCAGATTCGACCATACCCAATAAAATCGAGTTCACACGAACACCATATTGAGTAAATTCATGCGCCAAAGAATGGGTTAAATTCAATAAAGCAGCGCGTGCAGATGAAGTCGCAATCATGTGTGGTTCTGGTTGCAATGCCAGTAACGAGTTCACATTGGTAATTGAGGCATTTGCCGACTGTTTTAAGTCATCAAGAAAAGCCCGTACCGGATGTAATACACTGAAATATTTCAGCTCGATTTCTTTCATCCAGTCTTCATCTTGCGTATTTTCAAAATTTGAAACACGGCCTTGCCCAGCATTGTTAATGAGCATGTCCACATTGCCCAAATTGAGTTTGACCTCTTTGGCAAATTGCTGAACTTCTTCTTTTTTCAACACATTACATGCTTTAGTAAAAATGTTGGCATGCGGAAATTTTTCTAAAATATAGTGTTTAGACGCATTTAAACGTTCTTCATCGCGACCACACCACGCTACTTTTGCACCCTCTGCAACTAGTATTTCAACAGCAGCCAGCCCAATCCCAGATGAGCCACCGGTAACAACTGCAACTTTTCCTTCAACTTGGAAGCTCATAATCCTTAATCTCTCTTACGATTGTTCCTGAATCGTCAACATAATTTGGTTAAATGCTTGCGGTTGGTCGACATAACTTAAATGTCCTGCGTCTTCTATGACGAAGCGCTGTTCCAACTGCAATTCCTGAGCAAGCTCTTGTATACCTAACGCAGGAGTGATTTGATCTTGCTGCCCTGCAATGACTGTGCATGGGACTTTTAAATGGGTTAAGTAATTACGTATTTCGTCATAGGCAAGTAAGTACGATGCATGGGTAAAACCCTGTAGAGTCAACTGTTGCATCACTTCTGAAACTAAAGCTAAGGCTTGTGGCTCTTGTTTATAAATCAAATGGGGTCCACGGCTTTCAGCCATGCCTTTAGCACCTAACTCTTTCAACATTTTTGGTCTTTTTTCAAAAACCTGAATTTGTGTCTGTTCATCGTGGCGTTGGTAGCCTTGAGCTAAGTTAGCGACAACCAAGTGTTCCACTCGCTCTGGGTAAAGTGCAGCAAATGCACTCGCCTGTAAGGCACCTAATGAGTGTCCAACCACAATGGCTTTTTCAATTTTTAAAACATCAAACAATGCAGCTAAACGCTTTGCGTAGTCGGTTGCATTAGGTTGATCAGTTAAAAGTTCATCTGATTTGCCATAGCCCGGTGCATCCCAGGCAATGACATGAAAATGATGAGACAACACTTCAAGTTGGTTCACCCATGAAGCAGAACCTGAACTAATGCCATGCAACAGCACAAGGTACTCGCCCTGACCAGCTTCCCGATAAGCTTGTTGCTGACCTTGAACAGTCATGGTTTTCACCGGAAATTCTGCTAACTTTTCAATGAGTGTCATCATTTTTAATTCTTTCCTTTCATTCACTTCATCAAACAATTAACGTTTGATTTGAGACAATGGATGCTCTGGTGGATAGTTCGGAATGGTTGGTTTACCTGTTCCCAACATCACACACATCAAGGCATCTTCTTGACCTGGGTTAAATAAACCACGGTAAATTCCCGGTGGAATTGAAATCAGGTCACGCTCTTTTAAGCGGGTCTCAAATTTTTCGCCGTTGTGCTCAATAAACAAATCAATTTCGCCGCGGAGCATAAAGAAAACTTCTTCAACATCGTGGTGAATGTGCAAAGGGCCTTCACACTGTGGTGGCAGAACCATGGTTGAAAATGTGAAGTTTTCTGCCGGAACGGTGTTACCGTCATTTGCAACACCTGTTGCACCCGTACCCATGTAACGCATTTGTGCACGGCGATATTTCGGGTCGTAATCTGCTTGGAACTTCAAAGCATCGAAGTCATATTTACGTGTCTCAAAGCGAGCAATACGCGTGTTTAACCACTCTTCTAATGAAGCATTTTCTGGTTGTGCCCACGATTCGAATTGTTGTGTAGTCATTTTTTAAACTCCTATACAGTGAATTAATAACGTTTTAAAAGAGGAACCAAGAACAACGACCCAATGACAGCGACAGCAGCCAAGAAGGTAATTCCTAAATTAAAACTGTGTGTTTGCATCACGATGTAACCGATAAGAACAGGCGCAATTGCACTTGCAAAATTACCTAACCCATTAAATATTCCACCCGCAGTCGCCCCTACATTTGAGGTCGTCACTCTTGCAAGCAGAGCAAATACAGCTGCGACTCCAAAACCCCACGCCATCGCGCTTAAAGACATGGCAGCAATAATCAATAATGGCTCAGTCATAATGACCATCACATACATGAAGATGCCCGCGAGTAATAAACCGCTAAATACTTGAATTGCTCGACGGCCTAACTTGTCAGATAAGAACGCACCGATGATTTCGCCAATTAACATGGCAATGAATGGAAAGCTTGAATACATCCCAAACTCTTTGAGATTGAATCCTTTGTCTTGCATAAGATAAGAAGGAACCCAACTGTTTAAGCCCCACAAATACGTCATCAATGCAATGTTAAAGAGACACACCAACCAGAATGCGCTGTTGCTTAAGAGCAATTTAGTATTGGCAATGTGACCTTTGAAATTGGTACGTTTACTCTCACCATCAATTTCGACAGTTTTCTTGAGCTGCAAGTTACGTAAACCAAAAACAATGCTGAAAATGGCAATCAGGGTTAGTGCAGCCATCACAAAAAAAGTAGTGTGCCAGTCATGGTGAGCTAAAACATTTGCAGTGATCGGGAAACCAAGGAATGCACCTATTGGCGTTCCAAGTAAGAACATGGTAGAAGCGCGTGCCTGCTGACGGTCTGTGTAAGTCTGCTTAACAATGGTGTATGCCAAGGCAAATAAAGGACCTTCTGCTAAACCAAGCAGTACACGTAAAACCAACATGCCTGAATAACTAGTGGTGAACCCCATGCAAAACATGAGTATTCCCCACGACGTTACGCTCCAGAACAGCATTTTCTTTGGGTTAAAAATGTCACCTAAAAAGCTTAGAAAGACCGATGAAAAACCATAAGCAAGCAAGAAACTTGTCATGAGCCATCCAAGCTTGGCCTTATCTTCAGCAATTCCCATTGCACTTTGAAAATGAGGATCTGAAAATAAAACCGCAATACTAATCTTGTCGAAAAATGCCAGTACCACACACACCATAAGGACAAAAGCAGGTACCCAATGCTTCAATCCACTTTTTTCTTCATTACTCATGTGTCATTCCTTCGATTTGGTAATGAGAACCAGATTTAATGTTTACGGTTTTAACTTCATGACATTAAATTCAGCATCTGCTAATAGTTTTGGATCTAAAACGGTGTTGGCTTGCATCCAACGTTTTGCCAGTTTGACCAGTTTAGAATCATTAATGGCAATCATGTTGAGCAAACGATTTTCATGGTCCAGATATAAATAGCTCACCTGATCTTCACCACCTTGGCGAATCACCACTTCTTTGGTTTTTTCAGGCTGATACGTCCCTAAAATCTGGATATTGAAGTGGTATTGATCAGACCAAAGCCATGGAATATCAGTATATTCAGTTTCAATTCCGAGCATCGATTTTGCTGCGGCAATCGCCTGATTTTGCGCATTTGCCCAAGACTGAATGCAATAACCCAAACCCGGATGAATCGCGACATCGCCTGCGGCATAAATGTTTTGATCTGAAGTTTGCCCAAAACAATTCACCACAATTCCATCTTTCACATCGAGACCAGCGTGTACACCTAACTCTTTGGCAATTTCAGCGCCTGCACCTACCACAACACAGTCAAATAACTGGCTATTTTGAGGATGGTTCACCACTTCAACTTTCTGATTCGGCGCTTCAACTAAATGAAGGCTCTTGCTGTCTAAATGAATTTGTGTACCTTGAGTTTCGTGCATATTTTTTAAAAATGCAGAAACTTCCGGACTCACACTTCTTGCACATAAACGGTCGCCATATTCAAAAATATGAACTTCTTTACCTTGCTTACGTGCAGTTGCAGCAATTTCAAGACCAATCCATCCGCCACCAATCACAGCAACATTCTTTGCATTCTTTAAAATTTTAGCCAAGCGTTCACAGTCATAGACATTACGTAAGGTCACAACATTTGGAATGAACTGCCATGTATTCACTGGCACACGTGCACGACTTCCGGTTGCAATCAGCAATTTGTCATATGGCAAAACCTGACCACTCTCTAAATGAACCTGTTTTTGTTCACGGTCGACTTTTGTCGCAATTTCCGGCTTGTGCCAATGAATATTGAATTCTTGAACTTGCTCCGGAGAAAACAGATTCAAACTTTCATAAGTTGCTTCTTTTGAAAGTACTTGCTTAGACAGTGGCGGACGCTCATAAAACACTTGATTTTCATTTGAAACCACGTGAATTTCGCCAACATAACCATTTTGACGTAAGGTACTTACTGCCCAACCCGCTGCCTGACCGGCACCTACAATTACGATCTTTTCCATAGCCATCTTCCTTGTTCAGCAATACCCGTTAAACAGGCTTCACCTGACGGCGGGTTGTGTCATCAAGACCACCTTCAATCGCCCATTCGGTGAAAAGCTCTAGACGATGTTCTTCTACACGAGGTTGCCATTCTTCTGTCAAATAATCATCGTTGGTGTAATATTCAAATGCACCACCTAATGGTGAGTTGACGTACCAGAAATAAGCAGAAGAAATTGGATGACGTCCCGGTCCAATGAAAGTTGACCATTCCGAACGATTCATATTTAAACCGCCCCCAATTACTTCATGGATATCACGAACAACAAACGCAACGTGATTTAAGCCAGCAGGTTTATTTGGAACACTGAGCAAGAATAAATCATGGTGATAACCTTCACCGCGGCAACGCAAGAATGCACCACGATTTTTGTAGGCATCCGATAAATGAAAGCCAACTTTTTCAATATAGAAGTTTTCAGTTGTTGCCAAATCTGGTGTGAAGAACACCACATGTCCAATCGCAACAGGTTGACCTTTTTCATAGACAGGACTTGCTGCATTCACACGTTGAATGTTGCCGTATTGATTAATACCTTCCGTTTTAAGTTCTGGTACCTCTTTTACAAAACTTTGTTGAAAACGAATGGTCATGCCATTTGGGTCAAGACACTGAACTGTACTTTCAGAACGTTTAAAACCTTCTACATCAGCCAAACGTGCTGCCAAGTCTTCGAGGTCTTGAGTACTTTCAACACCCCACGTGACTTCACGTAAAGTTGAACCTTGTTCAATGGCAGCAGGCAAACGGTCATCATCACAATTAAATAAATAAATTTTGCTACCGTTTTGAGTCTGGTAAAGATCAGCGCCTTCAATATCTGAAGTACTTTGGCTTAAACCAAAATCTGCTAAAAACTTGTTTGAAGCGGCTCTATCCTCAACTCCAAACTTTAAAATCTCGATCCCTGTAATCATTTGACTACTCCTTAGTTAAAGACAAAACCGCCATTGACCGGAATATTTTGACCTGTCACAAAAGAGGACAAATCCGACAGTAGATACAATGCTGTTCCATTTAAATCTTGTGGAAGTTGCTGACGTTGAATCGCTCTTCCATTCACATATAAATCGTGACGTTCCTGTGGCACGTACTCGGTTGCTTCAACCAAAGTTAACCCCGGCGACAATGTGTTGACACAGATATTGAACTGCCCCAACTCTCTTGCCATTGAACGTGTCATGGCAAGAATTGCACCTTTACTTGCCACATAAGCCATCAAGTTCGGTGCGCCCCAAAGTGCTGTATCGGAAGCAACATTAATAATCTTGCCCGCAGCCGATTGTTTTAGATGGGGAACGCATGCCTTACTGATTAGCCATGTGCCTTTCACATTAATATTCATGACCCGATCCCAAAGTTCAGGATCATAATCAATCATATTTTTTCCACCAACATTGGTTGCCAGCGCTGCACAGTTCACAAGGCCATCTAGTCCTTGTAAAATGTCCACGCTTTTTGCAACCGCATTTTCAATAGAGTCTGCATTGGCAAGGTCAACGGTGACAGCATGAACGTTTAACCCTTGTTTCTGTAAAGCTTGTGCTTCTTGTTGTACCAAGTCAGATAAAATATCTGCCATAACAACTTCAGCACCAGCCTCGGCAATGGCTTGAGCAAAATCTCGGCCTAAACCACGCGCAGCACCAGTCACTAAAACTTTTTTGCCTTGCAACAACGCTACATTAGCCATGAGCTTCTTCCTGCATCTCGATACGGTTTGATGCATTTAGCGCAGCAATTTTCTTTAATTGCTTCTCAGCTTCTTTCTTCATTAAACGGCGTAAACGTGCAAGGCCAACATCGTGTTGATAGAGGAACTCTTTTTCACGCGCATTGGGCGCAAGGTTTTCTAAAATAATGCGATCTTGTTCCAATACATCCCAATGCAACTGTTCTAAATGATTGCGATATAAGAAACGCCATACATTACGCTGCCAGCCACTCACCTTACGGCAGCGCCAGAAAAATACGCGAGTATTATTGGCATCAATTGGCGTTGCATAACCTACAATCCAGAATTCGCCACCTGGGCCAAATTGTTTGCGGTATGGAATTGAAAGACGTAACCAGCTTGCACCTGTTGAACCATATTCAACCCAGTCAAAGTTCACACCTGTTTGACCTTCTTTTTCAAAAACAAAGCCATTATCGGTGGTGCGGTGCTTCATCTCTGCAGTACGTTCACCATCTGCCATCGAGTGGGATGTCGCGTGTAAATAGGTCCCATGCATTGGGTCCATCACATTATCAATCGCGTATTGATGGTTTACTTTCCAGTCTGCTTGGCAAAGGAATGCACTCCACTCTTCACTTGCGAGTTGCTCTGGAAACTCAAGCGGTGCTGGTTGTTCATTTGCATCAATACCAAACCAAATGAAAATTGCACCATGTTGCTCAATTACTGGGTAGTTCTTTAAGCATTTAGTTCCAGTCATTGGACATTCATGAACGGCTGGCACATCAGCAACCACACCATCAGCACGAACTTCAACACCGTGATACCAACAAGCCACTCGGTCGCCTAAGTTCCAACCAAGTGAAAGACGTGCACCACGGTGTGGACAGCGATCTTCAAGTGCATGAACCTGACCTTCAGAATCACGCCAAACCACAATGTTTTCGCCTAAACGGGTAATCCCGACTGGATTAGCCGCGACTTCCCAACTTGCTAAAACCGGATGCCATTGGTCACGTAAACCAAGTTCTAAATATTCTTCAGCGCTTTGTGAAGTTGATACGATTGCGTTCATTTTATTCTTCCCTGAATCAATAACCTAAACGTTGCATTTCTTCTGTAAAGCTTGCAGAAGTCCATTCATCACCAGATTCACAGCGGAAACCCTGCTGATTAAGTGCAGAAACAACGTCACCTAACTCTGTTGCGCCCGCAGAAAATGCCTGAATCAAGTTCTTTACAAAATCTTGTTCGTATAGGGTTGGTTCTTTATAACGTGTTTGCCAAACCAACAATTCAGATTGACCTGGAACTTGAATATTGTTGATGCCTGCTTCGGTTGCTGGCGTTGCATGAATCCAGCTTGCCAACTTTTCATTAAATGTCTTCATTGTTCTGCTTCCTTGTACATGAGAGGACTAGAGTTGAATTTGAATATCCTGTCCTTCAACACGAACTGGGTAAGTACATAGGTTTCTACACCCGGGTCCACTTTTTAGCTCACCTGTCTGAATGTCAAAAATTGCTTCGTGCAATGGACATTCAACAGTTTGATCTTCGATAAATCCTTCGGTTAATAAGGCATACGCATGAGGGCAAACATTTTCGATAGCAAAGTAATTTTCATCGACGAAAAATACGCCTATTTTCTTTCCTTCAATTTCGATGGCTTTCGGCTCATCTTCGCTAATGTCACCCTGCTGACAAACTGAGATCCAACTCATACCTTGCATCCTCATTTTGTTTTATATACAAAACATAATTTGATTTTCAAAACACAAGCTAAGCATAATCCCCTTGATCATTTTTTGTCAAAGTAAAAATAAATATAAAATTCATTTATTTAGTAAATTTTAAATATTTTGTTACGTTTCAAGAAGGAAACAAAGTTTTAAATATAAAAATTGTTTTATGCATTTTTAACAATTACAATAGTTATAAAATAAAGCAGCATGCCCCAAATTGAACCTTGTTTTATTTATAGGAAAAAGACACGAATGAGCCTAGCGATTGAAGAAGATTCTCAAGAATCAGAAACAACAAAAAATGATGATCGATATTTAGTACCCGGACTTGTGCGGGGTTTAGCTATCTTGCAAGCATTTAACCAACAAGCGCAAGAAATGACCATTACAGAAATTGCTGAAATTTTAGAAGTGAACCGTTCTAGTGCATTTCGTCTGATCTATACACTCGAATCTTGTGGCTATTTAAGAAAAGCATCTCAAAAAACTTATGCTCTCGATTCCAAAGTCATGGAGCTTGGGTTTAACAGTTTATCTAAACTTTCATTACTCGATTTATCGACACCATTAATGAAAGAACTACGTGACCAGACCAAACTTGCGGTACACCTTTCAATTTTAGAAGGCACTCATATTGTCTTTGTAAATAACATTCAGTCGATGGGAACCTTCACGAGCAACATTAGCTTAGGGACTCGCTGGCCAGCTCATGCCACTGTGATTGGTCAAATGTTATTGTCTGATTTACCTGAAACAGAAGTACGTCAGCGTTACCGTAACTTTAGCGATTGGGACAGTTTCTCTGACCTGACGCCAACCAATTTAAAAGCTTTATTGCAAAGGCTGTCGTACGTAAAAACTCAAAAAACCATGGTGAGTTGGGGTCATTATAATCATGATATGGCAGCCTGTGCGGCACCTATTTTTAAACAGTCAAATGGTAAAATGGTTGCTGTTATTTCTGTAAGTTGCCCAATTACGACGTATGATGAAAGAACATTCAAAGAAGATATCGCAAGTCTCGTAATTGAAACCGCAAATAAAATTTCCAAATTTATTTATTAAAAAAAGCGACGTTAAGTCGCTTTTTTATGAAAGTTTATTTTATAAATTAGAAGTTACTTTCAAATACTTTCCCATTCATATCCTGAAAAACAAGTATCGAATGATGCTCTTTAATATCAAACTTTACATACTGCTTTTTAAACTTAATAATTGCATAAAACTCTTCAGCACCATCATCTAAGCCAGTGGCAGAAATCTGGCTGCCTTGTGGAAAATCCTTAAGCCATGCAGCGTTATAAAAATCTGATACAGAATTAAATTCACAATACTGTTTTGGCTCTGCCATTATTTTTGCAGCAATTTGATCAAACTGTTGTTGTTTATAAACATCTAAGCTTAACAGCATGATCGCTCTCCAAATTAAAGCTGGTTTGAGGCCAAAAGCTGTTTCTTTTTAACCTTTTCCCATTGATACCAACCATAAGCTGCCATCAATACAAATGCTGCATACAAAGCGGCTGTTAAAAATAAATCTTTATAGATAAACATCCCGACATAAATAATATCGACAAATACCCAAAGTATCCAAGTCGCAATATGCTTTCGACTGGTCCAATACGTTGCGAGCAAACTAAATGCTGCAAGCTGTGAGTCAAGCATTGGTACTGCTGCATCGGTAAAGTTTTTAAGAATTAAACCAAACAGTAAACCACCTACCGCGGCAATAACCATTTGAATGATAGCGGTTTGAACTCTAATTGGTTCAATTCGAATGTCGTGATCTTGCTGTTTTCCCTTAAGCCAGTAGTAAAAGCCATAAAAATTTACGACCATAAAAAAGAACTGCAAAATTGTTT
This sequence comes from Acinetobacter sp. NIPH 817, assembly GCF_000368405.1. Lineage (NCBI taxonomy): Bacteria > Pseudomonadati > Pseudomonadota > Gammaproteobacteria > Moraxellales > Moraxellaceae > Acinetobacter > Acinetobacter sp. NIPH 817. Next base: position 2,206,808 of record NZ_KB849420.1, read on the forward strand.
CGCCATATAGCTTAAATTCGTAAAACAAATAGGCATATAAAACAAAGGCAAAGAAATTAAACAGCCAACACCACATATTACGGATGACAGTTAATCCGACTCCAATCAGGCTAATCAAGACCGCGAAAATTTCTAGAGGTGACATAAAAACAGCTGCTTATTGAGATCAATTTGACGAGGTATTATGAGAAAAATATGAAGTTAAGCAAACTACTAATTTAATATAATCAAAAAATCTATGGTTTCTGTTTGAATATAATTTGTACTTTTCTATTTCTATGTTATAAAAATTACATCTGTATTTTTAATATACTTATCATGTTTTTATCTAAAGCCCAATACTGTCTAGCGCGTCAATTATACGCCCCAAAGATTAAGTTCTATGTGGTCAATTGGCGACATCCTAATTTTGGACAATTTGGCGCTTTAGATGCGAAAGTCGAGATATTTAATTTCTAATATATCCCCTGATTTTCATGACAAGCCGCCATAAAACGCGGCTTTTTTTATGCCCTTTTAAAACACCAAAGAACAAACTTTCTGGAGCTTTATATGAAGCCATTATTTGAACAACAGAGTATATCCACCCCGCAGATTCAGCCGGCTGTAGCATTATCTTCATCTCCGACTCGCCTTGCTACAGCCGGCCAATTTATTGCTGTCGTCATTATTTGGTCGCTTACTCCACTCGCGGCTGTCTGGACAGTACAAGAAATTCACTGGGCATGGGGATTATTTATTCGATTCAGTTTGGCCATTCCAATCGCCTTGCTGTGTCTAAGATTTTTTCGCTTAAAGCTCATCTTTAGTAAAAAAGCTGTTTTAAGTTATTGTGCTGGAGCCATTGGCTTATTTGGCTCTATGGCCTTTTGCTACATGGGTGCAGATAAAGTTCCCTCTGCTATTATTTCAATTATTTACGGCACCTCTCCGTTGGTATCTGGACTGATTAGCTCCTTTTTATTAGGACGCGAACGATTTTCAGTATGGCAATGGCTCGGACTCGGTATTGCTCTTGTCGGAATGAGTTTTACTTTAGGACTGTCTTCATCAGGTTTTCAGCTCAACCGCATCGGTATTATGTTAGAACTGATTGCGATGCTGTTTTATGTCTTGTCAACGTTCGCCGTGAAATCTGTCGGAGCACATATCCCACCCATTACACAAATGACAGGTGCTACCCTTGTCTCATGGTTAGGTTATGTATGTTTGTTACCTTTCTTTTGGTCACATCTTCCCACTGAATTTCCAAGTCTGAAAATTTCGCTAGCAGTACTCTACAGCGCAGTTTTTTCATCGGTGCTTGCCATGATTTTTTATTATCAACTCATTAAGATACTACAACCGACGACTGTGCTCCTTATTACCATTATCACCCCAGTCTTAGCTACATTTTGGGGAACATGGTTCAACCATGAACAGCTCAGCTCACATCTCATTTTAGGTTTAACCATGTTATGCCTAGGACTAGTGATGTATTCACGGCGCTCTGCATAATTTTTTAAAACCTGACAATTTATTTGTCAGGTTTTACTTTTAAGTATTATTGGCAACATTCACCATAAAGTAAGAACTTATTTTTTATTTCTATCATCTCTTATTTTTTGCTTACTAAGTATTCAATAAATTGTATTTGATAGTTTTTAAACGATCGTTTAAAAACTTATTAAAGATAAATAAAGGACATCGGAAAAATGTCAAATCAAGCAGGAAAAGTCAGCCGTGAAACTCGCGGTCATATTTTTTTAATTGGTCTAGATCGAGCAGCAAAACGCAATGCCTTTGACAGCCACATGATCAAAGACCTATCTCAAGCCCTGACAGAATATGAAAATAATGATGCCCTACGCTGTGTAATTATCTTTGCTCATGGCGACCATTTTACGGCTGGTTTAGATTTAGTTGAGTTACAGCCTAAACTTGCTACGGGTGTTTTTGATTTTAAAGATGATGAGATTAACCCATGGGGTACAGTTGGGCAAAAACTGAGTAAACCTTTGATTGTTGCAGTACAAGGCTATTGTTATACCGCTGGTATAGAACTATTTCTTAACGCAGACATTGCTTTAGCAAGTGAAAATACTCAGTTTGCGCAAATGGAAGTTCAACGTGGCATCTTACCTTTTGGTGGAGCAACTGCACGCTTTACTCAAACTGCGGGTTGGGCCAAAGCCATGCGCTATTTACTCACCGGTGACTCTTTTGATGCAAAAGCTGCCTTTGATATGAACCTGATTACAGAGATATGCCCAGAAGGTACTCAAATCAACCGTGCAATAGAACTGGCTGAACATATCGCTCAAGCTGCACCACTTGCTGTAAAAGCCACTCTCGCCTCTGCCCGTGAAGCTATGAATGAAGGTTATGAAACTGCTTTTAGACAATTACAGGGCCATCTTCAGCCTTTACTCACCACAGAAGATGTACAAGAAGGAGTCTTTGCTATGTTGCAAAAAAGGCCTCCGGTTTTTAAAGGTAAATAATACCTTTTCAAACTTTGCGCTCTACAGCTTAAAACCTATAGTTCCACCTAAATGAGCCTAGAAAAAAAATAAAGCCCACTTAAAGTGGGCCTTATTTTATTGATAAAGCTTATTCGACTCTAACGATTTTACCTAATTCATCGTGGTGAACGACTGTAATTTTTTGGCTACGCCCCTGCTCAATTTCATGTTCAGGTAAATCGAAGTAACGCGCATAATCATCAGTCTGTTTTGCTTTAAGTGCACTGCCACCGACACGGCGCTCTGGTAGTAAATGGCTCCATAACAATAAGCAAATTGCACAAGCAATTAATGCGGTAAGGCCATGTTCAATTCCTACACCAAAGGCACTAAATAAACGGTGTACCAAATGAGTTTTTTGTAGTTCAACCAATAGCCATACAAACACGAACGGACGCCACAACAACAACCAAACCGCCCACATCATGGCTGTGCTTGTTGTAGAAGCATAGCGTTTATGCCATGGTAATTGACGGCGTAAATCAATAATCAACGAATTTGTCTTCATTTCTCTCTTTACCTAACGAAGTGCTGTGGTTTTTCCCCAGACATCAATACAGCACGATCTTTAAAATCTCATGACTCTTGCATTTCATTCTAGCGAATGCCCCGATCCGGGCTCACCCAACGTGCTCGTTTCTCATCTCCACGTCGTAAGACTTTTGGAAATGCCACAATGGTTGCTGAAATAGTGATTAGCCAAAAGACCAATGGATACCAGATCATCCAGAAATAGTTTTTTCCTAGATGCGGTTCATAACGACTATCCATCCATTTGCTTAAAGCAAACTGAATTAGACAGGTTGCCCCCAATAAAATACCGGTACCATACGGTAAAAATGGGGAGCTCACAACAGCTAATGCAGGAACTGGTAAAATAAAATGTACCAACCACAACAAAGCCATCGCTAGCATTAAATATGACCAGACTAAAGTTAAGCAAAGCTCAAACATTAACGGCCATAAAAAATTCAATTTTGGTTTAGTGAACACATCAATATTTTTAATTAATACTTGTGCGCCACCCATTGCCCAACGTAAACGTTGTTTCCACAACCCATTGAGGGTTTCCGGCATTAAAATCCAAACCAAAGCATTCGGTTCAAACTCAATATCCCAACCTGCACGCTGTAATTTCCAAGTAATATCGATATCTTCAGTCAACATATTTGGTGACCAATAATCGACTTGGTGAACGGCACTTTTACGAAAAGCCGTAATTACACCCGACACGGTAAACAAGCGACCGAAGGTACGCTGTGCACGTTTAATCATGCCCACAATCGAAGAAAACTCACCAACCTGAATACGCCCTAACAAAGTTGAGCGAGTACGAATGCGCGGGTTTCCAGTAACAGCTGCAACCGTTGGATTTTCAAGGAAATGACGAATCATCCACTTTGCTGCATGTGGATCAAGTAAAGCATCACCATCAATACCAATTAAAAACTCGGCATCGGTCATTAAGCTTCCGGCTTGCAACCCCATGGCTTTACCTTGGTTTTGCGCCAAATGAACAACACGCAATTTTTCATGTTGTTCTGCTAAACGATCAAGTACTTCACCTGTATTATCTGAGCTGCCATCATTAATCGCGATGACTTCAAAATGAGGATAGTCCAGTTTTAAAGCATGACTAATGGTTTCCTCTGCATTATCCCCTTCATTAAAACAAGGAACTAATACAGCGACTTTTGGATAACTTTCCAATGGAGCGGGTTGATCATAAGGCGGAGCCTGACGTTCTCTCCAATAGAAAATGATCGCACCCATCATCCATAAATACGACATGAATAATGGATAGTAAAAAACGAATTTTAAGGCATGCGACCATATTGCAGCAAAGATTGTCATGTTTCAGCCTCGACTACGGCACAAGACGAGATGATTTTTCAGCAAATGCTTTATGCATTACGTCAACATCCGGGTGATCTTTGATTGGGTCATCAGGGTAATATCCGACATGCATTACACCTTGCTGATACAGTGAATGAATTGTTGCTGCCATTTCAGTTGAAGGTACCTTTTCATTTTTACGCCAGTCGGTGGCCTGTAATTCAAAAACAGTTTTCTTGAGGCCATTAGGATATTGTTTCACGCGATCAATCATGTCTTTATAGAACTGATCTGAATTATCGACCTGCTCCATATAAGGCATTGCCATAATAGCTGTAAAATCATAATGCTTTAATGACTCTTCAAGCGATTGTGAATACCAGTTTTCTGCATATGGTTTTAAAGCCACCTGCGCATATAAGTTACGTGCAGTCACCAAGAACGGCTCATATTGTCTCACGTCATCAACGAGTTGCATTGCAAAATCATCTAAATATTTTGTCTTATATGCAGTCCATTTCTGCAAGTCTTGATCGTTCTCACGAATTTTTGCTAAATCTGTTGGCAAACCTTGTTTTGCGTAGGCTTTTAAAGCATCAGGGCTTGCATCTTCATAATCAGATAAGGTGACATCATCGTGGAATAAAATTCCATTGAACGAAGCTGACTTAGCCAAGTCCTGATAAATTTCACGAACCGTTTGACGTGCATCGGCTGAGAACGGACTTAAACGGATATAACCCATATTAAGATGTTCACCCGCCTTTTCCTGCTGAGTCACCACCAAGTCTTTAGAAACAGGATCAGTTTTTGGTAGTTCCCACGCCAATAACGGCATCCACGCATAAATACGGCTTACAGGAGTGCGCGTTTGAATTTGCCATGCAACACGGTTAAACAAGTCTGCACGCATAGGAATATGACGATTTGGGAAATAGACCATATCCGCAGAACCATTCGCATCTGGATCTGAAAATGCCTGTAAATAAACTGTATTTACACCCATGCCATTAATTCGATCTAACAAGTGTCCTAAATTACGCTCTTGTTGTTTCGGGTCTGGATCATAAATATAGTCCAAATCGATATGCATGATTTTTTGCGGACGATTATTATCCGTTAAATTTAATTCACGGTTTTTAATTTCTTGAGCCAAATCATCAGTTGTCATTCCGCCTTCTACCAAAATACGGCTCATATTTTGTAGAGATTGTTTTGCATGGTCTGCCCCATCATCAAGCGTAATGGTCACTGGCATACCCAATTTTTTTGCAATTTGGACAGTTTGCATATTATAGCGACCGTATGGCCACACCATAACACGTGGCGAACGTAAGCCATGCGCTTTTAATAAGTCATTATTCTTTTTCAGGTCGTCATAGATTCGTGCCTGATATTGTTTATCGTTTTCATAAGTTTGAGTTTTAACATCATAAAAACGAGTCGTTGCAGCAGGTTCAGAGTTACCTTGCGGGTTACCTGTAATACCACGATGCAAATGATAGCTATGATTAGCGATTTCTACAAAACCACTATCTTGCATCTCTTTAAGTTCATTCCAGCTTAAGATTTTATCACGTGGAATTTCTTCCCCTGAAAAATCTACTTTTTGGCCAGCTTTTGGTTCTAACCATGAACCCACTACAGCCAAAACAACCGGAATCTTTTTAGCTTTAAGAACTGGATAAGCATTTTGATAAAAAGACTGATAACCGTCATCTACAGTTAATAAAACCGGTTTTGTAGGCAGTTGAAATTTGCCCTGATGAGCACGGATCAACTGATCAACCGTAATAAAATGGAACCCGTTTTTCTGTAGCCACTCAACGTGCTGCGTAAATTGTTGAGTCGTCACTGCATATTGAGGAATTAACGCATTTTTAGTATCGGTAATTTCATGATAACCAATCACCGTGAGTGTTGAAGCGTCCAGTTTAGGTGGTTTGGCTAATGCCATGCCTGACAAACCTGCCAAGGCCAAGCCAAGTGATATGTTCAACAAAGGAGATGCAAAGCGGATAATCATGAAATAGCGTCTCAATAACAATATAGATTACTTATGTGAAATTTGATGTTAGGGCACAAACTTTTTGAAAGTTGGTCTTAATATCACACTGCTCACAAATGAACAGTTTTTCAGTCAGCATTTATAATCAAATAATCTGAAAATAATCTTAAATATTCAAAAAGCTAAAATATAAATTAATAATGTATTTATATTTAAAGCTCATATAAACAAGAAAGCCCCCTAAAGGGCTTTCAGTTTTTCACTAGTCACGAGTTTTGACATCGAATAATTCAATTTCAAAAATTAAATTAGAATTCGCTGGAATAATCTTACCCATTTTACGCTCGCCATAAGCTAAATGAGCAGGCACGATTAACTTACGCTTGCCACCAACTTTCATTCCCATAATGCCTTGGTCCCAGCCTTTAATTACACGGCCTGTACCAATCACGCATTCAAAATAGTTACCGCGGTCAATTGAAGAGTCGAATTTGGTACCGTCTTCTAACCAACCTGTATAGTGAGTTGTAATCAAAGCACCTTTAACCGCTTCTTTGCCTTCACCTACTTTTAAATCGATAATTTCTAATTCATTTGACATGGTTTAACCCTTAAACTGAATTTCTAAAATCGCAATTAGTACTTAGTGTACCAACTGAATCTGTAGAATTTGTTGCGCTTTTCTAAATTACTGTAACTGTGTCCAAACAACATTTGCCTGACCCTTTTCACCTAAAAGCGTCCACTCGTTGTCCATCACATTTAATTGTAGTTGCATCGTACGTTCACAGAGCTGTTCAAGCTCGGCTGTACTTTGAGGAGCAATTTGCCACACCTGAACGTTACTTAAGGTTTTAATTTTACTGTTTCGCTTCCACCAGTCTTCAACTTGTGTGCCATAGACAACAACTGCAACTGTTTTACAGCGCGAACTGGCTTTTTTGACTTTATCTTCAGACGGTAGACCCACTTCAATCCATGCTTCTAACTGACCTGTTAAATCTTTTTGCCATAACGCTGGTTCGTCAGTTTCAAAAAGATCTTTAGTAAACTCAAGCTCATCACTTGCGAAACGGGCAAAAGCCATCAAACGAACCATTAAACGTTCTAAAGTTTCCGAAGGATGCAAGGCAAGTGTCAGTTGATAATCACCATAAATATGGTCATCCATATTGGCAATATTCAAGTCTGCCTTATAAATTGTTGCTTTAAGCGCCATGATTAATATGTTCCAAAATTTGGCGCTAAGGATACTCGATTTTAGGTAAAAATTATAAAAAAACTAAGCAATCCACCGCATAGTCATTGGAAATTTGCATATTCTTCCAAAACGCTTTGCTTGCTTTAGAGTTGGCCGGCTTTTTGCTTGAAAGAGAAATATTCTCCTCTTGCTAAAATTGATGACTTATGTGGCAGAAGCTTAAACGTAGTTTATTTTTACAGGTTCTTTGTGCTCTCTTTCTAGGAGTTGCAGTTGGGGCTGGTTTTCATGATTTCTCCCTATCTTTAAAGCCATTGGGCGATGGTTTTATTTCTTTGATTAAAATGCTGATTGCACCCATTGTGTTTTGTGTCGTTGTACTGGGAATCTATGGTGCAAATGACATCAAAAAAATGGGCAAAGTCGGTGCAAAAACCATTCTCTATTTTGAAGTGGTCACCAGTATTGCTTTAGTTTTAGGCATTATTGTGGCTTATGTATTTAAACCGGGCGTCGGTATGAATATCGATATCAGCCATTTAGATGCAAAAGATTTAAGTACCTATACCGAACGCGCTCATGAAATGCACACAGGTTCGGAATTTCTACTCAACATTATTCCAAAAACATTCACTGCCGCTTTTGCAAACGGCGATATTTTACAAGTTTTACTCATCGCTATTTTATTTGGTGTATCACTACTTTTAATTCCAAAACATTTGGCAGAGTTAGTACGTCAGGCGCTTGAAGCTTTTTCAGAAGTATTCTTTAAAATTATGGGTCTGATTATTCGTTTAGCACCGATTGGGGTATTCGGATCTGTGGCCTATACCACCGCCAAATTTGGTTTAGATTCACTTCTACAATTGGGCTATTTGGTTCTACTGTTTTATGCGACCTGCATTTTATTTGTTGTGGTTGTCTTAGGTTCAATTTTAAAACTTGCCGGTCTCAACATCTTCAAATTTGTGGCTTATTTTAAAGATGAGTTAGCGATTGTTTTAGGTACAGCATCTTCTGATTCTGTTTTACCCCAAATTATGAAAAAGCTCAGAAATCTGGGAATTAAAGATTCAACGGTAGGTCTGGTCATTCCTACGGGTTATTCTTTTAACTTAGATGGGTTTTCAATTTACTTAACTTTAGGGGTGATCTTTATTGCACAAGCCTGCAATATTGATTTATCCACTCACGACCTGTTGGCTATTTTGCTGGTTTCACTCATCACTTCTAAAGGCGCCCACGGTATTCCCGGCTCAGCTTTAGTTATTCTTGCAGCAACACTGTCAGTTATTCCAAGCCTTCCTGCGATTGGCTTAGTACTTCTACTGTCCGTAGATTGGTTCATTGGCATTATTCGTGCGTGTACCAACTTAATCGGTAACTGTGTTGCTGCTGTAGTGATTGCACACTGGGAAAAAGATATTGACCATGCTCAAGCCAAAGCAGTGTTAGATACAAAACCTTAAATCCATTATGAGAACATTAAATCGTCTTTGGTTTAATGTTCTCTATTTTTCAAGCTGACAAGCAAGTAACGCCGTTTCAAAAGCCAACCAATCGTGATGATGTGCGCTAATGATTTCAATACGGTTATCAATACCCTCTTCACCAGACTTATAATTAAACTGATCAGGATTAAAGTTAAAAACTTTCCAACCTTGATCTGTATTAAAAATTCCCTTAATTCGAAGCCAGTCTTGCTGCACACATAATAAATCTAGCAAATTATAAAAATCGAATTTCCAGCGTTTAGGTAATTTCCAACCTGCGACAATATAGCCTTGCGCCGACTCGACATAATGATAAGGTAATTGCTGAATTTCCTTCTTAACTTCGGTTTCAGTCATTTGCTTTTGAAGTTTAAGTAAAGGCTGTATAGATCGCTCAGTTAAACGAGCAGCTACATCAATTTTATTTAAAGCTAACTGACCATTTTCAGTTTTAATCCACTCTTGGTGATAAGGCTGATATTCTTCTTTTAATAACTCAAGCGCCTGATCATCTTCAAAAGTCATCACATCAGTATGTGACACCACCACAATCTGGGCAGCTTTTAACTGATCTTCATAAAGGTTTTGTTTAACCCAGTTTGTATCGTGCAAACGGCTACCATCAACAACAGTGATTAATGCTCGCATGGCTAAACTACTTTGCCAATGAGGTTCAGTCAGTTGGTCAAATAATTGAGAAGGATGCCCAAGTCCTGTCGGTTCAATAAAGAGTCTATCTGGCTTTTGTTCACTCAATAGACGGGCTAAAGCAATATGCATAGGCAATTGACTGCTACAACACAAGCAACCACCTAATAATTCTTTGACCGCATATCCTTCATCTTGAGGTAAGAGTTGTTGGTCTACTCCAATTTGCCCAAACTCATTCATTAATACCGCCCAAACCTCATCTTTAGGCTTCTGACTTAATAAATGCTGTAATAATGTGGTTTTGCCTGCCCCTAAAAAACCGGAAATAATATGGGTAGGAACAGTTTTTTGGGCAATAAATTTCACAAGCGACTCAAATCAACAAGGTTTCAAAACTAAGAAAGGTATATCACTGTTTAAGTACCATGAAAATGATTTTTCACTTTGAAGATATACTTTTCAATTATCAGGCTAAAACACTTAATATGTGACATACATCTCACTCAAAATCTAAATTAACTTTTGACAATTAAAATTCAAACGGAATATTCTATTTATGCGCATTCACAATTCATGCCAGAGTGTTAGGTTTACGTAACTGATTTGGTTTTTTTTCACTCAGAAGGAAATATTTTTTCACATTTTAAGGTGTATTTAAGCCCCTTAATTTTACAGATTGCTCACATAAATGATCCGTATATTTCATATTGTTAAGATAGCCGTAATAGATTGTTAAGTTAATTGATGTAATTCGAAGCTCAGCTTAGCATGTGTCCTAGCTTAGTCATTCAGCCATACAGGTTTCATGTAGGTACGAACGATTAGGTTTAATTTATTTTTAAATGAAATTTAAGGATGCCATAAAATGAAATTAGCTAAAACTTTACTCGCTACTACACTTGCTTTAACTGCTGCTTCAACTTTCGCTGCTTCTAAGCACGACCAAGCACATAACACTGCTGGTGAAGAAAAAGTTGTTGTTTCAACTCAAGAACAAGCAAACACTGCAAATGCTGCATCTGATGCTGTAGGTTCTGCTTCTGAAGCTGCTCCTGCAACTCGTTAATTCTCTAAGCACTCTCCTCCAAGCTCAGAGATAATTTTACTGAAATGAAAAATGGACGCTGAATTTTAGTAAAGAAGAGAAAGGATCGAGCCATGCTGCGGTTCGGTCCTTTTTTAATTCGATCTGTTTTTTTAAGAAGTTTTCTTATACATGCTACAAGATGGATTATGGTTTTCTTGTAGACGTAAAACTTTACGGTGCTCAGCTGCTTCAAAGCGGCAACGCTTCCACTCTGTATCAAGTTTTAAATGAGGCACTTCACATGGCTTGCCCTGTTCATCAACAGCAACCATCGTGAAATAACAGCTATTGGTATGGCGCACTGTGCGCTTCTGAATATTTTGGGCTTCAACACGTATTCCGACTTCCATTGAAGTACGGCCTACATGGTTAACACTTGCCAAGAAGGTTACCAGCTCACCTACATAAATAGGTTCTTTAAAATTTACTTTATCTACAGATAAAGTCACCACGTAGCCACCCGAATAACGACTTGCGCAAGCGTAAGCGACTTGATCTAGTAGTTTTAGAATCGTACCACCATGAACATTACCTGAAAAATTCGCCATGTCAGGCGTCATCAAAACTGACATCGTCAATTCAGACTGATCATCAGTTGCTGTGGTTATTTCATCTAATGTAGGCATAGCTAAACTCTGTGTCTTAAAACAAGCTCAGACAACATTATGGTTGATAATTCACAAAAAAAACATGCTTAAATCCACAACATAGCATTGTATTTTTTAATATCTTTGATTGTTTTTTAAAATTTAAATTTTTAAGACATTATTTTTAAAGTTCTTTTTTAAAGATTTTTTTTATTTATCTTAGTTTTTTTAGAAGATGCTATGCCATTTTATTCCACGCTTAATGGCATAGCAGGATGTTATAGGCCACTCGCTATACTTTAGTAATAACGCCTGTCACACCATTAATGATCATATCAATGGCGATCGTACCGATTAATAAAGCGGATAAACGCCCGACAATATCAAAATAGCGGTCGATATGCTTGGCATGTTTATAGCGTAAATGATCATGTGAAAATTTCATCAAAATCAAAATACTGCATGTTAAGAACAAGGTGAAGGCAATCACTAGGGCTGCCTCACCAATTGACATTTCAATACCTGTGACCACAGCCGCACTAATGGTACCCGGGCCGATCATAAATGGCATGGCAATGGTGCCGGCCAGATGCTCTGGTGCACCACGCATTTCACCAATCGTATCGGCACCCTGAAAAACATAGCGATAGCCAATCACCAAAAAGATGAGGCCTCCAAAAATCTGAAAGGCTTCAAAACGTACATTCAGATATTTACTAAAAATTGTTTCGCCGCCCCATGCAAATAGCATGAACACGACAAAAGCAATCAAACTTCCCTGAATCAGTGCTTTATTAAACACCTTGGCTTCTGAATGACGGATCAGGCCAATCATGTAGATGCTCATTAGAAATGGATTGAGCAACGAGAAAAATAAAGCAAAAGAATGTAGATAAGGAGAAGCCATGCATTTTCCTCTTAAGCTTGTGGATCTGGGAACAATGGACGATTCCCTGGGCTAATACGATTAATATGTAAGAACGTCATATGTCTTTCATATTTATCTAAAATGTCATTAATAACCTGTTCTTTACTGTAACCGACCAGATCGTTATCTTGAGAGCCATCATAAAGATAGGTTTCAAGACGGTAATAGAACTGTTTACCTCGTTTCACACGTTGACTGAAATTCGGTGCGCTATAACGTACAGGCCAGATCTGGTAAACGAAGTTTTGTTCTTCTTCCAAATGAATAGTGAAATCCAGATGGAAAAGCGTTTCTTCATCTTCAAGCGGCGTTTGCTGCACATCTACATTCATGCCCTGCTTAATAAGCTCACCAGCAACGGCTTGAACAGCAGGTAGACAAACTGCATCTAACATGCGTTGGGTTTCAGTGGTTCCCGGATGATGCATCACTCGAGTTAAACGCTGTTTCCAATTCAGAATATCGACATTACCTACCACTGGAGCTGCGTTCATACTTCGACTGGCTTGCCTATAATCTTCAAGCCTCAGCGACTTATAAAGCCCTGCCATCACAAGGAACATTACGAAACTAAACGGTAGTCCCATAATGATGGTCGCGTTTTGCAAAGCAGTAATTCCGTTGGTCATGAGCATGGCAAGCGTTAATAAACCAATAGCCACTGCCCAAAATACGCTTAACCAACGCGGAGCATCATTATCGATATTCGTGAGTTTAGTCGTGAAGTTACCTAAAACCAGCGCTCCCGAATCGGCAGAAGTCACGTAGAACAAAAGCCCTGTTACGGTGGCAATTGAAGCGATAAAGGTAAAGCCTGGATATTGCGCTAACAGGTCATAAAAACCATGAGCCGGATTTGCTAATACAGTCGCTGCTAAGGTTTGGTTGCCTTCAAAAATAACGCTGTGCAGTGCACTATTACCAAAAATGGATAACCAGGTGAGTGTAAATAGAAGCGGAATAATTAAGGTACCGCATACAAACTCACGAATGGTACGCCCTCTTGAAATACGTGCCAGAAAGAGTCCTACAAATGGAGACCAAGCAATCCACCACGCCCAGAAGAAGAAAGTCCAACTACTCATCCACTCTTTAGGCTGTTCAAAAGCAAAACTTTGTAATGCTAAAGCAGGGAAACGAGTTAAATAGTCACCAATATTTTGGACAAGGGCATTAAGTAAAAACTCAGTATTTCCCAAGAATAAAATAAATAGCAATAACCCGACCGAAACATAAATATTGATTTCAGATAAAATCCGCAGGCCTTTATTGACCCCAGATGTCACCGAAATAACACTAATACCAACCGCGACAGCAATCAGGATAAATTGCATCCAGATATTTTCTGGTAACCCCAATAACACATGTAGGCCATAATTCAGCTGTACCACTCCAATCCCGCAGGTCGTTGCAATACCAAAAATTGTCCCGATCACGGCAGCCGTATCAACACTATGCCCAATTGCTCCATTAATTCTGTTCCCGAAAATTGGGTAAAGTGCAGAACGAATGGTAAGTGGTAAGTTATAACGATAGCTAAAGTATCCCAATGACATGCCAATCAAGGCATACATACACCAACCGGTTAAACCATAGTGGAATAAGGTCCAGACCATACTCTGGCGTGCTGCTTCATAAGTCTGGCCTGCTCCGACCGGAGGTTGCATATAATGAGATAATGGTTCAGCGACCGAGAAGAACATCAGATCGATACCGATACCAGCCGAAAACAGCATCGCAGACCAACTGAGTAAACTAAACTCAGGTTTTGAATGCTTAGGTCCTAATTTAATACTGCCGTATCTTGAACAGGCAATAAAAATCACAAAAACCATATATAACGTTGCGGCAAGCAGATAATACCAACCAAAGGTTGAAGTTACCCACTGGAGTACGGTGTTCATGACTCTATTTGCAAAATCATTGAACAAAAACGTGACGAGAGAAAAAATTAAAATAAGTACAGCTGAAAAATAAAAAACCACACGGTTGAGCGGGTCTTTTTTAGATTTAGATAATGTTAAATCATCAACTGCTCTTGGATTATCTGTTGCCATACAATCCTCAAGGAATAAAATAAAAACAAAATATTTAATTTCGTCTTTTCACTCTTATTTAAAACAATGAAAAGACGACTTTAAACGCAAAAAATAATATATAGATGTGATTGGTTGGGGTTATAAAACCTCAGTCACTTTATTCTGGTCACAATTCGACGGAACCGAAATGTCTTTTGAAACAGCTAACTGTTTTTTCACTAATTGAGGGTCAAAATCATCTTGCTTTAACGCTTTGGCTAAACCAAACATATAAAGCAAAATAATGACTGAAAATGGTAAACCACATAACACCACAGCACTTTGCATGGAGTTAAAACTACCGGCTAAAAGCAAGCCAATACTTACAATGGTAATTACCACAGACCAAAAAACGCGTAACCAGATCGGTGAATCACTATCATTGGTGCCCCCTTTTGAGGACAAATTAGCGATCATTAGTGTACCAGAGCCAACTGGTGTCAAAAATAAAACGAAACAAATTACAACAACAATGCCAGCAACATACGGATTAAACGGCAGATATTCGAGTAACTTAAATAAAGATAATGCCGGATCAGTTAAAACCATATCGCCCAAAACTTTCTGTTTCTGGTTCAAGATAAAGTAAATGGCCGTATTTCCAAAAACCGAGATCCAAGCCAGCGTAAAACCTAGAGGAATCAGGCATACACCTAATACAACCTCACGAATCGTACGTCCTTTTGAAATGCGCGCAATAAACATGCCGACAAAAGGCGCCCAAGCAATCCACCAAGCCCAATAAAATACGGTCCACGAACCTAGCCAGCCACTGGCTTTTTGATTGTATAAATACATATCAAAGCTTTTACCAATAAAATTGCTTAGATAATCTCCCATATTCTGTACAAGACCATTTAATAAATGATTTGTAGGACCTGTTAAAAATACAAATAAAAGTAAGGCATACAGCAGACGTAAATTAATACGTGATAACCACGCCAAACCTTTTTCAATCCCAACCACTGTCGTAATCGTGGCAACACTCATCATGATGAGAACAGCAGCAATTAAAGTCACTGAGTTATTAGGAATTTGCGGAAGTAAATAACAAATGCCTGATACCAGCACCAATGCTCCGATTCCCAAGTTGGTGACCAAGGAAATAACCGTCGCTAAAATTCCAAAACCATCGACGAAATCACCAACCAACCCATGGACTCGCTCGCCAAAAATTGGATAAAGCGCCGAACGCAAAGCTAGTGGTAAATTTTGTCTGAAAGCAAAATAACCTAAAGTAACTCCGAGCAATGCATAGAGTACCCAGCCATGGATGCCCCAATGCAAAAAGCTATAAGTCATCGCATTACGCGCTGCCTGAATTGTTCCTGACTCACCTTCTGGCGGTCTTAAGAAATGATCAACAGGTTCAGCAACACCATAATAAAGTAGTGCAATACCAATCCCTGCCGAGAACAACATTGAAGTCCAAGCCAGATAACTAAACTCTGGTTTGTCGTCGTCTTTTCCTAAAGGAATCTGCCCTACTTTTGAAAAAGCAAGCCAAGCGACAAAGCCCAAACACAGCACAATAACCAACATGTAATACCACCCAAAAAAGTGATTTACCTGCTCTTGTACATAGGTCAGCCAAAACTGACTTTTTTCTGGAAACAGCACAAAAAGTAGGCCAAAAATGCCAATACTGATGGCTGAACTCCAAAATACAAAACGATTTAACCGAATATGGTCTGAAGAATATTTATCACTTTTCAACACCATCTTATTGCTCCTTGCAATCGGTGTATTTTCTCAAAATAACGTGATAAGTAATGTACTTATGCGCATCATCCTATTCTTAACAACTCTTGATTTCACCTCTTTATTCCTAGAGGCAATCTTCAAAAATTCATTGATTTTTACATATCATACTTGTTATTGATTGAACGTTCAATCAATAACAAGTATGATAAAAAAAGTGCTATGATGCTCTGCAAGTTAACATGCTGAATTTAAAGCACCACTAAAAGTGCTGATGTGGAAAAACATGACAAAACGCAGAGTAAAACCAGAGCACGTGCGACGTGAAGAAATTATGAATGCCGCACTCGACGTAATTTATGAAGTGGGGTTATCCAATACCACCATTGCTCAAATTGCAAAAAAAGCCGAGCTGTCGACCGGCATTGTCAGCCATTATTTTGGTGACAAACAAGGGTTGATAAATACCTGTATGCAAGAAATGTTAAATGTTCTGCGTCGTAAAACCGAACAGTACAGAACAGAAGCAGATTCGCATCCAGAGAGCCAAATTAAGGCCATTATCGACTCGAACTTTGACATTAGTCAGGTCAATGAAAAAGCAATGCGGGTCTGGTTAGACTTTTGGTCAGCAAGTATGCATGTACCAGACTTAAGCCGCTTGCAAAAGATTAATGATCAACGCCTGTACTCTAACTTGAAGTTTTATTTCCTCAAGTTAATGAATGAACAACAGGCCAGTGTTGCCGCTAGAGGGTTGGCAGCATTGATTGATGGATTATGGTTACGAGGCAGTTTAAGCCGTCATAACGAATTTGACAGCAATCTTGCCCGTTCCATTGCTTACGATTATGTACAAACGCAAGTTCAATTTGCGAACAAGCCTTTGCAGGAGAGACAAAATGAGTGATGCACAAGTTCATCAACTGTATATCCATGGACGCTACGTTAAAGCAACCAGTGGTAAAACATTTAATAGTATTAACCCTGCCAACGGCGAGACAATCGCGACTCTTCAGCAAGCTTCTGAACAAGATATTGAAGCTGCTGTACAAAGTGCCCAACAAGGACAAAAAATCTGGGCTGCCATGACTGCCATGGAACGTTCACGTATTTTACGTCGTGCTGTCGACATTCTTCGTGAACGTAATGATGAGCTTGCCCGTCTTGAAACACTCGACACAGGTAAAGCTTTTAGCGAAACATCTACAGTCGATATTGTGACTGGCGCAGATGTACTCGAATACTACGCAGGACTTGCAACAGCTATTCAAGGCGAACAAGTTCCACTTCGCGAATCAAGTTTCTTTTATACACGCCGTGAACCTTTAGGCGTAGTTGCTGGTATTGGTGCTTGGAACTATCCAATTCAAATCGCTTTATGGAAATCTGCCCCTGCCCTTGCTGCGGGTAATGCCATGATTTTCAAACCAAGTGAAACCACTCCACTCACTGCATTTAAACTTGCAGAAATCTATACAGAAGCAGGCGTTCCAGACGGCGTATTTAACGTGGTGCAAGGTGCTGGTCGTGAAATCGGTCAGTGGCTCACTGAACATCCTGTGATTGAAAAAATCTCATTTACTGGTGGTGTGGAAACTGGCAAAAAAGTCATGGCAAGTGCTGCTGGCTCTACGCTAAAAGAAGTGACTATGGAACTTGGCGGTAAATCTCCACTCATTATTTGTGAAGATGCCGACCTGAACCGTGCAGCAGATATTGCAGTCATGGCGAACTTCTTTAGCTCAGGTCAGGTATGTACTAACGGTACACGCGTATTTGTTCCAAAATCACTTTTAGCCGACTTTGAAAAAGCTGTTGTAGAGCGTGTAAAACGTATTCGCATTGGCGATCCAATCGCTGAAGACACGAACTTTGGTCCGCTCACTAGCTTCCCTCATATGGAAAAAGTGTTGTCTTTCATTGAGTCAGGCAAACAACAAGGCGCTAAAGTGTTAATCGGTGGTGGGCGTGCGACTGAAGGCGAACTTGCTAAAGGCGCTTATGTACTACCGACTGTATTTAGCGACTGCACTGACCAGATGGCGATTGTTCAAGAAGAAATTTTTGGGCCTGTCATGAGCATTTTAAGCTATGAAACCGAAGAAGAAGTCATCCGTCGTGCCAACGACACGACCTTTGGTTTAGCTGCTGGCGTTGTTACGCAAGACATTAGCCGCGCTCATCGCATTATTCACCAAATTGAAGCTGGTATTTGCTGGATTAACACGTGGGGCGAATCGCCTGCCGAGATGCCAGTGGGTGGCTACAAACAATCTGGCGTGGGCCGAGAAAATGGCTTGACCACACTTGGGCACTATACCCGTATCAAATCTATTCAAGTTGAACTTGGCGATTATCAAAGCATTTTTTAATGCCTAAATCGCTCTAAACACTTCAACCTAAATCACATATGCCGAGCAGTCTTTATAGATTGCTCAGGCAAACTGTTAGTAAAAAAAGGATAGTTATGAATATTAAAGAATATGATTACATTATTATTGGCGCAGGATCTGCCGGAAATGTACTCGCTGCGCGTCTGACTGAAGACAAAGATACCACCGTTTTACTCTTAGAAGCGGGTGGCCCAGATTATCGATTGGATTTCCGTACACAAATGCCAGCAGCTTTGGCCTACCCTCTTCAAGGTCGTCGCTATAACTGGGCTTATTTAACCGACCCTGAACCGCACATGAATAACCGTCGTATGGAATGTGGTCGTGGTAAAGGTTTAGGTGGCTCATCTTTAATTAATGGCATGTGCTATATCCGTGGTAACGCAATGGATTTAGAACAATGGGCAACTCATAAAGGCCTTGAAAACTGGACTTATGCCGATTGTTTGCCTTACTACAAAAAAGCCGAAACTCGTGACATTGGTGGCAATGACTACCATGGTGATAACGGCCCGGTATCCGTTGCGACACCTAAAAATGGTAATAACGTTTTGTTCCATGCCATGGTTGAAGCAGGTGTACAAGCAGGTTACCCACGTACTGATGACTTAAATGGTTATCAACAAGAAGGCTTTGGTCCAATGGACCGCACGGTTACTCCAAAAGGTCGCCGTTCAAGTACCGCACGTGGTTATTTGGATATGGCAAAAAGTCGTCCGAACCTGACTATTTTGACTCACGCGACAACCAATAAAATATTGTTTAATCAAAAACAAGCGGTTGGTGTTGAATACATTATTGGTGCTGACCAAAACAATTTACAACGTGCATTGGTTAAACGCGAAGTATTACTGTGTGCGGGCGCAATTGCATCACCACAAATTTTACAACGTTCAGGTGTAGGTCAAAGTACTTTCTTAAAATCGATGGACATTGATGTCGTTCATGATTTACCGGGTGTAGGTGAAAACCTGCAAGACCACTTAGAAATGTACTTACAATATAAATGTAAGCAACCCGTTTCTTTATACCCTGCCTTGAAATGGTATAACCAACCTGCCATTGGTGCCGAGTGGTTATTTAATGGTACAGGTGTTGGCGCAAGTAACCAGTTTGAAGCGGGCGGATTTATCCGTAGTTCGGACGAGTTCAAATGGCCAAACATTCAGTACCATTTCTTGCCAGTTGCTATTAACTACAACGGTAGTAATGCCGTGAAAGAACATGGTTTCCAAGCACACGTAGGTTCAATGCGTTCCCCTTCACGAGGCCGTATTAGACTGAAATCAAAAGATCCGTTTGAGCATCCAAGTATCTTATTTAACTACATGTCGACTGAACAAGACTGGCGTGAGTTCCGTGATGCGATTCGAATTACACGTGAAATCATGCAGCAACCTGCGCTTGATCCATATCGCGGTGAAGAAATTAGTCCGGGCAAACATGTGCAAACCGATGCAGAGCTTGATGATTTTGTTCGTAACCATGCTGAAACCGCTTACCATCCGTCTTGTAGCTGTAAGATGGGCGAAGACGAAATGGCTGTCGTAGATGGTCAAGGCCGTGTCCATGGTATGCAAAGCTTACGTGTGGTCGATGCCTCAATCATGCCGCTGATTATTACCGGTAACTTAAATGCAACCACCATTATGATTGCCGAGAAAATTGCAGACCAGATTCGTGGACGTGAAGCTTTACCACGTTCAACTGCACCATTCTATGTAGCATCATAAAATCTTAAAGGGCATATTTCTTATGCAGAGATATGCCCTTAATTTCATATTTATTGAGCCAATATTAATAAGAACTATGTATGACAGAAAATAAGCATGTGTAAGGAGCGTATTTACATAAAAATGCCATGAAATAAAAAATAATCTATTTTTATAGACAAATATTCTTCAAATGATCCAACTTTAATCAAATAAATATTATTATTTTAATTTCAAAAACTTAAGACAAAACAATTAACTTAAACTATCTTATAAACGCTCAATTTGATTAAATATAAATCATATTTATGATTTTAATGAACCCCATTTATTATAAAAATTGTCTTGTCAATGCAAAATTAGTCTAAAATATAGAGTGTTTGCGATAATCCCAAGTTATTTTTCTTTTTTTAAAGTTCTCTGTTTTGGAGAATTTTATTTTCGCATTTATATCCATTTTGTCTGGATACGCTGTCTAGGTTTCCTCACACCTTAAGTGACTCAAATAACTTATTTTAAGGTCCCCCTTACATGAAAAAGTTTTTGAAATACCTTCTGGTATTAATCATTCTTATTTTAATTGCAGGTATCGTTTTCTTGTTTAGACCAACTGCGTCAAAACAAGTCGAAACTGCTAAAGATGAACCAGTTGTTGATGCTGTTCTTGTTGGCGGCGGCATCATGAGTGCCACTCTCGGTACTTATTTCACTGAGCTTGAACCAAACTGGCAAATTCGTATGTATGAACGTCTTGACCAAGTTGCTCAAGAAAGTTCAAACGGCTTTAACAATGCCGGAACAGGCCACTCTGGCTTTATGGAAATGAACTATACCGAAGAGAAAAACGGTAAGATGGAAATTGCCAAAGCTGAAAAAGTTGCTTCTCAATTTGAAGTCGCTAAACAGTTCTGGTCACATCAGGTAAAACAAGGTGTTTTAGCTGAACCAAAATCATTCATTAATCCAGTTCCGCACATTGCTTTCGTTTGGGGCGATAACGTTCAATTCTTAGAAAAACGTTATGCTGCCATGATTCAAAGCCCGCTGTTCAAAGGTATGAAATTTACTGAAGACCCAGCTGTAATTAAACAATGGGCACCTTTAGTCATGAACGATCGTGACCCTAGTCAAAAAGTTGCAGCAACTCGTATGGATGTTGGCTCTGACGTTAACTATGGTTCAATCACTAAACAATTAGTGAGTCATTTAAATCAAAATCCTAATTTCAAATTACAGACTTCAACTGAAGTGACTGGCATCAGCCAAAATGATGACAAAACTTGGACTGTGTCTTTCAAAAATTTGAAAACTGGTAAAGTAGATCACGTTAAAACACGTTTTGTATTTATTGGTGCAGGTGGTGCAGCGGTTAAATTATTGCAACTTACTGGTTTACCAGAAGCTAAACAATATGCAGGCTTCCCTGTAGGTGGTGAGTTCTTAATTACTGACAACCCAAAAATTACTGCTGAACATACTGCAAAAGTATATGGCCGTGCTGAACTTGGTGCGCCTCCAATGTCTGTACCACATATTGATACACGTTATATCGACGGTAAAAAATATGTATTGTTTGGACCATTTGCAACTTATTCAAACAAGTTCCTAAAAAATGGTTCTCAGCTTGATTTGCTTGCATCAACCAACAAAAACAACGTTTTACCAATGACCACTGTTGGCTTGGAAAACCTTGATCTTGTTAAATACTTGGTAAGCCAAGTAATGATGTCAGACAAAGACCGTCTAAATGAACTTCGTAAATACTACCCAGATGCGAAAGCTGAAGACTGGCGTTTAAGCCAAGGTGGTCAACGTGTTCAGATCATCAAGAAAGAACCGGGTAAACCAGCAACGCTTCAATTCGGTACAGAAATCTTTGCGTCTAAAGATGGTGCTGTAACTGCATTGTTAGGTGCGTCTCCGGGTGCTTCGACTTCTCCATACATCATGCTTAACTTACTTGAAAAAGCTTTCCCTCAGCAAACTGAAGGTAAGTGGAATCAGAAGCTTCATGAAATTGTAGTGTCTTATAAACAAGACTTAAGCAAAGACCCTGTGTTACTCGACAAAGTTCGTCAATACACAAGTTCTACACTTGGCTTGAACTATACATCTCCGTTCAAAGCTGCAAACGATGAAACTGCTGCTGCACCTGTTGCAAAAGCAAACTAAGTTTGATGATGTATAAGTAAAATATCAAAAGGATGAATTTCGATTCGTCCTTTTGTTTTTTAAGACCTTAGTTGAGATATTTAGACTAATCATGACACCTTTAAAATCATCACCTCACCTCTTATCATTTTGTTTTAAGCTCGTACTTGTTTTACTACTGGCTTATCTTTTGTTGAGCGGTTTTTATATGTGGATGATAGGTGGTACCGCCATTTATGTCAGTTCGGCCGTGTTACTTATCATGACTGCTTATATCTTTAAGCTCGGTAAATATCAAAAGCTATGTGCTGTTTTAAATCTGCTCATCAGTGCTACCACGTTATATTTCAGCACGGCTCATCTATTTTTCTCACCTGTTCAATTCTTTATATTTTTACCTGCCCTGTTTTTTGTTTTATTGGCTTTTGCTCGCCTAGAAAAAGTTCGCGCTCTATCTAAGTTTCTAATATTACTTAGTTTATTGATTTGGTGTAGCATACACTTTACCCAGCTCAAGCAGCTTCAAGCCTATTATCAAACCCAGCACACAGGGGAAAGCTGGCAGCAATTTGGTGCGCTATAAGATTATTTTTTATTCTATATTCTCAAAAAAATACATACTCTTTTTCACATGAAGTTCATCAGTAAAACTGAACATCATCTACAGAAATCCTTTTAAGAAAAAATATTCATAACAATCTAATTTATTTAGAAATATATCGAGCATATTAGCGATTGAACACGGCTCATCTACACGCTAGATTAATCAAATATTTTTTCTCCCTTTATGTTGTAATTTATGAAGATTTTAGATGGCGGTTTAGGCCGTGAATTGGCCCGTCGTGGCGCTCCGTTTCGTCAACCAGAGTGGTCTGCGCTTGCACTGATTGAAGCACCAGAAACAGTAAAAGAAGTACATCTCGATTTTATTAACGCGGGTTCCGAAGTTATTACGACTAATAACTACGCTGTTGTGCCTTTTCATATTGGACAAGAACGCTTTGAAACTGACGGCGTGCGTTTAATTCAAGTTGCTATTGAACAAGCGAAAAATGCAGTTAAAGAAAGCGGCAAAAATGTCAAAATTGCAGGCTGCTTACCACCGTTATTTGGTTCTTACCGTGCAGACTTGTTCCAACCTGAACAGGCTAAAAACCTTGCTGAGCCAATCATTAACACATTGGCACCAGAGGTTGATTTCTGGCTCGCTGAAACTCAGTCTTGCTTAAAAGAAGTTGAAACAGTACACGCGTTATTGCCACAAGATGGTAAGGACTATTGGGTATCCTTCACGCTGCAAGATGAAGTTAAACAAGAGCAAGCACTACTTCGTTCAGGCGAAAACATGCAACAAGTGGCTGATTTCATCAAACAATCAAATGCCAAAGCTGTATTGTTTAACTGTTGCCAACCTGAAGTGATCTTGCAAGCGATTAATGAAATTAAAGGACTTATTCCAGAGTCTGTACAAATTGGTGCCTATGCAAATGCTTTCCCACCTCAAGATAGCAGCGCAACCGCGAACGATGGTCTTGATGAAGTTCGTAAAGATTTAGATGCTCCAGCTTATCTTGGTTTTGCTAAGCAGTGGCAGCAAGCAGGCGCAAGTTTGGTAGGTGGTTGCTGCGGTATTGGCCCAGAACACATTGCCGAACTTTCTCAATTTTTTAAAGAATAAATACCATGTCTGCTGCCAAAATTGGATTATTGTCTCTTACAGCGCTGGTCTTTAGTTCTATGGTGGGGTCAGGCGTATTTAGCCTACCCCAAAATATGGCTCAAGTCGCTAACGGCTCTGCCCTTCTTGTTGCATGGCTCATTACTGGGGTCGGCATTATTTTCTTGGCTCTCACGTTATTACATTTAACCCGCCAACGACCAGATCTAGACGGTGGTATTTATAACTATGCGCGGGAAGGTTTTGGAGACCTGATTGGTTTTTGCTCGGCGTGGGGTTATTGGTTGTGTACCACCATTGGTATTGTCGGCTATGTCGTAATTGCCTTTTCAGGTGTCGGCATGTTTACCGATAGCAAAGACCACGTTATTTTTGGTGAAGGCAATACCTTTTACGCACTGATCGGTTCCAGCATTTTTGTATGGCTGGTGCACTGGTTAGTGAGTCGAGGCATTAAAGAAGCTGCGATTGTGAATTTATTGGCAACCATTGCCAAAATCATTCCAATGGTGGTTTTTATCTTCTTTACCTTCATTGCCTTTAAGTTTGATTTGTTCAAACTCAACTTAAATGACTTCTCTTTAAAAGTTCCGCTTTGGCAGCAAGTAAAAGACCTGATGCTCATTACCCTTTGGGTATTTACTGGTATTGAAGGTGCTGTGGTTTTATCATCGCGTGCGAAAAAACGTCATGACATTGGTAAAGCGACCATTTTAGGTGTGTTACTGGCGTTAACTTTTTACGTCATGGTGACCGTATTGGCTTATGGCGTAGTGAGCCGTGAAGCACTTGCTGGCATGCACAACCCATCAATGGCGACTATTTTGCAGCAACTGATCGGTTTGCCGGGTACTATTGTTATTACCATCGGGCTTATTATTTCAGTTTCTTCGTCTTATTTAAGCTGGACTTTATTCGCCACAGAAATTCCCTATTTGGCTGCAAAAAATGGTGCATTCCCGAAATTATTTTTAAAGAATAATCAAAATAATGTACCCATTTCATCACTTTGGCTAACCACCATTGTCGTGCAAGGTGCATTGATTGCGGTGTATTTTTTCAATAAAAATTACACGCAGCTTTTATTAATTTCATCGGTGATGATTTTGCTGCCTTATTTTCTGGTGTCGGCTTTTTATCTTAAAGAATCCATTCGCCATAAACGCACGCCGCATATTGCCATTGCAAGTGTCGCTTCAATTTATGCACTTTGGTTGCTCTATGCAGCAGGATTAGATTTATTACTTCTGTCTGTAGTGTTGTATTTGGTCGGCTTGATTATTTTTTCAATCAGCTATTTTGAGCATAAAAAATCGCTCAAACAAAATCAGCTTAATTAATCATTTCAACCACTGTTGAGTCATTTCAGCAGTGGTTTTCTAAAAAAAATTCTATTTTGAAGGCTGTGACTGCTTTAAATGCAACCGTAAAATACGGCGTAATTCTAAAATCGCTTCTGGGGTAGTTTGAATCGAATGGCCACCTTTAATGATCAGCTCCGACTGCTCCCCACCTAAATGTGAACTTTGATACGGCACAATTCCATCGCTGCTTTTTAACTTATCAGTCGTCCCATTTATGTTCCCCATAATCGAGTGATAGACCACGCTGGACGATGGCTGAATGGCTTGCGTAAGCTGCATAAAGCTAGAAGAACGACTTAAATTACTCGCCCCATTTTCAATTAAACCTTTTCTGAGCTTTGTGTTTTTCTCATCTCTCATTTCGACCGCAATAAAGAAATCAGCTGGCAAACGAATAATACGGCGGGCAATTTGGGTAAACCATCGGTCAGCGTAGTCAGTGCCATGATGCGGTGCCGAAACAAAAACAACCCGCTTAAAATAAGGCAAAGCTTTGAATTGAAAACGCTCTAGCACCACAGGATTTTCTTTTAAACGGTTTAGCTGGGCTTCATTCATTTTTTGCATGGCTTGCTCTGAAACATCGGCATCACTTACCAATAAACGGCTAATCACTCCGCCCATACTATGTCCAACCAGCACTGCATCGTGTGCAGCGTAGCTGTCTTTAGCAACATTTTGAAAAGCCTGATTCAGCAAAGAATAAATCTGAAAACGACTTTCAAAAATCGGCATATTGGTTGAATAAAACACCTGCCAAACTTGATAGTTATTCCTTAATTCGGCATCGCCCATAATGTCATTGGTTAGACTCACCCACGCCTCTGGGCTACTTGCCAAGCCATGAATAAATACAATGATTTTTTTATTTGGGTTAAAGGGTTCCAGCATATATAAATGCGGCATGATCAAATTGTTTTCTTTATTAATTAAAGACCAATAACCTGCTGCCCCTAAATTATATTTCGACAACCAAAGCCCATAAGGCGCCGAATAATTTGCAGTGAGCGGATAATCCACACCTTCAACCTTTACACGGTCTTGTCGATATGGATCAAACATCGCAATTTCTAAATCTGCTCCAGCAATGACCTGCTCTGCTGTGGCTTTTTGTTTTGGGTAAGCAATCGCAGTGACTGGAAAGAAGCGTGGTAAATGTATATTCGGATTATTCTGGTGAGCATAAAAAGCATCGGGGTCTAAAATGAAGCCGTGATTTACATCATTTTCTTTACGCCCGACAATAAACTCTGCTCCTAAACCATCCTTACGGTTAACGGTATTAAAGCCAGAAAAGTTCATGTTATAGCTTGAGCGAAAAGTATCGACTTCAATTTTTTGTACATCTACAGCATGGTCAAAATTGACGTGGTACTCATGCCCATCTGCTTTAAGCAACGGTGGAAAGCGATGCGTATTTAAATGATTAAAATACGTGGTCATGAGCTTCGATAAAGCCACGTTATAAAAAATACGCACCTGATTCTGGCGATGGTCAAATACCCGATCGAACGGCGACTCTTCAGAGTCAAATAAATAGACATAACTATAGCGCAAGCTTTTATCAAACAGCGCTAACTCTTGCTCAAGGCAACTACTACTTTTATTAATGACATTACATTGGCTATTACGTCCGACGTCTAAAGCTTTTGCCAAATAAATTTCACTGAGCGCAGCATAGCGTTCTTCGCGGCTACTATTTTCA
Organism: Acinetobacter sp. NIPH 817; assembly: GCF_000368405.1. NCBI lineage: Bacteria > Pseudomonadati > Pseudomonadota > Gammaproteobacteria > Moraxellales > Moraxellaceae > Acinetobacter > Acinetobacter sp. NIPH 817. Next base: position 2,233,888 of record NZ_KB849420.1, read on the forward strand.
GATAAGCTTTGAATTTTATTTAAACAATCATCAAAATTTTGCAGACAAGATTTTTCATTTTTTTTAACTAAATACAGCAAGTTTTGAGTTTGATGACTTAAGGTGCCATCGGTCAGAATACTTTCATTCTTACTTTTTAATGCATTGCTTAAATTACTTTCTTTTAAATGAATAACCTGACAGCCACTGAGCAAAGCCATTATTGTTATGATTGAATAATGATAAGACTTTGTCATTGTGCATTCCTTAATCGAATGTATTCCCCATCTGGTCATTATGCCTGTAAAGCAGTGAACGAACAATTTCAGCTCAGCTTCCATTTTCCTTTATTACGAAAAAAAGCCTGAACTCATTTTAATTCAGGCTAATTTGTTATTTTTTCTAATCAAGCTTGGTTAAACTTTTGCTGTGAAGCTAAATATGAGAAATACAAAATAGGTAAGATAAATGGCGCTACACTCCAGAAGTCAAAATAGACATAAAGTATCGCTCCCAAGAAAGCACCAATGACAAAGCCAATCACAATACTGGCGCTTTTCAGAAAACTTGCTCGATTGGCTGCATTATTGTTTTTAAGCAAGTTGGCAATATCAATACCAAGCTGGGTAGTGTTACCTGTCATCATGGTACTTGGGCTAATATTTTTAATGAGGGTTTTGCTGGAAGTATTACGAATAGCCAAAGCAATTAAACCCAACCCGCCTGTTACTGCAACTGTTAATGCATCCGGATTTTTAAATGGCTCAAAGTAAAGTCCTGCAACCATAAAAGCACATAGAAAAATAGCTTCAAATAAAAATAAATAAGACAGTGTTTTGTGCTTAACCTGACTGCGGTCAATTAACAGTTTGGTAATAACAACGGTCAAAATAAATAGTGGAATAGCCGCAAGCTTTATCCATAAACCCGAGCCACCTTTAACCCATGCTGCCCCTGCCAACACTAAGTTTCCCGTCACATGGGCTGTGAAAAAGCCAAACAATGCAATAAAGCCAATAGTATCAATTGCCCCACCCACCATGGTCAGTAAAACAGGATCTCGACATATTGCCCAGGTACTTTCTGTTTCTTTTTTAATTGGGTTATCTGTCATATAAAATATCCTGTTAAATTAAAACTTTAAAGTAAGCAAGTTGTATATAAATGATTTAAAAATGAATAATACTAAAGCGTTTATGAAAGCAAAAAATCATGTAAAAAAATAGGGTGCGTAATGTCGTAACACTGTCTTTAAAATGGCAACAATTAAAATTGAGTGTTTCAAGGACAATAAAACAGTGATCATCTTCTTATAGGATTCATCAATATTTTTTAGTTCGCTTTATTACAACTGTGAGTTTCGCTATAGCTACCCCACGTTATACCGAATTAAAAACCGACAAAAAATGTTAGAACCAAATATAAAAGCCATGCGCAAGCTATAATTTTACCAAAGAGACGACTACTTTTAGTCTCTTTATAAAAATCTAACAATATAGAAACAATACTTAGAAAAGCTAAAAACCAAAAAAAATTTTTCATATCAATATAAATGCTTATCAAATTAATATCTTAATAAAAATTAACTTATACATCGCTTACGAGAGTCACTTATAAATTCAGAAACCATCCCAATTGCAATGACATCCTTCCCCTTGCTGATGAAGCTACTAAAAAATTAGCTAATAGATATAATCAACTAGAATAACAGCCCATCCCTACCTGATAGCATCAGTTAAGAAAAATCTTATCACCAATAAATTTAAATCAAAATGTACACTATGAATATATAATAGCTTAATTAAGTAGGACTCCCGCTAAAATAATTAATCTTTAAAACACCATACAAGACTATTAAGGGTTTAAATATTTTCAAACTGTATCAATACTCTCTTATTAAAATGCTAGCTTAATATCGAGTAGCATTTCAAAAGTCAAGAATGGTTCTTGTAGCCCCAATAATTTATCCACAAAAATTCTATATAACACAATAAAGAGTCAAAAATCCTCACTTACATTTTCACTTTCAACAATCAACATTCCGACAGTTAAAAGTGGAGAAAAAAAACTTTAACGACCTAATTAACCTCATATTTTTTATAATGTCTTGCAATATTAAATTTAAAAATTCAACATAAAACTCAATTAATACAATATAAACTATTAGTATAATTAAAAAATATAATAAAAACTATACTCCATAAAAACTTTATAAAACTAATTAAAAATGATTTAATTAGGAAAATAACTCCTACTCATATTGATATATACCAGCACTCAACCTACAGCTATAGACCTCCTACAATTAATCTTATCTAACAATTCATCAATATTATATAAACAGGCTTTAATCTTAAAACATTAAATCCAATTACTTAAAATTTAATCAAAGTAAAACTTTATTTTAATATTCAATTTCAACCTAAGGAATAGCATAATAATCAAAAAAATATCAAATACATAAAAAAAATATGAATAATCACTACCGAGTCTATAAAAAAAGACATACAGAAACATAAATACCATCATAAAAAAAGCTTTGGGCTTATGTTCACTATCTTTTAACAATATTATTTTCATAGCAAGCCTCTCAAATTTAACAATCCCACATAAAACATACAAAATCCATCAAACTATAAAATACAAAATTTTATTTGATATTTATATTAAAGTGACTAATTTCAACTACCATTTTAAAAGTCATGAAAATAAAAAAATATCAACAATTAAAATAAAAACTGCAATAAAACAAAAAATATCAACACCACTTATCTTCCATAAAACCAACAAAAAAACAATAAATAATTTAAAAAAAATATTATTCAACCATCACCCCCAAAACTCTTAAACAATAAAAAATTATTATTAATTAAAATCGTAAAACCTTTTTCAATTTAATCAATAAAACATTAAATCAAATTAAAAATCTTTCATTAAATACATTAAAGATAAATAAAAATCCAAAAGTGCTAAAATAAAAATTAAAACAGATAATTTGATTGAAAATCTTCTACTTTTCAAAAAAATGAATATTAAAAATATGGAAACAAATAAAGTAAAAAAACTTAAAAAAACAAAAAAATTTGGCAAATAGCCCCCTAAAAACATTAAAAAATAGCTATACCGTTCAGCATTAATTATAAATTAACATATTAAAATCTATATTAGTTTTCAATACCAACAACTTAAAAGTCTGTTCTCCAAACAGCAGCATATGGTATTACAACACTTACTAAAAAGTATAGACCAACATGAGTACCCATTAATGAAAGAAGAGCGACCATACTTATATTGCCAATAAAATACATTAAAATCATTACAAATAATGGGGCTCTTTTAACTTTAAAATTATTAATAGCAATATTGTAAGAAACAATATTTAATCCAAATCCAACTACAAAATAAAAAACACTGATGTAAATTGGCAAATTCGCCATATAAATATAATCAATCACACAATTTTATCCCTTCATTTTAACCGAAACGACCAGCCAGACAGATCAAAAATTAATCTAAAATATACTTATATGGGGTAGTTTTTAGGTTAAGTATAATTATAAGCAAAAAAAAATAAAAATAAGAAATAGTATATTTATATAAATCTTAAATACTTAAAAATTTTATTAAACTCATAAATAATTCGAACTACAGTCCAGAGTGTTTAATATCACAATATCACCCTCAAAACAGCAAAAATTGCATTGTTTATTTTTAAAACATTAAACACATCTCATCCTTAAATCAATTTGACCTCTAAAACCGTTCTAACTATGATGAAGCCTCTGGTTGATATCAACTGGTTTTGAACCTGAAAAAGTTATGCCAAGATATGGATAATGAAAAACAACAATCAAGAGTAGATATATGTCACTTTATAATTTTTCAGTTTTTCTAGGTGGATTATTATTTGTATCGATTGCCTCTGCTGACTATAAAAGTAATGCACACCGTGATTTTTACTCAAAATGCATCGCAGCTGGCCATAGCCGTGCAAGCTGTACATGCATTTATCATCGTTTAGAACGCCAATACTCTCCTAAGCTTATGAATAAAATTGGAAAGTTAAGTTTACAAAGCCCCGAAGTACCGCGTGATTTTGTAAAAACCATGATGCGTACTATGCAACAGTGCCGTTCTTAAATTTACCAGCGCCTTAAAGCAAATCAGCCAAATTCCTAATTTCTTCCATTACTGCCTTACACGCAGGTGTTAAATAGCCATGTTTAGAAATAGACAAAGAAATATAGCGCTTGAGTGCAGGATTAATAATTTTTGCGGCTTGAATTGAGGTGTATTGACTGGCCTTCTTTAACGCTTGCGGCCCCAGCATGGTGTACATGCGAGACTCGGAAACCAAATGGGTTTGTAAACTAATCGAGTCGGCTTCAAACACAATGTTTAGTTCTACCCCATTTTCATAGGCCATGTGGTCTAAAAAATTGCGCCAGTTACTTGGCCTACAAAAGGTAACCAGAGGTAACTCACTTACTGCTTTAAAGTCGACTTCATTGGCCTGAGTGAGCATATCTCCTTCACAGCCCACCAAATAGGTATCGGCTTCGGTAAGGTAAACATCGCCCTGTTTAGGCGTTGGGTTAAACCGATAGAGAATAGCTAAATCGACGCTGCCATCTTCAAGCCATTTTTCTAAATGCACCCCTTGCCCCTCACGCACCGACAGTTTAATTAAGGGATATTTTTGTTGAAGCACTTTATAAAGCGTCGATAACAATGGATGTGCTGTAGACGGCAAACTGGCAATACGCACCGTACCAATCGGGGTATCGGTCGAATGCAAAATTTCATTATTGAGTTGGTCGGTTACGTTTAGCCATGAACGAATTTTCGGAAGTAAATGTTGGCCTAAATCGGTGAGTTCTACGCCGCGGCCAGTTCGGTTAAACAAACGACCACCACATTGCGCTTCAAGCTCGTTCATTTGTCGACTGATTTGCGGTTGGTTGGTGTTATGCAGCATGGCGACTTTGCTTAAGCTACCGAGTTCCACCGCATCTAAAAATATTTTCCATAATTCATAATTCATCGATTCTTCCTAAATCGTAAATAGGCAACATTTTGAGCTATACATTTTCAGTATAACTGAAATTCAAGAATTGGTAATTCCTACATAGCTCACCTATTTCTATACTCCAATCATATTCTCTACAACACGATTTAAGTCAGATTAAGAACCAGAGAATATTTAATTACACTGTATAGGAAGTACGATTATGAGTTTAGATTTACGTGGATTAACCCCAGCACCTGTGACTCCTTTTACCCGTGACGGACAAGTAGACCATGATGCAATTCAACGTTTAGGTTCATGGTTAGGCAGTATTGATGGTGTGAAAGGCTTAGTTGTTCTTGGGCATGCAGGTGAAGGAACATTCTTGTCGCAAAAAGAACAAATGCAGGTCATCGAAAGCTTTGTTAAATCTGTAGATGACAAAATTCCGGTAATCGCAGGGATTACACTCGAAGGTACTTCGGTTGCAGCAGAAGAAGCAAAACGTGCAGTCAGCGCAGGTGCTTCGGCAGGTTTGATTTACCCTTCACATGGCTGGTTACGTTTTGGCTATCAAAAAGGCGCACCACAAGACCGCTATAAAGCGATTTATGAAGAAAGTGGTTTGCCATCTATTTTATTCCAATATCCAGATGCAACGAAAGCCACTTACGACCTAGAAACTCTACTCGATATTTCTGCACAGCCAGGCGTATTTGCCATGAAAAATGGTGTGCGTAATATGCGCCGCTGGGATGTCGAAATTCCAATTATTCGCCGTGAACGCCCAGACTTACAGGTATTGACTTGCCACGATGAATATTTGCTTCACACCATGTTTGATGTAGACGGCGCGTTGGTTGGCTACGGCAACATTGCCCCTGAACTGTTAATTGAAATGATTAAGGCAGGTAAAGCTAAAGATTACGCTAAAGCTCGTGCACTTCACGACCAATTATTACCAGTGACTCGCAATGTCTATCACCGTGGTTCACACATGGAAGGTACGGTCGCACTTAAACATGCATTGGTTGCTCGCGGAATTTTGGACCATGCCACTGTGCGTTCGCCACTGCTTCCACTGGCAGATGGTGCTGAGCAAGAAATTCATGATGCGATGCGTCAAGCCGGAATTGGCAAGGTCGATTTAACCCAAGCCGTTGCTTAAATTCTATTCGGGCTAGCATGTACGCTAGCCTTTTTTTCCTGTACGCTGCCTGAGGCCAAACATCGGGCATGTCTCTTAAAAACAATAATAAAAAGCATGCAAACTGTGGTGAACAGGTAGTGCGAAATAGAACAACAAAACTACGAGGAATGTAGTAATAAGGAGATAGAAGATGACAAATCTAGCGGATGTAGAACAAATTAGTCATCATCAAAAAAATGCGGAAATTATTGCAAGACTTGAACGACTACCCGTCACTGGTCGAATGCAATTTATGCGAATTACCATCGGTATCGCGACCTTTTTTGACGCTTATACTGTTCTTGCGATTGCCTTTGCTTTACCCCAACTCATTACCGAATGGCATCTGACGCCTGCCTATGTCGGTGCGATCATTGCCGCGGGCTATGTCGGACAACTGGTCGGCGCGATCTTCTTTGGTTCTCTTGCCGAAAAAGTCGGTCGCTTAAAAGTGCTGTCTTTTACCATTTTACTGTTTGTGGCAATGGACATTTCCTGTCTGTTTGCATGGAGCGGAATGTCACTGTTAATTTTCCGTTTCTTACAAGGTGTTGGAACTGGCGGTGAAGTGCCTGTTGCGAGTGCCTATATTAACGAGTTTATTGGTGCAGAAAAGCGCGGTAAGTTTTTCTTGCTCTATGAAGTTTTATTCCCACTCGGCCTGATGTTTGCAGGCATGGCGGCATTTTTCCTGATGCCAATTTACGGCTGGAAAGTTATGTTTATTGTGGGCTTAGTTCCATCTTTACTGGTCATTCCTTTACGGTTTTTCTTGCCTGAATCACCACGCTGGCTGGCTTCAAAAGGCCGTTTTAAAGAAGCAGATAAAGTCGTCAAAAGTTTTGAAGACAGTGCCATTAAAAGCGGTAAAACGTTGCCTGAACCTGTGGTTAAAGAAATTAACCCGCAAGGCATGGCAAAAACCGACTGGCGCGAGCTGTTCCGTGGCATTTACCGCAAACGTACCTTTACCCTGTGGGGCATGTGGTTTTGCGTGTATATGGTGAACAATGCCATGGTGACTTGGTTGCCATCTCTCTACAAACAACACTTTGGCCTATCGCTTCAAACCAGTTTAGGTTATGGCTGGATTACGTCGGGTGTGGGTGTTATTGCCTCTATTATCTGCGCGTTAATGATTGATAAAGTCGGCCGCCGCCCTTGGTACAGTGCAGCATTCTTCTTGGCAATTATTCCACTCATGAGTCTCTCGGTTTTAGGCGCAAAATCGGCGATGGAAGTTGTAATTTTCGCAACGATTAGCTATGCCATTTTGCAGACCATTTCTTTCTCTTTATACCTTTACGCTGCCGAACTTTACCCAACTCGCCTACGTGCAATGGGCATTGGTTTTAGTACCGCTTGGCTACGTGCCGGCTCTGCAATTGGGCCTGTTATGGTCGGTCTGGTTGTTGGTGGTTACGGCATTCAATATGTGTTTAGTGTGCTTGCGGTTGTGGCGCTCGTTGGTGGGCTTGTAACCTTCTTGTTTGCCATTGAAACCAAAGGCCAAGTGCTCGAAAAACTCTCTCCTTAATTCATCCATTTCATAAAAAGCTTGCCTAACCCAGCGTTAGGCAAAGGGCTTATTCATGCTTAAAAAAGGAATTTAAAATGAATAAATATTTGCTATGGGGCTGTATTGGTTTAGGCAGCATGAGCAATGCGTATGCAGAGCTTCCTCAAGAATTTGGCAAGTTAGAATTAAAACTTAATACCCGTTACTGGAACGATGAAGGCACTGCCCACCCCACGCTTGCCAACCCTTCGCCTTCGTCGAGTGAATATGAACAAAGTGCTTTAGGGCTTGAGTTAAATTATCAGTCACCGTACATGTGGGACTGGCTTGGAGTAGATGGCTCACTCTATGCAGTCACCAAGTTATTTGACTCTGGCAAGCCGAGCGCTCAGCTTTTAGAGGTTGAAAATAACGGCAAGCTTGACCAAAACTTTGCGACTTTAGGCCAGCTCTACATCAAAGCAAAACTGGGTGATCAAGGCGAAATTAAATTAGGTCGCCAGTTGCAAGACTCGCTCTTGCTTAAAAGCACCAACAACCGCGCAGTGCCCGACACTTTTTCGGGTGCGAGTGGGCAGTTTCAACTCAATGATCAGCTACAGACTTACATGGCTTACTATGACCGCTGGAAACCGCGCAGCATGGACTCTTTTGAAAAACTGGTGACTGAAAATGACGAGCGCATTGATTATGTTGGTTTAGTCGGTGCCAAGTATCAATACAAAAACTGGAGCATGAATGCCGAATATTTAAATAGCAAAGATTATTTAAAAAAGTACGGGGCGATTGCTCAATATAAATTGCCCTTGCATGGCCTTGTGTGGACATTTAACACAGGTGCTTTTTTCTCGCGTAATGATGGCAAGCTGTTTAAATGCGGTGCCGAAACCGAGCTGGACTGTGTCAAAGGCCAAGACATTAACAACCGTGGGAATGGTTATTTTGTCGATGTAAATGTAGCCAAAAATAACCTCGAAGGCGGCATTGCCGTTTCAAAGTTTGATGGTTTTTGGATTGAAGATAACTTTGCCGTGCACTCCGCCCGCGACTCGGTTTTGACACAAGACCATGGCACCAACCCATTTCCGACCTCTGCGACCATTGGTCCTGACTTTACCAATAATGATGAAACCGCTGTTGCCCTTCGCCTAAAATATAACTGGAAAGACTATGTGAAAGGTTTAAAAACCGAGGCGAAGTATATTTATGGCTTTGGCGCTCACCAAAGTAACATCAGCAGTGATATTGAGGGTAAAGAGCGTTACTTTGACTTTACGGTGAGTTATACCCTGCCGTGGGTAAAAAACTTAGATGTGCGTTATTCATTTTTACATTATGAGTCAAAGTTTGAAAATGCAAACCTAGGTGAAAAAATAAATGGTTTAACTCGGAAAGATTGGGACCAGCACCGTATATTTATTAATTATCGTTATACATTTTAAGCACAGGCTAAACGTTTAGTTTAACTTTATTATATTTATTAATTCACCGATTTAAATCGATAAACTTTTGAGTTTAATTAAAATATAAATTTATATTTAAAATTTTTATAATATTTTATTTAAATTGAATTGACCTGTTAAAAACTTATGATTATTATGGTCCCGCTGGCCTACATTGCCAGTCGGTTTTGACAGACCGTTTTACATACAGCACATCAGATTTATCCTTCTGAGGGAGAGATCTGTGTGAACCACCGTCCCCCTCATGTTGCGGTAGGGCGGAAGGGGGACACCTTCGGGTGTGCTGGTTCTGTATGTCCGGTCTGTCAACCCTCTTTCGTTCTACCACCATAATCAATTGACGGTGATTTTTGGTGGTAGAGCTCCATACATTTTAAGGAGTTGACCATGACCTTTTTTATATTAATCCCTTATCCTCTCTCGTAATTTTATTTATTTAAAATTTAGGCTTTCTCTCACCTAAAATATTTTAAATTTATAAATAATTTTATTTTAAAATTTTAATCATTTTATTTTCCTGTATTTCAGGCGGGTTAACTATTCCCTTTTTAAATGATTTTAATACTTTAAATATATGCGGCTTATTTTTTATTAATAACTTAGTGAAAATTATCACGAGAATAATATGAAACTTTATAAACCTATTTTGGCTTTAAGCCTTTTAATAGGCGATTACGGTGTTTCTGGTTGCGACATTCACACTCAGCAGGATTTTGAAGAAATTTGCCTGTCTGGTGGGCACACCCAAGCCAGTTGCGACTGTATTTACCAACGGCTTGAACAAGTGTATTCACACAAGCTTATGCAACGGCTAGAACATGTCAGTTTGCAAAGTCCTGCTCTCCCACAGGACTTTGCTCCTACTTTTTTTAGCGTGATGCGGCGGTGCGATAAAGAAGACATGGGCTAAGCGTTTGGCTTAGCTCCCTTATCTCTGTGTCGCAATGGTGGATTACTTTAAATCAGCGCAAACAATTAAAGTTCTGTTGTGGCACGGGGGCCTTGGGGGAAGTAATATATTTTTATTATATAAAATTAAGTTTCACTTAATAAATTTCATAAAATTTTCTGTCAAACTAATAAATAAAAATATTTTTCATAAAATATAATTTATTAGTTTTACTATATTTTATAGTATAATAAAAATTTTTGTAAAAGGATGAGCCATGACTCATTTAAGTGAAAACAAAATTCTTGAAAAACTACAATCTATAGAAAATGAAATTAAAGTTATAAAAAATGATAATATTTTAACTTTAATTGAGGAGGAAAAATTTACCTCTTTTTTTATATGGATTGGTGCAATTTCAATTATTATTATATTTAGTTATTATTTAAATATAAATGAAGAGTCTAATTTTTTTAGAATTTTTTTATTCTGGGGGAGTGTAGGAGGTAAAATTATTTTATCTATATTAATTTTAAATTACATTTTCCGTTTTCACTTCGTAGAGTACTTTTTTAATCTTAAATTTACAAAGCTTATTTCTGGATTAATTTTTTCAGCAATTATTTTATATTCAAATTCAAAGGCCTCTATTTTACTTAATGATATTTTCCATATATCAGCAACCAACTTTCCTTATAGTTTAACGTTTACCACTGCTCTTTATTCAATTAACTATATTTCTAATACTTTCTTTATAATAGCTTTTTTCCCATTAATTTTTCTAGCAACATTAGAAATTAATTACTATGTAAATGAAAAAAAAATTCAATCTTCAAAAAATATCTGGATAATTATTATATTAATATTTTCATTACTTTTTACATTAGGCCTTCAAAATAGAGAATTTTCTGATAATTCAATTAGGTATAAAGCATATCAATTAGCCTTAATGATGGATTTTGATAGTAAAAATTCATGTGAAGGCATTCCTAATAATTTAAGTGTTGCATATATAGGCTCTAACCAACAAAAAGTAATTATCAATCCTTATATATCAGAAAACAACAAACCACTGAATTTCGAGGATTTTTTAATGAACTCAAAAAACAATAGTATCAATTTATTATTCCCTATACAACCATGTATAAATAATATAAAAATAAATACTCCCCCCAACACCTAATTAATATAAAAAATTCTATTGGTTCATTTACCTCTAAAAAATGAACCAATATTTTTATTAGATTAATTAGTTTGTATTTATTAAAAATACAAAAAATTATTCCAGCTTTATTGAATTGGTTTTTTAAATCATAAAAATTATACTATTTATTAGTCTTTTCAGTTCGCTCTACAGTAATATATTCATTAGGAATCACTAATTTCTTTTCTATATCTTTCACTTTGTAAGAAACTAGAGTACTTTTACCAATCCCCTGAAATAATACTTTAACATCTTTAAAAATAAAGGTTTTATACTGACTCAGTTCTTTAGTAGTCGTTTTTGGCAATTCAATTAAATTTGCATAAGGTTCTTTAATATACAAGGTAGCTTTTTCTATTCTTACCCCAGTATTTTGCATTGTATAATTTAAGAATGCTTTACCAACATCGCCAATGAGAATTAGAGGTACAAGCGGAGTCAAGCTAATAAAAAAAGCTATTTCTAAGCTATCTTTAATATGCGTTTCTAATCTCTTTAATTTTTTTATTGCAAATGCTTTAAGATGTTCACTTGCATCAGGATCATCAACAATATCTGCTAGATTTTCAAATTTTATATTAAATTCTTTAATCTTCTGCCGATTCATGTAAAAGGGATAATACGCAAAGGCGATAAAAAATACGGTAATGCCTATGTACAGATTGACTTTCCAATGTAATAAAAATATGCGGTGAATAGCATAGAGAAGATAAAGAGAGCCAATTAACGTAATAATATTAATTTTTGGAAAAGGAAGTTTTTTCCCAATTCTAATATGTGGTGGTAAATACTTATCAACCCAACTTAAGACAAAATATGTCACTGGAGCTAAGGATGTGCCAAAGAAAAATAGCATAAACCCTAATACAGCGTAAGCAATAGAGAACGCAGCAAAAATCAGTAAAAAAATGAGTGTATCACCAAAGCTAATTTCCGACGGGATATAGCCAATTGTTAAAAGATACACAACTAAGCACAACACCCCTATTGCAACTATCGCTTTAGTCATTGTCAGTGCAACTTCATGCCACTGCCCCAGATTATTTAAATATCTCGTTATCATGTTGTTCATTTGATCTAACCAAATCTTATAAATTATTTAAGAATCGATGATTACCTTTTTCTTAAACCGCTCCCCAGCGGAGTAATCATGTTTTGAAATTTCCCCAAATTTCAGAGTATGTCTTCACATACTATTCCGTAATGCCACAGGTTTTTAGGCCATATATATTAACTTGTATCGCACTAGTTTCTATTCATTTTAAATCAGCACAAGAATAAAACTCTGTCTTGACATAAGGGCCTAAACAAAAATATTTTTGAAGATATACAATCTTCATACTATTTCCTAGAAAGAGTATCTTTTTTCATGGTGGATAAAGTAGATACAGAAACACGTAGCCGTATGATGGCGAATGTAAAATCAAAAAATACAAAACCTGAATTAGAAGTTAGAAGCCTTTTACATCGTAAAGGTTTACGGTTTCGCCTTCATGGGAAAGATCTGCCAGGTAAACCAGATATAATCTTGCCTAAATTCAAGGCTGTTATTTTCGTAAATGGCTGTTTCTGGCATGGTCATAAGAATTGTAAACTCGCTAAATTGCCCACTACTAGAATTGAGTTTTGGGAAAATAAAATTAATAAAAATCAGTTAAATGATGAAAAAAATATCGAAAATTTAATTAAAAACAAATGGAGAATCTGCATCTTATGGGGCTGCGCAATAAACGGTAATAAAGTAAATTTAGAAACTTCTATCAATACAATTTATGAATGGTTACATAGTGACTCAAATTTCATTGAAATCGAAAAACCTTTGTTTTAAAAGTATTTAAAATTTAATTTTATAAAGTAATAAGTTTAATTTTAAAGTTAAGTGCGACAAACTGTGTCTTAATACTAATGTCAAATAGAGACAAATTTGCTATCGTATACCAGCAATAAAATTAGTTTGTCCATTTCGAGGTATCCATTGAACTCAAGAAGTCAGAATTTTTCTACGATTCATAAAAATTCAGAAGATACTAACGAGGCAAATTTACAGTTGTTTCAGAAAGTTCCCTTTTTGCCAAAATATCCAGCCGATTTTAAATTTATTGACCTCTTTGCAGGCATAGGTGGATTTAGACTAGCATTTCAAAATTTGGGTGGTCAGTGTGTGTTTTCTTCGGAAATAGATAGCGAAGCTCAGAAAACATATATGGCAAATTTCGGTGAGCAATCGCATGGCGATATAACTCTTGAAAGCACTAAAGACGCTATTCCTGATAATTTTGATATCCTTTGTGGTGGTTTCCCCTGCCAAGCTTTCTCTATAGCAGGAAAAAGAGCAGGATTCGAAGACACAAGAGGTACCTTATTTTTTGATGTTGCGGATATTATTAGAAGAAAACAACCGAAAGCATTTTTCTTAGAAAACGTAAAAGGCTTAAGAAGCCATAATAAAGGCAACACTCTTGAAACTATTCTTAAAGTATTAAGAGAAGATCTAAACTATTTTGTTCCAGACCCGCAAATTATTAATGCTAAAGACTTTGGCGTGCCTCAAAATAGAGAGCGGATATTTATTGTAGGATTTCGCAAAGATCTGAATATTAATAGCTTCCAATATCCTGAACCTCTCAATCAAAAAGTATGCTTTGCCGATATTAAAGAACATGAAGTTGTACCAACAAAATATTACTTATCAACACAATATCTTGATACTTTAGAGAAGCATAAAGCTAGGCATGAAAACAAAGGGAATGGTTTCGGCTATGCTATTATTCCGGATAATGGAATTAGTAATGCTATCGTTGTTGGAGGAATGGGACGAGAGCGAAATTTAGTAGTAGATAATCGTATTACTGATTTTACCCCAACTACTCGTATTAAAGGTGAAGTTAACCGTAAAGGTATAAGAAAAATGACACCAAGAGAATGGGCAAGATTACAAGGCTTTCCAGATACTTTCCAAATAATCGTTTCAGATGCTTCTGCGTATAAACAATTCGGTAATTCTGTAGCTGTACCAGCTATTCAAGCTACAGCTTTAGAAATTCTTAGAAAATTGAAGTTTAAATAATATGATTACAGGCAATATAGGTGAATGGAGTGAGCTTTATGCTCTTTTTAAAATTTTAAGTGATGGTGAATTAGCCGCTGGAGATCAAGATCTAAATAAAATAAATAACTTGATTTATCCTGTTATTAAAATTTTAAGAATGGAATCAAATGAAAATTTTGAATTTACTCCGATTGTAGATAGTCCTAATATTGAAATTAAAAAAGCTAATGAAACTTTTATCATACCTACTGCTGATTTTGCAGCTATGGCAGAATATTTATTACTTGAATTAAAAAAGAAGCATTCTTCTGCCTCATTCTCTATCCCTTTAATAGAAGAATTCATACAAAAATATAAATCTAATAAAATTAAAGCAAAATCTAGTTCTAAGAGTGATATTAAAATTATCATTTATGACTTTAAACTTGGTATAACTCCAGAACTTGGCTTTAGCATTAAATCTCGTCTAGGCAAAGCTTCAACACTATTAAATGCAGGTAAAACTACTAATTTTGTATATTTAATTAATGATTTAAACATCTCTGATCAAAAAATTGAAGAACTTAATAGTTTACCCTTAAAAAATCGTGTTCAAGAAATAAAACATTTGGGGGGAAATTTTCAATTTTCTCATTTATGTAATAGAATTTTTCAAAACAATTTAATTCTTATAGATAGTCTACTACCAGAAATTATGGCACACGCTTTAGTAGAGTTTTATTCAACTAAGACTACTGCACTCTCCTCAATAGTAAAAGAACTAACTAATAAGAATCCTTTAAATTATATTTTAGATAATCAGCATCCATTTTATGAGTTTAAAATTAAAAAACTATTGTGTGAAACTGCCATAGGTATGATGCCAAATACTGTTTGGACAGGTAATAATATAGACTCCACTGGAGGATATTTAATTATTAAACAAGATGGAGAAATAGTATGTTATCACTTATATCATCGACAAGAATTTGAAGAATACCTCTACCAAAATACAAGATTTGAGACAGCCAGCACAAGTAGATATGAATTTGGAAATTTATTTAAAGATGACAATGGTCAATTATCTATCATTTTAAACTTACAAATTAGATTTAAATAATGTGCTCTATCTTTGATAGAATAAAATCCCTCATTGAGGGATTTTTCTTTAATATAATTTATTTCCTGAAATTCATTAAGTGCATTCATTTCTGATATTGTATTGTATTTTAACATAAATAAATTTTCTATTTTTTAGAAAATGTTTTAAAAACCTATAAAGGATGGACTTCTCAATCAGTTGCTAAAATTAAAGTTGCAATTCAAGGCGCTAAATAAGCGCCTTTAATCTTCCATAGGATATTTATAATCATCAAAATTTATTAAATCAGTTGTGTGCATTGCCGCACCACTGGCACCTCGAAATAAGTGACATGCATTAAAATTATGAAAATTACAATAATTAAATAATTCAACAATTAATTCATATCCTAAAGTTATTTTTAACAACCTGTATCCACTCTCATAATACTTTAGAATATCTTTCAAACATGGTCGAGTTCCAAATTCATTAAAAATTTTGATGTGATTTTTAGTGTAAGTTAAGATGCCTTGTTGATGAGAAATGTGTTGATTAAGGCCTTTAGGTGGATCAAGCACTTCAAGGACTTGATTCAACTCATTTGTAATACTTTCAGAATTTAGTACCCAAATGCAAAATTTTGAATTTGGATTATAATTCATTTTGAGTGCATGAGAACAAGCGAAATAACTAGCTACAAACGGGTTTTTGGACCAATCCAGCAATCTAGTTGCAACACCATAATGTTGCGCATACACTGCTAACTCAAAAAAATCATCATCAAACCAATCTATCTGATCTCTCCCAAACGATTTCTTATATTTATTTAACTTATTTTTTTGTCTTCTTCTCAATTGATCATTGTCAGATGGTAATTGAACACCAGTTAAATCACAGGAATCTTGAAATTTTAATAAAATTTCTGACTCAAAATTTTGATCTATACTCCAATTAGTCTTGATCCATCCAATATTTTTTTTATTACGATAAAAGGTTGGTTTTAAATCCCAGCCACTTTCTCCATGCCCCCGATAAATGATCGACTTGTCTAAAGTGTTATAACCTTTAAAATCTTTTATCTTGAAAAAAGGAAAATTAATAGTTGATGGATTAAATTCCATTCTTAATTGAGTCATAAGATCTTTTACATGTAATTTATCTGGACGAATAAAAGTTATAAACTCCTCAAAATCATTAAACGTAATTTCATAATGAGACTCTTTATTTATCAATTGATCAAAGTATTTATTTTCCACTTCAATTTATCCATTTTTCTATTACATTCATAAAACTTAGCCTATTTAGAATATTTAAAACTCAAATAGACTAGACTTCACATTAAATTACTAAAATCATATTCATATTAGAAAGCACTAATTATGCACCTTCATTAAATAAGTTAATTTTAAAATCAGATATCTCTTTTAACCATACTCTTGAAATCATAAGGATTTCAATCATATCTTCCATTAAATGCTTAGGTGTAAATATCCTTTCTTCCTCATGTCTTTCGCAATAGGAGCGAATGTTTCCGTGCATAAGATCATTTCTAATTTTCAATAAATATATTTTTTTCTTATTTTGTACTTTATGTAAAAAATTATTTTCATTGCTAAAAGCTAAATTCGAAATTGGTAATCCTTTGATATATGCTTCATGGATCAAATCCATATTCATTAATTTCTTTACATATAGTTGTTCTCCAGGATTTGTACTCATTAAATAAAGAGTTGATCTCAAAGAGGCTTCAATTCCGCATATACAACTTAATAAGGCTGGAAGAATAAGACCATTTGAATAAGCTTCGAAACCCTCAATGAAGTGCCAATGATATTCAGCTCCAGTACAATCTGTAATAAATAGATCTTTATACCTACTCTTCATTAAATTTATGTCTGAAATTCTTTTATAAAATTCATCTTCGCTCTCAAAATTATTGGGATCTAAACTTTTAACGAGAGCTGCTATTTCTCTTTCATATAAATACGGATTACTTATTTGCCTTAAGAAGTCTATCTCACTTGTACAACCAATAATCGTAAAGTCAATATTATCAATCATTTCCACCAATCCAACTTTCCACTTCATTAGCATACCAAGTCATTAGCTCTACTCGTTCATCCCAATACTCAGCACGATTATAAATTTTGCTCGTCTTATCAGCCTTTGTAGATTTATTTACATGAGCAATCTGATAATCGATCACCTCACCACGGAATAATTTACTTTCATTTGCATGGGTAGAAAATAAAGATCGAAAGCCATGAGTTACCATTTTATCTGTGTAACCCATTCTTTTTATCATGGTAAGTACTGATTCAGAGGTCATATATTCATAAGGCTTCTCACGCTTCTTAAAAATATAACCATCATCTGTTTTAACACTATCAAGTTCTTTGAAAAGTGCATAAATCTGAGGAACCAATGGGACCATTAATTCCTTTCTTTTTTTCATACGATCAGCTGGAATAATCCATACTTTATTTTCAAAATCTATTTCGCCTGAATCCCATCTGGCCTTTAACAACTCTGTTATACGTGTACCTGTATAACAAACTAAAAGCATGGCCATTTTAACTATTGAGCTAGAATGACTTGCTTTCATACGTCTAAAAAACTCAGGCATTTCACTTGCTGGTAAACAAGGATGGCTGTCAGATTCATATTCAGGAATTACATCTTCAACCAATGTACATGGATTTCGATCTGTATAATCTGAGGCAATTGCAAAATCAAATACCTGCTTGCCTAGTCTTAATGCACGGCTTGCTGTTTCTAAAGTACCCTTAGCAACGATTTCTTTAATTTTCTTCGATATGTGCTTTCTTTCAACTTCATTAATTGGAATGATTTTTAAAATCTTCGGTTAGATATGCAAGTCGATATTCGACTGTGTCATAGTATTTTTTGCTGGTCCATTGTGATTTCATGATACTCAACCATTCCTCAACAACTTTATGGACTGGTGGAGAATTGGCGACCTTGCCCTGATATTCTAATTTTAATTGTCTGGCCTGCTGACGTGCTTCCTTACACCCCATTAAAGGATACTCACCAAGCATTTTTTGATTTTGCTTTCCATTCTGACGATAAGACAAAACCCATTTCTTTTTCCCATTGGGAAATACTGAAATGTTTAATCCTTCACCATCGGCAACTGAGTATCTAGATTCTTTAGGTTTTAATGACTTTACTTGGGCATCCGAAAGCATAGTGTTATACCGTATAACAATTGTATAACAGCTTATAGTGATAAAGTTTGATTATCAATGATTAAGCTGAATCAAAAATGATTAAATCGAAGGCATTAAAAAAGCCCTAAATCATTAAGATTTAAGGCTTTTTGATCAACTCTAATCAATTGTGATTAACTTTGATCTTAGTATTTGGTGGAGATGGCGGGAGTTGAACCCGCGTCCGCCAGCATTACGCTCGAGAATACTACATGCTTAGATATCGTCTATTGTTTTAACACCAAGTGACCCGACGAACAGGGTACAAGTTGCGATCCTCTAAGTTTGGTATAAAGCCCCGAGGCTTGACTCTATACGGACTTGTGTGCGTGCGCTACGGTCGGGTTCCTAAACCACAAGTATTCTAGGAAGCGGACAAACTGCCCTTAGGCAGCTAGAGCGTAAGTTTCGTCGTTTGCGACTAAAATATGCAAATTTGATTTACGAGAGAAAATGCGCTCTCGGCATGCATCTATGAGTTTCATCACCAGCGTCGAAGCCAATAACATCCCCATGAATGTCTGAACATCATAGCATAACTAAAATAAAATACTGTGCATTTTATCAACAGTCTGCTACTGATGAACATATTTACATAATTGAGTGTCTTTTGTTTTTTTCAAGGGCCACATAAAAAAGCTGCCAAAAATGACAGCTTTTTTTAAAGTTTGGTCTATAAAGCACCATTGCCTAACACAATACCTTCACGGCGTGGGTCTACCCCACCTGCGTATTTACTCTGATTATTAATATTTACTTTCATAATCGTAGAAATACCGCTGGTTTGCGCAGTGTTGGCAACGCCATGCCCTTTTGCTTTTAAGCCTTCAATCAAATCAAGCAAAGAAAGCTGTACATTCGAGCTATCCACATTGGTGTTTTTGCTATTGGTCGCACCAAAGTTAACAAGCGAGGTCGCCTGCTGTGCATTTAAGTTCCAGTCCAGCGCACCCACCAAAGTTTTAACTACATATTGAATGATGGTACCGCCACCTGGTGAACCTGTTGCCATATAAAACTCATCTGGCGTGGTGCCTTTAAACACTAAAGTTGGCGCCATGGTACTCCGTGGGCGTTTACCACCTTCTACACGGTTGGCAACCAGTGCCCCAGTGCTATCCAGCGGGTTAGCGCTAAAGTCAGTTAACTGGTTTGACAGCAAGAAACCATCCACCATGTGGAATGAACCCATGCTCGATTCAACAGTCGATGTCATTGAAACCACATTGCCATAGGCATCTACAATCGTGAACTGAGTTGTACCATGTTCAACAGTGGTGTCAACACCCGAAGCTGGGTTGAAATTGCCTGCTGGCGCAACGCCCATACTTTGGTTCGGGTTAATCAGTGCTGCACGTTGTTTCAAGTAATTTTTATCAATAAAACTTGCAATACCCTGTGCTGGTAAAGCAACAAAGTCAGTATCTGCCACATATTTATCACGGTCGGCGTAGGCCAAACGTTCTGCCTCAGACACTAAATGTACGCCCATCACATCCGGCACACCACCTTCATTTTCAGGGTTTTTAGGTGGGTAAAGCGACATATCAAAGTTTTCTAAAATACCCAGCGTTTGCGCAACCGCAATCCCTCCCGAAGATGGAGGCGGCATGGTACACACATAGTAACGGTCACGATACGTCGTACAAATCGGGTCGCGTTTTTTAACCTGATAGTTCGATAAATCTTGCAAGGTCATTAAGCTTGGCGTAATTGGAGTTTTTGCTGGGTCATCCCCTAGTGTTTGGCCTGCTTTTGCCACAATCGCTTGAGCAATTGGACCCGTGTGCAGCGCATTTGCGCCTTGTGTGGCAAGTGCTTCTAGGGTTTTTGCATAGGCTTTATTGGTCATGGTCTCACCGACTTTACGAGGTGAACCATCTGTGTAGAAATAGGTTGCCATTGCATTTGCATCGAGCGCTAAGCTGTTTGCATTACTTGCAATGGCATCTGCCAAACGGCCCGGAATGCGGAAACCGTTGTCAGCTAAACCAATCGCCTCACCAAAAAGCTGTTTCCATTCAAGTTTGCCATGTTCTTGTTGTGCTTGTTCAAGCAAACGCATCACACCCGGCACACCAATCGAGCGCCCACTACGGCGGGCACTTGGTACAGGTGCTGGTGAATTTGGGTCATATATATCTTGGCGAATTAAATAATATTCGTTGGCTGCGGCTGGTGCGGTTTCACGACCATCATAAGCCGTAACTTTTTTGGTTTGGGCATCGTAATACATCATAAAGCCACTACCCGCAATGGTGCTCGATTGTGGCTCGACTAAACCTAACACTGCTTGTACCGCAACCGCCGCATCGACTGCACTACCGCCTGCTCTTAAAACATCACAGCCGGCTTTTACCGCCAGTGGCGTGTTTGCCACCACCATATATTTATCAGCGTATTTAACCGTATTACCGAGTCTATAACCCGATGCACCTTCAGGGGCTGCTGGGTCACCATTTTGGTTAGAACCTACGACCACGTTTGAACCGTCTTGTGCCAATTTGCTACAACTGGTCGGGTCATTATCAACAATTAAATTGGGCGGAGTTGTATTTGAGTCATCCTTGGGTTGATCTGAAGAATCATCTCCACATCCTTGTAATAAACCGACTGCTAATAAACTACTGAACAAAAATGAATATTTTATATTCACGTGATAACTCCAATATATACGCTTGCCTATCCATGCAATTGCCATGCAAGCTTCTTTGTTTTCAGGTATTAAGTTTTTTTAATCTTTGATAAAAATAAGGTTTTATAATATTGAATGTTTAAGGGCGTTTTTTCCTGTGCCCTGTCTTAAGCCTCCTTGCTTGATATCACACGCTTTTATATCTGATCTGCCCGATTCTGGCATGCTTTATTTAGTGAAATACAGGCAAAATCTACCATTTATAGACTCGTTCTATTTTTTAGTGGGCCTAAAAAAAGCACCTCCGAAGAGATGCTTTTATATTTAGTGAGATGGCATTCCGCTGACATCTCCTTTGGGTTTCGGACACAGCCAAATGACCAGTCCCGCAAAGACAAACACCATCGCAAACAGCAAAAATACATGGTTTGCCGACATGGTAATCGCTTCTTTATCAACGAGGTTTGAAATAATCCCTAAGGTTGAGTCAGCCGAAAAACCATTTTGCGCAAGGTTATTTTGAACTTCAGCAGTATTTAGGTTTGATACCATTTCACTGCGTGCAACTTTAGCGTGGTCATCCCACACGGTCACTGCAATTGAAGCACCAATCGCTCCTGCCATGGTTCTTAAGAAGTTCATGAGGCCCGCAGCAGATGCAATCTCTTGCTGGAGTACCGAACCAAGTGCAATATTCGACAGTGGAATAAAGAAGAAAGGTACAGCAAAACCTTGCAGGATCTGCGGCCAAGCCAGTGCCATAAAGTCGGCATCTGTGGTCCAGAATGCCCGCATTAAGGTCACACCACCCAGCAGAATCAAACCGAAACTCGCCAGTGCCCGTGGGTCATGTTTAGTCGAAAGCTTTGCCACGATCGGTGACATGGTCAAACTACCAAAGCCCATGGTTGCGGTTAAATAGCCTGCCCATGTTGCGGTATAGGAAAGGTTCATTTGCAGCCACTGTGGAATCAGTACAATACTGCCAAAGAATGCGCCAAAGCCAAGCGATAAGGCCAGTACCGAAATTGCAAAGCCCCTATGCCTAAAGACTTTGACATCCACGACGGGATGCTTATCGGTCAGCTCCCATATGAGGAACACCACAAAACCAATGGCGGCAGTTAAGCCTAACACCACAATGCTGGTGCTATTAAACCAGTCGCGTTCGTGCCCCAAATCGAGCATGAGCTGTAGCGCACCAATCCACAGAATTAACAGACCTAAACCGACAGTATCGATTCTTAAAGAAATCGTTTCTGTTTCGGCTGGTTTAAGCAAACGAATTGCCGCTAAAACACAAACAATGCCGACTGGTATGTTAATAAAGAAAATCCAGTGCCAAGACAGGTTATCACTAATCAGACCACCCAAAATTGGTCCTAAAATTGGCCCAACGACGGTCGTCATTGCCCATAGGCCCATGGCCTGTGCATGCTTTTCTTTAGGGAAAATACGCATCAGCAATGTTTGGCTAAGTGGCATGAGTGGGCCACCGCATAGACCTTGTCCAATACGGAAAAACACCAACATGCCTAACGAGTTTGCTAGCCCGCACAAGAAAGAAAAAATGGTAAAACCAATCAGGCCGAAAATAAAAACCCGAACGGTACCAAAGCGGCCCGCAAGCCAACCTGTTAAAGGTACACAAATCGCTTCTGCAACTGCATACGACGTAACAACCCATGTGCCTTGTGTACTTGAAACAGCAAGGTTACCGGTAATGTGCGGTACAGATACGTTGGCAATGGTCGTATCAAGCACGACCATAAAGTTCGACAAGGCAATAACGAACGCTGCCAGTAATAAACGGCCACCGCTTAGTTCGGCAAAAGGTGTTTGCGTTTTCATAAGCGTTTACTTCGCAGATAAGTCGACTTTTGCTTCCATCGACAAGCCAACACGCAGTGGGTGTTCAGCAAGTTCTTTCGGGTCAAGTGCAATACGAACTGGTAAGCGTTGAACCACTTTAATCCAGTTACCTGTTGCGTTTTGAGCCGGAATTAAGGCAAAGGCAGAACCTGTACCACCAGAGAAGCCCATCACTTTGCCGTGATATTCAACGTCATCGCCATATAAATCTGAAGTCAGCGTAACGATTTGACCCGGACGGACTTTTTTCAACTGACTTTCTTTAAAGTTCGCATCTACATATAAATCATTCAGCGGCACAATCATCATCATGCTGGTGCCCGGTGCAACACGTTGGCCAACTTGAATATTACGACGTGTGACCACACCATCAACTGGCGCACGAATCACGGTACGTTCTAAATCAAGCTGAGCTTGTTCAACATGTGCCTGCGCAACTTGTACATCAGGTGTTGAAACTTCGCTTACACCCTGAATTAAAGCTTCGTTTGCAGCTAAGGTACTTTCAGCAGCTTTACGACTTGAAGATGCTTGCGCTAAACCTGCTTTAGCAAGCTCGAGCCCTGCTTTCGCGGTTTCAACTGCACTTTGTGCCTTAGTGAGTTCTTCTTTAGACACTGCACCAGACGCGGCAAGTTGTGCACGGCGGTTGAGCTCTAACCCAGCTTTGTCGTAGTCGGCTTGCGCTTGAGCAACCTGTGCTTTGGCACTGTTAATTTCGTCAGCACGCACCACAACTTGAGAGTTTAAAGAACTACTGTTTGCCGCAGTTTGTTTGTATTGGCGTTTTGCTTTTGCGAGTTCCGCCTCAGCTTGCGCTAATGCAATTTTGGCATCACGGTCATCAATACGAACCAGCACGTCACCACGATGTACCGTTTGGGTATCTTTTACGACAACCTGAGCGACCTGACCGCTCACCATTGAGGTAATTTGCGCGGTTTCAGCACCGACATAAGCATTATCCGTACTCACGGAATGATTTAAAAATAATGCCCAAATTGCATATAAAATAGCGGCGATCAATAAAATCAGCGCAAAAAAACCAAGAAATTTTTTGCGCTTGTTTTGATTGTTGTCATCCGAGGCAGATGTTGTTGGCACTGTTTCTTCTACATTGCTTTGTGCATCAGTCATGGTATGTTCCTAAAGATGAGTTGGCTTTGCCATCAATCTCGCACTACACCTTGTTATAGAGTTTTTATTTTTCTATAAACAAGACATATCGCATTGTCAAAGGAGCTAATTTTAACGCTAAAACCTCATAATATGAGAATAAAAATTTATAACTCATGCGTTCGTTCTAATTAAATTAATGTTTATCTCAAAGTTTTTATGAAAATTTTAGCTTTTCAAACACTAAAAAAAGCGCACTTGGCGCTTTTAAATGGTTCAATTCATTGCTTAATAGGCATATGAAGCAATACCCGCAGCAATCGCTTTATCTTCATCATTGACCATGGTCATGCGCATGGTGCAGCCTTTACGACCTAAACGTAACACTTCGGCACGGGCAATAAAATACTTACCACGCCCCGGTGCTAAATAATCTACACGCATATCGACTGTTGCCAAACGCGACACTTGTTTAATGGTTTCAGTTAAAGTTTCTGGGGTCGAACGGCGATAGAGATGTTCCATTGCCACAATTCCACCAATACTATCGAGCAAGGTCGCAGCAACGCCGCCATGCAAAATCTGAAATGCCAGATTGCCAATCAGGTTGGGTTGCATCTCGATATAGCCTTCAATGTGCCCGTCCACCACACGCATAATCATTCCACTATGCTTAAAAAAAGGAGAGCTATTAAACGCTTTACATAATTGGTTGAGCACTACAGTTAGGTCTGTTTTTGCACCTAAATGGATGTTCCCAGTCCAATTTTTCTTTTCATCACTCATACATTGCCTAAATTTAAAAGCATGATAAACACCCATAATTTTGTACAAATCCAGCATTATGGGGCTACAATACAGCAGTCGGTTGACAGTAATGGAATATCCGCCAACCTATCCTAGTGTAATACCGAACATCGAGATTGTTATGACTTATACGTTCAATCGTCCTGCATTTCCAGCCACTCGCATGCGCCGTATCCGTAAAAATGACCAGTTGCGTGCGATGGTCAGCGAAACACAGCTCACTACCAATCACTTGATTTATCCAGTATTTGTATTACCGGGACAAAATCAGACCCAAGATATTCCAAGTATGCCAAACATTCAGCGTTTGTCGGCAGATTTGTTACTGAAAAAAGCTGAAAGACTTCTGGAATTGGGCGTATCAAAACTGGCTCTTTTTCCAGTTACCCCACAAGAAGATAAAAGCCTCACCGCAGAAGCTGCATGGCATGAAGATGGTTTAGTACAAACCACCTGCCGTTTGCTTAAAAAAGAATTACCAGAAATGGTGTTAATCACTGATGGTGCCCTCGACCCATACACCACGCATGGGCAAGATGGCATTATTGATGAAACTGGCTATGTGCTGAATGACGAGACTGTAGAATGCTTGATTAAACAAGCGTTAAGTCACGCAGAAGCAGGTGCTGAAGTGATTGCACCAAGTGACATGATGGATGGCCGTATTGGCGCAATTCGTCAGGCTTTAGAAGCCAATGGTCACATCTATACCAACATCATGGCCTACTCTGCGAAATATGCATCTAGCTTTTATGGCCCGTTCCGTGATGCTGTTGGCTCTGCATCCAACCTAAAAGGTGGTAATAAATATAACTACCAGATGGACTTTGCCAACCGTGCCGAAGCTTTACATGAAATCGCACTTGATATTCAAGAAGGCGCCGACATGGTAATTGTAAAACCGGGCATGCCATATCTGGATGTGGTACGTGAAGTGAAAGATACCTTTGGTGTTCCGACATTCATTTATCAAGTGAGTGGCGAATACGCCATGTTAGCTGGCGCAATTCAAAATGGCTGGTTATCAGATTCAGTCATTTTAGAATCACTCATGTGCTGCCGCCGCGCAGGTGCAGACGGAATCTGGACTTACTTTGCAGAAACTGCTGCCGAAAAACTCAAGGAAATGAACTAAGTTCGCAGAGAAAGGATAACACTGCATGCATATTGCAATTATTGGCGCGGGCATAAGTGGATTAATGTCTGCGCTGGAGTTGGTTGAACAAGGCTGTACCATCAGCATTTTTGATCAACAACAAGCGGGACAAGCAGCCTCTTGGGCTGGCGGAGGCATTCTCTCTCCAATGTATCCGTGGCGCTATGTGCATGCAGTGAACCAACTTGCTCAATTTGGCAAAGCCTCTTATCAAGCATGGAATCAAAAGCTCCACCCTGTTACAGGCATTGATTTTGAAATTCATGACACAGGCATGCTGATTTTTGATGAAGAAGATTTTGACGTTGGACTTTCTTACGCCGAGCAGCATCAAGAACCAATGCAACGCTGTGAATACTTACAGCGAGATGCGCTAGAACAAGTCAATCCACATATTTCCGATCAGTTTCAAGAAGCCATTTATTTCCCTGAACTGTCTAATATCCGTAATCCACGCGTTTTACAGTCCCTGATTAGTTATTTAAAACAACATCCCAATGTTGAGTTTTTTGAGCACTCTGCTGTTAAAAAACTGATTCAACAGGGCGATGTGATACAAGCCCTACAAACCGAAGATGGTCGCAAACATACAGCAGACCATTTTGTAATAACTTCGGGCGCTTGGAGCCATTACTGGAACTCACAATTACAACTCGAAATTCCAGTCGAACCTGTTCAAGGTCAAATGCTGCTATTTAAAACTCCTGCTCACTGGCTACCAACCATGTGTATGAATCGAGTCATGTATTTGATTCCACGTATGGACGGTCATGTCGTGTGTGGTTCTAGCATGGCGCATCGTGGTTTTGACACCTCTACCGATGAAACCACCCAGCACAATATTTTAGAAGCATGTTTAGAAATGGTGCCTGAACTGGCCGATTTCTCGATCGTACATCGCTGGGCAGGGCTCAGACCAAGTTCACCAAATGGCGTTCCGTACATTGGCAAAATGCCTGAAATGGACAACCTCTGGGCAAACTTTGGTCATTTTAGAAATGGTTTGTGTATGGGTGCAGGTTCTGCGCAATTGCTCCGTCAGCTTATGTTGGGTCAACCAACATTAGTGGATGCCAAAGCATATTCTCCAGAGCGCTTGCAAAATAGAATCTTAGCCTGACGCCAATATATTCTCTAAAGCCATTTTTAATTGAGGATAAGCAAACACAAATCCTTCTGCTTGCAGGGCTGCGGGTTTGACGTATTGACCATTTAAAATCAATTGAGACTGTTCACCCAACAAACAGCGAAAAACCGTGCTCGGTGCCGACAATATTGGTTTCTTATTGAGTACCGCGGCAGCTTGTTCAACAAAAGTTTGTTGAGTCACATTTTCTGGTGCGACCACATTATGAATTTGAGCAGATTGAGGGTGCTTAAATATAAACTCGATGGCGCTTAATACATCTTCAATGTGTACCCAAACCACAGGCTGACGCCCGTGACCAATTTGACCGACCAAATTGAGTCGAATCGGAAGTAACATTTTAGGCAAGATGCCACCACCTTGCCCAAACACCACACCTAAGCGAATAATTTTAGTATTTTGCTGAGTATCGGCTAAAGCAGCATGTTCCCACTCTTGGCAAAGCTCGGACATAAAAATAGGCTGTGGTGAACTTTGTTCAGTGCACGCTTCTGCCCACTTTTCTTGATCATCTATTCCGTAATAACCAATGGCCGAACCAGACACAATCACTTCTGGAAAAATTTCAGATTGCTTGAGCCACGCATATAACTTTCGTGTCGTGTTTACTCGGCTTTCAATGAGTTGTTTTTTACGCGACTCGGTCCAACGTTTTTCGCCAATATTTGCGCCTGCCAAATTCACCACATAGTCAATTTGCCGTGTCGTAATATCTTCGAACTTTTGCACCCACTGTAAGGCAGGATGGTCAGATATCTTTCCAGCCTGCCGTGTCACAGCAATCACGTTATAATTTTTTTGCAGCAGGAACTTAATTAAATGTGTTCCGATAAACCCACTGGCACCCGTGATTAATACATTCTTATTCATATTTCCTCCAAAACCGAGGACGCAAGTTTTATTTAATTATATAAGACTCATTTATATTTAATCGTAGCTGTTTATGTAGTGATCTATTACACATTAAACATTTTGTCTGCCATTCGCTGTGCCTGTTTGCCGTAAAACCAGTAGGTAATTAAATAAAGCGGGATAGCTAACATTAAAAGCATAATCACCATAATGCTCAAGAACTGGGGCTGTTTGAGATAAAGCATAAAGTTTTGCAAAATCTCTGGGTCTTTTCTAGCAAATAAAAACAGGCCAAATAAAACACCACATAAGTTATAGCCCCAAAAAATCAGGGTAAAACCTAAAGTAAATTTCTTTTTTTCTTGTACAGTCGGTGCACGGCGTTCTTTCTTTAAAAATTTAAATAAGACAAAAATCATTGCGCCTAAATATGGAACGGCTGTTAAAATACCGCCTACACTCGCTGGTAATAGTGCTGCAACCACACCTACAATTAAGGTAAGCACGATGCATAAACCAAAAAACCAGAGAAAGTAAGAACGTAATTTGGTCATATTTTTGCCTAATTTATGGGTTCAAAAAATAATTATAAATTTTTTTTCGATTTTTTTTCATTTTTCTGTCAACCAATTCGAATCTCTTGACGTTATATAGGGTAATAAGGTCGCAGCAACCGAATACTTCCTTTGCACGGCATCCGCAAAATTGTTTCGGTGACCTTTCATTACGACGCTTTTCTTCCTTCAGATTAGGTTTTGTTAGCAGCCGAAACCCTTGATGAAGTTTTTGACCGACGATTCTCTCATCACTCGAATCGTCGGTTTTTATTTTCTAGCACTTTCATTTATTTTACGCTCAGCATACACAATAGCCCTTTCGTGGCTATAAAAGCTATGCGTATACTTTTTGCACCATAAAAATATGTTTTAAATAATATGAACAACATTGCCTATTTTGAAATCCAGTCTTCAAACCCTGCCCGCGATGCGCAGTTTTATCAAGCTGTGTTCGGTTGGCAATTTAAACTTGATGAAAATTTACCAATTGAATATTATCGTATCGAAACGCCGTCACTCATGGGTGGACTTTTAAAACGTCCGGCTCAAACCCCACCCATGGAGTATGGTACCAATGCATTTACCTGTTCGGTTCAAGTAGAAAACTTTGATGAAGTTGCTGCCAAAATTTTAGCGCAAGGTGGCATTGTCGCAATGGATAAATTCGCTCTTCCCGGTCGTGCTTGGCATGGCTACTTTGTCGATTTAGACCATAACGTTTTTGGTATTTTCCAAGTCGATGAAAATGCAGCTTAAAGATATTATTTAACAATTTTATTAATTTATAGCCACCGTCTTTTAAATGGTGGCTATTTCATATTTATTATTCGGCAAAACTAAAAGTGGCTTCACATGTAATTGGGAAATTCACCGAATTGGCAATCATGCATTCATGATGAGCCTCTTCATGTAATTTTGCCGCAAGCTCTTGGTCTGCACCTTTTTCTAAAACGACTTCGGGTCTTAAAATAATTTGAGTAAAGTGACCACGTTTGACTGGATCTGTATCTTCCATAAATCCAAGTGCGTGATCGACATAACTCAGCACATGAATATGGTTGACTGCACAAAGGTGCAAGTACCAAAGCTTATGACAAGCTGAGGCAGATGCGACCAATAAATCTTCAGGGTTCCATCTGGTCACATCACCTAAATAGGCTGGGTCTGAAGAACCTTGAATCGTGGTTTTCTGCGGATGTTGAATACTAAAGTCTCTTTTATATGAACGGTAAGATGAAGTGCCTGTTCCTGTATTCCCTTCCCACTGTATTTTTACTTCGTATTCATGAATGGTCATTTTGTTCTCAAAGTTCATGGTTTAAGTCGATAGTAACAAAGCAAAGTTTAAAGTGAAAAATTAATTTAAGTTCCAACTTAGGCTTAAATAACGAGCACTTTAAAATGTCTTGATAAAATCTCCTGTCAATTTATGCTAACGTATCTGTGTTTATTTTGGCTTGATGTCTGTTTCTATGTCCGTACATTTTCTACATACTTCTGACTGGCATTTGGGGCAGTTTTTTTATAATCATTCACGACACTACGAACACCAACAATTTTTAAGCTGGTTACTCACTCAAATTCAAGAAAAACAACCACATGCCCTGCTTATTGCCGGCGATATTTTTGATGTCATTAACCCAGGTTCTCAGGCACAAAAACAACTCTACCAATTTTTAGCAGATGCGCACCGTATTGCACCACACATGCAAACGCTCATGATTGCGGGTAACCATGACTCAGGCTACCGTATTGAACAGGTCGAACCTCTTTTAGAAAAATACAATGCAAAAACCGTGGGCGTAGTTCGCTGGAATGAAGATAAAACCCTAGATCTCGATCGACTACTTTTACCTATTTATAATCAAAATCAGGATATTGTGGCGTGGTGTCTTGCCCTACCTTTTTTACGCTCAGCCGAAATTACAGGCTTTAATGAACATACCACCAATAGCAAAAATGCGATTGCCTATTTGCACCAGCAACTCATTGCCGAAGCCAAACGTCGTAAAACGCCAGACCAAGCATTGATTTTGATGTCGCATGCGCATATGCAAGGTGGAGAAACATCCGACTCTGAACGCCCAATCATTATTGGTAACGAAGAGGCACTTTCAACGACTTTATTTGAAGATGCTGTCGACTATGTTGCTTTAGGGCACTTACATAAACCACAAAAAGTAGGCCAGCCGCATATCCGTTATAGTGGCTCGCCTATTCCACTGTCTTTTAGTGAAATTAACTATAAGCACCAAGTGGTTGAGGTCAAAATTGACCCGACTCAAGAGGCAGATAGCCGTTTGCAATTTGAAGCTGTAGAAATTCCACGTTGCATACAGTTGCACCGCATTCGTGGTGAATTAAATGAAGTGCTGCAACAACTCAAAGCCTTGCCTCATGGTGTGATTGAAAATATTGACCACCGTGAATATGTCGATATTGAATATTATAGCTTAACGCCGCCACAGCCTAATCTACGTCAGCAGTTTGAAGCGGCCCTACCACCTGACCGCTATCGTTTAGTACGTATTTCACGTCAATATGTGAATAAAGACTCGACCGACTCAAATATTACTCAGAAAATCGCACTTGAACCACCAACACCAGAAAAACTCTTTCAAAATATCTGGGAAAAACAAGGTTACAACGCCGATGATGCAGTCTTAAAAGATTTTCTAAGCCTAGTACAAGAAGCACAAAAACATCTTGAAAATGATGCAACCCCTTAAGGATATGTCATGAAAATTTTATCCATTCGAATAAAAAATCTGGCATCTCTTTCTGATGAACATTTTATTGATTTTGAAAGTGCGCCTCTTGCCCATGCAGGTCTCATTGCGATTGTAGGGAAAACTGGTGCTGGTAAGTCGACTATTTTAGATGCCATGTGTCTGGCTTTGTTTAATCGGGTTCCTCGCCTTAAAGACAGCGATGGTAAATTAAAAGATGTCGATGGTTCTGAGTTACTGACCAATTCACCACTCACTGTCTTACGCCGTGGTACAGGACATGGTTTTGCGGAACTTTGCTTTGTCGCACAAGATCAAAAACGTTATTTGGCACGCTGGGAAATTAAACGTGCACGTGAAAACCCAAATGGCAAATTACAAAGTGTGCAGCGCCATTTAAAATGCCTGACCGATGGCGTGGTACTTGCCGACAAAGCCAAAGCGGTTGATGAAAAAGTTAAACAAATTACCCAGCTTTCTTTTGAACAATTTACGCGTGCCGTATTACTTGCTCAGTCAGAAGTGACCGCATTTTTAAAAGCACGAGACAGCGAACGTGGTGAGTTACTCGAGTACCTAACCAACTCCAGCATTTTCGCCAAAATTGGTGAGCTGGCTTTTCGTAAAACAGCAGATATTGCAAAGCAGCGTAAACAGCTTGAAGAGTTCTTAGGCCATATCGAAATTTTGTCTGATGAAGAGATTGCTGCATTTACTGAACAATATCAGCAGGCTGAACAAAATCATCAAAAGTTAGAACAACAAAAGAATGTCTTAGACAAACAGCAACAATGGTTTGAGCGCAAAGCGAAACTTGCCCAAGAAGTTCAAGCTAAACAGCAACAGTTTCAAACCCAGCAAAATCACCATCAGCAACTTGCGCCTGAACGTGAGCAATTACAACGGCTCGAAGTTTTCTCTGAAATACGCCAGCAGGTTTTTCAACAATCTCAAAATTTACAAACGCTACAACAACTTGAGCCGCATATTCAGCAAGCACAAACCAAGTTTAATGAGTTGGTGCAAGTGTTCGAAACGGGTCAAAAACAATATCAACTTGCAGAACAGCAGCTCAAACAGACGCTCGATTTTGAGCAACAGCATCAACAAGCTTTAAATCAAGTTCGACAGTCCATTCAAGAACGTGCCTTTATTGCCGATGAATATAAAAAGTGCAAAGAAAAGAAAAATGTATTTGAGCAAAAACTCGGTCCATTGCAACAGCAGCAAAACACTGTGCAACAGCATATTGCACAGCTTCAACAAGACCAAGTTCATCTACAACAGCAGCTTACCCAGACTCAGCAATACGCTGTATTAGACAAAGGCCTCTCAGCACATCTACATCAGCTCGGGCAGTTTATTCAAAACTATGAAGCGATTGAACAACAGCTTGGCAATCCTAGCCTTGCCCGCCAAAAGGTAACGGAAGCTAAAAGTGAACTTGAACAACTGACAGCTTCACTCGGCACAGTTGAACAAATTGAGTTAAAGCTTGAACAGCAACGTAAAGACAAAGAACAAAAGCTTGCTCAAATCACTCAGCTAGATCTTACTCAACAGAAAGTTAAAATTTATCATGAGTTATATGCTGAGCTTCAGCAATTCACTGAAAAACAAACTCAAGTCTCAGCCCAAGAACAGCAACTTAAAACCGTTTGCCAGTTAGCTGAACAAGACTACCAAACAGCAAAAACTGAACGTGAAAAGTTACAGCACATCCTGCAACAGCAGCGTTTATTACACACCGAAAATATTGAGCAGTTACGAGCCAATCTTAAAGATGGTGAAGCTTGTTTAGTCTGTGGAAGCACACACCATCCCTATCGTGTTGACAACAGTGCAGTCTCTAAAGCTTTATTCGACTTGCAGCAACAGCAAGAGCAACAAGCTATTGCACTCGAGCAAACTAAATTTAACGCATGGCAAAACCAACAACATTCGCTCACCCAGTGTAGTGCCGAGCTTGAGCAAGTTCAGAAGTACTTAACTCAACTTAAAACCAAACAATCAAGCTTGCAGCAAGAGCTTGAGCAAACGTTTAACCTCAATCAATTACATATTGAGCTTAATCAAGCTCCTGCGCAGATCTTGCAAACGCTGAACGAACTCAGACAAACCGCACAAACTGCCATAAGTTCATTTGACTCAGAAAACTTGCGTTTAGTCCAAGCGATTAAACAGCACAATCAGCTCGTTCAGTCTATTCAACGTAATGAAAGTTTGCTTAATACAGCACAACAATGGCAACAACAAGTTCAACATATTGTTGAGTGCTTGTCTGAAACAGAACAGCATGCATGGCAGCAGTCGAGTAGCCAAACGGCTAAGCAGACTTGGACTATTCTTGATGCACGCGCTAAGCAGCTTGAGCAACAAGAACAGCTTGCACAGCGTTTTGAACAGCAGCAACAAGACCTTAAAATGTTAGTTGCCAACCTTGAGCAAATGGTCAAACAAATTGATGAGGTCGATCAAAATCTCAAAGAGATTACGCTTAAAGGTCAGCAAAATAATGAAAAAGCGGTGTCGCTCATTCAGCAAATGACGGGCCGTGCTGACATTAAACCGCACGAATGGTTAATTGAACACGATGCTAAACGTCAGCAGCAACAAACCGCGTATCATGAAGCTAAACAGCGTTTCGAACAAACTAGACAGCACTTTGAGCAGCAGAAACAATCGCTCGATCAGCTCAAGCATCAACATCAACACACCTCGCAACATCAACAGCAGGTTGATGAGCAAATTCAAAACTGGTTAAAAGCGCATGCTGATTTTCAAGCCTCTGATCTTACGGCGCTCATGCAAATTAATTCAACTCAAGAGCAAGATATTCGTAATCGTCTTAATCATGCCGAACGTTTATTAAGTGAAGCTTCTTCTGCACTTAAGACCATGCAAGAGCAATTAAGCGAGCACTTACAAACTCAGCCAGATATTGAATATGAAAAGCTTGTTAGTCTCATTCAAGACAATATTGCAGAGCTCAAAGCACAGCTTGAAGTACGTGATCGACTGAAGCTTAAGCTTGAAGTACATCAGCAAAACCTTGCGAAGCAGCAACAATACGCTGAGCAAATTCAAAATATTCAGCATGAAGAGCATCGTTGGAGCAAAATTTCAGGTCTGATTGGGGATGCTAAAGGTAAAGAGTTCCGTGACTATGCCCAGCAATATCACCTAGATATTTTAGTTGAACATGCCAATCAGCAACTGGCGATGCTTTCTCAACGCTATACGCTAAAACGTCTTGATCAGTCCTTAAGCCTTGCGATTATTGACCACGATATGGATGGAGAAACCCGCTCCGTTGCATCTTTATCTGGCGGTGAGTCGTTCTTAACTGCCCTTGCCTTGTCTTTAGCCATTGCCAATATGGCCTCGGGTTCAATGAAAATTGAATCGCTGTTTATTGATGAAGGTTTTGGCACTTTAGATGCCTCATCTTTGCATATGGTTATGAATGCTTTAGATCAATTGCAAAATCAGGGTCGTCAGGTCATTCTCATTTCACACATTCAAGAAATGCACGAGCGTATTCCTGTACAAATTCAGGTGAAACCTCTTGGTGCGGGTGCAAGTACCATTGAAGTCGTAGGCTAATTTATTAGGATTTCATATCTTAGACTTGATTGAATCTTATATAACAAAGGGGCTTATGTTCTACGCCCCTTTTTCTTGTATGGTCTTGTACTAATTTTTTATTTTTAAAACATCAAAAAATTAATTCACGCAGAGTACGACGATTGCGAAACCAATACAGTACAAACCAAATAAATGCCAGCGCCCATGTTCTAACCATGAAGACAACCATTTTAGCGCTAAAAGACCAGCACCAAAGCTAAAGCACATGCCCAATAAGCTTGGAACCATCGAATGGAACACTTGTCCATGTGCCACTGTTTGTAAGCCTTGAGCGTGAATTAAACGATATAACTCTTTTACGATTACTGCTGGTGTTAGTACCACAGCCAGTGCAAAACTGAACTCTTCAGCCTTTTGGCGAGATACACCTAAAAATAAACCTGTAGAGATCGTTGCACCAGAACGTGAAAAGCCACGGAAAGGTAAACATAAAGCCTGCACCGCCCCAATAATACAAGCACTACGCAAACTGATTTCACCTTGTTGTCCGCGGTCTAAGCGCGAAGATAAAATAATCAGAACACCTGCCGAAATTAACGCAGCTGCCATGAGTTTTGAGTTACTAAACAAATGCTCAATTTCGAAACTGCTCGCGCCACCAAAAAACACATGTTTAATGATAGATTGAAGCGCTAAACCGAGCACACCTGTAATAAGCGTTGCCAAAATAATATAGAAGGCTTGTTTTTTGAAACTTTCCCAAGAAGAAAAATAGGTTTTTTTCCAAGATTTCCAAAAGTAGACAATCACTGCAAACATCGTACCCGTATGTAACATCACAAGTAAGAAAGTCATATCAGGTGCAGATGGATCATACCCCATTAACTTTTCAGCTAAAATAACGTGTGCGGAACTAGAAACTGGCAATAATTCAGCAAAACCCTGAATGATCGCCAGAATAAAAACATGCAATAAATCCATACATTACACACTCAAATATTAAAATATCTGGGTTATAAGCTAGGAAAATTAAATTTAAATTAACAAATTACAGTTACCCGACAAAACGTTGAGCTAAATTGTAAAAGTCATTTTTTCTCAACTGTATCACGCTTTCCAAATAAAGCCGTTCCTACACGTACCATGGTTGAACCTGCGGCAATCGCAGCGTCTAAATCACCTGACATTCCCATGCTTAATGTGTCCCAATCTTCTGGGTGGGTATGTTTTTCTTTCACAGCATCAAACAAGGCTTTAGCATCTACAAAAGCGGCTGTGTTATCTGGCGCTGGAATTACCATTAAGCCGCGTAATTTAATTTTTGCTAATTGGCTAATTTGAGCAACTAACTCGGCAACCTCATCTGGTGTACAGCCATCTTTACTGTCTTGCCCATCAATATTCACTTGCAAACAAATATTCAAGTCAGATTGATCTTGAAGTCTTTGATTAGATAATCGCTCCGCAATAATCAAACGATCTACACCATGCACCCAATCAAACTTTTCGGCCAAATGTTTAGTCTTGTTGCGCTGAACATGACCAATAAAATGCCATTCAATTTCTAAATCGTGTAAAGCTTCGATTTTTTCTAAAGCTTCCTGTAAATAGTTTTCACCAAATGCTCTTTGCCCTGCTGCATACATTTCACGCAAACTTTCACTCGGATGTGTTTTCGAAACGGCTAAAAGTTGCACAGTTTCAGGCGAACGCTGAGCATGTTCACAAGCACGTTGGATTTGCTGTAATACGTGCTGCCGCGCATCTTGCAGGTAATTCATTGACAAGGTTCTCATTTTCAAAAAACTTTTTTGCTTTTCACCTAAAGCGAGGTGTTGGTAAGCCTCGGTGAAAGCCGTATATTATTCTACAAAATAATGACATATTTTGATTTACTTGGGGAAATTATGGATATTACAGAGCTACTCGCCTTCTCTGTGAAAAATGGCGCGTCCGATTTACATTTATCTGCTGGCATGCCACCAATGATTCGCGTTGATGGTGAAGTCCGTCGCATTAACTTACCAGCTCTAGATCATAAAGATGTTCACCGTCTGGTCTATGACATCATGAATGATAAACAACGCCGAGACTACGAAGAAAAGCTTGAAACCGACTTTTCTTTTGAAGTGCCAAATGTTGCTCGTTTCCGTGTTAACGCATTTAACCAAAACCGCGGTGCTGGTGCAGTATTTCGTACCATTCCATCTAAAGTACTTACTATGGAAGATTTAGGCTTAGGTCAAATCTTTAAAGATATTTGCGACTATCCACGTGGGATTGTATTAGTCACTGGCCCAACAGGTTCGGGTAAATCTACGACGCTTGCAGCGATGATGGACTATATCAACGAAAATCGTTATGACCATATTTTAACGGTTGAAGACCCTATCGAATTTGTACACCAATCGAAGAAATGTTTGATTAACCAGCGTGAAGTACATCGTGATACACATGGCTTTAACGAAGCACTACGCTCGGCACTGCGTGAAGACCCTGATATTATTTTGGTCGGTGAGATGCGTGACCTTGAAACCATCCGTTTAGCACTTACTGCTGCCGAAACGGGTCACTTGGTGTTTGGTACACTCCATACGACTTCTGCTGCAAAAACCATTGACCGTGTGATTGACGTATTCCCTGCCGAAGAAAAAGACATGGTTCGTGCCATGTTGTCAGAATCTTTACAGGCTGTTATTTCGCAAACCCTGCTTAAAAAGAACGGCGGAGGGCGTGTCGCAGCACATGAAATTATGATTGGTATTCCTGCCATTCGTAACTTAATTCGTGAAAACAAAGTCGCCCAAATGTATTCATCAATTCAGACTGGTGCCAATCATGGCATGACCACACTCGACCAAAGCTTAAAAGGTCTAGTTTCTCGTGGTGTGATTAGTCCACAAACGGCTCGTACTGCTGCAAAACAGCCTGAATCATTCCTATAAAAATAATTAGAGAATAAATATGGATTTTAATGACTTACTCAACCTTATGGTTGAAAAAAAATCATCCGATCTTTTTATTACAGATGGCGTTGCGCCATCGATGAAGATTAACGGGCAAATTGTTCCAATTTCAAAAAATAGTCTTTCAGGCGATGTTATTGGTCAACTCTTACATTCCATCATGAGCGAAAAGCAACGCAAAGAATTTGCGGACACTCGCGAATGTAACTTTGCCATTATGAACCGTGATAAAACTGCCCGCTTTCGTGTGAGTGCTTTTCAGCAGCGTGACATGCCAGGCATGGTACTACGTCGAATTGAAACTAAAATTCCTTCAATTGATGACTTGCAGTTACCACCTGTTCTTAAAGATTTATCAATGACCAAACGCGGCATCATTATTTTTGTTGGTGCGACAGGTACAGGTAAATCGACATCTTTGGCTTCAATGATAAGCTATCGGAACCACAATACTAAAGGTCATATCATTACCATTGAAGACCCAATCGAGTTTATTCACGAACATGCGGGCTGCATCATTACCCAACGTGAAGTCGGAATCGATACGGACTCATTTGAAATTGCCTTAAAAAATACTTTGCGACAAGCACCAGATGTCATCTTGATTGGTGAGATTCGATCTCGTGAAGTAATGGACTACGCGATTGGCTTTGCTGAAACAGGTCACCTTGTATTGGCCACAATGCACGCCAACAACGCTAACCAAGCACTCGACCGTATTATTCACTTCTTTGAAAGTGACCGCCACAGTCAGCTCTACATGGACTTATCTCTTAACTTAAAGGCCATGATTGCTCAGCAACTTATTCCAACGCCTGATGGCAAATCTCGCCGCGCCGCAATTGAAATTTTAATTAACTCACCATTAATTTCAGATTACATTCGTAAAGGTGAAATTCATGAAATTAAAGATTTAATGAAACGCTCACGTGAACTTGGTATGCAAACCTTTGACCAAGCATTGTTTGATCTCTATAAAGCAGGCCAAATTACCTATAAAGATGCATTAAAACATGCCGACTCACCAAATGATTTACGTTTGACGATTAAGCTTGCTGAAGAAGGACCTGATCAAATTGCAGGCACAAATCAGCATTTAACTTTCGACCGACAGTAATTTCCTCATAAAAAAAGGAAGGTTAAACGTAACCTTCCTTTTTTATTTGTTTTCTTTGTGTGAAAACGATTATTTCTTGCGCAGAACTTCCTGACATTCAGGTTCGTTACAGTAACCGTAGAGGTTTAATGAGTGACCCGTTAAGGTAAACCCATGTTGGTCTGCTACAGCATGCTGTTCCTTCTCGATAACATCATTAGTAAATTCAATAACTTTGTTGCAATTATGGCAAACCAAATGATCGTGATGATCTTCTTGCATAATTTCGAAAACAGAATGATTATTTTCGAAATGATGACGCTGAATGATACCTGCAGCTTCAAATTGTGTTAACACACGGTAAACTGTCGCAAGGCCGACATCTTCCCCTTGTTCTAACAAAGTCTTGTAAATATCTTCAGCACTAAGATGATGTTGCTTTGAATTTTCTAATAATTCCAAAATCTTAATTCGTGGAAGGGTAACTTTAAGTCCAGCTTTGCGCAAATCTTGATTGGAAATAGGCATGAAAAAAGGTCTCTCAACAAATCTCAAGTTGGAATAGGCAATAGAATTTAGATGAAGTATGATCTATCCTTTGATCAAATGCATCATAATTTATTGGGATAGTGTAGCAAAATGCAAAAACTCGTGCTGACGTTATTAGTCACTTCACTCCTTGCTGGTTGTTCAATCTTTGGTGTATATAAGGTTGATATTCCTCAAGGGACTCCTTTGACCAAAGCTCAGGCCTCTCAAGTACAAGTCGGCATGAATTTCCAGCAAGTGCGTTTTTTGCTTGGTAGTCCAACTGTGACTGATCCCCTCAATCCTCAGCGTTGGGACTACATTTACAACTATATCCCGGGAACTTATGCTAAAAAGGCAAAAATCCCCGCAGCACATGGTCAGCATTTAAAAATTTACTTTGATGGCACTGGCACAGTAACTAAAATTGAAGGTTTAGAAACTATTCCAGAATCGCAACCAGGTTTACCTGCTTCTAAAGAAGCGATTTTAACTGCCCCACCACTATAATCGTTTTTTCTAATAAAAATAAACCCCTCAAGTGAAATACTTCGAGGGGTTTTATTTATGGGGCTTATTGCTTTAAGCGATTACTTTTAATATATCGCCCCACAGGATTTTTCTCAGCGCGGTTACGGCGTATATCCTTAGGATTAATCGTTAAAGGCCGATAGACCTCTACCCGATCACCTGCTTGTAATACTGCATCAGCTTCTACTTTTGCACCAAATATGCCAAGTTGTAATGGCTCAGGCAAACTTACTTGCGTCTGTAACCCACTCGCTTCAACTGCTTGTAATGCTGTCATTCCAGCTTCAAATGGAATAGCAACTAAAAACTGTTGCTCTGGGGCTGCAAAAGCAACCCACACTTGCTGAGCTTTTTCCATCAGATAATTTGTCCAACTACCGCAATCATGGCAATTACAATTGAAAGTGGTAAAACAATACGTACCGCAATACGCCACAAGTTATAGAACAATTCATTGCTAAAATTCATTGATTTACGCAAGTGGCTAATTTTCATAATCCAACCAGCAAAAATTGCATAGATCAAGCAAATGAGTAATCCCCAAAGCATCAAAATCAACGTAAAGATGCCGTGAAGTTCAGGCACAGCCCAAACTGCAATTGCTACAACAATAATCAC
Organism: Acinetobacter sp. NIPH 817; assembly: GCF_000368405.1. NCBI lineage: Bacteria > Pseudomonadati > Pseudomonadota > Gammaproteobacteria > Moraxellales > Moraxellaceae > Acinetobacter > Acinetobacter sp. NIPH 817. The sequence continues at coordinate 2,274,679 of NZ_KB849420.1, forward strand.
CCATTGTAAAACGTACATCAGTTGACGTTGAGCAAGCTGTTCTTTAGCAAGTTGAATAAACAGAGCTGTTGTCATTACCGCAGTAAAAATCCAGGTAAAAACAGGAAGCTGTGCTTGAAGAGAAAAGAAACCAAACGCAACGACAGCAATTAACTGAGCTAACCAGATTGGAAGTACAGTTCGGGTAGCGCCTTCTTGAGAGTGAATTACAGACAAGCTATTTTGCCAGTAAAGTCCTAAGCCTAAACCACTCGCAACAAGAGCAAGCACAGTTGCATTACCCCACTCTTTAAACTCAACATTTGTCCAATGCCAAGGCTGTAAAGTCGTTCCCATCGTATTAGCTAAAACAATAGAAGCGATTACACCGACTGTCATTAACACAATTAAAATCTGACGTGGAATAAAAGATAAAATTAAAGCCGCAACTGCAAGACCAGCAAAAACAATTTGCCCAGAAACGCTATTATTGAGCTGTACTGTCAGTAAATTGCCAGCAGTACTCAGTACATTTCCGGCTAAAAATGGAATAAAAATAACTGCAAGCCAACCAGCCAAACGCCATTTTGGTGAACTATCTGCTTCACGAGTTAAACTCGATAAAGCATTTAAAGCAGTAGTCTTCGACCGTTTTGCTAAGGCAATTTCTAAATAACAAACTGGCAGAGCCAATAACAGCATTGTGCCCAACCACAATAACCAGAAATCGATTTGACGATCAATCTGGATCCCCATAGCGGGTGCCAATGTCGCCATAATGATGAAAGACAAGCAAAACGCCATCAGGGGCGATAACCATCGTGACATAGGTATGTCCTGCATTATGCATTCCTTGAAAAAGACTATAGATATTTTGCCCGTCTCATGCCTGAAAATCAAAGCTTGCTCAATAAAAAAAGCAAACTACCGAAACGATAGTTTGCTGCGCTAACTAAAATTATAAGTTTTGTTATTCAAGTTATGCGAAAAAACGAGCAAACCAGTTTTTCCCTTTCTTCTTTTCTTTTTCTCTAATAATCCCCATCATATTTTCTTTTACTGCCCCGACATAATCAGCATCATCATGTTGAATATGGTTAATTAACCATTTTGCTAAAATTTCTTGTAGCTCTTTTTCAACAGTATGTCCCATTTCAAAACGCTCACGATATAACTCTATTTTTTTAATAAACAAGTCATGTACACGTTTATGTGGTACACGATATTTATAATCGGCTTCCTCTTGTAAACTTTCTTCAAAAGTAAAATGTGATTGCGTATAATCAATAATATTATCTAAAACATCTTTAATTCGACGTCTATCTTCATCATCCTTTACATCATCAATTTCATTAATATAATCAAGTATTCGTTTATGTTGCTCATCAATAACATCAATACCCGTATTATATACTGAAGCCCATTTCATTTTCATACATCTCCCCAATGATGTTCAATGACTGTTGCATAAACCTCATGATATATTTAAAGAATATAAATAAAAACAAAGCTATTTTGTCGGGTTTATCTTATAAAAATCACAATCAACATAAATTACTGTTTTTATTTATTTTTTATAAACTTAACCAACTAAAATAATAAAGTATTTTTTAAACAAAATACTTTGTTATTAAATGTCTAATATATATAAATATCTCTACTTATAAATTTAAAATATACTTTATATTAATATTGATCTGCACGAGTAATACGCTTAAGTTCAGGATTTTCCAGCTCACGCTTTAATCTTTCTACATGAGTAATTGCTTTTTTAATTGGTTCACCATGTTGAAATAAAATCATTTCACCGGGTTGATAAGCTGTCCAGTTTTCATTATGTGTTAAAGGTTCAGTTGTTATTACCGCTACACGATCTTCAGGGGTTGTTACCTGACTAAAATCGACTTCAATATCTAGATCAATTAAATGAGCCTGATTAAATGGATATTCTCGAACCAACCAATGTAATTTAGTAATCGCATAACTAAATAATGCCTTGCCATTCGATAAGCAATAATTAAATGTACCGTACTCAGCAATTTGTGGCGAAATTTTTTCTAATACTTCAAATATCTGTTCAAGGCTTGGTTCTTCATAGCCAAAAGCTTCAACGAGTTGATCGAGCAAATAACAAAATGCGCGTTCACTGTCTGTATTGCCCACAGGCGTAAAACGTCCACTCAGCGGTGGATCAAAGTCATGTAAATCACCATTATGGGCGAAAATCCAATGACGCCCCCACAACTCTCGAATAAAGGGATGAGAATTTTCTAAAGTAATTTTACCTTGAGTCGCTTTACGAATATGCGCGATCACATTACGTGATTTAATAGGATAATTACGGATAAGATCGGCAATTGGAGATTCAACTGCCGACTGGTTATCGACAAATAAACGGCAAGCCTTATCTTCGAAAAATGCAATACCAAATCCATCACTATGGTCTGAGGTAATTCCTGCACGCTGTGAAAAACCACGGAAAGAAAAAGTAATATCCGTTGGTGTTGCACAATTCATTCCTAATAGCTGGCACATATCGCTTTTAAACTACTTCTAATTACCCCATCTGCTCTATTGTGCATGAGAGTAAAATTGCTTGCAAATCTCAATATGTGCTGGCTATTAGAAAATAGAACATATGATTAACGCTGACCCATTTTATTCATGACAAATGAAGTTGCCACTTTATTCACTTCCAGAAATACAAAATAATCTAGACAGTTAAATTCTTCATCAAAAAAAGCCTGTTTCGATAGTTTTGATTGCATGCTCAAATACATTTGAAATAGTTTCGGCATACGCTCATCTTGTGGAAAGCTAAATTCAGGATATTCAGGTTCGTAGATTTTTTTCGAACGGATATCAATGGTTTTACTTTCAGATAATTGCTGAATCTGGCGATGCGTGTAGTAAGCTCTAGCCAAATTATCTTGCAAATGAATACTGACACACCCCATCAAATATTTAGCGCGCATTGACCATAGCACTTTCGGCGCAAGGTTCAACCATAGTGTCGATAATGCTTTACCATTACGAAAGCGAGGATGAACACAGGTACGCCCTATTTCTAATACATTAGGAAGATGTGATAACTGAGGAACAATATCAAACTCATGTGCGCTGTAGCTTTGTGCAATCTCATGACCTTGAAATAGTTTTAGACGGGTATACGCGACAATCTCTCCAGTCCACTTTTCACGTAAGACTGCATGCTCACAACCAAAATCATAAATGTCTTGGTCTAAGTTATCTTCAAAATGAATTCCAAATTGTTGGCTAAATTGTTGTGCACGAAACCGCTGTACATCTTGTAATTCTTTTAAATTATCAACCCATTCAAAACGAAATTGTGTCTGATTTATTGCTTTATGACGATTTAAAGGTAAAGTCCAGGTTTGGCGATATTGATTAAATTTTTCCAGCATAATGAACGCTCCTAGTGACACCCCTTACACTAGTCAAAGCTCATGACAAAAAAATGACCAAATCAAGATGGTATAAAAAAAGACCACCTAGGGTGATCTTTTTATTGAGAATAACGAATTTCTTAAGCTGTTTTAGTGCGATTAGAAATGAGTGTTCCAACCCCATGATCAGTGAAGATTTCAAGCAATGTTGCATGTGGTACGCGACCATCAACAATATGTGCGCTCACAACACCACCTTTAACAGCATCAAGTGCACAGCCTACTTTAGGAATCATACCGCCATAGATCACGCCTGTTTCAATAAGGCGATCAACTTCTTGCGTAGTAAGGCCAGTTAATAGATTTTTATTTTCATCAAGCACACCCGTAATATTGGTAAGCAAAATTAACTTTTCAGCGCCTAGTGCTTCTGCAACCTTACCTGCAACTAAATCAGCATTAATATTATAAGTATTGCCTTCTTCATCTACACCTAATGGCGCAATCACTGGAATAAAGTCACTTTGAGTGAACATTTCCAATACATCGGTTTTAACGCCAGTTACTTCCCCAACCATACCCAAGTCGATATGTTTGATTGAACCGTCTTCTTCTTGCTTTTCCATAAGTAATTTACGGGCACGAAGTAAATTACCATCTTTACCTGTTAAACCAATTGCGCGGCCACCATGTTTATTAATCAGGTTAACAATTGATTTATTTACGCTACCACCTAATACCATTTCAACCACTTCCATGGTTGCAGCATCAGTTACACGCATACCGTCAATACGGTCAGACTCGCGGCCTAACTGCTTTAAAAATGAGTCTACTTGTGGTCCACCACCGTGAACAACAATCGGATTTAACCCGACAGTTTTAAGTAAAACGATGTCTCGAGCAAATGAACTTTCGAGCTCCGGATCAGTCATCGCGTTGCCACCGTATTTCACCACCAGCGTTTTACCAGTAAAACGTTGAATATACGGCAAAGCTTCAATCAAGATTTTTGCTTTGTCGACACCGATATGCTGATGTTGTGGCATTACGCCTCTCCTTAGTTAGTTAGGCCTCTGAAAGTTCTTGTGCAATTTGCGGATAATGTTCTTGCAACATATCTACAAATTTTTGCTGGATTTCCTTTAATCGTAAAGGATTATCCGCATCAAATCTTACAGTAAAATATTCACCAGTATTTGATGCTCGAATAATGCCAAAACCATCATCAAAATCAAGACGTACGCCATCGATTTTACTGATACGGGCACCTAAACGATGACTTAAAATTTCAATATCTTGTAATACATACTTTGGATCAGACTGATATGTACCAATATAAGTATCTTCTGTACAACATCTTTCTGGATAAGGAGCAAATAATTCAGAAATTGTTGTCGCACTCGATTGAGTAAAATATTCCATTACACGTAATGCAGCATATAGACCGTCGTCGTAGCCGAAACCACGCCCATCATTAAAAACGTAGTGGCCTGCATATTCTCCACCAAAAATGGCGCGTCCATTTGACTGAGATAGATAAGCTCTTAAGAAGCTACTTCCCGTGCGGATCATTTTTGCTTTTCCGCCGAGTTGTTCAACCGTTTTTTGAACCATGCGTGAACATTTCACGTCAAAAACAATTTCTTGCTCGGGGTGTTGTTCTAAGCACATTTGCGCAAAAAGTGATAACAAACGGTCTGCTGTCAATATCTGGGCTTTTTCATCGACTAAAACGACACGGTCTCCATCACCATCCAGAGCAATGCCGATATCTGCTTGCTGCTCAACCACTGCTTTACGCAAATTCGTTAAATGAGCTGCATGCGAAGGGTCTGGTGCATGATCTGGAAACTCCCCATTCGGATGAGTTCGTAAAGCAATGACTTCACAGCCCATTTTTTCCAAGATTAATTTTGAGCAGTGTCCAGCAGAGCCATGTAAACCATCTAAAATAACTTTTAAAGGACGTTTTAATTGAATATCTTTAAAAATGGCTTGCTGATATTTTTGACAAAACTCAGCTTTAAATTGAGGTAGGGTTAGCTCAAGTACAGAAATGGAATGAGTTGGTACATACGTTTGGGCTTTTTCCCCCACCTGCTGAATCATTTCAGGAGACGGCGGTTCACCTTTTAAAATCCACTTAATACCATTATCCGATTTTGGATTATGGCTTGCTGTCACCATAATGCCATTGCCACCAAAATCTCTAGCAATGTAATACATCATTGGTGATGAACAACAGCCAATGTTGGTAACGCTTAAACCTTGTTCTATTAAAATTTCTTCAATTAATTGTGCATAGGCTGGACTTGTGAGACGGGCATCATAGCCAATCACTAATTGAGTTTGTTCTGCTTGTTTGTATTGTTGTGCCAATCCGTAGGCAATCGAACGAACAACGTCCGCGGTTAAGTAAGAAAGTTTGCCTCTAATATCGTAAGCACGAAAAATACTTTTTGGAAATGAGTGTCTTACATTCATAGCGTATCTTCTATTTAAAGATCAATCCGATCTATCGCAAAAACATAGATTATTCAAAATTTTGAAAGGTTTGTTTGCTAAAAAAGTTAAAAGAATATGAGTAAAGCGTGTTGTAATATAATCCATTGTAACATTCAAGATATAAAAAGAAACGCCTGTTCAACAGGCGTTTGATTTTCGTTAATATTTTAAAAAACTTATTGTTTACCTGTGTGACCAAAGCCACCAGCGCCACGTAAAGTTTCTTCAAATTCTTCTACTTGCTCAAATTCAGCTTGTACGACTGGCACTAAAACATACTGTGCCAAACGCTCACCTGGTTCTAAACGGAATGTTGTTTGACCACGGTTCCAAACCGAAACCATCAATTCACCTTGATAATCTGAATCAATCAAACCAACTAAATTACCAAGCACAATACCGTGTTTATGACCTAAACCTGAACGCGGTAAAATTAAACCAGCAAAATTTACATCATGAATATAAATTGCCATACCTGTTTTAACTAAAACAGTTTGTCCTGGTTCAATATCAATTGCTTCATCGACGCAGGCACGTAAATCTAAACCCGCTGAACCTGCTGTTGCATATGAAGGTAAAGGCCATTCTTTACCTAAACGCGGATCGAGCAATTTCACTTGAACTTTCATGGGATTTCCTAAAAATTAAAAAAATTAACGCTTTAATAAAGCTTTTAAATTTGCCAGATATTGTTGAGCCTGTTCTTTAGGATCAACATTAGCCGCAATTTTCTTTTTACGCCCTAACCACTCCAGCTCATCTTGCGGAAGTTCATCAAGGAAACGGCTAGGTGTCATCTGTTTCATCTGTCCGCCATTTTTACGCTGTTCTGCCAGTGTTAACGTTAAACCTTGGCGTGCACGGGTAATTCCCACGTACATGAGACGGCGTTCTTCCTCAATGGTTTCTGCTGCAATCGAGTTTTTATGCGGTAAAAGTTCTTCTTCGAGTCCCATAATGTACACATATGGGAATTCCAAACCTTTTGCAGCATGCAGAGTAAGTAAGTTAACTTTGTCCGTATCTTCTTCTTCCTGTTGCTGTTCTAACAGGTCAAGCAGAACCAGTTTTCGAATGACACTTTCAATATTCTTTTCATCAACGTCTTCAGCACGGTTAATGAGATTTTGAATACTGGTAAATAAATTCTCAATGTTATCGAGCTTACTTTTCTCTTGTGCAGGTGTTGCAGACTGTTCACGAACGTAATCCATATAACCCGCTTCGTTCATCATTTGACGAACTTTAGGCACAGGTTCATCGTCTTCCAACAATTCACGCGTAAATGTCGCGATAAAGTCAGCAAACTCATGAAGCTGTGTTTCTGCCTTTTTAGGAAGCACCATGCTTAAACGTTGATCAGCAGAAGCTCCAAGTAAAGACAAATTATTTTCTTGTGAGAATAAACCTAACTTCTCAAGAGTAACTGGGCCAATCGCACGTTTAGGCGTATTAATAATACGCAAGAAAGCACTGTCATCTTCTGGGTTAATAATTAGACGTAAATAACTCATCACGTCTTTAATTTCTGCACGAGCGAAGAACGAAGTACCACCAGATAATTTATACGGGATTTGCATTTGGCGAAGCTGTGTTTCTAATACACGTGCCTGAAAGTTCCCACGATATAAAACAGCATAATCTTTCCAGTTTTTACCGTTCATGAGCTTATGAGTAAGTAAGTCTTTGACCACGCGCTCTGCTTCATCGTCATCATTACGACAGGTAATAATTCTGATGACTTCACCATGCCCTTTATCACTCCACAATTTCTTATCAAAAATATGTGGGTTATTTTGAATCACACAGTTCGCTGCTTTTAAAATACGGCTCGTTGAACGATAGTTCTGTTCAAGTTTAATAATTTGTAAATTTGGGAAATCCTGCTTAAGCAAAGCCATATTTTCAGGCTTGGCTCCACGCCATGCGTAAATCGACTGGTCATCATCACCTACTGCGGTGAACTGTCCCATTACCCCAACTAAAAGTTTCACCAAAATATATTGGGCGGTGTTGGTATCTTGATATTCATCGACCAATAAATAGCGAACACGGTTTTGCCATTTATCACGTACTTCTGCATTTTCTTGCAGTAAACGTGTTGGCATAACAATCAAGTCATCAAAATCAACAGCGTTGTAAGCACGTAAATTACGTTCATAAAGCTGGTAAAGATGGGCAAACTGTACATCTTCAGGTGTTTCACAAGTTGAATGTGCTTGCTCTGGCACGATCAGATCATTTTTCCAATCTGAAATTTTCTTCATTGCCTTAGCAATTAATTCTTTGCTTTCTGCACCTGACAAATTGTCGCGATGCATCAAATCCATCAAAATACGTTTACAGTCATCTGCATCTAAAATCGAAAAATTAGCTTTTAAAGGTAAATTTTTAAGTTCTAAACGTAAAAGGTTTAAACCAAAAGTATGGAAAGTCGAAACAGATAAACCTTTTGATTCTTCACGTGACAAAAGCTTGGTCACACGCTCTTTCATTTCACGGGCAGCTTTGTTTGTGAAGGTCATCGCGGTTATACGATGCGCTGGAATACGGCAATGCTGCACCAAATAGGCAATTTTACGCGTAATTACCGATGTTTTACCTGAACCAGCACCAGCAAGCACCAATAAAGGGCCCTGAGTATATTTCATGGCTTCTTCTTGCTTGTTGTTCAATTGACTGGCAGATGACATCGTGTATTACCTCTTAATTTTTCGAGCATGATTATAGTCATCTCTGTTTTAGAATCCCAATAGTAAATCTATGGATATGTATAAATGATGTCTAATAATGCAATTTATGCGCCGTAGAATGTCGTGATTATTTCTTGTACTGCACCCATAAAAAAACCACCCGAAGGTGGTTTTTGAAACAATAAACTAAATCTTATTGTTTAGCATAAATGCTGATTTCTACACGACGGTTTTGTTCACGGCCAGTTGCAGTTGAGTTATCTGCGATTGGGTTAGATGAACCAAAACCTTGCGCGTCGATACGGCTAGCAGATACGCCTTGGCTAGCTAAATAACTACGTACTGATTGAGCGCGTGCTTGTGATAATGGAATGTTAATTGAATCATTACCAGTGTTATCAGTATAACCTGTTACAAGAATTGCACTCTTGTTATCTTCAGCCAAAGTTTGAGCAACTTTGTTTAAAGTTGAGTAGAAGTTTGGCTTGATGTTTGATTTGTTTGTATCAAAAGTAATGCTACCAGGCATAATTAATTGAACAGAACCATCTGGATTACGGCCAACGTCTACACCAGTACCCGCCATTTGTTGACGTAATTTTTTCTCTTTTTGGTCAAGGTATAAACCACTAGCACCACCTAAAACTGCACCAATTGCTGCAGCACGGTTGTTTTGACGGCTAGAGTTTGCACTTGATTTAGAAATACCGTAACCAGCTGCTGCGCCGATTAATGTACCTAATGCGGCTTTATCGTATTCAACGCCACCAAGGTTGTTACCTGTTGTTTGACAACCAGAAAGTACTACTGCTGCCCCTACCACTGTTGAAATAACTAATGCACGCATTGCATGCCTCCTCACTTTGAGTGTTTTGTTGTTGAGTGAATAATGAAACAAAAAGGAAGTATAAAACATTGATATTTTGTTAATAATAAACAGTTTAGTTATGTTTTTGTAATATTTTGATGCACTTTAAGATGCTAGCTCATCACAATTTCTTCATTGTTGTCTAAGATATCGTTGTATTTCATATTATGACAGTTATAGTTGAACAACTTTTCTATGGATTTTAGACATTCGGGGTCATTCATATGTCAACTGCACCCAATAAGCAATCTGCGCTAAAAAAAATTACACGTGGACTCACTGTAGGTACAGTCATTACAGGAAGTACGTTTTTTCATGGTCCACCTGTTCTTGCACTTGGTCTGACCAAGCTTTTAAAAAAATCATCTAAAATAGATGAAACCAATATTCAAATTACAAATAGCTGGTTAGGGGTAAATAATTGGTTAATTGACCATGTTTTACCAAATCTAAAATGGGATATCACGATTGATGATGGACTTGATCTAAATATGCAAGGTCGTTATCTCATGACGTGTAACCATCAAAGTTGGGTTGATACGACGGTAAATCAATATTTTGGTTTAACCCGTATGCCACTCACCCGCTTTTTTACCAAATGGGAACTCATCTTTATTCCTTTCGTTGGACAAGCTTTTAAAATTCTTGGCTTCCCGATGATGAAACGTCACACCAAAGAACAGGTTGCAAAGAATCCTGAGCTCAAAGACCGTGACATGATGGAAGCACGTAAAGCCTGCGAGCAGCTTTTAAGTCAGCCCTTCACATTATTGAATTATTTAGAAGGTACTCGTTTTACTCAAGAAAAACATGACCAGCAAAAATCGCCATATAAGCATTTGCTTAAACCCAAAGCAGGTGGCTTGGCACTTGCCTTGAATATTTTGGGTGACAAAATTGATGCCTTAGTTGACATGACAATTGTCTATCCAAATGGTGTCCCTGGATATAGCGATTTCTGGCTCGGTGATGTTTCAAGAATTGCAGTAAATTTGCGTAAAATTGAAATTCCAGATTGGGTTCTTGGTGGAAACTATGAAGACGATGCGGTTTATCGTGAACGTTTCCAACAATGGGTGCATGAAATCTGGACCGAAAAAGATCAACTTATTGAGCAAATGAAATCTCAATATACCTCTACAAATATTTAAGAAAGCATCCGTTATTATGCAAAACAGCGCTGGGAAAAAAACGAAATATCATCATGTAGATCCAAACAGCCTTTCGTTTAAGCTGTTTTTGATCTATGACATCTTTATGGTGTTTATTATTATTTTTAACCTGTTCTGTCTTGCTACAAATTTCTTTTTAATGAGCAGTATTGGGGCATGGTTCTTTGAACACATTCATTTGCCCCAGATACTGAGCTTTTACCGTAATTCACTGCACCCATGGGTAATCACATCGGAAGCTTGGTTTATTGGTTTTTTAATTGTTGAGCTGCTCGTGCGCTGGAGCATTGCGATCATCAATAAACACCATAAACGTTGGTTCTTTTTCCCTTTTATTCACTGGTATGAAATTTTAGCCATTATTCCTCAGCTTCGTTTTCTACGTTTGTTCCGAGCTGGAATTATTGCTTATCGTTTACACGAAATGGGCTATCGAGTTATCCCGGAAAGCTGGAGAAAGACGGGATTATTTTACTATCGTGTTGTCATGGAAGAACTTTCCGATCGTGTTGTTATTACCGTGATTGATGGCATTAGATATGAACTTCAAACCAGTTCTAGCCATAAACAGATTATTCACGACTTAGTTAATCATCATCGTGAGCAATTTACTGCTACCCTAACAGCATTATTACAAGAGTCTTTAGCGACTGCTTTAAAAGAACAAAAACCGGCAATAACAAAAGGTGTTGGGAAAATTGTAGATCAGGCCATAGTAGATACACCTGAGCTGACCCAATTATTACGCTTAATTCCTTTAGTCGGTGGTCGTATTGAACAGCAAATTCAGAGTATTGGCCAAAGATTAGGTGAAAATATTAGTGCAGGTTTAATTGAACCTTTAATTGAGGGTTCACCAAACACTCCGAGTCCTACTTATCAATTAATTTCTCAAAAAGTGAGTGAAATAAATATTAATAATCGCCAGCTTGAGCAATTGGTTGAATCTGTCGTGTTCGAGACACTGGAGTCTGTACGAAAACAGGTCAAGGTCAAACAATGGCAACAAACGCTTGCGGAGTATGATCGAATCAAAGAATAAGCATTTACTTAATTTTTTATTAAACACGCTAGAGAATTGGCACGATTTGTTCTAGCATTTGCTCTATTTACAATAAACTTAACGATATTACAGCTCGTTTTAACGCCTTGAAGGAAGACTTATGGCTGATATCCGGATTACCGGCAGAATGGTTAACTTTAGCAGGATAACCTTCGATACCAATGATCATGATGTGATCCGCCAGCAATTATCAAATATATTAAATGAAGGTTCCTATCAAGGAACTTTAGTGATTATTGATAGTACGGTTGAGCAAGAGTTAATTGCATTAATTCAACTTCTGGTGAGCTTGGGTCTACAACCTATGGCGGTAATCGATGGCATTTTAGGAGATGAAGCTCGCGCTATTCAATTCCCTGTTTTACCAGCAGATCAACCATTACAGCGTATTAAAGCCACAACAGAACAAGTCGCAATTGTAGAAAAACCTGCTACCGCTCCTGTATCGTCTTCAGCAGAAACAAAAAAACCACTAAACAAGATAGCGGTTGCTCATATTACCTCTTATCATGATGAAATTTTGCGTACAGGCCAATCCCTTGTACAAGATAACGGCGATATTATTTTAAAGGCTGGCATGAATAGTGGTTCCGAGGTGATCGCTTCAGGAAATATACATATTTATGGCACAGTTCGTGGTAGAGTCATTGCTGGTGCGGGCGGGCACGCAGCTGCACGCATTTTTTGCCAATCTTTAGAGGCTGAGCTCGTTTCCATTGCCGGAACGTATTGTGTCGCAGATGATATCCCTAAACATGTGGTAAAAAAGCCAGTACATATTTATTTAAATGAAAAGCAAGAGCTTGAATTCGAAGCGATTGAACTTTAGTTTATTAAGCAAATCACCAAAAAACAGCCCTTTTAAGGGTGAATGACCATAATAGGAGTGGATTCGGTGGCCAAAATTGTTGTCGTAACATCAGGCAAAGGTGGTGTAGGTAAAACTACAACGAGCGCATCTTTTGCAACAGGTTTAGCCCTTCGTGGTCATAAAACTGTTGTGATTGATTTTGATGTAGGCTTACGTAACCTTGATTTAATTATGGGTTGTGAGCGTCGTGTTGTTTATGATTTTGTCAATGTTATTAACAACGAAGCACGTCTGCAGCAAGCCCTTATTCGCGATAAAGATATCGAAAACCTTTATATTTTACCGGCTTCACAAACACGTGATAAAGATGCGTTGAGCGACGATGGTGTTGCTCGTGTTATTGATGAGCTATCTCAAGAATTTGATTACATCATTTGTGACTCACCTGCTGGTATTGAACGTGGTGCGATTTTAGCCATGTATCATGCAGATGAAGCAATCATTGTAACAAACCCTGAAATCTCTTCAGTACGTGACTCTGACCGTATTATTGGTATGTTAGATAGCAAAACCAAAAAAGTTGAACAAAACGAAGGACGTATACGTAAACATTTATGTATTACACGCTTCAACCCTGAACGCGCAGACCGTCAGGAAATGCTGACCATTGATGATATTTCTAAAGATATTTTACGCGTACCGACATTAGGCGTTATTCCTGAATGTCCAAGTGTATTACAAGCATCAAACGAAGGTAAGCCAGTAATTCTGTATTCAGAAACTAAAGCTGGTCAGGGTTATGATGATTTGGTTGCTCGCTTTCTTGGTGAAGACCGTCCTTATAGACACATCACAGCTCAACCTAAAGGCTGGTTAGCACGACTATTTGGAGCGTAGATATGGCAGGATTCTGGAGTAAATTATTTAGCAGTGAAGAAAAACCATCAAGTGCTCAAACTGCCAAAGATCGTTTGAAAGTTATTGTTGCTTCTGAACAAGGTTTAGGCCGCCGTTTAAGCCAAGACAAGATTGATCAGATGAAGAAAGAAATCATGCAAGTGGTTAGTCGTTATGTCAGCGGTGTAGGTGAACAGCATATCCAAATGCAGGTTCGCTCTGAAGCTAATATCGAAATGTTAGAAATGAATATCAATTTACCTGAAGAACGATAATTCTATTTCTGACTATTCAATAAAACAGAATCAAGGCAAAATAACGCAAGTTATTTTGCCTTTTTTAAAACTGAGGAGATTGTCATGGCATTATCACAGCCAGCAACTTTCAATGAAGAATGGTCCGATGAGCGTGTTTTTGCCTACCTCAACCAACTTCCGCCAGCGGGTGTGAACGCAGATTTTCATGTGCTCTACCATGCATTCAAACATATGCGTCCAACAGACTATGAACGTCTTTTGACTCAATTTATTGCGGACGGACGCGATATTAATGCCAAAGACCCTGAAGGCCAACGCATCCATGATGTGATTGCCAAATTTCCGCGTCAATCGGCACCATTTTTAGAAGTTCTAGCAAAGTTTGCTTAAAATAAAAAGCCTCTTCAAGAGGCTTTTTTCTTATCTAAATTTACCGATTACCAATGAGGAAAATACCAAATACGGTAAAAATGCCACCGGAAATACCATCAATCCATTTTGAAAAATTACGATAAGCTGATCTAAAACTTGGTAACGAAAAAATAAAAGTCACAAAGCAGAACCATAAAATTGTTTCGACTGTGACAATAATAAAGAGCAGCCAGTGAACCTGATCAAGTTGAGGATTGGCTAAAAATAAAGAAAAAACACTACCAAAATAAATAACAGCTTTAGGATTTGATAGATTGGTTATCAGGCCTTTAATAAAAAATAGGTAAGGTGCTTTTGGGAGCTCTACAGCAACATTATCTTCTTGCTGATTTTTTGAAAATGCCGAACGCAACATCTGATAGCCTAACCAACATAAATATAAGCCACCAGCGATGAGTAAACCTTGCTTTAACCAAGCCATTTTCTCAAAAATAAGATTTAATCCCATCAGTGCTAAACATGCCCAAAACATAACACCTGCTGTTATTCCTGCAACCACTAACATAGCATCTTTACGTGAACGACTAATCGCTGTTTGAGATACAAGGAAAAAATCAGGTCCTGGAGTAATAAGTGCACAAAAATGGATAAAAGCTAAAGTAATTAGAGCAAGTAACATGTTTTCCTCCAGATTTAATTCGTTGTTATTTATTTAGGAAAAATACATTAGCATTTTTTACTATACGTTAAAATCTTTAAGTCATTTTATAAATAGATTCAGTCTATTTAAATTATAAAAAAAGCCTCCGGAGAGGCTTTTTTTAGGGGTGAGTTTTTAAACTAAAATATCTCGCTTACCATTAGGCCCCATTGCGCTCACAATGCCGTTCTCTTCCATTTGATCAATGATACGGGCAGCACGGTTATAACCAAGGCTAAATTTACGCTGTAGTGACGATGTAGAAGCTTTACGAGTTTCTAAAACAAATGATACACATTGATCATAAAGTGCATCACGGTCAGAACCACCCTCACCCTCTTCAAAACCACGTGAAGTTGGTTCTTCGTCAAATGGAGTCAAGATTTCGTCGACATAATCCGGCTCACCACGTTCACGCCATGCATCACAGATACGGTTAACTTCATCATCACTAATGAATGCACCATGCACACGCTCAGGTTCGATTTTACCAGGCCCCAAAAACAGCATATCACCATGACCGAGCAAATCTTCTGCACCACCAGCATCCAAAATAGTACGCGAATCAATTTTACTGTTTACACGTAATGCGACACGCGTTGGAATATTGGCTTTAATCAAACCCGTGATCACATCAACAGATGGACGTTGAGTTGCAAGCAATAGGTGAATACCCGCAGCACGAGATTTTTGCGCTAAACGCGTAATCATTTCTTCTGCTTTTTTACCCACCTGCATAATCATGTCGGCAAACTCATCCGCCACAATCACAATAGATGGTAATGGTGTTAAACGAGGTGCACGTTCTTGTGTCGCCGAATCACTTGGTTTCCAAGTTGGGTCAATTAGATCTTCCCCATTCGCAATTGCTTCTTCAACTTTACGGTTGTAGTCACTTAATTTACGAATTTTAAGAAATGACATCAGCTTATAACGACGTTCCATTTCATTCACACACCAGTTCAATGCGCTTACTGCATCTTTCATGTCAGTAACAACTGGAGTTAATAAATGCGGAATATCATTATAGTTGGCAAGTTCAAGCTGTTTTGGATCGATTAAAATCAATCGCAACTGGTCAGGTGTATATTTAAGCAACATCGATAAAATCATCGAGTTTACCGCAACAGATTTACCAGAACCCGTTGTACCAGCAACTAGCATGTGTGGAGCTTTGGCTAAATCAGTTAATACTGGATTACCTGAAATATCTTTACCCATCGCCATACTGATTAATGCACTTGGATCGCGATATGTTGGCGTTTCCAATAGCTCAATCAAACGCACCATTTCACGGGCACTGTTTGGTACTTCAATACCAATATATGGTTTACCAGGAATGACTTCCACCACACGAACAGATGCCATCGACATTGAACGGGCTAAGTCACGCGAAATATTGGTTACCTTAGATGCTTTAACACCTGGTGCCAAATCTAACTCAAAACGGGTAACTACCGGTCCTGGTTGAGCTTCAACAACTTGAGCCTTAACATTAAATTCTTGTAACTTAATTTCAAGTAATTCAGATAAGCGCGAAAGCTGCTCTTCAGTGAAGTTAACTTTCTTATTTGGATCAACCTTATCAAGTAGATCCAGACCTGGCAAAGTTGGCAAATCCAAACGCTTCTTAGCAACCTGCATTGCACGAGACATTGGTCGACCAGCTGCATCTGTTAATGGCGCATCTAAATCGAAATCATCTTCATCAATATCAAGATTTTCTTGAGGTTTCCCAGCAGTTTCCTGCCATGCCTCAATAAACTCTTCTTTTGAAAGTTTATCGGCTTGAATAGTGGTTTGAATTGGAGCTTTTACAAATGCTGAAGATTGCGCATAACTACTTGCTCTGACAGGTTCAGCAGGTGCAATATCTTCATCTATTAATAAATCATCAAAGTCTTCAAAAACTTGTTCATTTGCTAAATTTTTAGGTGACTGATTTAAATTTGATAAAGGTGAAGATGTTTCATTCGCAATATTCACAGATTGCGAAGTTGGTTCTACTTCTACATGTTGATCTTGAACAAATGGTGTATGCACATCTGTTGCAGTTTTACTGTTTGGAACCGCAGCAAGCAACTCATCAAAAATTTCATCATCATTCCAGTCAAGACCATGTAGGTCTTGTTTAACTGTAGGTTGAGTTTGATGAACTTGTGAAATAGTTTGCTGGAATTGATCATGAGCAGGAGCTTGGTCTGTTGAATCATCAGCTGCTCTTAAAAGTGCATCAATTTCTTGCTTATGGCTCGCATCATCACGTTGTAAAGCACGCCATACTTCACCCGTAGCCACTAAACGTTGGCTATCTTTTTCAAGCTTATGGGCTTGCTCAAGCGTATGTTCAAAGTTTTGAGTATTTGCAACTGGCTCAACTGCTACAGGTTCAGGACGACTCTGCTCTTTCGCTAATACATCAGCAAATAATCTTTCAGCAACCGCATCATGTCGTGTTGCTGTAAGTTGTGACTGAGTAGCTTCAGATTGAACTGGCACTTCTTTTTCACCTGAAGCATTGGCTTCAGTGTTTTGTGCAACTTTAACTGCCGCTGCTTTGTTAGCAGGCTGAGTTGTTAAGTCATAATCAGATTCGTTTGGTGATACGTTTTTATAAAATAAATCTTGTAAATAGCTTGGTGTCGCTTTGAGCGTAACCCATGTTTTGCTCCATTGCACCCCAAATGCAAGAGTAAACAAAACTACTCCGAAAACGAGTAAGAATAAAGTCGCACCGTAAATTGTTAGCAATTGAGATAGGCTTTGACCTAACTCATAACCAATAATTCCCCCAGCCGCATTATCTAAAGTATCTGCCGGCACATTCCAATGTAAATAAAGCAGGCTAGACACAACCAAAATTAAAAAAAATTGTGCAGCATAACGAAATGGGCGGTTTAAAAAACTACGTGGCCACCACACTTGTATTGCTTCAATAAAAAGGAAAATTGGAATAAGCAAACTTGCCCATCCTAAAAAACCAAACAGCAAATCTGCAATCCATGCGCCAGCAATACCACTTGCATTGGATACTTGCTGAGTATCACTGGAAATATGCATCCAGCCCGGATCAAATGGTGTATATGTTACTGTTGCCAGAAACATATAAATCCCAAAAGAAACCAAGAATAATGTCATCAATAAGCGCTGTGCATAAACACTCGACACCGCAGTCATATACTGTCCTGTAACCCATTTAATTATTGGTTTAGAGATGTGAAGAACTACATTCTAGATCTTCAACGAATGAACTTTATATTATGCACCTGTTCTTACAAAAAAGGTGCATGATTCTTTACAGTTGTTGTTAACATGAGGCACTTCTATATTGTTATATAACTTAATTCGATTGACCTGATCAATATTATCCACATTGATTTAACGCTATTGATCGGCAATTTCACGTATAATTTTCAAAATTCTCGAAATAAATAAGGATACCCTCAATGAGTGCTCGTCATTCTCGGTTAATTATTCTCGGTTCTGGTCCTGCGGGCTATAGTGCAGCTGTCTATGCAGCGCGTGCAAACCTTAAACCTACTTTGATTGCAGGTTTACAACTAGGTGGGCAACTTACAACAACAACCGAAGTTGACAACTGGCCGGGCGATCCTGAAGGTTTAACAGGTCCTGCATTAATGGATCGTATGCAAGCACATGCTGAACGCTTTGGTACAGAACTCGTCTATGACCATATTAACGAAGTGGATTTAAACGTACGTCCTTTTGTTCTAAAAGGTGATATGGAAGAGTACACATGTGATGCTTTGATTATTGCAACTGGTGCTACAGCTCAATATCTTGGCCTAGAGTCTGAACAAAACTTTATGGGACAAGGCGTAAGCGCATGTGCAACATGTGATGGTTTCTTTTACAAAAACCAAAAAGTAATGGTTGTAGGTGGTGGTAACACTGCTGTTGAAGAAGCGCTTTATTTATCAAATATTGCTTCACATGTAACGCTAGTACACCGCCGTGATAGCTTACGTTCTGAAAAGATTCTGCAAGATCATTTATTTGCCAAAGAAAAAGAAGGCAAAATCAGCATTATCTGGAATCATGAAGTTGAAGAAGTATTGGGTGACAATACTGGTGTAACAAGCGTTCGCCTTAAATCAACTCAAGATGACTCTAAGCAAGATGTAGAGGTTCATGGTCTATTCGTTGCAATTGGCCACAAACCAAATACTGGAATGTTTGATGGTCAATTAAACCTACGTGATGGCTATATTCAAGTACAAAGTGGTACTTCGGGTAATGCAACAGCGACTTCTGTAGCTGGTGTTTTTGCTGCAGGTGATGTCGCGGATAGTATTTATCGTCAAGCGATTACTTCTGCTGGGTCAGGCTGTATGGCTGCTCTAGATGCAGAAAAATATCTAGATAATCTTTAAATCATAGATTTCTAGAATTTAAAAAATAGCCGTTTTTATAACGGCTGTTTTTTTAGAATAATGACTAGCTGACATATATTAATTTTTATAGCATAACCTTAAAGCTGATCTTATTTTGTTTTTATGAATACACTTCCACTTTCCCAATTCATTTTCCCTGACCCCATTGAATCCGATCCAGATGGGCATGGTTTAATTTGTATTGGAGCCGATCTCTCCCCTTCTACGCTATATGAAGCTTATACGCATGGTCTTTTCCCATGGTTTAATGAAGATGAACCCATTTGTTGGTGGAGTCCTGAGCCTCGTTGTGTGATCTACCCTCAAAACTATAAACCAAGTAAATCGCTCATTCGGAACATGAAAAAGTACGATTACACCATTACGGTAAATCATGCCTTTGAACAAGTTATTCGCTCTTGCTCTCTACCAAGAAGTTATGCAGATGAAACATGGATTAGCGAAGATATTATTCAGGGCTACTGTGAGATGTTTAATGCTGGCTATGGATATAGTGTGGAAGTCTGGGATCAAAAAGAACTTGTCGGAGGTCTATACGGCATTACGATTGGCAAAGGATGCTTCGGCGAATCAATGTTTAGTAATGAAACTGATGTTTCAAAAATGGCTTTTTATACATTAATGCTGATTGGACAAGAAAATCAGCTACCATGGATAGACTGCCAACTCGTAAACAGTCACTTAATTAGTCTGGGAGCTTGTACACTTTCTCGTCAAGACTACTTAAAATCGTTACAAGATGTAATTATTCACCCCTCTATCAATTGGAAAAAGTATCAAGAACGTGTATTTTCAAGTAAAACAATAGCATTAGATGCAAAATTAATGGAATGATAACAGGAGGGACCAATCATGAAATCATATCACCCGAAGTCCCTTTTAAATGATCTGCAGTATTATATTACTCCACCTCATGATTGCAGCTACTTAGAAAATAAATCTGCACGTATGGTGTTTTTAGACCCCATCCATCGAATTGATGTGGTCACTCTTTCAGAACTTTCTCGTTTAGGCTTTCGCCGTAGTGGTGACTTTGTTTATCGCCCTGAATGTCACTTATGTCGACAATGTTTGTCTTGTCGTGTTCCAGTGGCCGATTTCCAAATGAACAGCATGCAAAAAAAAGCATGGAAACGAAATCAAGATCTCACCATGACTGTTCTGCCTACGCGACAGGCAGCACAAATCCATTATGATTTATACGAACGCTATATTAATGAGCGCCATGCAGATGGCGATATGTTTCCACCTAGCTTAGATCAGTTTGAAAAATTTTTAGTGCATAGTTGTACAGATAGTTTTTTTCTTGAGCTTTGGAAAGATAACCGTTTAATCAGTGTGTCTACCTGCGATCTAATGGATGATGGACTGTCTGCGGTCTATACGTTCTTTGATCCAGACGAGCATCGCAGATCACTTGGTGTGTATTCTATTTTGAACCAAATTGAATATGTGAAATCGCTCGGTTTAGAGTACCTTTATTTAGGCTATTGGGTACCGCACTCAGCCAAAATGAATTATAAATCGCAATATACACCTTTAGAACTTCTACTCGATGGACAATGGCGCCGTTTAAACCGATCATTGTCACCAGAAGAAATTCAACAGTTAGGTACGTCGCTTATGACAACGTTACCTTCTGAATGGAACAATTTAATCATTAAATAAAGATGCGAAATCATCTGTGCAGGTTTTTACCATAATGACTGCGTGTTCCCGCCCGCCTTCTTGAGTAGGATAATAATTGCGGCGCAAGTCAATTTGGTGAAAGCCTGTTTTTTCGTATAAACCGATAGCAGCTTTATTACTTTCACGAACTTCTAAAAAGATTTGCACTGGGTGATTTTTTAATTGATCAATTGATGCATTTAATAATTCATATCCTAAGCCCTGCCCTTGCATTTTAGGATCAATTGCCATGAGCAATAAATTCGCTTCATCTAAAACAGGCTGTAAAATACAAAAACCCACCACTCTGTTTTGTGACTCAATCACTGTACATTGATAAGAATTCAAAGATTCAATAAATTGCTGTTTTGACCATGGGTGTGTTTGCACTGATTTTTCGATTTGTACAACAATATCAACATCAGTGTTTTGCATAATACGAATCATGGGGTTCAGCACAATCAAAGTTCTAAAGTAATGCGTATTATAAAAACTTCACAAGAAAAAACGAGTAAAAAAAAGGACAATTAAATTGCCCTTTTTTACTATCCTTTTTAGAGACCTAGTTTTTCACGCCAAGTTGCTAACAGCGCTGTAGTATCAGAATCATTTGGATGAAATTTTGGTCTTAAGAAATCAAGTAACTCTGGAATTTGACGTGTCATAAAACCTTTACGACCATACATAAACTTAAGCATGTACTTCGTGTCTTTCCAAGTTAACTTTCCATCGGTTTTTAATAGCTTGGCGGTAAAATGTGTCTGAGTTGCAAAAATTAATGCCATTGCAATAATTAAAGCTGTTGAACGCATGAAATAAGCTTTCGGACCTTGCC
Organism: Acinetobacter sp. NIPH 817; assembly: GCF_000368405.1. Taxonomy (NCBI): domain Bacteria; kingdom Pseudomonadati; phylum Pseudomonadota; class Gammaproteobacteria; order Moraxellales; family Moraxellaceae; genus Acinetobacter; species Acinetobacter sp. NIPH 817. The sequence goes on from NZ_KB849420.1 coordinate 2,296,321, forward strand.
CATACATGCTTGTGTACACATCAAATGCCACAGCTTTATGTTCATTTTCTTCAACTGCATGCCACATCCATAAATGATACATTGTGTCATCTTGGAACATCGCCTGAATTTCAGGGTTCTGTAAAAGTTCAGCTGCAATGGTAGAGGTAAAATGTTCTAGCGCACATGTCCCTGTTAAATCAATCATTTCTTTAGTGTAGCCAAAAGGTTTCATTAATTTGGTTACAACAGCCGTACCCATCTTAATGACTTTTCCTGTTTGCTTTTCCATATGGCGAACATCATAACCATAAGCTTGCGCTGAAGCATTAAATGCTAAATGCTCTTTCGAATGCATCGCCTCTTGACCAATAAAAGCGCTAATTTCTTTTTGAAGATCTGGATCAGCAAGCTTTGGATCATTTCGAACAGCACGAGTACTATTTACAAAGAACTGCTCACCTTCTGGGAAAAGGGCCGATAATGCTGTCATAAAATGTGTTAATGCAGCATCATAATTCGCCCAATAGCGTGGGACCTGAGTAAATTCAAAGTCCATACGACGCACAGGGAAACTAGCACCAGCACGATTGGAAATATTTACCTTAGCATTCATCTCAGACTCCTTTTAAGTGAATAGCTAATTCACATATAACTTTATTTATTTTCTTAATATTTATAATCATACGTCTTTCGGTGTACCAATTAAGTGCAGATGAGGACAGAGAAATATCAGATGAGGTCATTAATAACCCCATAAAGGTGCATAGACTTACTTATACTCATGGTTAGCAAATAATACTTAAAAAGAAAAAGGGCTACTCATGAGCCCTTTCAAATAAACATAGATTTAAATTACAAACCTAATTTTGCTTTCCATGTTTTCAATAGACCAACTGTATCTAGGTCATTTGGATGAAAACCAGGTTTAAAGTAAGCTAACATTTCTTTAGCCATACCACTAATAATGCCTTTAGATGGGCTGTATCCATATTTATAAATTACTGATAGTTCAGTTAAATTCAACTTATTGTCTTGCTTTAATAAACGAAGTACAAAAGATGATTGAATCAAAAAGATTAAAGTCATAGCAAACACTAAAGAGCTGGTTCGTAAGGCATAAGCTTTTACACCTTTACCAAATACACCTTCGTATACGTCAAAAGCTACAGCTTTATGCTCATTTTCTTCTATAGCATGCCAATACCACATGGTTGACATTGTCTCATCTGTCATCAACTCTTGAATGTGTTTATTAACTAATAACTGTGAAGCTATAGTAGCCGTAAAATGTTCAAGTGCTGTTGTAGCTGTCAGATCAACCATTTCTTTGGTCATACCGAAAGGTTTAACAATTTTTACAAAAGTTTTAATTGCTGTTTGAATCGCCGTGTCGGTAAACTTCTCTAGTGTTTCTACATCGTGACCAAACTTTTGAGCAGAAGCATTAAAATTTACATGCTCTTGAGTATGCATTGCTTCTTGCCCAATGAAGGCACTAATCTCTTTTTGCAATGCTTCATCATCTTTAATTGATGGGTGATAACGTACAGCACGTACACTATCTATGAAGAATTTTTCACCTGCCGGAAACAAGGCCGACAATGCTGTCATAAAGTGTGTGAGTCCAGCAGAACCATTCATCCAATATTCTGGTACATCATTAAAGTCAAAGTTCATACGACGTACAGGAAAGCTCGCCCCTGCACGATTCGTAATATTCACTTTAGCATTCATACCCAAAGCTCCTTATTAAGTAATCCAAATTACTCAAACTTTATTGTTCGTTTTCTTGATTCTTATCATACAAATTTCATAAAAAGGATTAAGGGTAAATAAGGACATTGAAATATCAGTTAAGGCCAGCTTTTATAGTGATTGTTAGACAATTAAATATAAAAAAAGCGCTCTAAAAAGAGCGCTTTTTTTCACTGAAAGTGATTATGCAGTTACTTTCGCAACAACACCAGCACCTACAGTACGACCACCTTCACGGATCGCAAAACGTAGACCTGGGTCCATTGCGATTGGGTGGATTAATTCTACTGACATTTCAACGTTGTCACCTGGCATAACCATTTCAACGCCGTCTTGTAATTGGATTGCGCCAGTTACGTCAGTTGTACGGAAGTAGAACTGTGGACGGTAACCGTTAAGGAATGGAGTATGACGACCACCTTCTTCTTTAGAAAGTACGTATACTTCTGCATCGAATTTAGTGTGCGGCTTGATTGTACCTGGTTTAGCAAGTACTTGACCACGTTGTACGTCTTCACGCTTAGTACCACGTAAAAGAACACCACAGTTCTCGCCTGCACGACCTTCGTCAAGAAGTTTACGGAACATTTCTACGCCAGTTACAGTTGTTTTAACTGTATCTTTAATACCAACGATCTCTACTTCTTCACCAACTTTAACGATACCAGCTTCTACACGGCCTGTTACTACAGTACCACGACCAGAAATTGAGAATACGTCTTCGATTGGCATTAAGAATGCTTTATCGATAGCACGTTCTGGTTCTGGAATGTAAGAATCAAGCGCTTCAACAAGAGCAAGAACTGAAGACTCACCATATTGACCAGCATCACCGTTAAGAGCAGCAAGAGCTGAACCACGGATAACAGGAGTGTCATCACCTGGGAAGTCATAAGTAGAAAGAAGTTCACGAACTTCCATTTCTACTAATTCAAGTAATTCTTCGTCATCAACAAGGTCACACTTGTTCAAGAATACGATGATGTAAGGTACACCAACCTGACGAGAAAGAAGGATGTGTTCACGAGTTTGTGGCATTGGACCATCAGTCGCAGCACATACAAGGATCGCGCCGTCCATCTGAGCAGCACCAGTAATCATGTTTTTAACATAATCGGCGTGGCCCGGGCAGTCTACGTGAGCGTAGTGACGGATTGGAGAATCGTATTCTACGTGTGAAGTATTAATTGTAATACCACGTGCTTTTTCTTCAGGTGCTGAGTCGATTTGTGAGTAATCTTTCGCTTCACCGCCATAAGTTTTTGCACAAATAGTTGCAATCGCAGCAGTTAAAGTTGTTTTACCATGGTCAACGTGACCAATTGTGCCCACGTTTACGTGTGGCTTATTACGTTCAAACTTGGCTTTAGCCATGATGATCTTCCTTTATAAACTGCTCATGCAGGGTCACTGCACGAGCGCTTGGTTTTTAACTAAGAATTAGTTTGGGCTTATAGTAATCGAAAGATTACTCGTCGTCACCTTTTTTACCGCCAGTCTGGAACTTAGCGATGATGCCTTCAGCCACGTTACGTGGAGTTTCAGCGTATTTAGCGAATTCCATAGAATAAGTCGCACGACCTTGAGACATAGAACGCATTTGAGTCGCGTAACCAAACATCTCAGCCAATGGAACTTCTGCTTTAATTGCTTTAGTTCCACCAGGAAGATCATCCATACCTTGAACCATACCACGACGACGGTTTAAGTCACCCATGATATCGCCCATGTAGTCTTCTGGAGTTTCTACTTCAACTTTCATGATTGGTTCAAGAAGGATAGGATCAGCTTTCATGAAACCGTCACGGAAAGCGTATGAACCAGCCATTTTGAACGACAATTCATCAGAGTCGACATCATGGTAAGAACCATCGAATAATGTCGCTTTGATACCCACAACAGGGTAACCAGCTAATACACCATTCTTCATACGTTCTTGAATACCTTTGTCAACAGCACCAAAGAATTCTTTAGGTACTGTACCGCCGACAACTTCTTCAGCGAATTGGTATTCTTTACCAGCTTCTTCAACATCCATAGGCTCTAAACGAACATATACATGACCGAATTTACCTTTACCACCTGTTTGACGAACAAATTTACCTTCTTGTTCAACAGACTTTTTGATCGTTTCACGGTAAGCAACCATTGGTTTACCAATATTCGCCTCAACACCGAATTCACGCTTCATACGGTCAACGATGATGTCAAGGTGAAGCTCACCCATACCAGCAATAATTGTTTGACCAGATTCTTCGTCTGTACGAACGCGGAACGATGGATCTTCTTTAGCCAAACGACCTAAAGCAATTGACATTTTTTCTTGGTCAGCTTTAGTTTTTGGTTCAACAGCCAATGAAATTACTGGCTCTGGGAATTCCATACGCTCAAGTGTAATGATGTTTTTCTCATCACATAATGTATCACCAGTAGTAACGTCTTTAAGACCTACACACGCTGCGATATCACCTGCACGGATTTCATCAAGATCTTGACGCTCGTTCGCATGCATTTGCACGATACGACCGATACGTTCACGCTTAGATTTAACTGGGTTATAAACCGGATCACCTTGTTTAAGAACACCAGAGTAAACACGTACGAATGTTAAGTTACCTACGAATTTGTCGTTCATGATTTTGAACGCAAGCGCAGAGAACGGAGCTTCGTCAGATGCTTCACGAGACGCTTTAGTTTCGTCTTTGTCGTCAAGGATACCTTCGATCGCTTTAACTTCTGTAGGTGATGGTAAGAATTCAATTACAGCATCCAACATACGTTGAACACCTTTGTTTTTGAACGCTGAACCACAAAGCATTACTTGAATTTCAGAAGCTAATGTACGAGCACGTAAACCTGCAATGATCTCTTCTTTAGAAAGATCACCTTCTTCAAGGTACTTGTCCATTAATTCTTCAGAAGCTTCAGCCGCAGCTTCAACCATTTTGGTACGCCATTCGTTAGACGTATCAACAAGGTCAGCTGGGATGTCAGCATATTCAAACTTCATACCTTGAGATGCTTCATCCCAGATAATCGCTTTCATTTCGATAAGGTCAACAACACCTGCAAACGTATCTTCTGCACCGATTGGCACAACGATAGGTACAGGATTACCACCTAAACGAGTTTTAACTTGCTCAACAGCACGGAAGAAGTTTGCACCAGTACGGTCCATCTTGTTCACGAATGCTAAACGAGGCACTTTATATTTGTTTGCTTGACGCCATACAGTTTCAGACTGAGGTTGTACGCCACCAACTGCACAGTAAACCATGCACGCACCGTCAAGAACACGCATAGAACGTTCAACTTCGATTGTGAAGTCTACGTGTCCCGGGGTGTCAATTACGTTGATACGGTGTTGTTCGAATTGGTTACCCATACCAGACCAGAAACAAGTTGTAGCAGCAGAGGTAATTGTAATACCGCGCTCTTGCTCTTGTTCCATCCAGTCCATTGTTGCTGCACCATCGTGTACTTCACCAATTTTGTGAGATACACCTGTGTAGAACAAAATACGTTCTGTTGTAGTTGTTTTACCTGCGTCGATGTGCGCAGAAATACCGATGTTACGGTAATTACTAATTGGGGTTTGGCGAGCCATGATGTCTACATTCCTAAATGTTATATTTAAAACAGGACGCATCAATTAAATTGATGCGCACAAATATCCAAGCAGGCAACTTAAATACCCGCAAAGCTCCCACTTTGATAAAGAGCAATGTTGAATCGAGCTGCGGTACGCATGAATATTCTCCTGATTAGGGACTGTTTTATCCGCTTAGAAACGGTAGTGAGAGAAGGCTTTGTTGGCTTCAGCCATACGATGCACGTCTTCACGTTTTTTGATCGCTGCACCTTTACCTTCAGCTGCATCAAGCAACTCACCAGCAAGACGTAAAGCCATCGTTTTTTCAGAACGCTTAGCAGCAGCATCTACTAACCAACGCATTGCTAAGGCAGTACGACGGGATGGGCGTACTTCCATAGGTACTTGATAAGTAGCACCACCAACACGGCGTGCTTTTACTTCAACCATAGGACGAACTTTTTCAAGAGTAGTCTCGAAAAATTCAACTGGGTCTACTTTGTTTTTTTCTTGAACACGTTCTAAAGCACCGTAAACGATACCTTCAGCAACAGATTTTTTACCATCTTGCATTACGTGGTTCATGAATTTAGCGATTGTTTGGCTGCTAAATTTTGGATCTGGAAGGATCTCACGAGCAGCGACTACGCGACGTCTTGGCATTTTAATACACCTAATAATATGACACTTCAGGATAATCCAGCAGTTTGTACAAGTGTCATGTACACGACGCTGGCCTTACTATACGTCGCTTGAATTACAAATCTATGAAGAATTCAAACAAGCGAAACGCTAAAGGGCTTATTGGACTAGTTTCCTAGAATTACTTCTTAGGACGCTTAGTACCGTATTTAGAACGTGATTGATTACGATCTTTAACACCAGCACAGTCTAATGAACCACGAACGGTATGGTAACGTACACCTGGTAAGTCTTTAACACGACCACCACGGATAAGAACAACACTGTGCTCTTGTAGGTTATGACCTTCACCACCGATGTAGCTAGATACTTCAAAACCTGAAGTTAAGCGAACACGGCAAACCTTACGCATAGCTGAGTTAGGTTTTTTAGGTGTAGTTGTATAAACACGTGTACAAACACCACGACGTTGTGGACAAGCCTTCAACGCAGGAACTTTGGATTTTTCAACCAAAGTCGTACGACCCTTACGGATCAACTGATTCGTTGTTGCCATATGGCAATTCTCCCGTTATTAAAAAACCTTAAAAAGAAAATACCTCTTTTTAAGGGCACATAATTGTAAGCTAAGATGCAAAAATGGTCAACACGGCAATACGTACCAAATGTTGACCATATCAATCTTTGACAGGATAACTTACAAATCTAAATAGAGTTCAAATTTTATTTTTAAACCTCTTATTTGTAAGCGTATTGTTAAGAGTATTTTTTATCATTCAACTCCTCTTCATCTTCCTCAGGAGTTAAAGCCGGTTTTTGCTCAGTATGCTCATGTTCCTCAACATGTTTATCAGCAAGTTGCTCGATACCTTGGTGAACATTTTCCTGAATTTTTTCTTCACTCTTTTTACTTTCTGTAGGCTTTAAAACAATAGATACTTTTGAAATGACATCATGGTTTTCTACTTTATGATGATGTGCTGCATGAATATTGCCATCTTCACCCACATTTAAAAGACGTGGACTCGCCTTTTGGATAAGCGTTACTGCAGCATAATAGGCTTGTAGTGGAGATAAATGCTCACTTGGATGTTCATTTAAATAATGTCTTGCAGCACCAAAAATGGCTTGTGCTTTATGACCAACATCTTCTTGTAGTTTCCAACTATATACGGCACTTAAAACAGCACCAGCAACTGGTGTAACTTTGCCAAAGGCTGAAAGTTTAGGAATACGATTTAACCAACCCCATTTAAACTCTCCCTCTTCATCGACTAGCCAGTTCTTTAAAGTATCAAAATCGGTAGTTGAACCTAACACTTGCTGAAATTGATGAATATCTTGCGTTTCCAACATATTTCGTAATGTTTTTAAAGCGATCAATAAAGTTTGCTTTTCAGCAATCAAACTAATATCAACTTCTTTAAAGATAAACTCAACAACGTCTTGGTCTGTAACTTCTAGAAGATCAAAACCATGTGATCTACCAGTCTGATAAATCGTTCTTAAAACCAGCACGAGTGAAACAGGAATATCTACAGCAGCACCAACCACACCCGACACGCCTGTAATTGCACCTTGTACAGTTGCAATTAATTTATTTTGTTCGATAAGTGCCTGACTTAAACGTTGAGAACGGCCCGTATCTTTAGTGAGCTCAAATAAATCTTTAGCGCCCGCTTCTTCTAAGATTTTTTCAGTTAAGGTGCTTTTTGAACTAAAGTCATTCAGCCAATCAAATAAATAACCTGAGATTTTTTCGTCCCAATCTGGGGAAAGAAATGTAGCTACACCATTTACTTTTGTGAAATGTCGCCCAAAGACCTGACGAGTTACTTTCGGCAATTGTTCACGTAGCATTTGTTGAGGACTTTCATATTGCTCAACTTCAAATGGGCTTTTTGTTCTCGATTTTCCTTCAACCGTTTTATCAGTTGGAATTGGTTCAATTACCTTACTAACGTCACCTGATTGGTTCTGTTGCAAGATACTCAATCCTGTAGAACTGAGCTTTTTAGCCACTCCGAAGACCTGAGAAAACAAATTGTCAGATTGATTATTATTAAATTTTGTCATCAAGTACCTCGATTTTTTAATTTATCTAATTAGACATAAATACTAGGTGGAATGTGGATTTATCTCAACTTGAATGTGTGTATTTTAGTTAACCCTAAATGCAACATACTATGTATTTGGTTATTTTTTTTAAATGTAAAATTGTCATAAAGATTTGCCATAAGAAATAAAAATCCTTTCTGCTATCATGTTAACAACGAAAAAACATGAGTCTTGTTTTCTTACAGCTATATTCTCCTATTCGTTTTCGTAGCTGTTGATCACCATAGACTCTTAATATCACCATAAAGGGACCTGTAGATGAAACGTGTTGTAATCACTGGTATGGGTATTAACTCATGTATCGGTAACTCTTTAGAAGCAGTTACTCATTCACTTCAAAATGGAATCTCCGGGACACGTTTTAACCCAACTTATGCTGAACTCAATTTTAAAAGTCATGTGAGCGCTGCTGCAGAACAAGATTTTGATCATATTGACCGTAAGTTAAAACGCTTTATGGGCGTATGTGCAATGTACGCTTACAATGCTGCTGTAGCTGCTGTTGAACATGCAGGTCTTACTGCTGAACAAATCGGTGGTAATCCACGTTACGGTATCGCAGGCGGTTCAGGTGGTGGTTCAACTGCATCTGTTGTTGAAATGACAGAGCTTTTAGAAACTAAAGGTGCACGTAAAGTAGGACCTTTCTTCGTACCACGCAACATGTCAAACACTATTACTGCAAACGTAGGTGTTGCATTCAAACTGCAAGGTATTGCTCATACAATTACAAGTGCTTGCGCAACTTCTGCTGACGCAATTGGTTATGCGTACAACCTTATTCAACTCGGCAAACAAGATCTTATGCTTGCTGGTGGTGGTGAAGAAGATCATTGGTCTCAAAGTTTATTGTTTGATGCAATGGGTGCACTTTGCTCAAAATATAATGAAACTCCAGAAACAGCATCTCGTCCATATTCAGCAGACCGTGATGGTTTTGTTATTGCTGGCGGTGGTGGTTTCGTAGTACTTGAATCACTTGAACACGCTCAAGCACGTGGTGCCAACATTTTAGCTGAAGTCGTTGGCTATGCTGCAAACAGCGATGGTGCAGACATGGTTGCTCCAAGCGGTGAAGGTGCTACACGTTGTGTATTAATGGCGCTTGAAGAAGCTAAGCAACATGGCGTAGATAAAATTGACTATGTAAATACACATGGTACATCTACTCCAGCTGGTGACATTACAGAACTTAAAGCAATGGAACGTGCATTTGGCGAAGGCAATGTACCTCCTCTTAGCTCAACTAAATCTATGACAGGTCATAGCTTAGGTGCAGCTGGTGTACAAGAAGCTATTTACTCTGTTCTAATGATGCAAAACGACTTTATTGCACCAAACATCAATGTAACTGAACTTGATGAAGGCGCAAAACCGTTTGATATCGTACTTGAAAAACGTGATGCAAAATTGAATACTGTAATGAGTAACAGTTTTGGCTTTGGCGGCGTTAACGCTTGCCTTATTTTCAAGAAGTGGGATGCATAATCCCACCTAGGATTATCGATGGATGCACCTTCTGATGCTTTTTTGTGGGTAAAAGCATTACATATTATTGCCGTGGTTTGTTGGTTCGCTGCTTTGTTCTACTTACCACGTCTATATGTTTATCATGCTATGAGTGAAGATGCTGTTAGTCATCAACGCTTTGAAGTAATGGAACGTAAGTTGTATCGTGGAATTATGTGGCCTTCTCTGATTGCCACATTAATTACTGCTCATTTTCTTGTGGATTGGGGCGATGCAACTCGACATTACCATCAGGCAACATGGTTTTACCTTAAAGTTGGATTAGTCGCTTTGTTAGTCATCTACCATTTGGTATGTGGCTACTACCGTAAAAAACTTATCGGAAATGCTCACTATAAATCACATAAGTTCTGGCGCTTCTTTAATGAAATGCCGACCTTAATTTTATTTGCTGTTGTGATTTTAGTTGTCGTAAAGCCTCAGTTTTAACTGGGGTTTTTGCTTTTCTTATCCAAGAACTCTTTTATTCACAGCAATAAGAAAACTAATGAATAACCACCCCTCTTTATTTCGCGATATCTAACCTATAGTATGCTAAAGAAATAGATGAACTCATTTAATGGCAAAGCTATGCTACTTTTTAATGCCTTTAAACGCTTAATTCGCAAACAATTTATTCTTCTTACACTTTTTATTTTCCGTCACTTAAAAAACTACCCAATTAGGCATTTGACTGCTCAAGAAAAAGTATTAGCACAAATGGTCTTTGGCGACATGCTCAATTGTGAGCAACCTAAAATTATTGCTACTCGCTACCTTCCTTGGCAGTCTTACGGTATTTTTATGGCTCCAAACGGAAATATTTATGTCAATCTTTCCGATTACAGTGAAAATTATGCTCTAGAATCTAGATTTATGCAGGGTATTTTTATTCACGAACTCACTCATGTCATGCAGTATCAAAAAGGTATTCATGTACTACTTAAAGGCGCCTTGCTGCAATCAGCCTATTATCTGAGCTTTAAAAGTTACAACCCCTATAAATATACCTACTCTCCCCACAAGGCTTTTAGCTCTTATAACATTGAACAACAAGGTGAAATTGCCCGTGACATTTGCTCCGGAAAAATCCCCAATATCATCTGTTCACCTCAACTTGATTTGTAACTAAATAATCAATCTAGCTTTGAACGTAACATTTCTTGCTTAATGTAAATGAGAATTCTTATAAATCAGAAATACCTATCTAGACGCTGAAATCGTACTTATTCATTTCAAATTATTGAAAAAAATATAGAAGACTTATTCCAAATTAGCTTGTGATAAGGCAGTATACAGACAATAAAAATAATGAAGCCTGTTTCTATTCTATACAGAAAATCTCGTTATTTTTACGCAGAAAATATGTGATTGGTATATATTATTGATCTTGACATTTTTGTTTACTATTTTAATTGTTTAATATCGTATCATACACATCGTTGAAAAATTATATCCATAAAAATCAACACTATGTGTATCTATATTCGTTATGATCTAGGATTAGGTTTGAATGAAAAGTTTTAAAGTTGCCCTTGCTCAGTTTTCTCCGCATATTGGCAATATTGACTCAAACACCAAAAAGATGATTGAGCAAGTAAATCAGGCGAAAAAACAAAACGCTGACCTGATTATTTTTCCCGAGCTTTCTGTTATTGGTTATCCAGCTGAAGACTTATTGCTACGTCCAAATTTAAATAAACGTATGCAAAAGGCTTTTGCTCAACTTGCCGAAGTTAAAGATATTGTCATGGTTTTCGGATTTGTGAACCAGACAGAAGATGGTCAACGTTATAATTCTGCTGCTGTCATGAAAGACGGTCAAGTTCTGGGTGTTTTTAACAAACACAATTTACCAAACTATGGCGTCTTTGATGAAAAACGTTATTTCCAAAAAGGACATCAGCATTTGGTGTTTGAATATCTTGGACATAAGTTTGGCGTATTGATTTGCGAAGATATCTGGTCAATTAATACTGTAAAACAGTTAAGCCAATTAAATGTTGATACTGTTCTTGTACTCAACTCATCACCATATGAAGTCGGTAAACCTCAGCACCGTACACAAACCTTGAGTGAACTTGCAAAACAACTTCACCTCAACATTGTGTACGTTAACCAGGTGGGCGGACAAGATGATTTAATTTTTGATGGCACAAGTTTTGTCAGCAATAAAGATGGTGGAATTGCTTTACAAGCACCAAGCTTTAAAGAAGACCTCTACATCGCTGAATTTGAGCCAAAAAATAAAGTATTTAAAGTCACAGAATCAGCTCCTGCTTTAGAAACATTTGCAGAGATCTATCAAGGTTTAGTTCTGGCAACACGTGACTATGTAGAGCGTTCAGGTTTCCCCGGTGTAATTTTAGGTTTATCTGGCGGTATTGATTCTGCCCTTACACTTGCTATTGCTGTTGATGCAATTGGTGCAGAAAAAGTACAAGCCGTAATGATGCCTTATACTTATACTTCTCAAATTAGTGTAGAAGATGCGGCAGAACAAGCTCGTCGTATGGGTGTAACTTTCGGTATTGCTGAAATACATTCAGTTGTAAATAGCTTTATGCAAACCTTGTATCCTTTCTTTGGCAACTCACCAGCAGATGCAACCGAAGAGAATTTGCAAGCGCGCGCACGCGGCACATTACTCATGGGCTTATCAAATAAATTTGGTAATTTAGTACTCGCTACTGGCAACAAGTCTGAGCTTTCAGTTGGCTACTGTACACTTTACGGTGATATGGTTGGTGGCTTTGCAGTTCTAAAAGATGTTTATAAAACTATCGTGTTTGAATTAGCAAAATACCGTAATAGCTTAAGTGAAACTCCTGTTATTCCTGAACGTGTTATTACTCGTCCACCTTCAGCAGAACTTCGCCCAGACCAAAAAGACCAAGACTCTTTACCAGCATATGATGTATTGGATGCCATTCTTTACGCATACATTGAAGAAGATTTAAGTCAGGCAGATATTATTGCCAAAGGTTTTGATAAAGAAGTAGTTGAAAAAGTTATCCGTTTAGTTGATCGTAATGAATACAAACGTCGTCAAGGCGCGATTGGGCCGAGAATTACTTCTCGTGCATTTAGTCGTGAACGACGTTATCCGATTGTCAACGGTTGGACAGCGAATGACTGAGCAGGAAAACTCATCAAAAACTACAGCACTTGCTCAAGCACTTTTGCTTGAGCAGGTGGAATTTTTTAAAAAACAATTATCTATAGAAAACTCACCTATTTATTTCCAGCAGTTCATTCAACTGTTTATGCAACATGCTGACGAAATAAAACTTCATGAAGTTGTTGATTTAGAGCAACTACAAGCCGTTGTGAAACGTTATGCTTTTGAAATGCAGCTAGGTGCTGGCTTACTTGAGTTTATTGGGGAAATTGCGCAGCGTATTTATCTATCTGCCATGAAGTCTCCAATTCAGCTACAAGATTTGGTATCTGACCACCAATTTGAAATGTGGCTCTCCAAATTTTTAGAAATGGAACATATTCCTCTTTATCTCAATCAGTTTTTAAGAAGCAGTCCTTCTGTACAACAACTTTGCCAATATATTGCAACTTCAACATTAGAACAAAAATTACCAAAATTTCTAAGCGCATCTAGAGTTGATGACTATCACTTTGAATGGCAACACAAACTCAAAAAATTCTCCTTTCTACAGCAACAACGTCTTGAGCATAAACTTGAAACTTGGATTGCCAGCTTTATTCATGAGCAACTCACAGAATTAAGTCTTTTATCGAGTGAAGATTTAGAAAGCCTAGTACGCCATGTGTGGGAAGATATTAGATATAAAAAAATGTATGAGTTTATGAAGCAACTTACTCCTCTCGATGTTGAAGAGTTTTTTGTTTTAATTTACGAATACTGGAAAGAATTACGCCAATCGCAATTCATGCAAGATCTGATTTTGTATGGTGTCGAAGTTTTTTATGACTTTTATAAAGACCAGAGTTTATTTGAAGTATTAAGTGAGATTGGTTTAACCGAAAGCGACTTACAAACTGAAGCTTTACGTTTTTATCCGAAGGTTATGAATGCCTTTAATGAACACGGTATTTTAGAACCGTTATTACAAACGCTTTTAGCTCCTTTTTATCAAAGCTCAAAAACACTCGATACGATTGAAAAACATTTTAATATGTAAAAAGCAGATAAAAAGAAACCATGCATGAGCATGGTTTTTAAAATGGTGGCTATGACGAGACTTGAACTTGTGACCCCCGCATTATGAGTGCGGTGCTCTAACCAACTGAGCTACATAGCCGTAAACTGTGTGCGCATTATCTATAGTTCTGTATAGCAGGTCAAGAGTTCAAAACCACTAAATTCCATCAAATGAACAAATAAGATTCAGATCATCATTATTTGTTCATTTTTTAGCAAATTTGTACTTTAAACAATTGATCAACCAAAGAAATATATTAGAGATCTAATACTAGTTTTTTTCCTTTTGATCTTGATACACAAATCATCATGCTCTTTTGTGAAGCCTTTTCTGCATCACTTAAGTATTGATCGAAGTGCTCTGCTTCACCTTCTAAAATAGCAGTTTCACATGTACCGCAAACCCCTTCGCGACATAAACATTCCACATCAATATTTAATGTTTCGATGGCTTGTAAAATGGTCTGGTTACTTTGTACTTCAATTTCCTGATTAGACTTAGCAAGTACCACTGTAAACGCTTCACCATCTTCTGGAACTGTTGAAGCAAATTGTTCCCAGTGGATATATTCATCGCGATAACGATGCTTATTACAGCAATCAATCACAGCATCAATCATAGGTTTCGGCCCACAGACATAGACATGTGTACCTTTAGGTTGTGATGAAATCAGTTCATCCAAATTTAATGCGCAACCTTCTGAGTCAACATAGCTAAATACATGCTCCGTATGTTTCTGCTTAAGCTCATCTAACAAAGCCGCGTGTTCAGGTGAACGGTAGGCATAATGTAGCTCAAACTCAGCACCACGTGCTGCAAGCTCATCCATTTGTGGCAAGAATGGTGTAATGCCAATACCACCTGCAATTAAAATATGTTTATTGCCTGTTTCAGCTAATGGAAATAAATTTTTTGGTTCTGAAATCTGAATTTCACAGCCTTCATTACATTGATCATGCATGAAAATCGAACCACCCTTACCTTCCACATCCTTACGAACACAGACTTGGTAAGTCGATAAATCTTGTGTACAACTCATCAATGAATACGCATTTGAAAGCTGTTCATTCATTTTGACAATAATATGGCTTCCCCCACTAAATCGAGGAAAGTTCTGCCCATCTTGACGTTTGAACGTAAACCGTTTGATTAAAGGGGTTAGCTGTTCCACATGAGTAACAACCGCTGGGAACATTTTATAATGACTAGCCATATTAGAATCCTTCTTTTACCGCATATTCTTGTTGTTAGGGCTTATCCTTAAAGCCCTAAACACATGTATTTAATAGTCATGAACTCTTCAAGACCATACTTTGAGCCTTCACGCCCAACACCTGATTGCTTCACGCCACCAAATGGTACAACTTCATTTGAAATTGCTGTGGCATTCATACCGACCATTCCATATTCAAGCTGTTCTGACACTCGCCATAAACGTGAAATATTTTCGCTATAAACATACGCTGCCAAACCAAAAATGGTGTCATTGGCCTGAGCAACAACATCAGCTTCATCTGTAAAGCGAATGAGCGGCGCAACTGGACCAAAAATTTCTTCTTGGACAATTTCCATCGTACGGTCAACGTTAGTTAAAACCGATGGCTCATAGAAGGTTTGACCTAAAGCATGTTGTTTACCGCCACAAGCAATTTTAGCTCCTTTACTGACTGCCTCATCAATCAATTGCTGTGCTTTCAAAACTGCTTTTTCATTAATTAATGGGCCAATTTGCACGCCATCCTCAAGGCCATTACCGACTTTAAACTTTTGTACTTCTTGAACAAACTTCTCAGCAAAAGCTTGATAAATATTGTCATGTACATAAATACGGTTAGCACAAACGCAAGTTTGGCCCGCATTACGGAACTTAGCAAAAATCGCGCCTTGTACAGCTTTATCTAAATCTGCATCATCAAATACAATCAGAGGTGCATTACCACCTAACTCAAGCGCCAATTTTTTAATGGTGCTTGAACACTGCTGCATCAGTAAGCGTCCCACTGGCGTTGAGCCAGTAAAGGTCAATTTTTTCACTTTTTCATGTGAAGTAAATACCAAACCAATTTCTTGTGATTTACCAGTCACGACATTAATCACACCAGCCGGAATACCAGCTTTTTCTGCAAGCTTCGCAATCGCTAAAGCACAATAAGGCGTTTCATTCGCTGGCTTAATCACGACCGTACATCCAGCTGCTAAAGCTGGTGCCGCTTTACGAGTAATCATGGCAATTGGGAAATTCCACGGCGTAATAGCAGCCACGACACCCACAGGTTCTTTACTAATAATAAAACGCTGCTGGTTATTTACGGTTGGAATCACATCACCATAAATACGCTTACCTTCTTCGGCAAACCATTGAATAAATGACGCAGCATAACGCACCTCACCTTTCGCTTCTGACAAAGGTTTGCCTTGTTCAATAGTCATGATTAAAGCAAGTTCATCGGTATGATCGAGAACCAGTTTGTACCAAGCTAATAAAATATCTGCACGGTTTTGAGCGGTCAAAGCTTTCCAGCTTTGCAAAGCAGTATAAGCAGCTTCAACCGCTTGTGTAGCCTCGGCCGCTCCCATATTTGGAATTGTGCCAATTTCTTCGCCTGTTGCTGGGTTACTTACCGGAACCGTTGCATTTGACTGTGCAGCTAGCCATTGCCCGTTAATATAGGCTTGTTGCTGAAATAATTCAGTGCTTTGTAAACTCGACATATTATCTTCCTAACTGAAGAATCAGGTGCAAGTCATCTTTACACCTGAATAAATCCATTTGTTTTACTTGTGATGCTGCGCCACTAAATGTTGGAAGTAAGCAATACCATGTTCACTAATTCCTGAGCGTTGCTTGTCAGTCATAATACGGCCTTGTCCACGATAACCACGTGATTTCAAACCGCGTTGCACACTTTCCACTAAGTTCAAATCTTCAGGACGGAATACATTACGATACCACTCAATTAAGTCTTTCTGATCTTGAGTGAGTTCTTCGTTCGTGAAGTAAATATCGTAATGCTGCAAAGTCGTTTCTGCATCTACTGGAAACTCATAGATTACCGTCATGAAATTACTGCCTGGCGGTACGTTGAACATGGTACAAGGCCAAGTCCAGAATCCATGAAACTCAGGATCTGTTACTGATGGATCAAGCTTAAATGACTTCTCAGATGAACGCGCAAAGCCATATTGTAGTGTCCAGTTTTGATGTGTGGTGTGCCAATATTTATCGACTTGTACTGAGTCAGCAAAGCCCGGATGTGCAGGCCCACAGTGATAACATTCTAAGTAGTTATCGACAATAACTTTCCAGTTTGCTGGAGTTTCTGTCACAAAGCGTGCTGCCAATTTTAAATCTTTAATTACACTACATGCTTGATTTAAACGCTCAGCAAATTCAGGAAGTTGGTCTTCTACGCATGTCGCATTTTCATCCATATTAATGAAAACAAATCCTGCATATTCCTCAACTTTTAAAGGCACCATGCTTGAGTTTTCTTTGTCAAAAGATTCAACATGGTCACAGTTACGCGCCAAAGCCAAGCTACCGTCTAGCTTAAAAGTCCAAGCATGGTATGGACAAGTAATTACATTTTTTGCTTTACCACTGCCACTTAAAAGCTCGTGACCACGGTGCGGACATACATTATAAAAAGCTCGTAAAACACTATCTTTACCACGAATGATGACAATATTTTCGCCAATTACTTTACGGGTAATATAGTCATTCGGTTGTGCCAATTCACTGCCATGTGCAACACAAATCCAGCTTTTAGCAAAGATTGCTTCTTTCTCATGCTCAAAAACTTGCGATGAAGTATAAAAAACTTTAGGGAAAGTCCATGCAACATCTGGGTTTGCACAAAAATCTTCAGGTAATTTTTCAACTGCACTCATGTTCTTACTCCATTAAATTCTTTTCGTCCAAATGACTCGATATTAAATTGATGTCTTTTCGACACTGCCAAACATGTGACGTATCGCAATCAGCATGTTTTGATATAACTGTTGAACTTCTGGGCAGTCACGCATGAGACGTAAACTGCCATGTAATAAACCTTTGCCTAAATGGAACTTGTTAGGGATACCTGCTTGTTCCAATTTTTGGGTAAGGAAATAACCGTCATCACTTAAAGGGTCGTATTCTGCAACGGCTACAAAACTGGCAGGTATATCTGAAAAATCCGTTGCCAATAAAGGCACTAGGCGCAAATCCTGCCAATCTTGTGAGTTAGGTGCATATTCCTTTAAATAAAAATGCATATCTTCAGTTGTTAATAACGGCGCATGGGCATGCTTTTGTGCGGCTAGTGTATCAAGCGCTGTAGTTAAACACGGATAAACCAAAGCCAGTCCTTGAGCTTGCATACCACTATGCTGTAGATGCACTGCAAGGGCTGCTGCTAAATTACCGCCAGCACTATCGCCTGCTAGAACGATATTTCCGCTATCAATCTGCCAGTCAGAACCATGTTGTTTAAGCCATTGATAGACTGCTAAACAATCTTCAAAAGCTGCTGGAAAGCGATGCTCTGGTGCCATGCGGTAATCCACACCAATGACAATTGCATTTAAGTCCTGACACAAATAGCTGGTAATAAACTCATGTGAATCGAGTCCACCAACCATCCAACCGCCGCCATGTAAATACAACACACACGGCCAACCTGACTCAGGTCGATCAGTTTTTGGTAAATACACACGAACAGGAACTTGATGCTCTTTATTGGCAACAAAGCGATCTTCTACTTCAATCTTGCCATCACGTGGCAAAGTGTAGTGTCGACACATCGCGTCATAGGCCGCACGGACTGAGTCAATATCTGCATCTGCTGGTGAATAAATGCTGCTCCAATACACAAGGCTTTGCATTTCTTCACTTAAGGCATAAGTGGTTTGTTCATGTGTAGTCATTACCGTTCCCTCTAGCTGGTTTTTCTGTCCAGTTTGATTGAGCTTGCAAGCTCAAGCTGCATCCGTTTTGCATGTTCATCTTGAGACTGGTTTAAACCAATTTCTTGCTCATCATAACCTTGTTGTTCAATTAAATGCGATGGGACTTTGGCATAATCCTGAATCAGCCATTTCACTAAGCCATAGGTTTGAATCAGAATAATCACGATGAATGGTAAAGCCGTCACAATGGTTGCCGTTTTCATGGTGTCCAAAGGTGCTTTACTAAAGATCATGGCAATTGGAACTAAAGTCAGCATGACACACCAGAACAGACGTGCATTTGGCGATGGATCTTGTCCTTCACTTAAACCACGTGTACATGTTGCTGAAACCGCATAGCCTACTGCATCCATGTGTGCTGCCAAGAACACCACCATAATGCCGAGGAAAATCCACATCATCAGCTTTCCAGCAGGTAACAGGCTGAGTAATTGACCAATCGCAACCTCACCACCTTGTTGGCTTAAGATTTGCGGTACATTTACAGCCCCATGAATAAAGCTATAAACACTGTAGTTTTCAAATACACCGAAGATGAACCAAAGACCGACACTACCGCCAATCACCATGGCAAAGATCACTTCTTTAATGGTACGGCCTTTCGAAACACGCGTTACGAACAGTGCCACACCCGGTGCATATGAAATCCACCATAACCAATAAAATACAGTCCATTCACGAGTAAACTTGCCATCACCCATTGGGTCGGTAAACAGGCTCATATCAACGAAGTTGGTTGCCATTAATCCAAAACTCATTAATGAATTATTCAAAATGAATTGCGTTGGACCAAAGCAAAGTACATAAATTGCAAATAACACCACGCCCAAGCACACCAAATGGCTTAAACGCTGCATACCTTTATCCATACCCACGTAAGAGCTAAGTGCAAATACAACCGAGACACCCAAAATAATGATAACCTTGGTCATAAAGGTATTTGGGATACCTGTGAGTTGAGACAAAATATTGGTAAATGTCACGGCGGTGAGTACCAACGAAATCGTCAGAGCACCAAACATGCAAAGCAAGAACATGAGGTCGACTAAACGTCCAACCACACCTGTTGATTTAAAACCCGTCACTGCCTCAATCACAGAAGCTAGACTTAAACCTTTGTTTTTTCTCACATGGTAGCTATAGCATAAAGAAATTGATGCCAAAGCATAAATTGCCCATGCACTTAAACCTGAGTGGAAAAAAGAGTAAGCCACACTGTATTTCAATGCTTCTGCTGACTCAGGCGGTAAACTCAAACCCGGAGTTTGATAATAGTAAGCCCAGTCCAAGAAGCCCCAGTACAGTGTAGAAGACCCAATACCTGACAAGATGAACATAAAAATCCATGACATCGTGCTGTATTGAGGCTTTCCCTCACCCAGTTTAATTTTGCCGTATTTACTAAAGGCTAGACCAAAAGTAAAAATAATGGCTAAAAAAGCAAACAGTAATACTGGTGTTGTAAACATCGATGTTGTCCACTGCATCCATGTTGCAGCAATCTTGATCGACTCTTGCGAATAAATTGCCAAACCAGCAACTGAAATAAATACAAACAGTAAGCTGGTTACGGCAAGAACTTTATCCGTATAAATTTTTGTGTTTTGATTATCCATATCCATACATCCATTTTTGGATGGCGTTATTCCATAGCGAACACGTCCATTTTAGTTTGGGCTACACACGATGCAATTGCATCTCCTACCTCATAAGTTTTTGCCTCACCGCCAATATCAGCTGTTTTTGGTCCATTAATTAATACATTCTCAATCGCCTGCATAATGTCCTGACCTGCTTGAATGCAGCGTTCGTCTTCTTCACCAAAGAATTCGAACATCATGGCACCCGACCAAATCGCAGCGATTGGATTGGCAATTTGTTTACTGTAAATATCTGGTGCTGAACCATGTACAGGTTCAAACAATGATGGAAATTTTCTTTCAGGGTTTAAGTTGGCTGAAGCAGCCAAACCAATGGTTCCAGTACAAGCAGGACCCAAATCAGAAAGGATGTCGCCAAATAAATTTGATGCTACAACCACATCAAAACGCTCAGGTTGTAGAACAAAACGAGCTGCTAAAATATCAACGTGCTGTTTATCAGCTTGAATTTGTGGATATTGTTTCGCCATCGCGTCAACGCGTTCATCCCAATACGGCATGCTGACCGCAATACCATTTGATTTGGTCGCTGCTGTAATTTTTTTCGCTTCACGCTGATTTGCAAACTCAAATGCATAACGCAAAATGCGATCTACACCATGACGTGTAAATACGGCTTCTTGTAAAACAAACTCGCGGTCTGTTCCTTCAAAAGCTTTACCACCTATGGCTGAATATTCACCTTCACTGTTTTCACGGACCACGTAAAAATCGATGTCACCTGGTTTTTTACCTACCAATGGACATTTCACACCAGGCATTAAGCGCACTGGACGTAAATTCACATATTGGTCAAAACCACGACGGAACTGGAGCAGCGAACCCCAAAGTGAAATATGGTCGGGCACTTTATCCGGCCAGCCTACAGCGCCAAAATAGATCGCATCGTAACCTTGCAAAGTTTCAAACCAGTCATCTGGCATCATTTTGCCGTGCTCAAGGTAGTAATCGCAGCTTGCCCAATCGAAAGCATCTAACTGAAGCTCAATGCCATGCTTCTCTGCTGCTGCCTTTACAACCTTAATGCCTTCTGGTAGAACTTCTAAACCAATGCCATCGCCTGCAATCGTGGCAACTTTATATCTTTTTGCCATAAGCTTCCTTCACACCTTCGACTAATATCCTTGTATGGCTTAAACATGATGTTTTAAGCAAAAATGATCAATAACGGAACTATCACTCCAATGGACACGGATCGTGAACAATCTACCTAACCTATCGGATTTAAAGGTTTTTTGCACAGTCGCCAAACTCAAAAGTTTTGTCGAATCTGCTGAGGAACTCGGGACATCGCCAGCTTTTATTAGCAAGCGAATTAATATTTTAGAAAACACGTTAAGCTGCAAACTCTTTCATCGCAGCACGCGTCATGTCAGCCTAACGGAAGATGGCAAACTCATCCTTGAAAGAGTTTCAAATATTCTTGAAGAATTTGATGAAGTCTGTGAATTGGTTAATAACCCGCTCAGTACACCCACAGGTCGTATGGATATTATTAGTAGCTTTGGTTTTGGCAGAAAGCATATCGCCCCAATTCTATCTAAATTAATGATGCTTTATCCAAAGCTTCAAATTCATTTTGACACCATCGACAATACTAAAGACCTGATTCAACACAGTATTGATTTAGACATCAGAATTGGTAATGAAATTGCTCCAAACATGATTGCGAAGAAGTTAGCTTCTAATTTTCGAATTTTATGTGCAGCACCGAGTTATTTACTTAAACACGGCGTACCAGACAGCATTGAAGATTTGCAAACACATGATTGTTTGACGATTAGTGAGCGTGATCAATCATCTGTGCTATGGAAATTTCGACATACTTCTGAAGATGTCTCGGTTCATGTCAAACCACGCTTTGTTTCTAATAACGGCGAAATTATTCATCAGCTTGCCATAGAAGGCCACGGTATTATTTTCCGATCAATTTGGGATGTTGCAGACGAATTGATTACTGGCCAACTTCAGCATATTTTGCCTGAGTACTGGCAAGATGCAGACGTCTGGGCAGTTTATCCATCACGACTCAAAAGCTCGTCTAAATTACAAACTTGCATTTTGTTCATTCAAAATGAATTGCTTAATCGATTGCAACATGTGCAAAACTTAAGTCGAGGACAACTCATTTCACCCGCAGTCAAACGTGAATCTCCCCCTGAAAAAGTCTTTCTATAAAAAAAGCCCTAAGTGAAGCCTATTCACTTAGGGCAATAAATTGCTCTTAAATTTTAGAAATAATATCCAATTGAGAGATAAAACAATTTATCCCATTCATTACTACTACCTTGTGCCAAACCATTCGCTCCACCTCCCACCATTGGGTCATTTTTACTCATAATATATTCACCCTGAATACCAATGGCTTTGTAATTAAAATAAACCCCTGCAATTAAGCGTTCAGAGTCTTTATAACCATTTTCGTCTTTAAAGAAGCGGCTATGAGAGATATAAGGTTTAATATTTTCAAGTTTGTGAAATGGCTGAGCAAAGGTATAGTTAATTTCATTGACCAAATATTTACCCTTATTGGCGACTTGATATGGATAATCAAAAGCTCCGATGGTTGAGCTATTTGGAAATAAATTATCGCCATTCGTGATATCTTGCTTCCCAGCTAAGAACATCCATTGCCATGCTTGATATTGCGTTTGAGCAAAAACGTTCCATGACTTACGATGACCATCTTCATCAGTTCTTTTATTTTCTAAATCAGAGTACCAGACTGAACCACCTAGCTCAGTCGAAAAATTTTGAGTCTTATCTAGTTCAAATTTTCTAGATGCTCTCGCAATCCACATATTCTTTTCTTCAATATTGGTGCCATTGGTCAAATCATCAGCTTCAACAAAATTACCACTGTAACGGCTTGAGTCTTTTGAAGTTCCCTTATAATTTCCACCATCAGTTGGATAGAATCCTAAGGTCAAATTATATTTATCATCTGCAAATTTATATTTGATACCCAAATTATCGATATCTTCTAAACCAACTGTATTTAAAAGTGTTTCGTAATAACTACTTCCCCAAAATTCGCCAAAACCAAAATCAACGGGTTGCAAACCTGCCGTGATTCTCTGCTGGTCAGATAACTTATAACCTACCCATGCTTTTTTTAGAAAAATTGCATCGCATAAGCGATCATATTGATAACAACGAGCATCCGCCCCTGCAATCCAATCTGGATTTTCATAACCTAACACTAATTTAATATCGGTTAGCCGCCAGTCATCATTTTGAGAACCTTCATTTGCATCAACCACATAATCTTTATGCAAATATCGGGAGCGTACCGCGCCAGAAATTTTAAATTGACCCGAGTCTAAAGTTGGATCTCCCCAACTCAAATCAGCTGCAGAAACTTGAACTCCCGCCGTTAAACTTAAAATCCCTAAAAATAATAATGACCTTTTCATGTCTTCAACATCCTTGTTAAGTGTTATAAGAACATGAAGAAATTGACGTAGACAAACAATGCCACAACTATAAAGTCGGTCTTTACAAACTGTGTTTAATCAAAAAACGAGCATAAAAAAAGACCACGCAGGAGCGTGGTCTATAAAATGGTGGCTATGACGAGACTTGAACTTGTGACCCCCGCATTATGAGTGCGGTGCTCTAACCAACTGAGCTACATAGCCGAAAACTGTGCGCGCATTATCTTAGTTTCTTTAATGCACGTCAAGAAAAATTTTAAATAAATTAGGTGAAGTGAGCCTATAAGCCGGGTTCTGTCGAGGATGGTCATTCCTCTAGGCGTACAATCACTCATACGCTCAAGCGACCTACCCGAATCCAGTACGGGCCGTACCTCAGGATTCCTATTTGGTCTTGCTTCTGGTGGGGTTTACCATGCCGTGAACTGTTACCAGACACGCGGTGCGCTCTTACCGCACCCTTTCACCCTTACCTCACGAATGAGGCGGTCTACTCTCTGCTGCACTTTCCGTCGGCTTTCACCGCCCAGGCGTTACCTGGCACCCTGCCCTATGAAGCCCGGACTTTCCTCCCCTGCTTCAGTCACGAAGACCTCCACAGCAGCGACCATCCAGCTCACCTCAGGGGCGCATATTAACAAATTTATTTACTAATTGCTCGTGCTTTTTTGAGCAATTAATTTTTTATATTTGTCGAAGAGCTGTTCTTCTGTTTCCTCATGCTGTGGATCTTTAGGAATACAATCTACAGGACAAAACAACTGACATTGCGGTTGGTCATGATGACCAACGCACTCAGTACACAAATCTGGATGAATTTCATAAATCACTTCACCCATAAAAATTGCTTCATTGGGGCAAACTGGTTCACAAACATCACAGTTTATACATTCATCGGTGATATATAACGACACGTTACCAACCTTGTTGATGTTTACGTTCAAAGGCTTCAACCACAGCTTGCGGAACAAACTTGGTTACATCCCCTTTTAAACGAGCAATTTCCCGAATCAATGTCGAAGAAATAAATGAATACTGCTCAGATGGTGTTAAAAACACCGCTTCAAAATGTGGGTCAAGTTGACGGTTCATATTAGCCAATTGAAATTCATATTCAAAATCAGAAACCGCTCTTAAACCACGAAGTACTGCTGTTGCCTTTTGTTCTTTAAAAAAATTAACCAGTAAACCATCAAAGCCTACAAACTCAACATTTGAGAGGTGACCTAAAGATGATTGTGCAAGTTCAACTCTCTCTTCTAAACTGAACAAAGGATTTTTATGATGTCCAATTGCAATCGCTACTACAACCTCATCAAACATTCTTGATGCTCTAGTAACTAAATCAACGTGTCCATTCGTGATGGGGTCAAATGTTCCAGGATAAATTACACGCGTTTTAGACATCCGCTAGTACTCTAATTGTATTGTGAATCTATTTTAGCAAAAGTTATACATGAGGCGAAATATTCATGTGCAGGAAAAACTTCACCTTAGCATCAGTTTACGGCACAATAGACATAATTGTGGAAGTTTGAATTATGGCGAAAGCAACAGTAGTAAAGAAACATAATGGCGGAACAATCGCACAAAATAAACGTGCCCGTCATGATTATTTTATCGAAGAAAAATTTGAAGCAGGCATGTCACTTCAAGGTTGGGAAGTAAAATCCTTACGTGCTGGGCGTATGACTTTGACGGAAAGTTATGTCATTTTCAAAAATGGCGAAGCATTTTTACTTGGTTCACAAATTCAGCCTTTATTATCGGCTTCGACCCATGTTGTGCCTGAGGCAACACGTACCCGTAAACTATTGCTCTCCCGACGTCAGCTTGAACACCTAATGGGCGCAGTTAACCAGAAAGGCTACTCATGCGTTCCTTTAGCGTGTTATTGGAAAGGGCATTTAGTCAAACTGGAAATTGCACTTGTGAAGGGTAAACAGCTTCATGACAAACGTGCAACCGAAAAAGACCGTGACTGGCAACGTGATAAAGCCCGTATATTTCATAAGTAATTTAGTAAAAAAGCCTCTTTTAGAGGCTTTTTTATATCGCATGATTTACTTAATTTAATCTATATAAAAGACCAGCGATATATTCACCAAACCATTTAGCAGTATCTAAATCACCTTGTGGCGGGGTAATCTCAACAGGTGCATTATCTGACTGTGTCATTAAGCCCAAACAACTTGATAAACGGTTTAAATCAGTTTCAGTATGACCAGTTGTCATTAAAGGCAAACCAGACCACAGCATGCCGTGCTGCATAGCAAAAATATTTAGCTGTTGTAAAACTGCAAGCTTATCACCACTTAAACCACCCGAATTTGCAAAACCAGCAGCCAACTTGCCTTGCCATAACCGATTTTTCCAACGTTTGGATGTGCTATCCATAAACTTTTTAAAATCAGCAGTTACACTGCCCATATAGGTTGGCGAGCCAAAAATAATTCCCTGTGAAGCGTCTAAAACATCCCAGTCAATGTGCTCAATATTCATCACATGTACTTTAATGCCCATCACTTCCGCTCCAGCAGCAATAGCAGAAGCTACCTTTGCAGTGTGGCCATAAGGGCTGTGGTAGACAATTGAGAGATGTTTTTCAGGCAAAGACATAAGTTTAATAATTTGAGCGATTTTTTGTATTTTAGCATTTTATTAAAACTTGCTAAACCACGATCTGTGAATATCAAAGATTAGCTTTTTAACGGCTTATTTGAGTCAATATTAAAAATCCAAAAATAAAAAAATCTCCTATATTATTTAAACGTCTAAATAACATAAGAGATTGATATCATAACAACCGCACTTTCTTAAAGTGAATTGCGATTTTTATAAATTACATAAAAACAAAGGTAGCCATACGCCCAGTCTTCGCATCACGACGATAAGAAAAATATTCATCGCTCTGTTGATATGAACATTGGTCTCCGCCTAAAACCTGCTTCACACCAAGACTCTGCAAAATAAAACGTGCAATTGCATATAAATCTGCATGAAATTTATTTGGAGCCGCCCCTTCAACAAAAGCTGTTTCCAACTCAGGATATTTATCACAAAAAGCAGCTTTTACTTCAGCCCCAATTTCAAAACAAGGTTGGCTAATTGCAGCTCCTAACCATGCCCAAGTTGGAGGATTTTGCATAGCAGCAATCGTGTTTTCAACAATCCCACCAGCTAAACCACGCCAACCCGCATGTAAGTTTGCGACTTCGGTACCTTCGGCGTTACCTAACACGATAGGTAAGCAATCAGCAGTCATCATCATTAAAGCATGGCCTTTGGTTTGAGTGACCAAACCATCACCAATTAAAGCCTTAAAAGGAATTTGTTCATTTACTGTATGGCAAATCGTACTATGTGTCTGAGTCATCCATGTCATTTTTTTAACACCGAACTTAGCAAAATCATCTAGCAATATCATGCGATGTTGCTGAACACGTTTTGCCTCATCATTAACATGTAAAGCCAGATTAAAGCCAGACAGCTCATGTTGATCCGTTGCTAATGCTAAAGGATGTTGAACACGTGTCTGTCCTACATATACGCCTTGAGGTAAACCTTGAACAAATTCCATATACGCGTCCTTAATATGCAGCGTTTTCTGAACGTAACGCATCTACTAAATGCGTAAAATCTTCAGGCCACGGCGCTTCAAATAGCATTTCTTCACCAGTACGAGGATGTTTTAAGCCCAATTTAGCTGCATGTAATGCTTGACGTTTAAAACCACGCAAAGTATCAATGAGTAATTCAGATGCCCCTGCTGGTACACGTACACGGTTCATATAAATCTGATCACCGATCAGTCCATAACCGATATAACTAAAATGCACACGAATCTGATGAGTTCGACCTGTTTCAAGACGAGCTTGTACACGAGTAAAATCTTTAAAGCGTTCTTTTACATTGTAATGGGTTACAGCATCTCGTCCGCCCGGTAAAATCGCCATTTTCACACGGTCAACTGGATGACGTTTGATCGGTTCATCAATAGTACCGCCAGCAATAATATTTCCATAAACAACTAGGTCATATACACGGTAAACCGATTTATTTGCCAACTGTTTACTTAAAGAAAATTGTGCTTCAAGGCTCTTGGCAACGACTAACAAACCGCTTGTATCTTTATCAATACGATGTACTAAACCCGCACGAGACAGTTCCGACAATTTTGGGAAGTGATAAAGCAAGGCATTCACTAAAGTTCCAGAACTATTGCCTGCCCCTGGATGTACTACCATACCTACTGGTTTATTAATGACTAAAATGTCGTCATCTTCATAAACAATATTAAGTGGAATATTCTCAGGTTGACTTGTGGTCTGCGCTTCGAGCTCAACTTCGAGTGTAAGCAGCTCTGTCCCTTCACAACGGTGCTTCGGCTTGACAATGTTACCATTCACCAACAGATGGCCATCCTTCAACCATTGTTTAAGCTTTTCACGTGAAAACTCATTCCACACCAAGGCCGCAACCTGATCGATACGTTGTCCCAGATAGGTTTCATCTAACTGAACTTGCAACGATAAACGTGTTGCAGTTGTATCAGAAGTATGGTTATCTGCATCCTCAGAATCTTCAAGTAAATTGAAGTCGGTTTCAGATAAGTTTGTGTTTGAAGATTGTGCTGAAGTCATTTGATCATTGAGATAAAAGTGGTTTAATAGCGCAATTGTAGCTCATTGCCCAACATAACAGAGGAGTTTTTATGTCGCTACCACGTTATAAAATTACGATGCTTGCCTTATCTTTAGGTGTAGCGTCTGCATTTGTGGGCTGTAGCAGCAATCCAAGTAAAAAAGAAGTGGTCGATAGTGGCCCACAATCTAGTGAACAAGCTTACTTCGAAAAGGCCCAAAAGTCGCTTGACCGTGGTCAATATCTTGATGCGACCAAGTCTTTAGAAGCAATCGATACTTATTATCCGACTGGACAATACGCACAACAAGCACAACTTGAACTTCTATATTCAAAATTTAAACAAAAAGATTATGAAGGTGCGATTGCCTTAGCAGAACGTTTTATTCGTTTAAATCCTCAACATCCAAATGTAGATTATGCTTACTATGTTCGTGCTGTATCGAATATGGAGCAAAACTACGACAGTTTGATGCGCTATACATCTCTGCAACAATCTCATCGTGATGTGAGTTATTTGAAAGTTGCTTATCAGAACTTTGTTGATTTAATTCGTCGTTTCCCAAGTAGCCAATACTCTGTTGATGCTGCTCAGCGTATGAAGTTCATCGGGCAAGAACTTGCTGAAAATGAAATGACTGCTGCACGTTTTAACGTTAAACGTAAAGCTTGGATCGCAGCTGCTGAACGTTCGCAATGGGTAATTGAACACTATCCACAAACTCCTCAAGTTCCAGAAGCATTAGCGACTTTGGCATATAGCTATAACCAATTAGGTGATAAAGCGACTTCACAACAATATATTGAAGTTTTAAAGCTTAATTACCCTAACTTGGTGAAAAAAGATGGCACAGTTAACATGCGTGCTGCTCGTAAAGAAGGTAACTGGATTAACCGTGCGACTCTGGGTATTTTCGGTCGTGAATCTACGGCTGCAACGCCAGAAAGCACAGCTGAAGCAGAAGCTCCAAAACGTGGTTTCCTCAATCGCGTAAGTTTTGGTTTAATTGGTAACTCAGATAAAGAAGAAACTGAAGAACCAGAAAAAACAACTGTTGAAGCTCCAAAGTCAGAGCGTAGTTGGACAAATCGTTTAAGCTTCGGTTTATTAGATAAACCTGAGCCACAACCAGCAGAAAATACAACTGTTGCTCCAGCTGTTAGCTCTACAGATGTAACGACTGACACTCAGTCAGATGATGCAACGCAAGGTACTAGCGACGCTGCTCAATAAGTTACAAATTTTAAAAAGCACCAATAAACAGGCAAGTGATACCACTTGCCTGTTTGTTTTTATAAAATATTAAAATATTTATTGTGTAGATCTTGCCTCATCATGTCAGAATATTCTGACTCACTCTCTCATCAGTTTTAATACGGTTATCTGAATTATGGCAATTCCACAACATACGATTGATCAAATTTTAGATCGCACAGATATTGTCGATCTGATTGGTCAACGTGTGAAACTGAAAAAGACGGGACGTACATATTCCGGCTGTTGCCCTTTTCATCAAGAAAAAACGCCATCGTTCCATGTCTACCGCGACAAGCAGTATTATCACTGCTTTGGTTGTCAGGCTAACGGGAACGCGATCCGTTTTCTTATGGACATCGATAACCGAAATTTTATAGATGTCATGAAGGAGTTATCGAGTAGCGCTGGAGTCGAACTACCGAAAGATAATACTGAAAATAAAAAGCTGTCTTATACCCGTCAGGTTACGAAACCACCAGTTGCTAAAGCAAATACGGCGGAGCCTGTAACTCCAACTCCGCAACAACCAACTGATGAAAGCTACAACACGCTTGAACCTGTATTTTTTGATGACCCATTTGCTCAGTTTGAGCAGCCTTTTAGTTTTGATGAACCAGTTCAAGAAGGTAATTTATATGACTTACTGGAAAATGTTGCTCAGTTCTATGAGCACCAATTACCTAATAGTCAAAAGGCAAAAAACTACTTTAAACAACGTGGCTTAACTAATCAGACTATTCAGTTTTGGCGCTTGGGCTATGCACCAGAAGACTGGCAACACTTAGAAAAAGCTTTTCCGTATGATATTGATGGTTTAAAACAACTTGGACTTATTCGTTCAAGCGATAATGGGCGTGATTTTGACTTATTACGTGACCGTGTCATTTTCCCGATTCGAGATCCTAAAGGCCGCGTCGTTGGTTTTGGTGGACGTGCCTTAAATGATGAAATCAAACCTAAATACATCAACTCACCTGACTCAGAGGTCTTTCACAAGAATCAGCTACTTTACGGACTTTATGAAGGTAGAAAACTTAAGTCTAGCGACTGGTTAATGGTTGAAGGCTACATGGATGTCATTGCGCTTCAGCAATATGGCATTACAGGAGCTGTTGCAACTTTAGGGACTGCAAGTAATACAGAACATCTTAATATTTTATTTAAACAAAATAGCCGAATTACCATTGCTTTTGACGGTGATGCTGCGGGTCAAAAAGCAGCACGCAGAACATTAGAAATTGCTTTACCACTTCTCAATGATGGCCGTGAACTCAAATTTTTTGTTCTACCAAATGACCACGATCCGGACTCTCTTATCCGTCGTGAAGGGCTTGAAAATTTCCAGAAACTATTACAACAGGCCCCTCTTTTGTCTGATTTTGTGTTTGCCCATTTAACAGGTCAGCACGACATTAGCACTCCTGAAGGCAAAAGCTTGGTCATGGGTGAACTCAGGGAACTAACTGAACTATTACCCAAACAGGGCTCTTTTCGTTATTTACTTAATCAATCTTTCCGTGAAAAACTCGGACTAGGTAAACGTTTTACCCCACAAGTTAGTCACGATGCATCGTTATCATTTAATATTCAAACGAAAGATGAAGACTTTGCTGTCGCAATTTTGATGAACCATCCATTCCTTTATATTCATTTTGAAGGATTACGTGCCTATATTCCCCAAGATGAGTTATTGGCAAAAATATTAGCAACTTTAAACCGTATATTTGATGAATTGCCTGATGACCAAGAGCTAGCAACTTATTATGTTTTAGGTGCATGCAGCAGTTATTGCCATGAAATTGCAGATATTATGCAAAGAACCAATATACAGGCATTAACTCAAGCACCTGAAGTGGCTGACAAGTTAGCTCAAGAATATGCGTTAGGCTTAAAAGAAAGATATTTACGTCAAAAGCTTAAGTCACCGATTTCTCTGATTGAATCAAGAAATCTAAGACAGCAACTCAATGAACTAACAAAACAAATTAGTTTAAGGCTGTTGTCTTAATGTTTTGGCTTACGCTCATGATCAAAGACATCCTGTAAATGCTGTTGTAGCCATTCTAAATAATCAGGATTTTCTGCCTTGGCAGCTTCGCGTAGCAAAATAGATGTCGGATGCATAAGCTTTTGCGTCAAACGATGCGCGAATTGCTGTAATACTTGTTCAGCATTTTCACCATGATGCA
Source organism: Acinetobacter sp. NIPH 817 (assembly GCF_000368405.1). NCBI lineage: Bacteria > Pseudomonadati > Pseudomonadota > Gammaproteobacteria > Moraxellales > Moraxellaceae > Acinetobacter > Acinetobacter sp. NIPH 817. The sequence continues at coordinate 2,328,239 of NZ_KB849420.1, forward strand.
AAGCCTCTAATGCGTGCGTAAGCTCTTGTTGACTAATTTCTTCACTATGTTGGCGGTAAGCATGAATTGTACTACCTGCCTCTTTAACTTTTTGATGAGTAATAAGCTGGGTAGCTAACTGATTAACCATAACTTCTGCTTCAACAGCGGCCTGACGTCGTTGAGCAAGATTTTCATCTATCACACTTTGTAAATCATCAACCCCATACAAATAGACCCCATCAAGCGCTTCAACTTTAGGATCTATATCACGAGGCACGGCTAAATCAACCATTAACATTTGTTGATAGCGACGTTTCTTTAATGCAGCCTTAACATCTGGATAAGCAATAACTTGATATAAACTACCAGTACAACTCGACACAACATCAGCACGATATAAGTTTTCAGCCAATGCTGAAAAATCAATAATTTCAACTTCAACTTGATGTGAAATCTCTTGAGCCAATTGGTCAGCACGCTCACGACTACGGTTACAAATAATAATTTTGGCAACACCCATTTCAGCCAGATGCTTAGCAACCAAACTATTCATTTCACCTGCTGCAACGACCATTACAGTAAGTTTTTCGGGCTTACTAAAGACTTGTAAAGCTAATTGTGCAACGGCATACCCCATCGAAACGGCATGACTACCCACTGCCGTTTCGGAACGTACACGTTTAGCAGCATAAAAAGCATATTCAAAAACACTGTTTAATTCAGGAGAGACCGTTTGAGCTTCTTTAGACAATGCTAAAGCACTTTTAACCTGTCCTAAAATTTGCGGCTCACCTAACATGAGAGAGTCAAGACCACTCGCTACTCGCATTAAATGTGTAATTGCCTGCGTGTTCTCGTAACGATAAACATGATGAATTAAGTGCTGTACATCAATATTATTGGCATCGGCTAACCATTTCAGCAGGCTTTCGGCATTTTCTGCCATGGCATACACTTCTGTACGGTTACACGTCGAGACGACCACCAAATCCTTTAAGTTCTGGTGATGGTTTTGTTCGGCAAGCAAACGACTTAATCGCTCTGCATTGAAAGCAATTTTTTCGCGGAGTTCGACAGAAGCTGTTTGATGGTTGACACCCAATGCAAAGAAAGACATATCAGATCATCATTTCGCTAAATTTATGCTATTGTGCAACATCGGTGTCATAAAAAGCATTACTTTGGATCAATAAAAATTGCGTCAAATGAATAGCCGTATTAATTTTAACGGTGCTTCGATAAGACAGTATTCTACCACATTCTTATTGTTAGGTAGCATGTCCTCGCATGTCTATGCACGTCCTGTGCAAGAGACCTATGCCGTGCATTCATTTGATCAGGCCTTAGAACAAACTATGGTCGCTGAATTTGCTCTGGCTTATGATGATATTCCTAACGCTTTGCACAATTACACAGTGCTCGCAATTAAAAGCAACTCTACCTCAATTAAACAACGAGCTTTAGACGTTGCTCTTGAATATAATGACTTACAAGCCGCTTTAAATATTGCTACACATTGGGTAGCTCAAGAGCCCAAAGATGTGCCTGCTTTATTCTATTTGTCACATATTGCTTTAAAAACACATGAATACCAGCTTGCCGCTGAAACATTAGATAAAATTTTAAAAATAGATCCGACTGCTGATTTAGAACAAATTTTAGCAAGTATTGCTCCGGAAAATGCTCAAGATCGAGATGTACTATTAACAGCTTTACGCTCTAGTGCTGAAAAAGATAACCCTTCTATTTTAGCACTCATCGCCAACTTAGAAGCCCAAAATGGCCAATTGGAATCTGCTCTAACCAACATCAACAAGGCATTACGCCGACGCCCTAAAGTGACGAGCTTTATTTTAATGAAAGCGAACCTACTCATTGCTCTTAGCGATCAAGAAGGTGCGCTTAAATGGTATGCAAAGTCCAGCCGTAAATATAAGAAAAATTTAGATATTCGTTTAGCTGAAATCCGCTATCTCATTCAAATTAATCAATCTCAACTTGCGTTAGAAAAGCTCGAAAACGTTATAGAAGCTAATCCTAAAGCTGAAGAAGCATTGTTTATTGCAGGCTTAACCAGTATCGATTTAAAGCAATATGACAAAGCAGAACAATATCTTGTTGATCTACGAAACTCTGCAAAATATCAAAATGAAGCGTATTACTATTTAGCCATTAATGCAGAACGCAAACAACATTATGAAACTGCAAAAGCTTACTATCGTTTAGTTGATGGCAGCTTATATGTCGTTTCCAGACGCAATCTGATTGCAATATATGATAAACAAGAAAATTTACATGATGCTTTACGATTTCTCACGCAAGAACGCGTAAATTATCCCCAACATGCAAGTTTCTTATATCAAGCTCAAGCTGAAATCTTAAAGAAAATGGGCAATAAAAAAGCTGCATTAAATTTATTAGATGAAGCGATAAAGAATTTACCCGATGATCCTGAACTCATTTACGCAGAAGTTTTACTACTCGATCCATATACTGACCGAGATAAACTCGACAAAACATTAAAGCAATTATTACAACTTGAACCTAACAGTCCAACTTACCTCAATGCATATGCTTATACACTAGCCCTACAAAACCGTCGGCTAAAAGAAGCACGTCAATATGCAGAGCAAGCTTTAGAATATGCGCCGGAACAGGCCTCAATTCTTGATACGCTGGGCTATATCGCATTTTTGCAGAATGATTATGAAGCCGCGGCAGAGGCTTTAGGCAAAGCTTATGAACTTAGTCACAATATAAATATTGGCGTTCGCTATGCTAAAGCATTGTATATGCAAGGATCATTAACTCAATTTAGCGCTGTGTTACAACAACTGAAACAAAAACATGCCAATGATCCACAATTACAACAGCTTGATGCGTTAATTTTACCTACATCTGCAAAAAAGAGTTAAATATATGAGCAAATTTGCCCAACTGTGCACAGCGATCTGTGGATCAAGTGTATTATTTCTAACCGGTTGTCAGCATTTTACTCAACCAAAACCTGCGGTTACCCAGCAAGTTCAAGATGAAAAACACTTTAATTTACAAGGTAAAATCGGGGTTCGCACACCACAGCAAACTGGTAGTGCTTTTTTCACCTGGGTTCAACAACAAGATAATTTTGATATTGAATTAAGCGGTATTTTAGGTGTAGGAAAAACTCAAATTCAGGGTAAACCCGGTGAAGTGAAGTTAAATAGTGCAAAAACTGGATTAATTACTGCTGCCTCTCCAGAAGAGCTTTTAGAGCGCGCAACTGGTTGGCAAGCACCAATTACTCATTTAACGAGTTGGATTTTGGCCAAACCTGCAACTTTAAGTGCTCAGATCAGTAAAGATAGCGAAAATCGTGTAAACCAACTGATTGAAGATGGCTGGACAGTTAATTTTAGCTATGATGGCGAACAAACTTTGCCAAACAAACTGGTTTTAAAGCAAGCTCTTGCTGAAGATAAAGAAAACCGTATTACAATGGTCATCCAAAACCGCTAAGTCTAATTATATAAATCTATGATTCGAGTTCCTTCTCCAGCTAAGCTCAACCTGTTTTTGCATATTACAGGCCGACGCGAAAATGGTTATCATGAGTTACAAACCATTTTCCAACTTATTGATTTATATGACTGGATGATATTTACGCCGACTTTGGATGAACAAATCGAAATTGATGGATTGAATGAAGTCAGACCTGAAGAAAACCTGATTTATCGGGCTGCTCAAATACTAAGAACGCATGCAAAAAAATTCTGCGGTCTACACATCAAAATTGAAAAAAATATTCCAATGGGTGCAGGTCTGGGCGGAGGTTCATCCAATGCTGCCACAACCCTGATTGTGTTAAATCAATTATGGGAATGTGGACTAAATCAAGAACAACTTGCGGACTATGGCGTTAAGCTTGGTGCCGATGTTCCTATTTTTATTTATGGTAAAAATGCATGGGCTGAAGGTATTGGTGAACATTTATCATTCATAGACTTAGATCAAAAACAGTTCATTATTTTAAAACCTGATTGTTTTATCAGCACTCAATTGCTTTTTTCACAAAAAACATTGACAAGAGACTCTAAGACCACTAAATTTTGCGCCTATCAGTTAGAACCTTCTAATTTTGGAAATAACTTTGAGCCATTAGCTCGGCAGTTATACCCTGAAGTAGAAGAAGCAATGCGATATTTAGACCAGTTTGGTCAAGCAAAGCTTACAGGTACAGGTGCTTGTGTTTTTATTGAAGTAACGAATGAAATGAATATTGATGAAATTCTTAACCATTCACCTTGTAAATCTTACTTGGTAAATAGTTTAAAAGAATCTCCTCTTAATCATTTTAAGGTTACACGTTAGGGGCGTCGCCAAGTGGTAAGGCACCGGGTTTTGATCTCGGCATCCGTTGGTTCGAATCCAGCCGCCCCTGCCA
>NZ_KB849420.1:2332868-2439239 GCF_000368405.1 Acinetobacter sp. NIPH 817
TTAGGGGCGTCGCCAAGTGGTAAGGCACCGGGTTTTGATCTCGGCATCCGTTGGTTCGAATCCAGCCGCCCCTGCCATCTATTTAATTACATACCAACCGCCAAGGGTGCTTCATGCCCAATCTTGTCGTTTTTAGTGGAAATGCTCATCCACAGTTCGCTCAAAAAGTCGTAAGTCACTTACATATCCCTCTAGGTGCTGCATCAGTCGGTCACTTTTCTGATGGAGAAATTTCAGTAGAAATTACTGAAAATGTTCGTGGTAAAGACGTATTTATCGTTCAGCCTACTTGTGCCCCTACCAATGATAACCTTATGGAAATCTTGGTTATGGCAGACGCTTTGCGTCGTGCAAGTGCTGGTCGTATTACCGCTGTTATCCCTTATTTTGGTTATGCTCGCCAAGACCGTCGTCCACGTTCTGCACGTGTACCGATTACAGCTAAAGTTGTTGCAGACATGCTTACCACTGTTGGTATTGATCGTGTCGTAATGATTGACTTACATGCTGACCAAATTCAGGGTTTCTTCGATATTCCAGTCGACAACATCTACGGTACTCCTGCTTTGCTTGCTGACTTACGTCAACAACAGCATGACAACCTTATGGTGGTTTCTCCTGACGTTGGTGGTGTAGTACGTGCTCGTGCCGTTGCCAAACAGATGGGTGACATCGATTTAGCAATTATTGACAAACGTCGTCAAAAAGCCAATGAGTCGCAAGTTATGCACTTAATTGGTGACGTTAAAGATCGTGATTGCGTTATCGTAGATGACATGGTTGATACTGCCGGTACATTGTGCAAAGCAGCTGATGCGCTTAAGCAATTTGGTGCACGCCGTGTAGTTGCATACGCAACTCATCCTGTACTTTCTGGCAAGGCTATTGAAAACTTACGTAATTCAGTTATTGATGAATTGGTTGTCACTGACACTATTCCTCTTTCTGAAGAAGCATTAACCTTGGGCAAAATCCGTCAGGTTTCTGTTGCTAGCATGGTTGCTGAAACGATTCGTCGTATTAATAACGAAGAATCTATCAGTGCGATGTTCGATAGTTTATAATACCGCAGCTTTTATGAACCCTGGCCTTGGCTGGGGTTTTCTATCACTAAACTGGTCGCAAGTTTAGTATATTTAAACTTTAATGAGGATTTACTCATGGCAAACTTCGTATTAAACGCTCAAGCGCGTGCTGAAGACAAACAAGGGAAAGGTGCGAGCCGCCGCCTTCGTCACGAAGCATTAATTCCAGCTATCATTTATGGTGGCAATGCTGAGCCTGTAGCTATTACTTTAGAACTTCGTGAGCTTGTAAAAGCTTTAGAAAACAATGCTTTCTTTGAAGAAGTTGTAGAAATCAAAGTGGGCGATAAAGTTGAAAACGTTAAAATCCAAGCGTTACAACGTCACCCATCTAAAAACACTCCTATGCACGCTGACTTTAAACGCGCATAAGTGTTGAAAGGCGTAGATTAGTGTCAAATATTTCGCTAATTGTTGGTTTGGGCAATCCTGGTTCAGAATATGCTCAAACCCGCCATAATGCAGGCTTTTGGTTCATTGAACAGCTTGCTAATAAATATGGCATTACATTAAAAAATGATCCGAAATTTCACGGAATTAGTGGACGTGGTAATATAGAAGGACACGATGTCCGTCTACTTCTACCTACTACATTTATGAACCGTTCTGGACAAAGTGTAGTTCCATTTGCAAAATTTTATCAAATTGCTCCCGAAGCAATTTTGATTGCTCACGATGAACTTGATATGAACCCTGGTGTAATTCGTCTTAAAACAGGCGGTGGACATGGTGGTCATAACGGTTTACGTGACATTGTCCCTCATATTGGTCCAAATTTTCATCGTTTACGTATTGGTATCGGACATCCTGGCTCAAAAGAAAGAGTTTCAGGTCACGTACTTGGAAAAGCACCAAGTAGTGAACAAAATCTGATGGATGCAGCAATTGATCATGCCCTTTCTAAAGTGAAACTACTTGTTCAAGGACAAGTTCCACAGGCCATGAATCAAATTAATGCATATAAACCCACTTAAATTGTTGAACAATCATGCTTGCTATCTTGCTTTTTTAGGAGCAAAATGCGCATCAGCCACTTTGCCAACCGCAAAAGCTAAAGATTTCACCATAAGATCTACATCTTAGGTCTACTCAGGAGACGCTAGCCATGCTATCTCGTTTATTAAAATGCAAAATTCACCGTGCAGTTGTAACCCATGCTGAACTTCACTATGAAGGTTCTTGTGCAATTGATGGCGTATTGATGGACTTAGCTGGTATTCGTGAATATGAAGAAATTCATGTTTGGAATGTAACCAATGGCAAACGCTTCACGACTTATGCGATTCGTGGTGAAGATAACTCTGGAATTATTTCAGTAAACGGCGGTGCTGCACATCAAGCAGACGTTGGTGATCTAGTCATTATTGCTACATTTGGTGATTTTACTGAAGCTGAAGCAAACATTCATAAACCACGTTTGGTCTATGCAAACCCAAATAATACAGTCAACCACACAGCGAATTGTATCCCTGTTCAAGTTGCCTAACTTCTTCTAAGAATAAAAAAGCCCGCATTGACGGGCTTTTATAATTTTATAAATCCTAAATCGTTCCTTTCCACCAGTTCTTTTGCTGTTTGCAGTTTAATGGTTGAAGCCCCTCTCCTCGCAAATCAAACAGAATCGCCTCTCCTTTTGTATTTACCTTAAATTCAGCATACTTTGCTTTCTGATAGCATTGAGCTAGACCTTCGGCAAACAAAAAACTTCGTGAAGCAGGATATAAAGCCTGTAAACGATTTTCAGGATTTTTTAAAATTAAACTTTGCCCAACAAATGAATTGTTATTATCCAAAATTGTACGAACTACTCGATTTTGTGAATCCAAAATAACTTTTGCTGGAACAGAAGGATGATTAAAAATTACCTGCTCTAGAGCCTCACTCTCACTTCCTGCAAGAGCTTTAAGAGACTGTAAATTTAACTCATAAGCCAGTGCCATATAGTCACCTTGTAAAATTGAACGCGGGTCGACTGGTCTAAGCTCAATAAAAATACTTTTACTATGATGCAAATGCCATTCGTTTTTTGCCACTAATCCTACAAAGATTAATATGGTGGTTAATGCAAGAATAAGAGAAAAATACTTTTTCATTCTTTCTCTCCTTCAACAAGACCATCTTTATTTTCACGATGAAGTAGCCATGACAGAGCCAAGAGAACAGCACCAGAAATAAAAATTGAGGCACTTTTGGCTAGAAAAGTTATTTGTAAGTTGTAGTAGAGCTGCCAGAACACTAAAACTAATACAGCCAAGCTAACTCCATAAACAATATAATCTTTCTTTTTTAATGCCCACGTTAAAATAATGAACAGGATAAAAATTTCAAAATAACCAAGTGTAATAAGCAATATGCCAAAAATTAAAAAAGCGAAAAAAGTGATTCCCTGAAGTTGTCTATATAAATGAAAAACACTAAAGCAAAGTAACCAAACACTAGGCAGAAAATATAGAACCCACCTATGTTGATCTATCGAATTTTCTGGAACAAGTCCCATAAAAGTATCGAAAAAAGAAGCGACTAGAATGATGACTAGCACACATAAAAAAATACTACGCTCATATAGAGCTAGTGACTTTCTCTTAGGTAAGAGCACCAAACTAAAAACAAAATAATTGAGCAAAGTTAAATTTAAATAGGTTTGAGTAGAATGTATTGACCACAACGAATGGTCTAGTTGTAGCAAATAGACAAAAGCGATGCCATATGTAGCAAGCATTTGAATTAAAATGAAGAACCAATGCGGTTTAAGAAAATAACTGATACATAGAATAAAAATCTGTGCAATTAAAACCCATAGAATTTGATCTGTTTCTGAACCAAGATGAAATAAGAAAGCAGTCTGTCCACTAATAAATAAACAATAAGCAAATTGTCGAAAGAAATAGCTTTGTGATTTCTTTAAAAGAATAAAAGCTAATCCAACAAAAATAATTCCAATGACTAAAGAAATGGCCTCCCAAAACACGAGTGTAAATGCTGCAAGTGCTAAACCAGCAAGCCAAGCACCAATTGCTAAAGGAATGACATAAAAACGGCTTTGGCGAAAAATTCTTATTAAGAAATAACTAATAAGTGCAAACCAAGTAAAAATAATGCCCGCAATCAGTAAAAAAATGAACTCATTAGAATCTTTAAATAAATGATTAATCCCATCTACAAGCCATATTGTTGCAGTCACGCCAAGAACAGCAGCCATTAAACTGGCACATAATTGATCATTTTTTTTGAAGAAATAATAAAAAGCGATTATTCCTAAAAAGAAAGCCGAGATCAGATAAGGAATGTTTGTATTCGATAAATATTGAATCATTCCAATGATTGAAATAACGGCTAACCAAGCGATAAAGACAAACCTTAAAGCACGATATTTCTTTATACATATCCAAAATTCTATAAGGCTTAATAAATTTAGAATGAATAGGTATAAATACGGAAATTTTTCTAACCAAAAAGTCTGCTTAAAAAATAAAAAAAGTGTAAGTTGGCTGGTAATACAAATTAAAGCGAAGATGCCAATATTCGGGCGGTATAACCACGGTAATAAAAGCAATGTCCAAATTAAAAAAAGCAAATAACTGTCTGCCCCAGTTTGATAAACTTGTCCAATTACAGCCAGACTTAGGCCTATCATCAAACCACAAACGCTATGTAAGGTCTGCCTAACCCCATCACTTAAAGTATCTTTTATGCTAAACCAAGCTGTGACAACTAATATAGCGGGCGGGATAGCGAGTTGAATACTGTCTGGAAGCATCAACCAGTTAGCAGCAATTAAGTACAGAATACTTACCGCCATAAATACATAACTGAAAATATGGAGATGCTGAATAAATGAGCTACTGGTAAGAGGGTAATCATCTCTTATCTGCATGAAACACCTATTTTATTTATAATTTTCTATAAAAAACATAGCATTCCATTTTCATATCAACAAGTAAGCTCTTGTTAAAAAGCCTAATTCTATTTATGAAAATACTTATTCATAAAGAAACTTAGCATTCTATAAAAGCATCTAGCCAATTTTATCAAGCGCGCTATAATAAAACCCATCGCTTCAGGGCGGGGTGTAATTCCCCACCGGTGGTAAAGTTAATTTTTATAAATAGATTAACAAGCCCACGAGCTTAAATTGTGTAATTTGAGCAGATTTGGTGAAACTCCAAAGCCGACGGTATAGTCCGGATGAAAGAAGACGACGAACTGGGATAAATCCGTTTTATGTCAGTGCCAGCCTGTTTTTACATCAGTCCTGAAATGTTCAACCGTATTTTTACGAGAGCGTTTCATTATGTCTAGCTTAATTCAACCAGAACTTTTTTTCTCAGCCCTCTCTCCTGCTGAACAACGTATTCAACAAGCATTAGAAGATATCCGTCAAGGCAAACCTGTCTTGGTTATGGATGACTTTGACCGCGAAAATGAAGCAGATTTAATTATTGCAGCCGAAACTTTAACAGTAGAAACAATGGCACGTATGATCCGTGATGGCTCGGGTATCGTATGCTTATGCCTTACAGAAGAGCTAGCAGACCACCTAGAACTACCACCAATGGTTTCTCAAAACTCCAGCCAGTTTCATACCGCTTTCACAGTAACCATTGAAGCAACTCAAGGTGTTACTACAGGTGTTTCTGCTAAAGACCGTGTTACTACCATTCAAACTGCAATTAAAGATGGTGCTGTCGCAAGTGATCTTAATCGTCCAGGTCACGTTTTCCCATTACGCGCACGTAATGGTGGCGTGCTTACTCGACGCGGTCATACTGAAGGAACAATTGATCTCGCAAGATTAGCCGGTTTAAAACCTGCTGGTGTGTTATGTGAATTGACTAACCCAGATGGCACTATGGCATCTGGCATTCAAGTTTTGGCTTATGCGCAAACTCATCACTTAACTGTGATTACCATTGAAGAACTTGTTCAATACCGCCAACAACATGGTGTTTAAATAAAAAAAGGTTTGGCTTTATATCAAAGCCAAACCTACAAATTAGAATTTAATAATATTTAAGAAACTTTCTTTTGTGCTGCTACTTCTTCAACATAGTCCAAGAGTTCAGAGAATTGATTAATCATTGCTTTTGGCTGTGCTTGAGCAAGCTCCTCTGCTGTTCCATAACCATAAGTCACAGCGACTGCCTCAATACCATTATGACGTGCACCTAAAACATCATATTGACGGTCACCTACCATTAAGCATTCTTCTGGGTTTAATTGCTCATGCTCAAGAATATAATGAATGAGTTCAGCTTTATTGGTGCGCTCACCTGTCAATTCACTGCCATAAATATGTACAAAATATTGGCTTAATTCAAAATGATCTAAAATTCTTTTCGCATAAATCGTTGGTTTAGCAGTGGCAACAAATAAACGATACCCTTCCTCTTTTAACGCTTTGAGTGTCTGTACAACAGAAGGATATACTTCATTTTCAAATAAACCAATCACCGAGAAACGCTCACGATAAGCAAGCAGAGCTTGTTCAGCTAACGCATCATCTTGAGTAGCTAATAATTTTGCGAGTGATGGCTTTAAAGGAGGGCCAATTGTCCAATCAATATCTAAATCGGCAGCCAATGGATAGCCTAATTTCTCCATTGCATAGCGAATTGAAGTATGGATTCCAACTTTTGGGTCTGTTAAGGTTCCATCTAAATCAATCAAAATATGTTTTATAGCCATTCAATCACTAACCCAGTAAAGTATTTAATTCAATTGGTCGAGAGTTTAATCAAACTCTCTTATACTAACGTAAATTTAAATTGAAAAGGAAATAACCGTGCGTCCAACCGTACTTTGTTTCTCGGGTTTAGACCCTTCAGGTGGTGCAGGTTTACAAGCCGATATCGAAGCAATTGGACAAAGTGGTGCCCATGCAGCAATTGCATGTACTGCCCTCACCATTCAGAACTCACAACAAGTATTTGGCTTCGAAGCAACCTCAAAAGAACTCTTATTAGCACAAGCAAATGCAGTTGTAGGTGACTTACCCATTAAATGTGTTAAGTCAGGCATGCTTGGCACGACAGATAATATTGCTGCATTAGCTGAATTTTTACGTGCTCATCCTGACTATCAATATGTACTTGATCCTGTTTTAGTCGCAAACAGTGGTGGCTCTTTAGGTGATCAAGCAACTCTCGTTAAAGCGTTCGTTGAACTTATCCCCCTAGCCACAATTATTACTCCAAATACCGTTGAATTACGTGCTCTAACAGGTATTACTGATTTAGATCAAGCCACTCAAAAGCTTTTTGAAATGGGTGCTAAAGCTGTTCTAGTGAAAGGTGGACACGAAGATACACCAGATCATATTAAAAATAGTTTATATATCGATGGTGAACTAGTAGCGAGTAGTAGCTGTCCTCGCCTTGAAGGTGAATATCACGGCTCAGGTTGTTCTTTAGCTAGCTTTATCGCTGGCCGTTTAGCTTTAGGTGATTCCTTAAAAATTGCAGTACAGCATGCTGAAACATGGTTATTCGGTGTTTTAAAAAATGCAGACACCCCTGTACCAAACGGACAAAAGATTCCAAAGCGTTTTTAAAAGCACAAAAAAGGCGCTTAAAGCGCCTTTTTTATTACCCTCAATTATTGAGGAATACGTAAAACCTGTCCAGGGAAGATCTCATCTGGATCTTTTAGCATTGGCTTATTTGCTTCAAAGATTTTTGGATACTGATTTGCATCACCGTACAACTCTTTCGCAATTTTTGAAAGATTGTCACCAGATTTCACTGTATAGAACTTACTTTCTGGTTCAGGAGTTGCAACAGTCATCTGGTCATCTACTTGCGCCACATGATCAATGTTTCCAACAATAAGAATAATTTTCTCTTTATCTGCTTGGCTTTTTACCTGCCCTTTAATAATTGCAGTATCTGTAGCACCATTATAGGTTACAGATAAGCCTTCTACCCCTAAGCCTAAACTTTTAATTAAACCTAATAATTTATTTGCAACTTCTTGTGCAGAAGGTTCTGCTGGTGTTGCCGGAGCTGGTTGTGGTTCTGCAGGAGCGGTATTTTTCTTACCAATACCTTTTACAAAATCAAAAAGACCCATCTTTTAGTCCTCATATTATTGTTTATAGTAAAGTCATTAAACTGACCTTTATTGTTATACTTCAAAAAAGTTATGCCTCTGCTATCAATTGAGGTTGATCTTGTAAAAATATGTATCTCTTAAATTTTTTCACAAATAAAAAAAGCCACCTTACGGTGGCCTTCTTTTATTCAGCAATATGCGAATTAACCAAGTTTTTTAGTTACATAGTCAATTGCAGATTGAACTGTAGTGATTTCGTTAGAATCTTCATCAGGGATAGTGATGTCGAAGTCATTTTCGAAAGACATTACAAGCTCAACTAAATCTAAAGAGTCAGCACCTAAGTCATCCATAAAAGATGCTTCGTTTTTAATCTCTTCAGCTTTAAGACCAAGTTGTTCTGCAACCGCTTGTTTAACGCGTAGTTCGATATCGCTCACAGGAATTCTCCTCATTGCTTGTGGCGTTTGATTTGCCACTAGTTTAATTGAATATAAAAATTTTTAAAAGTTTATACATCAGCCTTAGGCCATGTATAAACCACCATTTACATGTAATACCGTACCGGTAATGTAACCTGCTTTATCACTTGCAAGGAAACTCACCGCATTTGCGATATCTTGTGGCTCACCTAAGCGATTTAAAGCCACTTGATCACTCATTTTTTTGCGAATGTCTTCACTAAGTGCATCTGTCATTTCTGTTGCGATGAAACCTGGTGCCACACTGTTCACAGTGATTTGGCGGCTACCCATCTCTTTTGCAAGACTACGGCTAAATGCTTCAATACCTGCTTTTGCAGCAGAGTAGTTCGCTTGGCCTGGGTTTGCAAAGTGCGCAACAACAGAACTAATATTAATAATGCGGCCAAAGCGCGCTTTTGTCATACCTTTAAGCACACGTTTAGATAAACGATATACAGCTTTAAGGTGAATGTTGAGAATGTCATCCCAATCATCTTCTGACATGCGTAGCAATAGATTGTCTTTCGTGATACCCGCATTATTAACCAAAACAAGCACTGGGCCATAGTTCTGTTCAATATGAGAAACAACTGCTTCAATCTCATCGAGATTACGCACATCGAGAGCTAAACCTGCACCTTGCTCACCAAAGCTTTCACTTAACTTTTGTGCACCAGATTCAGATGTCGCAGTACCTACAACAAAATAACCGTCTTGAATAAGTTGCTGGGCAATTGCAGCGCCAATGCCCCGACTCGCGCCCGTTACTAATGCAACTTTGCGTTCTTGTGTCATGCAATTTTTCCTTCTGCCACTAAAACAGCATTTAGGGCATCTTCCATTTTACTCTTGCTATCAATCGCAAAAGCTTTTTCTATATTTGGTAAACGCTTCGCGAGATTACTCAATACTGTACCAGGGCCACACTCAACAACGTAGTGAATACCTTGGTCTTGTAAGAACTGCATCGTGTCTGTCCATTGTACAGATTGGTACAATTGAGCAGTCAACGCCTGACGCAATTGAGCAACATCGGTAGCTATTCCCGCGTTGACATTTTGTATTACAGGTATGGTAGGCAGCTCAATGGCAGTTTGTTCCAAAGCTTCTGCAAATTTTTCAGCAGCAGGCTTCATCAATGAACAATGCGAAGGAACTGACACAGGTAAAGCAATTGCCTTAGCAGATTGCTCTTTTGCCAAAGCCATTACTTGTTGTACAGATGCTGTACTTCCAGCAATTACGACTTGGCCTTGTGAATTATAGTTTGCAGCTTCTACTGAGCCTTCACCTGACGCACTCACAGTTTGGCAAAGTTCAACCACTTTTTCATCAGCCAAACCAAGGATTGCAGCCATAGCTCCTTCCCCTTGAGGAACAGCGCTTTGCATGAGTTTGCCACGCAAATTCACGAGTTTCACTGCATCTGCCAAGCTCATAGATCCTGCAGCAACCAAAGCGCTGTATTCACCTAGAGAATGTCCTGCAAGGTACTTAGGTGCCAGACCACCTAAATCAAGCCATACACGCCATAAAGCGATACTGGCAGTTAATAACACAGGTTGGGTATTTTCTGTTTGGTTGAGACCTTCACCACTTTGCGCGATATGCCACAGATCGAATCCAAGCGCATCTGAAGCTTCCGCAAAGGTTTGCCCAACCCCACTAAACTGTTCTGCTAGTTCAGCAAGCATACCGACTTTTTGTGAACCTTGACCTGGAAACACAAACGCAGTTTTTGTGGCTAAAGCTACTTGTTCAAGACGTTTAGCAGACATAAGAAATCCTTTTTTGGGTTTTCACTCATTTCTGGAGCGGAAATTTAACATGTTATTTATATTTTTATAATTGCGAAAAACAACAAAAAAAGGGAGCTTTCGCTCCCATTTTTTCTATACTTAAGCATCACGCTTAATGCATATCATACAATTATTCAGCATCAGCTGCTTTAGCGAATAATTGACGACCACGGTAGAAACCGTCTTTAGTCACGTGGTGACGACGATGAGTTTCACCAGTTGCTTGGTCTACTGTTAATGCATTCTCGGTTAAAGCGTCATGTGAACGGCGCATGTCACGGCGAGAGCGACTTTTACGGTTTTGCTGAACGGCCATGATGGCTCCTTACAAAGATCGAAAAAATGGATCAGAACAAATTCAGTTGTCTTATCTCACAATTATATCACAAATTATGAGTTAAGTTTACCCTTCAAACCTGCCAAAACATCAAACGGGTTATCCCGTTTTTCTTCAACAACATTTTGAATGGTAGGTTGATGTTTATTTTCACAAGCATCATGCTTGGGAGATAAAGGCATCAACAATAACAGTTCATCTTCTAGTAATGCGAGCAAGTTAATCGAGGCTGGCGTATCATAATCGCCTTTCGTCGAAGACTCACTTTCACCTAAAACGATGAAATCAGCATCCTCATCCAAGCGCTCTATCAGTGACTCATCATCCACTAATGCAATATGAAAGTCTAAGACAAGAGGCATTTCAACAGGTTCCAAACAACGTTGGCACTCCATTGGAACTATCGTGTCCATATGACCATCCATCCACACAATGCGATGATATGCATCCATTGATAGCTTACAGTCTATGTTGATCAATTGGTTATCAATTGATCCAACAGCTTCACGAGCGATACGAGCAAAGCGAGACAAGGGCAGTTGACCTGACCATGTAAAGCCTTGTTCAGCCCATTTAAACGGCTCAATCTGTGCCGGAAAGGTATTTGCTGACATAATTAAGGCGGCAATTCTACAAATTCATCGGTACTCTGTCAAAGATTAAGATACAATTTTGCACTTCTTTAGACAGAACTCGGGGTAAATTAAGCAATGCACCTGTTGCAGCCGCAACCTGAAGTTAACACTTCATTACTCGTTTGCACCCATTCAACCCATCAGAACACTCTTGTACCTGACATAGTGCAACTCTCACCATGGTCAAGCTCAAAATCGGAGTCTGAGCAAGTTGATTGGCTTATTTTACACTTTAATCACTGGTTTTCCCACCATAATGTGACATTAGTTCGTGGAGATTTTGAACCAGAATATTTCCCTGCAACAAATAAAGAACCTGCCAAGATTCAATTTGCCCATGGTTTCTTTAATAGTGCCTTGCATGAAATTAGTCATTGGTCTATTGCAGGTGAAAAAAGACGTCTATTACCAGATCTAGGATATTGGTACGCTCCCGATGGCCGTACGCAAGAACAGCAAAGTCTATTTGAACAAGTCGAAGTTAAGCCCCAGGCAATTGAATGGTTGTTTGCACAGTCTTTTGGTAGAAAATTTAGAGTCTCGCTTGATAACCTGACAGGTGATGGCGGAGATGGCAAAATATTTAAAGATAATGTCTATGCTCAAGTACAACGTTACTTTTCAGGTGAAGCCAAGTTGCCACGTGATGCAGCAGCATTTATTGGTTTTATTTGCCAATGTACACGTTCAGGCCTAGCATTACAATTAAATGAATTTAAACGTGAACTCCTTGATTAATTGACAAAAAAACCACGTTAATTACTTGCATAGGTTACTTAAAAAGCCTAATAATTATTTTAACACTGGCGTGATGGAGTCTCTAAAATATGATGCATTTACATGTACATCCTGAAAATCCACAGCAACGCCTTATTAGCCAAGCGGTTGAACGCATTCGTGCCGGAGATGTTGTGGTTTATCCTACCGATGCAGCCTACGCAATTGGGTGCCAAATCGGTAATAAAAATGCCATGGAACGTATTGCGCAGATTCGCGGTTTAGGACCTAAACATCAATATGCCATTATGTGCTGTGACTTATCAGATATTGCAACGTATGCAAAAGTTGATAATGCAACATATCGTTTATTGAAAGCGAATACCCCTGCTATAACGACATTCATTTTACCTGCAACAAGTGAAGTTCCTCGTAGGTTAATGCATCCTAAAAAGAAAACGATTGGCTTACGCATTCCAAGTAATCCAATTTGTCAGGCTTTATTACAAGAGCTTGGCGAACCTCTACTCACTAGTACATTAATTTTACCGGGCCAAGAAGACCCTCTAGATGATCCTTACGATATTGAAAATCAGCTAGATAAACGAATCGATGTATTTATTGATGGTGGTTTCGGTACTTTAACAAGCACAAGTATTGTCGACTTATCGGGTGAACATCCTGAAATTATCCGTCGTGGTATTGGCGATGTAAGTGCTTTTGAATAAGCACTTACAATTTTTACCAATAGTTTTAAAAAAAGTATTATCACTCAAAAAAATACTCTTTATTTATTTTGGATTTTTTTTACACTTTAGTCGTTAAGTAATTTATTAAAAGGCACAATTCATTTAGAATGATTTTCACTATCTGCTGTTCTTCTGTTTACAGCTCTCTTTGACTTGAATAACAAGTCTCATGCTTTTGAAAATTCGCGTGGCTTATAATCGTAATGAATCAATCACTTCATCAATCCATGGAAGACGCTCCACACATCCGTGTTTTAGATGAGTGGCATGACAAGCTTCCTGAAGATCTCTATATCCCTCCTGCTGCATTTGAGATTTTGCTCGAACAGTTTGAAGGTCCACTAGATTTTTTAATTTATCTGATTCAAAAAAACGGTTTTGATTTAATTCACGTCGATATTGCGCCTATAGCAACTCAATATTTAACTTATATGGATAGTATGAAATCTTTAAATATTGAGCTAACCGCTGATTATATGGTGATGGCAGCTTTATTGGCAGATTTAAAATCTCGCCTACTTTTACCAAAGCCAACAATCATCAGTATTGAAAAAGACCCTAAACAAGAACTTATTGACCGACTTGAAACCTATCTACGTATCAAGCAAGCGGCTGAACGTTTGGGTCAAATGCCAATTCTTGAGCGTGATACATTCAGTGCAAATGTGAGCTTAGGTCATATTGCTCCTGTTTATGAAGGCTATGATATTTCAGCACTACATGACGCATTGTTCTGTGTGTTTAACCGACCAGAACCTATTACACATGTTGTGGCTCAAGAGCCTGTCTTACTAGAAGAACGCATTGCATATATTGAAGAGAAATTAGAGTCTGGTGACGTGTTAAGTTTTAAAGAATTACTCAATCCTCTGCAAGGTCGCATGGGAATGGTTGTTACATTTATGGCTGTTTTAGAGTTAACCCGACAACAGCGAATTAAAATTATTGCCTCAGGTATTGAAGCTCCGTTAGCAATTCAAGGATCTTCAATATGAGCTTTGAACAAAATAATACGGATTTGTCATTAGCTGACATTCACCACGAAGTCTTATTACAACTTGAAGCTATTATTTTTGCCAGTGAAGCACCCGTTTCAATTGCCCGTTTAAAAGAAGCATTTAATAATCAATATAATAAACAACAGCTTCGTCAACTTTTACAACAGCTCGCGCTATTACAACATGGCCGATCTATTGAGTTGATTGAAACAGCGCAAGGGTTTCGCTTTCAGGTACGATCTAAATATCGTAGTATTATTGCTCAAATTTGGCCAGAGCGACCAACAAAACTGTCGCCTTCATTACTAGAAACCCTGGCTGTCATTGCTTATCATCAACCGGTTACCCGCGCTGATATTGAACAAATTCGTGGTGTGTCTAATAATAGTCAGATTCTTAGAACACTATTTGACTGGAACTGGATTAAAGAAGCCGGTTTTAGAGATTTACCCGGAAGACCCGCGTTGCTAATTACAACGCCTCAGTTTCTGAATGCTTTTGGTCTAGCATCGCTAGGCCAATTGCCTCCCCTACAGAACGCCAAGGAAGCCTTTATGGCTCTCGATGCAAATGCACCGAAATCATAAAGAGGTGGACTGTTGATCATTATGTCTAAGGTTGTGCTGTCATGAGTGAAAAATTGCAAAAAGTATTAGCGCGAATCGGATTAGGTTCCCGCCGATATATGGAAGAGGTTATTGCCGCAGGACGCGTGAGTGTAAACGGTCGTGTTGCCCAAGTGGGTGAGCGCATTGAACCAGGCGATGAATTACGCATTGATGGCCGTAAAGTTCAGTTTCAAATTGAAGACGAAATTCGTCGCCGTGTATTGATTTACTATAAGCCAGAAGGCGAAATCTGTTCACGTAATGATCCTGAAAAACGCCCGACTGTATTTGATCATTTGCCACAAATTGCGAATGACCGCTGGGTAATGGTAGGTCGTCTAGATATTAACAGTACTGGTTTATTACTATTTACAAATGATGGTGAGCTTGCTAACCGCTTAATGCACCCGTCAAATGAGGTTGAACGTGAATATGCTGTTCGAGTTATGGGTGAAGTAACACCTAAAATACGCCAAAACATGGTCAATGGTGTAGAACTTGAAGATGGTCCTGCTAAATTTGAATCTTTCTCGGAAATTGGCGGTGAAGGTATTAACCGCTGGTACCAAGTTGTGGTGAAAGAAGGCCGTAACCGTGAGGTTCGTCGTATTTTTGAATCACAAGAACTTAAAGTAAGCCGCTTATTGCGTACGCGCTACGGTACAGTTATTTTACCACGCGAATTACGTACTGGCCGCTGGATGGAACTCGATAAAACTGACATCGATAATCTAGCAAAATCTGTTGAGTTAAAACCACGCCAAGGTACAGGTTTATTTGGTATGGCAAAACGTCGTACTGACCGTATGACTGAAAAGCCAATGGCTGCTCGTCGTGGCGGTTACTTACGCCAACAACGTCGTGATGAAGAAAAAGAAGCTCCGGCTAACACGGGTAACCAACGTAAATCGACTGGTTTTAACCGTGGTTCTAAGAAGTTCTAAGATTTATTGATATAAAAAAACCGCTCAAATCAGAGCGGTTTTTTTATATCATTTTTTAACTTAATTCATTTTTTCCAGTTCAATCCATTCAGCTTCAGGGAAATGAACTGCTAAATAATCTTTCAGATAATTTGAAGTATCTTGAGAAATTAATGGATCTTTTGATTCATCTTTTAGGTTATAAACCAAAGCCTTTAATTTCAATCCACGAGACTTAAGTGCTTCAAGACTAAGTAAAGTATGGTTAATACTTCCTAAACGGCCTGATGTTACTAAAATAACGGGGAACTGGTGCTGAGCCACATAATCAATTGTGAGTAGACTGGTAGTTAATGGCACCATTAAACCACCTGCACCTTCTAACAATACAATTTCAAAACGCTCTGCCAATGTTTGCATCGCATTTTCAATTTTTTGAAAATCAATTTCTCGGTTATCTAGGCGTGTTGCAAGGTGAGGCGAAGCAGGATAGCTAAAAATTTCAGGCATGGTGAGCTTGTCATGATCTTCTTGAAACCAACCTTGCCCCATAATTTCACGATGTTTTTCAATATCTTCAGAAATATCAGCATTACCTGTTTGAATGAGTTTTTGGGTAATTACTTTTTCACCTTGTTCAGTCCATAATTTTGCTAAAAATCCTGTTGCGTAAGTTTTACCAATTTCGGTATCAATCCCGCTCACAAAATAGATCTGGCCACTCATTTACTTCACTCTCCGGGCAATACAATAAATTGGATGATATGTTAGGGAATATCCTTCGGCATGCTTAAACCGATCATAATCTTGATAAAATTGTTGTAACGTTTGCTTAGTCCAACGGTGCTGAGCAGTTGCCGTTACACCTGTTGCTTTTAAATGCTGCAACACGGCTTTAGGCGAATCAAAATAGAGTTGAGTTTCTGACTCTGACAAATGAAAAATCTCAAAACCAGCCTGAATTAAGGCACTATTCCAATTTTCAACTGACCAATAACTTAAACCCTGTCCTGTTAGCTCTTTAATTTCTCTTAAATTCTGAGAGCCGAATGTTGAAAAGCATAACCAGCCTTGATCAACTAAAGCCTCATTACTATGCTTAAGCAAAAGCGGCAAATCTTGCATCCACTGTAAAGCTGAACCTGAAACAATCATATCGAGCTGCTGGGGAAACTCTAAAGTTTCAATATCCCCAATTAACCATTTCAAATTTTCTTGATGATTAAAGTGCTGCTGCACATCTGCATACAGGTCATTTAAAATTAACTCTTCAATCTGAAAAGATGCGGAAATAAGATGCGTTAAATTGCCAGAACCACAACCGATTTCAAAGACACGTAACATCTTACTCGGACAAAATTGCTGGAGTAAACTCATTAAATTTTGGCAAATTTGTTTTTGAACAATTGCATGCTCTGAATAGCTTTGCCCTGCTTTGGCAAAACGCTGGGCAACCAAGTTTTTATTCAAACTCACAGAAAACTCACCAATTCTTCAAGCTCATGTTGCTGCACCATTGACGTTAAAGAAATACGCAAACGGGAACTGTTTTTAGGGACTGTAGGTGGACGTACAGGCATCGCATAAAAACCACTTTCCTGAACTTGCTTCGCTTTATCAATCGCAGCCTGACTCTCTCCAACAATGACAGGAATAATATGGCTGGTCGATGGGCTTACATAACCCTTTTGCACAACAGCTTGTTGAAGATATTGGCTAATATTTTTTAAATGTTCACGCTGAGGTTGAGCAAGTAATACTTTTTGAAAAATAAAGTTTGCCCATGCCATCGCAATCGGGGGCTGTGCAGTACTAAAAATAAGTGGGCGCATTTTATTAATGAGATAATCTTTAATAATTGGATCACAAATAATGTAACCACCAACTGCTGCTAACGCTTTACCTAATGTGCCAACTAAAAAATCAATTTCTTGAATGACATTATATTGTTCAGCACATCCTAAGCCTTGCTGACCTCGCACACCAATTGAGTGTGCTTCATCGACATATAGCATGGTTTTAGCAAAATGTTTTTTGAGCTGGACTAATGCAGCTAAATCCGTTTCATCACCATCCATACTAAAAATGCTTTCTGTGACCACAATGATACGTTCAATCTTTTCATCATCATGATATTTTTGGAGAAGTTGTTCCAAATGCTGTAAATCGTTATGTCTATAACGCACATACTGCGCACCAGATAAACGTATACCGTCAATCATGCTCGCATGGACTAACTTATCTGCCAAAATTAAAGTTTTGCTATCAGCAACAGCAGGCAAAATACCAATATTCATGTGATAGCCACTATTAAATAGCAGAGCCGACCGACCACCAAATGCTTGGCTTAGGCTATTTTCTAATTGTTCATATTCTTCAAAATTGCCCGTTAATAAACGTGAAGATGACGAACTAAAATAGCTTCTTTCTAGTGGATAGTTATCTAGAAATTCTTGGCGAAGATTGATATCAGCCGCCAACCCAAGATAATCATTTGAAGCCAAGTTAAGCATCGTTTTATTTTGAATCGTAATAAAACGGTCATGCTGCACATTTTGAGTAAAGTGTCTAAAGTTACCTTGTTGTTTTAACTCATCTAACTCGGCAGCAAAATGATTGAGCAATGACATCTTAATACGCTCCCTGCATCGTTTGAACAACCTCAACCAATTGTTCAAGCAAATCATTTAACTCTTGATGAGTGATGACATACGGTGGCATCACATAAACCAATTTTCCAAAAGGACGAATCCAGATTCCGCGGTCTACAAATTGTTGCTGTAAAGTTTTCATATCAACATCAAAGGTGAGTTCTACTACACCAATTGCACCGAGCACTCGCACATCAGCAACATAATCAAGCTGACTTAAAGGCGTTAAATATTGGCTAAGCTGTTGCTCAATTCGCTCAATATTGGCCTGCCAATCTTGTTCAATTAACAATTGCGTACTTTTTAAAGCAACCGCACAGGCAAGTGGATTGGCCATAAAAGTTGGGCCGTGCATAAATACCCCAGCCTCACCGCGACTAATGGTTTCTGCAACATGCTTTGTGGTTAAGGTAGCAGATAAGGTCATATAGCCGCCTGTTAAGCCTTTACCTATACACATAATGTCTGGCTCAACTTGGGCATGCTCCCACGCAAAGAGCTTACCAGTACGGCCAAAACCAGTGGCAATTTCATCAAAAATTAAAAGCAGGTTATATTTTTCACAAAGCACTTTAGCCTGACGTAAATATTCAGGATGATAAAAACGCATGCCCCCTGCACCTTGTACAATTGGCTCAATAATCAGTGCAGCAAGGTTTTCATGATTTTGCTGAATAGCCTGTTCTAGTTCGGCAATATCTTCTTGGTTCCACTCTTGATGAAATTTGGTTTGCGGTGCTGCTACAAAAAGACGGTTTGGTAAACTTGTACCAAAAATCTGATGCATGCCTGTTACTGGATCACAAACAGACATCGCATTCCATGTATCACCGTGATAACCAGAACGTGTAGTAATAAAATTTGTTTTTTGTGGTTGGCCTTGTGCTGTCCAAAATTGCACAGCCATTTTCAAAGCAACTTCAACAGCAACCGAACCCGAATCTGCATAAAAAATTTTGTCGAGACTTGGCGGCGTAATTTTTAAAAGAATTTTACCAAGTTCAATCGCAGGATCATGGGTTAACCCACCAAACATAATATGTGACATGTTTTGTAATTGATCTGTCACTGCTTGATTGAGTTCAGGGTGGTTATAGCCGTGAATTGCACACCACCAAGATGACATACCATCAATTAAAGTCTTACCATCGTCGAGTTCAATCGTTGCTCCATAGGCACGTTTAACTTTAAAGGTCGGTAACGGTTGGGTCATTGAAGTATAAGGATGCCAAATATGTTCTAAATCAAAATTATCGGTCATCCTATTTACCCTTTTACAGCAATTAAATCTCTCATTTAGCACATGTTAAACCTGTTAAGAATGAAAGAAAATTGCGAGATCAATCAAAGCTTATTAACTTTACTGATGAATTGTTAAAAATTGGCAGATTTCTTCAATTGTTCGGTCTACTTCGAGGTATGGAAAAGCATGAGTAGCACCTTTTAGCACTTTATAATTCATGTTTTCTGTCACGATCTCCTCAAATTTTTCGATAATTTTGCAAGGAATGACATTATCTTGCTCAGCAAAGAGGTGAAGTTGTCGGCCAGAATAGTTTTTTAAGTTATCTACCAAGTTTAGTTGTTCAAGCATTTGCAAACCTTCTATTAAAAGTTCATTTGAAGGCGGGCTTGCTATATTTTGTACGCTTATCCAATCTTGTTTAGCTTGGGTTGAGCCAAGTGTAATCAAATAATAAAAGCGCTTTAAAGTGGCTTGCGGGTTCTGTAAAAAAAACGCTTTAAATTGACTAAATACATCAGTAGGCATTGCTGTTTGCCAATTGTGATTGGCAACGAAACAAGGGTTTGAAGCGAGCGTAATTAAAGTTTTTGTTTGCCCTGTTTGCTTGTAAAAAATATCAACCAGTTGAGTGGCTAACTGTCCACCTAAAGACCAGCCTATTACCACATCAACTTCATCCACTAAATCAAGCTGCGCTTGAAAGTTACACTCTAAAACATTAAAAATATTAATAAGTTGAGTTTCAAAACCCTCTTTTTCCAAATGCAATTTTAGAGATTGCAAAGGTTCCACGCCTACTCCCCAACCCGTAATTAATAAAATTTTATTTTGTAACTTCATATGCCTATCCAAAGCCGATTTTATAAAGATTATATAATAATATTGATTTAAAATATCCTTTAAAATCAATATTAAAAACAATTTACAAGTCACAAAATCAAGTATTTATAATACATTAATATTCTGAAATATATTGATAAATAAGACCGGCATTATTCATATTAAATATACAAAACTTTAATTAACTAAACCTTGAAGCCAATCAAAAAACAACATACTCCACACTTCGCCTATAAATCCATTATGCAATGTAATTAATGTTAATACTTATGTTTTTTTATTAAAAGAAATGACTCATCAATTCATTTTAATGTTAGAAGAATAATTATTGATCAAAAAATATTGGGAAGGCTAATATGAAAAGTCAAAATACAATATCTGATGGGAGAGAAAAAGATACATATTTTGTTACACCCAATCATATTATAAGTAATTTATCTTTAGATAAAAATTATTGTTTATTTTTGGATATTGATGGGACATTAGCACCCTTTCAAATTAATCCTGAGCATAGTTTTATTCCAAACACCACACTTGAAATTATAAAAAAAATTATTCAATTAAATATACCTGTTATTGCTGTAACAGGTCGTGATGTCAATACAGCTAGTAAACTCTTATATCCTATTGAAGTTCCAATTGCGGGCTTGCATGGTTTAGATATTTGTCTTGATTCAGATCATTATATTCGGCCAGATTTAACTCAGATTAATTTTAAACAATTAAAACAAGATATTCAAGAATCTTGTGAAAAATATCCCGATTTATTAATTGAGGACAAAGGTTATTCTATTGCTGTACATTATCGTAAAAAACCAGATTTAGAAAATCACGCTATTAATATTATGCAACAGATTAGCTCTGATTATCCTCAATTAAAATTAAATAAGGGGAAATTTGTTATTGAATTAATACCTCATCAAGCTGATAAAGGTAAAGCCATTAAAACCATATTAAATCATCTTAATTTACCTTCTGTTTTACCTATTTTTATAGGCGATGATTTAACAGATGAATCTGGTTTTGTATTTATTAATCAACAATCTGGTCTCACGATTAAAGTGGGTTGTGGTGAAACACAAGCTGAATATAGATTAAAAGATATTGATAGTGTCGCGAATTTTCTTTTTTTATTTCAAAACAGAATAAAAAGCTTATATGTCAAAAATAGCCAAAATCAGAATGGAGAAAAAATATGTCTAAATTAATCGTATTATCGAACCGGATAAGTATGCCTTCAGGTAAAGCTTCAGCTGGTGGTCTCGCCGTGGCTGTACAAGATGCTTTGAATGATAGTAATGGCATTTGGTTAGGCTGGAATGGCCAGCAAATTACCGATAGCGAAGCGCCAGAGTTTGAACAAGCCTCTTCTCAGGGAATTGATTACATTACCTGCCCTCTTACTCATCAACAATATGCGCAATATTACTGTGGTTTTGCAAATAAGGTTCTCTGGCCAGCAATGCATAGTCGCGAAGATCTAATTGAATATGATGCGCAAGAATATAGCACCTACCAAAAGGTCAACCGTTTGTTTGCTGAAAAGTTAAAACAGCTTGCTCAACCTGAAGATCTTATTTGGATACACGATTATCACTTTTTTAGTGTAGCGCGTTACTGCCGTGAATTAGGCATGCAAAATAAAATTGGTTTCTTTTTACATATTCCTTTTGCTAGCCTAAATATCTGGCACAAAATTCCAGTAGCTCGAGAATTAATTCAAGACTTGAGTCAATATGATGTTATTGGTTTACAAACCCAAATCGATCAAAATGCATGTATGCAAACTTGTCTAAATTTACTCGAAGCTCAGAAAATTCAAAGCAATAGTATTAGCTATAAAAAACGTCAAATATTAATTAAGTCGTACCCAATTGGTGTTCAGCCAGAGATTATACAAACGCAAGCACAACAAGATTTGGCGACCTCTTCTGTGTTTAATTTTGAAGAAATCCCACGCCAAAGAACAATTATTGGGGTTGATCGTATTGATTACTCAAAAGGTTTACTCGAAAGATTTAATGCATTTGCAACCTTTTTGGAAACCAGCCCCGAATATCATGGTTTAGTTCGACATCTTCAAGTTGCAATACCATCTCGTACCGATATTCCAGCTTATCAGCGTTTATTCCAACGTTTTAAAACCAAGCTCGAGTTAATTAACGAAGAGTTTGCACATGAAGACTGGCGACCTGTAGATTGCTGCTATGACACGGTTCAACACCATAATCTCATGCACATTTACCGCCATTCAGATATTTGCTGGATCAGTTCACTACGCGATGGTATGAACTTGGTCGCTAAAGAATATATTGCAGCCCAAGACCCAGAAAATCCAGGGGTACTCATTTTATCTAAATATGCTGGAGCTGCTGAGCAGATGTCTCAAGCCTTGATTGTTGATCCGCAAGATAGAGCGGCAATGATGGATACTTTAAAAATGGCTTTAGAAATGTCTAAAACTGAGCGTATTAATCGTTATCAGCAATTGATAGAGGGATTAACAACTTCTGATCTTACCCATTGGCGAAATAACTTCTTGGATGATTTAGAAAAGACACCGACTCTACTGATGAAGCCTCAGCGATTATTACAAGATAATTATCAATCGATCTATCAGGTTTTATAAATCTAAATAAAAGAACATCGAGGAATTAAATTTCTCGATGTTCTTTGAGGATCTCTAATATTTATAAATTAATTTGTCTTGATTAATGTAAAACGGTTAAGTAAAGCAATGACAAATAGCAATACAGCTACGCCTGTTAAAACAGTACTTAAACCCGTCCATTCACCAATTAAACCAATTAAAGCTGGGCCGCTTAAAGACCCCGTATAGGCAATCGTTGATACTAAAGAAAGTGCAGCTGCTTTTGGCATATTGTTTTGTCGACCAACCCGAGAAAACATCACTGGTACAATATTAGAACAGCCTAGTCCTAACAGTGCATAACCTAATATAACTACTTGCCAGACTGGCGCAGTCACAATAATAGCCATACCAATCGCAGCCACAATTGCACTATAAGTTACAATATTCTTTTCGCCCCATTGCTTAAGCAACACATGACCTGCAAAACGTCCAGTGGTCATGCTAAGTGCAAAGAAAGTATATGCGAGACCAGCAAAAGCAGGGTTAAGCTGATATTTACTTGTTAAATAAATACCACCCCAGTCCATTGCCGCACCTTCAGATAAGAAGGCAATAAAACACATCATACCAATAAGCAAAATAATGCCATCGGGACGATAGAATTTTTTCGGTGCTTGCGTTGTATCTTCATGTGTCTTTTCATCCTGTTCAAAAGACGTTAAACAAGATGGAATCGCAACACCACCAATAACAAGTAAAATCATAACAACTGATAATGTACTCATTAATGGAGAAAGGCCCACTGCCAATAATGCAGTCACAAGCATAGCGCCTGTTAAGCCACCTAAACTACACATTCCATGGAAGCTAGACATAAGAGCTCGCAAGCTATGCTTTTCTACAACCACTGCTTGTAAATTGATGGCCACTCCAAGACATCCTGCTGCCGATCCAAAGACAAACAATGCTACAGCCATAGTCACAATGCTGCTCCACATCGTAAGACTAGGCAATAAGACCATTAACAGCATCAATGCTAAAGCAATTAATGGACGACATCCCCAGCGCTTGACTAAAGCACCTGTCGCAGGCATAGCAATCATTGAGCCAATACCCATACACAGCAAAAGTAAACCAAAATCGGCATGATTTAAGTTTAAACGCTGCTGCGCAAAAGGAATGAGAGGTGCCCAAGCTGCGGTCGCAAAACCTAAGCTAAAAAAGCTTAGTCGTGTTGCAAGACGCTGTGTGCTTAAGAGAGTAGCTGTGTCTAAAACAGCAGGTTTGGTAAATAACATATTTCGCGAACTCACCATAAAATCATTGGCGATCCATACCAACCGATTTTCCATAGAAAAACCCTTGCCTCATTAAATTTCTAGGCAAGGGTTTTGTTGGCGAAATTATATCCAATTCCATAAAAAAAACAGGGGGTGTGATACAATTTTTCTGACTTTTTTGTAACTGCCAAAGCCTTATATAGTAAGGCTTTGAATATATTCAATTTGACAAAATTAACATTTAAGCGATGAGTTAGTTTTATTAAAATAAGCCCATAAAAAACCCAGCTTAAGCTGGGTTTTTTTATTAAATTTGAGATTGAATATAATTTTGTAAGCCAATCAACTCAATTAAACGTAATTGCTTTTCTAACCAGTATGTATGGTCTTCTTCAGTATCTGATAATTGTTGACGTAACATATCACGGCTAATGTAATCGCCCTTCTCTTCACAAAGTTTGATACCTGTCGCTAACTTTTCACGAACATGATATTCAAGCGCCAAATCAGCTTTTAAACAAGTTACAACGTCTGTACCGACATTGATATCTTCACGATGCATGTTTGGTTTAGCGCCTAGGAACAATACACGGCGAATGATCGCATCAGCATGAGAAGCTTCTTCTTGCATCTCATGATCAATACGTTCATAAATTTTATTTAGGCCCCAATCCTCATACATACGAGAATGGATTAGATATTGATCACGGGCAGCCAATTCTCCGCCAATGAGCATATTTAAATAGTCTATGACTTCTGGATTGCCACGCATAATAAATCTCCTATCGTATGAAGACTATTATGGGCAATCTTAAAAATGATTGCAAAATAAAAAATAGTTAAGTTTATGATTTTTATCAAATTAAAATGAGAAACATACGCATTTGCAGTTTAAGTTATTTAAATTTCCTGTGCAAAAAGAAACGCTTGTCTGATTTATAAGTTCAAACAAGCGTTAAAATATAACTTAAACCATCAATTTATAAATTTGTAACTAAAATCAATGGTTCTTATTTCGGTAGACCTATTCGCTTAAAGTCTGCCCGTAGCTCGCCATAAGTGATAAGAAATCAGTCTCATTCATAACAGCAATACCAAGTTTTGCTGCTTTTTCTAATTTCGAACCAGCCTTCTCGCCCGCAACCACACATTTAGTTTTGCTTGATACACTACCGCTTACACGCGCACCTAATGCTTGTAGCATTTGAGTCGCCTGATCACGGGTCATTTGCTCTAATGTGCCTGTTAACACCCAGCTTTCGCCATTTAATGGCTGGCGTGTTGGTGCAGTCGGTGCATCCCAATGAATTCCTGCTGCAATTAAGCGATCAAGCACTTCAATGTTGTGCGGTGCCAAGAAAAAGTCAGCAATCCACTCTGCGGTAATATCACCAACATCTGGGGTTTTCTTTAAAGCTTCAACATCCGCAGCTTTAAGCGCTTCTAAAGTTTGGAAAGTATTGGCCAACATTCTAGCTGTTGTTTCACCCACCCCACGAATACCTAAAGCATAAATAAAACGAGCAAGCGTTGTCTTCTTACTGGCTTCAATGGCATCAATCAGATTTTGTACCGATTTCTCACCCATTTTTTCAATACCGAGCAAAGTTTCTCGGTGCTCATGCAAATGGTAAATGTCAGCAACATCTTTAAGTAAATCGAGATGCAATAAAGACTCTACCCAGCGTTCACCAAGACCTTCAATATCGAGAGCTTTACGTGATACGAAGTGACGAATGGCTTCAATGCGCTGCGCAGCACAATAAAGTCCACCGGAACAACGTGCTAAAGCTTCTCCTTCAGGCATTACAACTGGTGAGGCACAAACAGGACAGTTTTCAGGTAAATGTACAACTTCGGCATCAACAGGACGGAACTCTGGCCAAACTTTTTCTACTTTAGGAATAACATCGCCTGTACGATAAACACTCACCGTGTCACCAACACGTACATCTAGGCGATGGATCTCACCAATGTTGTGTAAAGTTACATTGGAAACCGTAACTCCCCCTACAAATACAGGGTTTAAACGCGCTACAGGGGTTAAAGTACCTGTACGCCCTACTTGCCAATCAATCTGATCAACTGTAGTTAATGCAGCTTGTGCAGGGAATTTATAGGCCGTTGCCCAACGTGGCTCACGACTTAAGAAACCAAGTTGTTGTTGTTGTTTTAAATCATCAACCTTTACGACCATTCCATCAATTTCAACTTGTAGATCTGGACGCTCTTGCTGAATTTGCTCATAACGCTGCTGTACTTCTTGAATCGAATTACAAAGATATTGACGCTCAGCAATTTCAAAGCCAAGTTGTGTGAGCCATTGTAGGCTGTCGTGCATGGTCGTTAAGTTATGATTTGGTTCGCACTGGGCAATACCATACGCATAAAATGCTAAAGGTCTACTAGCAGCAATATTCGGGTCGAGCTGTCTTAAACTACCTGCTGCGGCATTACGTGGGTTCGCAAATGTTTTATCACCTTTTGCTTCCTGATCAGCATTAAGTTTTTCAAAGCCAGACTTTGGCATGAGCACTTCACCGCGGACTTCAAGCAAACGTGGAATTTCAAAATGATGTGAATGCAACACTTTAGGCAAGTTACGAATCGTTTTAACGTTTTGAGTAATGTCTTCTCCAGTTTCGCCGTCACCACGTGTAACACCACGTATTAACACACCGTTTTCATACCAAAGCGAAATCGCAAGACCATCAAGTTTTAATTCTACTTCGTACTGTACTTTTTGGTTAGGCAAACGCTCTTCAACACGGCGAGCAAATGCAAATAAGTCTTCCTGATTAAAAACATTCCCCAAAGAAAGCATCGGAACGACATGAGTCACGCTTTGAAATTTAGAGAGTGCTTGGCCGCCTACCTTTGTCGTTGGAGAATCTGATTGAACCTGATCAGGATATTGCTCTTCTAAAGCTTTTAACTGGTGAAATAAATGATCATATTCACTGTCCGAGATTGTCGGCTGATCCATCACATAATAGGCGTGGTTATGCTTTGCAATCAGTTGAATAAGCTGACGCATCTGTTCGATCACGGAAGTTGTTGCCATTATGTTATTCACCATAAAAAAGGGTGGAAATTTCTCCACCCTGAGCTGCGACTAGATATATTGCAATTATCGCAACGAACGTAAAAAATTAAAACTAGGCAGTCGCATGTGCCGGACGATAATCAATCACATGATGACGCCAATGCTCTTTTAACTGTGGTGTAAATTCAAGATTATTTTCATCATAAACTTTGCCATCAATTTCACGAGCAATTAAACCAGCAATACTTGCCATCATGTCAAAACCAGTTACGGCTTTACTGTTTGGAAGCGCAAGGAAAAATGCCAGCCCTTGAACTTGTTCACTAGATAAGGTTTCAAGATCAAACCCAGCTGGTCCATTGTCTGTCATACGTAGTACTGAAAACATCAGTACGCTCGGCTCATCCGTATTTTCATAACGATGGAAACATGACATTTCGCCATAACGTAAACCGTATTTTAACAATACTTTAAGTGCTTTATCGCCAGACAACGCGCGACGCGGGTTCGGATAGACATTTAAAGCAATAATCTGTTCAGCCATAGCTAATGCACTTTCATCATCATAGCGTTGCTGTTCATGCAAATGTACATCCAGAATATTACTCTCGCCTTCAAATTCAGCAATTTCGGCAGTTTCAATATTTGGGTTTAGACTCAACTCAGGCTCAGTTTTTTCACTTTCAGATTTCAAGTTTTCTTCTGATAAAGCTTCAATTTCTGATTTAACAGAAACCGTATCAACTAACTCAGCTGAACTGTCTGTGTTAATGGTAGAGCTTGCTACAGTTTCTTCAGATTGAATTTCTTCTATTACAGAAGTATTTTCAACAGAAGTTTGAGTTTGCTCAGATGAAGTCGTTGGAGCAGACTCTGTACCGAATGTCTTTTCTTGAGCTGTTTCACTAACTTGCGGTTCTACCGATTCATTTAAGGTTGGCTCTACTCGCGCTACCACAGCCTCTACTTCTGCTTCAGGTTGCTCAAGCTGATTTCGCACGTGACGAGGTATAACCGGTTGATTACTATCAGGATTAATATGCAAATCACTATCTAATGAGGGTTCAGCATGGTTTGGCTTTTTTAAAATCATTTTTAAGCCAATTAGCATAATAATAATGGCGACAACGATGCCAATAATCGTATTGATTTCCATTCTATGACTCCGAAACTAACCCGTATTCTTTTGCCTGTTCTAAATCGACAGTGACTAATTTTGATGTACCCGGTTCAGGCATGGTCACACCCAACAAATCAGTTGCCATGGTCATCGCCAGCTTATTATGTGTAATGTAAATGAATTGTACATGTTCAGAAAGCTCTTTTACCAAATTACAATATCTCTGAACATTCGCATCATCAAGTGGTGCGTCCACTTCATCTAATACACAGAACGGTGCTGGATTTAATCTAAAAATCGCAAATACTAATGCTAACGCTGTTAATGCCTTTTCTCCACCGGAAAGTAATGCCAGAGAACTATTTTTCTTACCCGGTGGTCTTGCCATCAGTTTAACACCAGATTGCCAATCATCTTCAAGGCTTAAACTCGCTTCACCACCATTAAAGACCTTTGGAAACAGATTTTGCAACTCTTGATTAATCTGATCAAACGTTGTCATAAACAACTTACGGGTTTCCTGATCAATGCTTTTCATCGCATCTTTCAGTTGAGTTACCGTATTTTCCAAATCTTGGATCTGGTGACTCAACTCATCAAAACGCTGAGAAACCTCTTCAAATTCTTGTGAAGCAGCAAGGTTCACCGCTCCGATTTTTTCAAACTGTTTCTGTACTTTTTCCAGTTTTTGCTGGTGCTCAGTTAAATCGATTTGTAAGCCATTTTGGACTTCGGCATTTAGCTCTTTAAGCTGATCTTGGTAATGTTCACGATCTGACTTAGCCGCTTGCCATGCTAAACGCTTCTCTTCAAGCTGTTCTCTGAGTTGTTCATCTTTTTGTTGATATTGATGACGCTGATCTGTCAGGGTTTGTTGTTTTTCCTGCACACTATTGAGTTCAAGCTGCCATTCATTCCAGTTCTTTTGCAACTTTTCAGTTTGAGCAAATTGTTGCTGAAACTCCGACTCAAGATTTGGTAACTCTAACTGAATAGGGTCAACAAATTTTTTCGCTTGTTCCATTTGAGCATTAATTTGCTGATATTGACTCTGCAAGAACGAGATATCTTTTTCAAGCAACTCGATTTGTTGAGTGGTTTGCGTACTACTACGGCGTAAAATCTCACGTTCTTGTTGCTGATGCTGTAGAGCTTGTTGCTGTTCTTCTAACTGCTCCGTTAACTCTTCTACCCGAAATTGCATAGTTTTATAATCAGGTAAAATAGTTTCAAGTTTGATTGCTAGAGCATGCAAATCAATTTCCAGATCGTCTTTTTGCATTGCATCTTCTTCAAGCTGCATGTCTAGCTGAGCTAACTGATCTTTCAATTGTTGTTTTTGCAGTAAAAATGCTTGTGCTGCGGTTTGCTGTTTAGCAATTTGCACATCAAGCTGTTGTAAGTCTTTTTGTTTTTGTTTAACAACTTGCTGTTTCTGCTGCAAGTCAGACTGCAACTGCCCTAGTTCATCTTTTTGCTGAACTAAAATTTGATCTAATGCTTGTAATTCAGGTTGTTGCTTTTCAAGGGCTTGTTCAATTTCATCTAGACGAATGCGATGGCTCAGCATACCTTGTGCACTTTGACTTTCATCATCATACATAAGGGCAATCACCCAATCCTGCCCGACATGATAACCATCTAAAGTCAAAATAGACTGACCATGTTGTAATTGCTTTTGCTCATTTAAAGCAACTGTCAAATCTTGTGCAATCGCTACATTCGAAAAGATTGATAGTTGCGGAGATGCAATCCAGTCATTTAAACAGGCTAAATTACCTTTAAATTGACTTGTTTGCTCTGAAGGTTTTAACTGACGAGCAATTCCTTCCTGAAAGACTTGTTCAGTTTCAACAATATGAGCTTGTAACCATTTTGCTAAAAACTTCTCAACAATCTGCGCATGCGGTTTGCCTTGCTCGGTTAACTGTAGAGCCTGCATTAAACGTAGCGCATTTTGATGTTGCTTTGGGCTTTGCTTTGCAACCAGTTGGCTTAAATTTTTCTGCTCTGATAATAAAACCTGAATTTCGGTTTTTAGCGTTTGTTGTTGATTTTTGCTTAACTGATGTTGCTGTTGAGATTGCTCTAAACTTAGCAATTGTTGCTCAATTTCAGTCTCTAACGTCGAGATTTCACGACGTAATTGCTGCTGTAATTGCTCAAACTCACCCTGCTCATCTTCATGAACATGCGATTGAATCTGACTTGCTTGATGTTGCAACGTTTCTTTTTGCTGTTCAATGCGTTGAACATTTTTGCCTAACTGCTCAATTTGAGCAGACATTTGCATTTTTTGCTGCTGTTGTTTTTCAACCTGAGCTTTTACTTGTTCAAACTGTTGCTGTGTTTGTTTTTGCTGAGATTGTAAATCAGCAAAGTTTTGTTCAGCTTCCGTTGCAGTATGCTCAATTCCATTTAATGATTCAGTTTGTTCATCTAACTGATTATTCAGTGTTTCAAGTTGCAATTCAGAAAGTTGTAAACGTTCTTTAGTTTGGAATTTTTGCTGTTCTAACTGAACGAGAGTCATACTATTTTGCTGGTATAAACTCTGTTTTTGTTCCAGAGTCATTTTCAGTTCAGATAGTTTTTTCTCAGCTTGTTGCCATTCTTGTTGTAGTGGTGAAGATTGCTGAATGAGGCGCTGAAATAAAGCACTGGTTGCTTCTAAATCATGTTCAATCGTACTTAACTCTGAGCGAACCAATTTAAAAGTTTCACCCAGCTCATTCATGTGAACTGTATATTCTTCTTGAAGGCGTACGCTTTTATCTGCCTGAAAAGACAAAATTTCAATTTTTAGGGTCCGAATCTGGCTTTCCAGAGTTTTATATTGAACCGCTGCTTCTGATTGACGTTTAAGCGTCTTCAGCTGTGATTTTAACTCAAGGGCAATATCTTCTAAACGTGAAAGATTTTGCTCAGTATGTTCAAGATGTTGCAAAGTCTCACGTCGACGAGCTTGATAGCGTGAAACGCCTGCTGCCTCTTCAATAAAGATGCGCATTTCTTCAGGTTTGGCATCAACCAGACGGTTAATCATGCCTTGTTCAATCACTGCATAAGAACGCGGCCCTAACCCCGTCCCTAAGAAAATATCGGTAATATCACGACGGCGGCAACGTGTGCCATTTAAGAAATATTCGGACTTACCTTCACGCGTGACCTGACGACGAACGGCCAATTCATTATAAGCATTATAAGATCCGCCCAATTTGCCATAGGTATTATCAAAACGTAGCTCAACACTCGCTACGCCCACTGGCTTACGCTTGGATGTTCCTGTGAAAATAACATCTTGCATGCTACCACCACGTAGCTGACGAGCATTTGATTCACCCATCACCCAACGAATGGCATCAATTACATTTGATTTGCCACAACCATTTGGACCAACCACTGCTGTGCGGTTCGCCTTAAAATTTAAAGTTGTACTATCTGCAAAAGATTTAAAGCCGGAAAGTTTTAAACTGCTTAAACGCATAATGCCCTAACTAGCGGCGTGAGCGTCTTGCCCAGGCCAATTCAATCTGTTTCATTCGTGTCAGCGATTCCAACACAAGGTTACGTAAGTGTCGACAAAAATCTTCCATAAATAAAGCGGCTTGTTGTGATTTTCGGATCAAAATTGCATCAGTCACGAGTTTAAATAATGCAAATGCTTCTTGTAGTTCCCGCTTAGAGGTATTTAAAGTCAAAAAATAACTGCGACGTAGTGAAGGTAGTAACTCTTTATAAAACTTCATTAGGTAAGGATTACCCACCATATCTTGTTGTTCAGCGAGATATTGAAAAACACCATCATAAAATTTTTCGATATCTCCTGCTTTTACATGCTCAAGAAGTTGTTCCAACAATAGCTGCAATTGATCTGCTTCATGTGCGCGCCATGTTTCACTGATGCGTTGAACAATATGCCCCAATAACATCACGTTTGTGTCAAACAGTGCTTTAACCTGCTGTGCAGACATTTCTGAAACAATTGCCCCGCGGCGTGGAAATATCTCAATTAAATGAGTACGCTCTAATAATAACAATGCTTCGCGAACTGATCCTCGGCTTACATCCAGCTCTTTGGCAATACGTAATTCTTGAATACGCTCGCCTTCAACCAGCTCACCACTAATGATCTGTTCGCTAATATATTTGACAATTTGCTCAGAAAGACTTTCTGTCTCTTCGAGATTCATAAATCACCCGCTACTTTTTATATGCATTAATCCATGCTTTTCTTTCGCATCCTTGTTTTTAACTGATCGTACCGATTAAAAACTATGTCATTGTCTGACAATTTTATTGCATTTTAAGCCAACCCATTTAAAAACAACACCAAAATCGGATGAATAAAAGCCCCGAATGTTCTTATCTTACTAAATAAAAAAAGCTCGAATTTCTAAAAACTCAAGCTCTTAAATCGTAGTTCTAGCAAGATTAATATTTTATTCTCTAGTGCATAATCCCTTTATAAATAAAATAACTACCCACCACAACTAACAAACAGGCAAAGCATTTTTTCAACATTTGTGGTGACAATGCATGAGCAACTTTAGCGCCAAACTTCGCTGTAACAAAACTCATGACACTAATGCCAATAAATGCATAGATGTGCACATAACCAATCGTGTTAGGTACAGAGATGTGTTCTTTAGCACCAAACCACATAAAACCAATTGCACCCGCAATAGCGATTGGCAAACCACAAGCAGCAGAAGTCGCGACTGCTTTTTGCATGACAACGCCATGACGGTTTAAATACGGAACAGTTAAGCTACCGCCTCCAATACCAAAAATTGCAGAGGCAATACCAATGCCACCACCTGCCATAAATTGCATAGGTGTTGAAGGAAGCTGACGTGTTGGGTCGACAACCACATTTGCCCCTTTAAACATACGGTAGGCCATCACAACCGCAAAAACACCAATAAGGAGCTGTAAATGCTGACCAGACATCAAATCGGCAATACCCGCTCCTAAAAATGAACCAATCACCAGTCCAGGTGCTAAATTACGAAAAACAGGCCAAAGAACTGCACCCTTTTTATGGTGGGCCGAAACTGAACTAAAAGACGTCACAATAATGGTTGCAAGCGATGTTCCGACTGCAATATGCATGATTACAGCTGGGTCATAATGCAATTGGGTAAAAACGACATAGAGGATTGGTACAATAATTAGTCCACCACCAACTCCAAACAATCCGGCAGTAAAACCAGCAATTGCGCCAATGAGTAAATATATGATTAACTCCATAAATGTTTTACCACTCTGCTCATATTCAACATGGATTTAGAGACTCGCCAACTACAACAACTTTTAAGCGCAAAAAACCAGCTTCCAGAAGTGGTTTTATTAAAAGCAACCACAACTTCGACCAATGATGATATTCGTGAAATTGCCCAAAAGGGCATTACAACAGGCTTGGTTTGTAGTGCTCAACAAACTCAAGGGCGAGGTCAACATCAACGGCAATGGATTTCACCTGAAGGAAACATTTATTTAAGCACATTGGTGCAAACTCGAACACCCTTAGATGGTCGCTTAGCACTTGAAGTTGCTCTAAATATTTTGCAAATCCTGCAGTTACAACCTCTGAATTTGCAAGTGAAATGGCCAAATGATTTATATAGTACGCATGGAAAATGGGGTGGAATTTTGGTCGAGCCGCTTTCCCAGCATCAGGCTATTGTGGGCGTAGGTATTAATTTAAAAACACCACCAGTAACTGATAGTGATCAACCGATTACCTCTCTGGAGGATTTAGGTCTAGAACAAATGAGTCGTCTTGAACTCATTTCAGAGCTTTATGTGGCGATTCAAAATGCAGCTCGTTGGTTTGATCATGGTTGCTACAACTTGGCTGGACGTTTTAACCACCACGCTGCATGGCTTAATCAGTTGGTACAGTTCGAGCATAGTCAGGGAATGGTACATGGTCGTTTCGTTGGAATTTCCAATGAAGGTGCAGTAATTCTTGAGACTCCTGAACCTCAGCAGTTTTATCAAGGTCGCTTAAGACCACAAGTGAATCAATAAACAGGTGTTCTTCCATGAAAAGTTTATGGCTTGATATCGGGAACACCCGTTTAAAGTATTGGATTACTGAAAATCAGCAAATTATTGAACATGCAGCTGAGCTACATTTACAGTCCCCTGCCGATTTATTATTAGGTTTAATTCAACACTTTAAACATCAAGGTCTGCATCGCATTGGGATTTCTTCAGTACTCGATACTGAGAACAATCAACGTATTCAGCAGATTTTAAAATGGCTTGAAATTCCTGTTGTTTTTGCCAAAGTACATGCTGAATATGCTGAGTTAAAATGCGGCTATGAAATTCCAAGTCAGCTCGGGATTGACCGTTGGCTACAAGTACTCGCTGTAGCTCAAACAGATGAAAATTATTGCATTATTGGATGTGGAACAGCCTTAACGATTGATTTAACGCAAGGTAAACAGCATTTAGGTGGTTATATTCTGCCAAATCTTTATTTACAGCGCGATGCACTCATTCAAAATACTAAAGGTATTAAAATTCCAGACTCAGCTTTTGATAATTTAAACCCCGGCAATAACACAGTCGATGCAGTACACCACGGTATTTTGCTAGGCCTCATTAGCACAATTGAAAGCATCATGCAGCAATCTCCTAAAAAATTACTTCTTACAGGTGGAGATGCTCCTCTTTTCGCCAAGTTCTTGAAAAAATATGATCCAGTTGTAGAAACTGATCTTTTGCTCAAAGGACTACAACAATATATTGCTCATTATCCTAAAGACTAAAATACAGAACAAAATAAAAGGCGCTATCTGCGCCTTTTATTTTATAAGTTTATTTCTTTTGGTCATTGTTGCCAAACAGTGGGCCCATTCCGCCACCACCGCCGCCACCAAATTGTTTTTGCATATTGCCTAATGAACGCATCATTTTGCTCATACCAGATGGATTCGCAAATTTCTTCATCATTTTAGCCATTTGTGCTTGTTGCTTAATAAGTTTATTCACTTCAGCAACATCCATACCACAACCCGCGGCAATACGTTTTTTACGACTTGGATTCATCAAGTCTGGATTACGGCGTTCTTTAACGGTCATTGACTGGATAATAGCTTCCATTTTCTTGACCTGCTTTTCAGGATTTGCTTGCTCAATCGCCTGCTGAATTCCTGCACCGCTCATGCCAGGCAACTTATCTAAGAAGCCCATCATTCCGCCCATACTTTTCATTTGCTCAAATTGCATCAGCATATCTTCAAAGTTGAAGCTGCCGCCTTTTTGCAATTTTTTAGCCATTTTTTCGGCTTTTTCTTTGTCGATTTTACGTTCAACTTCCTCGACTAAAGAAAGTACGTCACCCATGCCTAAAATACGTTGAGCAACACGATCTGGATGGAATGGTTCTAAAGCATCAAGCTTCTCACCCATACCCAAGAACTTAATTGGCTTACCTGTAATTGCACGTACAGAAAGCGCAGCGCCACCACGTGCATCACCATCAGTTTTAGTAAGAATCACACCCGTAAGTGCTAATGCATCATTAAACGCCTTAGCTGTATTTGCAGCATCCTGACCTGTCATGGCATCAACCACAAACAAGGTTTCAGTCGGCTTAACGGCAGCATGTAATTCTTTAATTTCGTCCATCATGTCTTCATCGACATGTAAACGACCTGCGGTATCAACAATTAACACGTCAGCAAACTGGATTTTTGCCTGTTCAATTGCACGATTAACGATATCAATTGGCTTTTCAGAAGCATCTGATGCAATAAAACCTGCACCAACTTCTGCTGACACAGTTTCTAACTGTTTAATTGCTGCTGGACGGTAAACGTCCGCAGAAACCGTCATTACTTTTTTCTTTTGACGTTCTTTTAAGAAACGTGCCAACTTAGCGGCAGTTGTTGTTTTACCCGCACCTTGTAAACCAGCAAGTAATACAACAACGGGAGGCTTAGCACTTAAATCAAGTGTTTCATTCGCCTCACCCATCATCTTGGTGAGTTCGTCATAGACAATTTTTACAAATGCCTGGCCTGGTGATAACTGAGTCATCACTTCTTGGCCCAATGCCTCTTCCTTAACTTTCGCGATAAATTCACGAGTTACAGGTAACGCGACATCGGCTTCAAGAAGTGCCATACGTACTTCACGTAAGGTATCTTTAATATTGTCTTCGGTCAGCTGCCCTGAGCCAGTAACATTTCTTAAACTCTGTGTGAGTCGTTCTGTTAAGGTATCAAACATTGCAAAATCCGCTTAAAATGGCTAGTTGCAAAAAAATCTTTCTCGAAATAGAAAATTTATGCATAGAATGCTATAGGATACTTTAGTTCGCAGCGAATTTATATCTTATATAGATGAATTAATCCTGAAAAAGGTTTGACATGATTAGCCTCCCCTTGGTTTACACAATTTTGGCACTCATCGCATATACCACTTCTTTCTGGTATCTGTTTATTCGTTTAATGTCAAAACGTGAACCAAACCCATGGTTATTTGCTTTTGTTGTGACTTTAGCGCTCCTGTTGCACGGTACAGTTTTATGTCACG
Source organism: Acinetobacter sp. NIPH 817 (assembly GCF_000368405.1). Taxonomy (NCBI): domain Bacteria; kingdom Pseudomonadati; phylum Pseudomonadota; class Gammaproteobacteria; order Moraxellales; family Moraxellaceae; genus Acinetobacter; species Acinetobacter sp. NIPH 817. Next base: position 2,369,566 of record NZ_KB849420.1, read on the forward strand.
CCATGCTTACACCAGCCGGAATTAACTACGATGTTTTTAACTTAGTATCGTTTACATCGTGGCTTATGCTGTTGTTAAGTTTAATTTTTAGTATTTTCCGTCCTATTGTACCGTTAAACTTATTAGGCATTCCTGTAGCGGCTATTGGTCTAATTTTAGGTTTTGGATTCAGTCGACCAGATCAATTTATTGAGCAGCATTCGTTAGGCTTAGATACTCATATTATTCTTTCACTTTCTGCCTATGCAGTTTTATTGATGGCAACCATTCACGCTATTTTGCTATGGTTCCAAAATCGTGAACTCAAAAAGAAACAAAAAAAACGCTTTTGGGTCAATTTACTTCCGCCAATTCAGGCGATGGAGTCTTTGTTATTTGACCTAATTATTACTGGATTTATTTTATTAACAATTGCTCTCACTTTTGGTTTCTTGACGATCGATAGCTTCTTTGCACAGCATCTTGCTCATAAAACCGTATTTAGTATTATTTCTTGGTTTATCTATGGTTCACTCTTGATTGGCCATTACAAACTCGGATGGCGAGGTCAAAAAGCGATTCGTTTTACCCTAATCGGTTTTGTGCTTTTAGCCATTGGTTTTATTGGTAGTAAATTTGTGCTTGAGATGATCTTGGGCCGTTAAGTAAATTAAAATTTTAGCAATACTAGACAGCGTTATACATATCCCGTATAACGCTGTTTTCTTTTTGCTCAGGTGACACAGACTGTGAAACTCATACTCGCTCCAATGGAAGGTTTAACTGACCCGATCATGCGGGATACACTCACATCTGTTGGTCATTTCGACTGGTGTGTGACCGAGTTTATTCGTGTTACAGACAGCATTTTGCCAGACCATATTTACTATAGTTTTTGTCCAGAATTAAAAAATGAAGGTAAAACAGCTGCGGGAACGCCTGTCCATGTCCAGTTCTTAGGTAACAATCCAGATATGCTGGCAGCAAATGCTGCAAAAGTGGTTGAATTAGGTGCTCCTGCAATCGACCTTAATTTTGGTTGTCCTGCAAAAACCGTTAATCGACATCGTGGTGGTTCAGTCCTTCTTGATGAACCTGATGTTGTACATATGCTCATTAAAGCCGTGAGAGATGCGGTACCTGCACACATTCCTGTTTCAGCAAAAATGCGTTTAGGTTATCTCGATGAAAATCACACCATGGAAAATGCTCATGCTGTTGAAGATGCTGGTGCAAGCTGGTTAACGGTTCATGCTCGAACTAAAGCAGATGGCTATACGCCCCCAGCTTATTGGGAAAAAATTCTACCCATTCAAGAAGCTTTAAAAATTAATGTCATTGCGAATGGTGAAATCTGGAACAATGCTGATGCTAGAGCCTGTCAGCAACAATCTGGCTGTGAAGATTTAATGATTGGGCGTGGTGCTGTGACGACCCCAGATTTAACCCAATGCATTCGCCAAAACATGGATGAAGCATTATTCAGTTGGGAACAACTGGTTGATTTACAAATACGTTTTTTAAACGGTCAGGCAAAGACAGAAATTGGTATGGTGGGTCGTTATAAGCAATGGTTAGGAATGATGACGAAAGCCTATCCACAAGCGAAAAACCTATGGGACCAAGTAAAACGTATTAAAGCTTTGGATGAAATTGTCCAACAATTAGAACATACCAGATTAGAAAACGTTTAAGGCATTATAGTCAAAAAAAGAGGGCGATTGTTTTTTACAACTGCCCTCTTTCGTTTTTCAGGTTAAGTAATTATTTAAAAACCGCTTACTTTCATTTTAAAGTCGGTTACAGAAACGCCAGTGACACCAAAACTCCCCATTGAGCCATTCGGTAAATTATTAAACGTTGTTGTATTTTGGGTACCCATATTTCCTAAAGTGACATTATTAAGTGAAGCATCAAATTTACTTGATACGCCTGTATTTCCAAAAGTTAATCCTGTTGGATCAACCCCAGCATAGAAACCATCAAGTACAAAACCTGTTGAGGTATTTGTGCCAGCAAATTTAAACCCGAATGTAGCACCCGTATTATCAGACACTAAAGTAATTGGACAACCTGCAGCAGCAGAACAAATAGATTGAATTGCCCCTCCAAATTTAACCATAACTGATTGGGCAGCATGGCCAAGCTGAATATTTAAACGAGGTTTATTGGTTTGTACAAAGTTAATATCTAAATTGCCAGTAGAACGGATCAGTTCTTTTACACCCGTATTTACTGTCGTTCCCGAACTAAAAATTGATTTTGGTGCATAACTTGTTAATGCATAATCGGATGGAGTAGATAAAGATGCACTTGGGGCTAAATAAATTGAGAAAGGTAAAAGTCGAATACCGTTTACATCATTCCCCATCGATATAGCTAAATTTAAAAACGGATTTCCACCACCCGCGTCGGTATCCATAGCAATATTAAAAGAAGGATTACCAGATACGGCAGCTTTAATAAACTCTATGCCAGGAACCGGATTAGTAGAGTTTCCTGCAATGACAAAACCAGCCTTACTGTTATAAGACGTTGAAGCAATACCATTAGTATCAATGAGCGCGACTTGATTAAATTTAACTTTATCAGCCTGAATACCTAAGGTTAAACCATTTTGGCCCGTCGCTGCTGCAAGGCTTTGGTCATCCAAAGGCTGCATTGCAAAAACACTTGAACTACTGGCAAGTAGCAGCCAGAACCCTATATTTTTATTCTTCATGTCGCTCTAATCCTTAAGAGACAAACGTTTATTATTTGTTCAGACTATCAGAATAATATTCAACTACAAAACAATTATCCCTATAACCCGACGAATGCAAATCTAATCACATTCAAAATAAATTTTTATATAAGTGGCAATGGCTGCCACTTTTTTTGATTAATTAAAAGCACCATTTCTAGGCACAATACTAAAGCTACTATTTAAACGTCCACCAGTAATTGCAAGCTCACCTAAACGTGCACCGGCACCAGTTGATGGAGGATAGAAGTTAATATCTTTAACACGTAATGCGCCATCAATACTCTTATCAGGATTAAAATAAACCGCCGTATTTACGCCAACTTTACCTAAACCACTTGAACTGTCTTTACCCACAACTAAAGCAGTATTAAACGCGAGCTTTCCAGTAATGTTATCAAAGCCAATTGCAGAACCATCGATCGGGTCACTAATTTGAACCGTATTTCCAGTTGCTGTGGCAGGCATGGTGAAATCGCCCAGTACAGTTAAAGCACTACCATCTGCAATTGAACTGTTTGGAACGATCGATAAGTTAAGATCTCCGCCCAAACGCAGTTTTAGACCAAATAAGACATCATTATTTCTGGCAAAGTTATCAATTGGTGAGGTACATGACCCAGTAGCTGGACAAGTTTTATATTTCGCCCCTGGTAAATAACCTGCTGCAATTTCAGTTGATAAAGCAAGTAGCATCTCTTTTAAACTAATATTAAGACTGCCATTTTCTAAGCCTATGCTTCCATTGCCTTTGACGAACATATCAATGTTACGTAACCCCATATAATAATCAGTCGGGTTACCCGCATTATTGGCATTTGGAGAACCATCAATTAATAAAATTGAGGTCGTTTTAGTTCCAGTCGCATCACGTCCTGTAGTTCCAGCTGCAATACCAAAACCTAAACGCGAAGTCGTTCCAGAGGTCGCCACGACATTTCGAACAGGCTTACCATTGGCATCTTTTGTATAGTAATAAGCACTATTTGCTGGCGCGTCTAAACCATATACAGCAGCATTAGCATTTAAGTTATAAAAAGGTAAGGCTAAGCCCCACTGGTTATTTGCACCATTATCTGCAAACTGATTGGCAGCCGCGACATTCGCACTTGTCGTAAAACGACCGCGTCTTGAAAATGCCTGAAACTCTGCTCCACGCATCGCAAGAATTAAACTAAATGGATTAGTCACCGTATCACGGTGAATATTATGCTGATAATCAGCAGCTGTCGTTAAAGTACCGCTACCTAAACGAATTGCATTTAAGGTTGCGTTGTTTGGCATTAATAATGTTTTCGTATCAGCAAGATTTAGATAAATATTTCCGCTGTCGAAATAACCACGCGTAGCTGAGTTAAGACCTGTTAAATTGCCAAACTCGAAACCATAAGCATTTAAACCTGCTCCACCAATTTCTAAAGTTGTCGCTTTGCCATCTGCACCTAGCATTGAATCATTATCTTTGGTGAATTCACCTTTCATACGAAAGGCAATGCCAGAATTACCTAAAATACTATTACTTGAACCTGTACCCCCAGCTGTATTTGCAGTGCCTAAAGTGGTGGTATCCGCTGTACCATCCATACCACGGACTTGTAAATAACTATTTACCATACGTCCGCTAGCACCTAAACGAATCAAACCTTTCGCATTTTGTGGGCTATTGGTTGCATCTAAAGCATAAGGGTTAGTCTTATCAACATTAGAGCTAAGCATCACCTCAATATTTAGGCCTGAATTGGTTACTTTGCCACTACTGTCAACATATGTACCTGCGGTTAAACCAGAAGCTGAATCTGCTACACGGTTAAAATCAACATACCCATAGGTAGTATTCGGAGTTTGTCCTACACCAGCAACATTAGTTCCAGTATTTGTCTGTAAAACTAAGCCACGAGTTGGGTCAATCAACATGGCCCCTTTACCAACAAAATTAAAGTTAAAATTTCTTAAAATTAACTGATTTAGCTGGCTGCGAGCATCCAATTGCCCTAGATAAATATTGGCATTATTAATACCAAGTGTCATGCTTGACTGGCTATTTGCATTAAATAACCCATCTTGGGTTGTAAGTGCCAAATTTAGAGGAGAGGTCGTTTGAATAGCCAACTGCCCTAAAGTTGGCGAGCATGTAGCAGAGCTATTACAAACTTTAACGCTATTTACGGTAATAAGTGATGGACTACTTTGCATAGAAAAGTCGAGTCCAGTTTTACCCGTAGTTGGGTTACTCCCTACATCTAAACGGTAATTAGTGCTTAAAGTTTGGCTAGATGCATTACTTTTTTGGACTTTTACACCACTTGCTTGAGCTCTTAATACCTGATCAGCACTTGTTGGTGTGCCTGCATGGTCATCCCAATAGGCATTATCAATATTAATTTCATTAAACGTAGTTTGAATCGAGATCCCATCTTGTCCATTGACGGCACTCAAATCAGCATCTGTTAAAGCTTCTAAAGCATAAATTTGACCACTCACTAACAACATGCTGGTTGCTAATGTATTTAAAATAAACTTTGAGCTGTGATTTTCTTTATTTTTTTTCATCACTTCAGTTCCTTTGAAATCTACATTAACCCTTAACAACGAGGATGGCTACCATCACAGCTAAAGACCATGACTTTTCCTTGAATAGCCAAATTCCCATTCATCATTAAACCCATGAAACCAGTTTCACGTCCATAGTCATAGGCCGACGGAGTTGCTGTAGCAACTTGCTGTGCTGCACTATTAGCAGTCGCAGCATATGTCGGTTTTTTGAAATATGCATAATCATACATATTTGCACTCGAGCCTTGCGTTGTTGTTGAGCTAGTAAAATTATCTTGCTCAATTGATAAAGCATTGAAACCAAAATTACGCAATAAAATCGGTTGAGCTGAGCTAAAACTAAGCTGAATAGCAGGCTTAATAATTTCAGTATTACTTTTATCAAGATATTTTAAATCAACGCCATCCAAGCCCATTTTTTGAATATTTAAAGTTCCTTGTACACCTTTAAACACGAGCCAAAGTTTATTACCACTATCGCTATTTTCAGTCCAACCACTTGGCTTAGTTGCATCTGCTTGTACAAAACGTTTGTTAATCGCTAAACCTATATGACAGAACTCAACGTTTTCACAGACACCACCACTACCATTGTCAAAGACACCGTTAGCTGTCTGGTTTAAATTAAGCATTAAAGATAAATCAGCACCAGCCTGACCATTAATCGCCTGCAATGCATCATTATCTAAAGTTTGTAGCTCTGCATGAGTAACTGTTGCACAAAGAGCGAGGATTAAAGTACTTATTTTTTTCATATTACGCTCCTCCTCTTATAGGCCTTTAGTTGTCAGTTTTAAATGCTGGATTAAAACACCGTCAATAACAGCAGAACCCATGTTATTACTAATCGAAGAACTAATTTGTGAACTAGATAGTTTATATGTGTTCAGATCCGCGTTTGGGGTAGTAGTAGACCAACGTCCACCGTTATAGAGTGCATCTGGTAAAGGTGTGCCAGCTGGTACAACAAACTGTGTTCCATTACCCGCATCTGTTGTTGAGTAACCCGTATTATTTACTGTTGGGTTATAATAAGAAGTACTGTCAATATTAGCCCAATTCGCGCCTTGGGAATCAAATTTTAAACCTGAGCCCGCATTACCAGTCCAGCCTGTTGCAGTACGGTATTGCCAAGTGTCATAACAAGTAAAAATTAAACTACACGTGTAACTACCAGCTCGACGTTCTTGGTTTTGTAATTGATAAAAGTTTTTAGTTTGCGTTACACCAACAGTACCCGTAGGTAATTTACCAAATGAAATACCGACTGCATCTTGCGTACTGTTCCCTTTAAATGCCTCTAGAGTATTAGTCGCAGCATTATATACAGTAGACCCTATTGAGATACTACTATGAGTTGCACTAGAGCCTTGGTAAGTTTTACCACCCAAAGTTACACTAGTACCACATTGGTAAATATTACAGGTAGAACCGAGATAACTGTTGTTAGTTCCACTGTAATCAGTATAAATTTTCTTATAAATTTCTGGTTTGTTTGGAATGCGTGCTAACTCCAAACTAAAATTTTTGCCGTCTGAGCTTAAAACAAGAGGTTGATATAAAGACCCTAATACAAGATTGATATTTGGGTTATAGAGATATAAACCTTCATTTGCATCAAAAGTAGGAGCAAGCCCACCATTAATTGCCGGTGTTACTAAATTACCTTGCCCTGTCCCAGACTCACGTGTACTCAAACGTAATACGTTATTCATAGCGTTATCAGTTGGGGCAGTCCATGAACCTGTTGAAGTAACCGTCGTAGTTTGGCTACGAATTCGATATAACCAATCCGAGCTAGGTGAATTATTACTTGGAGCGCCAGTATATTGAGTACTATAGCGATTTACCCACGCCCCTACTGAGGACGTTGGAGTATTTGAAGTAATTGTTGCTCTTAAATTAGAGGCATCCCCACTGTTTAAACGTACAACTCCAGCAAAACCTAAAGTATCATTATAAAAAGGACTCATTCCACCAGCAGATGTTGCCCCTCCTAATGTTTGGAAAAGCTGCAAACGGCTGCCATTTAAACTAAAGTTATTCCAAACACCTTGTAAACGTAAACGATTTGCCCGGCTTGCATCAGTGCTTGTACCAATCAAACCATTTGAATCACCGTAATTAAATTGATCTGCTGCACCATTTATTTTATTTGGATTGCGGACAAAAATATCTGTCCATAAACCTAGTTTTAACTTATAAGCATCTATACCTACCGAGTCTTTCGTTCCGACTTCATATAAAGGAGCTTCTAGAGCTAAATAAGTTACTTGACAAGATGGATCTGTCGCACCACTACAATTTGTTGCACTAAAGTTCGGTACCGAGTTTTCAGTTGCAACTTTAAATATCCAAGGGTTAACAGCTGTTCCCCAGCTTGAGATTGCAGCGGCTGTATCAGTAGAAGCAATACGGGTATTTGTATCATTATCAGATTTAGATAGTGCTAAGCCATAAAGAAAAATATCAGCTTTACCTACCGCCCGGTCACCAGAATCAATCGAGCCATTTTTATTGGTATCAGCGGCTGTCATACTTAAAGGACCAACAGGTACATAATTAATATAACCTGTATCTTTAGTACGATCAGTCAATATCTGGTTTGAGGTTTCATTTGCACCTGCACCACGAAATACCATATAAGTATTCTGTGGCAAGATAGCAATACCTTCACCTGTAGTTTCACTCAAGCCCGCATCAGAAAGTTCTTCAAGAGCAAAACTTGATTGACTTACGCAAAGTCCGATTAAACTTGCCAAAACGGTTTTTCGAAACCTTACCGTATAATTAAGTGTAGTCATCTTGACCTTCCTGTTTTATACGATGCCGCGCACCATATTTCATTTATTTTTCTTTAACAATCCTTGATGGCAGGTGAATATTTCCTTTTCACCTTAGACCAGAAGACAAATCTAAATAGATATTGCCAACTTTTCCACATTCCCATTATGCGCAATATTTGCACAAATGCAAAAAAAAGACCTTAAAAACTAAATTTTCCGATGAATGAACCAATTTAGTTTTTTAACAGAATTTTACATCTGCTCCATGGCAATTAGGTGCAAAACTTTGATTTTTTAAAACCAAATTACTTAAAGACATTTGTACAGGAGTTGCACCCGCTAAATTTAAGTTACCAATGTTAATAGTACTACCACCAATACAACTTAAAAGACCTAAAGCACCACAGTCAACTTTTGTGTCGCCTCTCGTACCAGTACTTAATTTCTGACTTACTAGTGCCAAAGTATCTTCAATTGTTTTATTTGCAATACTTACAGAATCAACTGGAGTAATATCTCCAATATCAATCGGATTCGAGAGCTCTAACCACCAACCTCGTTGTGCTATAGATTTAGAACCAGGCCAACGTATATCATTTCCTTGAAGTGATAATGAAACAGGTGAACCATTTAAATTAGCCTTATGAAAGAAGCCAAGATCTTCTGAAATATCTACATTTACAGTTAAATTATTAATAGACCCTGTGACAGATTTATCTAAATTTAAAAGTCCTGCCGCCATAGCTTTAATATTGCCAGAAACATTAATACCACTTACTGTTGCTGAAGCTTTTAATGGAGCTACAGAAATACGTTTACCCGTAATTGTTTGCTGTGGAAGAAATAAAGTTCCGGTCAGTTTGTCAGTTGAGTTGCCAGCCGCATCCGTCGTTAAATTCAACGTATAATCATAGGTTTGGAAAGGTACACATGCCAAATATCCACAAGCTTCACCAGAGATTTGAGCATTATTAACATCTGCTGGTCTCAAACCATTTACAGGATTTACTTTAACTGTGCCCCCTGCTTGTGCAACCTCCATATAACCACTTAAAGAATTAATACCACTTTTAGTTGGTCCATTTTCAGTACCAAAAGTTAGTAAACCTTCGATAGCCTCTGCACTTACTCGCATCCCTGTGACCTCGCGTAATGCAGTGCTATTAGGATTTTTAATTGCAAACTCAATAAATGGATTAGTTATTTTTGCAGAGGAACTAGCACGACCATCATTTGTATCAGAGATACCACTTAAACTTAAGTTATCAATATCAATATCACAGGCTCCTGTACCATTTACGCCACCACAGCCTAGTTGAAGCTTACGGATATTAGTATTAAGTTCAACTTCAGCATCTAGGCCTAATTTATAGAAGCCTATATTGCTACTATTGTCACGTAGCTTTTCCAAATTTGCAGAATCCGTAGGCGCAATATAAGACATACTCATTAAGGCTTGGCCGCGAGTTGCAGATAGTTCAGCATCTGACATTGCGACTAATGTAGAAGCAGCATAAGCTGAAGAAAAGCATAAGCTTCCGAGTGTCAAAAGTGCTACTCGAAGAGACGTAAACTGTCGCATGGCCGACCTCCGTATCCGTGGGGGCATAATCCTGTTTAATTTCTTTTTATTTGGTTTGCCTAAATTTAGTAGATATCTAAACAATTACTACCAAATAGACAACCTATATCCAATACATTTGCTTTTAAATTCTGTGATGCAGAACAAAAAAACAAATCAATTATTGATCATATTATATTATTTTTTACAAAAGGAAACTGTCATTTATCACTATTCCGATAAACGCATCTCATGTAAATTTTACCCATAAAATTGGGCCACCTGAGTGACCCACAAATTTTAATACTATTCTCAATATCAAAAGAATTAGGTTTTAGGTAGTGTTACACCTGTTTGACCTTGGTATTTACCACCACGATCTTTATAAGATGTTTCACAGACTTCATCACTTTCAAAAAATAGCATTTGTGCTACACCTTCCCCTGCATAAATACGGGCAGGTAAATTAGTAGTGTTTGAAAATTCTAAAGTTACGTGACCTTCCCATTCAGGTTCTAACGGCGTCACGTTCACAATAATACCGCAACGAGCGTAGGTAGATTTACCTAAACATACGGTCAATACATTACGAGGAATACGGAAATATTCAATTGTACGTGCTAAAGCAAATGAGTTTGGCGGAATAATGCAAACATCAGACTCAATGTCGATAAAACTTTTATCATCAAAATTCTTTGGGTCGACAATTGCAGAATGTACGTTAGTAAAAACCTTGAATTCACGGGCACAGCGTACATCATAACCATAGCTAGAGACCCCGTAGGAAATCAACTTTTCACCATTTTGATCAAAACGGACTTGATTCTCTGCATAAGGTTCAATCATGCCGTGTTTTTCGCTCATCTCGCGAATCCAACGATCAGACTTAATAGCCATGTATTTTCTATCCAAAAGGTAATTTCATTGATTGCGACGTACTTTAACGTAAAAAAGCAATTATGAAAACAACGCTTGAGCTACTCTTCTCGATAAGAATAGCTCAGCAGTACTTTTATAGGCTAAGTAAAGCAGAATAACTGATAGGAATTGAAAAACTGACTAAAACGAGTGAAGCAGTTTTTTGCAAATTGGTCTGATTTAACCACGCAACCTTCTTAGAAGCTAAAAGTGATCCCAGGAAAATCCAGAATAAGGCAATTGGCGTAATAAGCGCTAAGTAAGCCATCATATGAATAAAATAAATATGAAAATCACTCCATGCAGCCACAGGAAAAATTGCTGAAGCAAAGAGCAAGGCTTTAGGATTCAATAAGGTTGCGCAAAATAATTCACGAGTACGGATCGTAGGCTGATTTAATTCAACCTCTTGATTTGCCGTATGCCACAACTTAATGGCTAAGAAAATAATATAGCAAGCACTCAATAGCTTAAGAATAGGCGGTAGCAATGGCAATGTGGTGGACACTTTCCCAATCAGCATTCCCCATGCAGAAATAGAGATCACATAGCCCAAAACTTCTGCTGGAATAAGTTTTACTGACTTCCGTAATCCTACTTGCACGCCTGAAGAAGCAAGCAAAGTGTTAGTTGGACCAGGGGTAAGTAAAATTGTGGCTACTAAGCCAATAAAAAGCCATGAAATCATTGAATGACCTCACAATATAGTCATCTCAGATTAATAGATATCCTGTTACATGGCAAAAGGTAATTGTAAGACAAAGTTTTTAAAATCATTTTTAAAATCTAAATAAAAATATTAAAAACATATACTTATAAAATTATCACAAAAAGCGATAAAGAAAACTTTACGGTCAGTTGTTATGCTTTTCAAATCACTTCTTACTTAAGTAACATAAGTATTTTTATTTTAAGTCTATTTTTCCATCAAAAGCCTTTATAATAAAAAATATATAGTGATGGTAAGTTTAAATTTTAAGCTTTTAATAAGTTTCAATTCATATATTGTTTCTGATTTTTTTATATAGAGCACCGCGCTCTACTACTTTAATGATTATGGCAAAGCACTTTTTTCAATCTTGGCTTCCCTCGCCCGAGAAAGTTTCAAATATGAAATTTCTAAGGATTTTTGGTAAAAAGACCTTGAATCCTGTGCTTTGGTATGTCAATCGAAAATCAATTACTCGAGCTGTTTTTGTTGGGACTTTTTTTGGTTTACTGCCTATCCCTTTTCACAGTGTATTTATTGTGATGGCAGTCTTACTATTCGAAGTCAATTTACCAATTAGCTTGATGCTAGCTTGGCTTAGTAATCCACTTACTCTAGTTCCTATTCTGTATATTGGTTTTTGGTTTGGCGCACATATTTTTCATGTGCATATGATCAACAAAGAAATGTTACTAGGTGTATTACACCAAATTTCCCGCTGGATTACTCATTTCGGACATGGACACATTGATTTTAGTCTCGCAAAAATTTTGATGACGGGTCTGGTTGTCGAAGCTTTTGTATTTGCCGTTATTTTATATCTATCTACAGAAATTTTCTGGCGTTGGATGGTTATTAAGAACTGGAAAAGTAGACATCGTCATAAAAAGCAAGAAGAAGAAGTTTTATAAAGCTCCAATAATCTTCTTGCTTAAATTTAAATCATTATTTTGGTAGTTTTGATTTCATATACTCTTCGGCGACATTGAGTACATACTCTTGGCAAGCCTCTCCCGTACCTGGGTCATAAGCTCCGTTATTGGTAATATTATTAGATAAAATTCGAATTCCTAGAAAAGGAACATTCAACTGACTTGCAATTTGTGCAACTGATGCCGCTTCCATTTCCTCAACTGAAGTGCCATAACGCTGATGGAAAAATTGAATACGATCAAGTTCGTTATTCCAAACATCTGCTGAACCAATTGTTCCCTCAACCACCTCACCTTTGTCATAACGGACTTTATGTGCCGCTATTAATAGCTCTTGATCACCTTCAAATTTGCGTATTGCAATCGGTTCCGGATTAGATTCATCTGTTGGCAAAACATCAAAAGCTTCAACCCAAGTGAGTGAGTTTGACCCAGCACCCAATGGCTGTTTAGGAGTTCTAAATGCACCAATATTGGTCGCATATTTTCCTAAAACAATATCGTAAACGTGTAGATCGGGGTCGTGCCCACCTGCTGTTCCCTGATTAATGATCGCAATCGGTTTATAACGCTCAATAGCTAAAGCAGTTGCAGCAGCAGAGTTGCTCATCCCCATACGGGTTTTAGAAATAATCATTGGATAACCGTTATAGGTGCCCTTCCAGAATTTCCACCCACCAATTTCTTCAACAGTCTTATTCTCTAATTTTGAAGCCATTCTTTCCGATTCTACTGGTAAAGCACCTTGAATAATAATCGGCTGTAATTTCTGTTTTTGGTCCTGAACTGTTGGTGTTTGTGAAACAGAAGAGTCGTCATTATTGCATCCGACTAAAAATAAAGCGCTACATAAACTGATTACGCCAAAAGCACATTTAAATTGCATTTTTTACCCTTTCTTTTTAAAAAGTGTAAAGTAGCAATCTATATGCCAATTTCAAGTTTAGCTTTGTTATTAAGATTCAGTACTTTAAATTTTTCTTTTAACCAAACAATAAAAAACCCGACTTTACGTCGGGTTTTAATAAGTTAAAAAATACGTTTATCATCACGTGTGCGTTGAGGGATTTTTTCAATCTGTTCCCACATCGCTTTAGCAATATCAATATAACTATCAGCTGCATCATCCATTGCTACAACGCTAGGTTTACCCTGATCAGCATGCTCACGAATCTGAGCATTTAGAGGCAAGCGACCTAATAATGGAATATGGTATTGCTCAGAGAGCTTGTCACCGCCACCAATACCAAAAATTTGTTCTTCATGACCACAGTTAGAGCAAATATGGGTCGACATGTTCTCAACGACACCTAATACAGGGATGCCAACTTTATTAAATAACTCAATCCCTTTTGTAGCATCCAGTAAGGCAACATTTTGTGGTGTAGTCACAATGATTGAACCAGTAACTGGAATACGCTGTGCAAGCGTGAGTTGAATATCACCAGTGCCTGGTGGCATATCAATCATCAATACATCTAAATCAGGCCAAAGAGTTTGATTAAATAACTGCATTAAAGCACCTGTTGCCTTTGGTCCACGCCACGCGACAGGTGTGTTGTTATCACCAGTTAAATGTCCAATCGATAACACTGCCATTCCATAGGCATCTAAAGGCACGAAATTTTCACTTTCTATAAGAGGTGTTTTGCCTGCATTACCTAGCATTGTCGGAATACTTGGGCCATAGATATCAGCGTCCAAAACCCCAACCTTAAGTCCCATTTTTTGCAAGGCAAGTGCTAAATTGACCGTAGTTGTCGATTTACCAACACCACCCTTACCAGATGAAACTAAAATAACATGCTTAATGCGTGGATGAAGCGGAACATCTCTTTGTTGGGGAGCAGCTTTTTGAATAGGGGGATTATTCGGATCTGGTTCTGATTTAGGTGAAGCATCAAGCACAGGAGGTAAGTTTGAACTTTCTTGTGTAGGGCGCTTCTGTTGCACCACATGCAGGTTTAATTCTTCAATACCACACTTTTCTAAAGCCATTGCTAAATCATCATGAATTTGCTGCAAGTGCTCTTTTTCATCAGGAAAGGTATTAATCGTAAGTTGTAATACACGCCCCTGAACTTGGAGCTGACTAATGCGATCTTTTAAAGCATCTTTTGAATGGGGTAGTAAATAATTTTGGAGTACGGTTTGGATTTCATCTTCTTTCACTTCTTGTGCGGGTGAAAAAACAGACTTTAGTGAAGAAAGCCAAGACATATTGTTTACTCCAAAAACAGATCATTACAGCTTAATGGAGATAGTGTAACAGTATTGGTCCGCACTCGCTCACCTTGGGATGAATAATTACTCACTTACAATCTCATCTTTTAGGTGAGGAGTGCAGATTTTAGTTTAGATCAGCTTATTCAGCAGAATCATGGTTTTTCAATTTATTTAACTTATCAGTTGCTGTTTTCTTTAACTCGTCAAATTTTGCTGTTGCTTGAGTTTTTAACTCATCAAATTTTGTTGCAGCCTCATCTTTTAGCTCTGCTGCCTTAGCTTTGGCATCATCAAGTTTATGACTTGCCTCAGTACGTAAATGATCGAACTTATCTTGCAGAGTATGCTGAGCATCTTCAAGTTTGCCTTTCAAATCACTTGCTTTATCTTCAACCGCCTCTTTACCAGCAGCTTGCTTCTCTTTTACATTTTCCTTTAAATCATCCAAAGCTTTTTCACCTTGAACTTTTGCATCTGCCGCTTTTGCCTTTAAATCATCTAATTTATTTTCAGTAGTCATCGTTGTTATCCTCGTAGTTAATTAAAAAATTACCTGAATAAGTTATTAGTTATACATCGTTATGGCTTGTTTTCTGACCGTAACTGCAATTTGAAACAAAGACAATACAGGAAGATTCAAATATTTTTCGATTTGTTTATCTGTTCTAAAGAGAAATAACTGCACAATTAAAAAACCGATTTTTACGAATACTCATTGTTGCCCAACAAAGATATTATTCCGCCACTCAAGCACAGCTCTCGCCTTGCGCTTGGGCAAAAATATTAACCTTTGCTTATCCCACCACTCAAGCACAGCTCTCGTCTTGCAGTCGGACAAAGCGTTGCTTTGTTTTTCCTCCTTCATCAGTTAAAATCTTCCACCTTATAAATACGAATGAGAGAATGAAATCCGTGCGTAAAATTTTAGTCACTAATGCCCTTCCTTACGCTAATGGTCCAATTCATATGGGTCATTTACTCGGTTACATCCAGGCAGATATCTGGGTTCGTGCCATGCGGGCAATGGGTCATGATGTGACTTATGTATGTGCGGATGATGCTCATGGTACTGCCATCATGCTACGTGCTGAGGCAAACGGTATTAGCCCTGAGGAGCAAATTGCGAACGTTCAGAAAGAACATATTCGTGATTTTGATGGCTTCGGTGTACATTTCGATCACTATGATTCAACGCATAGCGATGCCAATAAAGCACGTTCAACAGATATCTATATTAAAAACCGTGAAGCTGGAAATATTGCAGTTCGCCCTGTAACTCAATTATTTGATCCAGAAAAAGGCATGTTTTTGTCTGACCGCTTCATTAAGGGTACATGCCCAAAATGTAAATCAGAAGATCAATACGGCGACTCATGTGAAGTTTGCGGTACAACTTATAATGCGACCGAGTTACTTAACCCTCGTTCGACTTTAAGTGGTGCAACACCAGTTGAAAAATCATCAGATCACTACTTCTTCAAACTACCGAACTTTGCTGAGTATTTACAGAAATGGACCCGTGATGAAGGTCGCTTACCTGTCTCGATTGCAAACAAACTTGATGAATGGTTTGAAGCAGGTTTAACCGATTGGGATATTTCTCGTGATGCGCCTTATTTTGGTTTTGAAATTCCAGAGGCACCAAATAAATATTTCTATGTTTGGGTAGATGCGCCAATTGGTTATATGTCTAGTTTTGAAAATTACATCAAAACTAAACGCCCAGATTTAAGTTTTGATGATTTTTGGAAAAAAGACAGTCAAAACGATGTTTACCATTTTATTGGTAAAGATATTGTTTATTTCCATGCATTGTTCTGGCCTGCAATGTTAGATGGCGCAAACTATCGCACTCCAACTGGTCTTTTTGTAAATGGTTTCTTGACTGTGAACGGACAAAAAATGTCTAAGTCTCGCGGTACATTTATTAAAGCAGAGACTTATTTACAGCATTTGAATCCAGAATATTTACGTTACTACTTTGCATCTAAACTTTCAGATAAAGTTGAAGATTCTGACTTAAACCTTGATGATTTTATTCAAAAAGTAAATTCTGACTTAGTCGGTAAAGTAGTCAATATTGCTAGCCGTTGCGCCAAATTTATCAACAGTAGCTTTAACAATACTTTATCTGCTAAATGTGCAGAACCTGAGTTGGTACAAACTTTTATTGATGCAGGTGATTCAATCGCTAGCGCGTATGAAGCACGTGAATTCTCAATGGCTATTCGTGAAATTATGGCGCTTGCTGATCGTGCAAACCAATATATTGACGAGAAAAAACCGTGGGCACTTGCTAAACAAGAAGGCCAAGAACAGCAAGTTCTTGATGTATGCTCGGTTGGTATCAATTTATTCCGTCAATTAGCAGTATACTTAGCTCCTGTTCTTCCAACTTTGGCTGAGCAAGTTCAAGGTTTCTTAAAACTTGAAAGTTTTAATTTCGAATCACGTAAACAAATTCTTGTAAACCACGAGATTGCACAGTTCCAACCTCTCATGCAGCGCGTTGATCCAAAAGCTGTTACCGCAATGGTGGATGCATCTAAAGAGTCTTTAGGTACTCCTGCTCCAGAAGCAACTAAAGCAACGGCGAAAAAGGACAAAGCTGCCGAGAAAAAAACTGCCCCTGCTCCAGCAGTGGGTGAAGCTGAAATTATCGGTATCGAAGACTTCTTAAAAGTTGACTTGCGTGTTGCTCAGGTCATAGAAGCAGGTACAGTTGAAGGTTCAGATAAGTTACTTCAACTGACGTTAGACGTTGGTGAAGCTGAACCACGCAATGTATTTAGTGGTATTCGTAGCCAATATGCACCAGAAGATTTAAAAGGTAAATTGGTTGTCATGGTTGCTAACCTTGCACCACGTAAAATGCGTTTTGGCATTTCAAATGGAATGGTACTTGCTGCTGGAAAAGGTGAAGGTATTTTCATTATTTCTCCAGATAGCGGTGCAAAACCAGGCGATAAAGTTTCTTAATCTGCCTTAATAAAAAAGCTTCCTGAATTGGAAGCTTTTTTATTTTAGGAATATCAAAACTGAGTGAATTAAAATATTAAATAAATTTAGAAAGCGAGTACTTTCAAATTATGACCACGGCCACCCTTCACAAGGGTTATTAAATAAAACATGTATGTTTCCTAACTCCTCATTTGTTAAATAACCGTTCTTATTTTCATCTAGATAATGAAATAGCTCTGTTTGCTTATTTTCACCTTGAAAACGTTTATCACTGGGCCAGTTGTAAGGATAGAAATCTTCAACACGTTGAAATTCTTTTAGGCTATACATGCCATCATGATTTAAATCATATTTTTCCTGAAAAAGCTTCCAATCTAAAGAAGCAGGCTCACATGCATTTACCATATTCAAAATACAGTAAGTTGCACATCCAGCAAGTAACTTAATAGTTAGCTTGCTCATGATTATTCACTTGTATATCGGAAATTTTATAATCCTTTTCATGAACCGGAGTACCCACAATACTCATGGTCCGCTCACTTGCTGGCTGTTGCTTGCTCATTGTTCTCATCTCACATCCTGTAGTTAAGATGAGAAAAACTACAGAAATGCTCACCATTAGTTTTTTCATAACGTGATCCTCATTTCTTTTTGTTTTATTTATTAAGTTACCACTTTTAAAGTGTTTAAGTGCTAAAAAAGATATTTCAATTTGTATATATTTTACGCAAAAATAAAGCCAGACTATAAATAGCTGGCTTTGGATTTTTTAGATATTTTAATTAAAGACTTATCATTTGAAGAAAATTAACTTTAAGCCTAATACACTCACAATACTTCCAGCTACTCGGTCAACACCAGTTTTTGCTTTTAAGTACATTGTTCTAGGCTTCTCTGAAGAGAGCAGCATTGCCACACATGAGTACCAACCAGCATCAATCATAAAACAAATCACTGGTAATGCGACGTAGTAATAATTTGGGATTTCTTTTGGTAACAAAGCAGTAAATACACTCGCTAGCACGACTGCAATTTTCGGATTACTTAACTGCGTAATAAGACCATAACGATATGCCTGTTTATAGGTCATTTTTGATTTGCCATCATTTTCCATGGCAATTGGTTCTTTAGCATGTTTAATAATTTTAAAAGCCAGCCACAGCAAATACAGCCCACCACCAATTTTTAAAATCAAATAAGCAGAAGGCACTGCCAATAACACGGCTTGTAACCCCATAACAGCTAACAGGCCAAACAGAGCTGCGCCTGTCCCCGTCCCTAATGCTGTAAACAACCCATGTTTACGTGATTTAGAAATTGAATTTTGTGCCACATAAATAAAGCTTGGCCCAGGACTTATTGCTCCAAGCATCAATGCCATCGCAATTGAAAAAAGAGGAATAAGGGACTCCAACATTGTATTGACCTAGCATCACGCAATTGCGCGGTATTCTAACAGCTTTTTATGACGCATATAAAAATGCAGAAGATATAAATGCTGAAAATTGAATTTTCATGTTTTTACAATTTATACCTTCACAACGGACAAAAATGTCCGTTAAATATATAACCTTTGAAACTCCCCAATCGATGACATGAGTAGACGTCAAAAAATTGCTGCCCATAATCGGGATGAATTACTCAATGCAGCCGAAGAATGTTTTCGTATTCATGGTATTAATGTTCCCTTACAAGTTGTAATTGACCACGCTGGTGTCGGCAGAGCAACTTTTTACCGCAACTTTTGTGATCGCAAGGCTTTAATTAGCGCGCTTTTAGAGCGTGCGATTACACAGCTAGAGCAAAAAGCAGCTCATTTTCAACAATTCGAGGACGGTTTATTTCGTTTAATTGAAGGACACATTGGGCAACTTCCCAAGCTCGCAATTTTGCAAGATTTTTGGAGAGTAATTGATCGACAAGACCCAATTATGTTAAAAATTTATGAACGGCGGAATAATGCACTTAACCCACTGATTGAAAATGCGATAGAACAAAAATTATGCCGAGCTGATTTCACTGCTGATGACTATGCAATGGTCACTGCTATGTTGGGTTCTTCATTTCAAGGACATGAACCAGAAGAACAGACTCGCTTAGCAAAACGAGCAATTGAATTACTATTTCATGGTATTCAAGTACAAAAAATTCGAGGGATAGAATGAATAAAACGCCTCGTTATTTAGAAACACCACCCGACTGGACGCCAGAAGAGCAACCGACTCTACCTGGTTCACCGGCAGCTATTGCTCACTCTGTACCTAAGCGATTTATTTACTTTTTTATTGGTTTATTTATCGCGCTTTCGGCAAGCTTAAGTAATGGTTTTATTACGGCAAATTTACCTTTAATTCAAGGTGAATATGGACTAACCCCTTCTGAAGCTGCTTGGCTGCCTGCGGCATATGTCATGGCAAATGTCAGCTCAAACCTGATTTTATTTAAAGCCAGACAACAATATGGTCTGAGAGTATTTTCAGAAATAGGGCTGGTTATTTTTATTGCCGTGCTGGTTTTACATATTTTTGTACATACCTATGAAATGGCTTTATTTGCACGGGTTGTGGCAGGTTTAGCTGGCGCGCCACTGAGCTCATTAGGCATGTATTACACCATGCAAGCCTTTAAAAAAGCAGACATGGCAAAAGGAATATATATCGCTTTCGGCTTTCAACAACTTGGCGTCCCGTTAGCTTGGATTATTTCTCCATTTCTTGTCAGTACAGACAGTTGGTCTGTTCTTTACACCTTTGAGCTTGGTTTAGCACTTTGTTGCTTAGCCATGGTTGTTTCATTGAAATTACCGCGTAGCTTACGAATCTATGTTTTTGAGAAGCAAGATTTCTTTACCTTTGCTTTATTGGCTCCAGGTTTTGCCTGCTTGTGTATTGTGCTCACGCAAGGCCCAATTTTATGGTGGTTTAATAGCGAATGGCTTGCTTACGTCTTAATTGCAGGTTTTAGCTTAGTTGTTTTAGGTTTACTTTATGAACACTATCGCGCCAATCCATTAATTATGACGCGTTGGTTAGGTGCCTCTTCGACCCTACGTTTCATTTTTGGTGCTTTTGCTATTCGACTTTTAATGTCTGAACAAAGCTATGCTGCTGTTAACTTCTTAAAAACAATGGGAATGGGCCCTGACCAATTTGTGCCCCTCTATGTTGTCATATTAGTCGGGATTTTAAGCGGAACACTTTTTAGTGCACTGACTTTTTCACGCGAACGAATTATCTTCCACTTACTTTTTGCAGAGTTCCTCATTCTAGTTGCTTGTGGACTAGATTATCACTTAACCAGTGATGTTCGACCTGTGAATTTCTTTGCAAGTCAGTTTTTAGTCGGTTTTGCTGGTGGTCTATTTATTGGTCCATTACTTCTGATTGGCTTTGCGCAAACACTTGCTAAAGGCCCATCTTATGTAGTGACCTTTATCGTATTATTTTCAGCTACCCAAACTTTCGGTGGTCTTGTTGGGTCTTCTTTCTTCTCGACCTATCAACAACATCGTACGCAAAACTATCAGGCAGAGATTATTAAAGATTTAGAACAAGCAGACCCTCTAGTCGCTCAAAGGCTCTCTACTTATCAACGCAGCGCATCAATCACCACTACTGACCCAGCATTACAAACAGCTCAATCTATGCGTTCACTTAATCAAGTGGTCACTCGTGAAGCCCAGGTTCGTGCCTACAATGACGTTATTGCTTTAAACGGTATTTTTGCCGTCGCACTACTCTTATGGGGTGGATTTAATATTGCACGTAGTAAATATCTACAACGCAGAGGAATTAGCCGTCCTTAATGGCTTTCGTATTTGATGAAATAGAAATTGAGATTGATATATGTCAGATGATCAAAACAAACCGGAACCAACACCAGCTCAGGCACCCGCCAACGAGCCAACACCTGCACCTGCACCTGCACCTGCACCTGCAAGTAAACTGATTCCAACAAAACGCTCAACACTGTTATGGATGTTAGGTGTTCTTATTGTCGGTATTTTAGTGATTTTATGGGCATGGAGAATCGGGCCATTTGCAACGAGTGTTCAGCAAACTGACAATAGTTATGTCAAAGGTAAAACCACGATTTTATCGTCACAAATTAATGGTTACGTTAAAGATGTAGTCGTTAAAGACTTTGATCATGTCAAAAAAGGTCAAGTGCTCATGCATATTGATGCAACCACTTACGACCAAAAAGTAACACAAGCAGCATCAGGTGTTGAGCAAGCTAAAAATACTTTAGCCAATCAAACGCAATCCATTGCCCAAAAACAAGCTGATATTGTTGCAGCGCAAGCTAAAGTGGATCAAGCCAAAGCTCAATACGAACTTTCTTTAGCCCAGCTTAGACGCTATCAACAGCTAGGAAATAGTGGCGCAGCTTCTAAAACTGAGCAAGATAAAGCCGCAGCAGATGCTGAAAATAACCTTGCAGCGCTTAAACAGGCCGAGGCAAATGTGCTAGTTGCAAATGAAGCACTTAAAACAGCACAAGTTGCAAAAACTGGTTTAGAAGCACAAGTTTCAAGTGCTAAAGCACAGTTAGACCAAGCACAAACCACCAAAGACTATAGCGTTATTGTTGCTCCGATGGATGGACAACTTGGTGAAGTTAACCCTCGTGTTGGGCAATATGTAGCAGCAGGCTCACAGTTACTCTACCTCATTCCACAGCAAACTTGGGTGATTGCCAATTTCAAAGAAACCCAAATTGCCAATATGCGAATAGGTCAGAAAGCATGGTTTACAGTCGATGCGATGAAACACAAAAAATTTACAGGACATGTTGAGCAGATCTCACCTGCTGCGGGTTCCGAGTTCAGTGTATTAAAACCTGACAATGCGACAGGTAACTTTACCAAAGTTGTGCAACGAATTGCCGTACGCATTACTATTGATCCAAATCAGGAAGGAATGGAACATTTACGTCCTGGCATGTCAGTGGTTACTTCTGTCGATACTAATTCGTAAACAGCTTTTTAAAGTTCTATCTAAAAAGTTACAATGTGATCAATCATTATTTTCTCAATTTCTAATGTTTGATCACATTGCTCAATCAGTTCCTTATCAACATATTCAACTACCCTATCCACTGCATCTCGACATTAAGCGGTTAGATTTAATTCACCCTCAAATTTCGGGTAATAAGTTTTTCAAACTAAAATACAATCTGCTTGCCGCAAAACAACAAGCATTATCAGGCGTTTTGACTTTTGGTGGGGCTTATTCAAACCATATTGCCGCAACTGCGTATGCAGCTCATCTTTTCGGCTTTAAAAGTGTAGGCATTATTCGTGGGGAAGAATTAGCAACCCAGCCTCTTAACCCAACCTTGGCAAAAGCTCAAAGTTTAGGAATGCATCTACATTTTGTCTCGCGCACTGAATATCGCTTGAGGGATGACGCAAACTACCTTCAACAATTACACAATCAATTTCCTGAAACTTTCATTATTCCTGAAGGTGGTTCTAATGAGCTAGCAGTACAAGGATGTCAGGAAATTCTCAGTCAAAGCGATTTACAAAACTATGATGTCATTTGCTGTGCAGTTGGAACTGGAGGAACGGTTTCAGGACTCATTGAACGAAGCACACCGCATCAAAAGGTTCTAGGATTTTCAGCATTAAAAGGCGACTTTCTACAACAAGATATTATGCAGTGGACTAAAAAACAGAATTGGTCGCTGACAGATGCTTATTGCTGCGGTGGTTATGCGAAAACTTCATCTGATTTACTGGCATTTATAGAAAATTTCGAAGAACAATACGCTGTACCCCTTGAACCGATCTATACGGGAAAAATGATGTTCGGTCTGTTTGACCTTATCAAAAACAATTACTTCTCTGCAGGAACTCGTATTCTGGCAATTCATTCTGGTGGTTTACAGGCAGATATAAGAAATAAACCAAGCTACTGACTCACAAATATTTAGGGAGCCTTATTCACCAGAGCTGTAAATGTCTTTAGCATGACTAAGGCTCGGCATGATAGTATATGCCCCTTTTTAATTTTCAAGATTAATCGAGAATCTCTTATGTCTAACAGTCATGTCGATGTCATTGTCTTAGGTGCAGGTGCTTCTGGACTCATGTTGGCTGCACATGCTGCTAAACGCGGACGCTCGGTTTTAATTTTAGAAAAAGCCAATAAAATTGGTAAAAAGATTTTAATGTCAGGTGGTGGTAAGTGTAACTTTACCAATCTGTATGTCGAACCTGATAACTATATTTCTCATAATCCACACTTCGTTATTTCTGCCTTGTCACGCTATAGCAACTGGGACTTTATCGGTTTGGTATGTGACTACAAAATTGCCTATGAAGAACGTAAACATGGACAATTATTTACACTAAACGGCGCTAAAGAAATTTTAGAAATGCTTGTGAGCGAGTGTAATAAAACCCAAAATGTGGATATTCAAACCCATTGCGAAGTTGGCCAAATTACGCCCTTAGAAAAAGGTGGGTTTTCACTAAACACCAATCAAGGACATTACACTTGTGATTCTTTAGTTATTGCTACAGGCGGCTTATCCATTCCGACTTTGGGTGGTTCTGGATTTGGCTATGAACTAGCACAAAAATTTGGACATCAAGTTTTCCCAACCCGTGCTGGTTTAGTTCCATTTACTTTTTCAGATCACATTAAAGAAGTAACCACACGTTTAAGTGGTAATGCTTTGGATGTGACGTTAAGTAACTCAAAAAATAGCTTTACTGAAGCGTTATTATTTACCCACCGTGGCTTGAGTGGGCCAAGTTCTTTGCAGCTTTCAAACTATTGGAACTCAGGAGAAAGTTTTAAAATTGACTTCTTCCCTAGCCAAGATTTAGCGACCTATTTAAAAGATAAAAAGAAAGCACAGCCAAAAGTTTTATTACGTACCCTTCTTAATGAGTTTACTGCCAAAAGTATTATCCAAGAATTACAACAACTCATATGGCCAGAACAGAGCGAAACAGCGATTGGCAATATCAGTGATGCACAGCTAGATCATATTGCCGAGCAGCTACATGGCTTTGCAGTTAAACCATCTGGCACAGAAGGATATCGTACCGCTGAAGTTACTTTAGGCGGAATAGATACAACAGAAGTATCTTCTAAGACCATGGAGAGTAAAAAGCAGAAAGGACTGTTTTTTGTTGGCGAGGTACTCGATGTCACTGGACATTTAGGGGGCTACAACTTCCAGTGGGCATGGTCTTCTGCCTATGCTGCTGCCCAATATGTATAAACTAATTTGAGTTTTTCGAACTACTTGATGCGTTCGATGAATCTTGTGGCTGAGAAGTAGTCTGTTTTGAGCTTTCCGACTTACTAAATACAAATTTATAAGCACTTGCTAAAAACCCTACCGTAATTCCGGCAATGACAATCGGTGCTAAAAAACGACCTGGTTTCTTCATCGTATTTTCCTCACTTATTTGTTTTTATAACGGCCAAAAAAGAACGACCACTCGGTATAGAGTGGTCGAACTTATCACAAAAATCAAAGATTTTTTGTACTGTTTATCTGAAATTTAATTTAATTCCCTTAAATTTCATCATTTTCGCCTGTTGACCCAAACGGTTTATTCACTGGCGGTTGTGCTGGATTCACCTGTACAGAATCCGCTGGTTTTGCATCAGATGGAGCTGTTGATGGTGGCGTTGTTGGTGTAGATGGACTTGTTGACGTAGTTGTAGCTGGAGTTGAACTACTCGTACTTGAAGGCGGTTGATAAAGAGGATTTGGTTGATTCGCTTCTTTTTTCGCTTTATCAAGTAAATCAGTTAAAAGTCGTTCTGCTGGTTGGCGACCACCTAAACCGAATGCAAGAGCGAAAGCTACGGCAACCGCGCCTAGAGTCAAACCAAATGCAAGGTTAACAATTGAATCTGCAATACCCATTGCTCTTAAACCAAGCGCAAGTACCAGACCAATAATTAAAACACGAACTAAACTAGCTAACCAACGCGAACTATTATATTCACCACGTTGCACCACATTCGCTACAACATTCGCTAGCCAGAAACCAATTACTAAAATTACAGCACCCAATAGAATGTTTGCACCGAAATGGATAAACATTGCAATTAGACCACTGATTTGATCGAAACCAAGACGGTCCGCTGCTTCAGATACTGCAAACAGCATAGTAAAGAATACAATTAGCCAGCCAACTGCATTAGAAACTTTAGTTTGACCTAAAAAGCGTTGTACATCTAATTTTGCAGGAATTTCATCAACACCTGTACCTGCAATGAGTTCAGCTACTAAGCGGCCAACAAAACGAGAAACAATATAAGCAACCAGTAAAATTAAACCAGCCGCAATAATGTTTGGAATTGCTTGCAAGATTTCATTTAGCATTGCTGTCGCAGGTTGAGAAATTGTCTCAATACCTAACGCTTCGAACGCTACAATTAATGTAGTAATAATGATGATGGCAAAAACAAATGAACCTAAGAATTTGCCTACATTAGAGCTTTTGAAAAGACCAATTTTTTCAGCTTGAGCCTGAACACCTAAGCTATTTACTAGACCTTCAACAATACCGCGTACAATTTTTGCCAAGATATAACCAACAAAAACGATAACGCCCGCAATAAAGATATTTGGTAAGAAAGCTACGGCATCATTTACCATATTTTGAACTGGAATGAGTAAGCCTGTAAGTCCTAATATTGACAGAACAATCGGAAGGAAAAGTAACAATACAAGCCAGTAAAGAATTTCACCAATGTTCTGGCTAATTCCACCTACACCCACTTCACTGCTTAACTTATCATCGAGTTGGGTTCTGGATAAAACATTGGTAATGCCTGCCCGCACCAGTCGAGCAACGATCCAACCAATAAAACCCACCACCACAGCAGCAATAATATTTGGAATGTAGACCAGTACCTGATTCACCATATTGCTGAATGGGCCACTCACTCCACTAATGTTGAGCACATTTAGAGCCGCTACAACAGCTAAAATCAGAATAAACCAGAATACAACCTTGGAGATCAGACCTTCAATATTTGGCGCTCGACCAGTAGCAGAAGATAGTTTGGCATTGGTATTTACTTTTTGTAGAAGCTTTTTCACACCGGCTGCTACTAATAAAGCAATTATCCAACCAACCAATAAGATCACTACTGCAGCCAGGATAGGATGAAACTGATCCCAGTAATACATCGCATCAAATTGAGCGCCGCGAGGCCCATCAAAAAATTCATTCATATTGTTATGTCCTCAATTGTTATGTTCTTTTCAGTGTTATCTCTAGGAAACACCATTCGTTGTAAAAAATGACGATGAATGCGGTCTATCTCACATTATGTTTTGAATATTTTCTAATCAACACACTTCTGCACAAATACAACAAATTGATGCAAAAGGTTGCAAAAAAGCCTTCAGGTTTACACCTAAAGGCTTGATATCAAGTTAAACTGATTCGCTTATTACCCCTCATAGGTCTTTAAATTCAAATCAGAACTACCTTTAATTACATGTGGCGTAGTCTCATTTTGAAAAGCTCCTTCTTCTTTAGGAGTCTGGCTGTGGTCAGCAACCATATAAACAATAAGCGCAATAAGAAAAAGCCCAACAATAATTAAAATGTAAACTGGCAATCTTCTTTTTTTCGCAGTTTCTTCAGGACTCGTCACATGAGGTGGTTTTGAAAAGTCATGCATCTTCTTTCCCCTCTTCTATTATCATTAACTTTATATTCATCATAGCAATTCGCTTTGTTGCATTGTGTGAAAAAGCATTACTCTAAGGTGTCTGTAGTTGCAAAACTCTACTTTTAAAATAATAAAAATAGTATAAAATTTGCACACCTTAATTTAGACAATTAAAAATAATTTCTCGTTATTCACGAACTTCTTCTATTCCCCATTTGTAATACAATATGTTTTAGCGCTTACTTTTTATAAAATAGGCTATAATAAGCCCCCTTGTTTTAAAGCTGCTCTATTTTATGATGTATCGTCAGCAAAACGTAACTCTTGATCTCGACACTGACGTCACACATCAATGTTATATACACCAGACGAGAGATGAACATCTCATTGGTATTATTGAATTTAATAAACCAAGTTATGAACTCAAATGGGGTGATCTGGAGTATTTTCGTCGTCGTACGGAAGAGTTTTCAGTGATGCCATTTCCTGACTGCATTAACGCCATGATTGTTGATATTCGTAATATCAATATTTTTCTGGACAATGAAGTTCCAATTTTACCTTGGCGTTTACTTGAAGAAGACTGCCCTGTTCGCTTAGTTGTTCCTCAAGATCGTTTAGAACATTATGCAGGCCTTTTTGAACCGACTTGGCTTTCAAGCGATGTAGACAGTGCAATTGCAGAAATTCGTGAATTTATGGATATGTTTGTCCATTAATAAACATATCCATAAAAATAATTTTAAAGTTCTTTTAATTGTTGTTTGTTACCAGTAATTTTCTACTGCAATATTTCCCTCACCTCGACGATTCATCGTCAAACCACGGCGCTTTAAAGCATCTTTCGTGTCATCTACCATTTCTGGGTTTCCACAAAGCATGACATGGCTTGTTGCAGGGCTCAGTTCTATACCAGCAACTTCTTCTAATTCACCGTTCTCAATCAAAACTGGTAAACGATCATGTAACTGTGCTGATGGGTCACGAGTGATAATTGAAATAAATTTAAAACCGATGTGCCCTTCCCCAAAAGTTTCAGCAATTTCTTGAATACGATCGACATAAGCTAATTCAGCTGCGGTACGGACACTGTAGACCAGATTAATCTTTTGATATTTAGACCATGTATCGAAATCTTGTAGCATCGACAAAAACGGCGCTAAACCCGTACCCGTTGCCAATAACCATAAATCGTGCGGTAAAGGTTGTTGATAGCGAGCTAGAGTAAGATAACCATAAGGGATTTTTTCTAAGTAAAGCTCATCACCCACCTTCAAATGTTGAAGATTAGAGGTAAATGCACCGTCAGGCACTACAATCGAGAAAAATTCTAGCGTTTCATCAAATGGAGACGACACCACTGAATAGGCACGAACAACCAGTTCATCTCCAACTTTCAGTCCAATACGCGCAAATTGACCAGCCGTAAATTTAAAATGTGCAGGGCGAGTCATGGTGAAACTAAAAAGAGTTGGCGTCCAGCGGTGTACAGATAAAACTTTTTCTACGCTAAATTTTTCAATTGACATGATTTCAACGTGGCATGAAATAGTGCGCTCATGTTAGCATGACAGCCGAAATAATGAATACTTTTAAACGTTAAGGCTTTTTAAACATGCGCATGACATTACGCCAGTTGGCTGTTTTTGTAGCAGTCGCTCAAGAAGGAACTGTCACCAAAGCCAGTGATGCGGTCAGACTGACGCAAAGTGCAGCAAGTATGGCTTTAGCCGATTTAGAGGATGGTCTTGGTGCCCCTCTATTTGATCGTTTAGGTAAACGACTACAACTCAATGATCTTGGTCGGTTTTTATTGCCTCAAGCGCTAGAAATATTAGGTCGCTGTGAAGCTTTTGAGCAAGCTGCAAAAGGTGAGTTACAAAGCATTGATTTACGTATTGGGGCAACTCTAACGATCAGTGATTATCTCATGCCAGATTTAATGGCGAACTTTTTACAGTATCATCCCAAAGCCCACCTACAATTACAGGTAGGCAACACACGCCAAATGATTGAAGCAGTCAATCAGTTTCAGCTTGATTTGGCATTAATTGAAGGCTCATGTCACCTGCCTCAACTTCAATGTATTCACTGGCGAGATGATGAGCTTGCAGTATGTTGCTCCCCTAATCACCCTCTAGCACGTTTAAATCGACCTTTAACAGCAAATGATTTTTATCAAGTTGAATGGATTTTACGTGAGGAAGGTTCGGGAACTCGTGAAGTGTTTGATAATGCTATTTTGCAAGATCTCCCAGATGCCAATATTCGCCTAACCCTAGGTCACAATGAAGCAATCTTGAAAATTGTTGCTGGTGGTTTAGGAATGTCTTGTATCTCTAAACTCGCTATTGAGCCTTTAATTGAAAAAGGACAATTAGTGATTTTAGAAACACCATTCTGGCAACTTACTCGCCCACTTTATATGTTGGTACACCGTCAAAAATACCAAGGCCCTGGTCTTAAAGCATTCTTGCAATTCTGTGAAGATCAAGTTTAAGACCTGATCTTCTAGTACCGTCTTGAGTCATTCTCACATGGCTCACCATTTTATTATTTATTAGTTAAGACAATTAAGGGAAGCCAATACCTCCCTTAATTTTGCATTACTTATTCAAAACGTTATCAATAATCATCTCTGTCCGTCACGGCTAAACTCGGCAACAAGCTAGCCTTGAAGATTGAGAATCTATTAACGTCGAAAATGTGATAACAACTCTGACGTAATCGCTTTATTATGATCAGCGATTTTATTCTTTTTTGTTTTAGCCGGATTAGGATCAATACGCTCGATCTTGATAGCCTTAAATTTCCCCTGATTATCTGCGGCAAGAAATCTCACTTTTTCATTTCTTTTTGGCTCACCTTCGGATGCAGGGAAATCAGAAATATGAAAGAAAATATCTCCTTCAGTAGTCGAAATAAAACCAAATCCTTTATCAGGATCATATTGTTTAACTTTTCCGGTATAAAATTCTTGCTTCATGATCTTTACCTTACTTTTTCAATACTGTCATTACAGCAGAAAATTAAAAAGAGACTTTCAATCCGCCCTCAAAACTTTACGGTTTGATTAAGTCTCTTTTATCGTTATTTCAAAAATTAGTCTTTTTGGACACTACCAAAAATTTTATCGCCCGCATCACCTAAACCAGGAACAATATAACCTTGTTCATTTAAGCCATTATCAATAGATGCTGTATAAATCTGTACATCTGGATGAGCTGCTTCAACTTTAGCAACACCTTCCGGAGCAGCAACTAATACCATAACACGTATATCTTTACAGCCACTCGCCTTTAATACATCAATCGCAGCAACTAATGAATTACCTGTTGCCAACATTGGATCGATAATCATTGCAAGACGATTAGCGACATCTGGAACTAGTTTTTTATAATAAGTGCGAACTTCTAGTGTTTCTTCATTACGTTCAAGACCTAAAACACTTACTTTTGCACTTGGAATCAGATTAAGTACACCATCCAGCATACCAATTCCTGCACGTAGAATCGGTACAATCGTTATTTTTTTACCAGCAATACGCTGTGTAGTAACAGTTCCAGCCCATCCAGCAATTTCACAATCCACCACTGGTAAATCTTTTGTTGCTTCATACGTCAACAACATAGTCACTTCCTGAGCAAGCTCACGAAAATTCTTAGTACTGATGTCAGAACGACGCAACAAACCTAATTTATGACGAATAAGTGGGTGACGAATTTCTTGAATGGCCACAGATGTTACCTAAAAATATAAAAACGTATTTATTATAATCTTTTTTTAATGCTCAATAAAAAAAAGCCTCCAGATTTGGAGGCTTTTTTGTACACTAGAATTAGTGTTGTTGTGAAAGCATGAAATGTAATGGAGATAAAATTTCTGCTTTTAATGCTAAATTAATCATTGGATCTGGATATACACCCAAAATAATAACTAATGCAGCAGCAGCTAATACCATTAAACCACCTACTTTTTGACCCCAATGAGCGTCTGCATCAATACGAGGAGTTTCTGGTGGTGTCATATACATTACAACCATCACACGTAAGTAATAGTACAAACCAATACCACTACCCACAATAATCATTGCAGCCAAGAACCAGTGTTGAGTTGTTACAGCAGCCATTACAACCAAGAACTTACCAATGAAGCCTGCTGTTAATGGAATACCAGCCAAAGATAACATCATGACTGTTAAAGTTGCTGTAAGTACTGGACGACGCCAGAACAAACCACGGTAGTCTGCAAGACTTTGTGCTTCATCTACGTTGTTATATGGGCTAGACATTAACGCTACAGCACCAAAAGCACCGATAGTTGTTAATACGTAAGACACCACATATACAGTTACGCTACCCAAGCTCGCATAAGTCATGCTAATTAAAGCAATTAACAAATAACCAAAATGAGCAATAGATGAATAACCGAGAATACGTTTTAAGTTAACTTGACGAACAGCGAGCAAGTTACCAACTAAAATCGACAATACTGCAATGATTGTCAAAATAGTAACTAACGAGTCCACCATAATTGCGCCTGAAGCAAGCATATAGCGCACGAACAAACCAATGGTTGCAACTTTAGCAGCAGTCGCCAAGAAAGTTGCCATTGGCGCTGGCGCACCTGCATATACATCTGGTGTCCATTTATGGAACGGCGCAAGCGATAATTTAAACGCAACAGCAAAGATAATCAGTGCTAAACCTAATAACACCATTGGCTGTTTGATTGCGCCAAATAAAGCCTGTACAGAATCATAGAATGAAAGTGAACCAGTATATGCATAGATATATGCCATACCCATCAACAACATTGCAGAAGCTGTCGCTGAAAGTACAAGATATTTAATACCAGCTTCAAGTGAACTACTACGTTGATAAGTATAAGCAAGTAAGCCGTATACAGGGATCGACATTAACTCGAGGCTAATGAAGAACGATGCATAGTGAGAACTTGCAACCATCAACATTGCACCTGCTACCGAAGCAAGTAACAAAAGATAGAGTTCTTCGCGGTTATCTTTATAGGTTTCGATGTAAGCGTGAGACAAAGTACAACAAGCCAAAGCTGCAATCAAAATCATAAATTGATAGAACATGGTAAATGGATCAACCATAAACATGCCCATCACATTTGCCGGTACAAACTTACCGCCAAATACCGCAAATAAAATATAAAGTGCAGCGAGGTTTAAACCAACAACAGAAGCTGTTGCGATTAAATTATGATTACGCTTAATTGAAATTAACAGCATGACGACGATTGTTGTTAAAGCAACAATCATCACCGGAGCTAAAGGCATAAGTGTAGCGAATGATACTGTGAAGTTCATGATTATTGGATCTCCACATGGTCAAGTTGAGTAGCTGTTTGCTGAACAGTGTCAACGACTTCTTGAACTGGCACATAACTATTAACGAACCACTGCATGCTTGAATGAGATACATCCAAGAATGTTTGTGGGTAGATACCAAGCCAAACGAGACCAATCGCACAAATCATCAAAATACCAACTTCACGAGCAGATAAGTCTTTTAGTGGACTAGTGTAGTGTTGCTTTTGTTCAGGATTTGGTTCACCAAACAAAGCGCGGTGAATCAAAATCAAGCCGTATAAGCCTGCAAATACAAGGCTGATAGAAGCAAGAATCGTGAATACAGGATATTTATTAAATGAACCCATCAAAATCAGGAATTCACCAATAAAGTTACCTAAACCTGGCACACCAACAAGAGCAGCAACGAAGAACATCAAGAAAAATGGCAAGTACTGAAGCTGGCCACGAAGACCACCCATTAAACGCAAGTCACGTGTATGTAAACGTTCGTAGATTTGACCAGACATAATGAACAATGCAGCTGATGACAAACCATGTGCCAACATCATGATCATTAAACCTTGGAAGGTCAAAATGTTACCTGCGTAGATCGCAAGTAAAATAAAGCCCATGTGTGAAATTGACGTATACGCAAGTAAACGTTTCATGTCAGTTTGCTGATAAGCACACCATGCGCCGTAGAAAATACCAATCAAACCGAAAATAATCGCAATGTCTGCAAACTGAGCAGAAGCTGTCGGGAAGAATGGAATAACGAAACGAAGCAAGCCATACGCAGCTGTTTTAATCAAGATACCCGCTAAGTCTACAGAACCTGCTGTAGGTGCTTGAGCGTGCGCATCTGGTAACCAACCGTGTAATGGAAACACTGGTAACTTCACGGCAAAACCGATGAAGAAACAGATCATGAAACCGTACGCTAAGCCAGGCGGTAAGTGGTTAGCTACAGCTAATAAATAGTTGTAATCGAAACCGATCATTCCGGTCATCATGTAGCCATAAACTACAAGACCAAGAATACCGATTAACATCACTAAACCAGCGATTTGCGTGTAAAGGAAGAACTTAGTAGCTGCGTAAACACGTGAACGACCGTTTGAACCTTTATGACCCCATAACGCAATCAGGAAGTAGATTGGTACAAGCATCATCTCCCAGAAGAAGAAGAACAAGAACAGGTCAATCGCTAAGAATACACCGATAACGCCACCTAAACTCCATAAAAGGTTTAAGTGGAAGAAACCAACGTTCTTTTGAATTTCGCCCCATGAACAACCAACAGCAAGTACACCAAGTAACGCTGTTAATAACACCATGAGTAAAGATAAGCCATCCACAGCTAAGTGAATGCCGATACCGAGTGATTGAATCCACGGTAAATAGAACTCAGCAGACCAAGTTGGGATTTTTGAACCCATCTCATAGCTATAAGTTCCATTTTGCCAAAGTGCAAGACCTAAGCCCAAAGTAATGAGCATACCAATTAAGGCAATCCAGCGTGGCAAGGTTTTGTCGAGCTTATCGACTAACCAACAAATAAAACCAGCAATGAACGGAACAAGGATCAGCGCGGGTAAAATTAAATTGTTTTCCATTTTATTTCCCCACTACCTGAATAACGATCAAGATCATCAATAACA
Organism: Acinetobacter sp. NIPH 817; assembly: GCF_000368405.1. Taxonomy (NCBI): domain Bacteria; kingdom Pseudomonadati; phylum Pseudomonadota; class Gammaproteobacteria; order Moraxellales; family Moraxellaceae; genus Acinetobacter; species Acinetobacter sp. NIPH 817. The sequence goes on from NZ_KB849420.1 coordinate 2,403,580, forward strand.
CCACTACACCGAGTGACATACTTGATGCGTATTCACGCAATGAACCGGTTTGACGTGAGCTTGTAAAACTGTTTCCGCCTTTAACAAGTGCAGGAAGAACTAACCACAAACTGTCAATCGGGTCACGGCCAAAGATTTTGGCGAAGAATAAATAAGGTTTAACAAAAACGATGTCATACAATGCATCAAAACCAAAAGCGGTACGGCAAATATGTGCCAAACCTGAACCCAAACTTGTTTGAGCAAATGATTTCACTGCACCATAAGCAAATGTAAATAATGCTATACCAACAACTAAACCAACTAGCGCAATTCCTACTGCTAAATGCTCTGCCCCATGCATGCCTTCAACGAATTGTTCAGCCACATGGAATTCAGGAATTTTTGCAGTATTAAGAATACCAGCTACAGGTGCTTTTAATACGGCACCAACAAAAGTAGACAGTACAGCTAAAATGCCCAATGGAGCCCAGTAAGTTGCACCTTTAATTTCATGGTAAGGCGTGTTTTCTTGACCAAAGAATACAACCCAGATTAAACGGAATGTATAGATTGAAGTCAGGAATGCACCTGCTACACCCACCCAATATAAAGTGTGATATAGAGCAACTGATTGACCTTGTACCCAAACTTCACCAAGAATCGCATCTTTAGAGAAGAAGCCAATGGTCAAGAATGGAATCGCTGCTAATGCACCGCCACCAATCGCGAAACAAGCAAACAGGAATTTGTTACGTTTGAACAAACCACCCATTTTGAAGATGTTTTGCTCGTGGTGGTAAGCCAAAATCACCGCGCCAGAAGACAAGAACAATAATGCCTTAAAGAATGCGTGAGCCAACATGTGGAATAAGCCAGCTTGATACGCTTCCGCACCTACAGCCATAAACATATAACCTAACTGACTCATTGTTGAGTAAGCCAAAATACGTTTGATGTCTGTTTGAACGAGTGCAGCAAAACCTGCAACTAACAAAGTTACCGCGCCAGTTACTGAAATGAATTGCATCACTTCAGGAGCAAGTTCAAATACGCTGAATAGACGACAGCATAAGTACACACCAGCCGTTACCATTGTTGCAGCGTGGATCAATGCTGAAACAGGTGTTGGACCTGCCATTGCATCTGCCAACCATGTTTGCAATGGAATTTGCGCAGATTTACCAGCAGCCCCCAAGAACAACATTAATGCAGTCCAGATCGTAAGAGACGAACTCTTCGTCATTACTTCTGCTGCGTGTTCAACGATGTACTGAGTATTCAGCGTGCCAAATTGTTGGTAAAGCAAGAATAAAGCGATAAGTAAGAATACGTCACCTACGCGGGTAACTGTAAATGCTTTGATCGCAGCCCAACCATTTGCAGGGTTTGCATAATAGAAACCGATCAGCAAATAAGAGCAAAGACCTACACCTTCCCAACCTAAGAATAACAACGCTAAGTTGTCGCCCAATACAAGCACAAGCATGCTGGCAACAAACAGGTTGAAATAAGAGAAGAAACGCGCATAACCTTCTTCACCACGCATGTACCATGATGCAAAGATATGGATTAAGAAACCAACACCTGTCACCATGCCCATCATGAGTAAAGATAAGCCATCTAAATGTAAGCTAATGCCTGGTGCAAAACCACCAACATTGAACCATGTCCACAGATTTTGAACAAAAACTTGCTGACCACTTGTGGTAAATGCCATTCCAGCAATCAATGCAAATAATGCAGATAAACCTACAGAACCTACACCAATAATTGCTGCAACATTTTCAGAGAGTTTGTCTCGTCCCGCCGCCAATAAAATAAAACCGATTAGCGGAAATAATACTGTTAGATATAAATAACTCATCCGCGCATCTCACTAGCAGCATCCACATCCAAATGATGGAAGCGATGATAGAACTGAAGGACAATCGCAAGACCGATACATGCCTCTGCTGCTGCAAGGGTCAAAATCAGGATGAACATCACTTGTCCATCTGGTTGTGCCCATACGCTACCCGCAAGAACAAATGCCAATGCTGCAGCATTCATCATGATCTCAAGGCTCATTAACATAAATAATAGGTTGCGTCGCACCATTACACCGTAAAAACCGAGTGCAAAAAGGATGGTTGCAACAATCAAACCATGTTCTAAAGGAATCTGGCCCATTATTCTTTTTCCTCTTCTGCACCTGGTTCACGTTTACCTAAGTGGTATGCTGCAACAAGGGCTGCTAGCAATAACATCGCGGCAACTTCAACCAATAATAAATAGTGAGTAAAGAGTGCTTGACCAACTACTTTTGGTCCAATCACTTGTGCCCCAAGCGGTGCTGAAATAGTAGTGTATTCACCACCAAGCATCCAAACTAAAAGCAAGCCGAGTAAGAAACTCATGAGTGCTGGATATGCCCAAGCATCTGAAGAAAGCCATTTACGTTCTTGTTCAACAGTGTGTTGACCTAAGTTAAGCATCATCACAACGAATACGAACAGAACCATAATTGCTCCGGCATAGACGATGATTTCAAGAGCACCTGCAAAAGGCGCCCCCACGATCATGAAAATACCAGCAACAGCAAGCAATGAAACAATTAGACTAAGTAAAGCGTGTACAGGGTTCGTGTTAGTCACTACACGAACCGTAGAAACGATGGCCACGAGTGCCATCAAATAAAACGGCCACATCATGGTAATAGACTCCGTACATCGATTGGTGCACTTTCTTTTTGTGCTTGACCTTTCTCTTTACCGTTAATCGCCATACCCGTTACACGGTAGAAGTTGTAGTCTGGGTATTTTCCCGGACCTGAAATGAGTAAGTTTTCTTTCTCATAAACAAGGTCTTGACGTACGTATTCGCCTAACTCGAAGTCTGGTGTGAGCTGAATTGCAGTGGTTGGACAAGCTTCTTCACACATACCGCAGAAAATACAACGTGAAAAGTTGATGCGGAAAAATTCCGGATACCAACGTCCATCTTCTGTTTCTGCTTTTTGTAGTGAGATACAGCCAACTGGACACGCAACCGCACATAGGTTACATGCCACACAACGCTCTTCCCCATCTGGGTCACGCGTTAACACAATACGACCACGAAAGCGTGGCGGCACAATCTGTTCAGCCGGTACTTCTGGATATAAAATCGTGTCACGTTTACGCGTTACATGGCTAAATACCATAAACAACGAACGTACAATCGATCCGAATCCAGCTAGAAATTTATACATTTTGTACTCCCTGCTGTCCTAGGCCTGATTCATCAGAATCACAGCACCAGTCACTAACAAGTTGACCAACGCCAATGGCAAACAAATTTTCCAACCAAAGTTCATGACTTGGTCATAACGTGGACGCATTAAAGAACCACGAGCCAAAACAAACATCATTACAAAAAATGCTGTTTTAATCACGAACCAGAATACTGGCGGAACAAATGGAATTTCTAAATTGAATGGTGCTAACCAACCACCGAAGAATAAAGTTACGATCAATGCAGAAATAAGTACCACGTTGACATATTCAGCAACGAAGAACATACCCCATTTCATACCACCATATTCAACATGGTAACCTTCAGCCAATTCTTGTTCTGCTTCTGGTTGGTCAAATGGATGACGGTGAGTTACCGCAACACCAGCAACCACAAAAATCAAGAAACCTAAGAATTGTGGAATAACGAACCAAACATCGCGTTGTGCTTCAACAATTTCACGAAGGTTAAATGAGCCTGCAATTGCAACCACACCCATTAATGAGATACCCAAGAACACTTCATAAGAAATGGTTTGAGCAGCCGAACGTAAACCACCAAGCAATGAGTATTTGTTATTTGAAGCCCAGCCACCAAACAATACTGCATAGACTGCAATACCAGCCATTGCCATGAAGAACAACAAACCGATACTCATGTCGGCAACACCCAGTGAAGGACTCACCGGGATTACCATGAATGAAAGAACCGCTGTTGCCATTGCAACAGCTGGTGCTAAACGGAATGTAAGTTTGTCAGCAAATTTTGGTGTCCAGTCTTCTTTGAACATGATCTTAAGCATGTCGGCAACGATCTGGAACATACCACCAGGACCAACACGGTTCGGACCATAACGGTCTTGCCACCAAGCAAGTAAACGACGTTCAATAAAAGACATCAACGCTGCAACTAAAACAACAACAAGCAAAATCACAACTGCTTGAACTACAGCGTAGGCGATTGGCCAGCTCTCAGCCCAAAGTGGCGTTTGACGTATAATTTCTTGATTCATGAATTACACTCCTAAAGCCACTGAAACAGGCTCAGCTAGTGACACCATTGGAGCTAAACCAACTGGGTAACCAATATAACCTGTAGGTAAATATTCAATTACTTGTACAGGCAAGCTCACACTGGTTTCGCCTGCTTTTACAGTAATGCGTTGACCTTCTTGAAGGTTCAAACGAGTTGCATCTTGTTCGCCCACTGCAAACATAGCTTCTGGAATACGAGTTTCCATTGCAGGTGTTTTAATAGTGAATTCACCAGAACCAAAAATATGATGCATAGGTACTAAGCGGAAACTTTCAGGGTTTGCAACTACCGCTACTGGAGCTACATAGCTACGTGCAGGGCGTTTTGCCAAGCGATCGAATAAACGAACACCTGAATCACCACCTTTTAAGTGACCACCTACTTCATCTTGGTATTTGTTCCAAGATTGTGGAGAGTTCCAGCCCGGAGCCCATGCAAACGGTACTAATGATGATGCTTTTTGCGGACCAACATAACCTTCCATTGAGAATGTTAATGCTGAATCTGGATCGGTAGGCTGTTTCGGTTCATGAACTGATAACGGCGCACGCATCGCTGTACGACCTGAATAACGACGTGGTTCACGCGCAATTTTCAAACCATGTACACGGTAACCAGCATCAGGTGCCACATCTTGAATTGCTTCAAGTACTGGTACATTTTTCACAATGCTTTCAATCACATCATCAAGCAATGTCCAATCTACAGCTTTACCTTTAATGCCAGTTTCAATGGCATGTAACCAGCGCCATGATTCTTTAATTGCATATTCAGGCTTGTAGTAACTTGGATCGTAAACTTGATAGAAGCGCTGTGCACGACCTTCTTGGCTTACAACAGTACCGTCACCTTCTGCAAAGCTTGCTGCTGAAAGAACGATATCAGCCTGTTTCACAGTTTCAGTTTCACTGTGATCAAGCACGATTACTGTTTCAGCTTTATCTAGTGCAGCTTTTACTTGAGCAGCAGGTAAACGACGGAACAAGTCATTTTCAACAATAACAAGTGTGTCGTAGTCTTGAGCAAATGCTTGTTCAAGGCTTAAGCCACCAAACAATGCCAAGCCCATAGAGTTCACTTCAGGAACCACAAGACTTAAACCAGCTTTAGAACCTAAGTTCTGAGTCAACTCAGCCGCAGCTTCCATAATAGAAGCATCTTGTAAACTTGTGCCCGCAATGATTAATGGTTTGTTTGCTGTTTTTAAAGTGTCAGCAATAGTTTGAGCGAATGCTTTTGCATCGTCATCCAGACCAATTAATACATCACCTTTCACTGCTGCTGCTACGGCAAAGCCTAAACGTGCAATATCATTTGGAGAAGCAACAACTTCACCAGTTGCGACGTCGGCAAGACGAGTTTGAGTTGCAGCCAAGATATAGATCGGAGATTTTGCTTCTTGACCAATACGTTGTACAGGTTCAGCCAACCAATCTGGAGTACGTGTTTTCGCAGCCATTTCGCGAGCTTTGTTTTTCGCAGCTTGGCGAACAGACAATGCCATACGTGGAGCAGTTTGAGTCAGGTCTTCACCTAAAATCAGAACAGCATCGTAGCTTTCAATTTCACGCATGTTCGGGTTGTAAATACCCTCGGTTTGCATGATAGATGCAGCAAGCTCAACAAGTTTTTGCTCTTTTTGTGCAACACCAGTTGAGTAATTTGCCTGACCTACAAGCTCACGTAATGCGTAGTTCGATTCCAAGCTTGCGCGAGGAGAACCAATACCCAAGACTTTTTTGCCTTGAAGTTTTGCAATCGTTTGATCTAAAGCTTGATCAACAGAAACAGTTGCAACAGTTTCACCGTTACGGAACTGAGGCTGACGTGGACGGTCTGCACGGTTTACATAACCTGTGCCAAAACGACCTTTATCACAAAGGAAGTACTGGTTAACCGAACCATTAAAACGGTTTTCTACGCGACGGATTTCACCATAACGTTCACCCGGAGAAATGTTACAACCAGAAGAACAGCCTTGACACACACTTGGTGCATATTGCATATCCCACTTACGGTTATAACGCTCTGAATGAGTCTTATCAGTGAATACACCTGTTGGACATACTTCAGTCAAGTTACCCGAGAATTCAGATTCTAAAGTACCTGATTCTGGACGACCAAAGTAAACACGAGATGCATTGGCATACACACCAAAGTCTGTCCCGCCCGCATAATCTTTGTAGTAACGAACACAACGGTAACAAGCAATACAGCGGTTCATTTCATGCGCAATGAATGAGCCGAGTTCTTGGTTGTAATGCGTACGTTTTGTGAAACGATAACGACGACGGTCATGACCCGTCATTACAGTCATATCTTGTAAGTGACAGTGACCACCCTCTTCACAGACTGGACAGTCGTGCGGGTGATTCGTCATCAAAAATTCAACAATAGATGCACGGAAATCCGTTGCTTCTTTGTCTTCAATTGAGATATAGGTATTGTCAGATGCTGGTGTCATGCAAGACATGACCAAACGACCACGCGTATCTTCTGGATTCGCATATTGCGTAACAGCACATTGACGGCAAGAACCAACCGAACCTAAGGATGGATGCCAACAAAAATATGGGATGTCGATGCCCAGACTCAAACATGCTTGTAGCAAGTTTTCCGAGCCGTTGACTTCATACGATTTTCCATCGACATGAATTGTAGCCATAGTCGAATTCCTTAAGCTTGTTCTACGTTGCTGGTTTGCACGACAGGACGAGTCGTCACTTTCGCTTCAAACTCACCACGGAAATGTTTGAGTGCGCCCATAAGCGGCTCCATCGCACCTGGTGCGTGGGCACAGAAAGTTTTACCAATCCATAATTTACGAGTCAATTCTTGTAAATGGTCGATATCTTCTTTCTTACCTTCGCCTGCTTCAAGTGCTTTAAGCGCTTTAACAGCCCATGGCAAACCATCACGACATGGTGTACAGAAACCACATGATTCACGCGCAAAGAACTCTTCTAAGTTACGAGTGAGCGATACCATGCACTGGGTTTCATCTACAACCATCAATAAACATGTTCCCAAACGAGAACCTGCTTTCATAATCGTGTCTGCATCCATTGGTAAATCAATAGTATCTGCTGGTAAAAAGTCAGTTGAAGCACCGCCCGGTAACCATGCTTTAAGCTTTAAGCCTTCTCGCATACCACCAGCATGATCTTCAATCACTTCACGTGCAGTTGTACCAAATGGCAATTCCCAAAGACCTGGGAATTTCACTTTACCTGACGCACCATAAATTTTAGTGCCTGGGTCTTTTGATTTACCTGCTGATAAACCGATATACCACTCTGGACCACGAAGCATAATTGCTGGCAAGTTGTTATAAGTTTCAACGTTGTTCACAATTGTTGGACGGCCCCATGCTCCTGCAACTTGCGGGAACGGTGGCTTAGTACGAGGGTTAGCACGACGACCTTCAAGCGAGTTAATCAATGCAGTTTCTTCACCACAGATATAACGCCCTGCACCCGTATGTACATGCAACTCAAAATTCCAGCCAGAACCTAAAATATTTTCGCCTAAATAACCTTTAGCACGAATCTGTTCTAACGCTTCATTTAGATATTGAGCAGCCTCGATGTATTCACCACGGATAAAGATATAACCTTGAGTTGCTTCTAAGGTATAACCCGCAATTAACATCCCTTCGATCAATTGATGTGGAAGTTTTTCCATCAACAAACGGTCTTTAAAGGTACCCGGTTCCATTTCATCGGCATTACAGATCAAGTAACGTGGACCACCATCATTTGGTGCCATTAATGACCATTTAATACCCGCTGGGAAACCCGCACCACCACGACCTTTTACGGTTGCAGCTTTAATCACGTCTAACACTTCAGCAGGTTTCATGCCTAATGCTTTTTTAAAGCCGGCATAGCCTTCAAGTGCTTCGTAATCATCAGCACCACGAACTTCGTCACGTTTACTTAAACGCCAAGTTAATGGATGAGTTTCTGGATTACCGTCGCCATAAATTGGTTTTGGTTCAGTATTCATACATACTTCTCCAATAACTGTTTGACTGATGTCACTTCAACTAAACCGTGAGTATCTTCATCAATCATTAAAGTTGGGCCTTTGTCGCAGTTGCCTAGGCAGCAAATTGGAAGCAGCGTAAAACGACCATCTGGCGTCGTTTGACCATACTGAATTCCTAATTCGCGCTGGAATGCTTCAGCAAGTGTTTCTGCACCCATCAAGAAGCAAGCAATTGAGTCACAAAGCAAAATCACGTGACGACCTACCGGATGGCGATAGATACGATTGTAAAATGTTGCAACGCCTTCCAAATCAGCAACGCTCATCGACAACAACTGTGCAATAGCATTCATCTGAGCGTCATCTACCCAACCATTACGGCGCTGTACACACTTCAATGCATCCAAAGAGGCTGCACGAGGGTATGGATAGTGACCAATGTGATGTTCGATATCGTGAATTTCGTCCGCAGTCAAAATTCCTTCAACATTCACACGTGGTTTTTTATCAGTCAAAATCATCATTATGTGTTACCTCTTAGCGATCCACGTCAGCCATAACCACGTCAATGGTCGCCAGATAAATGATTAAGTCAGATACCAAACTTCCGTTAATCACTGAAGGCATTTGCTGTAAGTGAGTAAACGTCGGTGTACGAATACGAGTACGATAACTCATCGTCGCTTTATCTGAAGTCAAGTAATAAGTACTTGCGCCTTTAACCACTTCAGTCATAAATGATGACTCGCCCGCTGGCATGACAGGACCCCATGAAACGCTCAAGAAGTGCGTAATCAAGGTTTCAATATCTTGTAATGTCTTATCTTTCGGTGGTGGAACAGCCAATGGATGATCCGCTTTATATGGACCAGAAGGCATGTTATCCAAACACTGTTGAATAATTTTTAACGACTCAGTAATTTCACGGAAGTGAACGAGTACACGTGCATATGCATCGCCTTCATACTCAACTGGCACATCAAAATCGAAGTTTTCATAGCCACTGTATGGACGATATTTACGAACGTCAAAATCAATACCTGTCGCACGCAAACCAGTACCAGTTACACCCCATGCGAGTGCAGATTTGGCATCGTATTGTGCCACGTTACGCGTACGACCAATAAACACAGAGTTTTTTAATGCTGCTGTGTAGTATTCGTTTAAGCGCTTAGGCATCCACTCTAGCAATTCTTTAACAAGCTTTTGCCAGTTGTTTGGAAGGTCATGTGCTGTACCACCAATACGGAACCATGCTGGATGCATACGGTAACCCGTGATTGCTTCAACAATGTCGTAAACTTTTTGACGGTCTGCGAACATATAGAATACTGGCGTCATACCACCGGCATCCTGAATTGCCGTACCACAGAACAATAAGTGGTTATTGATACGGAACAATTCGTTCAACATGACACGAATCACTTGCGCACGTTCAGGAACTTTAATACCGGCCATTTGCTCTACAGCCATTACATACGGCATGTTTTGAGCACAACCACCTAAGTAGTCGACACGGTCAGTATAAGGAATGAAAGAATGCCATGTTTGACGTTCAGCCATCTTTTCCACACCACGGTGGTGATAACCAATATCAGGAACACAGTCCTTCACTTCTTCGCCATCTAACTGCAATACAACACGGAACGCACCATGTGCAGATGGATGGTTAGGACCCAAGTTCAAGAACATGAAGTCTTCGTCAGCGTTACCACGCTTAAGACCCCAGTCTTCTGGCACAAAACGTAAGTGCTCTTGTTCAAAGTCTTGTTTCGCTTTGTCTTGCATGTACGGCGTATATTCTGTCGCACGTGCTGAATATTCTTTACGAAGCGGATGACCTTCCCAGTACGTTGGCAACAAGATACGACGGAGCATTGGATGCCCTTCGAAATTGATACCAAACATATCGTAAGCTTCACGTTCATACCAGTTGGCATTTGGCCAGATATTGGTCGCTGTCGGAAGGTTAAGATCATTTTCGTTCAAGGCAACCTTGATACGAATGTCACTATTACGCTCAAGCGATAATAAATGATAGAACACAGTGAAGTCAGATGCTGGCAAACCATCACGATGAACACGTAAACGCTCATCCATCGCAGATAAGTCAAACAGCATTACATATGGACGTTCCACTTTACGTAGGAACATAAGGACTTCTTGCACGCGTGCGCGCTCAACCCAGACTGTTGGAAACTCTTCAAAAGTCGCCTGCACGTAAAAGTTCTCACCAAATTTGGTTTTGAGTTCTTCTACGATTGCAAATGCTGGGCGTGAATCAACTGGTGTTGACTCTGGCATAGCAATGTCAGTTTCAGCCATTGGCTTGGCTTCCTATTTAATACAAATTCTGTCAATTTTCTCGATGAACATATCGGTTAGATATGTCAAAGCACCGTCAAAAAATTATTTAATCTCATCCATAGAGCGTAAGTTTTTAACGGCAATACGCTGCGCATTCTTACGGTCACGTTCTGGCATCATCTTTGGCTTATACACTGGCTGAAGATCATCACCGATCACGGCAGAAAGCGGGCGTCGCTCTAATTGAATCTGGTCTTGTAAAAGCATTAAAGCTTGAATTAATGCTTCAGGACGAGGCGGACAACCGGGGACGTACACGTCAACAGGAATAATTTTGTCTACACCTTGAACTACTGAATAGATGTCGTACATACCTCCAGAGTTTGCACAAGCACCCATCGAGATGACCCATTTAGGCTCTAACATCTGTTCATACAGACGCTGAATAACTGGTGCCATTTTTACGAAACAGGTTCCTGCAACAATCATCAAGTCAGCTTGACGAGGTGAAGCACGGATAACCTCTGCGCCGAAACGTGACAAGTCATGCACACCTGTTAAGGTCGTTGCATATTCAACGTAACAACAAGAGGTACCAAAGTTAAATGGCCACAAGGAGTTTTTACGCCCCCAGTTTACTGCTGTATGCAAGACATCCTCTAAACGAGTCATGAATACGTTTTTATTCACTTCCTCTTCTAGTGGATCTGTCACGATTTGACGTTCTTGCAATGGGTATTGATCAGCATCCGGATTCGCGCGGGTCAGAGTATATTTCATCCCGACTTACTCCTTTTCAGATGACAATGCAGGTGTAGTTTTTGACTTAACACGACCTGATGATTGAGCTGGAATCTGGCCTGTAGGGTCAGTTACGAGCTCTTCAATAGAGTTAAAGCGTGTAATTTCAGCAATGTTCATTGTTGGCGAACCGATTTTAATCGCCTCACCTGCTGATTTACGGCGATCTGCTGGTGACCAACTTAAAGCACCTACAGAGAAGGCATAAACAAGCGCAATCAATAAATCAACGACAAAGATCACGACAGTGGTATATCCCAACCACCCTACTTCACGCACAGAAGTAGACCATGCATAGAGGTAAAGTGCCTCTAAGTCGAAGACAACAAAGAAAATTGCAACTAAATAGAACTTTGCAGACAGGCGAATGCGAGCGCCACCAGCACTCACGACACCCGATTCAAACTGCTCTTGCTTAGCACGCCCCCACGATTTCCCCCCGAGGAGTAAGGGAACTGTGAGCATAAAGACGCAAAGAAATGTAACGCCGATCACGAAGGCGATAATCGCCCAGTCGTATGGAGTAATGGCACTCATGCGGGGATAACTCCTGGCAGGCCTATTATTTAACAAAGAATGTATGTATTGGCCTTCAAATACACCAAACACAAAATTAATCCCGCCAATTGTACCTGATTTCTAATTTCGCATGCTAGTTGAAGCGTCTTAGTCTTTCGGATGATTTTCTAAACAAAACTATTCTTCTATGGGTTGTAAGGGGGGTTTCACCGCACATAATCGGTTTATTTAATAGTTTTTTTGTTTATGATGATTTTTTTCATTTTTTAATTTTAGAATATTTACACAGTTCATCGACTATTAAGTTTTAATAACTTACTTTTTTATAATATTAGTTTGTTTTTTATTGTATTCAGCTTCTCCTCTGAATTATGATGAATGTTTAGTCATGCATAATATTTTATTACTCTTGGATAAGAGTATTTATCATTAAGGGCAGCTGATGCCATACTCACTTCGTGAATTTTCATTTTTCTCCTCTTTAAAAATTTTTCTCCTGTTTAGCTTCATTATTGCAGTATGTTGTTTTATTGGCATTGCATCTCGCCCTTTAAGCTTTCTCGCATTCTTTTGGCCTGCTAACTCGGTTTTGCTTGGTTTACTCATTCGCTTTCCAAGCACACGTCGATTAAGCTCATTTTTAGGTGCTTATAGCGGCTATGTCGTTGCCGATCTATTTCAGGGTACTCCATTTGCTCTTACACTCGTTTTAACAACGTCAAATTTTCTTTATGTTGTTACTACGTTCGCACTCTACATGTTTTTTAATCAGCATATTAAAGCGGCCTATCGAGGTTATTCTTACCTTTTTTTATTTGCTTTATGCGGAGTAGGAAGCGTAGCAGGTGGATTGTTTGCAGCAACTTTCGTGCCCATGTTTAATACTAAATTTATGCTGGGTGGTTTGTGGGATGAATTTGGCTACTGGTTCACTTCAGAATTGCAAAATGCTTTGCTTCTTTTACCGATCATATTGAACTTACCTCAATATAGTCAGGTAAAACATTATTTTTCAAGAAATCGTGGCTTACAAGCAACCGATCTTTTGCCTTTCGGGGCTGTCCTCATTTCTATTGCAGTCAGTTATTATGACTCTGGTCCCGGTTCGCTACTCTACCCAATTGCTGCACTGATTTGGTGTGCAATTCGCTACAAACCTATTATTGTTGCACTCATTACAAGTCTTACTAGTGCCTACATTATTTATCATGTTTCTGGACATTATCTTTTACTCTATCCAAATGACTATTTCAGCAATACGATTTCAATTCGTATTGGGTTAATCATGATGACGATTGCTCCTCTTACGGTTTCTAGTATTAGCGTTTTACACTCAGAATTAATTCAAAAGCTTCAACACGCGATTGCGCATGATGAGCTAACCTCAAGTCTCACTCGACGCCAATTTTTGCAGTCGGTCAGACTACTTCAAGAAAAAGTGTATAAAGAAAATAAAACCTCAGCCTTTTTCATGCTTGATGTAGACCATTTCAAACAAGTTAATGACAACTACGGTCATCAAATAGGTGATCGCGCCCTACAAACCTGTGTCACTACTATTCAAAATATTTTGCATCCTCATGATTTATTAGGACGATTTGGCGGTGAAGAATTTGCAATTTTCATTGCAGATACTACAAAAGAGAGTGCGTTTGACCTTGCAGAGCAAATACGAATTAAAATTAGTCAGCAACCGATTTATATTTATGGGAAATTACCAATTTTTATACAAGTCAGTATTGGTATAAGTTTATATTCCCCTTCATCACATAGAGCGATTGAAAATTTATTTAAAGAAGCAGATGACGCTTTATACCAAGCAAAACGCCAAGGGCGTAATCGGGTCTTTATATCTTTATAGGTTTTCATTTAATCATCTAGTGTAATGAATTTTATACAATAACCTGTGTTTTGCCATGTATGCTAATAACAGATAATAAGGAGAAAAATGCATGACTCTAGAATATACGCACAAACCAAACTACTACTTGTTTGCTCAGTTACTTGTGCGACATATAGAAAGCTATATTCACAAACATCCAGATGCGAACAATGCAATTTTTGACTTGCGAGATGTCTATGAAATATTTAGACAGGATTTTGCGTCAACGACAACAAACCTAGAAGGTATTTTGCATATTGCAGATGAATATAAAATAGAAACGCTTAATGGAGATCAACCTCTTATTCAAAAATACCAGATTGATGCAAAAAACAATTCATTACTGATCGACTTTAATTCCGATGCGTTGACCAGCTTAAGAAGCGGGAAACCTATTTTGGAACCAGATGCAACTCAATTATAAGTAATGCAATAAAAAAGCACCTTTATGAAGGTGCTTTTTTATTGGCTTTCAAAGGAGGTTGTTTAAAACGTTTCGCAGGCCATGTCATGATAAAGCGAGCTCCACCTAAGGTAGGACTTTCATCTACTTTAATCTCACCACCAAACCAGTAAGCAATACGACTTACAATAGACAATCCTAGGCCATATCCACCTGACGCACGCGTACGACTGTCATCTAAACGAGCAAAGGCTTCAAATACTCTTTGACGATCTTGCTCAGGAATTCCGGCACCATCATCTTCAACACAAACAAAGGCCATGCCATCACTGTGAACACCACCTGTAATACGAACTTTGTTATCACAATAACGAACGGCATTGCCCACCAAGTTTTGAACCACCCGATGTAAATAACGGCGCTCTGCATCCACTTTCAAATAAACAGGAGGAGCAACAAGTTCAATTTCTTTTTGCGTTTTTAAAGCTTCGGTTTCTACCGCAACCTGATCTAATACATCAAATAGCGTAATTTCAGCAAAATCTAATGAAGGTGTACCCTGCTCTAGCTTTGCATAAGTCATGATTTCATCAATTAAAGTATTGAGCGCTTCAATATCTTTATCAATCATATCGACCTGATGCATACGATGATTGTAATCGTCTTCCTCTGCCAACATCTCTGTACCAAAACGGATACGGGCAACCGGTGTTCTAAGCTCATGAGATACAGCTCTCATTAACTCACGCTGAGCCTCAATTAAACGCTGAATATGATCAGACATATTGTTATAACTTGACGCCAAGTTTGCCATTTCATCACTTCCCTCGATAGGAACACGCAATGACAAGTCTCCTGACTTCATACGGTTTAACGCATAACGTACTTGGCGAATTTTACGCTCTAACGGCAAGATCAGACCATAAACACCCAAACTCAATAAGAATAGGCTAAATAAGGTAATTCCGGCAGAAAGCTGTAAAGGCATCCAGTTAAACATTGGAACCGGTCCAAGAACCAGAACTTGTGTAGGATGATTTGGTATTGGAGATACGATTGAAATGGTTGTGCCAAGCATTGTTGCACTATCTTTATACAACATGACACTTTGATCTTGGCGTAAACGACCAATTTGCTCAGAGTCTAGATTAATATCTTGAATATTGTAGATATTAATTGGATATGAAAAATGTTTTTGAATCTTGGCAAGATATTCTTGCTCTTGCCCCGGATAAAACATTAGATAATCAAGTACAAAAATAGGGAGAGCCTTCATTTGGCGCTCACTAATTTTGTCTACTTTTATTGATAAAAAGTGCTGAGGATCGTCACGTAAACCAATAATGATATACGCAATACTATTACTAGCATCGTAACGGACAACAGACTTTTGAGCTTCGATCCGTTTTTTCTCGGTACGAGATAACTCTACCTTGCTTGCATCAGTATAATAAATTGGAAGTTCCAATAAATCTGATGCATCTGAAACCCAGTCTATTTTCTGTTGCTTCCCGGGTTGTCGAGCGACCCCCTCACTAATGACATAAGAAATCCCATCAGTTAAGGATTCACGGTATTCTTGAGCACGTTGATAATTGATAATTTGTACAAGCAAATAACCAAAAACCGCAACCAAAACAACAAGAATTACCAGTCCCGCATAGATTCGCAGGAATATACTGTGTTTAAACACTCGACCAACCTTATAGGAAGTTTATTCAGATCTTATAACCCATTGGTTTCTTTAACGAACAAGTAACCTTTACTACGTACTGTTTTAATACGTTTTGGATTTTCAGGATCATCACCAATTTTTGGACGAATACGTGAAATACGGACATCGATTGAACGGTCCTGACCATCGTATTCAATACCGCGTAAACGTTCGAAGATATCTTCACGCGATAAGATACGGCCAGCATTTGATGCAAGCAACCATAATAGGTCATATTCTGCGCTAGTGAAATCAACAAGCTCACCATGCAGTGTTACAGAACGGCCGCCATTATCAATTACAAGGTCATCAAATTCGATACGCTGTGCAACTTCATCTTCTACAGTTTTATCTGTGCGACGTAATAGTGCACGAATACGCGCTAATAGCACACGTGGTTGAACTGGTTTAGCAACATAGTCATCAGCACCCATTTCAAGACCAAGTACCTGATCCATATCTTCTGTACGTGCAGTTAACATCAAAATCGGTTGATGATAATGTGGACGAACTTCACGGCAAACAGTTAAGCCATCGGCACCCGGCAACATGACATCCAAGACCACTAGATCTGGTTGTTCACTAATAATACGACGAATTGCACGATTACCATCAGTTTCTACACCAACCTCTAAACCGTTGCGAATTAAATATTCTTGAGTTAATCGCGCTAAGCGCTCATCATCTTCAACGATCAGAATCTTTGGTAACTTTTCTTCTTGGCTCATATCATTGCCCCTATAAATCTCGTTTCAATGCATCTTAAAAATCTTGCAGATACATTCGTTTATCATTTGCAATATACACACGTTTACATTGTAAACAAGTAGGCGTTCACCAAACTGATACATGACAATCGTATTTTGTTGCATTTTATTAGCCTTTGAATTTTCACGTGTTTTTAACATTTATTTATTGTTATTAAATTTCATATTCTATTCATATTTCCAATGTATGAATATTAAACAAATTATTTCTCTGTTTAGTTTAAATTTATTTAAGTGTTTGTTTTTTGAGTTATCCACAAACTTATCTATAAGTGTTTTTTAACAGCTTTGCTATGCTATCTCCCATCAAATCATACAGATAAAAAATTACTAAAAAGTCAAGATTGATCTGCTATGAAAAATCCCGTATCTTGTGTTCAAAATAAACTTTAACTACTAAGTCTTGTGTTTATCCCTCAAACATCGTGGCATACTTTTTGCTCGGTTCAAACGGTCTATAAACATAACAAAAGTGACAATGGAGCTATGCTGGCATGAGCGTAATTACTTCGACTCCCGGTCAAATTCAGGTGATCAAACGCACTGGAGATGTTGCTGCATTTGATGCAGAGAAAATTTCTGTTGCGATTGGTAAAGCTTTTCTTGCTGTGGAAGGTCAACAGAGTTCGGATTCAAGCCGTATTCACGACCGTATTACCCAACTGACGGAAATGGTATTAAATACTTTCACTCGTCGTTTACCATCAGGCGGTACGATCCATATTGAAGAAATTCAAGATCAAGTTGAACTTGCTTTAATGCGTACCGGAGAACAGAAAGTTGCCCGCGCTTACGTGATTTACCGCGAACAACGTACTACTGCTCGTCAGCAAACAAACTCAAACCACCATCCTACGTTACAAGTGACCGATGCTAACGGTCAGCTTCAGCCACTTGATTTAAGTGCATTGCAAGCAACTGTAGCGAAAGCAGCTGAAGGTTTGGAAGGTATTGACGTTCAGGCTATTGTCGATGAAACCGTTAAAAACTTATATAACGGCGTAAAAGAGTCTGATATTGCCACTACAATGATGATGGCAACACGTACTCGTATTGAACAAGAACCAAACTATACTTACGTAACTGCACGTTTGCTTTCTAGTGAATTAGTGAGCACAGGTTTAGCATTCTTAGGCTTACCTACAGATACGCCTGAAAACAATGCACTCGAAGCCTTTTTGAAAAAAGGTGTAGAGCTTGACTTGCTTTCACCAGACTTGCTTGATTTCGATTTAGAGAAACTGGCAGCAGCAATTCAGCCAGAACGCTCTAATCAGTTTACCTACTTAGGTTTACAGACTCTATTTGACCGTTACTTCATTCACTCAAACGGCGTTCGCTTCGAATTACCACAATTATTCTTTATGCGTGTGTCGATGGGTCTTGCGTTAAATGAGCAAGATAAAGAAGAACGAGCAATCGAGTTCTATAACTTATTGTCTAGCTTCGACTACATGGCATCTACGCCTACCCTGTTTAACTCAGGTACGTTACGTCCACAGCTTTCTAGTTGTTACTTAACAACTATTGGTGATGACCTTTACGACATTTATGGCGCAATGCGTGACAACGCTATGCTTTCTAAATGGGCTGGTGGTTTAGGGAATGACTGGACACCTGTACGTGCATTGAACTCTTACATTAAGGGTACAAACGGTAAGTCTCAGGGTGTAGTTCCATTCTTGAAAGTTGCGAACGATACAGCTGTTGCCGTAAACCAAGGTGGTAAGCGTAAAGGTGCCGTGTGTGCATACTTAGAAACTTGGCACTTAGACATCGAAGAGTTTTTAGAACTTCGTAAAAACACTGGTGATGACCGTCGCCGTACACACGACATGAACACTGCGAACTGGGTTCCAGACTTGTTTATGCAACGTGTATTTGAAGATGGTGAATGGACACTATTTACCCCTTCTGAAACTCCAGACTTGCACGACTTAACTGGTGCTGAATTTGCTGAGCGTTATGCTTACTATGAGTCTGTAGCGAAAGAAACCAACATGCTACACAAGAAAGTACGTGCTAAAGACTTATGGCGCAAAATGCTTTCTATGTTGTTTGAAACTGGTCACCCGTGGATTACGTTCAAAGATGTATGTAACTTACGTTCACCACAACAACATGTTGGTGTAGTTCACTCATCTAACTTATGTACTGAAATTACCTTGAATACAAATCAAGACGAAATTGCAGTATGTAACTTGGGCTCAATCAACCTTGTACAACACGTTCAAGGTGGTGTGTTAGACCGTGAGAAGTTAGCTCGCACAATTAAAACAGCAGTACGCATGCTCGATAACGTTATCGACATTAACTACTACGCTGTACCACAAGCGAAAAACTCGAACTTGAAACACCGCCCAGTGGGTATGGGTATCATGGGCTTCCAAGATGCTCTATATGAAATGAACATCGCTTACGGTTCAGATGCTGCTATTGATTTTGCTGATGAATCAATGGAAGTGATTAGCTACTACGCGATTGAAACTTCAAGCAACTTGGCTGTTGAACGTGGTTCTTACTCAACATTTAAAGGTTCACTGTGGGATCAAGGTATCCTTCCAATCGACTCTTTAGAAATTGTTGCGAAATCTCGTCCAGAGCGCATGTTCGAAGTTGACCGTACTCAACGTTTAGACTGGGACACTTTACGTGCCAAAGTTCAAAAAGACGGTATGCGTAACTCAAACGTGATGGCGATTGCTCCTACTGCAACCATCTCTAACATTTGTGGTGTTTCTCAGTCTATTGAGCCAACATTCCAGAACTTATATGTGAAATCTAACTTGTCTGGTGAGTTCACTGTAATTAACCCATACCTCGTTCGTGCATTAAAAGATCGTGGTCTTTGGGACACAGTGATGGTTAATGACTTGAAACACTTTGAAGGTTCAGTACAAAAAATTGCTCGTATTCCTGAAGAATTAAAAGCAATCTTTGCTACTGCGTTTGAAGTAGATACACGTTGGATCGTTGATGCTGCATCACGCCGTCAAAAGTGGATTGATCAAGCTCAGTCTCTTAACCTTTACATCTCTGGTGCAAATGGTAAGAAACTTGACATCACTTACAAGATGGCATGGTTACGTGGTCTTAAGACGACTTATTACCTCCGAGCTTTAGGCGCAACTTCTGCTGAAAAATCTACAATCAACACAGGTGCTTTAAACGCAGTGAAACCTGCGACTGTTGAAGCAGCGGCAGTTGCTGCCCCTGTTGTAGAAGCGAAGAAACCAGAAGCTGTTGAAGAAGATGGTTTTACCCAAGCAGCTCCAGTTCCAATGGCTTGTTCAATCGACAACCCAGATTGTGAAGCTTGCCAATAACATTCAATAAAATTGCTCTTTTTCACTAAAGAGCAATTTTAAGAGGTAAAGATTATGCTTTTTCATCTCAGCCATAACTATATGCTTGGTGTTGGAGTTTTAATCTTTGCCTTTCTTTTCTTTTATATACCATTGATTTACGCATTTTTCACAATACGTAAGCAACAGCGTAAGCAAAATAAGTAGTTTTATAAAAAAGAATTACTCATTTTGATTATGTAGAAGTACACAATCAAATCTAAATTTAAAATTGTAGATGTTTATAGCAGTTTAGAATTTAGAAAGATTTGAGAAAAATGTTGGGGATATTGGCGTATCCCCCCCATCAATCTCAGATAACCGAGAATACGGTTGACTGATAGCTTTCTTGTCAGAAAGTAAAACGAATATTCGTTCACTTTGGGCTATGAGTCAACTGTTAATTTTCACCCATTAACTAACACTTTGTTTTAAGGAGCATTAAAGATGCAACTAGAAATAAGTAATAACTCCCCCCAATTTGAAGGAATATTTTATGCCTCTATGGTGTTTAAGCTACGATTTAAGAAATAAGCCTCGCTCTAATTATTCCAAAATATATCAATCACTTAGGAATTATGATTGCGAGAGATTACAACAATCGATTTGGTTGCTTCGTACTTCGAAATCGATTGATGAAATTACAAATGATTTTAGGCATTGTGTTGATCAGAGTGACCGTCTAGCGGTTTTTCCAATCGACCAAAATTTGTTAAACGTTTTAAAGGAGTAAATACCCCTACCATTCATTAGTGATAATAAATGGTTTTGAAATAAAGAGAGGATTATAATCTTCTCTTTATTTCAGGGGTTCATTACTTACTAAGTAGGAGAATCCCATGTCCATTTTAAGTTGGGACGATTTTGAAGATGATTCGCAAAAACCGGCTGCACCTGAACACAAGTCTGCGCCCATCCAACCGGAAAAAACGTCTGATTCGCAGAATGTATCTGCTGCGCAGTCATCATCGCAGAGCGTGGCAGCTTCACAATCCGCTGGAACCCATTCCGTGCGACCAACAGTTGCCTCCGATACGGTGGCTAGAGCCTCTGCAGCCTTAGAACACTTAGATGTTGCCCCTGGCCTTGAAGAGCTAGAAATGGGCGCGCAACGTGTTCAAGTTGACGACAAAGCAATGATTAACTGTCGTGCGGACTTGAACCAGCTTGTTCCATTTAAATATGAGTGGGCTTGGCAGAAGTATCTTGACGGGTGTGCAAACCACTGGATGCCGCAAGAAGTAAACATGAACCTAGACATCGCGCTTTGGAAGTCTGAAAACGGCTTAACTGAAGATGAGCGTACGATTGTTATGCGTTCTTTAGGTTTCTTCTCGACTGCGGACTCTTTGGTTGCAAACAACTTAGTATTGGCAATTTACCGCCACATTACTAACCCTGAATGCCGTCAGTACATTTTGCGTCAAGCATTTGAAGAAGCGATTCACACTCACGCTTACCAATACTGTATCGAATCTTTAGGTATGGATGAAGGCGAAGTCTTCAACATGTACCGTGAAGTTCCATCTGTTGCTCGTAAAGCAGCGTGGGGATTGAAATATACTCAATCTTTAACTGACCCTAATTTCCACACAGGTACACCTGAAAACGACCAACGTTTACTTCGTAACTTGATCGCGTTCTACTGTGTTCTTGAAGGGATCTTCTTCTATTGTGGCTTTACTCAAATTTTGAGTATGGGTCGTCGTAACAAGATGAACGGTGTTGCTGAGCAGTTCCAATACATCTTGCGTGATGAGTCTATGCACTTGAACTTTGGTATCGACATGATTAACCAAATCAAGATTGAGAACCCTCACCTTTGGAGTGCTGAATTCCAACAAGAAGTGGTTCAAATGATTGTTGAAGGCACAATGCTTGAAATCGAATATGCGCGTGACACTATGCCACGTGGCGTATTGGGTATGAACGCAAGCATGATGGAAGAATATTTGAAATTCATCTGTAACCGTCGTTTAGCTCAGTTAGGTTTACCAGAGCAGTTTGCTGGTGTAACTAACCCATTTGCGTGGATGTCTGAGATGATGGACTTGCGTAAAGAGAAGAACTTCTTTGAAACTCGCGTAACTGACTACCAAACTGGTGGTGCTTTAAGCTGGTAAGTTTAAGCATCTGCTGAATAAAAAACCGCTATCTATAGCGGTTTTTTTATTTAAGACATATTTCATTAAATTAGAAAAATAGCAGATAAAATAAATAACAAAATCAACAATATATAAATTTAAATTTATATTAATTTCAACTGGATAAAATAAGTATTTTTAATATTCAGACACTAACAACCACAAATCCAAAACATATTATAGACAATAAGAGCTGGAGCATTTACAGGATAAGTACCACTATCCAGCACCTTATATAACCTGCTCTTATATTTAATAGTTAATAATTTTTCCTTTCGACTAACCACTAGACCAACTCTATAAATAAAATAAATAGAATCATTATTAGTTATTCGTCTATATACAAACTGTACAGAATCTTCTTTTTGAATTTTTGAATGATCAACTACAATAAAACCATTACATCTAGAGCACTTCCATTTCTCTAAATCAATACTCTTATCCATATTTAATTTTACCAGATCATAAAAATCAACTAAATAGATAACTTTTAATAAATTAAAATTATTTTATACAACACATACAACAATATGAATAAAAAATAAAAATATCAATATGAATTTAATTTTAAAATTAATTTTTAATTTAATATGCATTAAATTAAAAATTAAAACACAATTTAATACGTAACAAAAAATAAATCATTTCAATCTATTATTAGATTTAATATTACTCACAAAATTAATCATTGGATTTTTCAATTACTCTTTGTATTACAGTCCTTGAAACAGCAAGATCCTTAGCTAAAGAATATACAGTAAATCCTTTTTTAAATTTATTAATAACATCCTGTTTTTGAGAATCCGTTAATTTTTCAGGTCTACCTACCTTTTTAGATAATCTATGATTTTTTTGTGTAACTTGATTAGATATAAAAAGCTTTTCAAAAGCAATGCAAATTTCTATAAAATGGATAAAGTTATTTTTAATATCTTCTTTCAATTCAAAATTCGCATAATCCAATATAATTAATTTAATTTTCATTTTCTCAATTAAGATAACTGTAGATAATATTTCTTGAAAACTATTCCCAAGACAATCAATCCCTTTAACAATGAGAAAATCACCTTCTTCCAAGGAATAGTTAATTAGATTAAAAAAAATATTCCTTATAGCAATAGATTTATCTACTGCTACCAATTCAAAAATTACTCTATTGGGATGAACTTTATGATTAAAGCTTTCTAGTAAGGAAATAAAAGATTCTTTTTCTTTTCCTAGATCTTCAATATTTGAATTTGTTCGTATATATGCATAAATACGCATAGCTCCCCCCTATCCCTTAGAGCGAAGTGAAGTATGTCTACTAAAGTAAATTAAAAATATACTCTTAGTTCTTCACTTATTGATTGTTATATAATTAGTTTATTAATTTCATAGTTTTATAGTAGTGTAATAATTTTCATATTTCTACTATTTTAAAAGCTCAACCATCACAACAATTAAAAATATAATATTTTAAAACATTATATAAATAACAAATTAGTAAAAAAGTACTTTAATATTTAAATTTAGATCTTATAAAGTAATATAAGAATATTATAAATAGAGACAAAACGAAAAAATAAATGATATAAATTTAAAAATTAAGAAAATTTAAAATTATAACTTTTCATAAATCATTATACGAAGATGTTTTAAAACCTGCATTTTATTTTAATAAATTTAAACATAAAGTAAAAATAAAAAACACTTATTTATCATAAAGATATTAAAAAAAATAACATTACATCATTAGCCATATGCTACTTTTTTATGTTATATATATTCAAATTAATCCAGTAAAAAAATAAAGCTAGATTTTAATATTAGATTAATATTAAATTTAGAAAGACTTAGTAACAAGGTAATTAAACATGAAAAAAAATACCCACAACAAACTCATAAAATTCATAACTAATATAATAATGATCAAAAAATCTGATGAACAGTGATGCTTTAACTATGCATTTAATTAATATGTTTTAAACACTGTATAGTACACTTTTGTGATTTAGTTCATGTTTTTTTTAAAAAAATAAGATGCTAAGATTTGTTTTGTTTTTGTTTAATTTTGGTGTTTTTAATATGCGTACATATGCCTATGTTAGAATAGAGCCTAATTTGCAATTTGAATTTTCTAGATATATCTCCTTTTTTAGTGAGTATGGTTATAAGATTCAAAAGAATAGATTAGTAGTAGAAGAAGTATCTGTTGATAAATCTATTATTTATAGAGATAAATTTCTTAACTTAATAAGTTATTCATTAGAAGAAGGCGATATTTTAGTGATAAAAAGCATGGATTGCTTGGGTAATAGTTTTGAAGAAATTTTAGGGATAGTTGATAAAATTGATCAAAAAAAAATCCGACTAATTTGCTTGGATTATTCTAAAAATGAAATTAATGGTGATTTGAAAATTTTCTTCCTCCATTTTCTCAAATTATCAGCCGAATTTGAGAAGTTGTTCAAGTCGGACAATAAGAGGTTGAAGGATCAAAAACCAACAAGAAAAGTTGGTCGGCCAGAAATATTAAATAATGAACAAAAAAATAGAGTAATTGAACTATTTAAGAAAGGTTATAGTGTCTATTCACTCGCTAAAGAATTTTCAGTTACAAGAACAGTAATTCAAAGGATTTTAAATAATGCAACGAAAGGTAATGCATTGTAATCATTAATTTTTTTAACTTTAGACTCTATTATATGCACATGGAATAATATAAAAAGGAAAGTAATGATTAATTTAGTTTTAATAAGTATTAGACTACCAAGTATACTTAATTCGAGATAATATTAAATTTCAAGCCCAGAAAAATATGTTCAACCCTTTGAAATTAAATAATATTTTACGATCTAAATTTAGAAATAGTTTATTATAAATTACTTTTTCCTATGATTTGTTAAAAGTAATTTTTAAACTTTCTATCATAATTATTTCCCTATAGAATAATTACTAAATAGAGGTGTGCTCAATAAGTACAAATAATACTTATTTTCAATATATTAAAAAAAATATTTTATATATTTACTATTGATTATGTTATATTTACATCGTAGAGTTATTTTGCATAAATTTAAATGATCCAATTATCAAGAAAATCTTGACAATCAAAATCAATTTAAAACACTGACTTAACAATTCAACCATTTGAAATTTATAAATTTTAGCTTTAAAAAAGCGATTTTATGCTTTTAAAGCATTTGTTATGAAAATTTATTTATTTTAAAATATGATAAATATTTAATATGAATGATATTTTTTTGAATTTTTTAATAGGCTCAACAACAGGTAAGATTTATATTCCCACAGGAATTGGACCTTTTCCAACAATTATTATTTTTGATACAGGTTTAATGAAAAGTACAAAAACTTATGCTAACTTCTATGCAAAAAGAATGAAAGAAATAGGTTTTTCTGTTTTTATAGTAAAATTAAATAAAAAAGATGAAATAGGTACTATAATAGAGTTTATTTTAAGTCATAATGAAGTAAATATTAATAAGCTATATTTAATAAAAATTGAAAAAAACAAACTAATAGATTCCAATATAGAATTATATAAAGATTATTTTCAAGCTATCGCATCAATCAATTGCTTTAGTTTAAATAGCTAATGGATTTAAAGACAAGATCTTAAAATTATTTGAATAATTCATAAAAAAACTAAGCTACCTAAAGCTTAGTCTACTTTTTTATACTTAGTTATCAAAAACCATGGCTGACAGATGATTTAGAAACGTAAATTGAATTTTGTGGGTTCGCATCTTCTACCCAACACGATTTAGAGACATTAATCTTCTCACCACTTACTAAAGTAATCTTTGTCTGTTTCACATCGCTACTAACATCACTCGCTGCATAGTAATGATGTTTATCACAAATCACTGTTTTCTTATGATTACTTGCATATTGAGTAGCTTTATCTGTTGTAACTTCACCAGTACCTAAGCTAGGATGGCCTGATTTTTCTGCTATCAAATACAATTTATGACTAGCAATGGTATTAATAGAAGCTGGCGAATAAACTGATTGATGCCCATATGGCTGATTAACACATCCTATCAAGATTAGTGTCAATGTAAGTACGAGCTGAGTTAGAATTAAATTCTTCATTAATTTTAATCCTCATGTTAAATATTTAAATATCCATTTTCATAAAATCCCTCTTAAAATAAATTTTATAGAATTAGGATTATCAACAATAGATATATCAATAAAATAATTTTAAGTGAAATTTAATCTTACCCTTTTAAATTAGGATAAAAGAAATCAATATAATTCCAAGTTCTCTATTAATTAAGAAGAGTCCACCTCCTAAAAGGCGGTGGACTTAGTGAACATCACTCAAACCTGAAATACGAGGATAGTTATATAATTAATACCCTCAAGATTATATTTACATGAGAATGCATCAGTATCAATTATGAATTAATTAAGTTCAAAATATTTTTCCCTATTAAAAAAAATATTCTTACTTTACATACACTAAAGCTACGCACATCTTAAAAAATGTTTTAAATACATGTTTTAAATACAAATAATTATTACTAAAATTTTAAGAAAAGAGTTCTAAAACTTGTAGTATGATTAAAGTTATAAATTTAAGAAGTCCTTCTCATCAGAATCTAGTTTTATGCCAGATTCTATTATTGTTTTTTTAAGACAATTAACAATTATTGAAGAATTATAAAAGTTATTATATTTATTTAAAGGAAGTAAAAGCTTCCTATCATTTGCTACTAATGATAAATTTGATAAAAAATTTCTCATAAATATATAACCAGAGAACGAATTATCTTTAAAAACTGGGCTCCCATCAACGTATTTTCGTTTTATTATACTGTCTGGCAAATTTAATTTAATGTCATTCATTTTATTAGACAAAAAAGCTAATCTATACCACAACTTATTGTAAGGTATTTGATAAATGTTATTTTGTAAACTACTAGTACTAGTTGGTAAAAGAATTCTACCCTTTCTATCAATATCATCTTTTCTTAATAATCTTTCCGACCAATTTGCCATACCTTCAAGATACCAACTTGGTTTTAATGGACTATATCCGTATTGATAAAGATGAAATATCTCATGAGCAACAACAGTCCAGTAATTTCCTGGAAAATTTTCTAATCTATTGTTTAATTTAATCAATAATGCTTTATCTTTTTTTATTCCATCAAAACTAGCTAGGTAAGGTTTATCGTAAGCAATACCGTTATAACTTATGCTAACCACATGAATATCAATATAATTCACTTGAGATTTATATCGAGGGCTATTAAGAGGATTAACAAAACCTAAATAGTCCAGTGCATCTATAGTTGCATTAGCTTGAATTGCAATATTTTCTACATAATCTGGAATATTATTTTTATTGATATCTGTCTGCTCTATCTCATTCAGGCTATAAATCACCCTAACTTTTGCAGATTTATAATATTTTTTTTCTTCATCGACCGTCATATTTTTTTTGTCCGCCGCTAAACAAGCCAAGCTCATTAATGAGACTCCAAAAAAGAAAATAATCTTTAAAATATTATTTAAAGATAATATTTTTCCATAACTTAAAATTATTTTCATCATTGAATCTCCATACAGATTTAGCGCAGTTCTTATGGAAGAAACTTATTTTCTCTCTGTTATTCAATAATTCTATAGTAGAGTTAATAAATTTCTCATTGTCATTATCTTCAATCAAATAGCCATTATAGTCATTAATAATCATTTCACTTGGACCATAATCAATATCAAAAGAAATTACTGGGCAACCATTTTTTAAAGAATCCAATATAGCCATACAGAATCCTTCAGATCCACTAGTAAATAACATTAGATCTGCATTTTTGAGTACAGAATTTACATCAGAAACGAAATCACATAGCCGTACTACACCTACCAAATTATTATTTTCTATAGTTTTTATTAAGTTTTCCTTTTCAGGTCCAAAACCATAAATATCTAGGGTTGCTTTAGGAACTTTTCTATGAATTTCACCAAACAATTCTATAAGTAGATCTAATCTTTTTACTTTATCAAACCGTGCTAAGCAAACACACTTATATTTTTGTCTGGAATTTAAGCTATTTTCGAATGTTGCTTTTTTATAAAAATGGGGAATAACAGTGTAGTTTGGATAGGAACCAAATCTTTCACTAAAATCATTTTTTTGTTTCTCTGTTAAAAATATGAGATGATCTATTTTCTCTAAGTTTTCAATATAACTCTTGTAGTGTGCATTAGTTTTTGAATCTTTTTCTCTAGCTTTTGAATAATGTGCGGCATGAATAATGCCAATAACAGTAGAGTTCTCCCTTTTATTCAATAATATATTTTTTGCAAAAACTATGGCTCTATCAATAATATAAATCTTATGCTCATTTGCATTAATTTTAGATAAAGTATATTCAAATAGTTCAATTTCCGAACTAAATTTTCGTGAAATTATGCCACCGTCTTCATACAAATATAGACTAACGACCTTCCCTTCCTTATTATAATTTCGTGATAGGACAAGATGATTATTAATATCATAGAAATCTTCAGCAAGAATTAATCTGTTACTATCTAAAACTTGTGATGAGCTTAAAATCCCTTTTTCATTAAATTTTAATCTTTTAACTATTTTGCCAGATTCAAAAATATTTATATGACTCAAAAGACCTTGCTTATTTTTAACATAATATTTGCAGAGTTTATTTCTTTCATCAAAAATTTTAATATTCCCTAAACTATCACTTTCAATATTTTTTTCTTCGATGGTAATTTTACTACTATCTTCTGGATTAAAATCAATTGAAAATTTGCTTTTTTGATAGTAAGAATATAAATTGAAAAAATTAATATTTTTACTTGCATCTAAATCTAACAATTTGCTTGTATACAAATCCTTATAAAGAAGATTAACCATAGGATTATAGGAAAGAGTACATATATTTACTTTAATTCCATTTCTACTAAATAAATCTGCTCTTTTAATTAGCGCAATTAATAGACCATTTTTTTCCTGCTTAATTGCAGGATAAAGCATATATATACCCTTTTCTTTTAACATTATAATTCTCTTATCTTAGATTTATAGGTAAAAAGTTATTCTTGAAAGGTGGTTTTGCATTTTCTTGCAACCATTCGTAATAATCAACCTGAGCTTTTGCTACCGGATAAGCCATAAATCCAATTCCTGGCCCTGCATTAACTTCAAATATAGCAATATTCCCTTCTTGATCGATACCTAAATCTAGACCTAATGAATCTAAGCGCCATGCATATTGCTTTTGAAAAGCGAGTGGAAATTTTTCGAAAATTTTCTTTATACTTTTATTAATTTTTTCAAATGAGTTTGGATAATATTGTTCTAAAAATAATTTTTCACGTGTTGTGATTAATGCTCCTTGCATACCATTCGTAATATCAATATTTTTATTAATATTTACATAAGGGAAAAATTTTATTAATTTCCACTTACCACCAGCCCCCCTACTAATTTGCATCCGGAAGACTGTGTTTAGTGCATTATTTGTAGAACTGTTGAAATATCTGCTTAGAGAATAGCCTTTATTCTTAATTTCTTTATCAAAAAAACTTCTCAATTCATTTTTATTAAACTCATTTTTTCTATCTAACTGTTTTACTATATATTTTTTATCTAAAAACTCGACGGAAAAAATTCCTTTCCCCTGATTACTTGATAAGGGCTTTAGTATAACTTTTTTATATTTTTGAATTGCACCCAAAAGATCCTCAAATTCTTTACAGTCCTCAACACTTATCAAAAATTCGTTAATATCTTCAATTTTCTGAAGTTTTAGATCAACATTCTTTTTTGTCCCAATTCTATTTGATGTAAAAGGAATTCTTTCTGCTAATTTTAAATATATTTCCTTATCTTCTGCCTTAACAGCGAGTCTATTTTGAATTACATTAGGAAAGTTAAATTCTTTTTCTAAAACTTTTCCATTTAATATAGTCTTGCCTATCACCTTTTCAGTTTCAAAACACACATCTTTTGCTTTAAAAACATAAGCTTCATGCCCACGGCTTTGAGCAACAATGATGAAGATTTCTTCTACATCAGTTAAATTTTTTGCTGGTTTTAAAATTCCAAATACAGACATTATATTACTCCAATTAAATCATTAATCATTTCTTGATCAATCAATCTAGTGTGATCATTTTTTGAATATCCTAGACAAGCAATAAGATAATTATTGCGTTTTTTTACTATCTGTACGCTATTAAATACATTAGGAAAAAGTGTTCCTGTTTTAATAAATATTCTTTCATTAGTATCAAAATCAATATTGACATAGCTTTTATTTCTTTGAACAACAATACTCTGATGACTATAAAATAGAAAAGACTCTATTTTTTTATTTTCTAATATATTAATAACTAATTTTAATAAGTCATCGACAGTTGTATATTGTTTACTTTTATATAAACCATGCGAATTTAAAATATTTGTAAGTTTC
The DNA here is from genome assembly GCF_000368405.1 of Acinetobacter sp. NIPH 817. Classification (NCBI taxonomy): domain Bacteria; kingdom Pseudomonadati; phylum Pseudomonadota; class Gammaproteobacteria; order Moraxellales; family Moraxellaceae; genus Acinetobacter; species Acinetobacter sp. NIPH 817. Next base: position 2,434,173 of record NZ_KB849420.1, read on the forward strand.
ATCCCAATTCTATTTATTAATCTTTCTACATGTTCTTCATAAGAAATATTCGTTTTTTCTTCAATTACTTCTTTTAAGACTTCGGCACTCGTATTGCTTGATTTAAATATCATGTTTTTAAGTAAATCATTGATTGTTATAAGATCATTTTCAAATAAATTATAACCACTCCCAACTATTAAATTATTTTTTTTAACTGTTACAATTTCTCTTAAAGAAATATTTAAATCAAATACTAAAAATAATGTTAATAATTTTATAACTGAACCAGGTACAATTTTGATATTTTTATTCTTAGAATAAACTTCAATACTATGCTCATTATCAATAATAAAGATTGATAAAGATTTAGCAGAAATTCTCTCAATTTTTTTCATAATTGAATTAAATTCAGTTAATCCTATTACTTTCGTATCTGTACTTGTAATAGTGCTCATAGTTTACTCCATTATTAATTTTTCCAATTTCATTTTTTCTATATTATTTTTTTGAAAATCAAATTCATTTAGAAAACATTGAATATTATCTATTTCTAGATTTTGGATGTCTGAAAATCCATATTCCCACCATTTTGACTCTAATAATCTATCAATAGTATCTTCATCAAATCTGAATTTTATAATTTTGGCTGGATTACCACCCACAATTGCATAAGGTGGTACATCTTTTGTAACGACTGAATTTGCAGCAATTACTGCCCCATTTCCAATAGTTATTGTTGGTTTCAACAATGCCCTTGCCCCAATCCAAACATCATGTCCAATATCCAATACTTTTTGTTCAATATTATTTGGTAACCTTCGAGCATTTTGATCCATCTTATTAATTTCTAAATATTTTTGATAAATTATAAAATTTCGATCATATGTTGTTGCTGAAGTCGTTAGCCATTCGTGAGGATGCCTTAAACCAAGTACCCTTACTCCCTCTGCTATTGAGCAATACCGACCTACTTTAGTAGTAATTGGCAATAGAGACCAACTATAGGAAAATGCTCCCATATTCCAAATATTGTTACCGACTAAAAATGCGCAAAAGGGTTCAATTTCTACTTTTTCGAGAAAATTAATGTAATCTTCGTCGAGGAATCTTGAGTTACCATTACGAGTAAAATATATATGATATTCACTCATAACTTTTTTTAGCTCTTTATATTGTCTTTTCATATATCACTCAAAATAGTTATAAAAAGCTACTAAACCAGATAAATTATGCTCTTGATCATCTATTCGTGCTCTAAAACGATCATGTCTAACATAGAATGCATTCTTAATTTTATCTGGCCTAGCCATATACATTGCTAATTCAGGGTAAAAAAATCCTGTAGAACGCTGGAACTCAACTCTATATTTAATTAATTCTTTTAATTCATTAAACTTGGCTTCTTCAAACAACTCGAGATAATCATTATCTCTCATATATGAAACCATTTTATATGCTGACATCATCATTTCTAAAAATGTTGCATAAGCAGTTTTTCTATTTTTAATAAATTCCATATGATTAAGATAGTTATTCATTCCGAATCTAAAATACTTTTCTTCTGGACAGATTTTTGTTAATTCATTTGTACAATAACTCAACCAATGGTCATGATATTTATCATATTTTTTAGAAATAAAATTATCAAACATTAGCTTAACAGTATCAAGTAAGTCTTTATTTTTATTAATCTGATATAAACGTAGGAGCCCTAAAGCAGCTTCTCCATCGTAATATACAATTCTAAACTTTTCTTTTACGCATAATGACGGATAATTTAAAATATGGCTAGTTTGACCATATTCATCAATCATATATTGTATCCCTTTTGCTAGCATTTCAGCATTTTTCAAATACTTATCATTACCAGTTATTTCTTGATATTTAGCAAGCATAAAAATTGCAGTTGCATTTGATCCTAATTTTATTTCTAAATCTTGTTCACCATCAATCATAAATCCTTTTTCTTCTATAATTTTATAAAAATTATCAAAGGCATATTCAATAGATTTTTCAATTTTATTTAAATATTTTTTATTAAAAACTACTTCTAATGTTTCCAATAATGCATATATCGACGTACAATGTCGAACAGTATTATAACTCTTAATTTCTCGATCATAAGCTGGAAAATAACCATAAATAAAACGACCATCATCCAAAATTTGATTATATAAAAACTCGGAATTATTAATAATAAGTTCTTTTATTTCGTCCTTACAATTTTCAGACTTATATCTTATTCCGTTTACAACTCCTCCAGTCTGTAAATCAATAAACTTCTCATTTTCATAAAAAGCAGATACAGTATCAAAAACCCATACTTTTTTTATATCATCTAGTTTAAATACCTTAGTAATATTTTTATATTTAGATTTTATTGCATCATTAAGGTTTTTTTCATCAAAAAAATTAGGTTTATCAAAAGAAATACCTTTTATAATAGCTTTCCCATATATTTCTTGCTCTAGAAAACATATGTGAAATTTATCATCAAAGCTAATTCCTTTCCTGTAGTGATTATTATGTTCTTGATTTAAAACATCAAAGTCAACTTCACTCCAGCTCTCTTCACTAATATTACATGCAATATCTATTTTAAAAAACTCAGGTATTCTTCTGTTTTTAGAATATAACTTATCCAAAAATGAATATATTCTTTTTAACACTGTATTAAAATTTTTATCAAAAGTGTTCCATACTTCACATCTTTTTTTATTATCACCCATAGATAAAAAAATACACATACCATTCTCATATTCAGAATGAGTTTTCAATTGAATTAACAACCAGTTTTTTAATTTTTCTTTGAATTCCTCAAATTTACTATATGTATTAATTTCCATATTATCACTTCAAAAAATCTTTTAACTTATTATAACATATCACATTTAATTTCAAAATTATTTAAACAAAATAAAAAGAGGACCCGTAGATCCTCTTTTTATTCAAACAATCAAATTAAAATAATATTTGACTATTTTGTAGCAATTCATCAATCGTAGTATTAGTATTTTTAAGAGTTAAGATTTCTGTAGAATTATAAGAAGTTCCACTTCCATCTCTATCTATACTAATTACTGTGTCACCACCTACTTGTGTAGCAGTTACATATTGACCGATATTTGTATTATTAACAGACTGACCCGATAATAAACTACTTATATCGATTTTATCTCCTTGTGCTTTATTAAAATCACTCCAGGTATCTAAACCATTTCCACCTGTAGGATCCGTTGCATTAAGAAGCTTAAATATAACTGTATCTGCACCAGTACTAGTTGTATAAACATCATTTCCTGATGTGCCAGAAATTAAATCATTTCCAGCGCCAGTTTCATAATGTCTACCCAAATTAATTGTTAATGCAGCAACATTACTTTCATCACCATTCGCAGCTATAAGTTTATAATTAAAACTTGTAGTTTGGCTTCCATCTGCTGTGGCATTTGGAGTAAATGTATATGTGCCGTTTGCTGCAATATTTAATGTTCCATTACTGTAAACTAAAGTTTGACCAGTAGCTTCAACAAATACTCCAGCTGCATTTTCTACAAATAATTTAGTACCTATACCGCCTGTTACATCAGTACCATTACCGCTATCATCTGTAATTACATTACCTGTAGCTGGAGTAAATTCTCCAGAAGCAGTAAATGCATCATAATGTGTCAGTGTTGGTTGAACTGAAGTTTGAACTGAAGTTGAATTAGTACCATTAACAAGGAATGACTCATTACTTTCAGTACTTGTATAAATTACACGCCATTGTGTCGCCACACTATCCGCTGGTATCGAATAACTATTATCAATGATCGTAGCATTTGCCCCCCCTAGGAATGGATGACTATAAGTTGTAGTTGGTGAAACATATACAGTTTGCCAGCTACCACCTACCAATTTTTGTACGCTATAACCAAAGGTATCATTATTGGCGCCAGATGAATCAGTTGTAGTAACTTTAATAGATAAGACAGCTGACGCATTTTTATCTACAGTAATAACATCTGAAGTATCCGTGCCAGGATTACGCGTATAAGTATAACCACCAAATAAGCTACCAGTACGAGTAACGGAAGCAGTCATTGAACCAAGATCTGCCGATTTTGTTTCAACAAAGTTTTTATAATCTACTTGAGCTCCATTGCTGTCATTAGTAGCAACTAAGTCAACTGTGCCATCCAAAGTAGGATCAGTTGGCCAATTAATGTCTACTTGAGAACTATCAATTCGGATATTAAGATTAGCTGTTGCGGTATTTCCATCAACATCTTGAATTGTATAAGTAAACGTATCGACTTTGCCTACTGAGTTAGGAATTTCCGGATTTCGGATGTATTCATAATTCCCATCCTTATCAATATACAGGTCACCATAAGCACCTTCTATTTTTTGGAAACCATTAACAGATTGATCAACAGTTAACGTGTTACCCGTTTCAGAGATTACTTGCGTAACGACTAATGGCTGACCTTCAGGATCGACATCCGCTACATCCCCTGCTCCCTCAGGAACAATGACGTTACCACTTACAACAACCTCACCATAATCAGTTGCTACACCACCTGATGGGATTGTTAAAGTTGGGAACCCTAAACCTGTAAAGTTAAGTCCTTGGTCATTTGTCATGACGATGGCATATTGACCTTCAGGTAAATCATTAATCGTGGTGCCACCTGTATAGAATCCTACAAGTGCTGCAAAAGCAGTTCCAGCATTTGGAATATGCTCATAAAGCTCATACTGACCAGTGTTTTCATTCAAACGAAGAACATCGAGGCCTAAACTCACAATACCTGCACCCAAATACAAACCACTGATATCAATATTGAAATCTTGAAGTGTTCCTTGAGGAACTTCTACTTGCAAGGCATTGTTCACAGCCCATGTCCAATCGAGAATCAAACCATCATAAGAAGGTAAAACTACAGATGTCTTAGATTGTGTAGGTACTGGGCTTGTAGTTGGATCGATATTAGCATCAAGCGTTGCCAAGTCATCATTCGCAACCAGATCAGAGTCTGAGTCACTGTCGCTATCAGAGTCCGAATCCGAGTCACTGTCAGAATCAGAGTCGCTGTCAGA
>NZ_KB849420.1:2439494-2439889 GCF_000368405.1 Acinetobacter sp. NIPH 817
CTGTCAGAGTCCGAATCGCTATCAGAATCAGAGTCGCTGTCAGAATCCGAATCCGAGTCGCTGTCAGAATCAGAGTCGCTGTCAGAGTCTGAGTCACTGTCAGCGTCTGAATCGCTGTCAGAATCAGAGTCGCTGTCGCTATCAGAGTCTGAATCGCTGTCGCTATCAGAGTCGCTGTCGGAATCAGAGTCACTGTCGCTATCAGAGTCACTGTCGCTATCAGAGTCACTGTCGGAATCAGAGTCGCTGTCGGAATCAGAGTCGCTGTCAGAATCAGAGTCGCTGTCAGAGTCTGAGTCGCTGTCAGAATCAGAGTCGCTGTCAGAGTCCGAGTCGCTGTCAGAGTCCGAGTCACTGTCAGAGTCCGAATCGCTGTCAGAGTCCGAATCGCTGTC
>NZ_KB849420.1:2446433-2447026 GCF_000368405.1 Acinetobacter sp. NIPH 817
CTATCAGAGTCGCTGTCAGAGTCCGAATCGCTGTCACTATCAGAGTCGCTGTCAGAGTCCGAATCGCTGTCAGAGTCTGAATCGCTGTCGGAATCAGAGTCACTGTCCGAGTCAGAATCGCTGTCAGAGTCTGAGTCCGAATCACTGTCGGAATCAGAGTCAGAGTCGCTGTCAGATTCACCGATAATAATTAACGTACCTGTTGCAGAGCCTTCATTACCCGCAGCATCAGTAGCAGTCACAAGGATTGTATGTGATCCGTCGTTTAAGGCTGGTAGGGTGTTATCTGCTAGTGTCCATGTTCCATCACCGTTATTTACGGCTGTGTACTCTACACCATCTACAGTTACAATCACTTTGGCCGTAGGATCATCTACAGTACCAGTTAATGTAGGTGTATTATCATGACTAGATAATTCATCAAACGTTACAGTTGGTGCTACAGCATCAACAATCTCGGTAGCCGGTGGTGAGGTGTTACCTGCTGGATCAGTTGCTGTTGCCTTAACTTCGTCACCATCTTCAAGACCCGGGTTCGGTACTGTCCAGCTGCCATCTGTGCCTGCAACTACTGTTGCTGTGGTGCCATCAGG
>NZ_KB849420.1:2450135-2487479 GCF_000368405.1 Acinetobacter sp. NIPH 817
TTAACTTCATCGCCATCTTCAAGACCAGGATTCGGTACTGTCCAGCTACCATCTGTGCCTGCAACTACTGTTGCTGTGGTGCCATCAGGGAACGTGACTGTTACTGTTGAACCGGGTTCTGCCGTACCTGTAATCGGGTCTTTGCCGTTAATTAAATCTATAATTGGAGCATCTGGAGCAGTCGTATCTTTTTGTTTTGTGTCATCTGTTTTATCATCGCTATTATGAGCCCACCACAAAATTCCGGCTGCGGTTAGCGGTACAGATAACCATGCCCATGGAGATGCAGCACCGTCGTGATAAAGTAGTGGTTCAATACTATCAAGATAACTATAAGTAATATGTTCTAATAATACGCCATTATTATCAGTAAACTGTACCCACAATAACTTATGATTATCATCTTCGAAAACTAAACTATTATCTGTTGAATAATTACTATCATTAAAGAAATCAACTATTACTATTTGTTCACCATTTTTTAAAGTAATAACTGCATTTCTACCGTCTTGTCTAATTTCAGAAACATCATCTTTATTTACTTTTATTAAAATAACTGATGCTTCAGAAAGAGAGACTGTATCCTTTGTCGTAGTTTCTAAGGTTTCATGACTCTCCTTAGAAACCACCCTTATCTCAGACATATTTCTTCCCCTTCGTAGGATTATTTAATTAAACCAATCCAATTTAGAGCTCTTAAATTTTATTAAATAAGAAGAGCCCAAATTAAGGGATAAATTAGATAAAACAAAGGTCAACCTCAACGCAAAAACTAATTATAAACATGAATTGCATCACAAAAAAAACAGTAAAAATAAGTTTATTTATTAACCGAAATAAAACCAAAATTATTAATTATTATTTTTCAAAGAATTATGATCATATTAAAATATAAATATGCTTTTAATTTTTTTATGTTTTAAAGCACAAACAATAAAAACCACATATTTAAAACAAGATATTATCCTTATTAATAACTATATAGCTTTTAAGCATTTAAAAGCTATATAGTTATATATTTATTTATCTTTCTCTTAATGCTTCTTTCGCTTTATTAAACGGTTTAAGTAAGTAATCCAGTACGGTTTTTTCACCCGTACGAATATCTACTGTTGCCACCATACCCGGTGTAATACCAAAAGCCTTACCTTCTTTATTATAAAGCTTGTCAGAATCAGTTCGGATATAAACACGATAATAGAATTGGTCTTGTTTCACTTCATCACGAATCGTGTCTGGTGAAATAACCGTAACCTTACCTTTTAAACCACCATAAATTGAGTAGTCATAGGCAGTAATCTTAACCAGTGCTTCTTGTCCCGGACGAATAAAGGCAATGTCACGCGGTAAAATACGTGCTTCAATAAGCAGCTGCTCATCAATCGGTACAATGGTCATCAATTTACCGTTTTGCGGAATAACACCACCATGCGTAGTAACCGCAATTTCTTTGACAACACCACGTACCGGTGCTTTAAACACTGCACGATCTAAACTGTCACTACGACCAAGTACAACTTGTTGTTGTGTTTCACTATCCGTATTCGCTTTAGAGAGCTCTTCACGGGCCTGCACATAATATTGGTTCTGCACATCATTCATTTTGTTTTGCAAATCATTTGCTTCACGACGTAAACGTAAAACTTCCACCTCACTTGCCGCACCTTTAGCCACTAACGGTTCCGTCATTGCCAGTTCTTGTTGCACCAGTTGTAAAGCTTGCTTAAAACCTGCGAGTGATTGTTCTAGATTGGCTCTACGAGATACATATAGAGCCGTTTCTTCATGTACAAGTTTTGGTTCTTTCATCACAATGTCGGGAAAAACCAATGGCGTACCATTAACTTCCGCACGCAAACGCGCTGCTGTTGCCTGAGCAGAGATCAGTAAAGATCGAGATTCACCCACATTAGACGCAAAACGGGTTGGATCTAATTGCGCAAGAATTTCGCCCTTTTGAACAATGTCGCCTTCTTGTACATTCAGCTTGGTTAAAATACCGCCCTCTAAAGACTGGATGACCTGCTCTTTAGACGATGGAATCACTTTACCCGTACCAGTAGACACTTCTTCAAGTTTAAATACCCATGCCCAGATAAAGAAAATAACTAAGCCAATCCCCACAATCCAGATTACTAAACTGGCACGTGGTAATGGTGGCTCACTATAAGAGACATTCATTGAACGGGTGAGTTCTTGTTCTTTTTGTGGTTCGCTCATGAATTACCCCCTTGCACTTGTTTTTGTTGGGCTATTGATTGATTAAGGACCTGATCTCTTGGACCATCCATCACGATTTTGCCATCGTTAACCACAATAATACGGTCCACCAGTTCTAAAACAGCTCGGCGGTGAGTCGCAACCACCAAAGTCCGATGTGCCAGCCATCCTTTTAAATGATCAATCAATTGCTTCTCGGCCACATCATCAATGGCTGCTGTTGGTTCGTCTAACAATAAAATGTTAGGTTGACGAATCAATAAACGAGCCAATAACAATGCTTGTTTCTGACCACCCGAGAAACCCACGCCACCTTCTAAAATCAGGTGATCTAGTCCCTCTTTTTTCTCTTGAACAAAACTTAGTGCACCCGTCATGACTAAAACTCGAAAAATTTCTTCATCGGTTGCAAGCGGAGCACCCAAAGTAAGGTTCTCACGAATCGTACCGTAGAAAAGATACGCATTCTGGTTAAGTAAACCCATATCACGACGTACATCAGATGGATCAATTAAAGACAGATCCAGACCATCTAAATGTACTGAACCTTGAATAGGAAATTGCATTCCTGAGAGAAGCTGAAGCAGTGTTGATTTACCCGCCCCATTGCGCCCCAGAATTGCAACTCGTTCACCAGCACGAATTTTTAAGTGGCGAACTGCAAGGCTCGGACGTGGTTCATCCTCACTATATTGGAACAAGACATTTTTTAATTCGTAATCACCATTTAAAGCAGCCTTATGTACCAGATGTGAACGCTCTGGCTGATCAATCGGACGTTGCATAAGTTCATCCAGACTTTGTTTTGCAACTTTCGCCTGCTGTAAACGTCCTAGAACGCCTGTAATCTGTGCAATTGGACCTAACATTCGTGAAGATAAAATTGAACAGGCTACTAATGCACCTGTAGTCATTTCACCATCCATTACGGCAAAACTTCCCACCAAAACAACAAGCGCGTAGGTCAAGCCTTGAATCTTTTGTGTCCATGCCATTAAAGTACCGACAATTTTACGCTGTCTCATACCGATATCGGCTGAAACTTCATTCATGTGGTTCCACTGGTTTTGGAAACGTGATTCAGCACGTAAAAGCTTGATGTCTTCAATACCCTGCACTGCTTCTACTAGAATAGCATTACGAATTGAAGATTCTCTCATACCCTCTTGTGCGAGCTGCGCTAGCTTCTTCTGTGCCAGAATACCCGGCAAAAGCATAAGTGGCACAACCAGCAACATTACCCAAAACAATTTCCCGCCAATAATCGCAAAGATCGTGAGGAACAAGAAAAAGAATGGAAAATCTGCCATCGCAGTAATGGTAGTTGAAGTCACCAGTTCACGAACCCCTTCGAGCTCACGAATCTGGGAAATAAAACTACCGGTAGATTTTGACCGGTCTTTATTTTTAATGCGTAATGCATGGCCAAATACACGGTCAGAAACCCGTAAGTCAGCACGTTTACCAATAATGTCGGACAAATAGACTCTGGCTACCCGTAAGGTAAACTCAAAAATAGCTGCAATCAGTACACCACCAGCCAGTACCCACAAGGTTGGAACAGACTGTGATGGAACAACACGGTCATAGACTTGCATTGAGAAAACAATAGTCGCCAGTGCCAGTACATTGGCAATGAGTGAGGCAAACATAATATCAACGTAGCGCTTCCAGTCTCTAAGTACAATTGACCAGAACCAGCTTGCTTCATAGGGTTTGATATATTCGTCAATACGTGCATCGGGAATAGAGGTTTCAGGACGCAAGATATAAATATTTTTGAGCGTATCTTTTAAAGCACCTAAAGACACGTTCTGTGAAAGTCCCTGATCCCCACTAAATTGAATACTGACATTTCCTTGAGTATCAGCTTTATCAACAACACCGACCTGACCGTCGTTAAACTCGACCATAACAGGTAGGCGCCACGGATTCAGTACGTCTAAAGAAAAAGGTACTTTACGTAAATTGAGACCAACCTGACGTGTAATGAGCTGTAAAACATCATCAAGATTTTGATTCTGGTTCCAGTCAAGTTGTAAACGGATTCTTTCTTCTGAAGGCTCAATTCGATAATGTTTAGCAATCGTTAAGACCGACTGTAACCAGGGCTGGTAGTTTATTTTTGTCATCATGGTTGTACTTCGAACCCCTGAATTGAAATATTATTTAAGCCATAGGCTTGGCGGGAACGTCCTGTTGCCGAAATGTACTGAACAATACTGTTGTAGATGTCATAACGTGCCGACTCAAGTTCTGAATTAGCACTATGAATGGCCTGTTCTGCATTCAATAAATCAACCAGTGAACGTGTCCCGAGCTTGTACTGCTCTTGATAAAGTTCACGTGTACGAACCGTTGTGGCTTGACGATTGGTCAACACCTGCATTTGACGTTGTTTATTTTCAATTTGTTCACGGCTCGTTCTGATCTGGTCCAGAACATCCATATAAACTGAATTGACCTGAGATTTAGCGGCTTCTTCTGCATAACTCGCCATTTTTACCTGAGAAGAAACGGCTCCACCTTGATAAAACTGACTGCTAGCTTCAAGCATGACGGAACTATATAAACCGTCATCTTTATCATTGTTTGGGTTTCGACCATTAATGGCCTGACTTAAGGAACCTTTGACTGACAAAGTTGGATAACGTGTTAAACGGGTCTGTTCCTTTTGTGCCTTGGCAACTTCAACACCCGCTTGCGCTGCGATCATTTTTGGGATGGTATTAAATTCAGGCTCACTATAGAGACCAGATTGCTTCACCAAATCATCAGGAATGACCCATACCTTATTAAAAACATCGACTCCTACCAGAGTTCTTAGATGTTGCTGGTATTGTCGTAATAAAGATTGTTGAGCAATTAGTGTTGATTGTGCAGATTCTAAATATGTTTGTGCCTGAACCGGATCAGCTTGGCTGCTAATACCGGCATTTGCACGTAAATTCGCAATATCCTGAATACGTTGAATACCCGCAATTTGCTGCTCGGCGATTTTATTTAATTGAAGGTAGCGCTGAATATTGACAATCGACTGTGCAACATCAAGTGCAATATCATCAATGCTGACCAGCACATTGGCCTGCTCGACTAGTACTTTGGCACGCTGAACCGATACACCTGATTTGACTTTGCCAAAATCAAAAAGCATTTGAGTCGCGGATAAAGTGAGTAATTGTCTTCCCCGCTCACCACTACTCAAGTCACCTGTAGTAATTCCACCTGAAAGCTGTGGATAATAACCAGCCTTAGCATAATCAATACCTGCGTTTTGGCTCGCTAAAGTGGAGATGGCTTGAGAAATATTGGGGTTTCGTTGAAGTGCATATTGAATCGCATCAATTAAACTTACTTGATTGTTCCACATAGCAGTGGAAGTCGGTAAATAGTTCCCTTCATTTCCTAGCCGTTGAAATTGGTTTTGATCAAATCCTAGATTACTTAATTTTTGAAAATCAACAGATCGGTAGCTTTCATCTGGCGTGGGCTTAAAGAGTTGAGAAACTTTTTTTGTTAAGCTTTTTCCCGAGTTAACAGACGTGGTCTCTGCCTTTGTGATTGATATTGATATACTAGAAGCAATACAAAAATATAAAAAAAACTTCGTACCTGATCTGATTATAAATTGGAAATCATTGTGGGAAAAAGGTAATTTACTCATTAGAAGATCTAATCTCTTGAAATATTGTAAAACAATCTAAAACTCAGTTAAAAACTATCAAAAATATTAAATTCCACAGTTTAAATAAATAATTTCCAGAATAATTTTCTTTTAAAAAAAATAAAGTTAAAAATGATTAATTTTCAACACCAACAACTAAATATTTATTTTTCCTATAATTTAATTTATAAAATTAAGTTTTAAACATATATATTTAAAACCAATCAAAATTCCACAAAAAACAATAAAATTCAAAAAGTAGAAGAAATAAATTCCATAAAAAAAACCTACCTCTTGGGGAAGTGGTAGGCTATAAACTCTAATATATACACATCTTTAAAAATATATTATTTATTTAGATTCATCAATAATGATTAATTTAAAAAAATTAAAAACATATGATTAAAAACATATAAAATTAACAAAATCTTTTCTATTTATTTTTACAGCACAATACATGTGCTCTAACAGCGGTTTCTTTATATCTAAATATTTATAAAAATATGTGATCTTTAAGTCAAATCTAAATAACCAAATACAGCTTTTTCAACTCGCTGCTGTAAATCATTTAAATCGCTTTCCCCTGCTATACCTGCTGCATTAATCATTCCTTTACTTAAGGCAATTACATCTTGTGCGGCTGTCTGTGCAGGTGAAATGCCAGAGCGTATAAACAGATCAGAAATTATGGTTTCAAGTTCGTGTTGAAGTTCACTTTCCTCAAGGTCTTTTCCAATGATTTCAGAAGCAAATTCAAGAGTTCGTGCCAACTGTGGACGGTTCAATTGATGTTGTACAGCAACATGTATGATCAGTTTTAGTTTTTCTTTTAAGTCTGTGGCGTCAGTTTGCTGTATGGCTTCAACTATACGATTTGAAAGCTCAGCCCGCTCACGTCGAATTAACTCGACGATTAAAGCATCTTTAGATGGAAAGTATTGATATAAGCTACCAATGCTTACGCCAGCAAGCTCAGCCACGGCATTTGTGTTAAATCCAGCAAAGCCTAGCGACTCTAAAATGCGAGCAGCCGCCTCTAAAATAGCTTCAAAGGTAGCCACTGAGCGTGCTTGACGCGGGCGTTTACGTGGGTCTGGAAGTGTTTCTGACATGAGCCGAAATGCGAGTATGTAATGTGAGTAATCACTCATATACTGACTGAGTCATGTTGATATGACAAGCAAATGCTGTCTTTTCAATTCAACTAAAACTTGACTCACCCATGGAGTAGTTATGTCCAGAACCTATACTTTTTTTATTCATTTAAGAGCTTTGCCTACTTGGTTGGCGTTACCTCGAGAAAAGCGGGCTGAGTTTAGTGCACAAAAGCTTGACCCAATTTTTGAGAAGTACCCAACTGTAAAAGTTCGATGGTATGACGTTGAAGCGTTTAGCGCTAAAGCGAGTGATATTGCTGTGTTTGAGACGGCATCTCTTCAAGATTATTATTTTGTGATTGATGCGATTCGAGACTCTGAATTTTGTACAGTACCTTACTTTGAGTTTGTACAGATTATTCCTACAATTGAAGATGGATATGTGGAGTATGAAAGTTCTTTATAAACCCTATTAATCCAGTTAATTACACACAATTATTAGATATTAATTTTAACTAGTTAAGGGAGATTTTAAATTTATAAATTTCAAAAAATTAATTCATTTTTATAAATTATAAAAATGAATATTTACTCAATAAATAAGACCATCACCTAAAAAGTGATGACCTTATTATTAACACACTGCGCACATTTAAAAAATATTCACTTCAAAACCAGTGTAAAATCCATGTCTTAATACCATTAAAAGTACTAACAATAGAATCCCAAGCCACTTTTATCCATTCAACAATATTTTTAACGATACTAACAATATAATCAACTATCTTGGTAAATAAATCATTGATTAACTCATTAATTTTCTGTGCTGCAATTAAGATAAGATTTCTGGCTGCTGGGAAATCGTTACCGATCTTTTCTGCTTCATCAAACATTTTATCAATATTATCACTTGCTTTCTTCTTAGCATCCTCTCTAATTTTGTTAAGTTCATCTTTAAATTTTGAATTTCCAGCAGTAGAGTTATTATCTTTCAATCCCTTAGCAGATTTTTTTAATTTTTCTTCGATAGTTGAAGCAGTATTACTAGCTAAATCTTTTGCTTGGTTTTGTAAATCATCCAATCTACTTTGAACAGGATTATCTGCCAATTCACTAGCATCAGCGACAAGATACTTATTCGTTGCTTCCATTAAACCCAAAGAATCCTCAATTAAATTAGGATAATATGGTATTGCTACACCAGTATTAATATTATTCTGGTAGTGATCGCGCATTTCCTTTAGAACATCTACGAAGTTTGTCATATATTATTCCTATAATAATACTTTTTAATAATTAGTAAGATATTTATTATGATTGGAAATTTATTTTAAACTTTACTATTATGATTAGTATAAAATACTTTCTCATCACAACATTGACGAGATTAACACAACAACCTTACAAGTAAATAACTATTCAACATTAATTACAAATAAAAAACAATAAAGTTATTATTAAATAAAAATTAAAAGCCACTCAAATATAATTACAAAAACAGTGTAAATAAAACTTTTTTGATTAGCTATTTTAAATATTAAAATAATCTAAAAAATTTATTAATATCTTAATCTGGCAATCACTTCTGAACACTCTAAATATAGTTTTCATTATTCCCCTCTCTTTTTAAATGGGTTCATCTAGTAACTCATTTAATATCATCTCCCCCAAAACCTCTCCAACACCACGTCCCTTTCATCCAAACAATTAGAGCTTAAAACCTGTAGCATCAAGCCATCAATTAGGTTTAAAACCATGTTTGCATCGGGATTAAATGCAGTGCTTTCCAGACTAAAGACCAAATCAAAAAGCTCTCGAAGTAGCCATTTTCGATATTCAACAGCCATACGGTAAGCCGTTGGATAAAGCTGTTTTATTTCAAAAATAGCCTTAAACAAAAGGTGGTAAAGGCTATTTACATCAACATGTAAACGGACAATTTCTTTAAGTTTATCGCTTGGTTTTGGGTAGCGGTGTGAGTAGACAATTGCCAGCACTTCTTCTTTCAGTCGGCTTTTTTGAAAGCTTATGCATGTTTCAACCAGCTTCTCTTTTGAGTGAAAGTAGTTATAAAGCGTGGCTTTGGGAATTTTAGTTTCTTTGGCAATGAGGTCTACGCCCGTATTGTGAAATCCATAGAGATTAAATAGATCTATTGCGGTATGGAGTGCTTTTAATTTTTTTGAAGCCGTTTCTAAAGTTGGCATATTTTTACCATTATAAAAATAAGTTGTTATGTCTGGCTGAGATAAAAAGCCTATGCCCTTTCTGGGAGAAAAAAAGGCACAGCAAAGCCGTAAGACGGTGCTTGGCACATCTCAAGTTTTATTGTTGATATAAGTTTTTAGCCGTAATGACTTAAAGTCTGAAAAGCGGTTAAGCCTTCAAACTGTTTAAAGATGAATTAAGTGGTGTCGTTATAGCTTTTGGCAATGAGTGCCAAGAAATGATGGATGTGCATAGCCAACTCCTGATTTTGGGAGTTCTGCCAAAGCATTCATTTGGAATTATGGTGGCAGAACGAGAAAGGGTTGACAGACTGGTGAAAGATTTAACCAGCACACCCGAAGGTGTCCCTCTCCCGTCCTACCGCTACGGGAGGAGACGAGGAGTTTACGCATAAGACTATTCCTCAGAAGGAATAACTCTGATGCGATCTTTCATTCAGCCTGTCAAAGCTGGCTGGCAATGTAGGCCAGCACGCAAAGCATAATCTGAGAGTTTAGAGGTGTCAATGTAGCTTTTATGACAAGTATTTAAATTTATTATTATTTTTCATTAGATTAACTTAATTATTGTTTTAGATATTATATTCAATTATATTTTTAT
This sequence comes from Acinetobacter sp. NIPH 817, assembly GCF_000368405.1. NCBI lineage: Bacteria > Pseudomonadati > Pseudomonadota > Gammaproteobacteria > Moraxellales > Moraxellaceae > Acinetobacter > Acinetobacter sp. NIPH 817. Next base: position 2,459,946 of record NZ_KB849420.1, read on the forward strand.
TTTAAACAAAAGCGATCCATGCTTATTCATTTCTATCTTTTAACTTTTTAATGTGCGAATACACAACGGAAAGTCGGTTTAGACAATCTCGGTCTGCCCCACTTGGTGATAAGCACGATTAAAATAAACCAAGCTTTGGTCATGCTGGCTTTGTTTAATCGCAACAATCGGACAAATCAGAATAGTGTGTGTGCCGACTTGTTGAATTTGTTCAATCTCACAATCGAAACTCACCAAAGCATCATCTAACACAGGTGAACCTGTTTCTAACTCAATCCATTCGCCATGTTTAAAGCGTTCTTCTGGTGTGAGTTTAGATGAAAATGCTTTTGAAATATGTTCGTGGTGTGCGCCTAAAACATTCACAGTTAAGATTTTGTTATCTAGGAAATGTGCATGTGAGCTCGCAGATTGGTTCATACACACCAATAATGTTGGAGGTGTGTCAGTCACACTACAAACAGCAGAGGCAGTGAATCCAAAACGGCCAGACATGCCTGCCGTAGTCACAACACTAACCGCACTTGTGAGTAAAGACATTGCATTTCTAAAGTCTGTTGCTTGAACCATGACATTATTCCTAAATTGAATCGTACCTTGTCCTGAGTGTTTGCTATACCGCCCAACTCCATCAGGAAGGACTTTATCGACATGAGTCCTGATTAGAACTACATGTAGTAAGTAAAATGAGGGTTACTTGTTTGATTATCAACTGCCATCAAAAAAGTAACCCTTTATACCACTTATTGGTAAATATTAAGCAGTAAGATCAAAACCAGTAAGTTCTCTGCGAACGATTTCTGCACCTGCCGTTAAAGCATTTAACTTGCCGCGTGCCACTTCACGTGAAAGAGGCGCCATACCGCAGTTTGTGCAAGGGTAAAGCTTGTCGGCATCTACAAACTGAAGTGCTTTACGAAGTGTGTTAGCCACTTCTTCTGGAGTTTCAATCTGGTTAGATGCTACATCAATTGCACCGACCATGACTTTTTTACCGCGAATGAGTTCGAGTAAATCGATAGGCACATGTGAGTTGTGACATTCTAACGAGATAATATCGATGTTAGATTTTTGCAGTTTCGGGAAAGCTTCTTCGTATTGGCGCCATTCTGAACCGAGTGTCTTTTTCCAGTCAGTGTTAGCTTTAATGCCGTAACCATAGCAAATGTGAACCGCAGTTTCACATTTTAGACCTTCAATTGCACGCTCTAAAGTCGCAACGCCCCAGTCATTTACTTCATCAAAGAAGACGTTAAATGCAGGTTCGTCAAACTGAATGATGTCTACACCAGCAGCTTCTAACTCACGCGCTTCTTGGTTCAAGATTTTAGCAAATTCCCAAGCAAGTTTTTCACGGCTCTTGTAGTGACCATCGTAAAGCGTATCAATCATGGTCATTGGGCCAGGTAATGCCCACTTAATTGGTTGATCAGTTTGCTGACGTAAAAACTTCGCATCTTCAACAAACACAGGCTTTTGACGAGACACCGCACCCACTACAGACGGTACGCTTGCATCGTAACGGTCACGAATACGAACAGTTTCGCGCTTCTCAAAATCTACGCCATTTAAATGTTCGATAAACGTAGTCACAAAGTGTTGGCGGGTTTGTTCACCATCGCTCACAATGTCGATGCCAGCAAGGCGCTGTTCGTGCAACGCTAAACGTAAAGCGTCTTTTTTACCTTCAAGCAGACCTTCGTTTTCGAGTTTCCAAGGCGACCAAAGCTTTTCAGGTTCTGCAAGCCAAGACGGTTTAGGTAAGCTGCCAGCAGTTGAAGTTGGTAATAATTTTTTCATGATCAATGACCTATATGTTGATTAATTAAGAGCGTAATTAGCAGACCACTGCTCAAGAATCGCTTGGTATGGTTTGATAAATTGCTCTTCAACAAACTTCCCTTGCTCAATAGCGAGGCGGCTACGTTCTTCACGGTCATACACAATTCGAGTAAGTGAGTAATCTTCGTTCTTTAAGCTTGGCTGATAAGATTTTCCAGCCACTGAATTTGCGTTATAAATTTCAGGACGGTAAATCTTTTGGAACGATTCCATGGTGCTGATAGTGCTGATCAACTCAAGGTTGGTGTAATCACTCAGCAAATCACCAGTAAAATAGAACGCCAAAGGTGCAGCACTGTTTTTCGGCATGAAATAGCGAACTTTTAAGCCCATTTTTTGGAAATATTCATCAGTGAGTGAATAGTCTTCTTGCTTGTATTCAACACCTAAAACAGGATGTTCGTTTTCAGTGCGGTGGTACACTTTAGTGGTTGAAACACTTAAGCAAATCACTGGCGCTTTTTTAAAGTTTGCTCTGTAAGTTTCAGAGTTAATAAAGCTCTTAAATAAGTTACCGTGCAATTCACCAAATTTCTCTGGTGTGCTAAAAGTAGACTTGTTTTTGTTGTGATCTAACAACAGCACACTAAAGTCATAGTCACGTACATAAGACGAGAAGTTATTGCCTACAATGCCTTCGATGCGTTCATTGGTCTTTTTATCAACAATATTGGTTTTCAATATTTCGATTAAAGGAAGCCCGCTTGCACGGTTTTCGGCATCGATATTCATTTCAACTGAAATGATTTCAAGTTCAACGCCGTAGCGGTCGCCTTTAGGGTTGTCCCAATGAGCTAAGGCATTAAAACGATTGTCGATCATCTGTAAGGTGTTGCGCAGATTCTCTTCACGGCTCATCCCTCTCGCTAAGTTAGCAAAGTTGGTTGTAATACGCGTATTGTCTGCTGGACGATAGTTTTCATCGAAACAAATACTCTTAATCGTAAATGTAAATTCTTTACTCATTTTGATCAGTACCCTAATTTCTGAGATAAACCTAAAAATCTTTTGCTCTTTTTAAACTTTCCAGCCTTGTCAGATTTGTGCCTTATGGTCTTATCAAAAGTGAATTACTGGAACGCTTCAGAGCGTGAATAGATTTATACCGCAATCACAACATGAATAAAAATGATTTAGTCTCATTCAAAACTGAGTGAAATTCATGTTTATGGTTTAATAAAGAAGTACGAAGTTAAATATTTTTCATCTTTGGGAATTTTAGACAGCAGAAATTCAATATACGGCGCTCACACTGCACCTTAATAAATCTAAATATTTATTACTACATTCAATAACTTAAGTCATGTAACTTTAGATAAAATGGCTAGACTTAAAGTAATTTATGCTGACTTTCATTCATCTCTGCTTTTAGCCATTCTAAAAATATGGTTTTACGTGAATCTTCCTCAAAAGCACTATGAGAAAGTAAAAAATAGGCTGAATTATCTTGAACAACTGGTGAATTTTTTTGCAGTAAGTTCCACTCAAGCTCTTTTTCTATCATATAAATTGAGATGGCTGTAGCTCCGAGTCCAGCCAAGCAGCCTTCTAAACATAGATAAAAATGTTCAAGTTCAACTTTGGTGTAGCCTTTCAAACTTTGCTTTAACTCAGTAATGCGGCTAATACTTTTAAAAAAATTTGGTCTAGAAGTCGAAATGAGTACGTCATTGGTTTCCGATGGCTTGGTTGCTTGAACTAGAGCGATATATTCATCAGCAATCTTTTCGCTATAGATATGCTCTCCCCAATCAAAGTCATTTCGGCGAATTGCGATATCAATATTATCTTTTTCAAAATCGACCACCCCGCCGGCTGTGAGTAGTACAACCTCAAAATCATGCCCGAGCTTTTTAAATTTTGATAACCGCGGAATGAGCCACTTCATGGAAAGAGTCGGTTCACACGACAAGACCAGTTGCTTGTTGTGGGTTTTAGGCTGGCTTAACTCTATTAAACATTCATCGAGTTGACCAAAAACTTGATGGCAACAACTCAATAAAATTTCGCCCTGCTCAGTCATCACAAGTGTTTTATTTTTCCGATCAAACAAAGTGGTATTTAAAGACTCTTCTAAATTATAAATTTGCTTACTGACCGCACTTTGCGTCACAAATAATTTCTTTGCAGCTAAAGTGACGCTGCCATACTTCGCCACAAAATAGAAAAATTTTAGTGAATTCAGCGATATTCTTTCGATCATTCCAAAAACTCATAGATGTATAGTCGTTTTTATCGATTTTTATTTGTAGGTTTCTGTTCAAAAATAAAAATCATCTTGATTAAACACCATTTTAGATGATGAAAAATATATTGAATATCTATATCTATTTTCTTAAACCTCAAGCTCCTACATTCTTCGCGAAAAGAATAGCAACTATAGGTAGTTCTTCCGCCCTCTTATATACATTCCAAAAACTACAGATGAACTCCCTCGTTTTCAGTGAGGGTACAAGATAATGGCAGAGTTTATTGCGGTTATTCTCATTACGATTTTGGCGGTGATTAGCCCCGGCGCTGACTTCGCGATTGTGACCAAAAATAGTTATCTTTACGGCAGAAAAATAGGTGTGTTCACTTCACTAGGCATATCGCTTGGCGTGTTAGTGCATGTGACTTATACGTTAGTCGCCGTTGCCTTTGTGATGATTTATACGCCACAAATTTTGAATATTGTTAAGTATATTGGCGCGCTTTACCTGATCTATATTGGCTATAAAACTTTTATTCAAAAACCAGTTTTAGACTCTGCTGCTTTAAATTCTATAGGTACTTTGCAAGCGATAAAATACGGCTTTTTTACCAATGCCCTCAACCCTAAAACCACACTATTTGTAATTAGTATCTATACGCAAATTGTGAGTTTAACTACACCTAAATCGATTCTTTTGGCTTATGGCTTTTTTATGTCTTTTGCCCATTTCGTATGGTTTTCACTGGTGGCTGTACTGTTTTCATCCATGCTATTGAGGCAAAAAATGTTAGCCAAGCAAGTGCAAATTAATAAAGTGATTGGCTCAATTTTATGTGCATTAGGTGTGATTTTGCTTTTTACTAAGTTTCAGTAGAGCTAGTTATTTTTTAAGAAACTATATAGTGAGTTTATGATTAATAGACCAAGTTCTTTATAGAGAACTCAGTCTATTTGAGTGAGATAAAAAGCTATGTTTTAACTTTTTGACTCTGATAAATCATTTACGTTCCAACGGTTTGCTCTTTTAAAAGTTCCGACATCGTTAAACCGCACCCCCATATCACGCATGACTTTATGGGCAACAGGCGCGGTCATTTGGCGAATGTAGAATGGTTCTTTCACCACAAAATGATGGATTGCATGTGTTGAACCAAAGTTAAAGCAAAACAGTTGGAACGGCATCATCCACCACGGTGTTAATACTTGAGTTTGTTGAATGACATTACCCAATTCAACGTCACCGTAGTAATGCATATTGCTGGTCACAAAGTGCAAACAGAAGGTACGCAGTACATTTGGAGCAACCCAAACAACAGTCAAAATATTAACCACATACATGATATTTAAAGTGGTAGCTGACCAAGCAATCGGTGCATTCGCCCAACCTGCAACAGCATCAACCGCATGAAAACCTAAGAAGATATACCACAGCGACCAATGAATAATCCCTAGCGGGAAATAAGCCATAAATGCACGTTTAAAAATTACTTTTCTAACCGTCCAATTGCTTGCAGAAATAATACGGAACAAGACCGCCAAGCCGTTATCACCAATCGCGATGAGACGACGTATACTCCACTGCTCTCCATTGGTTAAAGCTCTTTCTTCTAAATCAACTTCGGTGCCTGAGTTTTTATGATGGTTAAAATGCAGCTCACGGCGTTTCCACGGGTTAATGGTACTTGGTCGAGCTAACCAGACTAAGCCCATCATTAAATGATGTGCCCATGGTTTCTTTCTAAAATACATCCAGTGAATCAGGTCATGCTCTAACTCATGGGTGAGAGATGCAAAAAAAGCAATAATCGGAATTGCAAACCAAGCTGAAAGTTGATGATTTATATAGAGCACGGCAGTCGCTATCATGCCGACCAAAGATATAAATAGAATCATCGCCCCAATGGCATTTTGATGGTTCAAAATAGGGTGGCGTTTGCGTAAAGCCACGCCTTCTGCTGTTACTACTTTTTTAATATGTTCGGTTTTTTCGCTATCGGTCATTCCGGCAGGATTTTTATAAATATAGGTCATCCGTTATTCCTCAGTTTTTCATGCCTCTACTTTATGTAGATCACCCTAAGTGTGCTTAGCTCGAAACGCCAATCTATTGGCTATGGATGCCAAAATAAAAAGATTCAAAATAAACAAAAGATTTTTTAGTTTTGAATCTTTTATACTGTTCCGAGGAATATGAATCACAAGTTATAGGACATAACATGCCACAGACAGCAACGGCACTGGCTAGCTGGGTGAAAGCGATTCAAAAAGCGCTCGAAAAAGCCGGTGTTGATAGTCAACCTTTATTAGAACAAGCAGGTTTAGATATTCAGGCTCTGAGTAATCCTGATGCACGATATTCATTAAAACAAACAGCAAATTTATGGAAATTAGCAGTTCAGAAAACTCAAGATTCATGTTTTGGCCTTAAAGTTGCCAGCCAAGTCAATCAAAATACTTTTCATGTGTTAGGGCATTCACTGATTACTAGCACTACTCTAAAAGAGATGTTTCTAAGAATTATTCGTTATTTTCGTGTGGTTACGGATATTCCAGAGCTAGAGTTTTATGGGCAAGGAAATAACCATTATTTCGTTATTCATGTTCCCGATGAAGTTCAGCCCGAATCAATAGATGCATTTATTTCCGTTTTTATTCGCTCAAGTCGTGCCTTACAAGGATCTGTTTTTTCTCCCTTACGCATTGAACTTAGACGTTCAGAGCCCGAAGATTTAGAAACATTCCAGAGTATTTTAAAAGCTCCGATCGTCTTTAATGCAGCCAAAGATATGATTGTGTTTGACACGGCAACGATAGAACAGCCACTAGAAGGTGCAAACCCTACCCTCACCCAAGAATATGATGAGATTATTAATCGTTATCTGGCTCGGTTTGATAAAGAGAATATATTGGCACGAGTGAAAGTAAAATTAATCGAAAAATTATCTACAGGTGATTTTCAACAACAAGACGTTGCGAAAAGTCTGGGCTTAAGTATACGGAGTCTGCAACGCAAACTTTCTGCCGAAAATACCTCTTATAGTGAGTTACTGGATCAGACTCGGCACGAACTTGCGTTGTCGTATATTAAAAACTCAAGCCATAATATTACTGAGATTGCTTATATTCTTGGCTTTACAGATGTCAGTAGTTTTACCCGTGCGTTTCGTCGCTGGACCAATTTATCACCCGTCCACTATCGAGAAAAACATCTGGCTTGCTCTTAATTTTTTAAAACTTTAAGCAAAAAAAGATGCATATGAATGCATCTTTTTTATGGTCAATTTACTTTTTAGTGAGCAGCTCTAACATAGAAACAGTTGTGACTTTGGCTCCCACTGGTAAGGCCTTTAAGTCCACAATGTAGTTAGGACTATGTGGAATATAAGGCACGGGTTTGCCTTGTTTTACTGCATTGGCAAATACAACTGGGTCCGCCACACCAATAAACATAAAGTTAAAAGGAATATCTTTTTGGTCACCTAAGAGGTGATGAACATCTTCTGACCCCATAAATGGAGGAAAGTCAGTTAAGACGTGTTGATCCCCTAACAATACTTTTAACGGCCCATTTAAACGCGCGGAAAACTCTTTGTTATTAATGACTGGGTTGGTCGAACCTTTGAGCGTTAAAGTAGGTAATTGGTCTTTACCCATCCCCTGCATTTCGGCCGCACCCTCACTCATGAGCTTAATATTATTTAACATGGTTTCACGCACTTTCGGGTCAAACCAGCGCATATTCATTTTGACTAACGCAGTTGAAGGAATCACGTTATTTGAGTTTCCAGCTTGAACTGACCCAATAGATAAAGCAGCGGGTTGCTGAGTATTCACTGCGTTACCCATAATGGTTTGATATTGGGTAATGGCATTGGCCGCCATACTAATCGGGTTCTTGGTTAAATATGGAAGTGACCCATGTCCGCCCACCCCTTTAAATAGAATATCAAGTTGATCGGTTCCTGCCATTCGTGGACCGGGTGCGTTAATTACCGTCCCCACAGGTGCAGGAGTAGTATGCACTGCAAAGAAATAATCAGGTTTTGGTAAGTTATATTTGGTCCATAAACCATCGCTCACCATAGCTTTTGCACCTGTTACGGGTTCTTCAGCAGGTTGCGCGACTAAAATAATAGTTCCGCTCCATTCCTTTTTTAGAGCAACTAGGGTTTTTGCCATACTCAGCATCCATGTAACATGGGCATCATGACCACACATATGTGCTACAGGTGTTTCGGTTCCATCGTCGAGTTTTACCCTTACTTTACTTGCGTATGGTAAACCCGTGGCTTCTTGAACTGTATTGGCATCCATGTCTGCACGGTACATGACCGTTGGTCCATCACCGTTTTTTAAAATGCTGACCACGCCTGTTTTGGCTATTCCCGTTTTAACGTCAAAACCTAATGACTTAAGTTCTTTGGCCACAATGGCAGAAGTACGCGTTTCCATAAACCCAAGTTCAGGGTGTTCATGAATGTCTTTATAGACCTTGCTTAACCATTCTGTTTGGCCATCAATAATAGTTAACGCTTTTTGCGAAACCGCTGGCAAAGTTGTTGGACTTGCTTCCGCATGAAGGAGAGTTCCATAACCTGCAATGAAAGTCGACAAACCTAAAAATAGACTGTTTTTGATGATTTTATTCATATAGTAAAAACCTTATAAATGTATGATTTAATTTTAAAATTTATATCCAATTTTTAAGCCATAGCTGACTGAGTGATTATCCTTAAACTCACCCATATAATAGTCACTACCCGCCTGTGCGCCAAGCTGAGCTTTTGCATCGCCTAACCAGTAATACTTCACGCCACCTGAAATAAAATATTGCGATGTCGGGCTATATTGAGCACCCACGCCTAAGTTGTAATACCCTTTGCTTGGCCCACCCGTCGAGACCTTATCACCTGCTCCCGAGTCCCAACCTACCGTTACAGAACCTAACCATTTTGGAGAAAAACGTTGTCCAACCCCTAAATTTAGAGACCATTGATCATCGTAATAACGAACCAAGTTAAAACCTTCCGGACGGCTTGGCGTTGATAGTACGCCAACAACTTTTGAGATTTCACCAAAGCGATAAGGTTGTAGAGCGAGATCACTCCAATTTACCCAGCGCACACTCCCGAACAGTAACGTTCCCTGACGAAGTCCAGTCTGGAACTCCAAATTCACTGAATCTGGAGATTTAAATTTGGTTGTACCGGTATCTTCTTGTTTTGGCAAATTGGCAATAATCTGATTTAAGTAAGCTTTCTTTTGTGAAGTCATCTGGCCAATAGAAATCATATAGTCTAAATGCTGATTAACTAAATCACGACCTTGTTGAGTGCTTAACATATCAATGAGTGGGGCATTTTCAGTCGCGTTTACTTTATGAGTAATGGCTGAACGGTAGGTTAATGAGATTTTCACAGCTTTTTCCGGAATCTGGTAGGCAAGCCCTGCTAACCATCCCAAGTCACCTACAGTTTTGGTGTGAAAGTCATAGCCGTTGTAAAGACTAAATACATTACCTCTTAGTTCGACCTGACTTTTAAAAGTCTGATAAACAGGCCCAGCATAAAGATTCCAATTTTTTGTGGGTTGATACCCCAAAATAAAGCTTAAATTTTGTATATCAAATTCTGATTTTGCATTTCCTGTAGGCGCTTGACCAGAAGTAGCATTTGCAAGGGTGGTAGTCGTAATACTGGGAAGCATAGCTGTATCTTTCGGTGTGGCGACAAAGCCATTTAGGCCTGAATATTCAGTGTCGGCACCAAAAGGCTGGTCGTAAAGCAGGCCAAAGGAATACTGAGGTGCCAACTGTAGTTTTAACGCTGCTGTAGGTCGATAATCTGTGTTGGCGATATCTGAAATTGAATGATGTGACGAGTTTGTGCCTGACTCTACACCACTTAAATCGGCATCTGTGATTCCTAAACTTGCCTCAAAATAGTTACCCAGTTGTAAAAATGCCGATATGGATTGTCCTGTTTTATCAAACGCAGCCGCATGTAAGGTGCTTGTGCAAATTGAAGTTATTCCTAAGATCAATATTTTTTTATTCACAACAAAACTCATGGATCCATCCTGGATATTTTTTATTTTGATTCCTCACTTTATGTAGATTTGAATGCTTCTGCTTAGCTCCAAACGCCAATGATTTGACCGTAGATGCCATATTGAAAAATTAGGGTTTGTGTAGCTGCAATCAGAACATCTTTTTTTTATTAACCATAAAAATTGATTGAACTTTTAAGATAGAGAGTGATTTTTTAAGAAACTTTTATATTTTTTGCTGCTAATATTAAAATGCATGATAGATTTTCCAATCCTTCATATTTCTATAAATCAAGGATGATGAGCGAATACATTTATTATGGAAATCAAACAAATAAAATATTTTTTGACGGTGGTTGAAGCAGGCAGTATTGGTAAAGCTGCCCAAAAACTTGATGTTGGTGCTTCGGCCATTAGTCAGCAAATTAGTAAGCTAGAACAAGAGTTAAGCATTCGCTTATTACAGCGTAATGCTTTTGGTGTCACGCCTACACCCGCGGGTCTTGCCTTTTTAAAACACTCTCAACTTATTTTGCGTCAAGTAAACTTTGCCATAGATGCTGCGCATTCAGCACGGCTTTCAGGTCATGTCAGCCTTGGTTTTCCACCGACCATTACCGCTTTAATTGGCATCCCTTTAATGAAACTAATGTCTGAACGCTATCCAGACATTCGTCTAGAAATTGTGGAAACCTTGTCGGGCAACCTGATTCAGTCGATTAATTCACGTCAGCTTGATATTGCCATTATTTTTACCAATCAAATTGATAAACAGTGGTCGATACAACCTTTGGTACGCGAACAAATGTATTTAATGGCACGCAAAGAAGTGCTTGAAAAATACGGTCTTGCCGACTGTATCAAAAGTGGAATTATTCAGTCGCAGCAAATTGGTGATATTCCTTTAGTGTTGCCACGTCAGCGTCATAGCTTAAGAAAATTGCTTGAACACAAGATTGGGCAGCTTAATGTTGTCTATGAAATTGATGGTCTACACTTACTCATGGACAGCCTGATTCACCTTGACCTTGCAAGTGTTCGGCCCGGAAGTGCCTGTCTGCAAGAGTACAAACATAAGCTTCAATTACTAAAATTGATCGACCCTGAAGTTGAGCGAATCAATTACTTAGTGAGCCTTGCCGAAGAAGAATTATCACCTGCTGCACTCGCTGCCAAATCGGCAATTAAAGCCTGTGTGAAAGAGTTGATTCAAAACCAAATTTGGCCATGTTCTGAAATTATTTTATAAAGGGTCATTAATTTTATTAAATACCTAATTAATTTTGCCCTCTCACTCCCCCCTGCTGTTTGAGATTACATTTTCTTCTGAATGATAAGTGAATTTCTGTTTATCAAATTATAGATGTGTAGTTTGAACTGGAAACAAGGCATCACATTTTCTACGAAGGACCCCTTTAAATCTCATCTCTAACCCATGTGCTATTTAGGTTTATTGAATGAGTCGATTTAAAGCCCTCTATTGAAAATTGTGAATGTTTCCATTTTGTCAGGCCAAGGAGGTCTCCAATGGATGTCGTGAATAACCGTAGGGCTACTTTTAAAAAAATATTAAATGTAACGAGTGGCAACTTTTTAGAACAGTATGATTTTTTTCTTTTTGGTTTCTATGCCACTTATATCGCAGCGAAATTTTTCCACTCTGAAAATGAATATGTCTCTTTAATGATGACATTTACCGTGTTTGCTGCGGGCTTTCTTATGCGTCCTCTCGGCGCTATTTTCTTGGGCGCTTATGTCGACAGAGTTGGTCGACGTAAAGGTCTTATTGTGACTTTAAGCCTTATGGCAATCGGAACCATCTTAATTACCTTTGTACCGGGTTATGAAACCATCGGTATTATTGCGCCAATTTTGGTGGTGATTGGACGTCTATTACAAGGCTTCTCGGCAGGTGTTGAATCTGGTGGTGTATCGATTTATCTCGCTGAAATTGCAACGGATAAAAATCGTGGATTTATCACAAGCTGGCAATCTGGCAGCCAACAAATTGCAGTTGTATTTGCAGCATTACTTGGCTACTGGCTCAACACCATTTTAACTACTGCTCAAGTGGGTGAATGGGGCTGGCGTATTCCGTTCTTAATTGGATGTTTGATTATTCCTTTAATCTTCTTGTTCCGCCGTACCCTAGAAGAAACTGAAGACTTTAAAGCGCAAAAAACTCATCCATCGACCAAAGAAATTTTCAGCACGCTTGCGAGCAACTGGCGCATCGTACTTGCAGGCATGATGATGAGTGCCATGACCACAACCACGTTCTATTTCATTACGGTTTACACCACGGTGTATGCAAAACGTACTCTAGAAATGTCGGTAACGGATAGTCTTTTAGCAACCGTATTTGTGGGTTTATCAAATTTCTTCTGGTTACCAATGGGTGGCTTACTTTCAGACAAAATTGGTCGTCGTCCTGTTTTAGTCGGCATTACAACCCTTGCCATCTTTACAACTTATCCAGTTTTAAGCTGGTTGGTAAGCGACATTAGTTTTACCAATCTAATTATTACGCTTGCTTACTTCTCATTCTTCTTTGGTATGTACAACGGTACCATGGTCGCAACGCTTGCCGAAGTAATGCCAAAACGTGTTCGTACAGTTGGCTTCTCTTTAGCGTTTAGCCTTGCAGCCGCTATTTTTGGTGGTATGACACCAATGGCTTGTACTTACCTTGTCGAAAATACAGGTAACGCAAGTACCCCCGCTTTTTGGCTGATGTTAGCTGCGGTATGTAGCCTCATCTCAAGCCTGTATCTATGTCGCGGTTCTAAGCAAAAGAATGCAGACCCAATTGCTGAACCTGTAAAGGTTAGCGCTTAAAACAACAACTAACTACTTAACCTGAAATTTTAATGAACAGTACGGCACATGTTGCAGCCGTACTGTGTTCTCCTGTCATTAAAGCGAGATACTATGAAAAAGTCCCCTATCTTCATGACCATTTGCCTAGCTGGTGCTGGCTTAGGGTCGACATTTGCTAACGCAGATACGCTCGAAGTAATTAGCTCTGGCGGTTTCTATTCATCTATGGAAAAACTCATTCCAATATTTGAAAAGCAAACAGGTCACACGGTTCACCTTTCGTCTGGTTCATCAATGGGCGCATCGCCAACTGCAATTCCAAATCGACTCGATCGTGGCGAACATTTTGATGTGGTGGTGTTGGCTGCTCCTGAACTGAACAAGCTTGCAGAAAAAGGTTATGTAGACCCAAATTCCCAAAGTGCTTTAGTCAATTCAAGCATCGGCATGGCTGTACCTAAAGGTGCACCAAAACCAGATATTAGCTCTGCGGCAAAATTCGAAAAAGTTTTATTAAATGCTAAGCACATTGGTTATTCAGCAAGTGCGAGCGGTACGCATCTTGAAAAAGATGTTTTCCCAAGCTTCCCACCTGTCGAGTACAAAGTGATTTCTGGTAAAGCAGAAAAAGTGGTCGGTGACCGTGTTGCAAAACGTATTGCCGAAGGTCAGTTTGATATTGGTTTCCAGCAAATTAGTGAAATCAAACCTTTTGCCGGTCAATATGGTCAAGTTGATTTAGTCGGTCCAATTCCTGCGCCTTACCAGAAAGTCACTGTATTTGCAGCAGGCATTGGTAAAAACTCTGAACATGAAAAAGTCGCAAAAGAACTCATCAAATTTGTGAAGTCACCACAAGCAACACAAATTATTGAAGAACAGGGTCTGGAGCAGGTTAAACAATAAAAGCTCTAAAAGGCAACATCTTGAGGTGATGTTGCCTTTACTCCGTTAGTGGTTTACTCAGCGTAATAGAACAAAATGAATAGCAATAAACCAGTGTAGAATAACCAATAAAGGACAATGTAGTATTTGCCGTGGAACTCAAACAATTAAAGTATTTTATTGCGGTGATCGAGACAGGAAGCTTGGGTAAAGCTGCAAAAAATCTCGATATTGGAACTTCTGCATTAAGTCAGCAAATCTCAAAATTAGAAAGTGAGCTTTCTATTCGCCTTTTACAACGTACTGCTCTGGGTACGGTTCCCACCCCTGCAGGTTTAGCTTTTTTTCAACAAGTTCAACTGGCACTTAGACACTTAGACCATGCTGTAGATTCTGCACACTCCTCACGTTTAAGTGGTCATGTCACCGTCGGTTTTTCGCCAAGTGTCGCGTCGGTTATAGGCACCCACTTTTTAAAACTCATGAGAAACCGTTATCCCGACATTAAAGTCCGTCTCATTGAAGGCTTATCGGGTGACCTCAAGGCATTAGTTAATGCAAGGCAGCTCGATGTTGCCATCATCTTTAGTGACGATGTCGACCCTCAGTGGGCCATACAGCCTTTAGTCAAAGAACAAATGTTTTTAATCTCGCCTAAAGAAGTGCTGAGTCAGTACCACCTTGAAAGCTGCATAGACACTCAAACCATTACTCATTCACAGCTTAAAGAACTTCCGCTGATTTTACCGAGCCAAAGACATGGACTGCGCTTGTTGCTCGAACAGAAAATTCATCAACTTAAAGTGGCCTATGAAATTGATGGGCTACATTTGTTAATGGAAAGCATTAGCCAACTCGAAATGGCAACCATCCAACCTGCGGGTGCATCGTTAAACTCACGGCAAGACCTATGTTTACTACGTGTTGTAGAACCTGCCATTGAACGCATTAACTATTTAATTAGTCTGTCTGAAGAAGAACTCTCGCCTGCTACTTTAGCCACCAAAGTAGTGATTCGTGCTTGTGTGACTAACCTGATTAATGAAAAGCGTTGGCCCGGTGCGAAACTCATAAACACTTAAGCGTTTAGTGTTTATTTTTACTAAATACCCATTCAAGTTTAGCCTCTCACTTCACATTTCCTTTTAAAGCTACATTAGCCCTAGCTGAGAAAGGGAGAAATCCATGCATGATGTGATTGTAATTGGTGGTGGGAATGCCGCACTGTGTGCCGCGCTCACGGCAAAAGAAAGTGGCGCGTCTGTGCTTGTCATAGAAGCAGCACCTAAAGAATGGCGTGGTGGTAACTCACAACACACTCGTAACCTTCGCTGCATGCATGATGCTCCTCAAGATGTATTGGTCGATGCCTACCCTGAAGAAGAATATTGGCAAGACCTACTTAAAGTGACTGCGGGCAAAACCAATGAGCACTTAGCTCGTCTCGTTATTCGTAGCACGGCGACCTGTCGTGACTGGATGCGTAAACATGGTGTGAATTTTCAGCCACCACTATCGGGTGCTTTACATGTTGCACGTACCAACGCCTTTTTTATGGGTGGTGGTAAAGCCCTCATTAATGCGTATTACCGAAGTGCCCAAGAGCTTGGCATTGAGATTTTATACAACACAAAAATTAAAGATCTAAAGTTAAACCAAGGACATTTTGAAGCTGCAATTGCGGAAGATGGCCGTGTGTTTAAAGCGAAAAGCTGTGTATTGGCCGCAGGTGGTTTTGAGTCAAATCTGGAATGGTTAAGAGAAGCATGGGGACAAAATGAAAACGGCGAATGGCCTGCCGATAATTTCATTATTCGCGGAACCCGCTTTAATCAAGGCAACTTACTTAAATTTATGATAGATCAAGGCGCCGATATTATTGGTGACCCATCACAATCGCACTGCGTCGCTGTAGATGCACGAGCACCGTTATACGACGGTGGCATCTGCACCCGTATTGACTGCGTTTCACTAGGAGTTGTGGTCAATAACAAAGCCGAACGTTTTTACGATGAAGGCGAAGACTTCTGGCCAAAACGTTATGCGATTTGGGGCCGCCTTGTTGCCAAACAACCGCAGCAAATTGCCTATTCGATTATCGACTCAAAAGCCATTGGTCGCTTTATGCCACCCGTGTTTGCGGGTGTAAAAGCAAATAGCATTCAAGAACTGGCCGAAAAAATCGGGCTAGATGTAAAAACCTTCTGTCACACCGTAGAAAAATTTAATCAAGCCTGTGTACAAGGCACCTTTAACCATACCATTTTAGATGACTGCACCACCGAAAATATTGTTCCCAACAAGACCCATTGGGCCGTTCCTCTCGATCGCCCACCGTTCTATGCCTATGCACTTAAACCCGGCATTACCTTTACCTATTTAGGCTTAAAGGTCGAAGACGATGCTGCGGTACGTTTTAACAATAAAGCCAGCCGCAACCTGTTTGTGGCAGGTGAAATGATGGCAGGGAACGTACTCGGTCAGGGTTATACCGCAGGCGTTGGTATGTCGATTGGCACGACGTTTGGACGCATTGCCGGAAAAAATGCAGCCCACTATGCACTTTCACAAGGAGTTGAACATGAATGCTAGTACTAAAGCCCTAATTCCAGTTGTTCAGCTCTCTGACCATGAGCAGGAAGTTCAAAGAGCGCTACAGATTTGTAATGCTTGTCGTTACTGTGAGTCTTTTTGTGCTGTATTTGCGGCCATGACCAAGCGTCTTGAGTTTAATCAAGCCGATATTCATTACCTCGCAAACCTGTGCCATAACTGTGGTGCATGTTTACACGCTTGCCAATATGCCCCGCCACATGAGTTTGGTGTAAACATTCCAAAAGCAATGGCGCAAGTACGTTTGGAAACTTACCAAGAGTTTGCGACACCTCAACCACTAGGCCGACTTTATAAGTCTGTCGGGATTCCTTTTGTTTCTGCGTTATCACTCATTTTCTTTTTATGCATGTTAGCTGTGGTGTGGTACAAAGGCACCGACCTGTTTGCAGGCTACCAAGGTAATTTCTATGCGATTTTCCCGCATAACTTTTTAGCGCTACTGTTTGGAGCGACCTTTACAGTTGCTATTGTTTTGCTTGGTATCGGGATTAGTAAATTCTGGCGACAAACATCTAAAGTCATTCATGGCAAAGTTGAGAAACCAGACCTTATTCAAGCCTCTCAAAATGTATTAACACTTAAATATTTAGACGGTGGACATGGCAAAGGCTGTAATGAACAAGATGATCGTTACACACAAATCCGCCGCGTGTTCCATCACCTGACTTTTTATGGTTTTATGCTCTGCTTTGCAGCCACGGGTGTAGCGACTTTATATCACTATTTCCTTAACCTGCATGCGCCTTACCCTATCTTTAGCTTCCCTGTTATTTTAGGTACGTTGGGTGGGTTTGGCTTAGTGATTGGACCATCTGGCTTGCTTTATTTAAACCTTAAACGTCATCCATTACATGGTGACCGCGAGCAGAAACCTGTAGATCGAGGCTTTATTTTCCTTTTAATTTTAGTCAGTGCTTCAGGCTTAGTTCTTATGGCATTTCGCAATACCCCTTACATGGCACTTTTACTGATTTTCCATTTAGCCACGGTCATGACGTTTTTTATTACCATGCCATTTGGAAAGTTCGCACATGGTTTTTACCGCAGCGCTTCTTTACTCAAATTTGCCATCGAAGAACGTATTTCTAAGAAATCATAAGTTCACTCAAAAGTATTCACTATCTTGGCGTAGTGAATACTTTCATTTTTTTAAGCTCAAAATACTTCATACCTTGCCTACTTTTTACTATTTAAAATTCCCAAGCCATACATTGGCCACTTGGTACTCGCTTTAATGTTATTAATCAGCATCGCTACCAAAACTAAAGACACTGCACCGAGCAAAACAGGGAAAATTAGAAAACTCCACTGGTAATGTATGCTGCTTGCGGTGAGTAAAATAACTAAAGGATTGGCCCCAGCAGGTGGATGAACGCATTTAAACACTTGCATGAGCGCAATTGCGCAGCCCACTGATAAAGCAATTGTAAAAATAGAAACACCAACAAATTTTAGAAAAAACAAACCTACAAAAGCCGAAATAAGATGCCCAAATATAATATTTCTCGGCTGTGCCAAAGGTGACTGCGACACGGTATAGAGCAATACACAGGTCGCACCAAACGGCGCCATGATAAAGATATTGTGTGTGAGCTTACTCAACCACAGAAGTATAAAAATACTGAGCGTACCTCCAATAAGACTTCTTAAAACATCAACTTTACTGGGCGATGGAGCCAGTTTTTCTTTGCCATAAAAGATCGAGAACATGATTTTTTCCTCAAACAAAAATTTGCTTTTTAAAAAGCATATAGATAAAATTTCAAATAGTACAGATCTGTACTATTTTATTTTTTGGAAAAGACACATGTCAAAATCTGCCTTAAAAATATTAGATACAGCCGAGAAGTTATTTAATGAAAATAGTTTTGTCGGGGTTGGCGTTGATTTGATTCGCGATGAATCTGGTTGCTCTAAAACCACCATGTACACCTACTATAAAAATAAAAATCAACTGGTTAAGTCTGTACTCGTTGCTCGTGATGAACGGTTTAAGCAAAGCCTTTTGGGCTATGTGGGAAATGCAACAGGATTAGAAGCCATCAATAAAATTCTGGATTGGCACACCAATTGGTTTAGACAAGATTTTTTTAAAGGCTGTTTATTTGTACGAGCGGTCGCTGAATCGAACCAAGATGATCAAGACATTATTTCTATTTCTAAAGCCCATAAACAATGGATTAAAGTACTGATTGCGCAAAACTGCAATATACCGAATGGTGAAGCTTTATCTGAGCTGATCTATACGGTGATTGAAGGATTAATTAGCCGCTTTTTAGTCGATGGCTTCGATGAGGCCCTTGCAATAAATATGAAAAATTCAATTAATCAATTATTTAATATTCATCAACATTAGTATGAGAACTTAAAATGGAAGTTGACCATATTTTTATTTGTGTAAAACCAGAAGCTCCTGAAGCTGAAACTTTAAAAAAATTTGGTCTAACAGAAGGTTCATCAAACAAGCACCCAGGTCAAGGTACAGAAAACAGACGCTTTTTCTTTAAAAATAGCTTTATCGAGTTAATCTTTTTAAATAACCCAGAAGAAGCCTCAAGTGATCTCACCAAACCGACTCTGCTTTTTGAGCGACTAAGTACTCAAAATAATATCGCATCCCCTTTTGGTATTTGTTTTCGCCCTAAAAATAAAGAAGATAACAGTGCAAAATTTCCTAACTGGGTGTACAAGCCAAGCTATTTACCAACCAGCTTAGAAGTCAATGTTGCCAAAGATTCTGTGGTATCTGAACCGATGTGGTTCTTCCTTTCATTTGCTTCACGACCAGACCTTGCCGCAAAAGAAAAACAACAACCACTTGTGCATAGCAAAGATTTATCGGAAATCACCACAATTAAGGTTTCTATTCCAAACCTTGAAGAGCACCCGACTTCATTACTGTTCAATACAGTTGATAATTTTGAAGTGACAGATGGATCAGAACATTTAATGGAAATTAGTTTTGATCATGAGTCTCAAGGAATGATTCATGATTTCAGACCAGAGCTGCCGCTTATTTTTAAATATTAAAACTATTATTTTCTAATAAAAAAACTGTGATTTATTGCAAATCACAGTTTTTATTTAAATTGAATCACATTAAAAACGACAATGCCCTAAGCAATTTTCCCATCAATAATGCCCTTTTCCTTTAACGCGGCGAGTTCTTCTGCTGTTTTAAATCTCGATAAGATTTGAGCAGTATGTTCACCTAACTCTGGCGGTGCGTGATGATATTCAACTGGAGTATCAGACAGCTTGATTGGTGAGCCTATGGTTTGGAAGTTTTCATTTAAACGATGAGGAATATTCACCACCAAATTGCGATGCACGATTTGTGGTTCAGCCAAGGCATCTTCAATAGAGTTGATAACACCTACGGGTACTTTAAGCGCATGAATCATGTCGACCCATTCTTTGGCGGTTTTCTCTAAAAAGTGCTTCGACAATAAAGGAATCAGTTCATCTCGATATTTTACGCGGTCTTGGTTGCGCACAAACTTTTCATTTTCGAGTAACTCTGGATAACCAATCGCAACACACAAATCTTTAAACTGTTTGTCGTTACCGCAAGCAATAATAAACTCTTTATCTTTAGCCTTAAAAGTTTGATACGGCACAATGCTTGGGTGTTGATTGCCCATACGCTGTGGGGCTTTACCTGAAGCTAAATAGTTCATTCCCTGATTTGCCAGTGCCCCGACCTGCACATCAAGGAGTGACATATCAATATATTGACCACGTCCCGTGTGCGACCGTGCAATCAAGGCAGCTTGAATGGCAATGGTGGAATACAATCCAGTTTGAATATCTACCACAGCTACGCCAACCTTTTGCGCACCACCACCTGCCACATCATCAGGCTCGCCAGTAATGCTCATCAGACCTGACATACCTTGAATAATAAAATCATAACCGGGTTCTTCTGCACGTGGGCCATCTTGCCCAAACCCAGTAATCGAGCAATACACAATGTTCGGGTTTAACTCACTTAAGGAAGCATAGTCCAAACCATATTTAGCCAAAGACCCTGTTTTATAATTTTCAATCACCACATCGGCAGTCTTGGCAATTTCATAAATTAAAGCCTGACCTTCGGGTGTAGTAATGTCCACCGCAACTGAATATTTATTGCGGTTGGTACACTGAAAATAGCCAGATTCACGAGTCATGTTTCCATCTTGATCGGGCATCCATGGTGGCCCCCACATGCGGGTGTCATCACCGACTCGAGGGCGTTCAATTTTAATGACTTCCGCGCCAAGGTCTGCCAAGATCTGTCCGCACCAAGGCCCTGCAAGCACACGACTTAAATCTAAAACCCGAATTCCTTGTAATGCACCCATAACGATACCCTTATCTTTTTAGAAGGTACTCAACGCACCTTCTTGTCATTGTTTATGATTGTTTTTGCGGATCGTACTGACGATCTTTAATAAATAAGCCCGGCAATACACCCGCAACAAAATACGCAGCACCCATCACAATAAAGGCCATGGTAAACGTCCCACCCGATGCCAAGAAACCAATGGTGGCTGGTGCAATCGCAGCCCCGACACGACCAATGTTATAAGCACCACCAATGGCCGTTCCGCGCACATCGGTTGAAAAACTTTCAGCCATATAAGTCGCGTTCACACCGTATGGAATGCCATATAAGAAGCCAAAAGTGATCAATAAATACAAAATGTTGTCAGGGGTATTGAAGAAAATAATGATTGGTAAAAACACGGCGCTGGCAATTGTTCCAAAAACAAATACAGCACGGCGGTTAAATTTGTCTGCAAGATAACCCGCTAAAATTTTGCCTAGAATCATCGCGGTATATGAACCCACCATATAACTGGTTAAGTTTTTAAAGTTCATATGCACTTCTGTTTCTAAATAACTTGGCATCCAGTTGTTAATGCCGTAATAACCAAACTGCAAGAAAAATGCTGTGGTCATCCACAACAAAAACATTTTGCGGTGTTTAAAGTTATTAAAAATTTGCTTATAAATACTGCCACTTTTCGGCGTTTCAGCCATGACTATTTCTTTAGGTTGTCTGTTGCCTTGTAAGCTTTCAATTTTGGTGAGCTGCCAAGATTTTGGCTCTGGCACAAATCGTTGTAGGAAAATATTTACAAAAGCAGGCACCACGGTCAGGAAGAATAAAACACGCCAGCCATGATCTGGAATAATTGCCCCTGCTAATAGCGTCGCAGCAATATAACCTACAGTCTGACCCGTCTGTAACGTGCCCAAGACCGTTGTACGGTAAGTGGTGGGTACATATTCAGCCATTAAGGTATTACAGGCCATATAGAGTGCTCCAATACCCAAAGCACCAATAAAACGTAAGGCCATAAATTGCTCGAAGCTTTGCGTAAAACCCAATAAGCAGGTCGCTACCGAAAAGAAGGTTACCGAGTTGGCAATGGTTCGTACACGGCCAAACTTGTCACATGCCCAGCCACCCAAAATACCGCCAATACCCATGCCTGCTAAAGAAGCACTACCTAATGCCCCCGCTTGAAAGGTACTTAAACCAAACTCTGCCTTTAAACTGGTCAAGCTATAAGACAGCAGCATAATATCAATGCCATCGACCACCATCGCAAAATAGGCAAATAACAACGCCCATTTCCATGTATTTGGTCCAATCTTTTCATATGTTCCAAGGTTACTTGGAAATGTAGTTCTCAACTCTTTCGATATTACTTGAACGTCATTGTTCATCTTTAGTTCCTCATTTTCCCAAATGAGTCATCGATAGCCTACTTATGTTTTCTGTATGACTTAATCTTCTATATTTTCATCATCTTACATTTGGTTTTAAGTACACAGAGGCACATCTTTACATGAGTATCCTTACGATGAATCTTGTCATTTTCCATAAATTTTTGCGTAAAAATCCCTAAAGGTGCTCTCGAAAGAACACCTTGATCTTTTAAAAATTAATGAGTTAGTTACTAAATGCGGCAATGCCTGTTTGTGCACGACCTAAAATCAAAGCATGAACATCATGTGTGCCTTCATAGGTATTTACGACTTCAAGGTTAACCAAATGGCGTGCTACGCCGAATTCGTCACTAATGCCGTTTCCACCCATCATGTCACGTGCCATGCGGGCAATATCAAGCGCCTTTCCACAGTTATTACGCTTGATTAGAGATGTACCTTCAACAGATGCAATCCCTTCATCTTTCATACGACCAAAACGTAATGCCACTTGCAAACCTAATGCAATTTCAGTTTGCATATCAGCCAATTTCTTTTGAATTAACTGATTTGCAGCCAACGGACGACCAAATTGTTTACGGTCCATGGTGTATTGATGTGCTGTATGCCAGCAGAACTCGGCAGCACCCATTGCACCCCATGCAATCCCATAGCGGGCGCTATTTAGACAAGTAAATGGGCCTTTTAAACCTCGAATTTCAGGGAACGCATTCTCTTCAGGTACAAAAACGTTATCCATTACAATTTCACCTGTAATCGAGGCACGTAAACCGACTTTGCCATGAATGGCAGGCGCAGTTAAACCTTCCCAGCCCTTTTCTAAAATGAAGCCTCGAATATCACCGACATTGCCTTCAGCAGAAACCTCTTTTGCCCAGACTACAAATACATCTGCAATTGGACTATTGGTAATCCACATTTTTGCGCCAGTTAAACGATAACCCCCATCAACTTTTTTAGCACGGGTAATCATACTGCCCGGGTCCGAGCCATGATCAGGTTCAGTCAAACCAAAACAGCCAATGTATTCACCCGTAGCTAGTTTAGGTAAGTACTTCTGCTTTTGCTCTTCGGTACCAAATTCATGAATCGGAACCATCACCAATGAGCTTTGCACGCTCGCCATAGAGCGGTAGCCCGAGTCGACATATTCAATTTCACGTGCAACCAAGCCATAACTCACATAGTTCAAACCCGCACCGCCGTATTGCTCAGGAATGGTTGGACCAAGTAAGCCAAGCTCTCCCATTTCACGAAAAATAGATGGATCAGTTGTTTCATGACGAAATTGTTCAAGTACACGGGGTTGCAAACGTTCTTGGCAATAGGCATGAGCTGCATCACGAATCATGCGCTCATCTGGGCTAAGCTGTTGCTCAATTAAAAATGGGTCTTGCCAGTTAAATTGAACTTTTGCTTTTTTTGTTGTCACCATGTGATTCATCGCATCCTCTGCTTGATTTGATCTTCTTTATTTAACTCGATGTTATGCGTGAAAAATGCAGTAATCAAACGATAAATCTTCATGCAGATATGCGACTTACGCATATCTAAAATATGACGCGTTAAATTTAGATATTTAATTCGTTGTATTTCATTAAAAATGGCTTATTTTTATACTAAACTTTGATATCTGCATTTAGGTCATATGCTGTTTTGAAATATGACGAAAAATAAAAGGATTTTATGTATGCGAAGAAGCATCCCGTCTATTCAGGGCCTGATTTGCTTTGAAAGTGCAGCAAAACATCTAAGTTATACCTATGCTGCACAAGAGTTATGTATTACCCAAAGCGCGGTCTCTCGCCAAATTCAACAGTTAGAAGACTTCTTAGGCGTTGAACTTTTTATACGTACTCGGCATGGCGTTGAACTCACCATTGCAGGTCAGCAGTATTTTAAAAGTATTAAGCCCTACTTATTAGGTTTAGAGAAATGTACAGCCGATGTGATTTCTCATAAAGGTTTAGGTGGAACATTAAAGCTAGGTGTCGTTCCTACCTTTGCAACGCGCTGGCTGTTACCCAAACTTCATCTTTTAAATCAGAAACACCCTGAAATTACGGTTCACTTAGAAACCAGTACCAAGCCTTTTTTATTTAACGACAATATTTTTGATGCTGCTATTTTTGCAGGTACGCAGCAGCAAATTGACCATTGGCCCAGCATACAAGCACATTATTTAATGGATGAAGAAATTGTACCTGTGTGCTCACCAAAACTGATCGAAAAGTATTTTCCAGATGCGGTGATGATCAATGAAAATACCTATGATTTAAGCTGCGAGGATTTGCTAAAAATTCCCCTACTACAACAAACCACTCGGCCTAGCATTTGGCAAGAATGGTTTCTGACTCATCAGATGCAGCACCCGAAGCCTTTTGATGGACAACGTCATGAGTTATTTTCAATGCTTGCGGTTGCTGCCAGTCATGACATGGGAATGGCTCTAATTCCGCAAATGTTGATTGAGTCTGAACTACAAAAAAAAGAGTTGGTGATTGTTTCCAATAAAAAACTAAAAGGCAGCCGAAAGTACTATCTCATTCACTCAAGCCAAGACATAACTCCAACTATTCAGAAATTTGTTGACTGGATTTACCAAGAACTAGAACAACTAAAGAGCAATACAAATTAGCTGAGCAGGTTTTACTTATGCTCAATATTGCGATCTATACTCATAAAAAAGGTTGTGATTAATGAGATCACAACCTTTTATTATGCATAAATGACTTTGAATTAATGACTCATTAATTGAATGTCTGAACCATTACGTTTCGGGTCAATCAAGATTTTGGCATGCTGTTCAGGGTCACGTAACGCTTCAAATGCATTGGTAACTCCTTCTAAGCCAACAACACCGGTAATGAGCGGTGAGCAATTCACTTTACCTTCTGCAATCATGTGTAGTGCATCTCTAAACTCAAGCGGTGTATAGCCCAACACAAACTGAATTTCTAGCTCTTTATTAATTGCAAGTGCGGGTTCAATTTTGTCACTTTGCATGCACACGCCCACCCCAACAATTCGGGAAAACAAAGGTGCACCTTCAATAATTTGCTGCAAAACACCCGGTACGCCGACACATTCAAAAATAACAGGACGTTTTGGCAGAGCACCCAATTTATCAATCATGCGCCATCCATGCCACCAAGGTAAGCGAGTCGCTTGTAACTTATCAAACAGTCCCATGCCCATGTTAATGGCATCAGAAACGTTACCAAGCAAACCAAATTCTTTCCAGTTAGCAAATGGTGATGTTTCTTTAGGGTCTACCACAATATCGGCACCGCATTGCTCGGCAAGCTTACGGCGGTTTGGTGAAAAGTCACTGGCAACTACGGTTTTAACGCCAGCCGCTTTAAGCATTAATATGACACCTAGCCCAACAGGACCACAGCCAATCACAATAGCAGGCTCACTGGTTTTCACACGGCTACGGCGAACGGCATGCAATGCAACCGCCATAGGTTCAGTCATGGCGGCGCTATCAGCATCCAAGCCATTGGGTACTTCAAACATCAAGCTCGATTGAGCCAATACTTGCTCGGCATAACCACCAGATGCATTTGGTGAAAGCCCTGTAGACAAATAACCATGCTGATCTACATTTAAAAGAGGCATTGCACAAACGAGTGTATCGGCTTTGAATTTATGACGTGTTTTTGGACCGTAGTCTAAAATCTTGCCACAAAACTCATGACCCAGTACAAATGGGTCTGTAGACTTCGCTAAACCATGAAACCCAACACGTGCAGCCAAATCATGCATGTGGTCGCAGTGGTGCTGCATATGCAAATCAGAGCCACAGATCCCACATCGCACCACCTCTAACAAAACCTGCCCTTTTGCAGGCGTTAATTTCGGTTGGTCTACGACTTGCAATTTTGCTTGATGACAAAGTACCGACTTCATTTGAGCGCTTCCTATTTCTTCTTTTTCATTTACTTGCCAGAAATAGATTTCTACAGATAAATTAATCGCTTTATCAGTTTGGTCTTTAGCAAGCCTTTATTCATCTTTACAACTAAAAAGCAAAATACCAATGACCATTCTTCAGCCAATCTATTGTTGAAGAGTCAACAAAAACAGGCGCAGCGAAATTAAAAACAATAAAAATCTTGGTGCTTGTATCTTACACAGACTGCGTTGTCTTCTTAGGCCAGAAGAATGTCATCAAAATTAAAACTTATACAAATATAGTAAGTTCAAAAAACTCAACTCAACGCTTTTCACAAAAACATAGCAAATCCAAACTTTTATCAGCAGTCCTAAACAGGCATGATGAATTAATACGAACAGATAAGAAGAAGGCTATGATTACAAAAACGCTCCCCCTTACAGATATACACCGCCATCTTGATGGCAACATCCGCATTCAAACCATTTTAGAATTGGGCCAACAATACAATTTAGATTTACCTGCTTACGACATTGAAACGTTACGACCACACGTACAAGTTATGGATAACCAACCAGACTTATTAAGTTTTTTATCTAAGCTCGACTGGGGCGTAAAAGTATTAGCGAGTTTAGATGCCTGCAAACGTATTGCATTTGAAAACATGCAAGATGCAGCACAACAAGGTCTGGACTATGTAGAACTACGTTTTTCACCAGGTTATATGGGAATGACACATCAACTTCCACTTGAAGGCGTTGTTGAAGCAGTTATTGCGGGTGTAAAAGAAGGTAGTCAAGCTTACGGGGTAAAAGCGAATTTAATTGGCATTATGAGCCGTACTTTTGGTCAGGAAGCTTGCGAAAAAGAATTAAATGCCCTACTTGCCCATAAAAATGATATTAAAGCACTGGATCTTGCTGGAGATGAGCTTGGTTTTCCGGGCAATTTATTTATTGATCACTTTAAAAAAGCACGTGATGCAGGTTGGCACATTACGGTACATGCAGGAGAAGCTGCTGGCCCAGAAAGTATTTGGCAAGCTATTGAAGAATTAGGTGCTGAACGAATTGGACATGGTGTTAAAGCAGTTCAAGATTTAAAACTTTTAGATTATTTAGCTAAACATGAGATTGGTATTGAGTCTTGCTTAACCTCAAACATTCAAACCAACACAGTGCCTTCTTTAGCAGAACACCCATTAAAGACTTTTTTAGAACATGGTGTACTTGCCACCATTAATACAGATGACCCAGCAGTAGAAGGTATTGAGATACAACATGAATATTTAACTGCTGCCCCATTAGCTGGTTTAAGCCCTGAGCAAATTTATACAGCTCAAGAAAATGGACTTAAAATCGCATTTTTACCTGATCAAGAAAAGGATGAGTTAAAGCAGAAATATCAATAACAGAGAACAGAGAACAGAGAACAGAGAACAGAGAACAGAGAACAGAGAACAGAGAACAGAGAACAGAGAACAGAGAACAGAGAACAGAGAACA
>NZ_KB849420.1:2487489-2521582 GCF_000368405.1 Acinetobacter sp. NIPH 817
AACAGAGAACAGAGAACAGAGAACAGAGAACAGAGAACAGAGAACAGAGAACAGAGAACAGAGAACAGAGAACAGAGAACAGAGCTTATTTAAACAAGCTCAAATATTGGAGACGTTTGAATTAAAATTTAAATATATAAAAACAAAAAAATTCCTTCTATCTGTAAGACTAGAAGAAATTTTTTTCAATATTTGGGATATTTTCAAAGCTTGAACGCTTTTAAATATGGTCGGAGCAGTAGGATTCGAACCTACGACCCCCTGGTCCCAAACCAGGTGCACTACCAGGCTGTGCTATGCTCCGAAATTGGGGTGAATGACGGGATTCGAACCCGCGACAACTGGAATCACAATCCAGGGCTCTACCAACTGAGCTACATCCACCATCAAATAAGTTCTATGTACCAAGCTACCAAATGGCGCGCCTGACAGGATTCGAACCTGTGACCATCCGCTTAGAAGGCGGATGCTCTATCCAACTGAGCTACAGGCGCTTAACCGATGATGCTTATCATGCGATACTTCGCCGATCTTAAAATATTATTTTAAGTGGTCGGAGCAGTAGGATTCGAACCTACGACCCCCTGGTCCCAAACCAGGTGCACTACCAGGCTGTGCTATGCTCCGATCTATCTCAGCTTTTGCTGTATCGCACATCGTGCGGTACGGTGTGCATTCTAGGCGCGACGCCCTCAGACGTCAACACCTATTCTCAAAAAAAGTTAAAAATCCTTATCAAATGTATATTTAACAAGCATTTTGAGGTTTTTTAACGTTTTAACGATGCACTAAAGGCTAACATTCGATCTAAAGGCATTTTGGCACGTTCAGCAAGCGCTGGATCAACGTGTATTTCCTGATCACCTTTTTGTAAAACTTCTAAAATTCCGTCAAGTTCATTCATTGCCATCCAAGGACAGTGGGCACATGAACGACAAGTTGCCCCCTCACCCGCTGTTGGCGCTTCAACTAAAATCTTATTCGGTACAGCTTGCTGCATTTTGTAGAAAATACCGCGGTCTGTTGCCACAATGAGTCTTTCGTTTGGCAAAGTCTGCGCAGCTTTAATGAGTTGAGACGTACTACCTACCGCGTCTGCAATGTCTACAACTGACTCTGGTGACTCAGGATGTACCAATACAGCAGCGTCTGGATACAGTGCTTTCATGTTGGCAATACCACGCGCACGGAATTCTTCATGCACAATACATGCGCCATCCCAAAGCAACATATCTGCACCAGTTTTCTTCTGAATATAGCGACCTAAGTGCTGATCTGGTGCCCAAATAATTTTTTCACCTAAGCTGTCTAGATGCTCAACAATTTCAACCGCACAGCTTGATGTCACGACCCAATCTGCACGTGCTTTAACAGCAGCCGATGTATTAGCATAAACAACTACAGTGTGGTCAGGGTGCTGATCACAAAATGCCGTGAACTCATCAACTGGGCAACCCAAGTCGAGTGAGCAGGTTGCTTCAAGTGTCGGCATTAAAATTGTTTTTTCAGGAGACAGGATTTTTGCTGTTTCTCCCATAAACTTAACACCAGCCACAACCAGTGTAGAGGCTGCATGATCTCGTCCAAAACGGGCCATTTCTAAAGAGTCAGAAACGCATCCACCTGTTTTTTCGGCAAGTTCTTGTACTTCAGGGTCGCAATAGTAATGAGCAACAAGGACAGCATCACGTTTTTTGAGCTCTGCTTCGATCTGCGCAAACTTTTGTTGTTTTGCTTCTTCACTTAAGCGATTGTCTTTTGGCTCACCTAAACGGTCTAAATGCGCTTGTACAATGTTTTTTGCATCGTTGGCAATTAAAGTCGCATCACTCATAAAACGTCTTCTCTATCCTTCATGCTGGCATACCTGCTCGCATATAACGTTACTGCTTAAATGATTTACGGATTGAATCATTTAATATCAAAAGATGGGGCTAATAAAAAAGCCTCTTTGTCGAGGCTTGATTATAACTGATATTTAAGAACGGTAATCAGCATTAATTTTGACATAGTCGTAAGATAAGTCACACGTATATACCGTGTCTTTGGCCTGACCACGTCCTAAATCAACACGAATGGTAATTTCGGTTTGTGCCATAACGCGCGCACCCGCTTCTTCGGTATAGTCCTCAGCTGCGCCACCGTCTTTACAGATTTGTACGTCGTCTAACCACACTTGAATTTTAGACACGTCTAGGTCTTTAACTCCTGCATAGCCAATCGCAGCTAAAATACGTCCCCAGTTCGGGTCCGATGCAAAAAGTGCAGTTTTGACAAGTGGTGAATGCGCAATGCTATAAGCAATGTCACAACACTCCTGAATGTTACCGCCACCCTCTACAGCCACAGTAATAAATTTCGTCGCACCTTCACCATCACGGACAATTAACTGGGCTAAACGATTCATTACACGAGCAAGAACTTCTAACACTTTAGCGTAGCGTGCATCGCTGTCCGATGTGATTTCAGCGCCACCCGCCTGACCTGTTGCTACAAAAATACAAGAGTCATTGGTCGAAGTATCGCCATCAATCGTAATACGGTTAAATGAATGCTCAACTGTTGTCTTTAATAGCTTTTGTACTAAATCACGGCTAATAGGTGCATCTGTTGCCACAAAGCTCAACATGGTTGCCATGTTCGGGCGGATCATTCCAGCGCCTTTACTAATACCTGTCATGGTATAAGTAATGCCATCAAGTTCAAATTGTTCAGATGCGCCTTTAGGCACAGTATCTGTTGTCATAATGCCAGTTGCAGCATCATTCCAAGCAGCATCTTGTACGCTATTTAATGCAGGCTGAAGACCAGCAAGTAAACGCTCCATTGGAAGCTGCTCACCAATCACACCTGTAGAAAATGGAAGTACTTCAGAGCTATTAACTCCTGCAAGCTCCGCTAACTTCGCGCAAGTATCTTGAGCGTTTTTCAAGCCTGTAGGTCCAGTACCCGCATTGGCATTACCTGTGTTAATCACTAAATAGCGCGGATTACCTTCGGCAAGATGAGCTTTAGAGACATGAACAGGTGCTGCACAAAATGCATTTTGAGTAAATACACCAGCAACATTTGAGCCTTCTGCAAACTCAAAAATGACTAAATCTCGTCGGTTTTGGTAACGTACATATGCTTCTGTTGAGCCAATTTTTACACCTTTTACCACATACATTTGTGGCATTGTTACGTCACCGACAGCCATTTTTAGAACATCCAAAGTTTGTTATGAATAAGATCAATATTTCAAAAAAGCAATGCAGTGAAGCACAGACCTTATGAAATATCATAATTGACAGCTTAGTAGAAAAGTCTAAAAAAATCGAGCGCAAAAACGGCTCATTGTTGCTCTAGTTTTAATAAAATATCTTTCTTATCAAGACCACCAGCAAAACCAACTAAAGCTCCACCTGCACCAATGACTCGGTGACAAGGTGCAACAATTGAAATCGGGTTTTTGCCATTTGCCGCGCCAACTGCTCTCACTGCTTTTTCATTGCCAATTTGAACAGCAATATCTTTATAACTTCTTGTTTCACCATAAGGGATGGTCAATAAAGCAGACCAGACCTGCTTTTGAAATGCAGTCCCCTCGAAATCTAGTGGTAATGTAAACTCACGGCGCGTACCTTCAAAATATTCTTTTAATTGTTGTTCGGTCTTTAATAATACTGGATGCTCAAGTTGTTCGACTAGCTCGGCCAGTCGAACACGTTTTGGATTTTCATTGTCCCAGAGTATTGCCACCAAAGCATTTTCATTCGCAACCAGCTTTAATTGCCCAACAGGCGAATTGATATACTTATAAGACAGCAACATAGTTTTATTCTCTTAGGACGGAGATGAAATTTTCATTAAAACCAAACCAGACACAATCAAGACAGCGGCAATCATTCGCATAGCACCAACAGGCTCATGAAGAAAGAAAATACCGACTAGAAATGACCCGATTGCGCCAATGCCTGTCCAAACCGTATAGGCAGTGCCAAGGGGTAAAGTTTTCATTGAAATTGAAAGTAGAATTACACTCAAAATCATAAAAACTACGGTAATAACACTAGGGGTTAAACGTGTAAAACCTTCGGACATTTTCATAGAATATGCCCAAATGATTTCAAATACACCTGCTAAAATTAAAATAGCCCAAGCCATAACATTCACTAATTTTTATAGTGTCAGGTCGTCCCGACATGATTACCCAATATGGGGGAGGTCGTTCCTCCTTTATGTGAGGACTCAGTTTACTTTAAAATAAAAAATGAAGGCAAACCCTATCTAAAGCTTGGCTGTCTTAGAAAATACTACTCGTTTTTTAACTGTAAAATTTTTCGTGCACCATTTAAGACAAACAAAACAATAATCAATCCAATCATTAAATCAGGATAAGGAGAACCTGTAATGGCAACCAATATTCCCGCAACAATGACACCCAAGTTTACGATGACATCATTTGCAGAAAAGATATAACTCGCCTTCATATGTGCCCCACTCTCTTTATGGTCTCTCATTAAATAAAGGCAACTAATATTGGCTGCCAGAGCCAATCCACCAATTAAAATCATGAGAATTGAAACGGGTTCACTGCCGTAAATAAAACGGCGCAACACATCAATTAACACAATTATGGCTAAGCCAAACTGAAACCATCCGGAAAGATGGGCAGCCTTTAATTGTGCATTTAGATTTTTACCTACCACAAATAAAGCAATGCCATAAATTGCAGCATCAGCAAACATATCAAGCGAATCAGCGATTAATCCGGTCGATGAAGCAATAATACCTGCCATAAACTCAATGACAAACATGACGCCATTAATCAGTAACAGCCATTGTAAAACTTGCTTTTGTGCTGCATTGATTGAAGAGCTAGCTCGAACCTTTTTAGGTTTTTCAACAGGCTCATAATGTGGCTGCGTTTGTTGTAATTCTGCTCCTAGTCCTAAACGTTGCAGACTTTGAGTAATCTTTTCAGCTTGAACACTGTGATAAATCGCCAAATGCCGTGCTGGCAAGTCAAAATGGAGCTCTTGTATATCGTCAGCGTAAGAGGCCAAAGCCATCCGTACCATTTGCTCTTCAGCTGCACAGTCCATGTGAGGAATATGATAATAACTCACCCATTGGCTCTTTCTAGGCACAGCTTCACTAGGTGTAGAATACTCCTGAGACGGCATGCTTGAGCACCCGCAGCTAGAGCTGGTTTTATTTAAATGTATTTGATTCTCTTGTTTTTCTAAAGCCATCTGTGCACCATAACTGACACAAAAAACAATGCCATCAGTATAAACCAATGGCATGTCATTAAGCTTAATTTTTGTTCGGCAATTAGAACTTAAGTGTTAACCCTGCTCCATAATACCAACCATGTTCAGAGTCGGTTCCAGTTTGCCAAGCCGTTTGTTTTAAACCTTTTTCATAGCCGTAACCCACATCAACAAATGGCATGACCTTTTTGTTGATTTCATAACGGGTTTGAAAACCAGCTTTTAAATTGGATAAACCTGTTTTACTTGCATAGTGAGATTCATCTTGCAAAATAACATCTGCTTTTAAATAAGGTTTACCAATTAACTTTTGGGTAAAGAGTAAATCTCTTTCCGTTTCTAAACTTAGCTTCCATAGCTGGTCTTCACCTGCATAAAGATATGCATCGGTTTCAAAAAAGTAAGGTGCCATACCATGCAAGCCTACTACACTAGCCCAGCGATCTTGCTTGTTGTCTTCCCGCTGTAAACGCTCGTAGTTTACCCCAGCCTGTACATCCCAATAATCGGCTATATTTCGACTGTAAAGTACTGAACCGCCGTAATTAGCATCTTCGGACTCGGCTTTTTCAACATGAGCTTTGATGAATAATTTATTTTCATCCGTTCCCACCCAACTTTCTAATGCAGAAGAAAAACTGCCTTCTCCTTCTTCATTCTGAGTCCAGCCAGTATCAATTTTTGTTGCTTGATAGATTTGTCCACCATGTTCACGTAAATGATCATGTGTTAAGGGTTCTTGTGCCAAAGCAAGAACCGATACACCAGAGAAAACACCGCAACATATCATTTGAGAAAATAACTTAGTGATGCGCATGACTCGCTCCTTTTTCATTTTCAGATTGAACAGGTGCTTGAGATGCATCTACTGCTCCATCATTCACTTGAGCCACAATCAACTTATTCATCATCCCTGCACTCATGTGATAAAGCAGATGGCAATGAATCGCCCACTCTCCTAAAGCATCGGCTGTCAATAACGCAGTAACTGTCTTTCCTGGTGGAACAATAACGGTATGTTTATTTGGTAAGTTTTCAGCTTGCTGACCATTTTCTAATTGCATGAACATGCCATGTAAATGCATTGGATGAGCCATCATGCTGTCATTCACAAACTTCAAGCGAATACGTTCGCCATACTTAACTTGCAATGGCTCAGCTTCGCTAAATTTCTTGCCATTAATGGTCCAGATATAACGCTCCATGTTGCCGCCTAAACGAATAACAAGCTCTCGTTCTGGCGCACGTGTGTCTGGCTGAGGTGTTAAAGATTGCAAATCACTATATTGCAGCGCTTTCATACCCGCTGGCGTCGAAGCATTTGCCCAGCCATAAACGGGCTCATCCTTTTTAGCCTTATTCTCAGATTGCGCAGGCATTTCAGGCATCTCATGCTTCATATTCATCATAGCGTTATCATGCTCGCTAGATGACATTGCCTGCATATCATGTTTCATTTCAGGCATCGCTGACATGTCATGCTTCATTTGCATCATAGAATGATCTTGTTCACTAGATGACATATTTTTCATGTCATGGCTCATGTTCATCATTGTGTGATCATGATTAGTCTGGCTCTCTTCTTTTTTCATTTCAGGCATAGTCGACATGTTATGTTGCATGTTCATTTGATGTCCAGCATGTTCATCACTTGCTCCATTGCCATGACTCATCCCCATATCATCCATGGTTAGCAAGGAACGTGGGCGTGGCTGCGGCATTTGAACGGATTCTAAAGCCTGCGCATTTTCATTGTGCAAAGTCCCAATGGCAAAACCACTACGGTCAATAGACTCTGCTTCAATCTGATAATTTGGCTGTTTAGGTTTTACAATCACATCGTAGGTTTCGGCTATGCCAATACGAAACTCATCAATTGCCACAGGTTTGACTGGCTGCCCATCTGCACTTACAACTGTCATTTTCAAATTTGGAATTCTGACATCAAAAAATGACATTGCCGATGCGTTAATAAATCGCAATCGAACCTTATCTCCAGCTTTAAAATTACCTGTCCAGTTTTGCTGTGGTGTCTTGCCATTAACTAAGAAAGTATAACCCGTCACATCAGACATATCGGTTTTTAACATCCGCATCTGATTCCACATCGAACGATCTTGCCAAGTTGCTTTTAAACCTTGTGTTTTAACTTGCTTCAAAACATCAGATACGGTTTCACGGCGGTTTTGATAATACTCAGCAGATTTCTTCAAATTCTTCATAATGCTATCGCTAGAAGAATTATGAAAATCTGAAAGCATCACCACATAATCACGATCAGTTTTTTCATGTGCAGCTACGGGTATTTTCCTTTTTGGATAAATCACGAGCGGGCCATATAAACCATCTTGCTCTTGGCCTTTACTATGGGCGTGATACCAATAAGTGCCGTTTTGTTTCACCTTAAAGCGGTAAACAAAATCTCCGTTTGGCGCGATTCCTTTAAAACCATTGAAACCCGGTACGCCATCCATTAACCCTGGCAGTAACAACCCATGCCAGTGTAAAGAGGTATCTTGATTCTTTAATTGATTATGAACATGAATCACAGCCTCATCTCCTTCCTCAAACTCAAGGAGTGGTGCTGTAAACTTACCATTTACTGTAATTCGCTTTAGCGGTTGACCCGTAATATTCACCTGTTGTTCATTAATATTCAGGTGATATTCCTTAATTGCGGCAAGAGTCCATGGGGAAACCAATAGACCAAATACAGCGACGAGGCTGCTAATTGTTTTATGAGACATTTCTGTAATCCTTTTTAATTAAAAAAATAAGTAAGAAAGGATTAAGCTTTAGGTGGGCGTAAAATCTCTTGCCAGTATCCGGCTAAATGCTGAGCCTGATAAATACTGCTAAATTGAGAGGAAATAGGAATGAATTGTGATTCAAGATCAGGTAACGCTTGCTGTAATACCAGATTCACAATCTGACAATGAACTGGGTTACAGTCCTGACAATGCTCACCATGCGAGTGAGAAAGCTGATCCACAGACTCATGGCATATGGCTTGATCACTAGCATGACTATGCATATTGTTATGCGAAATTTTTTCACTATGACACGACATAGTGTGAAGATCATGCTGCATCGGCGTCTGAGCAATAGACACGCCACTCCACCCAATGACCAAAGTCATTAGGAACACAAACCAAGCATACTTGCGTAAGTGTTGTAGAGTCATTAGAGCTTATTGCCTAGAACCGACGATTAATCTTAACTCCATTAGCATAACCAAGTTTTAAAACAGATACAATTTTCATTCTTAACTATTTGTTTTTAAGTGATTAAGAAAATGGTGTTTGATGCTGAAGCACTAAATCAATCACATGTAATGCCCCCTCTTGTTCGTTACTTACAGTTGCATAAGGAGCTACAGCTTTTAAAGCTTCTACTGCATTTTCAACTGCAAACCCATACCCCACAGCTTTAATCATCTGAATATCATTATTGTTATCACCAATCGCGACTACCTGATCAGGTTCAACCTGCCATTTTTGTAGTAATAGCTTTAAACCATGGGCTTTATGTTGGTCTGGAAGGATTAAATCAATAAAATTAAAACCACTTGAAACAGGTACTAAGACTTTATCTTTCACAAAACTTTGCTTCTGGAAATGTTCAAAAATTGCAAAGCTTTCATTCTCATCGGCAGTAAAAGTAATTTTACATACCAAGTCATCTAGTGCATAAAAGTCATCTACAACTGTCAGCTTTTCAAAATATCGAGCGACTTTAGCATAGTCCTCCGCGTTCATGCTGCGATGTACATAAGCACTTTGTTTCCCACAAATGACCATTTTAGAAATATATGTAGAGTCAATCGCTTTTAGAATCTCAATATATTGTTGCTGACTTAAATGAGCAAAAGCTATTTCTTGCCCTGCATTTACAACATGCGCGCCATTTTCTGCAATAAAAGCAATTTCATGACTAATTTCTGGAAAATAGGTAATCAGCTTTGCGAGTTGGTTACCACTGGCAACCACGAAATGAATATTATTGTGTTTAAGTTGTTCGTACTGTTTTAAAAAACGTGCTTTGTTGTACTGCTTCTTAGAATTAAGAAAAGTCCCATCCATATCTACCGCTAAAATTTTTATCGTCATTAATTATCTAAATCTCTTACTAAAATCTTATTAAAGCAAATTTAGCTTTATTTTTCATGACACTTTTACAGTTTTATACTTATCTATTTCAAAAAGATTTTCACTCAGAGCTATATCGTTTTTTGCACAGGTTATTTTTTAGCGAAGCTTAATAAAAAATCAGATAATAAAATATCCAACACGCATAAAAAAAGAACGCCAAAACGTTCTTTTTTCATACATTTCGCTTAGAGAATAAACGGTTGATCTAATTTTGTTTATTTTACCAACATCTTATCCATACGGTTATCAACACAGTTATCCATATAGTTATAAACAAAGTTATCCACAAGCTTATTCTCAGTTCAACATGCTTTTTAAGCGTCTACACTACCCACTTTCGCAAGCTCTGCACGCATTTGATCAATGACTACTTTATAATCTGGTTGACCAAAAATAGCTGAACCAGCAACAAACATATCTGCACCTGCTTCTGCAATTTCACGAATATTTGCAGGGCCAACACCACCATCAACTTCTAAACGAATATCACGACCACTTGCATCGATAATTTTACGAGCTTCACGCAACTTTTCTAATGTCATTGGAATGAACTTTTGTCCACCAAAACCTGGGTTTACACTCATTATTAAAATTTGATCAACTTTATCAAGTACATAATCCAAATAGTGCAACGGCGTTGCTGGGTTAAAGACTAAACCTGCTTTAGCACCACCTGACTTAATCAACTGTAATGAACGATCGATGTGGTGCGATGCTTCTGGATGGAACGTAATAATATCTGCACCCGCTTCCAAAAAGTCTCCAATAATTCGGTCAACTGGAGATACCATCAGATGCACATCAACAGGAGCTGTAATCCCATAATTTTTTAAAGCCTTACATACACCAGCACCAAAAGTTAAATTTGGAACATAGTGATTATCCATCACATCAAAATGTACTACATCGGCACCTGCGGCTAACACTTTGTCTACATCTTCACCTAAACGAGCAAAATCGGCAGATAAAATAGAAGGAGCAATCAAGTAAGGCTTGGACATAGGTGGATGACCTGGCTAAAAATTTAAGGAGAGGCTGAAAATTATAACAAAAAAGAACCTATTTGACCTGCCCTTGCTTGCTTAAATGACAACATTTCAAACTTGCAACGTAACGTTGCAACAATAGAATGCTAACGTCTAAACGAATTTGTTAAGGTACATTAAACCAATGTGAGGATTGATAATGAAAAGCACAACTTATCTATTAACAAACGATGGAAAACGCATTGCAAAACGTCTGGTTAATCATTGGAAACACAAGTTCGAAGTACAAGAAACTGAACAAGACTTTAAAATCTTAATGCCTACAGCAACGATTACACTTGCACCAGAAACAGAGCAGTTAAATGTTGCTATTGATAGCCAGTTAGATGACCACGACCACTTAGAAAAAGTTGTCCTTGATCATCTAAACCGTATGGCTCAACAAGAATTTCAGGTGGAGTGGCAGCACTAATTAGCCACCAACCTTTTCTAACTGGATTGCATGAAACTGTAAGTGCTCATCCATAAAGGTTTGAATAAAGTAATAACCATGATCATAGCCAGCATGTTGTCTTAAAGTTAAAGGCTGTCCCGCTTTTAAACATGCTTGCTTAAATTTTTCAGGGTGAAGTTGTTCATAAAATTGGTCATCTAAGCCCTGATCAACCAAAATTTCGTCAAATACTGCCCCATTTTTTGAGACCAACGCTGTGGCATCATGAGCCAACCAGCTTTCGCGGTCTGCACCTAAATAATGGCTAAAGGCTTTGTCTCCCCATGCACATTCAGTTGGTGCACAGATCGGAGCAAATGCAGATACCGACTTAAACTTTTCTGGATATTTAAACGCTAAAGTTAATGCACCGTGACCACCCATTGAGTGCCCAAAAATACCGACTTGTTGAGCGTTTACAGGAAAGCTTTTTAAAATGAGTGGATATAACTCATCAATTAAATAACTTTCCATTTGATAATGCTCAGACCACGGTGCTTGTGTAGCATTAATATAAAAGCCTGCACCTTGCCCAATATCCCAATGATCCCCTGCTGCGACTTGTTCTCCACGAGGAGAAGTGTCTGGGGTAATCAATATTAAGCTGAGTTGTGCTGCCATATGTTGCGCATGTGCTTTTATGGCAAAGGTTTCTTCAGTACACGTTAACCCAGCTAAGTAAAATAGAGTTGAGCAAGCTTTACCTTCTAAAACTGCTGGGGGTAAATAAACACCAAACTTCGCTGGTCCCTTTAAATAAGAAGATTCAAATTGGTATATACGCTGCTCACCCTCAAAGCAGCGGTTTTTTTGCAGGAGTTGCATCGTTTTTAGCCTCTGTTCTTGTTTGAGCAATATCTACACTACCCGTATTTTGTTGAGGAAATAGATACTTTTCCAACTGAGGTAGCATAAGTTCCATATTTTTACCGATCATCCACTGAGGCTCTGAAGGTTCAACACCTTGAGCCACTTCCCATTTGGTTACAGTTTGCTTAGCTGTGTTAAACGAATCTTTCATCGACGATTGCTCTCGCATCGCCAAATCAAAGAAAGCTCGACCAAAATAGGTATAGTCAGCTTCGTTATTACACCCAAAAGAAGTTTTATCAGCAGCTGAAGCAGTAATAATTAAAGTATCTGGAGACTGCAAAGCAGGAATAAAACTTCCTGAATAGCAGGCTGAGATCACAATTACACGCCAGCGAATACCGGATTTATCAAGTGTTTCACGTAACCATTTCGGGTCGACTTGCCCTAAATCTAATGGTGCATTTTCAATTTCGAAGTGATTCTGTTCACCGTGTGAAGTCATATATAGAAATAGGACATCACTATCACGGTTCATTTGCTGCCCCATACGGCGTAACGCTAACTCGATACTGGTTTTAGAGGCAATTGGAATTTCTGTACGGGTGTCTGGGTTATTAACTAGCATCATCGAACGTCCAATCGTTCCGAAACGTGTATCAAACTGTTCTTTAATACGGACCACTTCCGATTTAAAAACATCTTGGTAACTATCGCCAGCAACACCTAAAAAATACCAATGACTTTTTGCCTGCTCACCATATTGGACTTGCTCCAAAGAATCATTTAATAGTTTACTTTGAGCATAAAAAGCATCTTCAGCAAACGTTGGAGCAGAATCTTCTACCTTCCAAATCGGTTGGTCTTTTACAGAAAGTTGCCACACCACCATCGTTGCAATAGTTGCAACCATGACAAGTGCACGTTCCCACCAAGGCCACTTAAGTTCGCGTGAGAAAACCCAAATCACCGCTAAACTTTGCCACACAAACAAAGCTACAAATAAGCTCGGTAAAATTCCGTTATAAATAGCATCGGGAATAAAGTTGAGATAACCATTAGAACCCAAATACTGAATTAAACATTGAATTAATAAAATATTTGTATCTAGAACCAACCAAAGTAAAGCAGGTACTAGCATTAAACGAGGTTGGTTGGTGCGCTGGGATAAGAAAATACCGACAATTAAGGCAATAAACGGCCAAAGTGCATAACCAATTAAACCTTGTGAATTGAAATCACCGATTTGGCCAGCCACAAGCCAGCTATACAGAGAGTTAGTACACCCCCCTAATATTCCCCAAACAATAAGCTGAAGAATAGATGGATGTACAACTTGTAGAGAACGTCTTGATCCCAAAAACAGCCACATTCCAGCAATTTGGTTGCTTTTAAAATCATGCCAAAAATTAATGGAGGGTTTAAGATCAATCATAAAAGGTTTTCAAAAATTTCGTTTTTGTCAGGCATCTTAAGTGTATGCCTGCTAAGAATTTTAGCAATCATGCTTTTGAACTATATCACATATATTTGTGCATTATTCAAGCAATAAAACCTAACCTTACATAAGCCTACTGAAAATACGCATCAAAACGACAAGCATCTCCTTGCCATTGATGAGCTGGCTCTTGATTCGCCAAGAAAATAGCATGGCGCGGTCGTTTAACGACTACACGTTTAGCAACTTTCTGTGCCAAAACCAGCAAATTATCCCCCAAATCCATCTCACCATCTTCGGGTAAAAGAAGATGTAAAAGCTGCATCTGTTTTTTAACTTGAGCTTGTTTTTTGATGGCTTGGTGATTCTGGTCACGCTGTGGAAACATCGGATCTAGATAAACCACATCAACCAGTTGAGCTGTTTGCTGTAACTGTTGTAAATAACTTGCAGAGTCAGCAAAGATCAGTTGAATCCGATCCATAAACTGGCTTAAAAAGCTGTCTTGTTCAGCTTGCGCTTTTGCATCTTCAAGTAAGGTAAATAAAATTGGATGGCGCTCAACCAATTGTATTTGTGCGCCTAAATAAGCCATGAGTAAGCTGTCATGGCCTAAGCCTGCTGTAGCATCAACAAGTATCGGTTTTTCACTTAACTGACAAGCACGGGCAATCATTTCTGATTTAAGGCTTGCTCGCTTTAAACGGGAAATTTCGGCTTTCCAATCGGGCTGCATTTTCATGCCATTTGCAGATAACCATAACCCGTTTTCATCCACACACAGTGCCAACTCAGGATTTACACGCAAAAAACGCGCATTCAGTTTTTCAACTAACTGCAAATCTACGGTCACACCTCTAGAACAAAGCACAGCTTGGTACTGCTGTGCTTGTTCTTGAAAATCTACTTCAAAATATATGTGCATGATTAGCCTTTATTTTGCTTTACCCTGATCTGCTATTTTTTTCCATGCATCATCACGTAAATAAACTGGCAAAGCATATTCAGCATCAACCCACTGCCTTTGCGCTGCATAAACACGTGCAATCGAAGCAATGTCTTGTGCAGTTGCAGTGATTGTTTGATGCTCTGCATCAGCTTGAAGTAGTTTTGCGCCAGAACCAATTAAGCAATGCTTTGCGTAAACAGCCGCTGGCTCATAGCCCATTAATTTTTCTTCATCAATACATTGCATAATTCCATGCTCATCTAGAACAAAACTTGCGATATAAACTTCATTCATACGTGCATCAAGAACCGCAGTCACTTGTTCCAAACCTTCAAGTCGATATGCCGCCTGAGCTAAAGCTTGTAAAGTAGAAACTGGAATGACTGGTAAATCTTGAGACCATGCCAATGCCTGAGTCACCGCTGCATTAATTCGAACACCACTAAAAGAACCCGGCCCACGGCTAAAGGCAATTGCATCTAAACCAGCAACCTCAAGACCTGTTTGTTGTAGCCCTAGCTCGATCATGGGCAAAATGGTCTGGGTTTGTGCTTTCGCCCGCGTATCGAGTTGAAAAAACAGTTCTTGGGTTTCATCGACTAATGAAATAGAACACTGCTCATTTGCAGTTTCCAACGCCAGCAATTTCATGCACAACCTTAGTATTAAATCAGATTAAAAACGAGGGTTATGATACCCCACTCGGCTCTGTTAGGCGAGTTGTTCTCTTTCTAAATAAAAATGCCAAGCTTGTGCTTGGCATAAAAATATTTTGCTAAAAAAGAGTTAAAAGTGGAATTCTTTTAAATCTGCATAGTTCTTAAAGTGCTCAGCATAATGCAATGCACTCAAACGTATTTTTGCGGCACCATCGTCATCTAAAGTTTTGACAATTTTGCCAGGTGAACCCATCACCACTGAATTATCTGGAATCACCTTCCCTTCAGGAATTAAAGCATTAGCACCGATAATACAATTTTTACCAATCACAGCCCGATTTAAAATTACGGCGTTCATACCAATCAAACTATTATCACCAATCGTACAACCATGCAGCATGACTTTATGCCCGACTGTGACATATTCACCAATATTTAATTCAAGCCCAGCATCGGTATGTAGTACAGAATTTTCTTGAATATTGGAGAAATCACCAATTCGAACTATACAGTTATCGGCACGTACTACAGCTCCAAACCAAATGCTGACTTGACGCCCTAACTCTACTTGTCCAATTAGCGTTGCTGTTGGAGCAACCCAACCATCCCATGGTTCATGTAAGGCTTTTGGGTGCTGTCCTTGATAGCTATACATCATAATTTATCAATCCTGATCACTTATTCTTATGAGAAAACTTTGGCATTCCAAAGGTTGGCGAGTTGAGTAAAAATGGCCAATCTTTTTGATAACCCAATCCATATTTAAACAGAGCAACTAACATACGAGCAGTTAAACCCCAAATGATTTCATTATCAATTTGTAAGCTTGGAAAATATAAAGACTGATGGGCATATCGAACTTCATAGGGTGTTGGACGCGTCTCTATAAGTTGTTGTAACGGGACAAAGAAAATTCGATCAATTTCGGTAGGCTGAGGTATTAAAGTCACCTCTGGAGGAATAAGCCCAACAATCGGTTTTACAGACAAACCACTTCTTGCACGCTGCATCGGCAAATCACCTAACAGCTGCACATCAAACGGATTTAAAGCTGTCTCTTCCTGAGCTTCTCTTAACGCTACAACAATATTACTGGTATCACTCGGATCACGCTTTCCACCCGGAAAAGAAACTTCCCCCGCATGGTTGTTCATATGTATTGAACGGCGTGTAAGCAGTACCTTTGGATTATTCTCATTCGTAATTGCAATGAGTACTGCTGCTTGTGCTTCTTGTATGCGGGTGGAAAAGCGCAATCTTTGCTGTAACTTTTGTGTTAGCAAGTGCTCTTCCATACCATTCACCTATTATTTTCTATCTCTTTGCATCATATCTGAAAATCAAACTTAGGGAATAGAGTTGATGCGTAAGTCTAAAAATTCAGTTATGCTGAGGCATCTCTATACTCGATGATAATTATGAGTTTCTGTGTAGCGTGTGGGCATAAAACCGAACAAAAAATTCCTTTAGGTGATCATAAAGTACGCCGTGTTTGTACTCATTGTGGAAATATTCACTATGAAAATCCCAAAGTAATCTGCGGTGCCTTAGCGTTATGGGAAGACAAAGTATTACTCTGTCGTCGTGCGATTGAACCTCGTTATGGTTTATGGACTTTGCCTGCCGGGTATATGGAATTGTTCGAAACCATGGAACAAGGTGCAGCACGCGAAACTCGTGAAGAAGCAGAAGCTGAGATAGAAATAGAACAACTGTATTGTATGTACAATATTCCGCGTATTGGTCAAATTTATGTACTTTTCAAAGCACAGCTGAAAGATGGCATTTTTGGTGCAGGTGAAGAAAGCATCGAGAGTCGCTTGTTTGAAGAGCATGAAATTCCATGGGGTGAACTTGCTTTCCCTAGTGTAGAACATACATTAAGACACTATTTTGAAGATCGTAAAAAACAAGTGTTCCCAACTCATCTTGAAACTTTGGGTACTCGTTTAGATCATACGGGTTAATTAATTAGATAATAAAAAAAGACCGCTAAGCGGTCTTTTTTATTTGTCTCTTATTTTTAAGACTTAGTTTTAATTGCTTTACAAGCTGGAATAGATTGATCCGCTAATTTGATTGTTACTGTACCAACAATACGTTGTGCTAATGCTTTCTCTTCATCAGTTGGTGCAGGAATTACTTTATCAATTGCATTATAACTCGCTTGTGCAGCTGCATGAGCGTTATACCAACTAGCCAGTCCTTTTGCTCCATTATTAAGATTAATACTATTATTATCCACTTTATTTGCTAGCAA
Source organism: Acinetobacter sp. NIPH 817 (assembly GCF_000368405.1). Lineage (NCBI taxonomy): Bacteria > Pseudomonadati > Pseudomonadota > Gammaproteobacteria > Moraxellales > Moraxellaceae > Acinetobacter > Acinetobacter sp. NIPH 817. Next base: position 2,504,494 of record NZ_KB849420.1, read on the forward strand.
ATTAAATAAATTCAGTTTTGCAGTCCCTGCTGATGGTCCAATGAATGTCAATCCAATCATCGCACCATCAATATTCGCAAATTTTGGATTTGCTAACATCATACGAATATAAACTGAGCGATCAGAGTTTGTCGGATCATCTAGTGTCGCAGCAGTCGTACCAATACGGTATTGCTGCACACCCAAACTATCAATTAAATTGTTGCCTGTAACTGTGGCACATTGCCCTGACATATCAGTAGTTGTGGCATTTGGCTTAATATCAGTTCGAATATCGCCATGTTCATCAATAACAACACCTAAGTTTACAGGCTCTGCGCCTGATTGCGCAAAATTAAAAGTTAAATTTGCATAAAGTGGAAAAATATAATTTTCTCCAGTTTTAACATTCCCTGCAGTTTTAAAAACACTACTTTCTAAAAAACTAATCTTATTTCCTTTATAAATATCTAGTCCCCCATTATAGTTTTCTCCACCCAGAGTTTGCCGCCAACGGCCATAATGTTGAGGATTTCCAGTATTCAGATTTGTCAAGGTTTTATATACAAATTCATTTCCTGCAATAGCATAATCATTAAATAATTTGCCTTGATAAATTTGTAAGTCTTCATTTGGATTATCCGATAGACTTAAACGAAGAGGTGTAGTTGATTGAATTTCTCTGCTGATTGGATGAAGCCAAGTATTTTGTGCATTAACATTCATTTTGACTGGTTTAACTTTTCGTACAAGATTTAAAGGATCAGTTAAATCCTTTCTAACACCATTCCATTGTAAACCATAACCGAATGTATAACCTTGGCGGTCTGTCATTAAGTACATTGAATTTACACTATCACGCAAGGCAGTAGAGGAATTTTTTTCACACTCTTCATATGAGTTAAGATTACATCCTCTAAAAAGAAAAACATCGAGAATATCTGTAGCTTCATAAGTTCCCGCATTACTTAAATTAGTTGTTTGCACTACTAATTTATATGCCTCATCATCTGAGATTGGGCTGACATCTAACCAAGGTTTTAAAAGACTCGCATACGCCCCACTTTGAAAATCTGCTGCTGTTACGCTTTGAGAAAGCTTAGTAAGTAGATCCTTTTTCTCATCTGTAATTTCTATAGGCTGTATATCTCCAATCAGATTATCACCTTTTTCAAAACCAATACTTTGGAATATTTTCACCAAAGCAATTGCAACTTTAATTGTTTCATCATTTTTATCTAAAGTCGCAGGTGTTTTACCTGTTATCCCACTTGCTAAATCTAATAGTCTTAAATACACAGGTAATGATGTTTTTTGACTTCCATTATTTACAAAAGCAGTATATTTTCCTATTGTATCAAGCTTCACACTACCTAAGAAAATCTGTTTATCGCTCTTACCTTGTAAATAGAAACGTGCGGTATCACCAACTTTACATGTACCCGTCACGGTCCCCTGTGAAAGGGTAGTGACAAAATGCTGCCCGAGAGCCGTACTACAATCAAAATTAATTCCTTCAACTGGATAATCCAATGCAAACTCAAAGCAATTTGAATCTCTACTAGCAGTACCACTTACACTTGGCTTGCAACTACCAGAAGTTAAATTGCCATTATTACTTCCAGAGTTTGGATCTTCATTAATATTGGAACTACCACCACCACAACCATTTAGCATCAGTGCTAATGTAGTGAGTGCAAAAGGCCATAAAGATTTTTTATTCATTAGATATCCTACTTATTTTTAACGTAATACCGAAATTTGAATTTGTCCCTGATTTGTTAGCTCTTTTTCTGCAACATCCACAGCAGATGATAATGGTGTCATCATCATGTAATGCGCTGAAGATGGTACTTTTAAAACACCTTGAAGTGATGCATGTTGTAACATCGTAGAAGGATAATATTTACTCTTAAACCCACTTACACCTTCTAAAATACAGCCTTTATCATCTAAAAAAATAATTAGTGGCCAATAATAGAGTGGTTTCTCATTACTAGCAGCAAATGACATAAATTTTAAATGTTGAACAGAAGGATTTAGCTGTACTACTTCATATTCAAATTTTTCTTTTAAGGGTTTACGAGGCCATAAATTTACTTCTTTATTTATGCTAAGCGTCTTAATTTGTTTGTTATAACCTTTAATAAAACATTTGTCTTGTTCAAAAGCGGCTTCTAACTCTTGCGAAGATAAACGCATATATGTTGGAGCCAATACAACAGTAGACTCTTCATCTTTAGCCTGCCGATTAAAAAGCTGATCTAAAGTTGACCGACTCACACCTTTTTTACGCTCTATTGATTCAGTTCGTCCTAAGCCGTCAGGCATGAGATAAAAACGCTTTTTTCCTTCAAGATTAAATTCCTGATCTTCAAGATACTCATTATTTACATATTCAACATTATCAATCGTTGTAAATTTAGACTTATCCTGTGAAGAGATGGCTGATGGAACTGCCTGTGATGTGTTTTTTATTGGTGGCGGAACTAAAATAATCTTTTTCTTCCACTCATTATTAGCGACTGGTTGAACCTTTTCACCTTCCAAAGATTTAGTTTTCTCCGTAGATGTTTTTAATTCTTTATCAGCAACAATAGCAGTTTGAGTTTTTTGGGGTGCAGTCGGTGCAGTCGGTGCAGTCGGTGCAGTCGGTGCAGTCGGTGCAGTCGGTGCAGAATTTAATTTCTTTTGTGGTTGTTGTTCTACTCTTTTTAGTGAATCTGTATTGCGCGCCTCCTCTTTAAACACTTTTTGAGCGGGAACAACTATCGTATTAGTTGTTGGATTTTGGTGTTGTGTTTCTTCTATTTTAGACGAGGTTTGTTTTTTCTGGTCAACTCTTTTACTATGCACAATCATAGGACGGCCATCGGGACCTATAATCGTATAAAATCCGTCTGCATAAGAAACAGAAATATTCGCTATAGCAACACATAAGGTTAAGATAGCAAAATTAGGGTTAAACATCCGTTTATACTGCTTTACCATTTTGTTCTATAACTCAAACCAAGTACTGTGACTTTTGTATTCGTTTTTACATCCAAACCAGCATATGGATTTAATAAAATATTATCGACACCACACTTATTCGATAGAGTACTACTACAAGCTGGTATGTTATCTCGACTGCGTAAGAAGCCAACTGAAAGATCTAAATCGGTATCTGTATCGAAACGATATCCTACCCCCAAACCGAATAATTGCGCATTATTAATTGGAACCATGGTATTACGTTTATCATTAGGAATAGAGCTTGCACGAGGTTCATAACCAGCACGTAACTTCAACCGATCTGTAGCAGAATATTCTAGCCCTATTCCCCAACTCCAAGGCGAGGTAAACTTTAACGGTAACGCTAAAGAAGCTGGAGTTACATCATTAGATAGAATTCTTGCCACTTGAAGTAATGAGATCTGGCGATCAAATTCAAATTTAAATTTATCCCATGCTGAATAATCAGTCCAACCTACATCAAAATTCATTTGTAAATCTGGCAATAATTTATATTTAATTCCTGCTTGAAAATGCGCAGGATATTCCAGATCCATTGCAACTAAACCAGACTCTGTATTTGGAATATATCCTGGTAATTGTAAGACTGCTGAAGCAATGCTACCACTAGTTGATGAGTTAAGACCTGCGATAAGCTGTTGGGGGGCTTTAGCATTATCAATCAGATACTTACCCTTTAAACGCATTTTAGCTGAGCTCTGATAAACCATACCAAAACTAAAGTCATCAGTTGGCTCCCAAAGCAAACCTAAGTTATAACTTGGGCTCAATGATTGCTCTAGAGAAACCTGCAGAGCGCCCATTTTATTAAATGGATTCATTCCTTCTTGAGTATTACAAATACCCAATAATATTAGATCGGTAAAGAATTCTTTATTATTTTTAAATGGTCTACAAACAACCTCATCAACCATTCTTAATACCCCAATCATTTCATTGGGAAAACGTAAGTCTGTATTTAATGCAATCGCGTTATACGACATACCAAATGAAGCACCAAGGGATAAATGATCATTCACTTGATAACCAAATGATGGTGATAAATAGGTAATACGTTCTACAGCAACTTGCTGCCCCATATAATTACTGGGATTACCATTTTCTGCCCCAAAACCTGCAACTAATGGTGCATACATTGCTGTTGCATAAGTTACTTTCGAGCCGGGTGGTTTATAAGCTATACCCGCTGTTGGAGCAACTAAAGGGTAACCTGCACCCAAATCAACCATTTTCTTAAGAATTGGTACATATAAGCTAGCATATTCCACATCACCACGTACAGGCCCTTTGAAATCGGTACATATACCTACCGAAACCTCAGGACCATCATTACAAACAATTGGGTCATCTGAATAACCAAAAACGTTATAACCTGGCGGTGCAGAATATTCTCTCTGAATATCAAAGTTTGCAAGAATACCCTGTACATCTGTTTGCAGCCCATCAATTTTAGCTAATGCTGCGGGGTTAAAATGAACTGCACTAATCCCTGGAGGATCTGCTGTTACGGCATTTCCCATCGAGAGTGAACGAATATCGACTGCTAGGTTTTGTCCTAATTGGGCATTGGCAAAGCTAGAAAAACCGGAGATAACAATTGCCGCAGTTAAAGGACATAATTTAGGATATTTCACCTTTATATCTCCTTATTTTTGCTTTTTGCCAAAACCTAAAATATCTAGTGGGAAAGATAGGCCCAGTGAAATATCTGGCGCATCTTCTGTTAAACCAATACCAACTGTGCCATTAACAATCGTTTCAGGGGAAACACGTACACCTAAAGCAAATGAAAGCATCGCGCTACTTTGATCCGGTGAAGTATAAGATTCATTGCCATTATCAAATTCAAACTCAGCATTCATATTAAAACTTTGCTGATATGACATAGTTAGAGATACATCGTAATTAAATGAGTAAGCAAAACCAAAAGAAAAACCACCACTAATGCCTGGATCAAATGAGGTTAAAGTCCTCGTTCCATTTTTCCCTCCCCCACGAACTTGATCAAGGCCTGTTTCTTTAAAACCATAATTTGCAGACGCAGAAGCAAATAAAACGACTGGATCGATATACTTACGAGTACTAGCGCCTATCCCAGCAGAGTAATAACCTTTACCTGTTGAAAGTTCATCTAAGCCTATTTCATATGGGCTATCGCCAGTTTTCGTAGATAAACTACCAAATAGAACTAATGGTAAACGCCCTTGCTTTAAAGGAAATGGCTCCCAACGAGCACCTAAAGAAATATCACCTAATCCAGCAGTAGTTTTATCTTTAATAATTTCAGACTTTGCAACAAAAGGTAAAGTTGCTGAAAGAGTTAAATTATCAAGAACACCATATTGAAAAGTAAAACTGTTTGTTAATGTATGGTTTGCATCTTCTTCAACACGTAAACGGTTGAGTTGAGAAGAGTTATCCGATAAAGCTAAATCAATTCGAGTATCACGATAATATGTGTAATCAAGGTCATAATAAGATGAAATTACGCCCTTTTTAATTAACGAATATTGTCGCTCGTTGGAAGTAAATACTTCTTGTAAATTTGTCTCTTGACTCGCATCACCTTCTTTTTTCTGTAAGGCAGTAGCCGCTTGATTTGCTTCAGGATTAGCTGATGTAGTCGGAACTACTTCTCCTTCTTGCACTGAATTTGGTGTTGACGTTACTTCTGGTGTTGTACTTGCTTCAGCAACAACCGCACCATTTTGTGCATCTGTTTGTGCAACTTGATCATCTGCATAGATTGTCCCTGTAATGGCACTCATACTTAAGGCCAATACACTCATCTTAATCCATCGATTATTCATATTTCTTCCCACCCAATTTATTTATTTTACTAAATTAAAATCTAACTATTTACGTTTGTAATAAAGACGCATATAAGTTTCTATTGGCTGATTATATGTTGGAGAATGATTATCATTGTCCAAAACACGGCGCATCGTTGAAGCTTTATTTGCTAAACGGTCATAATTAAATGTTGGATACTGCACATCAACAAAAGCATATCTATTTACTGTTGCATCTTCCACATGACGCATATCTGCTTCTTTTAATGCCAATAAATCTTTACGCTGAGATTCGGGTACAGAAATAACAAATAAAGTATTATTATCCCAAATTTCTTTAAAACGATTTTCGTCGAAGCTGATATTCCCTAAAGCAGGGTCAGCTACATATACTCGTCCATCTTTATAAGCTTTATATACGACAAAATGTTTAAACCCAGCATAAGAAATAGGAACAATTGCAGGTTGTCCAAGTTTTACTAAATCAGAGAACTCACCACGATAACCACCGCTCTCTAAACCGATTGCTGTGACAAAGCGTTTCATATCAAGTAACGAGAAGCTACGACGCTCAATAATCCGCTGATATTCACCGTACTGTAATAAACCACTCATCGTTTGTTGTTCAGTCAAACTAGTACCAACATAACCATTTAACAAAGTGGTAAGCGCGGCTGAACCACAGCTATAATCATATGCTTGTCGAACAATACCCCGAAATTGATCTTCTACAGCAGGCTTAATCGTGACTGATTCAAAATGATTTCGACGAAAAGATAAATTACGTGAATCGGCAGTCTCTGTGTAATAAACAGTTCCCGGTGGTTTTTTTTCTATTTCGAAGGCTTCTGTCGCAAAGTAATACATCAATGCTGAGCCTAAAACAATCTCTAACATAAGCACTTGGTCTAAATGGTGGCCTAACCGGCCTTATTAATTTTATTCTTAGAGCAATAGCTCTACATCCCTGTGTCTTGAAGATACCTTTTTTTTTTGTAAAAAACAGCTTTTTTTTTATCTTTTTGATGAACGCATAGTTCTACTCTAATTAAACTGTTAACTAGCTCTCATTCTTAATTATCAGCACTTCCCATATATTTATTATTTATATAATAATTTTATATTAAACAAATATATAAAATCATTTTAAATTTTCCTTCACCAAAAAAAGCGCGTATAAAACGCGCTTTTTTTATTTTGAACTCTTAAAATTAGTGTCCAGAAATTGTAATTGTAGAATTAGCAACATTTAGACCTTGAACTTCAACATCACCAATAGAAGCAGCTGTACCTAAATGTACACCTTGTAAATATACATTCATTGCTTGAGTACTATTATTTTTAACTTCAAGACCAGTCGTTTTTACCGAGATACCAGCATTAACGTCTAAATCACCCGTTGCGTTAGCACCACGTACCATGATTTTGTCAAGTTTGATAGTACCGCCACCAGCAGCGTCTTTAATACCTAGATTAGAGATATTTAAACCGCCTTGTAAACTAGAGTTTACTTTAATCATTGCGCCTTGAGGAGCTGCACCTAACTGGATGTTTGCAGTAATTTTACCTAAAGACAAATCTAAACCAGTAATAATCTCTGTTGGAGCAGTTTCTGTAATACCACGTACAGCAGTCGTTTCACTTAAAGTACCTGAAGTACCCACACCAATTGAACCAACATGTACGTCAACCGCACCAACTGTTGCTGCAACGTTTAGGAAAGCACCGTTTGAGCCCGAAGCACCATTCGTATCAATTGCTAAATTTAAAAGCGGATCAGTACCTGTTTGCTTAAGAGTAATACCATTAATTGCGATTGCACCAGCAGTCCCTGTTGCACCCTGAATACCTGTTGCGGTACCTAAACCGTCATTATCATGTAAATATAGTTTACTAATATTAATACCGTCAGTACCTAAAGCAATACCGATATTAATACCATCTTGACCTGTAGCAGCGCTTAGTGCAGCATCGTCCATTGACTGCATTGCCATTGCATTTGCACTGATAGCTAAAGAAGAAACTAAAGCAAGTTTAGTGAACATTTTCATTGAGCACTCTCCCAAGAGCATTTATTTTTTGACTTTAACCACTCTCATTGTCTCAAATTGCATTTTTCTTTATATAGCAACCGAAACTTCCAATCCTTGAGTAGTTTTGCTTAGCAATTACTAAATTACATCTACGTTACTTTTTGTTCAACTAGTGTTGTGCATTTTTTGCCAACTACCCGACAAACGGTACACTCAATTTATTTCGCTTTTAACTCTAACGCCCCCTACCAATCCCACTCTAAAATTCGACTATTTTATCAACAAAAAGTACCTCTCTTCTAAGTCTTCTCCCTGATGATCCGCAAGTTGTAGTAAACTAATATTTCCCTCATTAACTATTCTGTTATTTAAAAATGTCTCAGTTAAAGAAAAAAATCTCATTACATGGTAAAAGTAATGCCGAGATTTTAAAAAATTTACAAGGATTAACTGGACTCATTTATTTAAATGACAATAATAATCCTGTTATTGGCTTTCTCCCTCAACAATACATTCTTATTCAGAATAAAAATAATATAGTATTTCAACGTCAGAACTTTAATGAATATAAAAATATATTAAAATCGAACCAATTATTAGATTTTATTCAACTAAAAGAAAATAAATTAAAAGAAATCAATAATACTAAATCAATAATAAGTTTTAATGGCGGCTATGTCGGTTTTATTAGTTATGATTTTGCTGCCCATCAATTTATTAATGCTCAAGCCCATATACAACCGTCTTTATTCTTAGGTCAATATCGTTCTTTTTTAAAATATATAGATAATGAGTGGTATTTTTTTAGTGATGAAGAAAATGCATTAGACCTATTTAAATATATTAAAAAGAAGTTAGAGATTACCAATTCAAATAAATCTAAAAATATATTTGAATTAAAAACTTCTATTCAACCAAGATGGTCTAAAGAACAATATTTCGAGGCTTTTAACAAAATACAAGAATACATTAAAGCTGGGGATTGTTATCAAATTAATTTAACCCAAGAATTTAAAGCTAATTTCAAAGGATCTTTATTAAATAAAGCTGAAGATTTATGGAGTCTTACTAATGCCCCATATGCAGGTTATTTAAAATTAGATCAATTTGAATTATTAAGTTGTTCTCCTGAACTCTTCATAGAATTCAATCAAAATAAACAAATTAAGACACGACCTATTAAGGGAACCATGCCTCGATATGAAGATATCGAAAAAGATTTTATTTCAAAACAAACTTTAAAAAACTCGCAAAAAGATCAGGCCGAGAATGTCATGATTGTTGATTTATTACGTAATGATTTGAGCATTTATGCCAATACAGGGTCCGTAAAAACAACGCAATTATTCGAGATTGAAAGTTTTAATCAAGTTCATCATATGGTCAGTGAGATTGTTGCCACGCTTAAAGATGATATTAATCCAATGCAAATGTTGCTCTCTGCTTTACCGGGGGGATCGATTACAGGAGCCCCAAAAATTCGGGCAATGCAAATTATTGAAGAATTAGAAGAAGAAGCAAGAGGTGCTTATTGCGGGACATTAGGTTACTTCAATTTTGATGGAACGGGTCGCTGGAATATTCTTATCCGTAGCTTTCAACAATATCAAAATCAGCTCTCTTTGTGGGCTGGCGGTGGTATTACAATTGCCTCAAATGCAGAAGCAGAATATCAAGAAAGCCTTGATAAAATTTCTGCCATGCTGAACTTAATGAACAGCACAGCAGACTAAAACTTAAAGAATATCTTGTTTTAACGTTTGCACTAAACGCATATTCTGCTCATCAGTACCCACTGTGATACGCAAAAATTGATTAATACGAGGCTTATTGAAATAACGTACAATAATACCTTGTTCACGTAATTGTTGTGCAAGTTTGCCTGCATCATGGACTGAGTGTGAAGCAAAAATAAAGTTCGCTTTAGAAGGTAAAACTTTAAAGCCCAAAGCAGTTAAGTCATCTACTAGCTTTTCACGACTAGAAATAACTTTCTGACAGTGTTCTTCAAAATAAGCCTGATCTTCAAAAGAAGCTACCGCGGCTGCAATTGCAAAATGGTCAATAGGATAGGAGTTAAAACTATTTTTGACAGCTTCAAGCGCTGCAATTAAATGTGGCTGAGCGATTGCAAAACCAACGCGTAAACCAGCTAATGAACGAGATTTTGAGGTTGTTTGACAGACAACCAAATTCTCATAGCGATTTACAAGACCAACTGCGGATTCTGCTCCAAAATCAACATAAGCCTCATCGATCACCACCACCCGATCTGGATTTGCTTTTAAGATTTGCTCGATATCTGGCAACCCCATTGCAATACTGGTTGGTGCATTAGGGTTTGTAATAACAATCCCACCATTTGGTTGTATATAGTCCTTAGCTTCTATCTCGAAATTCTCATTGAGTGGAATTTCTTTAGTTTTTGTTCCAAAGAACTGACTATAAACTGGATAAAAACTATAAGTAATATCTGGATAAAGAATCGGTTCATCTTGAAGGAAAAATGCTTTAAAAATATGAGCAAGTACTTCATCTGAGCCATTACCAACGAAAACTTGAGATACCTCAATATTCTGTTGTTTAGCAATTGCTTGTTTTAAAGCTGTTGCATCTGGATCTGGATATAAACGCAATGCATCAGCTTGCTGAGTTAAAACTGCTTGAACTGCGTCAACTACTTTTGGAGATGGTGGATATGGATTTTCATTCGTATTGAGTTTCAATAAATTCTGAATTTTAGGCTGCTCACCCGGAACATAAGGATCTAATTCACGAACTTCTGGACTCCAAAAGCGCATTTGTGCTGTAGATAAAGTCATGGTCTTATCTCAAAAAAGGGCTGAAAATCAGCCCTGAGTAATAATTAAAAAACGACAAGGTTGATAAGCTTATTGATAACGATAGCGAGCTGAGCGTGCATGGGCATCTAAGTTTTCTTGGACAGCTAATATATCGGCTGTTTTAGCTAACGTTTTAACTCCATCTTTCGAACACATAATCAAGCTCGAACGTTTTTGGAAATCATAAACGCCTAACGGAGAAGAAAAACGAGCAGTTCCAGATGTCGGCAATACATGGTTTGGACCCGCACAATAGTCACCGATTGCTTCAGGTGTATAACGTCCCATGAAAATTGCTCCAGCATGTCGAATCTCTTCACTCATTGCTTCGGCGTCATCTAGGCACAGTTCCAAATGCTCTGGTGCAACCTGATTAATTAACTCAATTGCTTCTGCGCGGTCTTTAACTAATACCAAAGCACCACGGTTTTCAATTGAAGTTCGAGCGATATCTGCCTTTGGCAATTCATTTAAATGCTTTTCAATTGCCAACTCGACTGCATTAAGTAAAGCTTCATCTGGAGTTATAAAAATAGCTTGAGCCACAGTGTCATGTTCAGCTTGTGATAAAACATCCATAGCCAACCAATCTGCATTATTCTCACCTTCTGCATATACTAAAATTTCAGAAGGTCCAGCAATCATATCGATGCCGACTTGACCAAATACAGCACGTTTAGCAGCTGCTACAAAACGATTCCCCGGACCAGTAATTTTATCTACAGGTGGAATTGTCTGAGTACCATAAGCCAAAGCTGCTACAGCCTGCGCCCCACCAATGGTAAATACTCGGTTAACTCCCGCAAGATAAGCTGCGGCAAGAACCAATGGATTTAATTCACCATTCGGTGCTGGAACAACCATGATAATTTCAGGTACACCCGCAACATGAGCAGGTACAGCATTCATTAGAACTGAAGATGGATAAGAAGCTAAACCACCTGGCACATAAATACCAACACGGTCTAAAGGCGTAATTTTTTGCCCTAATGTATTGCCCAAGTCATCAATATAAGTCCAGCTATCTTGTTTCTGAGCTTCATGAAATGTACGAATACGCTTTGCTGCCAATTCTAAAGCATCACGAATTTCTGGGCTTAAATTATCAAAAGCAGTTTTAAGTTGTTCTTGAGATAATTCTAAATCTGAAAATTGATGCGCAGGATGTCGATCGAACTGTTGAGTAAGCTTTAAAACATGATCATCACCATGCTGACGAACATCAGCAATAATTTGATCTACTGTTTGCACTAAATTAAGATCATTCACGGTTTCAAATGCCAATAGCTCAGCAAAAACCTGTTTGAAGTTTTGATCTTGAGTCGATAAACGTCGCATCAATTTACCCACAAGGCGAAAAAGAAAAAGTAAGTTTACCCTTTTTCTATGCGCTTGTGGGCATCATCTAGCTTAACTATCGCAAAAGCATGATGGGAAATTGCTTTTAACGCGATTGAACAGCTTGCTCAAGCTGTGAAATGATTGGATTTAACAAAGTTTGTTTACGTTTAAAACTGGCTTTATTTACAATTAATCGAGAAGACACTTTGCAGATCTCTTCTAATGGCTCAAGACCATTTGCTCTTAAAGTATTACCAGTATCGACCACATCCACAATGTAATCACCTAAACCAACCAAAGGTGCTAACTCCATAGAACCATAGAGCTTAATAACATCAACCTGCTCGCCTAAGCTTGCATAATATTGACGTGTAAGATTGACATATTTCGTGGCAATTTTTAAACGACCCTTTGGATGCTCCATGCCTACTTTACCAGCAGTCATTAACCTACATTTAGCAATCTGCAGGTCAAGCAACTCATATACATGTTGAGCACCATGCTCCATCAACACATCTTTACCCGCTACACCGATATCTGCTGCACCATTTTCTACATAGGTTGGTACATCAGACGCACGTAAAATTAAAATACGTACTTGCTTATGCGTAGTAGGGAAAATTAGTTTACGAGACTTTTCCGGATCTTCGAGTAAATTAATACCCGCTGTAGCCAATAAAGGTAACGTCTCTTTTAAAATACGCCCTTTACTCAATGCCAAGGTCAAACCATGATCAAAATTACCCATCACATCAAAATTAGGATCATCGTTTCTTACATCATTCATTAACTTACTCGCTTAATTTGGGCACCTAAACCTTGAAGCTTCTCTTCGACATGTTCATAACCACGGTCAATATGGTAGATACGATCAATTAACGTATCTCCTTCTGCAACTAAAGCAGCTAGAACCAAAGAGAATGAAGCACGTAAATCTGTTGCCATAACAGGTGCTGCCTGTAAGGTTTCAACTCCGGTTACGACTGCATCGTGACCTTCTACCTGAATATTAGCGCCCATTCGTGACAATTCAGGAACATGCATAAAACGATTTTCAAAGATCGTTTCAGAGATTGTTGCGAATCCACGACCAATCACATTTACTGCCATCAGCTGTGCTTGCATATCAGTTGGAAATTCTGGATGTGGCAAAGTTCTAAAACTTACAGCTTTAGGGCGTTTACCCATCATATCAAGTTCAATCCAGTCATCACCACGAGTGACTTCAGCACCCATTTCTTCAAACTTATCCAAAACAGACTCAAGTAATGTAGGGTCAGTATGTGTAGTTTTGACACGACCACCCGTAATTGCAGCAGCTGCTAAATATGAACCTGTTTCAATACGATCAGCAACAACAGCATATTCACAGCCATGCAAACTTTCTACGCCTGTCACAACAAGAGTATCTGTATCAAGACCTTCAATCTTGGCGCCCATTTTAATTAACATTTGAGCAAGATCAGTGATTTCTGGTTCACGTGCTGCATTACGAATAGTCGTAACACCATCTGCTAATGCTGCTGCCATCAAGATGTTTTCGGTACCACCAACAGTCACCATATCAAAAACAACTTCACCACCTTTTAAGCGACCATCAACTGAAGCATGGACATAACCATTTTCGACTTCAATATGCGCACCCAAAGCTTCTAAAGCTTTTAAATGTTGGTCCACAGGTCTTGAACCAATCGCACAACCACCAGGTAAAGAAACTTTAGCATTACCGTAACGTGCTAATAATGGTCCTAAAACCAAAATTGAGGCACGCATTGTTTTTACCAGCTCATAAGGTGCAAACTGATTATCTAAAGTAGAGGTATCTGCTTTTACTGTGTCATTTTCATAGCCAATTGTTACCCCTAACCCACCAATTAGCTTGACCAACGTATTAACATCTTTAAGATTTGGAACATTGGTTATTGTAATTGGAGAATCTGCAAGAATAGTTGCAGCAAGTAATGGCAAAGCAGCATTTTTTGCACCAGAAATGCGCACTTCGCCCTCGAGCTTAACACCACCCGTAATTAAAAATTTATCCATTAATATTTAAGCTCCGAAAAGGCTTGCTTTACGCCATTCATCTTTGGTCATTGCACGAATTGTTACCGCGTGAACTTCCCCACTTGCAATATAAGTATTTAATGGTGCATAAACTAATTGTTGACGAGCCACTGTACGCTTACCTTCAAATTGATCATCCACAATACGGAGGTCAAATTTTCCGGCCTGTCCGCTCACCGCTACTTCCGCTACAGGGAAAGCTTCTTTTAAAATTTGAGTGAGCTGTTCACTATTCATTGCAAAGACCTCTGACACAACCTAAGGGGTAAAACGGAGTATTTTACTATAACTTTTTCCAAGAATTCAGTACGTGTTTATATTTTATCAATAAAAAAGAGGCTATCTTTCAAGCCTCCCTTAAATTAACAAAACTTATTAAACAGAAACAGTAACTTGCGAATAAGTACATTGCATTTTTCGATATCTTAATAATTGTCTTTTTAATTTTTCTGTCAATTTTTTAATTGAAGTATACATATCATCAGCGGTTGCCTGAGCAAACAACTCAATCCCCGGCAATCTTACAATAGCCTCTGCAACATGATTTGAACTGCCCTTATGAGAGCGCTTATCAATTTGATGATCTTTGGTTAATTTAATCTGCATACTATTCACCTGATCTAGGTGTTTCGTCAATTGATTAAACTTTGATTTAATATTTTCTTCTATAGCGGGTGTAATTGCTAAATGATGTCCACGAATCGTTATTTGCATAATTCTATCCCTCACCTTTTTTAGGTTATCTAAAGAAGAACTAAAACGATTTAATGCTATCAAAAAATATTAGGACAATTAAACCATTTTAGCGGCTCCTCTTGGTGAAATTAAAATTTCATTATTTCGTCATAATGAACCTCTAGAATAGCCATACTTCAAAATTCAGATCAAGACTTTTCTTTCAGACGATGAAGGAATATGTAACGATTCACGATATTTTGCGACCGTCCTTCTTGCTACTTCAATGCCCTCATCTTTCAATAATGTAGCAATTACATTATCTGACAAAGGTTTACGTGGATTTTCACTTGCTACGAGTTTTTTAATCATTGCACGAATTGCAGTGGAAGAAGCCTCTCCACCAGCAGTTGTACCTACATGGCTAGAGAAAAAATATTTCAACTCAAAAAGGCCACGTGGGGTAAGCATATACTTATTTGTTGTTACACGAGAAACTGTAGATTCATGCAACTCTACTTCTTCAGCAACATCTCGAAGAACCAATGGTTTCATTGCTTCTGCACCAATCTCCAAAAAAGCTTTCTGATGCTCCACAATACAAGATGCTACCTTTAATAGTGTTTTATGTCTTTCATCAATGCTTTTGATAAAGTTTTTCGCCTCAAGCATTTGGTTACGCAAATATAGATTATCTTCACTCTGATCTGCTCTACGAATCATACTGGAGTAAAAAGAATTAATTCTTAATTTAGGTAATACATCTGGGTTTAGTTGGACCTGCCAATGTAAATCTTTTTTGGAAACAACTACATCTGGGATTTGATAATCTGACTCTTGTTTATCAAAATCCATACCTGGATAGGGTTTCAATGTTTTTAAAAGATTGATTGCAAACTTTAATTGATCTTTTGTTAAACCCGTTTGTTTGAGTAATTTATTTAGATCATTTGCTATCAAAAGCTCATAATATTGCAATAAGCTCTTTGCTTCGTTTAAATATTCAACATCTTTCGGTAGGAATTCGAGCTGTATTTTCAAACATTCCGCTAAATTACGTGAACCAATCCCTAGTGGGTCAAGTCGTTGAATATGCTTTAAGACAACTAGAACCTCATCTTCTTCAATATCTTCCTCGATATCCATCTCATTTAATAATTGTTGGGCAGCTAAAATTATTTCTTCTATTTCAGCATCTAAGAAACCTTTATCATCTAATGCATCAACAATACAGTAAGCAATTAATTGATCTATTTTAGAAAAGTGCAAAAGATTAACTTGTTCTAAAATATGTTCCTTTAGAGATAATTGAACTTGACGATTATCCTCTCGCTCTTCAAATTCTGGAGTAGCCAATGCTGTTGATTGATGAGTATAAATATCATCCCAATCTGTATCGACTGGTAAATCATCAGGCAAATGGTTGGCATTTAATTCAGTTGTTAAATCATCTGAATCTTTACTTTCTAACGCAGATAGGCTATCTGTTAATGATTCTTCTTCTATTTTTTCAAGTAAAGGATTACTATCTAGTTGAATTTGAATTTCTTGTTCAAGCTCTAAGCTAGAAAGCTGTAACAAACGAATCGCCTGCTGTAATTGAGGTGTTAACGATAAAGAATTCGCAACTTTCAACCCAACAGATAATTTCATATTTTAGATTCCATTAAACAAGCAAAAATCATGCCTACTTAACATTTATAACATATAGTTTCTATTTATCATATATATTGGTATGAAATTTCTAGAAGAAAAAGTGGATTTTTTTTAATGAAAAGTTTTGATACCTAGCTAATTAAGAGGTCGGTTTAGAAGCCCATTTCTAACTTAGAACGGATTCGAAATTTCCTTCCTCTATAAAAAAAGGACTCATATAGAGTCCTTTTTTTATTGTCTTACTGCATTTAAATCAATTTATTAATTAATTTCCCATAAGGAAACACCCCGGCCTCTTTCGGGGTCGGGGTGTTTGAATAATGAGCTGGCGATGACTTACTCTCACATGGGAAACCCCACACTACCATCAGCGCTAAGAGGTTTCACTTCTGAGTTCGGGAAGGGATCAGGTGGTTCACTCTTGCTATGGTCGCCAGCACAACTGGTATGGATACTTGCATTGGTCTTAATATGCCGATGCGTTTTCCAAATCTTTACAGATGGGCTGATTGAATCTTACTTTATTTGTTCATTTTAGCTAAGCATATAACTAAATCAAGTTGCTTTGCATATTAATGAATCGATTGATGCTTTATATACAACTGCTTGGGTGTTGTATAGTCAAGCCTCACGAGCAATTAGTATTGGTCAGCTTCACATATCACTATGCTTCCACATCCAACCTATCAAC
>NZ_KB849420.1:2524722-2610064 GCF_000368405.1 Acinetobacter sp. NIPH 817
TCACCAGCAAGCTAGGTCGGCTATATTACTCTTAATCTCTTAAAAGTCAACAGGTAATTTCGATATTTTTAAAACTTATTCTCAAAACCAACTTCTCATCAAATTCATCACTTAAAGCAACCAATCTAATTCCAAGTAACTGTTTTTCAACAAGTTCTTATCTGCATCACCGCCGATGGATGTGCATTATAGACCATTAAAAACCTTTGGCAACCCCTTTTTTAATTTAATATTGCCACATGTTCGTTTTTTAGCCTTTTTAGCATTTTATCTATATTATTTGATCAATTTTACATTGATAATAGGTTATCAATTTTGTATTAAAACATATCTCCACCCAACTGCACATTAAGTATTAGCCTGGCTGGCGGTTAAGGAATTATATGAATTATTCTAATTTAATTTTACTAAGCGTGTTATCTGTAGGTGTTTGTACCTCTATATATGCTCAAGAAAACACGGTAAGTGAATCTGCTAATGCGAGTTCATTAGAAGAAACAGGGCCAAACCATCCCCGTTCACAAATTATTAAAGATTTAAAAAACATTAAAGTTAAAGATTTAAAAATTAATGCAAATGCAGCTCAACCAGATCTTGTCAAAGATCCTTTGCAATCATTGAACCGTCCAATTTATTCTTTTAATGATATGTTGGATCGCAATTTTTTACGCCCAGTTGCTGTTCAATATAGAGAAAAAACCCCAGAAGATGTACGTGGTTCTTATCGCCAGTTCCGTAAAAATCTTGGTGAACCATGGAATGCTGTCAATCAGCTTATTCAAGGCCGCCCTGGTCGTGCAGCAAAAACTTTAGGCCGATTTACGATTAACACTTTAACTACTCTTGGTTTGGCTGACCCAGCAAGTCGCTTAGGCTTACCAACTGAAGAAGAGAATTTTGGTGTAACTCTTGGCTACTATGGCGTTCCTTCTGGCCCATTCCTTATGTTGCCTTTTTTTGGTCCAAGCACCTTACGTGATGGTTTTGGTTTAGCAGTAGATGCCCAAGCTCGCCCACAAAAATACGTTATGGATGATCAAGAAGGTCTTTATTGGTCGAGTAATCTATTACAAGCCGTGGATACACGTGCTCAATATCTTGATTTAGATCAAACCTTACAAGGTGATCAATACGCTATGATTCGAGACTTATACCTCCAGCGTAAAGCATTCCAAATTGCAGAGAAGAAAGGTGACTCAGCTGACGTATCTTTCATTGATGATGACTCAGAAGATACACCAGATGAGAATCAAAACCCTTAACATGAAATAAAGGTGTTGCTTGGATTAAGAGTTCGGCAATACCTTGATTTTGATCATACATACTCTATGATGAATAAAGTGATCATATAAAAGGACTACCATATCTTCTATGTATTTTATTAAACCGACACGCTCTATTCCTTATTTAGAGCAAGCTTTGGATAAACTGCCAGGCTTACAAGTCATTAACATAGATGATTTAGATTTATATGATCCAACCATCATTGCAATTGCAGATGTACAAGATTTCCTAACTTATAAATGGAATTTACCAACGGTCGTAATTGCTTTTGAACATGAAGGTACCGCTTTGGCACATGCATGGGAAGCAGGTGCTCTTGCAGGCTGGGTGTGGAATCAGTTACCTAATGATTTAAATAAAGCCTTATCAAAAATTGATGCTCAATATAAGCGTAACCAAGATAGTCGTGATTTACCTTCGGCTGCTGAACTGCAAAAACGTTTATTGCCGAATCCAATTGATTTATTAAATTATGAAGTCGAAACTTTCTTTCAGCCTTCAGCTTATCTTTCCGGTGATTGGTACGACTATTGGAAATTAAATGATAAAGAAGTTTTATTCTATCTTGCTGATGTTTCAGGTCATGGTGTAACCAGTAGTTTATTAACATCATGGATGGCAGCATTTCATGGTCGCTCCAAAACCCCAAGACAATTAATAAAAAAATTAAATGGGATGCTAGTTCAAGAAAATATCGAAAAGCACATTACGATTGTGGTGGGTATTTTAAACCTTGAAACACATACTCTTCGCTGGTCAAGTGCTGGGCACTACCCTCCTCCTATCATTTTTGAGCCTAATCAGGCACCGAAGATTCTAACAACGAGCAGTTTCCCACTAGGTTTAACTGACGAACTCGAAGTTGAAGAGCATATTTGTACGTTAAATCGCCATGCTCGCTTCATTGTTTGCTCGGACGGAGCCCTCGAACCTTTTGATGGCGGTTTAAACGATCAGTTCCAACAATTGGTCCATCATTTGCAAAATCAATCATTTCAAGCACCCGATCATGTGGCCGACGATATTGCCATCTTCAGTCTTTGTCGAATGAATTAATTTACGAATCAATTAATTACATAATATACGACTTAAGGACTCTTGAGTCTGGGATGGCACTATGTGATAATTTTTCTATCCTTCTCTGAAAATGGCATTTATATGTCAACAGGTCATGTTGAATATGCAAGTTTAAATGGAACGCATATTTTCAAACTTATTGGTGAAGTGCGAGCCCATTCTTGTATAAGTCTAGACAAACTTTTAAACAGAATTGAACAGCAAGAGAATGTTGTAGGTGCAATCGTTGATTTAACCCAAACAACATTTATTGATAGTACTGTATTAGGCATCCTAGCTAAGTTGGGTTTAAAGCTTAAACAGACTCATCATATTCAAGCTGTGATGCTATCTACCAATCCAGATATCACAACCTTAGCCAACAGTATGGGGCTAGGGCAGGTTTTTGTCATTTTGAATTATTGTGGTGATCCTAACGTTTGCACATTAACGTTAACAGATGAACAAATCACTCATAATGCAATGCTAAGAACTGTTCTGGATGCACATAAGACATTGATGAAACTCAATGCAAACAATCAGAATATGTTTGAGCCACTTGTTAAGCAGTTACAGAAAGAACAAGATACGCTTGAACAGGTATCTGACAAGCAAAATGCCTGATTTTCACCATTAAGCCGGATTAGAATATGACCCTCGTTTCTGTTGCTCAAATGAACTCTCAAAATGATATTGAAAATAATTTTCAAGTCATTGAGTCTTTGATTCAACAGAGCAAGGCACAAAATGCCAGTTTGATTGTTTTCCCCGAAAACTTTGTATGTTTTGCTGCTGGAAAACAACGTGAAACTGCTGAGCAATTTGAATCTATTCAACAAAGGCTTGAGAAACTCGCACATCAATATCAAATCTGGATTGTGGCTGGCACCTTACCTTGCCCATTCCGTCCAGATGGTTCCACTATTCAAGATGGTCGCGTCCGAACTGTTAGCCTCTGTATTAGTCCTGAGCGTACAGAAGCGCGTTATGACAAGATCCATTTATTTGATGTACAAGTTGGTGATGCTGTTGGTGGTTATCAGGAGTCTCGTTTCTTTGAACCAGGAACAGACGTAGTAGTCACATCTACCCCTTTTGGCAATATTGGCTTAATGGTATGTTATGACTTGCGT
Organism: Acinetobacter sp. NIPH 817; assembly: GCF_000368405.1. Taxonomy (NCBI): domain Bacteria; kingdom Pseudomonadati; phylum Pseudomonadota; class Gammaproteobacteria; order Moraxellales; family Moraxellaceae; genus Acinetobacter; species Acinetobacter sp. NIPH 817. Next base: position 2,528,196 of record NZ_KB849420.1, read on the forward strand.
TTTCCAGAGCTTGCTCTAACGCTAAGACAACAAGGCGCTCATATTCTTACTGCCCCTGCTGCATTTACCTATACAACTGGACAAATGCACTGGCAGCTTTTGTTACAAGCTCGGGCAATGGATAGCCAATGTTATGTTTTAGGTGCAGCACAACAGGGCTGGCATGGTGAAAAACGACAGACCTGGGGACACTCTGGGGCAACTGATAGTCGTGGCCAAATTTTAAGTATGGTTGGATATGAAGGAAATGGTTTAATTACTGTACCCTTTGATCTAACGGCGCAAGATCTCGTCCGCTCTTCAATGCCTCTAATGACACACCGTAAATTAATTCACTATTAAAAGTTTAATTATTCATGTGGAAATACTTATTTAGCTTTTTTTGCTTGGGGGCAAATATTCATTGTTATGCTGAGTTTGGGACAACGAATCATTTCGTTTCACCAACGGCACAGCTCAAATCAGATATTCTCCCCTCTACTCCTAAAGATATTCCTTTGCCTGCATTTGGCCAGAGAATAATTGGATGGGGAACGGGTGCAGAAGGCGCAAGACAACGTTTAGAAAATATTCAGCCAGCAGATGTTTCTATGATTAAAAAACAAGGAACAACGCTTGAAATGATTACTGCATGGCAAGATTTTTATGAACAAGAGCAACAACGCAATGCAAATAATCCTACCGCTAAATATCGTGCGCGTTTAATGAAAAAAATTGCAGATCTGTGGTAGACAATTTTATCTAAAATATTTTTATGTTATGGAATAATTGGATTAATTATTCCATTTTTTATGTCTCTTAATTTACTTTATTCATAACCTATTCTGATGAACATTTAAGAAACTGAATAGAACGCGATATACTACAAAAGCAATATGAGTTTCTTTGAGGAATATATGGACCAAGACTGTCAAAACTTAAAGCTTGAGAATCAATTATGTTTCCTCATTTATTCAACAAATTTAGCGCTTAATCAACTCTACAGAAAACTTCTCGCGCCTTTGGGGCTTACCTACCCCCAATATTTAGTGATGTTAGTGTTATGGGAGCAAGATGAAGTGACTGTTTCAGAAATTGGAGCTAAACTTTTTTTAGAATCATCCACCCTCACTCCTATCTTGAAAAAGTTACAAGCCCTGCATTTGCTTCATCGTACCCGCTCAACTCAAGACGAGAGACAAGTGATTATTACACTTAGCGATGAAGGAAAAAAATTAAAAGATCAAGCATTGGATATTCCAGCAGGTGTACTAGAAGCAAGTTCATGTGATATGACAACACTATTAGGCCTGAAAGATCAACTTACCAAACTCCGTACAAACCTAGTCAAATAAACAGCAATTTTTTCAAAAAATATACTTGTCAAAATAATTAAGTCGTGTACGATATATTTGTATTCAATTTATTTTAGGAATAAAAACGATGTCATTAGAAAAAGTTGTTTATCGCGCAAAAGCTAAAGCAACCGGTGGTCGTGATGGCCGTGCAACTTCATCTGACGGTGTATTAGATGTACAACTTGGCGTACCTAAAGAAATGGGTGGCGCTGGTGGTGCCGTAACAAACCCTGAGCAATTATTTGCAGCTGGCTATTCAGCATGCTTTTTAGGAGCTTTAAAATTTGTTGCAAACCGCGATAAATTTAATATTAGCAAAGATGCTTATGTAGAAGGTGAAGTGGGTATTGGTCCAATTCCTACAGGTTTTAGCATCGAAGTAACTTTAAATGTTTACTTAGTGGGTATGGACCGTGAAGAAGCTGAAAAGTTAGTTGCAGCAGCTCATATTGTTTGCCCATATTCAAATGCAACTCGTAACAATATTGATGTAACTTTTAATATTGTGACTGAGTAATTTTTTAAGTTTAAAAAATGCCCGAATCATATCGGGCATTTTTATTGCAGATTACAAATTATACTTCACTTGCTTCATTGGTTACTCGAAGTACTTCTTCAAGTGTGGTTTTACCTGTAAGTACTTTGCGTAAACCATCATCACGAATAGAACCCGAATACTGACGAGCATGATTTTCTAACTCATATTCAGCCGCATTGCCATGAATAAGGCGACGCATTGGCTCATCAACAGGTACGATTTCATAAATGGCTGTACGTCCATTAAAGCCTAAATGTGAGCAATGATCACATCCTTTGGCTTCAGGTAACTGCAACAAAGGTTCATTATGAATATGTTGAAAAACCTGTTTTTCAAAAGTATCAGCTTCACGCCATGTCATACAATGTGGACATAAAGTACGAACCAAACGTTGAGCAATCACCCCAATTAAAGAGCTTGATAATAAGAAGGGTTCAATCCCCATATCTTTAAGTCGAGTAACCGCACCAATAGCTGTATTGGTATGTAGTGTCGATAAAACCAAATGTCCAGTTAACGATGCTTGTACTGCAATTTCAGCTGTTTCCAAGTCACGAATCTCACCTACCATCACTACATCTGGATCTTGACGCAACATTGCTTTTAAAGCGCGAGCAAACGTCATATCCACTTTGGTATTGACTTGTGTTTGACCAATGCCTTCAAGTTGATATTCAATCGGATCTTCGGCAGTTAAGATGTTGCGCGTATTATCATTTAGATCAGATAAAGCTGCATATAAAGTCGTTGTTTTCCCCGAACCTGTAGGGCCTGTGACCAAAATAATGCCATGAGGACGATGTACTAACTGAGTTAAACGCTCGTAGTCATTTGCCATTAATCCCAAGTGGATCATATTAAGTCGACCAGCTTGCTTATCGAGCAAACGCATTACAACCCTTTCACCATGTGAAGATGGTAAAGTCGAAACACGAACATCTACTTCTCGGCCTGCAAGACGTAAAGAAATACGCCCATCTTGCGGCACACGCTTTTCTGCAATATCGAGTTTTGCCATGACTTTAATACGTGAAACCAGCAACGGTGCCAACTCACGGCGCGGCTGTACAACTTCACGTAATTGGCCATCTACACGTAATCGTACAGATAATTTCTTTTCGAAAGCTTCAATGTGAATATCAGAAGCTCCTACTCGAATTGCCTCAGAAAGTAGCGCATTAATCAGACGAACAATAGGCGCATCATCTTCCTGATCCATCAAATCTTCTGTCTCAGGAACCTGATCGGCCAAACTTAATAAATCAGGATGATCTTCTAAACCTGCTGCAACTTGTTGTGATTCCCCTGTATCTCCGGCATAGCTTGTACTTAAGAGCGTATTAAATTCTTGTTCAGTACATAATTGGAAATGAGCTGGCTTACCTAGAATTCGTCTTGCTTCCTGCAATGCAATTTTTTCAGTGTTTTGACGTCTAATAATAAATACTTGATCACCGTCATAACGAAATAAAACACCATGACGCTTGGCAAAACTATATGGAACTTGTATTTGTTTCAATATTTGCATCACAATTTATAATGATGAGTAAGATGATTTTGAGTGTACTCTAAGCAGATTACAGCGTGAAGTCTGTTTAACAACTCGGTAGAGGAATTTTACGTCTTGTTTGAAAATAATGAATATCAGCCTCGCCCCCAGAATTCCTTAAAATGGTGGGGAGAACAGCGCTTTGAAATTAATCAGTCTAAAGCATGGCAATTTGGTTCAATGCTTTTTCGTCTAACGCGCGGTATAAAAGAATGGCGTATTGAATATTATCGCCCCTCTCTTCAAGACGATAATGAGCAAGATTGGCATCCAATTGCCGATCCGAACTTTGCCTTTCCGCATACTGTTCAAGTAGAACGCTACATGTTTCGGAAAACTAATCCAGAATTTTTACTTATGCCCCGTCTGGCAGACCGTTCTGTAGTCATTAAACCCGTTGATCCTATCTACATTCCAGCGGGACAACGTGGGACTCTATATATAAGTACACCACTATGGATTGCAGGTTTAGTTGAAAGTCAGCATGAGCCTTTGTTTGAGATTCCTGTGATTCAACCTAAAGATACATGGTTTGGTCCTAATGCCCAGCAAGGTGAAATTTGTTATGCCACTTCTGTAGATGGGCGTACCGATTTAAACCTGTTAACACCTCGAGCTTTTCGTGCGGTTACACCGATTGATTTTCACAACACCAGTAATCATCAATTACGCTTTGATCGTATGAATGTGCCAGTTACGGCCCTTCCTCTTTTTTATAGTGAAAGTACTGGTCGTTTATGGACTTCTCAAATTAAAGTTTATTATGAAGGTTCTGATCGTCCCGCACGTATTCGTATTGAAAACCGTACGCCTCCTCTTGCTGGTGAAGTGACCTATGTTCACCCACCACGTTCACCTGGTGGAGCATTATTCAATATGTTTGATTCATTCTTTTAAGAGGGTTATATGGCTGATTCAAATATTCCAAAAGATATCGCTGATAGCCTCAAAAGCATATTTACCAATATTAATACCGAACGTATTAGTGAAATTTTAGTCGCTGTTGTACTGTGTTTCATTGGCTTTGTTCTTGCTCGTATTATTTCGAATACGTTTATTAGAACCATTGGCTCACGTTTTAATGCTCATCAACGTCTGGTGTGGCGCCGTGGTATTTTTTATTTCATTTTCTTACTCTTCATTATGACGAGTTTAAAAGAAGCTGGTTTTAAACTGAGTGTGTTTCTTGGCGCGGCAGGGATTTTAACCGTAGCGCTCGGTTTCGCATCACAAACATCAGCCAGCAACTTGATTAGTGGTTTATTTTTGATTGGTGAAGGTTCATTTGAAGTCGGTGATACGATCCAGATTACGCTCATTCGTGGAAATACAATTGAAGGTGAAGTGATCTCGATTGATTTACTTTCGGTTAAGCTGCTTACATTAGACAATGTCTATATTCGTTTGCCAAACGAACAACTCATTCGTGCTCCCGTGCACAACTTATCTAAATATCCTATACGACGTATTCCAATTACACTTGCAATTAACTTCCATGAAGACATCATTAAAGTTCGCGAGGTTCTACTGAATGTAGCAGCTCATTATCCTCTTGTTTTAGATGATCCTAAACCCGCTGTTACAGTTACTGCATTCAGAGAATCATCAATTGAGCTTTTATTTACAATGTGGTGTCGACAAGAGAACTCTTTAAAAGTTCGAGATGAGATGCAAGAAAGAATTCGAAATGGATTTTTAGATAACCGAATCGAAATCCCTGTTCCTAAAATGGGCTTGATTGATCGACCATCTAGTGTTTTTGCTGAAGATGATATCGATCAATACAGCAATCAAAAAGAATTAAATCGAGAGCCTAAAGCTTAGGCTCTTCATTTTTCTGTACAGCGGATGATGGTGGTAATGGCGCAAGATAAGCAATAATCAACATTACCCCACCCGCGCCAATAAATGAAATGACTCGAGTTAAAGTGGCACTTTGCGATAGATCTAGTAAAATCAGTTTTAATACGACAATCCCTAAAAGCGCAGCACCTACAAACCACAATTGACGAATCATTTTTCTACTAGAGAATGTAGTTAAAATGAATGCCAAGATTACCCAAAGCAATGTCAGACTTAACTGTACTATTCCATTTGTCCAAATTGCAGCACTCCAGAGTGGTGTTGCCCAGTAATGGTGCAAGCCTCTAACCACCACACTACTAAACACCAACAACCCTACTAGAATTGTTGTAATTTTAAAAGTCCACTCCAGTGATTTATCTTGATCAAAAGCATGCTGATAAATAATAAAGAGTAGACCAGCAAATACTGAAATTGAAAGGAAGTCAGTTAAGTTAATCAAAGGAACAAAGTAAAGGTACTCAGCAGAATGCCGGTCTACGCTCACTACTAGCAACCAAAGTAAGCTTAAACACCACACTGGAATTTGATGTAACAAGGTAGTTTTATTAGCTTTATACGCCCAAAGGGAATAAACCACAGGAACAAAAGCCAGAGCAACAAGTGGCATTTGTGGAAATATTGCCAAACCAACCGTTGCTAATGCTAACCAGCTCAAACCAGACCAGACCTTTAAAGATCCAAACTGACCTGATTGCGGTTGAGCCATAACAAATAAGGCACTAAGAAGCATTGCTGTGATGAGGAAAGTACCCTGCTGTAATATACTCGGCCATTTAAACATGCTGAATACTTGACTAGTAAAGGCTTCACCCAAAATTAACAACAATAACAGACTAATTAAACCTAACTGTAGACTCTGCCATTGGACCCTTAGTTTATAGTGAACCACTACACTAAATATTGATAATAATAGTATCGCAATCATCAAATATGGGCTTAAGCCATGATGTTGCCATGCCAAAATTTCTATACCAGCAATAGCGCCTGCATACATACCTAAGCATAAGAAAATGCCACTAAACATGCTGGCACTAAAATAGTGTTGCTCTTTACTGTTGTATTGCAATAAATAATAGGCTGAAATGAATTGGGCAATTGCATAAATGCTTGTGCTTAGCGTCGGGAACTCTGCATTCGCCCAAAATTGATAAAACAATGCAACTGAACTGAGTAAAACTAAAATTACACCAATATATCGGCTCAAACAGTAGCGCTCAGTTACTCCCCATACAATAAGGGCCGTACCTTGAGCAACCCAGCCAATTGCAGTCCAATGTGCCCCTTTCGCGAGTGGAAAGATTAAAGCAAAAAATGCAACGGCGAGGATGAAAAAGCTTTTGGCAAGAACTGAAAGTTGAGGATGGGTCTTTTTGATCCAGAAAGTTAATATCGCATAGGTACCAGCCAAAACAGCAGCACCAATCGTCAATGCTTGAGTAGACTCATGAACTAAATAGGCATGTAGCGTAAAGCCTAGTACAGGCACACTAAAAATAAGACCAACATCCAAGAGCGGAGGTAAACGAATGCCTTCTTGTTGTTCACGTGCTGAAAATCGAGATATATTTTGGCTATAACGGACACTAAGCCAAATAAACAGAGCTATATGTAGCCATAAAATCCAGTCTAATGTGTCAAATTTTGCTGGTTCCGCATAAAAACCTATCGCACTACCACCAATAAACATTGTGGCAAAGAAAGCAATCTGATTTAAGATTTTCCATGGTTGAATAAAATTAACCGCAGCAACTGCTAAGTTAATGACTAAGTAGTAGCTAAATAGGAAGACTACATCCGGACGATATTGTGGAATAACTAAAGGTGCTGCATAAGCCATGCCGAGTGCTAAAATTGCCAAATAAATAGCTTGTTGTTTTAAACTCAGGAATACCGTAATAGCCAATAAGATAGTAAACAGAATACTCGCTGTAGTTAGATTGGCAATTACACCAAAATGATGCGAGAACACGAGTGTTAGGAATACAACAGCTAGCCCTACACCCTGCAATGCCACAGCAAAAAGTTGATTTTTCCTTTGCAAGCTATAACCAAATGCCGTTAATACACCTCCCGCAATTGCAATAAAACCAAGTTTCACACCTAAACTTAATTGCCAGTGCTCACTTGCAAAACGCAATAACAACACTACCCCAACCATCAACACGGCGACGGCAACTCTTAAAATTGGATTGCCATGAACCATCCAGTCGACTGCTGGTTGCCACCATGCAGTTTTTACAGGAACTGGTTGTTCTTCTTGATTTAAAACTGATGTTTCAACAGGAATTAACGTGTCTGTACTATTGGAATCAACTTGCACTACCGCTGGAGTTATAATTTCTGTTTGTAGAGTTTCATTTACATGAACAGTTTGTTTTACTGACTCGAGGTATAACAGTCGAGTATGAAACGCACTAATCGTTTGAACTAAACATAACAATAAAACCAGCAATGCCCCACCAGCAATCCACATCCAGTGATTCATATAAGCAACTAATGCAACCAAGGCGGCTGCATAAATCACTATTGTTTGTGTATGAATAGAATAAAGTGGTTTTTTCTGCTTAGAAAACTGTTGTTCTAAATGAGTCAGACGCTGATGCAGATTTGATAATAACTGAACCAGTACTACCACGAGTGCAATAGATAAAGCAGCAACAGCACTCTGAAATTTAAAACCAATTGAAATGGCTAAAAACAAAGTCAAAGCGATCAAAACAATGATCATTCCCTGTTTGTCTTTTTTATACATGGGCTTAGCAATATGACACCTTCATTAGATGTCATCTTACTTCAAGCCAATACAAGCGTATATTTATACATACAAAATACTGCAAAAATCATAATCCTGCATTCATGGCCGTTTTCACGTAAAATACCCGTAATTCAAATTAAGGAATTGTTCAATGCCACCATTTGTCTTGGTTGATGGGTCCTATTTTTTATTTCGTGCATATCATGCATTACCACCATTGACGACCTCTACAGGGTTACATACCAATGCAATACGTGGAGCAATTTCTGCGATTCAAAAACTTATGCGTCGTATGCAACCGACGCATATGGCCGTAATTTTTGATACGCCTGAGCCAACTTTCCGTCATAAGCTTTCACCTATTTATAAAGGTGATCGCCCAACCATGCCTGAAGAGTTATCTCAACAGATTCCATATTTACATGCATTAATTAAAGCCCAAGGCATTCCTTTATATAGTCTTCCAGGCGCTGAGGCAGATGACATTATCGGTACACTTGCTAAACGTGCCGTGCTTGAAGGGCATCATGTACTTATCTCAACTGGAGATAAAGACATGGCTCAGCTCGTCAATGATCATGTCAAACTTGAAGATAGCTTTAAAGATCGTGTAATGGACACCGACGGTGTTTTTGAAAAATTTGGCGTTTGGCCAAATCAGATTATCGACTATTTAACACTAATGGGTGATGCATCCGACGGTATTATGGGTGTTCCAGGCGTAGGGGCAAAAACAGCCGCTAAGTTACTGACCGAATATGGCACTTTAGAGAATATCATTGCCAATGCTGATCAACTTAAAGGTAAGATTAGCCAAAATATTAAAGATAATTTAGACAATATTAAGCTTGATCACCAGTTAGCTAGCATTGTCTGTGATCTTCCTTTAGAACTCGACTGGCATGAACTAAAACTCACTGATCCAAATGTTGATGCTTTACGTAACCTCTATACTGAGCTTGAGTTTAGAAATCAGTTACAGTCGCTTGATCATCCGAATAATCCAAACAGCTCTACTTATAAACAACAAGTTTCACAAGTAGTGGTTCAAGATGAAGTTAAACCGGCTGACGCTATAGAAACCGAAGATCAGGCAAGCTTAACTAGTCAAGATGACCAGCTTGGGACTGCAAATTATCATACTGTTTTAACTCAAGAAGCATGGGATCAACTCTTGCAACGCATGCAAAATGCTGATCATTTTGCCATTGATACAGAAACTACAAGCCTTGATTACCGTATTGCCGAGATGGTTGGTTTTTCAATCGCTTTTGATGCGCAAGATGCTTACTATGTGCCTTTAGCGCATAATTATGAAAATGCACCGCAGCAACTGGACCGTGAACAAATTCTGGCTCTAATTAAGCCTGTATTAGAAAATGAAGCGGTTAAAAAAATCGGTCATCATCTTAAATATGATGCCCATATCTTTGCTAATCACGGTATAGACCTTAAAGGCTGGTATTTCGATAGCATGCTGGCATCTTATGTACTAAATGCAGCAGCAACTCGTCACGGCATGGACGATGTTGCTCGTGTCTACTTAAGTCACTTAACCACCACTTTTGAACAAATTGCTGGTAAAGGTGCTAAACAAAAGACTTTTAATCAAATTGAGATTGAAGTTGCTGCCCACTATGCAGCAGAAGATGCACATGTGACCTATCGCTTGTATGAAGTACTTTCAAACAAACTTAAGCCATTTCCTGAGTTAGAAAATATTTTATATAACATCGAAATGCCGGTTGCCCGAATTTTATCAGGCATGGAAGAAGATGGTATTCGTTTAGATCATGCTTTCTTAGATAAATTAAGTGTTGAATTTGCAAAAACCATGGAAGGCCTTGAAAATCAGGCTATGGAAATTGCAGATGAAACTTTTAATATCGCTTCACCTAAGCAAGTAGGCGAAATCTTATTTGATAAATTAGGAATCAAAGGCGGTAAAAAAACTGCAACTGGACAATACAGCACCAGTGAAAGTGTTTTAGAAAAGATTGAACATCCTTTAGCGGAAATTATTCTAGAGCATCGTGGTTTGGCAAAGCTAAAAAGTACCTATACGGACCGTCTAGTAGAGCAATCTCATAACGACACTCATCGTGTGCATACGAGCTATCATCAAGCACTTACAGCGACAGGTCGCCTCTCCTCTTCTGATCCTAACTTACAAAATATTCCAATTCGTAGACAAATTGGCCGTCAAATTCGTAAAGCATTCATTGCACCAGAAGGCCGAGTTTTATTAGCTGCCGATTACTCGCAAATTGAACTGCGTTTAATGGCACATTTTTCTCAAGATGATGCTTTAGTACATGCGTTCCAGCACGGACAAGACGTTCACCGCCGTACTGCGGCAGAAGTATTAGGCATTGCAATTGAAGATGTAACCAATGACCAACGTCGTCAAGCTAAGGCAGTAAACTTTGGTCTACTGTATGGTATGTCTGAGTTTGGTTTGATTCGTCAGTTAGGTTTCACACGTCAAGAATCGCAAAATTATATTAAGCAATATTTCCAACGCTACCCTGGCATCTATGAATATATGCAACGCACGCGTCAAGTTGCATCAGAGCAAGGCTTTGTTGAAACTATTTTAGGCCGTCGTCTTTATACACCAGATATTGATGCACGAAATGTGATGGTGCGTAAGGCTGCCGAACGTGCTGCAATCAATGCACCTTTACAAGGTAGTGCAGCTGATATTATTAAAATTGCGATGATTGAAGTCGATAAAATCTTGCCAAAAGATCAAGCCAAGTTACTTCTTCAAGTACACGATGAATTAGTTTTTGAAGCCGATCAAAACATTGCTGAAGAACTTTCCAAACAAATCGCAAAAGTCATGGAATCTGTTGTAGAAATTTCCGTGCCTTTAGTGGTTGAAGTAGGACAAGGACAAAACTGGGATGACGCCCATTAATTAATAGAAATAAAAAAGGGCTATGAAATACAGCCCTTTTTTTGAGTTAGCTTAAAGACCAGTTAAGAGAACTTTAGCAACTTCATTCATTAAAATTTCGGCAATATAGAGCGCCAAAAAAGCCAAAATTGGTGATAAGTCAATCATTCCCATATTAGGCAATAAACGACGGAATGGCGCGAGCAATGGTTCAGCTAAATCTTGAATCACCTCAATATAAGGTGAACGCGATTGAGTGAACATAACCACCCAACTCAAAATGATTGTTGCAAAAATTAAATAACGGCAGAAACGGATCAAGTCCTGAATCATAGTCACAAATGTCAGAATCACTAAATGAATCGGACTATTTGGCATAGAACCAGAAAGATACATCACACCGAAAATTTTCAGTAAATACAAAATAATTAAAAGAGCTAGCGCAGCTAAATTAAATCGGCCTTTTGCGACCGTCGGAAAAATTCGGCCAAAAATATCAACAATTTTAGTCGCCTTTACAGTCGATAAAACCACAGGATTATAAGGACTTACTGCCGCCAATTGCATTAAAAAACGGAAAAAGACCAATAAAATCGCGACATTAATTAAAATTCCAAAAATTAGCGCAGAATTTGCACCCATAGTTGTCTTATCCTATTTAAGCTATTTCGCACTGTCACTCAATTCTTGAGCCAATTCTTGGCTACGCTTCTGTGCAGCAGCCAATGCAGATTGAATATTTTGGGAGATTTGTGCACGGTCAAAAACTTCAAGTGCGGCTTGTGTGGTACCATTTGGCGATGTCACATTCTTACGAAGTTCAGATGGAGTGTTTGAACTGGTAATTGCCATTTGAGCTGCACCTAACGCCGTTTGAAGAGTTAACGCAGTTGCAACTTTTTCATCCAGTCCTAAATTCTTACCTGCACGGATCATACTTTCCATCAGATAGAAGAAATATGCAGGACCTGAACCAGAAACTGCTGTTACCGCATCAATTTGAGCTTCGGAGTTTACCCAAATTGTTAAGCCTGTGGCCGCTAAAATCTGACTTGTTAATTCACGATCCGAAGTACCTACTACATCATTTGCATAGATACCGTGCGCGCCAGTTTGAACTAGAGCTGGGGTATTCGGCATAACGCGAACAATTCGATTGCTATCAATTAAGTTTGATATCGTTTGAATTTCAGCACCAGCAATAATTGAAATGACTAATTTATCTGATAACAGACCTTTCAACGGACGTAAAACAGTCGCCAAAACTTGCGGCTTTACCGCTAGAACGACAACATCAGCATTTTGAATTGCAGCCACGTTATCTTGTGTTACATGGACTTCTTTTTCTTGTAATAATTGACGGATCTGCTCAACAGGATCTGAAACGGTAATACGTGTCGGTGGTAAACCTCTTGAAATGAGCCCGCCAATTAACGCTTGGGCCATATTACCGCCACCAATAAAACAGATATTACAATTTACTGCACTTGCCATAACCATATTCGCCATTTACCAGATTACAAGAATGAGAAATTAAATCTGGTTGCCATCCTCCTTGCTCACAATACGGAGACTGAGCCAACCAAAATCCTTTCGGTGTAAAAACCCCAAGCATAACATTATCTATGACTAATATTTGAATTGTATGACGAAGCCAAGGCAAAATATGTGCTTCTTGAATTGCTTTTTTTAATGGCCATTGTCCAACACGACCATATAAGTGGACTTTTTCTCCACCTTGGCGTCGAATTATTGTCAATTTTTTATTTAATAAAGATGGAGCCAAACCGATATTTTTTTGTGTAATCTGAAAACGCCCTGAAGCGTAATGCACTATTTCCCCCATTTGGAAATGATGCTCCCACTCTACTTCAACCGGGTTTAATTTTTCAGCAAGAAAAACTTGCTTACTCAATCTATAAAGATGGTGTTGATAACGGACATAGTAAAACTGATTCCAGTGTAATGCTGCCTGTGCATCAGACTTTGAGTCAATCACTTCATTTTTTAAACGCTCAACCATTTCAAATGCAGGTCGATATTGCCCATCACCTTTCATCCAAACTGAAAGTAATTGACGTTGACGGGCAACTGATAAGTCTAAAAGTTTAGTTAAGTCTAGACACTCAGCAGTACCACAATGTTTTAAATCAGCTTTCAAAACTTCTTCTAAAATTTCAGAAGCATCTTGCATGAGATAACTGGTTCGGCTCAGTGCTTGCTGCATTTTAGGAAATCTGTTTTGTAAAAATGGCCAAAGTTCCTCACGCGACCACGCCCGATCATAATGAATATCGTAATTTGTCGGGTCATTTACATACGCAATTTCAAGTTGAGTAGCCCAATCAGCAATTTGCTCACGAGATAAGTCTAAAAAAGGACGCCAAATCGTCATGTCTACACGGTAATCCACAGATTGCATTGCGGCTAATCCATCAACACCTGCACCCGATAATAAACGTAGTATTACCGTTTCAGCCTGATCTTGCTGATGATGAGCAAGTACTAAAGTTTCATTCGCTTGCAAATGCTGTAGATAAGCTTGATAACGTGCCTGACGTGCTTGAGCTTCCAAATTACCATCGGTAACCTGAACTTTTTGAATAATAAAAGGAATATCTAAACGAGCAGCTTGTTCAGCGACTAGTTTCCCCCACTCTGCACTTTGTGATTGCAGTTGATGGTCGATATAAATTACTCGGATCTTTTGAGGGAAAATTTGAGACATCAAATGTAGTAGCAGCATAGAATCCATGCCACCACTACATCCAATAAGAAAAGAACTATTTTCTGAAAATAGTTGAGCCTGCTTTAAGACATTATGCCTAAATTTGCGCTGCCAAACTTCATTAAACGTTGATAACGTTCTTCGCATCGTTCATTTGCATCCATTGGTAGCAACTCATCCAAAGCTTGCTTCAAAACTACTTTTAGGTTTTGCATGACTTGCTCAGGGTCTAAATGCGCCCCTTCGCCTTCATCTACTACATATTCAACAATACCTAGAGATTGTAATTTGTCTGCTGTCAAACCTAAAGCTTCGCTTGCTTGAGCCGCTTTTTCAGCAGTTTTCCACAAAATAGATGCACAACCTTCTGGTGAAATCACAGAATAGATACTGTGTGACAACATAATGACTCTGTCAGCAACACCAATCCCTAAAGCACCACCAGAACCACCTTCACCTAGTACTGTTGCAACAACAGGAACTTTCAAGCTTGAAAGTTGAGCAAGGCTAGTAGCAATTGCTTCAGCTTGTCCACGCTCTTCAGCACCAACACCTGGGTAAGCACCCATCGTATCAATAAAAGTGAAGACCGGAAGATTAAAACGCTCAGCCATATCTAATAGGCGTTGAGATTTACGGTAACCTTCAGGGTTAGCCATACCGAAGTTATGCTTTAATTTTTCACGGGTACTACGACCACGGTGTTGTCCAATGACCATCACAGGTTGACCGTCAAAACGAGCAAGACCACCTACCATCGCACCATCGTCACCAAACAAACGATCACCATGCAAGGCGTCAAACTCTGTAAAGATTTCACCGACATAATCTAGAAACTGCGGACGTTCAGGATGACGTGCAATTTGAACCGTTGTCCAAGCTTTGGACTGAGTAGATTTTTTCATAGGTCGAATATTATCCCTTTAATCGATAAATTTTTCCGACTGAATATTCAATTCAATGTCCCAATGCTTAAACTGCTCTTGCTCATCGTGCAAGTCGGCAACTAACAATGGCCATTGTTTGGCATCACCAGAAACACTAAGCTGCCATTGTTGATCATTTATGATGGTCAGTTCAATGGCAGGAAGCATCTGATCACTTCGACTATGGTTGAGTAAAACTGCTAGGCGAAGTAATAAACTTAAGTAAAGTAATTTATGACCACCAGCCTTCAAAATTTCGTTTTTTACATCATTTCGCAATTTACGACGATGGTGAGCCACTAAATGTGAAAGATGATTTTGGTCGATTTGCGAGAAACCTGGAATATCTGAGTGCTGTAATAAATAAGCACCGTGGCGATGATAACCACCATGACTAATTGCTAAACCAATTTCATGCAAATAAGCAGCTCGACGCAGTAAGTCACTGTCTTCACTCGTTAAATTAAGAGATTTCGCAACACCATCAAATAATTGTTGTGCTGTGTTTACAACTCTTTCTGCTTGCTTCGGATCGGCGTTATAACGCCCCATTAAGGCCTGTACACTACGATCACGGATATCTTCATGTTTAAATCGACCTAACAGGTCATACATCACACCTTCGCGTAATGCACCATCAGAATATGCCAAACGATCAATTTCTAAAACTTCAAAAACTGCGTACAAAATTGCCAATCCGGCTGGCAAAACTGCTCGTCGATCTTCTCTTAGTCCTTCAAAATCAATTTCAGAAA
Organism: Acinetobacter sp. NIPH 817; assembly: GCF_000368405.1. NCBI lineage: Bacteria > Pseudomonadati > Pseudomonadota > Gammaproteobacteria > Moraxellales > Moraxellaceae > Acinetobacter > Acinetobacter sp. NIPH 817. Next base: position 2,543,552 of record NZ_KB849420.1, read on the forward strand.
CATTTTTAAACTTAAGTAATTTATCTTTAAGTTTATAGAGGCCTTCTCGAGTGACATTTTCTTGTTCATCACTTAAGCCCATATTGACCATAATTTGGCGACAGGCTTTAATTGTTCCACTCGAACCAACAACCGTATCCCATCCTTCCATTTTATAAGTCGTTGCAATAGCAGAAAGTTCTTTACGAGCAGCAACTACGGCCTTATCAAATGCTTTTTGTGTGATTTCGCCATCAGAAAAATAGGCCGTTGTATAAGCCACACAACCCATTTGTAATGACTCGGTGTAAATAGGTTCAAACTCTTCACCGATAATGAATTCGGTAGAACCACCACCAATATCAACAACTAAGCGACGCCCACCATTCGCCATGGTATGTGATACACCTAAATAGATCAGGCGGGCTTCTTCTCGTCCTGCAATAATTTCAATAGGTTTAGGTAAAATTTCTGCAGCTTTTTGAATAAATTCATGACCATTTTTTGCCTGACGCAAGGCATTCGTAGCCACGATTCGTAAACGATTAGGTTGAACAGAGCTCAATCTTCCAACAAAACGGGCTAGACATGCTAAACCACGTTGCTGCGCGGCTTCTGTTAAATTTTTATTTTCATCTAAACCAGCTGCAAGCTGTACTTTTTCTGACATCGAAGCAACTTTTTTAACTTCACCATGATCTACCCGTGCAATTGCAAGGTGAAAGCTGTTCGACCCCATATCTATGGCGGCAAGTAATTCTTCATCAATCAGAAAGTCAGACATTATTGAACTAAACCCATAACAATTCACGCCTAGAGTAATTCACAAGAATGCAATTGAAAAGCCATTTTCATCAACAATTAATAGCCATCGATATTTTTCTAATTGTTAAACGATTGTACAAGCCGATGATGAATATCGTGAGCATCCATTAGACAAATTTAGTTAAGCCTTGAATAATAGCATCAAACCCTTACATTGAACTAAGTAGCTATGTAATACTGATAGAGATAATTTCTCCTGTAGTAATAGCACTTTTTCTAAAAATTGGAGCCGTACCATGTCTGCGACTATTGTAAATACAACTGATGATAACTTCCAAGCAGATGTTCTAGACGCTGAAACACCTGTACTTGTTGACTTCTGGGCAGGTTGGTGTGCACCTTGTAAAGCAATTGCACCTGTTCTTGAAGACCTATCAAGTGAATATGCTGGTAAAGTAAAAATTGTTAAAGTTGATGTAACTTCTTGCGAAGATATTGCGGTGAAATACAATATCCGTAATATTCCTGCTTTATTACTTTTCAAAAATGGTGAAGTTGTAGCTCAACAAATTGGTGCTGTACCTCGCTCTAAACTTGTTAGCTTTATTGATGAAAATGTTTAAGTCAAAATGCTAAGAATGAAAATACGCTATACTTTTTTATAGCGTATTTTTTTCGGCTATAAATTGACAAATTAACTAAGCTGGCTTATATTGCATGCTCAAGAGGCACTGAAGGGAATCATCTTCGTCCGGCTTCTTACAAGACACAAACATAAAGATCGCCACTCGGCAACAGAAATTGTTTTTTCACATTTTTCTTCGAAACAATCAATCAGACTTCTGAATTGTTATTGTGTAAATACAATTGCGATAATCTTTTTTGTATGCGAGCGATTTTTCTTCTTTTTAAACCACACTCTACTCTTTCCTAATTCTGACCCTTATGAATTTAACTGAACTCAAGAAAAAACCAATTGGTGAATTAATTAAAATTGCTGAATTTATGGGCCTGGAAGGTATGGCTCGTAACCGAAAGCAAGATATTATCTTTGCCATTTTGAAACGCCATGCAATGAATGGCGAAGAAATTTTTGGTGATGGCGTTCTTGAAATTCTCTCTGATGGTTTTGGTTTTTTGCGCTCTGCGGCAGGTTCGTATTTAGCAGGTCCGGATGATATTTATGTGAGTCCTTCACAAATCCGACGCTTTAACTTGCGTACAGGTGATACCATCACAGGTACTATTCGCCCTCCAAAAGAAGGTGAGCGTTATTTTGCGTTGCTCAAAGTTAACCAGATTAACTATGACACGCCAGAAAATTCTCGAAATAAAATTTTATTTGAAAACTTAACACCCCTTTTCCCAACTGAACAATTGGTTATGGAACTCGGTAATGGTACGACAGAAGACTTAACTGCTCGTGTTGTTGACTTAGTTGCGCCAATTGGTAAAGGGCAACGTTCTATTATTGTTGCACCGCCAAAAGCGGGTAAAACAATGTTACTTCAAAATATTGCTCAATCTATTGTTAGAAACAATCCTGAAGTATTCCTGATTGTTCTATTAATTGACGAGCGTCCAGAAGAAGTAACTGAAATGGAACGTACTGTTCGCGGTGAAGTCATTGCTTCAACATTTGATGAAGCTCCTGCTCGCCACGTACAAGTTGCAGAAATGGTAATTGAAAAAGCAAAACGTCTTGTTGAACATAAAAAAGACGTTGTGATTCTTCTTGACTCTATTACCCGTCTTGCTCGTGCTTACAACACCGTTATCCCATCATCAGGTAAAGTATTAACTGGTGGTGTAGATGCTCATGCATTAGAGCGCCCTAAACGTTTCTTCGGTGCTGCACGTAATATTGAAGAAGGCGGATCTCTTACGATCATTTCAACTGCTTTGATTGAAACAGGCAGTAAAATGGATGACGTAATTTATGAGGAATTCAAAGGTACAGGTAACCAAGAGATTACACTTGATCGTCGTATTGCTGAAAAACGCGTCTTCCCTGCTATGAATATTAAGAAATCTGGCACTCGTCGTGAAGAGCGTTTAATGGATGATGATAACTTACGTAAAGTATGGATCCTCCGTAAACTTCTTCATCCTATGGATGAGTTGGCGGCAATGGAATTCTTACTTGATCGTATGAAAGAAACCAAAACAAATGATGATTTCTTCGATCAAATGAAGCGTAAAGCCTCAACTTAATCGATTAATCTTCAATAAAAAGCCACTCTTTTGAGTGGCTTTTTATTTGGTTGACAAGCTTTACACAAAAATACATTTTGCAGTTTTTTATGTAATTTTACTTATAAGCTTTTGATAATAATTATTTTTGAATTAAAAAAAATAAGTTTTTTAGTAGTTTATCTCTACCTTTTCCAATACACTCAAGCTGATTGATTGTTTTTTTCTGTTAAAAAACAGACTGTTTTTCTGTTTTTCATACATTTTTTTGACAGACGACAGTAGTATTTCAGCATTTGCAGTGATAGCATAGCGGCAGACCAGTTAGACTGCTCCATGCGTTGTTACCTAGCTACGTTTTAGGAATAATAAAAGCAAAACAGTCCAACTTAGGTTTTTTTAATCTCAAATCTTTTTTGTGAGAGTGATGCCATGTTATTCAAAAAATTTGCTGTTGCTGCTGCTGTAGCTGCTACTTTAGCTTTCGTTGGTTGTTCTAAGAAAGAAGAAGCTCCTGCTGCTGCTTCTGAAGCTGTAGCTGCAGCTTCTGAAGCTACTGCTGCTGCTTCTGTAGCTGTTGATGCTGCTGCTTCTGACGTTGCTGCTGCTGCTTCTGACGTTGCTGCTGCTGCTTCTGACGTTGCTGCTGCTTCTGCTGCACACTAATCTATATAGATTAGATAAAAAGAGGACATTCTGTCCTCTTTTTTTACGCCTAAATTTTATATTCCAAAAATCATTTCGCTTAAACTATCTAGATAAATTGATATAACATTTTAATTAATTAAAGCCATCTAAATATAAGTAAAAAAAAGCAGATCAATCGATCTGCTCATTTCCAACGCGTTGTCTAAACTTTTGACCTGCTCTAAAAGTCACTACCCTACGTGCAGAAATTGGAATTTCTTCACCTGTTTTAGGATTACGTCCTGGACGTTCGCGTTTATCTCTTAACTCAAAATTACCAAAACCAGAAAGCTTAACCTGCTCCCCTGCAATAAGTGCTTGGCTAATTTCGTCGAAGAACAACTCGACCATTTGTTTTGCTTCACGGCGATTTAAGCTGGTTAACTCACTTAAATGATCAGCCATGTCTGCTTTAGTTAATGCTGTCATGAGGCCCTCAATGTCGCTTGATAAGTGTTTTCTAACACTTGGATTATATTGTCCATACCAGATTTAATTTCAGCATCTTCAAGCGTACGTGAAGGATGTTGCCATAATAACGCAAACGCTAATGAGCGTTTACCTTCTTCGACACCCTGCCCCGTATACACATCGAATAACCATGTAGAGTCTAAAAGCTCTCCACCAGTTTTTTCGATTAACTGCTGAATATCTCTAACATTTATATTATCAGAGATTAAAAGCGCAATATCACGTCTGATCGAAGGAAAACGTGATAATTCTGTAAAATTAGATACATAAGATTGCAAAACTGCTGTTTGATCGAGTTCAGCAACCCAAGTTGTGCTCAAATCTAGCTCATTTTCTAAAGATGGATGCAGACGGCCTAAGTAACCAATTGATTGTCCATCAACTAAAATTTCAGCAGACTGTCCTGGATGCAACCATGCACGCTCTGAATGCACATATTCAACTTTGACACGACCAGCAGCTAGAATCTCTTCAATCTCTCCTTTGAAGTCGAAGAAATCCATTGGTTGAGGCTTAACATGCCAAGATTCAGGTTGCTGTGAACCTACTGCAACCAAAGCTAAAGTTGGAATCTGTTTTAGATCTTCAATACTTTTAGCATTTTGATAATCAAAACGTAGCCCTAATTCAAAGAAACGAACACGGCTTTGCTGACGGTTAAGATTATATTGTACGCAAGGAATTAAACTTGAAAGTAAAGTACTACGCATCGCAGCCAAATCACTTGAAATTGGATTTGCTAGCATTAATGGATTTACTTGTGGGTTTAATTGCTTTTCAAGTTTTGCATCAGCAAAGCTAAAGCTAATTGCTTCTTGATAACCTAAAGTCACGATCGTTTGACGCAGCTCAGCGAGTTCAAAACGATCTTGATATTTAGCAAATTTAACATCCATGCTTGGTAAGCTAATTTGGATATTGTCATAGCCATCAATACGCGCTACTTCTTCAATTAAGTCTTGATAAATAGCCATGTCATAGCGATGTGATGGTGGTACTACACTCCATTCACTTTCAGCCTTAACTGTTACCTTACAGCCTAGTCGAGTTAAAGCATCTGCAATGAACTCACCCGCAACTTGATATCCCAATAATTGATCTACCTGAGCTTGTTTCAATTCAATTGCTTCACGCTTAGGCAGTAGATCAGTTTTTTCAGCTACAGTAATTGGACCAAACTCGCCGCCTGCTAACTCTTGAATAAGCTGAGAAGCACGATTCATCGCAATTAAAGGTAATTCAAAATCTACACCGCGTTCATAACGCTGCGAAGAGTCGGTATGTAAACCAAAACGACGAGCACGCCCAGCGATCGCAAGTGGTGCAAAGAAAGCACTTTCTAGGAAAATATCAGTCGTATCATCAGTTACACTTGACGATAAACCACCCATAATTCCAGCAATTGCCAAAGCTTTTTGGTCATCAGCAATCACCATTATATCTTCTTGCAACTCAACTTCTTGATCATTCAGAAGTTGTAATTTTTCTTGTTGTGTTGCTTGACGAACATGTACAGCCCCTTCGATTTTAGACAAATCGAATGCGTGCATTGGTTGACCCAATTCCATGAGGACATAGTTGGTCACATCAACCAAAATACTATGAGTACGGATTCCTGAACGTGATAAAGCCTGCTCCATCCACTCAGGAGTAGCAGCTTTTACATTAACGTTTTTAACTACACGCCCTAGATAACGCGGAGCACCCTCAGCACTGATAACTACTTTTTTCTCATCAGCAATAGTAGCATCAACCGAGTTAATTACAGGCTCATTCATTTGTAGCTTATTAATAACTGCAATTTCACGAGCAATACCACGAATACTAAAACAGTCACCACGGTTTGGAGTAATGCTGATATCAATGACATTATCGTCAAGTTTAAGGTATTCGCGGATATTTACTCCTACTGGAGCATCAGCTGGTAGTTCGAGCAAACCATCGATTTTATCTTCAAGATCAATCTCAGAAGCACCACAAAGCATGCCTTGTGACTCAACTCCTCGAAGTTTACCTTTTTTGATTTTAAAATCACCAGGTAAAACTGCACCAATGGTTGCCACAGGTGCTTTCATTCCAGCGCGAACGTTCGGTGCACCACATACAATTTGTAAAGGCTCACCTGAACCAATATTCACTGTTGTAACACGTAGACGGTCTGCATCAGGATGCTGCTCAACAGTGAGCACTTCACCAATTACAACGCCAGTAAATGGTTTAGCAACAGGTGCCAATTCATCCACTTCAAGACCAAGCATCGTCAACTGATCAGACAATGTATCACTATCAATTGCCGGATTAACCCATGTACGTAGCCAATTTTCGCTAATCTTCATCTTTATAAACCTTTTTTAATCCTGAAAAACTGTTAGGCAAATTGGCGTAAGAAACGCACATCATTTTGATAGAACATACGCAAGTCATTAATGCCATAACGCAACATAGCAAAGCGCTCTACCCCTAAACCAAAAGCAAAGCCTTTGTATTTATCAGGATCAATACCCGCAGCACTTAATACATTTGGATGTACCATGCCACAGCCTAAAACCTCTAACCAACGGCCACGTTCATCCATAATATCTACTTCTGCACTTGGTTCAGTAAACGGGAAATATGATGGACGGAAACGTACCTTTAAATCTTTTTCAAAAAATTCATTCAGCAGGTTAATTAATAAACCTTTTAATTCAGCAAAGCTGGTGTTCTCAGCAACATACAAGCCTTCGATCTGATGAAACATTGGCGAATGCGTCTGATCAGAGTCACAACGATAAACGCGGCCTGGACATACGATACGAATTGGTGGCTCACTTGTTTCCATTGTACGAATCTGTACACCAGATGTGTGCGTACGCAGTAAATGAGTGGCATCAAAATAGAAAGTATCGTGCATAGCACGCGCTGGATGGTGACCAGGAATATTTAATGCTTCAAAATTATGATAGTCATCTTCAACTTCTGGACCAGTCGCAACTGTAAAACCAGCTTTAGTGAAGAACTGACAAATTCTTTCTTGTACTTGAGTAACAGGGTGAACTGTACCGACGCGTTGACCGCGGCCCGGCAAAGTAATATCAATCGTTTCACTTGCTAGTTTTTGCTCAAGTGCTGCCTGTTGTAATGCCGCTTGACGTTCTGTTAAAGCAGTATTAATTGTTTCTCGAACAGCATGAATCGCAGCACCTTGTACTTTGCGTTCTTCAGGGTCCATTTTCCCTAATGCTTTCGATTGTTCTGCAAGCTGGCTTTTTTTCCCTGTAAATTGCACACGCACCTGATCAAGTGCAACAAGGTCTTGAGCTGCTGCAATGGCAGCAAGCGCTTCTGTGGTCAGGGCTTCCAGTGACATATTAACTCTCAAAGCAACAAATTAAAAAAATATAATAAAACACTGCATTCTAACAGTTTTTCATCAGATTGATGAAGTTTATCCATCATGAAAAATGTATTAGGCAACAAAAAGATAAAACGTATAAGATAATAGCATCGTCAATGAGATCAACTATTATGGCGCTCAATCAAATTTGGAAACAACAACTTACGCTTGTGACGTATGGTAATGAATACCTCCGTCAGAATTTAAGCTTTACCCAATGGCGACAACATCATATTTTTGACCACCATAGTTTTCAGTTTCGTGACTTAGCCTCTCAGCATTTACTCGCTCAACACTTTCAAGTTTGGCTAGAAGCGCTAAAAAAACAAGGTACCACTCAGCTCAGTTTACATTTATCAAGCCTGCTAAATGAAGAGCAAAATCCAAACAGCAACGTTGAGCTTCTGCCTTATACTCATTTTATCGTTAGCCATCAAAATGATAAGAAATTTGCATGGATTTTTGGCCATGAACTTGCTGAATGGTATAACAATGATAATGAGTTTGAAGCGCCTGCTTCACAAACCTGTGAGCTTCGTCTAGAAACTTTCTGGCGTTTTGAACTCAATGAAAAATTATCAAAAAAAATTGAAGCTGATTTAAAAAATCCGCCATGGCAAGAAATAGCTGACTTTATGGAGAGTGAATTATTTCGTAGTAAATATGCAGCAGGGTTTGAAGAGCCAGAATTTCAAAAAGCTCATTTTGATGGTACAAACATTACGAGCCAAGAACCAAGACTTGCTTTAATTCCAGAGAATTATCCTGCAGATTATGCTCATCAGCTTTTATCTCGCACTCAAGCATTGGCTAATTATTTAGAACAAAAGAAACGCCTTGCAAATGATCCATTAGGAGAAGAGCTAGACCAAGAACAACTCATCAATTTAAGAAATTTTACGCAAAAAACTGATGATTTATTTGCCAAACTTATTGTTAAGGCTGCAAATCACTACCAAACAGCTCAGATTGTACCTGTAGTTAAAGCCTCTCCGTTCGAGCAATCAAATGAAAATCCACAACATTTGAAATCTCATCACCATAAAGGTACTGGTTCAGGCGTTATTAAGCTGATTATTCTAACGATTATTATTTGTGCTCTGGCTTATTATTTTGGGCTTTAATCAAAATTACAGTTCCCATTGATAAAGTAATTCTGTTATTTCGAAGCCGAACTCAGGTAGTTCGGTTTCGCCAATTATTCTGGCTCCCATTTTTTCATAGAAGAAGCGACTCGGTTTTTTGTTAAAGACTTCTAAACAAATAAAAGCATAACCTTGATTTAAAGCGCATTGATAGAACTTCTGGATTTAAATAACCATCGAGAAAGGCTTTCACTATTCCATTTTCAGAATAGATAAATAACTTATGATCAGGACTTTTGGTGATTTCTTTCCATAACTGTTCTTTATCTAGTACGTTAAGCTCATCCAATATTTCCTGCTTAAGCATACCTGTATAGGTTTCTTTCCAACACTGCACATGCACTTCTGCAATAGATAATGCATCCATAAAATTAGCTATACGAATTTCTGTTTCACTTAGTGATTGCAATTCGTTCCCCTCATATCACTACTTTTAAAGTGAAGCACCCATTTGTTTCATATAAACTTATTCAGCTAAAAGCCGCCCTCGAACATGCATTAAAGTAAAACCTAACAAATTTAAGCCTTGCCATTGAGATGGATTTTGAATATGTGGATGGTCTTGTGCCATACCAACTCCCCAAATTTTATCGACTGGAGATGCTTCAACTAAAATACGATCTTTTGTGGCTAATAAGAATTCTTTCAATTTATGATGCTGAGAGAATTTAGCAAAGTTCGCCTGTACGACAATGCCAAACCGATTTTCTTGCCATATCTGTTCATCATAATTACGCACTTTACGACCAAGCTGTTTCGCCTCATTCGGATGTTTAACCTGCAAGATCCGTGCAAAATTTTCTTCATCATTAAATAATTTTGCTTTTTGCGCCATCATATAGTGCTCAGCAGTAAAGTATTCATCACCTTCCACTTTAAATTGCGCAGGAAACCACTGGCTAAAACAGCTTTTATCAACAAGATCAGCTTGTTTGGGAGTATGCCCCCAGAAATATAAGTACTTAAATTGGTGGCCTTGCTGTACTTTTTGAATTAAGTCATTTAGAAATTTTTCATCTTTCATCATTTATCTCTGATTATTTTCTCTTTTTTTAAATAGAACCACTAAAAATAAAAAAGACCGCTAAAAAGCGGTCTTTTTTTGAATCTCTAAGCTTATGCAGCTAATGCGCCTTTAGCTTTTTCAGCTAAAGCAGCAAATGCTACTGCATCATGCATAGCGATGTCAGCTAATACGCGACGGTCGATGATCACTTGAGCTTTTTTCAAGCCATCGATCATACGGCTGTAAGACAAACCGTTTTGACGAGCACCAGCATTGATACGCGCAATCCATAGAGCACGGAATTGACGTTTCTTTTGACGGCGGTCACGATAAGCGTATTGACCAGCTTTGATTACCGCTTGGAACGCTACGCGGTAAACGCGTGAACGAGCACCATAGTAACCTTTAGCGCGAGCAAGAATTTTTTTGTGACGACGATGAGCCACTACACCACGTTTTACACGAGCCATTTATAATCTCCTTAGATGTATGGGCACATACGACGAACTGAGTTCACGTCAGAAACATGAACCATTACACAGCCGCGTAATTGACGGATACGTTTAGCAGATTTTTTGGTCAAAATGTGGCGCTTAAATGCTTGTTTGCGCTTGAAACCGTGTGCAGTCGCCTTGAAGCGTTTAGCAGCACCGCGGCGAGTTTTCATCTTAGGCATAACAACCTCTTTTGAACACCTGTTCGGAACGTTCGCACCATTGCAAAAACGACCTGCAGGTAAGGGAGCCGATATTCTAAAGCATCCCAACTTAAAACAAAAGTAAAATGCTCATTTTTTGATAGTAAATTGTCTATTTTATATAAACGATATTTTCTATAATCAATTATCAAATTACGAGAAAATCCATAAAATCATCGCCTATAATAAGTGCAATCTCCTAAATTCAAAAGAATATGAATATACAAAATGATGCTTTCGCTGCATTACGGTATCGAGACTTCTCTATCGTTACGATCAATCAGTTTTGCTTAACGCTCGCAATTTTGATTCAAGAAATTATTGTTGCCTATTCATTATATCAAATCACTAAAGACCCACTGACTTTAGGTTTAATCGGACTTGCAGAAGCCATTCCTTTTATTGCCCTTTCTCTTTGGGGAGGCTATTTTGCAGATAGGTTTAATAAACAGATTATTATGAAAATCTGTTTATTTTTTGCGGTTCCCCTTCCCTTGGTTTTATGGTTACTTTTCCACTTACATGGTTTAGAGCATATCAGTGTTAGCTTCCTTTCTTGGGGCATTTATGCTGTTATTTTCGGTTTAGGAACAATCCGCGGTTTCTACAATCCTTCTGCAACATCTTTAAAACCATTTTTAATTCCACGCGAACTTTATGCAAATGGTGCGACATGGACAACCATTGGTTGGCAAAGTGGTGTAATTATTGGACCAATGCTGGGTGGTTTCATGCTTGCTTATTTAGGTAGAGAAACCAGCCTATTTAGCGTTGCTGTTTTACTTGGCATTTGCTTTATTTTAATTAACTTATTGCATAAACGTAATTTCCCTAAAATTGAAACGGACAATATTCTAGAAAGCTTAGGAGAAGGTTTCCGTTTTATCTGGAAAACCAAAATTGTTCTTTGGGCGATTTCTCTTGATTTAGCTTCTGTTTTATTTGGTGGCGTTATCGCGTTATTACCAATTTTCGCAGAAGATATATTAAAAGTCGGTCCTGAAGGGCTTGGATATTTACGAGCAGCTCCATCTATTGGCGCACTTATCACGATGATTGCTTTGACTCGCTTTCCGCCAACTCAGCACGCATGGCGTAACATGTTACTTGCTGTAGCAGGTTTCGGAATATTTACTATTCTATTCGCCTTCTCAAAAAATATGTGGTTATCTCTTTTTGCTCTTGCTATGACAGGCGCATGTGACAGTATCTCTGTTGTTGTAAGACAAACCATTTTGCAAATTTTCCCACCAGAAAATATGCGAGGCCGCGTTGCTGCCGTAAACGGTATGTTTGTATCTTCAAGTAATGAATTGGGAGCCTTTGAATCAGGTTTAGCGGCTAAATATTTAGGCACGATTACCGCTACAATTTTTGGAGGCTGCATGACGCTGGTTGTTGTGACTTTCTGTTGGATCAAAACGAACGATCTATTTAAAGTTGATATCACCAGAAGCTCAGAAGATTAATTTAAATAGCTATAAATCAAAGCATCTTCGGATGCTTTTTTATTTTAAATAAAACCCATCACCACCCAGTAAATAAACAAATAGCGTCCTGCTTTGGCGATAATAACAATACCAAGGAAACGCCAAAAATTTTCTTTGAAGAGTCCAGCAACCAAAGTAATTGGATCGCCAATGATAGGTGCCCAACTCAAAAGTAAGGAGTAAAAACCATACTTATGATAAAAGCGTTGGGCTTGTTCTAAACGCTTTTCAGAAACTGGAAACCACTTTCGATGTTTAAATTGCTCTATCTTTAGACCTAACCACCAATTGACACAAGAACCTAAGACATTACCCAAAGTAGCAGTACTGATTAAAAGCAAAGCTGAATATTGTCCCTTTAATAATAAGGTGACCAATACCGCTTCAGACTGTAAAGGTAATAATGTGGCAGCGCCAAAAGCACTGATAAAAAGCAAAAAGTAACTCAGCATAATCAATTACACCAAATGACTTTTTGCTTTAAGCATTTATTAAATCTAGGCAAGAAATTAAGCTACTTTAATCGATAATGCTTTCTGAACTGCTGGGCGTGCTGTTAAGCGGACAATATATTCTTGTACATATGGGTAATCTTCAAGGTGAATACCTTGCCATTCATAACGCAATATCCAAGGTAAAATTGCCATGTCAGCAATCGAGTACTCACCAGCAACAAACTTCTGACCAATTAATTGTTTATTAAGTACACCATATAAACGTTTAGTTTCACTTACATAGCGGTCTATGGCATAGGGGATTTTTTCTGGGGCAAAACGATTAAAATGATGATTTTGCCCAAGCATAGGTCCTAACCCGCCCATTTGCCACATGAGCCACTGCTCAACCTCAACTCGCTCTTGTTCATCATCTGGATAAAATAATCCAGTTTTTCGACCTAGATATTGCAAGATAGCACCCGATTCAAATATTGATATCGGCTCACCACGAGGTCCATTTTGATCAACAATCGCAGGAATTTTATTATTTGGAGAAATTCTCAGGAAATCTGGTTGAAATTGATCATTTTCTAAAATATTAATTGGATAAAGGGTGTAATCCAGTCCCATTTCTTCTAAGGCAATTGTGATTTTATGTCCATTGGGAGTGCCCCAATAATATAGATCAATCATTCTATTTTCCTATTCATCGTTATCATGACTGCGTCTTGCGTTATATCATGTTTTAAGAGGAGCGATGAGATTTCCAACACTAAAAAACACATAAAATTCGTGAATTGAATTTCTTAAAAAAATATAGCAATTGTCTTAAATAAAACTGAACAAAGAAAAGTTAAGTGATATTTTTTATTAATATTAGAATAAAAAAAAGCACTGCTTTTGCAGTGCTTTTTTTTGAGTATTACTTTTTCTTTTTCGGTCCAAGTAACATACCCATTTGACGGCCTTCCATTTTTGGTGCTTGTTCCACAACCCCATACTCAGCCACGTCTGCTTCAATTTTTTGCAATTGAGCTAAGCCAAGTTGTTGATGAGCCATTTCACGACCACGGAAACGTAAAGTGATCTTCACTTTGTTTCCTTCTTCAAGGAATTTCAAAATAGCACGAAGCTTAACTTGATAATCACCAACATCAGTTGCAGGGCGCAGTTTGATTTCCTTCACTTGCACTTGATGCTGTTTTTTCTTCGCATCTTTTTGCTTCTGCTTAAGGTCAAACAAGTGCTTGTTGTAATCCATAATTTTACAAACAGGCGGCTCGGCGTTTGCAACGATCTCAACAAGATCAAGTTCAACCTCTTCAGCAGCACGCAGTGCTTCACTTAATGAAACAATTCCTTTTTGCTCACCTTCAGCACCGACGAGGCGTACTTCTTTTGCACGGATCTCATCATTAATTGCTGGACGGTTGCTTTTTGCACCTTGTTGTTGGTTACGGTCAGGCTGTTTAATCTTTCTTACTCCACAATATACCGGCCGCGTTCGGCGACGGCAGACTTCACTAAGTCAATGAATGCATCTACTGACATAGTACCTAAATTTTTTCCTGAGCGCGTACGTACATTCACTGTACCTTCTTCAACTTCTCGATCACCAAGAACTAACAGGTAAGGAATACGCTCTAAAGTACGCTCACGAATCTTAAATCCGATTTTTTCGTTTCTCAAGTCAGAAATAGCACGAAGACCATTTTCTTTGAGTTTTGCTACGACTTTCTCACAAGCCTCAGCTTGAGAGTCAGTAATATTCATAACACATGCTTGTAACGGCGACAACCAAGGTGGCATGAAACCAGCGTAGTGTTCAATTAGTATACCAATAAAACGTTCAAAACTGCCAAGAATTGCACGATGCAACATAACAGGCTGATCACGATCATTGTCTTCAGTTACGTAAGACGCATCTAAACGCTCTGGTAAGTTGAAGTCACATTGAATAGTACCACATTGCCATACACGTCCGAGACAGTCTTTCAATGAGAATTCAATTTTCGGACCGTAGAACGCACCTTCACCTGGCTGTAATTCCCACTCAAGACCCGCTGCATCTAAAGCATCTGCCAAAGATTTCTCAGCCATATCCCAAAGCGCGTCATCACCCACACGTTTTTCTGGACGTGTAGACAGTTTCATTTGCACTTCTTCAAAGCCAAAATCTTTATAAACATCTAAAGTGAGTTTAATAAAGTCTGCAACTTCTTGACCGATTTGTTCTTTAGTACAGAAGATATGAGCATCATCTTGTGTAAAACCGCGTACACGCATAATACCGTGTAAAGAACCAGATGGTTCGTTACGATGGCAAGAACCGAACTCGGCTAAACGAATTGGTAAATCACGGTAAGACTTCAAACCTTGGTTGAAAACTTGCACGTGACATGGGCAGTTCATTGGCTTAACCGCATAATTACGACTTTCAGAATGAGTCGTAAACATGTTATCAGCGTAGTTCGCTGCATGACCAGATTTTTCCCAAAGCGTAAAGTCTACGATTTGTGGAGTTTTAATCTCGAGGTAACCATTGTCTTGCTGAACTTTACGCATGTATTGTTCAAGAACTTGATAAATCGTCCAACCGTTTGGATGCCAGAACACCATACCTGGTGCTTCTTCTTGCATATGGAACAAGTCTAAGGCTTTACCAATTTTACGGTGGTCGCGCTTTTCAGCTTCTTCAATACGCTTAATGTACGCAGCAAGCTGTTTCTTATCAGCCCATGCAGTACCATAAATACGTTGAAGCTGTTCATTCTTCGCATCACCGCGCCAGTAAGCGCCAGAGATTTTTGTCAGCTTGAATGATTTTAAGAATTTGGTGTTTGGTACGTGTGGACCACGGCACATATCCAAATAATCTTGATGGTAGTACAAGCCCATTTGTGTTTCTTCAGGCATGTCTGCAATCAAGCGTAATTTGTATTCTTCGCCACGTGCAGTAAATTCAGCAATTACTTCATCACGTGGTGTCATTTTTTTAACGACATCGTAATCTTGGTCGATGAGCTTTTTCATGCGCTCTTCGATCGCTGCCATATCGTCTAATGTAAACGGACGAGGCATCCAGATGTCGTAGTAAAAACCTTCTTCAATGACTGGACCAATCACCATCTTGGCTTCAGGGAATAGCTGCTTAACAGCATGTCCTACAAGGTGTGCACAAGAATGGCGAATAATTTCAAGACCTTCTTCATCTTTTGGAGTGATAATTTGTAAGGTCGAATCTTCGGTAATTAAGTCACATGCATCAACTAAGCGATCATTTACACGGCCAGCAACAGTATTTTTTGCTAGACCAGGCCCGATACTTTGGGCAACTTCCATAACAGATACAGCGTGATCAAAACTTTTTTGATCGCCATTTGGCAATGTGATAATTGGCATAAAAAAATCCTTAAGGAGTGATGCCCTATACGAAGGAGCATTTCACCGCGAGATTATGATCGAGGCGAACCTCAAAATATAAAAACGGTGTAAATCAAAATTAAAAAACCTGAAAGATTTTACACTTGTTCAAGCAAAGTGAAAACCTTTGAGCCCACAAAATCATAAATACATTTTGCTTATCAGGTAAACAGCAATAAATGACTTAAAAATATATTGGGAAGATTTTTTAAACACACTCAGCGCAAGTGGTTTAAGATGAAGAAAATAGCATTTTTGCTCATTTTCTGACTGAAGGGTATTTCTGTTTAAGACTAAAGCATAGATGCTTTGATGCGTATTAAGTCATATTTTCAAAGAATGAATTAAAAATAGAACACGGAGTTGTTTACCATGGTTAGTGCTTATGATGAGTTACCACGCACACCCGCAAACTTTGTTGCATTGTCACCTCTACGCTACTTAGAGCGTGCAGCCTATATTTATCCGAATCAAGCTTCAATTATTCATGGTAAGCGCCAAATTTCATGGAAAGAAACTTACCAACGTTGTTGCCAGTTTGCTTCTCAGCTCAAACAGCTGGGCATTGAAAAAAATGATACGGTGTCGGTCTTATTACCAAATATTCCAGCCATGGTTGAAGCACACTTCGCAGTTCCAATGGCTGGTGCCGTACTCAATACACTCAATACACGCTTAGATGCAAAAACAATAGCTTTCATGCTTGAACATGCTGAAAGCAAAGTGCTTTTGGTTGACCCTGAATTTGTTAACTTGGCAAGAGAAGCACTCTCTCTTATTCCTAACCAACACATTATTGTGATTGATGTAGCTGATGATGAATATGAAGGTGAAAATCAGTTTATCGGTTCTTTTGAATATGAAGAATGGATAGCCCAAGGCGATATTAACTTTGTATGGCATTTACCAGAAGATGAGTGGGATGCGATTAGCTTAAATTACACATCTGGAACTACAGGTAATCCTAAAGGTGTGGTCTATCATCATCGTGGGGCTTATCTCAATGCTGCAAGCAATATCTTAGCCTGTGGCATGAAACCTCGTGCTGTGTATTTATGGACATTACCACTTTTCCATTGTAATGGCTGGTGTTTTGCATGGAGTATCGCAGCCAGTGGTGGAACGAATATTTGTTTGCGCAAAGTCGACCCAGAATTAATCATGCAACTCATTGCAGAACATAAAGTTGATTATTTCTGTGGTGCACCGATTGTTCTTTCAATGATTATTAACTTACCTAAAGAAAAACAAACCAACTTTGATCATCATGTTGAAGTTATGGTTGCTGGTGCAGCTCCTCCAGTTGCTATTATTGAAGGTATGCGAAACATGGGAATTAACGTCAACCATGTTTATGGCTTAACAGAAACATATGGTCCTTCTGCCTTATGTGCTTCACAATCTGGATGGAATGAACTTTCAATTGCTGAACAAGCTCAGCTTCACTCCCGTCAAGGTGTACCCTATCCATTACAAGACAGTATGCGTGTGTTAGACCCCGAAACAATGCAGCCTGTCCCGAATGATGGACAAACTATGGGAGAAATTATGTTTCGTGGCAATATTGTCATGAAAGGCTATTTAAAGAACCCGAAAGCAACCCAAGAAGCTTTTGCTGGCGGATGGTTCCACACCGGAGACTTAGCCGTTTGCCATCCAGATGGCTATGCAAAAATTACTGATCGCTCGAAAGACATTATTATTTCAGGCGGAGAAAATATCTCATCTCTAGAAGTAGAAGATGTGTTGTATAGACACCCAGCTATTTTAACCGCTGCGGTCGTTGCCAAACCCGATGCTCGTTGGCAAGAAGTACCCTGCGCATTTATTGAATTAAAAATGGGTACTACAGCAACACCTGAAGAAATTATTGAACATTGCAAAAAAGAGTTAGCACGCTTTAAAGTTCCTAAAGATGTGGTTATTACAGAAATTCCAAAAACATCGACCGGCAAATTACAGAAGTTTATTTTGCGAGAATGGGCAAAAGAACGTGCTGAGAATATATAAATAAAAAAGCGACGCCTCGAGCGTCGCTTTTTTATTTAAGCGTATTTAGCCTTGATCAGACAATAATGCGATTTGCTGCACATAGTTAACAAATTTAACTTTTGATGCCTCAATATCTGCTTCACTCGCCTGTTGAGTTTTATCACGGTTGATTCTCAACACATGCTGACGCAAAGTGTGACGTTCCGATGCATTATAAATTTTACTAAATTCATTAATTGCAGGATCACCCTGCTCAATCATACGGTCAACCCAACGCATTAATTGAGCCTGTCTTTTCGCGCCTTGCTGCGGAGTTAAATAAGACAAAATAATCGTCTCATCTTCATTGCGCAATAACTTACCAATACGTTGAAATTGGCGACGACGTGCTTCAAAAGAACTAATGTTCTGCACTTCCATTAAAGCATCAATTAAACGCTCATCAACTGGAAGTTTCTGAATTTGTTTAATAGAAAGTTGTGCGAGTTGCTCACCTAAAGCAGCCATGCGTTGCACTGCTTTTTTCTGTTCGGTTTTACTTGCACGTCCTTCTAAAGAACCGAAATCTTCTTCAGTATAACGTTGGGAACCACGTGCCACGATTAATCTGCCTCATAAAATTTTGCTGCGAATAACGCCAGTACTTCATTTAATGCCTGCTCTTCGTCGGTACCATCAATGACCAATCGCAAAGTGGTTCCTTTACCTGCACCTAACATCAGCAAAGACATAATATTTTTTGCATCTACCAAATGATCGCCTTTTCCAATCTGGATTGACGAACGAAACTTTGTAGTGACCTCGATCAGTTTTCCTGATGCACGAGCATGTAAACCGAGTTTATTAATTACATCAACAGTTGTGTCTATCATGACCAGTGCTTCATTTCTCTGTGTAAGACCTGAACAGACCATTCTGCCTCAAGTGCTTGTTTTAGTCTATCTACGATATAAACCGAACGATGTTGCCCCCCAGTGCAACCAATAGAAATCGTCATATAGTGACGATGTCCTTCAGCAAATGCGGGAAGCCATTTTTTTAAGAAGTGAAGAATATCATCAAACATTTCGTTTGCTTGCGGACTTGCTTCTAAAAATAGTCTTACTGGCTCATCCAAACCAGAAAAACGTCTTAATTCTAAATCCCAATGTGGATTTGGTAAATGCCGTACATCAAAAACATAATCGGCATCTAAAGGAATGCCATGTTTATATCCAAATGACTGCAATATGACAATAAGCTTATCTGACTGCCCCAATTTAGACAGTAAAATATGCTTTAAATCATGAACGCTTTTATCCGTTGTATCAATATGAACCGTAGCGCGGAACTGAATTGGAAGCAGTAACTGCTTTTCTTCATGAATACATTGCAACAGACTTTTAAAACGATTAGCTAATGGATGTGGACGACGCGATGCACTAAAACGCGCAATCAGATCCTGATCTTGTGTCGTCAGATAAATAACATCAACAGTTCCATGTCTTTGTAATTGCTCAAACACATGATCGAACTCTTGCATATCTGCCCGAGTACTTCTTACATCCACACCTAAAGCTAATTGCTCTAGATTGTTTTCATGATCTAGCTTTGCCACAATTTCAGGCAGCAATGCCAAAGGCAAATTATCAATACAGTAATAGCCCAAATCTTCTAATACTTGAAGGGCCGAAGATTTTCCTGAACCAGACTGTCCTGTCACGATAAGTATACGCTTCATGGCATGGCTGTCCTTTGATCTCTTTTATTGGGGTGTAAAGGCAACTTCTAAATTGTCAATCAAACGGGTTGCACCTAGTTTTGCCGCGACAAACAACACAATATCACGATCAAATTGAGCAACAGGTAACAGATTTGTCTGACGAGCTTCGACATAATCAACAACAAAACCATTATCTGTCAACTGAGTTTTGATATCTTCTACAACTTGTTGCAAATCTTTGCCTTGATGTAACTGTTGCTCAGCCTGCTTCAAACTTTGATAAATAACCGGAGCAATCTGACGGTTCTCAGCACTTAAATAACCATTTCTTGAGCTAAGCGCCAAGCCATCTGCTGCACGAACAATTGGCACGCCAATTACTTCTAAAGGAATATTTAAATCTTGTACAAACTGACGAATAACGGCTAACTGTTGGTAATCTTTTTGTCCAAAGAAAGCGTAATTCGGTTGCACAATATTAAAGAGCTTAGTTACAACCAAAGCTACACCATCAAAGTGTCCTGGACGTGAACTACCACATAAAGCATCTGTAATCTGGCTGACACTTATGTTCGTTAAACGCGGTTGTGTACCGTACATTTGCTCAACTGATGGCGCAAAAATAATGTCACAGCCAACATCGGCAAGTAGGCGACTATCTTGCTCTAAAGTACGAGGATAGCTGTCAAAATCTTCGCCTGGACCAAATTGCGTCGGATTTACGAAGATGCTTACAACCACAACATCACATAGCTTTTTCGCTTCACGAACAAGTGTGAGATGCCCTTCATGTAGATTTCCCATTGTTGGGACAAAACCAATAATTTTACGTGCAGCTCTAGCAGGATTTAAAGAAGCTGCAAGACCTTGTATGGTTGTTTCTGTTTTCATGAATTACAGCTCAACGTGAAAAGTATGTTCTTTGGCAGGGAATGACTGATCCTGCACAGCAGCATGAAAAGCTTTGAAAGCGTCTAAAATAGCAGTTTCACCTGATTGCTCTTTCATAAAGTTACGCACAAAACGCGCAACTCGACCAAAAGTTAGGCCCAACATATCTTGTACAACCAATACTTGGCCATCAGTTGCATTACCTGCGCCAATACCAATTACAGGCGTATTTGGAAATAATTCAGCAATTTCTTGACCCAACTGAGCAGGAACACATTCAAGTAATAATACCGCTGCGCCCGCCTCAACCACTGCTGTACAATCAGCAATAAGCTGATCTGCTGCTTCACGTGTTCTAGCTTGTAATTTATAGCCACCGAATACATGTACAGATTGAGGCGTTAAACCTAAATGTACACAAACAGGTACACCATTACGGGTTAAAACCTGCACGATTTCACTTAACCATGCACCACCTTCAATTTTCACCATTTGAGCGCCAGCTTGCATGACTGTTCTTGCATTTTGCAAAGCATCATTCAAGGTTGCATAACTCATAAATGGCAAGTCTGTCATAATCAAGGCATGTTGATTACCGCGACGCACCGCCGCCGTATGATAAGCCATATCTTCAACGGTTACTGGCAAAGTTGAATCTCGCCCTTGAATTGCCATTCCAAGAGAATCACCAATTAAGATTGTATCAATTTCAGCAAGTTCCATTGCTTTTGCCATGCTTGCATCGTAACAAGTTAGACAAGAGAACTTACGTCCTTCGGCTTTAAATTTTCTTAAGTCACTCAGACTAATCATGATGATATCCTCTACAGGAGTTTGCAGAACATAATGAATCGAGAGCTTAAGCCCAAGACTCATCCGCAAGTACAGTCAGCGTTGGCTGCTGTATCAGTTCTAAATTTTTAAGTGGCTGATCATTAATCTGTAAATCAGCATCTAAATCTAATAAAGGAATCACAACGAAATCTCGTTGTAGAATGCCTATGTGCGGCACAGTTAAGCGCTCATTGTGAATTTTTTCATTGCCATAAATAAGCAAATCCAGATCTAAAGTTCGCTCACCCCAACGACGAAGTCGTACACGACCAGCTTCTTGCTCAAACCGTTGTAAATGATCCAACAAATCTAAAGGTGCAAGATCGGTATTTAATTTTGCAACTGCATTTAAATAATTTGGCTGATCTTGAGGCCCCATAGGTGGACTTTGATAAAGTCTAGAAACTTTAACCATTCCTAACGTCTTAAGCTTAGCAATGGCTTCAGATAAAATTTGACGTGAATCGCCTAAATTACTTCCTAAACCAATATAAGTGGTTATTGTCATTGCGTTGGCCCAAAGACGACTTGGCTTAAATCACGTTGTACCCGCTTACGTTTTAAAATTGGATGATCGCCTATCACGCCTGCTTCAGAAGTAGTCGCTTTTTCAACAAATCGGCCAACTGCCTGATCTTGTCTAGTACGTTCTTTTTTCCCACGGCGAGTACGTGGTTCCGGAATATCAACCAAAGGTTCAATTTCCGTATCAACTTTATTATTTTCAATAGGTTCAGCAGCAGCTTTACGACGGTTTCTAGCTTTCTGACGATTATATTGACTAATCGCCGCTTCTTTTTCGTCATTTGACATTTCTTGGTAGGCTTCCCACCAGCTTCCCATTCCTTGTGTTGTGTCATCACCTGACTTTTCACGAAGTAATAAGAAGTCAAAACCTGCACGGAAACGAGCATGTCCAGCCAATGCTTCTATTTGCTGTGGTTTTGGATTAAGCAAACGGGTCTGCATTTCCCAAACTTCACGAATAAAAGTTTCTGCAAAGCGAGGAATAACTGTGCGTGTTGCTTGACGTTTTAAGACATCTAAACCAGCCTGCGCACGGGCTTCAGCCGGCACAATACCTTTAGATAAATAAAACTCACAACGCTCTAAAAATGGTTGCCACAATAACACTGCATAGAAAAATGCTGGGTTAATTGTTTTCCCAACCTGAATACGTTGATCTGTATTCTTTGCTGCTCTTAAAATAAATGGAGTGAGGTTAGGCTGAATATCTGCAAAGAGTTGCTTCCAGACACCAAACTCAATCAACATTGGCAAAACACGTGCCAAATGTCCCATTGTGAATAGCTTCTGAGATTCATCGTATAAACGATGCGGAGAGACATCACGCAGTAATTGCGTCATTTCAGCATCAAAGATATCGAGAATATTTGAATCAATTTTGAAATTTAACTTAGCTGCAAAACGTAGAGTTCGCAGCATACGCACTGGGTCTTCTTCGAAGCGCTGTGCCGGATCGCCCAATAAACGTAGAGTTTTATTTTTTACATCGTCAATTGCTTTGCAGAAATCGAGCACAATACTCTTACGCGGTTGGTAATATAGCGTATTGATTGAAAAATCACGTCGAGCAAAGTCTTGTTCGATAGTACCCCAATTATTGTCACGTAAAATCATGCCTGAGGCACTAGTAACTGCTTTTTTAGGAGGGGCACGGAATGTAGCAACTTCAATAAGCTCACGCCCTGAATAGACATGTGCTAATTCAAATCGACGACCAATGATTCGGCAACGTCTGCCAAAAACTTCTTTAATTTGAGAAGGTGTCGCATTGGTCACTGCATCGAAATCTTTAGGATTAAACCCTAGCATTAAATCACGGACACCACCCCCAACAATATAAGCTTCATAGCCAGCTTTAGTCAGGCTATCGATCACATCTAAAATCGAAGAAGGAAGTTGGGCTGTGGACAAACCACATTTTGACGCTCGCAAGGTTTGCAAAAGACGCTGTCTCCTACGTCAGGACGTAAATAACAAGTTGTCGCTAATCATAGCTCTAACGCACACAAAGGGCAATTTGATTCTCTGTAGTTTGCGCATGAAATGACAATTGACAAACAGATGATTTATAAAGTCAAACGCGCTTTATTCTTTTCAAAAATGGCTGGACCGATGCCCTTTACGCTTTTAAATTCATCAATATTTTTAAAGCCACCATTCTTTTGACGGTATTCTACAATCGCTTGAGCCTTTTTCTCACCAATCCCTTTTAGCTTTTGAAGCTCATCAATATTGGCTTGATTCAAGTGAACTTGCCCTGAAGAATCAGTCATTGTTGAACTTTTTGGGGCATTAGAGTGAGAGGAATGTTGCGTGCTTAACTTCTGATCATACATCTGCTGTTTAGCTTTCCACTCCTTAAAATTTTGATCGAAAGATTGGGCCTGAATCAGTGTTGATGAAATCAGGCTCCAAAATAAAACAATAAAAATATAATACTTACTCTTCCAAAGATTCATGCTGAGCTGCATGTGTTTTTTCCCCTAACTTTAACTGCCGCTTTGCCTGATTCCACAATTCATCCATTTCAGACAAGGTCATGTCTTCTAATGTTCTTTGCTGTTTTTTCGCTTGATCTTCAATAAAAGCAAAACGGCTTCTAAATTTATGTATTGTTGATAAAAGTGATGTTTCACTTGAAATCGCAAGTTTACGTCCTACATTGACTAATGAAAACAGGCAATCTCCAAATTCATCTTGAATTTCATCAATATTTTGATTTTTTAGTGCTTGCTTAAACTCATCTAACTCTTCTTCTAGTTTTCCATAAGCATCTTCTACGGTTTCAAAGTCAAACCCAACTTTTGCGACATTTTCTTGAATTTCTTGTGCCTGCAATAGGGCTGATCCATGCTTTATTTCATCTAATCTTGATTGCGGCTTGCCTTGTTTTTCTTGCCGTTTAATTTGTTTCCAAAGCTCACTTACTTGCTCTGGCGTTAAGTTATTAAATTGATCTGCCTGAAAAACATGTGGATGGCGGCGAATTAACTTTTCACTTATTGCCTCAACAACATCTTGAAAATTAAAAGCGCCTTGCTCACTAAACATTTGTGATTGAAACACGACTTGTAATAACAAATCGCCTAGCTCATTTCTGATTTCATCGATATTACCCTGACGGACAGCAGCCTCAACTTCATATGCTTCTTCAATCGCATATTTAGTCAGTGACATTGGGGTTTGTTCTTGATCCCACGGACATTTTTCTCGTAACTCTTGCATGATTTTAAGCAATTTATCCATGGTAACCCTCAAGTTTAAAAAATCGGTCAGTAAAACTAAGATTTTAATTTGTTATGATCAAAATCAAAGCGATTAAATCAGTCGCACTATTGTACTGACAAAGAGAAAAAAGATGAGATACAGTATTCTGATTAGTGGTGCTGCTCAAGGTATTGGGGCTGAAATTGCACGCGTATTCTACAAACAAGGATATAAAGTAGGCATTTATGATATTAATGAATCGCTTGCTCAAGAATTGGCAAACGACTTAGGGCCAAATGCCCGTGCCGGCTATCTAGATGTAAGTGATTACGACCAATGGCAACGTATATTAAAAGAATTTACTGAATGGGCTGGCAAACTCAACATCTTAGTAAATAATGCCGGTATTTTATATTCTGGTGCATTTGAAACGACTGATATTAAAGCTCATCAAAGAACAATAAATATTAATGTAAACGGTGTCATCAATGGCTGTCACGCTGCCCTACCTTATTTAAAGCAAGCGTCTTTTGCACGTGTTATCAATCTATCTTCAGCTTCTGCAATTTATGGGCAAGCTGATTTGATTTCTTATTCAGCTAGTAAATTTGCTGTTCGCGGAATTACTGAAGGTTTAGATGTGGAATGGAAGAAATACGGTATTCGTGTTTTAGATGTGATGCCGCTGTTTGTGCAAACTGCAATGGTTAACAATATGGATGCAGGCACTATTCAAAATATGGGAATCGACTTAACACCGAATGATATTGCTCAACAGGTGCTTACGCTTGTAGAGAAAAAAGCTCATTTTTGGACACCAACTCACACTCCTGTTGGCATAAAAACCAAACTGCTTTATCAGCTCTCGACCTTAAGCCCTCAGTTTTTAAATCGACTCACTAATATTTATTTATCAAGAAAGTAATTCGAATTAAAAAGGCTGTCATTTGACAGCCTTTTTACTCAATTTATTTAAACACCTTGAATCATGCGTCGCGCACTAATAATCCCAGGTTGCTGCTCTAAGCGTGCCAATAAGCGAGAAAGCTGTGCTAAACCCTTAACCTCAATTAACAACTTCATATTGGCAATACCATCTGCCTCAGAAATTGTATTAACCTGACGAATATTGATTTGGTCAGAGAAAATCACTTGAGTTAAGTCTTTAAGCAGACCACGACGATCATAAGCTTCCACCACAATTTGAACGCTTTGACCACGTGTTGGCTGCATTTCCCAATCGGCTTCAACAGCACGCTCTGGTTCCTGCTTAATCATACGCTGATAATCTGAACAAATGACTTTGTGGATACTGACACCACGGTTCAAAGTAATATATCCAGCGATTGATTCACCATGTACGGGCTGACAGCACTGCGCGATGTGCAGCTCTACATTGTCTAAACCATCAATTAAAATTCCATGAGCCGACAATGTATGGCTAGCACGTGGATTTAATGCTGGTTTAAGCACTAGTTCAGGTTCATCCTGATCTAGATGCATTTGGCGGTTCACCTGATTAATCAAGGCATGTAAGCTAATATCACCGCTTACCAGACTCACCAAAATGTCATCACCTGTTTTTACATTAAAATGTGATGAATAATCATTTAGGTCGATACTTTTTGGGTGAATCGCTAGACGAGCTAACTCTTTATTAAGAAGTTCACGGCCAACTTCAAGATTTTTACTACGATCTTGTTGTCTAAACCAATGACGCAGCTTGTCACGAGCACGAGAGGTCTTAATATAACCTAAAGAATTCACCAACCAATCTCGGTTTGGATCACGATCTTTTTTAGTTAAAATCTCAACCTGTTCGCCAGTTTTTAAAGTATAGGTTAATGGCACATAACGCTGGTTAACTCGCGCTGCGTAACACTTGTTCCCTACTTCCGTATGCACATGATAAGCAAAATCTAAAACTGTCGAGCCACGAGGCAATTCCTTAATATCACCATCACGACTGAAAACATAAATCTTCTCAAAGCCTTCAAAGTCTTGTAGTTGATCAAAGCCTTCTGTTTCATCTTCGTTTTGATGTACCGTCGTTTCATTGCGTTCTTGATAGTGTTCTAGAACGGCACGCAATGAATGCAAACGATGGTTAAAGGAATGGTCTGTATTCTTTGAACCCTCTTTATAGTTAAAGTGCGAACATACACCCAACTCTGCTTCATCGTGCATCTCATGAGTACGAATTTGTACTTCAAGTGATTTATTTTCGGCAATTACAGCAGTATGCAAAGAGCGATAACCATTTGCTTTTGGGTTGGTAATATAGTCATCAAACTGATGCGGAATATGACGCCAGATTTGATGTACGATACCCAAAGAGTGGTAACACTCTGGGACACTATTAACCAACACACGTAAGGCACGAATATCATAGAGCTGATCAAAACTCAGGTTTTTGCTTTTCATTTTTCGATAAATCGAATAAATGTGCTTCGCTCGACCTGTGATTTCTGACTCGATTCCGTAAGACGCCAACTCATTTTTTAAACGATCAATCACGAACTGAATATAATGTTCACGCTCTAAACGTTTTTCATTCAGTAATGATGCAATTTCTTTATAACGATCTGGAGCTAAATAGCGAAAAGCGAGATCTTCAAGTTCCCATTTAAGCTGAGCAATACCGAGTCGATGTGCTAATGGCGAATAAATAGTAAGAATTTCACGTGCTACGCGTTCTTGACGTTCACGAGAGGAATTTGCCAGCTCTCGTAAAGAATAAGTACGTTCAGCAAGTTTAATTAAAACAACACGAACATCTTCGGTGACCGAAATCAGCATTTTATAAATGCCACTCAAATGTTCTCGTTGATTGTTATTGAAGTGGTCTTCTAACCGCTTATTTTTTTCAATGAGTTCCGAGAGTTTACCCATTGCCAAAGCGCCTTTGACAAGGTTATAAACCTGATCTCCAAATTTCTTTTTTACTTCTTCTATATCAGTAATGTCTTCACGCACACTACGATAGAGCATGGCTGCCGATAGAGTATCTTCATCTACATGGAGATGTGCCAAAATGTCGGCCATTCCAACGCCAGTAGCGAAAGTATTTGAACGATGATTAACCGTTGAGTCCAACTCTTTTTGCAGGGTTAAATGAGCAACCTGCTCAAGCTGTTCAAGCTTCGCCCCATCTAATATTTCACGCACCCGATCCAACCATGAGGCTAAACCGATTTGCGTTTCGGCGGCATGCTCTACAGTCGTTTCCTCGGACAACTCAGTTAGTTGTTCAGGTAACTGTTCACGTACTGTGACCATACCATTCTCCTCAATATGTAACTCATGTTTTTAATCGTTTATCTCTTGAATTTTTTCAAATAGTGCAATGGATTCAACATGTTCTGTGTGCGTAAACATGTCCATCACAGCTGCTTTTTTTAACTGGTAACCATATTGGACCAAAACACCCGCATCCCTTGCCAGTGTAGCTGGATTACATGATACATAAACGATTCTTTTTGCTCCAAAATTTGATACATACTGCATAATTTCATATGCACCAGCACGAGGAGGATCAATCAATAATGCATCAAATCCTTGATTTGCCCAAGAATGATGCGAAAAATCTTTTGTTAAATCTTGTGAAAAGAAGGTTGCTTGCACCAAACTATTGCATTTTGCATTAGCTGTTGCCCGCTGCACCATTTCTTCACTCCCTTCCACACCGACAACCTGACCACTCTCACCAACACATCGTGCTAACGGGAGTGAGAAATTGCCTAAACCGCAAAATAGATCAAGTACCTTTTCACCTGGTTGCAATTGAAGCAATTCACATGCCAATTGAACCATTTGTTCATTTACTGTGGCATTGACCTGAGTAAAATCCAATGGCGAAAAAGCAAAATTTACATCAAACCGCTCTAAGGCATAGTGTAAACGTAAAGCACCTTTTTCATCATCAATACGATGAATACTTTCAGGCCCCTTAGGCTGCAAATACAATTGCCACCCTTTGTCTAACGCAAATTGCTTTAATTGGTTGACATCAGAATTATTTAATTTTTCTACATGACGAACCAACAAAGAAACTTCATGATCACCTTTTGCTAATTCTACATGACCTATATGCGCTTTGCCTTTTAGACTTTGGAGTAAAATACGTAGCTCAGGCAAGCTATCTGATAGTTTTTTATCCAAAACACTACAAGTGTGGATAGAAGTTAGTCGATTACTATGGTGTTCACGAAACCCCATAATTAAGCGATCTGGCTTTGGCAGATGGCGCACCCCTATTCGAGCACGACGACGATAATCTGTTTGTAAAGATCGAATTGGCTCAAGCCACTGTTCAGGCTGAATTCCAGCAAAATGTTGTAAATGCGATTGGAGCACACTTTGCTTTAAGCGGATTTGTTCATCAGGATGGATATGCTGCATGCTACAGCCACCGCAAATACCATAATGAGGACAAATTGCATCTCTACGATGAGTTGAAGGCTCTCCTAACAACTGCACCATCTCAGCTTCTTCAAGACGCTTCGCTTGATGAGTAATCTGAGCCTTTACAGTTTCTCCTGGCAATGCATAACGAATAAAAACTTTCTTGCCATGCTTATCTGCTGGATGATCAGGATGAGAACCATAATGCGCAATTCCCCGCCCCTCATGAGAAAGTGTTTCAACTTGAAAAATATATTCAGGTTGTTGAGGCTTGCGAGCTTTGGCGTGTTGTTTCAAAGGATGAACCTAAAAATCTGAAGAATTAAAATAGTGAGAAGTAAATTCAGTATGTTTAGAAGTACGTTCCCATACTTCAAGAAAATCAGACTGTTGCGGCATGGTCTGCAAATATTCAATACTCGAACTAATCCAGTGGTTATGTTCATCTACGCTCATCTGGCCTTTTAGTACGAGCCAACGTAAATAAATAAACCACGTATTGAGTACATCCCCTTCACAATAGCTAGTCAATTTTAACCACTGTTGATTACGAACATATTCAGGCACATGATAACCCGATTCACCGCGTTTACCCGGCAAACCTAAAATGCAGGCAATATCATCAAGCTTTTGAAAATTACGCCCATTAAACATTGCCATCACGTCCATTAAATCAATGTGGCGATGGTGATAACGGTTTTGGTAATTATTAAAACGCTTCTGGCTATCAATCTCACCTTGATCAAATAGACCAGGGGCAGAGAGCCCATGATACATAGCGCGAAACAGAATGACAGGTAAATCAAATTGTGAGCCGTTCCAACTCACTAAAGTCGGATGACGCTTATCAAAAATTGACAAGAACTTTTGCAAAATCTCAGCTTCAGAATATTGTTCACGACTAAAAGAGAATAATCTAAAGCCAGACTCATCAATCCATAGACCAGAAATACAAACAATTTCATGCAAAGGTAAGCGCTGAAAATCCATGCCTGATTCTTGACGACGGAGTTTAGTCAATGCTTGCTCTACATCAGCCTCTGGTAAATCAAGATGATATAAATGCGCTCCCGCTTTTAAATCAGTTAAAGTTTCAATATCAAAAACTAAGGTAGGGAAACGCATTATTTCTCTCAATTATGAGTTATCGTCCTGTACTGAAAACAATCCTGTAGACAAGTAGCGGTCGCCACGGTCACAGATAATGCAAACAATAACAGCATCTGGATTTTCTTCTGCAATTTTCACTGAAGCCCACACCGCCCCACCAGAAGATGTACCTGCACTAATTCCTTCCTGACGTGCTAAACGGCGAGCCGTTTTTTCCGCTTCAATTTGCGGAATATCCATAATTTGATCAACACGTTTCGGATCGAAAATTGTAGGTAAATATTCTTGTGGCCAACGGCGAATACCAGCAATATTTGAACCTTCAGAAGGCTGTAAACCAATAATTTGAATATCTGGATTTTGTTCTTTTAAATATTTAGAAACACCCATGATGGTACCAGTTGTACCCATTGAGCTTACAAAATGGGTAATCTTTCCACCTGTTTGCTTCCAAATTTCAGGGCCTGTGGTGAGGTAATGCGCTTCAACATTATCTGGATTGCCAAACTGATTGAGGACCAAACCTAGACCTTCAGCTTGCATTTGCAAAGCCATATCTCGTGCAGCTTCCATATTCGGCGCTTCAATCAATTCTGCACCATAAGCACGCATAGCATCCTTACGTTCCTGACTTGAATTCCCCGGCATGATTAATTTCATTTTATAACCACGCATTGCTGCAACCATTGCCAAAGCAATACCTGTGTTCCCACTGGTTGCTTCAATCAAGGTGTCACCCGGCTTAATTTGACCACGTTTTTCTGCTTGCATAATCATGTTATATGCAGGACGATCTTTTACAGAACCTGCCGGATTATTACCTTCTAATTTTGCTAAAACCGTCGCTTGCGTATGAGAAGCTAAACGCTGCAAACGAACTAGAGGTGTATTACCTACATAGTGATCTAACAAAAATTCGTCAGCTAAAAAGTCAGGTTGTGTATTACTCATGATCAACACCTATATCGAGGTGCGCCTATTGTATGAAAAAATGCTCGGTACTGCACCCATTTCAATATGCTTTTTCATGAAAGCGATTAAAGCTCGGTCATTTATAAAATGCCGTCTGTTTTAAAATAAAGCGTGATAAGATGCCGTACAGAGAGATAAATCTGATGTAGCCATGTCTAATTTCAATAAAACCTTATCGAAACGCTTACGTCTGAATCATGCATATGGGCAATTGATTGCTCTAATTTTTGTGCCGATTATGATTTTAACAGGGGTCGGTGCTTTTCTGGTTTTAACTGAAACGTCACATTCGGTAAAACAACAACAGCTACATCACGCCTCAGCGATTCTAGCTCGCTACAATCAGATTTCGAAAGATCTATATACACTGGTTGAACTACAACCCGATGAATACGATCATGCCCAGCACATTATGCAAAGCATGTTTAGCGAAAAAAATCTTAAACGCGCGGTATTAATTGATAACAATGGACAGACTTATTTAAGTATTGGTTATCGTGATAATCGTTATTGGCCTAGCTTTCCTAGTAATAATATTTTTTTTGGTCCCATCTCTTATAACCATAATAATATTTATGGAATGCAGATTAGTAATAAAGCTGGAAAAGCCCCAGTTTGGTTAATGATTGAAATGGATAACCAACCTTTAGAGTTGGCACGTTATCGCATTATGATTGCTCTCGTCATTACTGGATTAATGACCTTACTATTACTTTTACTGTGCTTGAATTTTTACTCTCGTCGCTGGATTGCGCCGATGTATGAAATTCGCATGCAGTTGCAACGTCTAAATGCTGATACTCTAGACCAGCACCTAGTCATTAACAGTACTGGAGAGCTGCGCTTACTACAACGTGATATTGCAAATGTTGTTAAGCGATTACACTTTAGCTTTTTAGAATTAAAAGAACACACCGAACAAACAGAAGAAGACTTACGCAGAACCTTAGATACCTTAGAAGTCCAAAACATTACTTATCGTCAAGCACGTGACCAAGCGATTTCATCAAACCAAGCAAAGTCAGTTTTCCTTGCCAATATTAGTCATGAGCTTCGAACACCTCTAAACAGTATTGATGGCTTTATTCATTTATTGCTTCGTCAACAAAATTTAAATAACGAACAAAATCTTTATTTGCAAACCATTCGCAAGTCGTCGGCCCATTTATTGGCATTAATTAACGATGTATTAGATTTCTCAAAAATTGATGCGGGTAAATTAGAACTTGAAACAGCACCTTTTGATTTAGAAGAAGCCATTTTTGATGTCATGGATATGCTGTCTCCTTTGGCTGCTCAAAAACATATCGCCATGGCTTTTTACTATGCCGACAACATTCCACAAGAAGTGATTGGCGATGCTTTACGCTTCAAGCAAATCCTGACCAACTTAATTTCTAATGCAATCAAGTTCACTCCAGATGGTGAAATTATTGTTCGCGTTCGTATGGAACATGATGATATTGGGCAATGTCTGCTTCATTTCAGTGTTCAAGATAGTGGTATTGGTTTAAGTGGCACAGATCGTAAAAAATTATTTGAATCATTCTCACAAGGCGATGCATCGGTTACACGTCAATTTGGCGGTACAGGTTTGGGTCTTGCCATCTCTAAACAACTTGTTCATCTCATGCATGGTCAAATTGGTTTTGAAGATAACCAAGAACGCGCTCCAACAGAAAAAGGCTCGACCTTCTGGTTTACCGCACAATTTGTGGTAGATGAAGATTACGAAATCGAACACCCACACTTTGAGCATTTACAAGTGGTGTCTTATCTTGCGCACCCTGCTACAGCAAGTGTTTTACGTTACTACCTTGAAAACTACCATGTTCCACACATCGAAACACAATCGATTCTGGACTTGTTTAGCCGCTTAAAACATCTTGATCAGAAAGATAATACATGGCTCATTGTTGACCATAGCGGCGATACTGAAGCGTTATTAAAAGAAATACGCAGTCGTTATCAAGGCAATTTAGCCGTCTATGGCTATCAAATGACACTTGAGCCAAACATGCTCAGTGAATACCGTGCTCGCCCTCTCTATCAACCATTAAGTCGAAGCGGACTCATTCAATTATTAAATGATCAACCTATTTTTGAAGAGGAACAACAAGACTTTAATGGTCAGGGTTTACACATTCTGGCAGTAGATGACCATTTGCCCAACTTAATTGTTTTAGAAGCCTTACTTGGTGAGCTAAACGTTAAAACAACTAAAGCACTTAGTGGTCAAGAAGCACTTAACCTGATCCAAGAGCGAATTGATCAGAAACTTAAACCATTTGATTTGGTGTTTATGGATATTCAAATGCCTGTCATGTCAGGTATTGATACAA
Source organism: Acinetobacter sp. NIPH 817 (assembly GCF_000368405.1). Taxonomy (NCBI): domain Bacteria; kingdom Pseudomonadati; phylum Pseudomonadota; class Gammaproteobacteria; order Moraxellales; family Moraxellaceae; genus Acinetobacter; species Acinetobacter sp. NIPH 817. The sequence goes on from NZ_KB849420.1 coordinate 2,576,702, forward strand.
CTCGTGCTATTCGCTCTTTAGAATCGACTTTAGACGGAGAAATGCAGCTTCCAATTATTGCACTAACCGCGCATGCGCTTGCTGATGAAAAGCAAAAACTCCTGAAAGTAGGCATGAATGACTATGTCACCAAGCCAATCCAAATGGAGCAAATCATCCAGATCTTAACGCAATGGACTAAAAACAACTTTACAGCAAAAGCCTTAGATAAAGACCATCATGTCGTTGCAGAAGCTTTAGATCCACAAATTTTAAACTGGCAACAAAGTTTGCAGCTTGCAGCAAATAAAGAAGACTTGGCACAAGATCTACTTAAAATGTTAGTTGATAGTTTTCCAACTGAGCTAGATGAAATGCAGCAGCTCATTGAGCTTGAAGACTTCCCTCAACTTGAACATGTTTTACATCGCCTCTATGGGGCTACTCGCTATGTAGGCGTCCCGAAACTACAACAAGTGACTGGTGACTTTGAGCAATTTATTTCAACACTGCGTAAAGAACGCCGTATAGCAGATGAAGGCTTCATTGAAGAAGTGATGCTGCGCTTTGATGAACTAGGTCTTGTCGTTAAAGAGGTAGAAAGTGCAGCCCATCAAATCTTGGTGATTCCTGACTAATATCTCTATCAAAGAGGCATGACTGGGCTGTCATGTTTCCAAATTACAGCCATGTTATGCTCCGTTCATCTATAAAAAAAGAAGCGGGAATCTCATGGCACTCTTACGTATTGAAAAAAATAATGGCATTGCAACGGTATATTTAAACCGTCCAGACAAACGCAATGCAATGAGTTTTGCCTTATTAAAAGAGTTAGTTTCAACTGCAAAAGCAATTAAAAAGGATAGAGATATTCGCTGTGTTATTTTGACAGGCGAAGGGAATGTGTTTAGTGCTGGAATTGATTTATCCGACCTAAACAATCCGAAAAACTCTGCTTTTGCCATTTGGGAACTTGTAAAACCCGGACAAAGTCTTTTTCAAAAAGCATTTCTGACTTGGCAGAATTTACCTGTCCCAGTTATTGCTGCATTAGAAGGATATTGTTTCGGCGCAGGTATGCAACTTGCCTTGGCTTCCGACATTCGAATTTCTCATCCAGAAACCAAAATGTCGATTATGGAAAGCCGTTGGGGTTTAGTCCCTGATATGGGACTCACTCGCTCATTAAAAGGTTTAATTAGTGTTGACCTTGCAAAAGAACTCACCTTAACTGCCCGTGTTTTTGACGGTAATTATGCAAAAGAAATCGGTCTTGTGACTCATTTAAGTGACTCGCCTCTAGAGAGAGCACATGAGATTGCAGCTGAAATGTTACAACGCTCACCTGATGCCCTCACAGCGGCAAAACGCGTACTAGATGCAATGGAGCATCAACCAGAAAAATCATTGCGTCTAGAAAAAATCTGGCAACTTAAATTATTACTAGGTAAAAATAGCAAACTTGCTCGTAAAAAAGACAAACATCCGGAAGTTAATTTTTTACCACGCCAATATAAATAAAGAGCTTAGATGATGAATTTTGATCGTAATACCCCTATTGCTTTTTTAGGTATGGGGCTTATGGGAAGTCGAATGGCAACCCGCCTTATTCAAGCTGGCTTTCAAGTTGCGGTTTGGAATCGAACCTTCTCTGCATGTGAAGAACTGATTGATATCGGTGCACTACCTTTAGAACTTTCAAATATTGGTAACTATCCTATTATTTTAATCTGTCTAGCAGATGACAAAGCAGTAGAAGCAGTATTTGAAAAAATTCAGCCTAACTTAAAAGCTGAACAAGTTATTGTGGATTTCTCAAGCTTATCTGTTGCTGCAACAAAAACGCTTGCTCAAGCAGCTGCCACACATGACGTTATTTGGATTGATTCACCTGTATCAGGTGGAACAGCTGGAGCAGAACAAGGCACACTTGTCATTTTTGCAGGCGGTAATGCTCAAACGATTACAGAACTAACGCCTGTTTATAATGTTTTATCTCAACGTGTAACGAGAATGGGTGATACAGGAACTGGCCAAGCCACCAAGATTTGTAATCAACTGATTGTTGCAGCCAACAGCGCCCTTATTGCTGAAGCTGTCGCGCTTGCTGACCGAGCTGGTGTAGATACAACTTTACTCGCTCCAGCTTTAGCAGGCGGATTTGCGGACTCTAAACCCTTTCAAATTCTAACTCCACGTATGGCAACTCATACCTTTGAGCCAATTCAGTGGAAAGTTCAAACATTATCTAAGGATCTTAATAACGCAGTAACATTGGCTAACAATGTTAATTTAGACATCCCAGTTGCACAAAAAGCTCTATTACAGCTACAAACTCACCAAAAAAATGGCTTTGCTGAGAAAGATTTAGCTACTATGATTCAATTAGTAGAGCAAAAATAAACGGAGTTTGAGTATGGGTCGTCTTGCAGTCAATTTATCCATGATTTTTACCGAAGTTCCTTTAATTGAACGCTTCGCTCTGGCCCATGCACAGGGCTTTGAATATGTCGAAATTCAATTCCCTTATGAATTAACTATTGCAGATATTCAAACTCAACTCGAACGCTACAACCTTAGCCTTTGTCTAATCAATGTGCCTGCTGGTGACCTTATGCAAGGCGGAAATGGTTTAGCAGGCATTCCTGGTCAAGAAATAGCTTTCCATGAAGCATTAGAGTTAGCCATTAGCTATGCCACAGCTTTAAAGGTTCCTCGTGTTAATATTTTAGCTGGTAAACAACCGCTCGATGCTGACTTACTGCCTTGTTTAAAAACATTAGCAGCTAATTTAAAACTTGCGTGTAACTTACTCAGTGAACACGATATAGAACCCGTTTTTGAAATGATTAACGGTACAGATATGCCCCGCTTTTTAGTACAAAATATTGCGCAGGCACAAGAAATGCTAGAAGCGGTCAACGACCCTACTCTAAAAATGCAATATGATTGCTATCACATGGCAATGATGGGCGAAGACGTTCTTGAGGGTTTACAAGAGAATATTAACTCAATTGGTCATATTCAATTTGCGGACTGTCCGGGCCGTCATGAGCCAGATACAGCTGAAATTCCTTATGAACAAATTTTTTCTTGGTTAAAACAAAGTTCTTATCAAAACTATATTGCAGCAGAATATAAGCCTGAAAATACTTCAAATCAGTCATTTACATGGAAGAAAAAGTATTTTTCGGATGATGTAAATATATAAACTGTTACGAGTTTTATTTGAAATTTAGCGCGAAAACCACTATATTAGATAGTGAGTAATTGTCAGGAAAATATACCCTATATGAATTTAGAACCATCGCCCAGCGTGTCTAATTCTCACGATTTCGCAATGAATACCTCAAATAAAGACGTACAAACTTGTCTCAAAGTCGTCCACGACGCTTTAGTTGATGTAAAAGCAAAAGATATTCTCCAGTTAGATGTTAGCTCAATTAGCAATGTCGCTGATGCTATTGTAATTGCGAGCGGTACTTCTACTCGTCATGTGAAAGCACTTGCAGACAATGTTGCAGAAGAAGCTCGAAAAGCCGGTTTCCGCCCGATTGGCGTTGAAGGTGAACGAGATGCAGAATGGATCTTAATTGATCTCGGCTTTGTTGTAGTACATGTGATGCTACCAACAGCTCGTAAATTCTATGATTTAGAAAGCTTATGGCGTACCGCTCCAGAGTCGGTTGCTTAAAATTTTGCTTTTAAAAAAAGCGGCTCTTTTGAGCCGCTTTTTTAGTTGTTAAAAGTGATATTTTTCATTACCACCTACAGTTTATTATGTACTAGCTTTTCTTTTTTCTCGAATAACTTTAAGCATTTCCTCAGTCATATTTATTTTCATTTTCTTTACAATATCACTTTGTAGCTCAGAAATTAGTTTGAGTTGCTCCGTACTTATATTTTTATAATCATCACCTGCCATTTTTTTTATATCAGTTACCCCCATCCATTCCTTTTCCTCTTGTCTACATTTATAGAAAGCATCTTCAACAATATCATTTTCATCTTTGTTCATTTTTATTGGAGGCCCAACTTGCCCCATCAAACAATTTGCATATTTTTCACTCGCCTCCTCAAGAGGCTCTGCCAAAGTTACCGATGAAAAGGAAAAACTGATAAATGAGATTATGAAAAAGATTACTCTTTTAACCACTTAAACTCCTTAAATAATTACTATATATCAATCAAATATTATCATTCTTAGCATCCAGTTAAAGTAAAAAATTGCCAATATAGCCTCTCCATCACATTAACTAAAAATAAATACCTCCATTTTTGATTATAGAGATTAAGTGAAAGTCCAAAGCTGCCAGTCATCACCCATTTTTAAATTTGACATGACAAATTGTCAGATTTGCAGCACTATACATTTTCTGAAAGTCCTCACCAATAAATAGCATAACCGGAGTACAGAAAGTGAAGATATTAATTACAGGTGCCAATACGGGCATTGGCTTTGCTACAGCAGAACAACTCGTTAAACAAGGACAACACGTCATTCTAGCGTGCCGAAATCCACAAAAAGCCCAAGATGCGCAGAACAAACTACGCTCACTCAATCAAGGTCAAGTCGATTTAGTTTCCCTCGATTTAAACAACCTTGAGTTAACCCGAAAAGCAGCAGATGAAATTGCAGACAAATATGGCAGCCTTGACGTACTCATCAATAATGCAGGCTTATTCGCCAAAACCAAACAATTAACCAATGAAGGCTTTGAGCAACAATTTGGGGTTAACTATTTAGGTCATTTTTTACTAACTCAAAAATTAGTTCCAGTTTTAAAACAATCTCCAAAAGCACGTATTATCCATCTTGCATCTATTGCTCACTGGGTAGGCTCAATTAAACCCAACAAGTTTCGCGCAGAAGGTTTTTACAATCCCCTGTTCTATTATGGGCAATCGAAGCTTGCAAATTTATTATTCAGCAATGCACTAGCAGAACAACTAGCTGGAAGTTCAATTACCAATAATGCATTACACCCCGGCGGTGTTGCTTCCGATATTTATCGTGACTTACCAAAACCGGTTTATGCAGCGATGAAATTAGGATTAGTGCCAACTTCAGTTCCAGCAAAACTCATTACAGAAATGGCAACTGGAAATGCTTGGCAAAACCGTAATGGCGAATATGTCAGCGCACATATGCCAGACTGGAAATCATCACATGCCAAAAACCAGCAACTGGCACGCGACCTCTATCAACAATCTCTAAACCTCGTAGAAAAATTTCTTTAAACAAATAAGCCAAATAAAAAAAGCCACCCGAGGGTGGCTTTTACAATCCTGATTGAGGTCAGATTAGTGACCACCACCATTGATTGCTTTTGTCATATCTTCAACAACTTTCTTAGCATCACCAAAGATCATCATTGTTTTTTCGTTATAGAACAAATCGTTGTCTAGACCAGCATAACCTGTTGCCATAGAACGCTTAATCACCATGATTGTACGCGCTTTATGAGCCTCAAGAATCGGCATACCATAAATCGGCGAGCTTGGATCATCTTTTGCAGCAGGGTTAACAACGTCGTTTGCACCAATTACAAGTACTACGTCAGTTGCAGGGAAGTCCGAGTTAATCTCATCCATTTCCAAGATATCTTCATATGCCACGTCTGCTTCTGCAAGCAATACGTTCATGTGACCAGGCATACGACCAGCAACAGGATGGATTGCGAAACGAACGCGAACACCTTGCTCTTTTAGAATTTCACACAATTCTTTTACAGCATTTTGTGCACGACCTTGCGCCATACCATAACCTGGCACAATCACAACGCTGTCAGCATTTGACATCAAGAAGCCGGCATCATCAGCAGAACCAGAACGATGGTTACGTTGAACTTGCTCACCTTTGGCAGCAGTAGCAACCGCTGCACCACCCATTGCACCACCAAACAATACATTGATGATCGAACGGTTCATTGCTTTACACATGATGTACGACAGAATCGCACCAGATGAACCTACGAGAGAACCCGCAACGATCAACATATTGTTTTCAAGTGTAAAACCAATACCTGCCGCAGCCCAACCAGAGAATGAGTTAAGAAGCGATACCACTACAGGCATATCACCACCACCGACTGGTGCAATCCACACCCAGCCAAATGCAAGCGCAAGAGCTGTCATTGCCCAGAAAGCAGTCATGTTGCCAGTCGTGAAGAAGTAAAAACCACAAGCCAACATCGCAATAAAGATAAGCGCTTGAACAGGTTTAACCCATGCACCAGAAATTGTTTTAGCCCATTTTTTCGCAGCCAATTTACCGTACGCAAACACAGATGCAGTAAAGGTAATCGCACCAACGAAACAACCAACAAACAATTCAAATAAGTGAACTTTGCTCATGTGCACATGTTGCACACCAGCTGCCGTTAAAGCTGCTTCATTTTGAGCGAACAATTCAGTTAATTGGTTGTTATGTAAAATTGCAGCAATTGCAATTAAAACAGCAGCCAAACCAACTAAAGAGTGCATAAGTGCAACCGTTTCCGGCATTTGCGTCATTGGTACAGTACGAGCACGAGCAATACCTACGATTGCACCGAGCACCATTGCACCAACAATCATCCAGATCACTGGGTTATTCGCAACAAAGAAAGTCGTTACAACTGCAATCGCCATCGCGATCATACCGTAACGGTTACCTTGAATTGCTGTTTTAGGGCCAGACAAGCCACGAAGCGTCAAGATAAAGAGGATTGCGCCAACAAGGTACAACCAGTTCGCATTTGCTTGAATAAATTCCATGTCAAAGCCCTCTTATTTCTTTTGCTTAGGCTTGAACATTTCCAGCATGCGTGCAGTTACTGCAAAGCCACCGAAAATATTAATGCTTGCCAAAAATACTGCAATCGCACCAAGTACGCTCACCACATTTACACTTTGAAATGCAACGTTAGCATCTACACCCAAAACAGGTAGACCCACAGTTTGCAACATCGCACCCACTACAATAATAGATGACAATGCATTGGTTACAGCCATAAGCGGCGTATGTAAAGCTGGTGTAACACCCCAAACTACGTAATAACCTACGAAGATGGCAAGGACGAAAATTGTAATAGTTTCAACCATGAGAAATCTCCTTAACCACGCTTAAGCAGTACTTGACCGCCATGAGTGACCAATAGGGCTTTTTGGATTTCGTCTTCTTGATTAATCGCAAAGTTTTTCTCTTTGTCGAATAAAGTCTCTACGAAATTAAAAACGTTACGTGCATATAGCGCTGAAGCTTCTGTTGCTACAGTTGCCGGAATATTTGGAATACCCAAAATTTTCACGCCATTTTCCGTAAAAACAGTCTCGCCCACTTTAGAGCCTTCAACGTTACCGCCAGTTTCAACAGCCATATCTAAAATGACAGAACCCGGTTTCATCTTGGCAACAGTTTCAGCCTTAATCAGACGTGGTGCATCACGACCCGGCAAGAGCGCAGTAGTAATCACGATGTCAGCGTTAGAAACAGCCTTATCAACAATCGCGGCTTGGTCTTTGATGTATTGCTCACCCGGCATCCATCCATAACCATTTTTAGCGGCATCCGCTGCACGTTGTTGCTCTTCTTCAGACATTGGTACGTCTAACCACTTACCACCCAAAGACTCAACCTGATCTTTTGCTGTAGGACGTAAATCTGTAGCTTCAACAATTGCACCTAAACGTTTTGCAGTTGCAATTGCCTGAAGACCTGCAACGCCCACACCCATAATCACAACACGAGCAGGTTTTACAGTACCAGCAGCAGTCATAAGCATTGGGAACATGCGCTGATATTCAGCAGCAGCAAGCAAAACTGATTTATAACCAGAAAGGTTTGCCTGAGAAGACAATACGTCCATATTCTGCGCACGAGAAAGCGTACGAGGAAGCAATTCCAGAGCAAAAGCAGAAACTTGCTGATTCGCAAACTGATCTAGCTCGGTATTACGATAAGGATCAAACATTGCTACAACAGCAGTATTTGCTGCAAGTTTTTGAATTTCCCCGCCTTGTGGCGCGCGAACTTTCAAAATAATTTGACTACCCGTATAGGCATCATCCGTAATGGTTGCACCGACCTGTTCATAAGCACTGTCAATGTACGCGGCCTTTACACCAGCACCACGTTCAATCACAACGCTATGACCAGCGCTAATCAACTTCTTTACTGTCTCTGGCGTAGCAGCTACACGATTTTCACCGACGACAGTTTCGGTTGGGATTCCGATCTGCATGAGCGTTCCTCAAGCTAATTTCTCATTGTCAAAAACATTGCAAGCTGCAATGTTTCCCCCATGTGTATTCTTTGTACAGAATTTGGATTCTAATTGAACTTTTTTAAAATACCACCCAATATTTATTTAATAAATACCCATATTTTGAACTGATGATTCACGATATTTGATTTGAGGTGTAATATAGGAAGATTTTTCTTTTTTTGCAGACAATAGTCTCTCTTATACAGTCTTGTATATGAAAATTTCGTTTTCTTCGTTTCAAATCGGGTCTTTTTTTGCTCTTTGCTCTGCTTTTCTATTTAGTACAAAAGCAATCTTTATTAAACAGACTTATGCCCTTTCTCCATTAGTAGATGCTACAGTCCTGATGGCTTTACGCATGCTAAGCGCTTTACCGTTCTTTCTACTTATTTGTTGGTTTAACAGGCATCATAATCAGGGCATAAAAAAGAAGGATTGGCTAATTTTAATTTTTGCCGGTCTATTAGGCTACTACTTTGCCAGTTGGCTCGATTTTATGGGTCTCATGTTTATTAGTGCCTCTCTAGAACGAATTATTCTATTTTTATATCCCACGCTTACAGTCATCGTCTCAAGCTTACTCTACAAACAAAAATTAGATGCAAAAAGTTTATTTGCCATTTTTCTTAGTTATGGTGGAACCGTACTGGTCATGCTTCAAGAGCATAACAACGCACCAATTCAGGGCAACTTCTGGTTAGGTACAAGTTTAGTATTTGCAAGTGCGGTGGCTTTTGCAGGCTATTTATTACTAACCCCACCATTAATTAAGAAATTTGGTTCTTGGAATTTCACAGGGTTAGCATTAACTGTGGCTTGTATCGGTACATTAACGCACTATGCACTCAGCACACCTCACCCGATTCAACTTCTATTACAACTCCCCTCTAGTGTGATTTGGTATGGAATCGGCCTTGGCTTCTTAGTCACCGTGTTACCTACCGTTATGCTCATGCAAAGTATTGAACGATTAGGTGCCTCTCAATCTGCAATGATTGCTTCGATTGGACCGGTTTTAACAATTTTGCTTGCTGTTGCCTTTTTAAATGAACACTTAAATATGTGGCAATGGGTCGGTTGCCTTCTCAATATTATTGGTGTGATGATGATTACACTCAGAAAGAAAAGGCTAAAACATTAAATTCTCTTGACCTCAACTTAAGTTGAGGTTGGATACTCATCTAAATTTTAATGAACGGTTGAGTTCCATGAGTAAAGAAACTTTTAAAATCATAAATCCATCAACTTTATATGACCCTACCCCAAATGCTTATAGCCATGTGGCTGTAGTAGAAAATTTTAAAAAGATTATTCATATTGCAGGTCAAGGTGGCGAAAATTCAAAAGGTGAATTAAGCCCAAATTTTGAAGAACAAGTTATCCAAGCCATTAATAACATTCAACATGCTTTAAAAGCTGCCAATGCGGAGCTTAGTAATATTGCGGTGTTAAGAGTTTTAGTTGTTGACCATTCGGTCGAAAAGCATCAAATTTTGATTAAAATTATGCAGAATTTATGGAAAAATCATCCTTTTCCAGCCTGTACACTCATTCCTGTACCACGCCTTGCGCTAGAACACATGCTTATTGAAGTCGAAGCAACGGCATACACTTAATAAAATCGAGAGAACATCATGTCTACCCCTGAAGATATCAGTCAGAATAAACCTTTGCTTTGGTTGATGGCAGCAGCATGTGGCTTATGTGCAGGTGTGAATTACTATTGTCAGCCTCTAATTCACTCGATTCAACAAGAGTTTGCTGTAACTCAAGCACAAGCTGCTTTAACAGTGACATTTGCTCAAGTGTCTTATGCTCTCGGTTTACTCTTTATTGTTCCGATGGGTGATATTGTTAATAAAGCTAAAGCTATTCCGTTTTTGATGGTGCTTTGCGCAATTGGCCTATTTACTTCTGCTTTTGCTGTTAACTTACCCATGCTATGGATCGGTACAATTTTAGCAGGTTTGTTTTCGGTTGCAGCTCAAGTGCTTATTCCACTTGCCACAATGACTGTAAAACCCGAAAAAACTGGCGAAATCATTGGTTTTTTAATGAGTGGTTTATTAGTCGGGATTTTACTCTCTACCAGTCTGGCAGGCTTATTTTCGAATCTTTTCCACTGGAAAGTGGTTTATGTGGTAAGTGGCGTATTAATGCTACTGCTAGCATTTACCTTAAAAAGCCGCTTGCCTTATGTCTTACGTATGAAAATGAACTATGGGCAAATCTTTGTTTCCATGGCTCAACTTTTACAGCAGGAAAAGCGATTATTATTAAGAGCACTTACAGGTGCTTTCGCCTTTGCAGCGGTAAGTATCTTGTATTCCACCATCGCATTACTCCTTACCTCAGCACATCATTTACCTGATCTTTTTATTGGACTAGTGCCTTTAGTGGGCATCTTCGGTGCTTTATCAACACGCTACATTGGTAAATATGCAGATCAAGGACATACTGGCTTACTGACATGGATGGGCTGCGGGCTGTTCTTAGTAAGTTGGGTTTGTTTCTACTTCGGACAAACTCTACTTTCTACTTATGTTATTGGCTTTGCTTTAATTCAGTTAGCACTCGCGCTCGTACACACCAGTAACCAGAGTATTATTTTCCGTTTACGACCAGATGCAAAATCTCGTATTAATGCCATCTATATGACGACTTATTTTATTGGTGGTGCTGGTGGTTCGGCATTAGGAATTTTTGCATGGAACCGTGGTGGATGGACCATGACTTGCCTTGCCGGTATTGGGTTAGTCGTACTTTGTATTTTATTTAGCATGTTCGATACAGTCTTACAAAAAAAGAAAATGGTTTCCCAATAAGGTAACTTGTTATAAATCATCTTCCTATATTCAACATAAGGGTGGTTATAAATTACTCGGTTAAATGCCCCTGTCGATTCAAGCATAAACCTCGTATAATGCTGCCCTTTCATTAATTTAGCGACTTTTGGGCTATTGGTTATGCAATCACTTCAATCGTTACAACCTCGTATTTCTGTCGCACCCATGATGGATAGGATCAACTAAAATAAAATATCATTTATTATTAAAAACTTAGAAACAAAAATAAAATTCATGGTGTAAATTTAGTGTAAAAATTTAATTACTGAAAAATAATTTAAAAATCCAGCCCATTTATGAATGGCTGGATTTTTATTTGATCTATTTTTGATAAGCTAGCTCAAAAGATCCTATTTCCTCTAAGACATACCGAATGTGGTGGCTCGTATCAATTGCAACCCATTGCGTAGGATTTCCTATAAAATTATTAATACCGTGCGCACATTCAAAGATTTTATTGTCTCCCCAACTAAAGCTTACATCTTCATAATAGATAGAATTAATTAATCTCATTGCTAGCTGCTTTCTATGCCCATGACTTCCACCATCTCTAGAAAATGGATGGCCTCTTACGACATAGTAATTTTTATCTATAGTGTAGATAATTTTTCCATTCGTATGTTGATTAATAATCTGCTTTTCTGGAGCTGGATGTCTTGCTCCATGATCTGCAAACTTCAATTTAACATTAGGGAACATGTTTCTTAAAGTCTGCCATACAACCATTTCTTTTCGAAGTACTGGACCATCCGTATCATGATCTTCAATGGCTTCTGCAACGCTTGAAGGATATGAAGCTCCACTGATAGAAATGTATTTAAAATCATATTCAGTTAATACTTCTAAAAAGTCTCTAGACTTGCTTAGCATCTGTTCAATTGTTATACGATTGACACTTACATCCCCAAAATCTAATAATATAGAACAATTATTTTCTGCTAATTTTAAATCAGAAATAATTGATTCTAGTTGTTCTTTGAAAAAATCAGGTTCATCAATATCATACATTGCCTCACCATCTAATCTAATACAAAAATAAGGAGCCTCTGGATAATTTAAATTTTTCATTGTTTGATGATAAAGACTGCTCATTTGATCAAACCAACGGTCATAACCAATTACAGGAACTACCTTTACTCCTAATGCAAACAATTTGTTATACGTATAGGTTAGGAAATGCTCACCATTCTCCAATAAAGCTTCAGATGGTTTCCAAAAATAACCATCCACTAAAGCAATATTTCCACTCCATAATTTCCCTATTTTCTCGCAACGGCTATTAATATCAACAAGTCTTGAAACCCCTTCTTTATAAATATTAGGCATTTCAAATAAAGGGTGGAAAGTTGGCTGTATTTGATATTCTAACTGCTCAGACCTAATAGGTTTTATCGCATCAAATTCACCTTGCTTCGCTTTCATGATTGGGACATATTCTGGAATTTTCATCATCTCTACTCCTCAACACTTAATAAATGAGAATTGGTTAATAATGCCTTGACCTGATATTGACCAACCAAGTCTGAAAATAAGGTGTAATTTCCCAACTCTTTTCGAATACGCCCTGCAATGATTGCTGGATGAACTCTCAACTCTTTAGCCAACTTTTCAATAGATTCTTTACTTGGTGAGATAAATGCCTCTGTACGTCTCAAAACTCCTCTTGGTATAAATGCCTCTCTTGCCAATCGATTTGCTTCAGCCTCCCTCCGATCCTCCATACTTGATGAATCTAAATCATCGAGAAATGCTTCTGTTTCATCAACATGCTTCCAAATATGTGCGCATTCATGTAGTAACGTAAACCAAAAATTATCCAATCGGTCATATCGTAAACTTAGCCCAATAATAGGAGTGCCGTCACTGTCCTTCAATGCCGCTCCATCAAGATGCGTACCCTTAAGATGAGGCTCAATGACTACAGCAATTCCATGCTTTTCTAAGTATTCAATTGCTAATATTGGCCCATGCTCAAACCAGCTTAATTGAGCTAACTCTCTTAAAAAATTACTATTTATTAAATTAGGGTCATATTTTCCTAGACTATCTTTCTTATCTCTAGCTTGGAGAATGACTCTAGCTAGCCACGCATACAGTGCATACATCGTATTAGGTGTTTGGGCATCACCAGACAACTTTCGTTTAAAAGAAGCTGAGCCGATTTGTAACCCTGATTGAGCAATATATTTTTGGATAATACTCTCAGTTGATGCTGCCGTATCAGCAAGAAATGTTTTTAACCACCCCCTATTTTTCATCTCTTTAACAGGAAATTTAGACCAATCAATATTATTTTTATCTAATGTATTCTTTGAATTTGATAAACCAATTAATGTCTCTACCGACAGTCCCAACCCTACAGATAATGCTCGGATCATATCTACGGTTAAAGCTCTTTTTCGATTAAGAACTTCAGAAACTCTACTAGTAGTACCAAAATATGGGGCCAAATCAGCTTGTTTTAACCCTTTCTCATGCATCCTAAATAGAATTGCATCAATAGGATCAGGCGCCTCTATCGGATATTGTTTATTTTCATAATCTTCTATTAAAACCGATAATAATTCCAACCGATCACTCTCAGGACTTCCTATAGCCGGATTTAGCATAATTAAAGAATGCACTTCGTCAAGATAAGCTTGATACTGCTCTCTTGTACGAATAACTTTAAATTCCATTGTTAGCACCTTGAATGTTTACAGCTTTAATAATCGCTATTCTTTGAGAAAACGCGATTTGTAGACAAATAACCCATTTAGAGTTATGTATCGAAAATTCGAAACATTGATTTTCCAAAATAGATACTTTTGGAAATTGTTTCAGAATATCTTCCGCGCCCCGCCAATGAGCATCACGTATTTCAGAGATCCAACTTATGAGCCATTTTTTAGCAAACTCACACTCAATCACTGTTATTTTTTCAAGACCTAAAAGCTTCATTTAAAAATATTCCCAATTTGGGAATAAATTACACCATTTCAAAATACAACTCAATTCCCATTTTGGTAATTATCATAAACTAATTATTGAGAACTACTTTAATTGCTTAAATATTTATCAGTGATATGGTCTTTGTTAGATTTTTTTGAAATAAAAGAATAAATTTAATTAAATAAATCAATATTTAAAGTTTGATATGTTAGATATTGAATTGACATAAGCTGCCCATAATTCCTTCATTCAAAACCTAATTTAGTCACGGTCTTTCTAACAGAATTACAGTCTGACTAACCTCTAATGATCTTAAATAATAAATAACAGTAAAAATACTTTCTGTTATAGGGATAGGTAGTCTATAGATTGTTTTATGTATGTGGACAAATCCAGACTTGTCCACATATTTAAAATTAGGAGTCACTACCTATGCGTTTGCGTTCACGACTTCTAAAATTTTTCACATATAGGCCATCAATCATTTCTTTTGGCTCTAAAGCTAAGGCGCAATTAGCTAAAGTAGCAATTGTATTATCTGTTAACTTAAAGTCATTAGGTAAGAAACCATATTCTTTCTGACGATTACATTCAATAGCTTCAAATAAAGCTCTAAAATAATCAACTAAGGAAGCTCTCTCACCTCTTGTTGCCACTTCAGTAATAGAATCAATAGCAATAGGTACGGCCATTCTTGCATCTTCAGCGATAACTTTCATTACATCATCTAACCGAGGCCAATATTTAAGATCAAACCGACCTTGGAGTTGCTTTAATTTATCTAGCAAAGATGTTCTAAAATACGGATTATTCTGAGATGCTTCACGAATTACATTACCAATGTGATAATGGGTATCTGTCATAAAGCCAGAAGTATTTATTAACTCGGATCTAGTTTCTAGGAGAGCTGCTAATTCATGAGCTTTAATAGAAATTTGCTGATTAATCTCATTCAATTTTTTCTGAGCAGCTCTAGACTTTATTACTTCCTCTGGACTATGCATTGAAGTAATTTCTACTAACAAATCTAAAAAATTTGTGAGGGCTTGATGATATTTCCCTAGTTTTGAATACAACTCACTATAAGCATGTTGTAACTCAACTTTACGCTCAAGTAACCTATCAATGATTATATTTTCACTAGGAAGTATCTTGGCTTGCGTATTAGTAGCTTTTTTATCTAATAGAATAGCTACACATACCTCTTGAGCTTTTATTTCATCTATAGACTTCATGATTTCATCTCTGTAATTGGTTCTGCTTACAGTGTAATTAGCTCAATTAAATCTGTCGGTATCTGAGTAATAACAACTTTTGTAGTACTCAGATACCTCCTTACTCATGAAAGAGTATATAAACAGTAGACTAGTTTTATTGGGAATTATATTAAGCAACTAGAGTCTAGTTAAAATTTTCCAGTTATTGATCACTAACTAAATTAGAACCAATACCACCAAAAAAAAATATAAGTGTTTGATATAAAAAATATATAAACCTTCTATATCTTTAGCCATCCTTTATTTAAGAATTTTTAATCTATAGCTAAGTAAACAGCTATTTCATCGACTACTGCTTTGGCTGTTCTAGAAACCCCAATTAATGTTGCCGATGCCATGCCTGTCCATTCACCATAACCAACTAGCCAAAGGTTGTTTATTTTTATTGAACGCCCATCATTGACAGCAACAGTCTGATTAGGTTCTATCACTCCTAGACTCCTTAAGTGATTTAGGGATGCTTTGAAGCCTGTACACCAAATCACAGCATCAACCAATTGTGTTGAACCATCCTCCCAAACAACCGAATATTCTTTAAATGCTTTAAAGGGTTCTCTGCTATGTAATACCCCACGTTCACGTGCATCTTTGACACTATCAATCATGACAATATCCCCTAGACCACCAATGGGTTGATCAACTATTCGTCCCTCCTGTTGTGCCTTCAAACGTTCTGTTGCTCGAAGGAATAAAACACGCCCATCAACATCATCCGATAAAAATTGAGGAGGATTTACTGTGATCCAAATAGTGTCTGCAACTTCTGAAACTTCAGCAAGAATTTGAGCACCAGAGTTACCTCCTCCTATCACTAGAACCTTTTTATTAATAAAAGGTTCTGGATTAACATAATGTGCTGAATGGGTTTGTATTCCTTTAAATCTTTCTAATCCTTCGTAATGTGGAATATAAGGCTGACTCCATGTACCTGTAGCACTGACAACGGCCTTTGCTCGCCAATATTTATCACCCGCATATACATCTAAGCAGTCATTTTTTTTCTCAATATGATCAACATGTATAGGTCGAATGACAGGAAATTGATAGCGTTGTTCGTATGCAGATAAGTATTGAATCACCTCATTCCGCGTTGGATAAGTTTGTTCAGTTTTTGGCATCATCCAGCCCGACAACGAACTCCAAGTATTTGGAGAAAAAAGACGTAAAGACTCCCAAGCATGTAACCATGCACCACCTGCCTGATTTTGGTCATCTAAAATCACAAATGGAATTTTCTTACGTTTTAAAAAATAGGCTGTAGCAAGAGCTGCTTGTCCACCACCAATAATGACTACATCTACTTCAGCTTGTAATTGAGACAAATTATCTCTCCCTCTTCTTTATTGTCATAAACAAAATCAAAAGCCCAGCCTGTTTAACAGACTGGGCTTATTTCTTAAAACTTTCAAGTGATTGAATTAGCTTTTCAATCGTTCAATTGATCTAGATATTTTTCAGCATCTAGAGCAGCCATACAGCCTGACCCAGCTGAAGTAATCGCTTGACGATAAATGCTGTCAGCGACGTCACCAGCAGCAAAAACACCAGCTACAGAAGTTGCTGTTGCATTACCAGAAGTACCGCTTTGTACTTGGATATAGCCATCACGTAAGTTTAATTGACCATCAAACATTCCAGTATTTGGTTTGTGGCCAATTGCAACGAATAGACCATGAACCTCTACGTCTTGCTTAGACTCATCTTGAGTTGATTTAAGGCGAACACTTGTTACACCAGTATTGTCACCCAATACTTCTTCAACTTCGTGATTCCAGATAATGCTGATTTTGCCTTCTTTTTCTTTAGCAAATAAATGATCTTGCAAAATCTTTTCAGAACGTAAGCTATCACGGCGGTGTACTAGCGTTACATGTGAAGCAATATTTGATAAATAAAGCGCTTCTTCAACAGCAGTGTTACCACCACCTACAACCATTACTTTTTGGTTTTTGTAGAAGAAACCATCACATGTTGCACATGCGCTTACGCCTTGTCCCATAAAGTTTTGTTCAGACTCTAGGCCAAGATATTGAGCTGTAGCACCAGTTGCAATAATCAAAGCATCACATGTGTACTCTTCCATATCACCTTTTAGAACAAAAGGACGTACGTTTAAGTCCACTTCGTTAATATGGTCATAGACGAGTTCTGTACCAAAGCGTTCAGCATGTGCTTGCATACGATCCATTAATGCAGGACCAGTTAAACCTTCAGGATCGCCCGGCCAGTTGTCAACTTCGGTTGTTGTTGTAAGTTGCCCACCTAGTTGTAAACCCGCAATTAAAGTAGGTTTAAGGTTTGCACGCGCTGCATAGACAGCTGCACTATAGCCCGCAGGGCCAGAACCGAGAATTATCAGACGTGAATGTCTACTTTGCATTTAGTTCTCTCCAATGTGTTACAGACTACGCTGGTTAACACGTTTAGATAATTCTTCAGCAGATTCTTTACGCTCAGAATATCGATCAGTTAGATACAGGCTTTGTCCACGCGTAAGTAATGTAAACTTATAGAGTTCTTCCATCACATCTACTATACGATCGTAATAAGAAGATGCTTTCATACGTCCATCTTCTTCAAACTCTAAAAAGGCTTTAGGAATTGAAGATTGATTCGGGATTGTAATCATCCGCATCCAGCGCCCCAAAATACGCATCTGGTTAACGCTATTAAAAGATTGTGAACCACCACTAACTTGCATAAGTGCTAAAGTTTTACCTTGCGTCGCACGTATTGCACCACCAGCCAAAGGAATCCAGTCGATTTGGGATTTAAAAATAGAACTCATAGAACCATGACGCTCAGGTGAACACCAAACCATACCCTCTGACCAAGCCAAAAGTTCATGCAATTCTTTTACTTTTGGATGTTCAGTATCGGCATCTTCTGGCAAAGGCAATCCTTTCGGATGAAAGATTTTCACCTCAGCACCAAACTCCTCCAAGATTCGTCCTGCTTCCATCACCGCTAAACGACTATAAGAACGTTCACGATTCGAGCCATATAACAATAAGATGCGTGGTGCATGATCCAGTGCTTTAGCTTGAACTTTCTCTAAAGTAGGTCGATCAAGAAGATTCATATCAACATTTGGGAGATTCATAGATTTACACCGATTCAAAATACTTTTTTCTTAGCCATAAAGAGACACTGACCAAAGCAATCAAAACTGGTACTTCAACTAATGGCCCAATGACTGTAGTAAATGCCACAGGCGATGCTAAACCAAAGGTTGCAATGGCTACAGCCAGTGCTAACTCAAAATTATTACCCGCAGCAGTAAATGAAATTGCTGTAGTTTTTGGGTAGTCATTACCCATCCACTTACTCATAAAGAAACTAATGAAGAACATTACGATAAAGTAAATTGTTAATGGAATCGCAATTCGAATTACATCCAAAGGCAGACTCACTACATCTCCACCTTTGAGACTAAACATAGCAACAATAGTAAACAGTAATGCCAATAGACTTAATGGACTGATCTTCGGTAAAAAGACATTTTGGTACCACTCTAAGCCTTTGGCGTTGACTAAGATCAAACGGGTCAAGAAACCAAGAAAAAAAGGAATACCCAAGTAAATTAATACCGCGTGGGTAATCGTCCAAAAATCCACATTGATTACTTGCCCAGCAATACCAAAATAAGGTGGTAAGAAGGTAAGAAATAACCAAGCATAAGTACTAAAGAACAAAATCTGAAAGATACTATTGAATGCAACCAATGCTGCTACATATTGGTTATCGCCGCAGGCTAAACCATTCCAAACTAAAACCATTGCAATACAACGAGCTAATCCGATCAGGATTAGTCCAGTCATATACTCTGGATAGCTATGCAAAAAAATAATTGCTAATGCAAACATTAATACAGGAGCAATAATCCAGTTCTGTACTAAAGACAAAGTTAATGTTCTTTTGTCTTTAAATACTTGTGGTAGAGCTGCATAGTCCACTTTGGCTAACGGTGGATACATCATCAGAATCAAACCAATCGCAATTGGAATATTGACAGAATCCACACTCATTTTGTCTAAAGTAACGGAAGCTTGAGGTAAGAAGACACCTATCGCAATCCCCAACCCCATCGCAATGAAAATCCATAGCGTCAGGTTACGATCTAAAAATGACAGTCTTTGTTGAGCCATGATTTTCTCATTCAATATCTGATATGTGATTGATTGCAGCAATTAATTCAGGACGAGACATATTTGCTGTATCAAGTGCAAATAAAGCATCTAAACGACGGTTGATATGGTCTACTGTCACTTGGAAAGCTTTTAATTTTTCCTCTTTAGGCAAGTCTAAATGTGATGGATCAGCCAAGCCCCAATGTGCCTTGATCGCTCCCCCCGAATAAAGAGGACAAGCTTCTTGAGCTGCTGAATCACACACAGTAATCACTACATCAGGTTTATATTGCTCACAGTCATCAATGGTTTTACTCCATAAACCTTCTGTTGAAAGACCAAGGTTTTCCAAAGTTTCAATAGTCAATGGATGCACCTGTCCTGATGGCTTACTACCTGCACTGTATGCTTTCCAGTCATGAGGAGCACGACTGTTAAAAAGCACTTCAGACAAAATGCTACGACAACTATTTCCAGTACACAAAAAAAGGAATTTCATAATCTATTACTCACAATAACTATTTATAGAAAGCGTGTTGGTATTGCTTACAACTTGACTAGATGATGTTTTTTTTAAAGTATCTAGAATTTCAAAACACCATGCTGGAAGTTGTTGATTAATGCTGTAGTACACCCATTGGCTTTGTCGTCTGTCTTGTAAGAGACCAGAAGAGCGTAATAAAGCTAAATGCCTAGAAATCTTTGGTTGACTCAGTTGTAGCTTTTCTGTCAGATCACAAACACAGAGTTCTTTATTCTCAGCAATTAAAGTGACAATATTGAGACGGGTTTCATCTGATAAGCATTTAAAAAAATTAACTTGATCCATCTTTGCTACCTATAAATTTGGATATGCAGATAATCACATACAAGAACTAAATTTTTTAATTTACTCTCTGACCATTTTCGTCGATCACTTGTTCACCATCTTCTTTAGTGAAAGCACCTTTTTGTGGTAATGGCAGAATATCCAAGACAACTTCTGAAGGACGACTTAAGCGAGTACCTAATTCAGTAACAACAAATGGTCGATTAATCAAAATAGGATGTTCAAGCATAAAACTGAGTAGTTGTTCATCACTCAAATCACTACGATCAAGCTGTAAATCCCGATAAGGATCTACATTCTGACGAATAGCCTCTCTTACTGTTAAGTTTGCATCCTGAATCAATTTAACTAATTCGTCATGACTAGGTGGTGTAATGAGATATTCAATAACGGTTGGTTCAATTCCTGTATTGCGAATCAAAGCCAAAGTATTCCGAGAGGTGCCACAAGCAGGATTGTGATAAATCTTTACATCTAATGAAGTTGTCATGAAACTGGGACCTCTAATATATTAATATCTTTATATATGAATTAGCATATATATGCAACTTCATATATGATGGTCTGCAAAATACAATCCATTAAATAAGCTAGTTAAATTTGAAAAACTGCTGTAAACAATTCATTTTAGATTAAGAATTTAGCAATAATATTAAATAAGCCAATATACGTATCAGTAAGTTTGAGAAACAAATGTGATCACTAACTTTTTATTCAGGCTAACTTCTTCAGTACACCACATTTGTCCACTGTACATAACCCATCACAAGTCTTTCTTATTTCTAATAGCTGCTGTATGAGTTTCTGCTGATTCCGAATATTTTCCTCTACATCGTTAATATGTGAATCGATAAGCTCATTCACATCAGAACAATTTAGATTAGGCAGATCCTTATAATTTAGTAATTTTTTGATTTCAATTAAGTTCATATTCAAAGAACGACAATTCACAATGAATTTCAACCGATCAATGTAATCTTCAGTATATAGTCTATAGTTACCTTGAGTTCGATCAGGTTGCGGGATTAAACCTTCTTTTTCATAAAACCGTATTGTCAGTACTGAGCACGACGTTTTCTCAGAGAGCTCTCCTATCTTCATAAACATTAGAAATACTCAAAATCCAACTTGACTCTATAGTAGCTATAGAGATTTTAATATGCAATAAGTAAAGATATGACTATGGGCACATCAATGAGTGGTTGCGGTTGTAATAAAGAAAGTTCTTGTGAAGACACTAAGCAAAATCAAAATGAATCAGAAACAAATTCTGGTAACAGTAAAGATTTAACTGCTGAAGAAAGTAAAAGCTCTTGTTGTGGTAATGAAGTACCACAACAATCTAAGCCAGATGAAAAAGATTCTTGTGCTAGTACTCAGCCATGTTCTACGCAGTCAAACTCATGTTGCACCCCAGATTCAATAAGTTCACCTGAGATAATCAGTGATAATGAGGGTGTAGCGACTTTCATCAGTGACTATAAAATCCCTAAAATGGATTGTTCCGCAGAGGAACAAATGGTTCGGATGACTTTATCTTCTTTGGTAAATGTTAAGAGGCTAGTTTTTGATTTGCCGAATCGAAACCTAAAAGTTATGCATAATGGTGAAAGTAATGAAATCACTGCAAAACTTGAAGCTCTTGGGTTTGGCGCTAAATTAAATAAAACTGAAGCCTATGTAAATAAAGAGCATGCAAAAGAAATCAGTACGTTTCTGATTCCGAAAATGGATTGCTCTGCTGAGGAGCAAATGGTTCGTATGGCATTGTCTCCAGTGAGTGAGGTCAAAGGACTAATATTTGATTTACCTAATCGGAAATTAAAAGTTTTTCATAATGATGGTCTTAATGAAATTACTAGCAAACTTGAAGCACTTGGTTTTGGAGCCAAACTTGAAAGTACCGCTGCCTCTGTGGGTGAAATGCCTGAAAAAGCAGATACGTCTGAACAAGCAAAAGTTTTAAAAATTCTTTTAGCGATTAATCTCCTATTATTCTTTATAGAGTTTATCAGTGGTTTGGTAGCTGCCTCTACAGGCTTGATTGCTGACTCATTGGATATGCTTGCTGATGCCACAGTGTTTGGTATAGCACTGTTTGTTGTTGGTAAAAGTGTAAAAAAACAATTAAAAGCAGCGCATCTTTCAGGCTGGTTACAGTTAATTCTCGCTACTTCTGTAATTGTAGATGTTGTGCGTCGGTTCATTTATGGTAGTGAGCCAGAGTCTTTCTTGATGATTGGAATTGCTGCTTTAGCGCTAATTGCCAATTTTTATTGTATATACCTAATGTCTCATCAAAAAAATGATGGTGCACACATGAAGGCTAGTTGGGTCTTTTTATCCAATGATATCATAGTCAATTTTGGTGTGATTTGTGCAGGGATACTAGTTGCTTTGACAGGTTCCGCATATCCAGATCTTGTTATAGGAATAATTGTTTCACTTTTCGTACTTAACGGTGCTCGAAAAATTTTGGCATTGAAATAAGAGTATTAAAAATGAATTTATTCCAAGTTAAACCAAACGAATTTGTCAAAATTGTTGACCTAAAAAAAGGTAACCAATATTTAGATAAAAATGATCCAGTTCTCGAACGACTTGAATTGTTAGGTTTCAGAATTGGTGAAACTTTACAAGTTCTAGCTAAGGGACTTTTCGGTGGTGATCCAGTATTGGTTCAAATTGAAACTTCTCGATTTGCGTTAAGAAAGAATGAAGCTGAACGAATTTTTGTAGAGATTGTTTCAAATGAACAGTAAAAATATTGCACTTATTGGTAACCCAAATTGTGGGAAAACATCTCTCTTTAATACTTTAACAGGTACTCGTCAAAAAGTAGCTAATTATGCTGGTGTTACTGTTGAGCGGAAAGAAGGTTTTTTTAAACTACCTTCTGGTGAATCAGTTCGAGTTTTAGATTTGCCCGGCACATACAGCTTAAAGCCTACGAGTCTAGATGAAGAGGTAACAAGGGCTGTATGCTTAGGTGAGCTTGAGGGTGAGGTTCTACCTGATATATATGTATGTGTGGTTGATGCCACTAATTTACATTTACATTTAAGTCTTGTGCTTGAAATAAGGGCATTGAATCGACCAATGCTTCTTGTTTTAAATATGATGGATGAGGTCAAAAAGCGTGGTATTTCGATAGATATTAATAAGCTATCAGAATTGTTGGGTATCCCTGTTATTGAGGCTGTTGCCGTTAAAACTAAAGGCGTGCAAGAACTACTAAATCAATTAGATCAAAAAAATCTATTTGTCACTCCTTATCATTCTGATCTGAATCATTTTGATCAGATTAAAAATATTACTAAACAGGTAATTTTAAAAAATGATAACGGTGATGCAAGAACAGCTTTCTTGGATAAAATTTTCTTACATCCTGTACTTGGTTTAGTCATCCTAACGCTTACCATGTTTGTCATGTTCCAAGCCGTTTTTATCTGGGCACAACCTTTTATCTCATTAATTGAAAATGCAATTGCTTGGTTAGGTAATACAATTGGCCCGCTTATTACTCATCCATTACTTAGAAGTCTTATTGTTGATGGGGTAATCGCTGGATCGGGTAGTGTTTTGGCTTATATGCCGCAGATCCTTATCTTATTCTTCTTTATTTTAATTTTAGAAGAATCAGGTTATTTGCCACGAGCAGCATTCCTTTTGGATAAATTAATGTCCAAAGCTGGTTTAAGTGGACGTTCCTTTATTCCACTATTGTCTAGTTTTGCCTGTGCTATTCCTGGTGTCATGGCAACACGAAGCATTAGTTCGGAAAGAGATCGTCTAGCAACCATTATGATTGCGCCATTAATGACTTGTTCTGCAAGATTACCTGTTTATGCTTTGCTAATTGCGGCATTCATTCCAAACAAATTAGTTTATGGTTGGTTGAGCCTACAAGGTTTAGTTCTTTTTGGACTATATATGGCTGGAATTGTTTCAGCATTATGTGTTTCTTTATTTTTGAAACTAGTTAGAAAAGATAAAACAGAAAGTATTTTTATCTTTGAGTTGCCTACTTATCGATTGCCAGATATTCGAAACGTTGCATTAGGACTTTATGATCGAGCTACGATCTTTCTAAAAAGAGTTGGTGGTATTATCGTAGCATTATCTATATTGCTTTGGGTGTTGGTTACGTTCCCTCAACCACCTGAGCATGCCACGATGCCTGCTATCAACTATAGTTTAGCTGGACAACTTGGACACATTATTCAGCCTATATTTGCACCTATTGGCTTTACTTGGGAAATCTGTATCGCATTAATTCCTGCTATGGCTGCAAGGGAAGTTGTCATTGCTGCTTTAGGTGTAATTTATGCTATGTCTGGAGATGAAGATACTGTAACTCAAACATTGTTGAGTCAAATCTCTGGTCCTGATGGTTGGGGGCTAGCTACAGGGATGTCATTATTAGTTTGGTACATTTTCGCACCACATTGTCTTGCAACATTAGCGACCATTCGTCGTGAAACTGGTAGCTGGAAACAGCCTGTTATTATGGCGACTTACTTATTTGGGCTTGCGTATTTCTTTGCCTTCATTACATATCAGCTTATTAGTAGACTTTAATCAAAATAAGAATATTTCATAAAGAAAAATGGATGCCTTCGCATCCATTTTTCTTTTAAGTATCAAACTGATTATGAGCTTTTTTTCACAGCAACAATAATCTGACTCTCACCCTCTATTTTTAATTCGAAGTCAACCTTTTCCCCTACAGTTAAACCATTCAATAATGCTGGATCTGCAACTTTAAAGCCCATGGTCATTGCAGGCCATTTAATTGCAGGAATTGCTTCATGGTCGAGTGTTAGAATATTTTCTTTCGTATCAATAGCAGTAATCACACCAACAGCTTGAGCTGTTGCAACTGTAGATGACTCTTTACTCATCTGCTCCATCGGTGCTTCCGCTTTCTTTTGCTCTGATGCCTCATTTTTGCTACATGCACTTAACGCAGCAACAGTTGCAACAAGAGCCACAATTTTCATAAATTTCAACATAATAAAACCTCTTTTGACGAAATAATAAAACTATCAATTCTTTGATAGTTTTCTTTTGATTAAAAGCTGATATGCCGCAGGGATAACAAACATAGATAAGAGAGGGGCTGAAATCATCCCCCCAACCATAGGTAAAGCAATACGACTCATTAATTCAGAACCTGTTCCAGTCCCCAACAGAATAGGGATTAACCCCGCCAAAATGACAGCGACTGTCATTGCTTTAGGGCGAACACGTAGCACGGCTCCTGTATGAATTGCCTTATTGAGTTGTTGCTCTGTTAAGGATGCCGTTGAAGAAGATAGGCTTTGCTGTGCATGCTCAATTGCTTGCTTTAAATAGAACAACATGACTACACCAAACTCTGCGGCAACACCAGCAAGTGCAATAAAACCAACAGCAATCGCAACCGAAAAGTGATAATCACTCAAGTACATAGCCCAAATACCACCAATCAAGGCAAAAGGTAGTGTTGCCATAATCAGAACAGCATCTTGTACTTGCCTAAAAATCAAATAGAGCAATAGAAAAATGATCATCAAAGTAATTGGAATAACAACTTTTAAGCGAGCATTCGCACGCTCCATGAACTCAAACTGTCCTGAATAGCTAATGCTCATGGCAGAAGAACGTTTTACTTTTTGGTCTATGGCCTGCTTCAAATCTTGTACAACCGAAGCTAAGTCACGTCCTTGTACATCGACATAGATCCAACCACTTGGACGGGCATTCTCACTTTTAAGCATTGGCGGCCCATCTGTAATTTGAATATTAGCAACACTACTCAAGACTATTTGTTGACCAGATTCAGTTAGAATCGGTAAATTTCTTAAGGCTTCCAGTGAATCTCGAATCTCTCGTGGGTAACGTACATTAATGGGATACCGTGCCAAGCCTTCAACAGTTTCACCAATATTTTCCCCGCCAATCGCTGATGAGACGATTTGCTGTACATCTTTAATATTGAGACCATATCGCGCAGCCTGCATACGGTTAATATCAACATCAACATATCGACCACCTGTGAGCCGTTCAGCTAAAGCTGAACTAACACCGGGCACCTGTTTAGCCACTTGTTCAATTTGCTGTGCTACCCGATCAATATCTTGCAGATCATTTGCTGAAACCTTAATCCCGATTGGACTTTTCACCCCAGTTGCCAACATATCAATCCGGTTACGGATAGGTGGCACCCAAATGTTTGTTAAACCCGGTACTTGGACTGCCTTATCTAGTTCTTTTATCAATTTGTCAGGTGTCATACCTGAACGCCATTCAGACCGTGGTTTGAACTGAATCGTGGTTTCAAACATTTCTAATGGTGCAGAATCTGTGGCTGACTCTGCGCGACCAGCTTTACCGAATACTGTTGCAACTTCAGGAACGGTTTTAATCATTCGATCAGTCTGTTGGAGTAGCTCAGAAGCTTTTGCTGCGGACAATCCCGGTAAAGCTGAAGGCATATACAGTAAATCACCTTCATCCATATTGGGTAGAAACTCCCCACCTAACCGTGTTAAAGGGAAAAGACTAATAAGGAAAATTAGCAATGCACCAAGTAAAATTGTCTTTGGATGAGCTAAAACCTTATCCAACATAGGGCTGTATATTTTGATCAGAAAACGGTTCAGTGGATTACGCTGTTCAGAAGGTAATTTCCCTCGAATCCAATAACCCATTAAAACGGGAATCAAGGTAATGGATAAACCTGCTGCTGCTGCCATTGCATAGGTTTTAGTAAATGCCAGTGGTGAGAACAAGCGACCTTCTTGTGCCTGTAAAGTAAAAATAGGAATGAAGGATAAGGTAATGATGAGTAGACAGAAAAATAAAGTTGGCCCGACCTCACTGGCAGAACGTGTAATGATGTTCCAACGGACTTGTGCTTCCAAGACTTGCTCAGGATGTTCGTGTTGCCAAGTTTCGATATGCTTATGTGCATTTTCAACCATTACAATTGCGGCATCGACCATAGCGCCAATCGCGATAGCAATACCACCCAACGACATGATATTGGCATTTAGCCCTTGATAATGCATCACCAAGAAAGCAGATAAAATCCCAAGCGGCAAAGAAACAATAGCCACCATTGCTGAACGTAAATGCCAGAGGAATAGTCCACAGACTAAAGCCACCACAATAAACTCTTCAATTAATTTATGGCTGAGATTTTCTACTGCTCTATCAATCAATTGACTGCGATCATATACAGGAACAACTTGTACACCTTTCGGTAGACTTTGTTGTAATTCAGCTAGCTTCGCTTTCACAGCAGTAATCGTTTCACGTGCATTTTTACCTGCTCGTAAAATCACGACACCCCCAACCGTTTCACCTTGCCCATTCAATTCACTGATGCCACGACGCATTTCTGGACCAAGTTGAATAGTTGCAACATCACCTAAAGAAACAGGAACACCGAAACTATTTGTTCGTAAAGGAATTTGGCGAAAATCATCTAAAGTTTTTAAATAACCAGAAGCCCGCACCATATATTCCGTTTCAGCCATTTCCAGAACTGAACCACCAGTTTCCTGATTAGCTTTTTGAATCGCCTCAATGACATTGTTTTGTGTGACACCTAAAGTAGCCATCTTGCTTGGGTCTAAGACAACCTGATATTGCTTAACCATTCCCCCAATTGTGGCAACTTCAGCCACGTTAGGTAATGTCTTCAGTTCATACTTTAAAAACCAGTCTTGTATGCTTCTCAGCTCCGAAAGATCATGCTGTCCTGTTGGGTCTACTAATGCATATTCATAAACCCAACCAACGCCAGTGGCATCTGGTCCCAATGAAGATTTCGCATTTGCAGGCATTTTCCCTTGAATTTGATTTAGATACTCCAATACACGAGAACGGGCCCAGTAAAGGTCAGTATGTTCATCAAAGATGACATAAACAAATGAGTCACCAAAAAAAGAATAACCGCGAACAGTTTTAACACCGGGCACCGATAACATGGTTGTTGTTAAAGGGTAGGTCACCTGATTTTCAACAATTTGTGGTGCCTGACCAGAAAAATTAGTTCGAATAATTACTTGTACATCAGACAAATCTGGTAATGCATCGACCGGAGTATTCTTTACGGCCCAAGTTCCCCAAGCAGCCAGAATTAAAGCGGCCAACAGGACAAATACACGATTTGCAATTGAAAAACGAATAATACGGGCAATCATAATCGTCCTCCCGTTTAGTTCTTCATAGATGTCATAGACATCTTGGAAATGTCAGAAATAACGTAAGTATCTCTAGCATGTGTAAAACTAAAACGGACCTGATCGCCTTGCTGAATTTGGGTAAATGGTTGCACTGGTTGTTTAAAGCTCATAGTCATAGCCCCCCAACCCAACTCAGGAATCGCCTGATGTGAAATGGTAATGTCTTGAGCTGTGACTTTTTCAACTTTACCAATGCCTTGATATATTGATGTCTTAACCACTTGAGATGAAGTCTTCGATTGTCCAGTGTTCAGCTTATCCAATACACCTTGTAAATTTGCTTCAGAATCAATCAGGAATTGCCCTGAAATTACCACCTTCTGACCAGCTTTCAACCCTTTTAGAATTGCAATTTTATTGCCATCACTTTGACCTAACTGTACTACAACAGGTTCAAAACGCCCTTGCTCATGTCCCACAATGACAACGTTCCGAGTACCTGTACGTATAACAGCTTGCTCTGGTATAACTAAATTGCTTTGTGGGTTGTTGGAGAATTTAACGGAAGCAAACATTCCCGGCTTGAGCAATCCCTCTCTATTGGGCAACTCAATACGAACTTTTATGGTTCTACTCGTGCTATCCAAAGTTGGTAAAATATCAATGACTTTACCGGACACTATTTGAGGATATGCAACAAAAGTAGCTTCAACTTTCATTCCCCGTTTTATCCCGGCAATTTGTGCTTCTGGAACAGATGCTTCTAACCAGATTGGGCTTATCCCCTTGATGGTGACAAGCGTTTGCCCCATAGCTAAAGCCATTCCATTGCGGACTTCTAACGAATCAATAAATCCACTTACAGGTGCACTTAAAGTCATATTGGATTGCACTCGATGTGTCCGCTCGACTTGATTAATCACATTTTGTGGGATTCCTAAAAGCTGTAAACGTTGTCGGCTTGCCTGAATAAGAGAACGATCTCTTGTTCGGAGTACAGCTAGAAATTCAGTTTGTTCTCCTGTCCATTCAGGTATTGAAATATCAGCTATGGGACTGCCTTGCATCACCATATCCCCAACAGCATGTCCGTACACTCGTTGGACGAAACCACTTGCTCTTGTTTGTAAAATAGCTACCTGTCGTTCATTGGTCTGCAATATACCATTGGTTAACAAAGTATTTCCCATCACAGCTTGTTCGACTGAAGCATAACGAATTGCTAAATTTTGTTGGAGGGATGGATCAATCTTAACCGCAGGATAACTGTCTTCAGTCATCGTAGTATTTTCATCTGCATATTTAGGAACCAGTTGCATGTCCATAAATGGCGATTTCCCCGGTTTATCAAAATGCTGTTCAGGCTTCATTGGGTCGTACCAATACAACACTTTGGCAGCCTGTTGCGGACCTGATTGAGGATTGTATTTCTGATGTGCAATCCAGTATCCAGCACCACCACCCGCAGCCAGACTAATTACCGCAACGCCCATGACAGTAACTGCTAATTTATTTCTTAACATTATGGCTGCCCCTCAACATGGTTTAAGGTCGGTTCTTCAAAGGCATAATAAAGTTGGGCTTTAGTCACAGCCTGTTGCTGTTGGAGATCAATGAGACGCAAACGCTGTTCTAAAAGAGCTTGTCGAGCAGCAATAACATTAGACAAATTACTTTTACCTGCTTGATAGCTTGCCAACTGTAAACCCACTTTTTGTTTAGCGAGTGGAATACTTGTTTGCATCGCACGTCTAATTTGCTGATCAAGTGCATCAAGATCGGATAACCCATCATCTAGCATAGTGAGATGGTCACGGTATTGGACTTCTTGATCGGCGGTAATCCTGTTTTGTTCGGCTAAAGCTGCCTGAATGAGTGGACTACTACGTCTTTTTGAAAAGACAGGAAGCTCTGTTGTTAGTTGCACCCCGATCATATCGCCAAATTCGGGTGCTCGATGCTGATAAGCAAGTTCAATACCCCAATCTGGTTTCTGTAAAGCCTGAGCTTGCTTCAGTTTTGCTTCAGCAGTTTGCTTTTCTGCCTGAAATGCTTTTAATTCAGGATGTTGATGCAAATGATGATATAGCTTTGATGTATCAAGGTAGATAGATGGTGCTTGGTCAGGTAAGGTTTCAATTTGAGAGAGATTTTCAGTAGGTTCTGCACTGACTAACCGATGCAACTCTAACTTGGCTTTATTTAAATCACGAAGTAAATCATCCTTCTGGTCAAGCAATACCGTGGCTTCTTGTCTTGGATCAAGTGCATCGGCAATGATTGTACGACCAGAGATGACCTGTGTTTGAGTAATTTGAGAAAGTAATCGATTCTCTGAAAACAGTTCATCATATAGTGCTAATTTACGTTCAAGATAAAAGCGCTTAAGCCAAGCAGATGCGACTTTCTGACGTACCTCAATACGCAGAATCTCAGTTTGAGCATTGGCCGAACCTAGTTCAGCTTTTGCTAAATCGACCTCAGCTTGTCTTTTGGCACGATTTGGAAAATCTTGCATCACGCCAATTTTTTGCATAGTCATACCTTCGCGTGTGACTGACCATGCGGCATCGCCGGATACAGGGTAATTATCTAAACCTACAAATAATTTAGGGTTGGGTAAAATACCTGAAGCTGAAACCATATTTTCAGCCCCTTCAATCCTTGCACTATTTGCTCTTAGGGTAGGTGCATATTGCTCAGCAAGCTTCATAGCTGTATTCAAAGTTAATGGCTCAGCATAAGCCTGACCATAGACCAGACAGAAACAGATAGTAGCTATTGGCCATCTCTTACGATGAGATTGCTTTTCTTTATAAATATTCATATTTTTTGCTCTAAAATGTTTACGCGCACGCGCAGAACATTCATAGAAAATTCTATGAATGATAGAGGACTATCAAATTAGTTAGAGCGTGGAGGCTTCCATAAACCCGAAGGGTATGGAGAAGGAAGATTTTGATCTAAAGAGTAAAAAGCTGAGCGCTCTATAGGAAAGGAAACCATTGAGTGCAAAATACCCTGAACGTCATTAGCATATACAAGCTTGGTAAAAGACATAATGCAATCTTGTTCAGACAGACAGGATGGATCATGCAGAGTTTTTTTGGACTTTGCTTCTCCTTTCATACAATCAGTATGCATCATATTCTGATTTTTCGACTCTTCCATTTGCATGGATTGCATCTGTTCAGATGGCATTAAACATCGTTTATGTACAGACGAGGCAACAGCAGCCGATCCTACTAACAGGATAGCAAACGATAAAAACAGCGATAGGCATGTTTTTAACCACTGCATAGACATAGACCAAATTTTAAGCTTTTTTAGTTTTACAGAATTGAATCGTAATAGCAACAATTTCATGAATAGTAGCCGAAACTACTATTCATGATTTCAAGTTATAGTATTTTAAAATACCAATTCGATGCCTGCACCATATTTCCATCCTTTTTCGGACTCAGTTGCTTCTTGCACGTTAGTTGCTTTTTGTCCTTTTTCATATTGGTAAGCAACATCCACAAAAGGTCTGACTCTTTTAGTGACTTCATATCGGGTTTTAATACCGGTTTTTAGTTCAGACAAACCTGATTTTGCAGCATAGTTAGAATCATCGCTAAATACAGCATCTACTTCAAGATAAGGTTGTGTGATCAATTTCTGGGTTAACAGGAAATCACGCTCGACTTCTAAGCTTGCCCCCCAAAAATTATTCTCACCACCGTACAAATAAGCTTGGGTTTCAAAGAAATATGGAGCTAATCCCAACACGCCAACAACACCATCAACCCGATCGCTGTTGCTGTTATTTTTATCTTCACTGTATCTCACCCCAGCCTGTACATCCCAAAAGGGTGCTACATTACGGCTATAAAGCGCAGATACATCATATTTTGGATCATGACTTTCTGCTTTATCCAAATTTGCTTCAATAAATAGGCGATTTTCATCTGTACCTATCAATGTTTCAATTTTCGATCCTAAAGCACCTTTGCCATCTTCATCCACAGTCCACTCATTCTCAAACTTAGTCATTTGGAAAACTTGTCCACCATGTTCTTTCAGATGTTTATCATGATTTCGGTTATTAGAAGTTTCGGCTTCCAGGCCTATACCATTATCTCCATCATTACCAGAAGTTGAATTTTGGTAAGTATTACGATCAACATAACCTAATCCACCAGGCTCTTTTAACAGCATTTTCATACTCTCGGACTGAGAGGATTTAGTACTACTATCCATGCTTTGAACAGCAGTATCATTTGCAAAAGCTACACCTGATAATCCAATTAAAGCTATAGATAAAAATGTCTTAGAATATATTTTTTTAGTGGTGCGCATGTTGATTTACCCCCTTATCATTAGTATTAGGTTGAGCAACAACATCTTTCGAATCAGTACTATTACTATCGACATTTGCCACAATAAGTTTATTCATCATTCCAGCAGACATGTGATAGAGCAAATGGCAATGGATAGCCCATTCACCTAACTCATCAGCCGTTAATAAAGTTGTAACTGTTTTACCTGGTGGAACAATTACTGTATGTTTATTCGGCATATTGCTAGGATCTTGGCCATTTTCCAGTTGCATAAACATGCCATGTAAATGCATTGGATGAGCCATCATACTATCGTTAACAAATTTCAAGCGTATACGCTCACCATATTTCACTTTAAATGGTTCAGTTTCATTAAACTTCTTACCATTAATTGTCCAAATATAGCGCTCCATATTTCCACCTAAGCGGATTTCAATTTCACGTTCTGGAGCACGGGTATCTTTTTGGGGGGTTAAAGATTGTAAATCACTATATTGAAGTGCTTTTAGACCAGCTGGTGTTGATGCATTCGCCCATCCGTAAACCACTTGATCAGATCCAGAAGAGCTTACTGTTTTTGAAGGCATATCATGATCCATACCTTTCATTGAAGACATATCATG
>NZ_KB849420.1:2610074-3023950 GCF_000368405.1 Acinetobacter sp. NIPH 817
CCTTTCATTGAAGACATATCATGATCCATACCTTTCATTGAAGACATATCATGGTCCATTCCCATATCTTCCATCGTCAGTAAAGCACGGGGACGAGGTGTCGGCATCGTAGTACTTTTTACAAGTGAAGTATTTTCATCATGTAATGTACCAATAGAAAAACCACTTCGATCAATAGATTCAGCTTCAATCTGATAATTTGCTTGTTTCGGTTCTACAATAACATCATAAGTCTCAGCTGTTCCTATCCGGAATTCATCCACTGGCACGGGTTTTACTGGTTGTCCATCTGCGCTGACTACTGTCATTTTCAGATTAGGAATTCTTACATCGAACAAAGACATTGCCGAGGCATTAATAAACCGAAGACGTACTTTTTCTCCAGCTTTAAAATTTCCAGTCCAATTTTGTTCTGGAGTCTTACCATTCATTAAAAACGTATAGTTTGTTACATCAGACATATCTGTCTTAAGCATTCGCATCTGATTCCACATGGAACGATCTTTCCATGTTGCCTTTAAACCGTCTCTTTTAATCTGCCTAAAAACATCAAAAACTGTTTCTCTTCGATTCTGGTAGTAATCAGCTTCTTTCTTGAGATTACTCATAATCTGACCACTAGTAGAGTTGTGAAAATCAGAGAGTAAGACTACGTAATCTCTATCAGCTTTTTCTCCGGCCGTTAAAGGTACTTTATTTTTGGGATAAATGACTAAAGGGCCATACAGACCATCTTGCTCTTGACCTTTACTATGCGAGTGATACCAATAGGTTCCATTCTGACGAACCTTGAATTTATATTCATAGGTTTTATTTGGTGCAATACCATCAAACTGGTTGAACCCAGGTACTCCATCCATGATGCCAGGTAAAATTAAACCATGCCAATGAATTGAAGAATCTTGGTTTTTCAACTTGTTGTGTACACGAATAACGGCATCATCGCCTTCCTCAAACTCAAGAAGAGGCGCAACAAACTTACCATTTACAGTAATTCGTTTTAGAGGCTTTCCTGTAATATTCACCGTCTGTTCAGCAATTGTTAAATCATATTCTTTAACCGCTGCCATAACCCAAGTCGACGAAAACAATCCGACTCCTATTAAAAGGACATGACTTAATTTTCTAGACATTTATTTTCACCTATCTATAGTTAATTGAGGGCTAAGCAGGTGGATAAAATACTTTTCCCTCAATATCTTATTTCGCGTATTAATTATTTATTTGGCATATTCATTTGAGAATGGTCCATCTCACCCATTTTAGAATGATCCATATTCATCATCTTAGAATGGTCCATATTCATCATCTTAGAATGGTCCATTTGGGACATATCAGACATTTGGCTGTGATCATGCTGACTATGATTCTGTTGATTTTCCTTATCTTCTTTCATATCACAAGGTTTTTTGCATTTCTCTTGCGCTTTTGAATTTACTTTAACTTCTGTACTTAAAGTATTTTTCTGTTGAGCATCAGCAGCCCAAGATTGGCTTCCAGCAATTAAAGTCCCAACACACATAAAAGCAGTTAAGCCACGACGGAATAGAGTTTTCATTGATTGCTCCAAAAATAAATTTTATATAACTAACTTATAGGTTGGAACCGGACATCTATGTGACTTGAAAATGACATTTTTGTAATCTACATCGCATCCTGTATTTATAACGTTATTATGGTCTTAATATGCGATACGGGGCTTAATAAATGAGAATCTTACTAGTTGAAGATGAACAAAAAACTGGTGATTATCTAAAGCAAGGTCTTTCTGAAGCAGGATATATTACAGACTGGGTTACAGATGGCTTATCAGGTAAACATCAAGCTCTTTCAGAAGAATACGATCTAATTATACTAGATGTAATGTTACCGAAGTTAGATGGCTGGAATATCATTAATGATATTCGCAAAAGTGGCAAAACTATGCCTATCCTTTTTCTCTCAGCTCGTGATCAAATTGAAGATAGAGTTAAAGGCCTGGAACTAGGAGCTGATGATTATCTCGTTAAGCCTTTTGCTTTTGCAGAACTTCTTGCCCGAATTAAAACCTTACTTCGTCGCGGTCAACAAAAGGAAGATAGCAATATTATTACAATTGCTGATCTTGAACTTGATCTTCGTAAACGTCGCGTCACACGTGCTGGACAAAGAATTGACCTTACAGCTAAAGAGTTCGCATTGATGGAATTATTTATGCGTAGACGTGGAGAGATTCTACCTCGTGCTCTTATTGCTTCTCAAAT
This sequence comes from Acinetobacter sp. NIPH 817, assembly GCF_000368405.1. Classification (NCBI taxonomy): domain Bacteria; kingdom Pseudomonadati; phylum Pseudomonadota; class Gammaproteobacteria; order Moraxellales; family Moraxellaceae; genus Acinetobacter; species Acinetobacter sp. NIPH 817. The sequence continues at coordinate 2,612,318 of NZ_KB849420.1, forward strand.
ATGGGATATGAATTTTGATAGTGATACCAATGTTGTAGAAGTCGCTATTAAACGTCTAAGAAATAAAATAGATAGTAATTTCAGTCCTAAGTTGATCCAAAACATCCGCGGAATGGGGTATGTCTTAGAGGTAGAAGATGACTCATAAACTGTTTAATGCGATCAGTTTCCGTATTGCGATCATTTTTTCATTATCTACCATTATTATCTTAATGATTATGGGGCTGGTCATTCATCAGCTTGTTATGCATCATTTTGAAACTCAGGACCGCACTCAGCTAGAAGGGAAAATTCAGCTTTTAGAAAATTTACTGGAACAGAATCCGAAAAACACCGATGAACTAAAGATATATTTAAAAGATGCTTTAGTTGGTCATCATGATCTAATTGTCCAGATTGAACGCCCAACTGGCCAAATCATTTTTAGTTCAGCACCTGCCGTTATAAAGGCTCAAACATTAGTAAAGTCTAAACATATCCCTTGGATAGAGTGGGAAATTCAAAATAAAACATACCGTGGCTTAGTTTATAAAAAATCGTTTGATAAAAATATGAGTGTTCCAACTGCTCAAATTATTGTTGGAATCGATACCTCCGAACATCAACATTTTTTAAACGACTTTAGACGACAATTGTTATATATCGGAGTTGTGGGCACAATTTGTTTAATGTTTTTAGGTTGGTTTGCCGCATGGAGGGGCTTACGTCCAGTTCAGAAAATGGCAAAAGTTGCAGAAGGCATTTCAGCTCAGCATCTATCTGAACGATTAGCGGTCGATAATACACGCACTGAACTAAAATCATTAGCCATAGCCTTTAACGATATGTTAGATCGGCTAGAAACGGCTGTAGAAAAACTCTCAGATTTTTCATCTGATCTGGCCCATGAAATTAGAACACCTATTAATAATTTAATGACTCAAACTCAAGTATGTTTATCTCGTAGTCGGGATATTAATACTTATCAGGAAGTCCTCTTTTCTAATCTGGAAGAGTTTGAACGTTTGGCTCGAATGGTTTCAGATATGTTATTTCTTGCAAAGGCAGAGCATGGCCTACACTTACCAAACCTACAACAGGTCAGCCTAGTAAAAGAGATTTCTGCTTTATTTGACTTCTATGATGCTATCGCTGCTGAAAAGGGAATGTCCCTAGAACAAAGTGGACAAGGATACGTAAAAGGCGATCCCTCAATGTTACGTCGTGCACTGAGTAATTTACTATCAAATGCGATCAAATATGGTAAACCTGATTCAATAATTAAGATTAATTGCCGACAAAATATTGATACCACTATATTCACAATCGAAAATGAAAGCTCACCAATAACATCTGAACAGCTGAATCGATTATTTGACCGTTTTTACCGTACGGATGCATCCAGACAAAGAGTTGAGGAAGGCACAGGTTTAGGTCTAGCAATTACCAAGTCAATTCTTGATGTACATGGCGCAACGATTCAAGCAGACTATAACAACGGTCGGATAGTTTTTAAAATAACTTTTAAAAACTAATTTTTGTAAATAAAAGACAACTGACTACTCATTTCCAGTATCTAAAAAATTATGAGTAGTCAGAAAATGATCCTTTCTTAACTACGTAGCCTTAAAGCATTACCAATAACCGATGCTGAACTTAGGCTCATTGCTAAAGCTGCGATCATAGGAGAAAGTAGCCAACCAGTAAATGGATATAAAATACCCGCGGCTAAAGGGATGCCTAATGCATTATAAAGGAATGCAAACATCAGGTTTTGCTTCATATTTTTAATAGTGGCCTCTGACAGGGAGCGAGCGATCTCTATACCTCGTAAATCACCTTTGACTAAAGTGACTTGAGCACTATTCATAGCCACATCTGTTCCAGTCCCCATTGCAATACCAATATCCGCTTGAGCTAAAGCTGGGGCATCATTGATACCGTCACCTGCCATTGCAACCATTCTTCCTTCTTTTTGTAATTTATTAACCAGTTCCAGTTTATCTGCTGGTTTAACTTCTCCGTAAACTTCATCAATACCTAATTTAGCTCCAACTGATTTTGCAGTAGTTAAACCATCTCCTGTGGCCATTATAATTCTTAATCCAGAATTCTTCAGAGCATGCACAGCTTCAGGTGTACTGACTTTGATTGGATCTGAAACAGCCAATAGTCCTACGAGCGTCCCATCAACAGCCAAATGCATAACACTTGCGCCTTCTGCTCTTAATTGCTCAGCTTGAGGGATATATGTATCAACTGATATGCCGAGTTGTTCCATTAAAGCTGTATTGCCTAATGATAATTGTTGTCCATCTAACTCACCCTTAACACCAATTCCAGAACCTGACTCAAAAGATGTTGGTGTTGTTAGTACAAGATTTCTTTCACGGGCAGCCTGTACAATTGCATCCGCTAATGGATGTTCACTACCTTGATCCAAGCTGGCAGCTAATCTGAGAACTTCATTTTCTTCATATCCAGATAAAGCAATGACCTTATCAAATGAGGGGCGACCTTCTGTTAAGGTCCCTGTTTTATCAATAATTAATGTATCAATCTTACGTAAATTTTCTATTGCTGCAGCATCACGGAAGAGTACGCCATTGGATGCACCACGACCCGTTGCCACCATGATTGACATTGGTGTGGCTAATCCTAAAGCACACGGACAAGCAATAATTAAAACTGCGACAGCATTGATTAGTCCGTATACCCAACTCGGTTCTGGTCCAAATATTCCCCACCCAAAAAAGGTAAGGATAGATATACCGATCACCACCAGTACAAACCAGCCAGCTACCTGATCTGCCATTCTTTGCATAGGGGCTTTAGAACGCTGAGCTTGCGCTACCATTTGAACTATCTGTGAAAGTACTGTTGAAGAACCGACCTTTTCCGAACGTATCACTAATGAACCGTTCATATTCATTGTCGCACCGATTACTTGGTCACCTATACGTTTTGTTACTGGAACTGGCTCTCCCGTTAACATTGATTCATCAATAGAACTTGAACCTTCTGTAATTATTCCATCAACGGGGACCTTCTCACCTGGTCGTACTCTCAGTAAATCTCCAACATGTACATGGGAAAGTGGGATATCTTCCTCTGTGCCATCTTCATTAATTTTTCTTGCGGTTTTCGGTGCCAACCCAAGTAAAGATTTTATTGCTGACGAAGTTTGCGAACGTGCCTTTAACTCAAGAACTTGACCTAATAAGGTCAGTGAAATAATTGCGGCTGTTGCCTCAAAATATACAGCAACACGCCCCATAGAGATGAAAGACGCTGGGAAAACTTGTGGGGCTAGGGTTCCAACGACACTATAAATAAATGCAGCTCCAGTCCCAATTCCAATTAAAGTCCACATATTCGGACTACGATTTAAAATTGAATGCCAACATCTAACAAAAAATGGCCAACCTGCCCAAAAGACGATAGGTAAAGTAAGAACAAGTTCAATCCAGCTTTGTACCTTCATCTCAAACCAGTTCAACTGATGACCAAACATCGCCAAAAATATGATAATGAGGGTTAACGGTAAGGTGTACCAAAATCTTCTTTTGAAATCTTTAAGTTCAGGATTATCATCGGCTTCATCTAGATTGGGAAGTAATGGTTCTAGTGACATACCGCAAATCGGACAGTTACCAGGATGATTTTGTCGGATCTCCGGATGCATTGGGCAAGTATAAATTGATGAGGTATTTACACTATCTGAGTGTGTATCCATCTTATTTAGGGAGACATTTTCGGAAACAGATCTATCTTCTTTAGCAATGTAAAAAGTAGGATCATGCTTAAATTTTATCTGACATTTTTCACTACAAAAGTAAAAAGTCTTATTGCCAACTTGTTCATGAAATTTAGATTCTTCTGTTACAGCCATGCCGCAGACAGGATCCTTTAGTACGTTATTTATAGTTTTCTTTTCATGATGATGGTCCATATAGAAACCTCCTTCATATTTGATTTTAAAAAATTAATTACCTTCGTGCAGAAATACATTTCTGATTATTTGAGTATTTAATGAACATTATTCTTGATAAAGTCAGTGTAACACTTGTGAGTTTTTAATTCTAAAAATGACAAAAATGTAATTTTGGAGTCATCAAGACGTTGCTCTCTTTCTTAAATAATAAGCATACAAAGAGTGATGACCAACTCGATCAATTTAGGAATTTCACTGGGTCATTACTTAGCACGTACTAATTTTTAAAAGGTGATGAAATGAAAATTTTCCAAAATAAAGTGTCAGCTCTACGTAATGTACTAGTAGGTGCGACTATGGTTGTAGCTGCTTCAAGCGCATTTGCTCATGTCAAACTTGAAAGTGCCACTCCAGCTATTAATGCATCTGTAGCAAGTCAGCCAAAAAATATAACTTTAAATTTTGGTGAAGAAGTCATGTTAATGAATGTCAAATTACTTGATGCTCAACGTAAAGACATCCCTTTAACTTATCAGATAACTCATGATTTAAAAAAATCATTTGAAGTAGCAGTACCTAAACTTAAGAAAGGTAAATACACAGTGGTTTGGACCACAATGGGTACTGATGGCCATAACATGAATGGCGAATATAGCTTCACTATTAAATCAGCGAAATAACTATAGAGCATCAATAGTCTATATGCCAGCAGCTTGCTGGCATATTGCTATCGCAGGGAGGAAAAATATGAATCCTGAAACTTGGATATATGCAACGTGGCTGATTAAAGTCGTTTTATATTTAGGAATAGCATTTGTTGTTGGTGGTGCCTTTAGCTATTTTCTACTGGGACGTTATGTAGAAATCAGGGAAACTCTTCTAAAGTACATTACTATTGGTGCAGGATTAGGCTTTATTTCAAGCACTTTAGGCTTCTTTGTTCTTATAGGAAGTTTTGCCAATACAGGTCTTTCAGGAATGTGGGACAGTAACTACATTAATATCTTAATAAATACTCCCACTGGGCATATCCATATCATCCGCTCAGTTAGTTTTGCACTTTTATTGTTATTTATGATCGTAAAGCTTAGTAAAGGGACTATCCAAGTTTCCAAAGTAGAAGGAACAATTTTTACCATCCTACTTATCCCCATGGTTTTTAGTTTTTCACAATTAGGCCATGTCACAAACTTGCCCTTTTTCGCTCAATTCTTATTATCAATACATGTCCTTGTAATGTCCTTATGGATGGGATCACTTTTTCCTTTATGGAAAACAAGTAAAAAAATTACTGGTCTTCCATTAAAAGATCGCATGCACTTATTTGGGAGAATCGCAGCATTTGTTGTGGGAATACTACTCGCTTGTGGTGCTAGTATTGCTCTGTTACTCATTAAAGATTTCAATACTCTACTAAATACTCCTTATGGGCATGGTTTTATTATTAAGATCGCATTTGTTCTAAGCATTTTATTATTAGCTGCTTTCAACAAATGGTATTTTACCCCTCGCTTACAAGACCCGAAATTTGCCAGACAGTTGGGCTATGCCATTTTATTTGAAATGTCATTAGGCCTAATGATCCTTTTAACGACTGGATATATTACAACTGTAGTGGGAATTGATTAAATAGGTATATAGTAATTTAAAAAAGTAAAATGAAAAAAATTATCTGATTCTGCTTGATTTCATCATTGGTTCAATCCTTGATATTTTTTCTAACTCCATAAGCTTTACTATTGTAAGTAGAGTGTAGTGTAAGACTGTAGAGTCTCAGATCTTTTAAAATATAGGGGTAAAATTACTTACCCCATAATCTGCCCATGTTTTTATAAATTAATTACATGATTTTCTGTAATTCATGTATAAATAAACTTAAACAAATAATCATAACTTATACAACCATTCTTAGTGCCTGTTCCAGCCCGCGTTGTTTAAGGTTGGCTCCTACCCCAAACCATGCTGAATCTAATCGGTGATCTTTTGAGATCGCACGTCGCTCATGATCAACAAACTCGGTAATACTACAAAGCAGTCCATACGCCGTATCTTTAGCTGAAGCTAACTCGGCACCACGACCATGCCCGTTAAACATGGTCATGACCTTAGACATCGCACGTCCATTTGGCTCAGTTTTATTGTCGGTTTTGGATGAGTTGATTTGTTTAGGCGTAGCTACATTACGGTAGAACTGAATGATACTTTCATCTTGTTCAGCAATATTCAGGTTTGTATTATTGAACACTGCATCGAAGTAAGCTGCTGCTTCCTGCTGGGTGACTTTACGCTGGCTGAGCTGCTTCATTTCATACATGTGCTCGTCCCATGCATGAACCGAAATACCCAATTGCTGTTTAATCTTTTCAGCATCAAACTTGGTACTGTGTGGAACTTTCACCACACCTGCACTACTATTCTGCCCACGTAAGGCAATCGCTAAGGTGTTATTACACACCACACGTACACTTGTAAATTGCGCCGTGGTGGCTAATGTCCCATCACATGCTGTTGCCAGAAGGATATAACCATTACTCACATCCTTTCCTTTCAGTGCTGTTGATTGTCCAGTCGTAGCCAGTGCCCAGAACTTACGACCACCTTTCAATACCCCTGCTGTTTCCAGTTCAAAGCCTGATTGTTCTGTCAGGTCTTTATAGAAGTTTAATATCTCCATCGGTTGCACCTCCTGATAACGCTGACTTACCACTGATAGCGGCGCATGAGTATCTGAACGATAAAGGACTCTCTGATCTTCATACGGCATGATGATGTTTTGTCCACGTTCATTTTTTGTCATATAGCTGACATTGGATGATTCAATTCGCCAATCCATCCCTGCTTGTTGTGCCCATACTTCTAAAGGTTGATTTCTAGTGAGTTGATTGCCCAAACCATGCCAAGGGGTTTGACCTACAAAAGCCATTGTTTCAACTTGATGTGCCATGATGTTTTTCCTATTAAGTGATTTAAATAATTTGATTAAGAGTTTGGGATGAAGTTAAGAAAAGCTTGATTGCTGGATTTCAAAATGTTGCAGACACTGCTCACACTGATAATGCAAGGACACTGTATTGTCTTGATGCTGGACGTAGAGCAGAAACATGCCCCCTACAACTAAACCAACAAAGCCACCGACTAGTGGGTGAATAGGACTACGTTTTGACAATTGCATACAGGCTGCTGCCAGAGACATGGGGGAGAATGATGAAAGTTTTGCAAATACACCTTGATGGCTTTGTTCTGACTGCCGTAGTAATTTCAGATGTCTCGAATGGCAGTAAGGACATTGATGCATAGTCGTCTCCTCTCAATAAAAGGCATAAAAAAAACCACAAGCAAATGCTTGTGGTTTGATTGAGCTTTATGTCGTTTTAGATTAAGTCAAATTAACGAGTTACTTTTGGAGTCGCTAAACCTTTCTTGCTACAAGGTTGGATACTTTCAATATATTGACCATCTCCAGTGTCTTTAAAGAAACCATGTTTTGATTTGATTTCTAAACATTGCCCCTTCTTAAAAGGTTTAACTTGTGGAACGACTTTAGCTGGTATAGCGTAGCTATTTAAAATGACTTCGCCTTTAGTAGTTGGAAAAACCACCGATTCTTCGCCGTAATAGACATTGGCTTTAAGTGTAATCTGCTCAGTTTTAGCAAAAGCAATAGAACTGAGTGAAAGACTTAAAATTCCACATGCGATAAGTTTGATTGGGTTCATGGTATTTTCTCTGATTAAGTAAAGTAATAATTAAACGAATGCTACAGACCAGCTTTAATTAGTGACCAAAGCATGGCTGGTATCCTTCGTGAAGGACTTGATTGCTGTTCTTATCCCAACTCACCACATACCAAGTACATTGGTAACGGTCAGAGTCCCATGCAGTACGATAGGTCATGGTATTACCTTGCTGGCTCCATCCTTCAACTCGTTTACTCACCTGATCTGGACTTGAGCGGCCCCATACATTCATGAGATGTGACGCTAACATTTGATCAATATTCGGGATGGTTGACTTTAAATCAGCTGGAGCAGATTTGATTGGCTTTAATCCATAGCGAGAAGCATTGGAACTTAAGGTTTTCCCTTCATGGTACTCACCATCAACTTCTGAACTGAGATTACCTAGACTTGTATCTTGTGCTTTTGCCTGATCAACCGCGGCTATTGCCCCCGCAACAACCTCATCTTCAGCTTGTGAATGAGCAGATTCTGATTCCGGGTTTTCCACCATACTTTCAATTCCAGTGAAACCTGATTCAACGGGTTCCGATGCTGCTTGTGTTGTGGCAGATTGATTTTGTACCTTAGATTGTTCTAAAGCGAGTTGTGCTAACTGAAGTTCAGTTTGTCGTTTTTGATGTTGATTAAATAAAATACCGCCTGCAATTAACACCGCCATCATGACTACAGTTAACAACCAATATAACGGTGGTATCTTTTTAGTTGAGTTAGTGCTGTTCTTTATCATATTCATATCATTACCTTGAAATAGAGGATATACGGCGCTTTAGGGCTGCCTTCACTGGGGTAATATGTAAGTAAAAATTCTTTATTTTCAGTTATTGTCCAAATAGCTTTTTAATAAAGCTCTTGCTTCATTCAGTTGCTGTGCCTGACTTTCAATCAACTGACGAACAGATTCAGGTAAGTTCTGGTATTTATCGGGATGGAACTCAGCCATCTTTTTTCGGTAAGCAGATTGTAAGTTCTGCTCAGTCAGTGAATTAGGCTGAATATCAAGAAGTTTGCACGCTTGAAGTTGTCCACCGTTGAAAGTAGAAGTAGTAGACTGATTCATTTCATCAGCCAGACATTGATAGATAATTTTGACCAGATCAGGAAATACGGCTTTAGAAACATTGGATACACGACATAAATGGGTCATGAAGAGATCCGCCTGATTCTGCTCAACCTGACCCAGTGCCATGGCATAAACCAGTTGTTCGATCATCTCCGTACGAAGCTTGTAAGCCAGCACATCTTTCAGTTCTGCAAAGCGATGTAATAATTCTTCATATTCAAAGTTGGGATGTTCAGTCAGTAACCTTTTAATATAGTGCTGTGATGCTTCATCATTCAGCTTTACAAAATGTTTAGATATTGCATGACTAGATTCAGGATTCCACTTACCCATATTGAATGTGATGAAATAAGCAAACAGATCAATAATTACCTTCAGTTCTGCATCAATCTGTGGTGGAGCCCGATCGGTTTCTGTTTCACCCTGACAAACTTCATTTAGAAATGAAGCCAATGTTCGTACTGTGCCCTTATCCAGTTGGGTAAAGGTCAGGGTTTCTATACGATTCAGTACGATGCCATGATTAATGACGCCAATATCTGCCTCGACATGATGAATACTTTTAAAGAGATAAACCGCTTCATCTCCAAAGCTTTCTTTATAAAAGAGTCCTGTCGCCGTCACACAAAGTCCAGCTTTAGCACTGCCAAATACCGTATCGTCAATTAGCATAAGGATTTCATCTGGATGAATTCCTTGAGGGAGATAACTCATAGCCCCTTGCAATTTTTTATAAGGAATAGCGGGTGCAAAATAAATATTGTCACTCGCTCTTAACATCAACATCCAACGGCTTTTCTGGAGTGATTCTCTCGATATGATTGTCATGGCAACTTCCCCAATTTAGCGACTAAAACAACCAACGTAGAAAATCAGCAGGCCAAACAAGTGCCCGACCCAAAGAATATGAACCAGAATAAATAGGGTACTGCCAAATCAAATACAGCCAATAACCAATCACAATGGTGAAATAAAGGCCAATCAATGGATGTTTCATTGTAAATTCCTCATTTTTTTAGGTAAGCCTATCCAACCCACTGCTCTATGGCAGCAGGTGAGATCAAAAGACAAACTAAGATTTAATGTGAATACGAGCTCTAAAGTTTATGTGCACATTGCTGACCAGACTTAAAAGACACCTCTTCGAAATCCTCTGGCATCCTGACTTGCATCATGCCAATCGCCTCCAGCTTTTCTTCACCATAATGTTCTTCCATCCTGTCGTAGAAGCAGGAACAGAAACTGCGACTTCCTCCCGTATTCCTACAGCTTTGTTTCATACCCTTTTCGAAATCAGAAGAACAACCAGTAACCAACAAAATACTGACACCTACCAAACCCATCAAAATTTTATTTTTCATCATTTTATCCAGTGACGTCGTCATGGAGCTTAGGCTTTTTTAGGCAACACGAAGCCTTGCCATGGTGTAGCTCACATGACATTTTTTTAAGTAAATTTTTAGACGAAAAGATCTAAAGCTTGAGAAACTAGAAGTTCATCAAATCCTATTAAAACTAATCAGGCGTTATAAAAAGAATATGCATAGCCAACTCCTTTATATTGGGAGTTCTGCCAAAGCATTAGAGAATTATGGTGGCAGAACGAGAAAGGGTTGACAGACCGGATTGGATTGACACCAGCACACTCGAAAGTGTCCCTCTCCCGTCCTACCGCAACGGGAGGAGACGAGATGTACCCTCAAAATTATTCCTCAGAAGGAATAACTCTGATGCAACCCAATAAAACGGTCTGTCAAAACCGACTGGCAATGTGGCCAGCAAGCAAAGGATAATGTGCAATATTTAAGGTGTCAATGATCTATCGACTAAGTCGTAAAGTGATTGTTATTGTTTTTCATTAGATTAATTCTTTAAACTAACCATTAGGTAAATTTAAGGATGATTCAGTGTTTCGGTTAAAGTGTCTTAGTGGTCCACTGTATGGACAAGAATATTCTCATGCTCAGGATGAGTTTATTTTTAAAGACAAACAGACAGGAAAGCAGACGCGTTATCGAAAGCAGGCTTTAAACTTCACCCCACCCCAAGAGTTCTTTATAGCAGAGTCAATTTCTACAACCGTAGCCTACAATCTTGCATTGCAATTAATGAAACGCTATTGAGACCTTTTAGTAATACAAAGACATACTATTAACTAACCAATAATGAGTGATTTTCTAGCACTTGATTCAGTCCATAATAAATTTATAATCCAGTAGAATGCTTCACAGTACTACAAGTTTAGTCCAACAATTATAACTCTAAGCTACATTTTGATTTTGACTACTTTTCACCCAAAACATCGCAAGTCGGTACAGAATCATCATAAGTCGGTACATAAATGGAGTGCAGTTTAACACCTAACACCCCTCTACAAATGCTCATAATTCACTCTCAAGTTAAGCTAAATCATTTTTAAATTATAAGTAGTTACGACTTATAATATATGCACTTCTTTTAAAATGAATAAGTGAACTTGATTACATGGCAACTTCAGCTAAAAAAAAATGCTAAGGCTAAACAAGAAACCACATCTACGAGTAACATCAAAAAACTTATTGGCTTAATTGACCAACTTGAAGAACATATTATTAAAAGACATAAATTTCCCTATGGTTTGCCATCAGCCTATGCCGAACACTACAAAGCTTATTTACCCGAACAAATGGAACCTATCAGTGAAGAAATGACGGATAATGACCGAAAGTGGTTTTATGAACAGCTTGATCAAGGCTTATTAAAAGAATCGCCAGAACAAAAGGCTCTCCGTCAACAGGCATGGAGATTACCCCCACCATTACTTCGAGGTAAATCGGAAATTTACATCTACATTCCCGAAGAGGACCGACTTGCCCGACACTATGGCGAAATCGCGACTGAAATTCGTAAATTCAAAAACTTGGTATCAACTAAAACCAGAATATTCAAAAAAACAGCACAACAAGCTGAGAAACATTTTGAAGAAGCATTTCGTCTCTACTCCAAACATTATGATTGTTCTTTCTATATCTACACGCTACCAGAAGATATCTATAAACAGATTAGGCAATCTCAATTAGCCCGAAACAGCCATAAAAAATCCCAGAGGGTAAAAAAAACTTACCTCTCACTTGTTCAACGTTTTATTACCAGTAATCAAAAAACTTACTCAAGTATGGATACGGTTCTAGGAGCCATTGAGCAGCAAGCTATCTCAAAAATTCCAGAATACCTCACTCAAGAATACAATGCTGAAATAGAACATTGTTTACGAAAAAAAGAAGAAGCTGAATATTTTCTTTTTGCAGCTCGAAATGATCTATCTACAGCTGAAGTCAAAGAAATTGAAGAATATGGTAAAAAAACTGTAATCATACAAGCTCAGAACCGTGATCAACCCCTAACTTCTTTTGCAGGTCGCCCTATCGAACGTTATAAGGAAATAAGAGTATTTTATCAGAAAAAGATTTCTGCCTTAGAAACTCAAAAAAGTAAAATTAGAACCGACGATCAGAGAATGAAGTTACTGAATAGCGCTAAATCTTGGTTAAAGGAAAGCGAGCCAAGCCTATATGATGCGCTGAACATTTTTATAGAAAAGAAAGGTAGAAAACTTTAGAATTCCCCTCCCACCCCAATAAAAATCCGATCACTCACATAATTTATTTAGAGCCTGTTAGTTCTACACTGACATGCTCTTAAAAAAAATTAATAAATTTTTAAAAGAGTAATAATTACAATGAAATTTCTATATTTTAAAGATTTTAAATACATATATATCAGTAGCTTAAATAAATTCTTCGCAGATTTTTAGAGGGTGCTTAATTTTTTTCTAGAATTTCCCTTATGCAATCAAGCATACAAAACTTGCTACATAAGGAACCAATATGACCAACTCAAACCTAAGCCAGCAACACATCAAATTAATAAGTACATTCAATTGGAAGCTTAGCAATTTACGGGTGTGGGTCACCCGAAGAATAGCTCAACGAAGCCATTTAAATGCTGCATAACGCAGGACATCACAACTTTTAAAAAGTCCTCGTATTACCGTCATTTTTTGGTAGAGCATTCTCGAAGTAAAGTGCAATCGGCTTTTCGGTTTAAATACAATTGTAATAAGTAATATTAGATATATGTAATTAATCTACTAGATACTTATTGTCATAAGCAGTGTGCCTTAGCAAATACTGCTTATAGATTAGATTGATTTAATTGTGTATCCATTTGAGATGAATACACTCCAGATAGATTAGCCAATATCCACTCTACGCCTACCCTAATGGACATTTCTAAACGATGTCCATAGGGAGAGCATTTACCTCATGACGCCTGATACGTAATTAATTATTTGTATGTAGGTATACTATGAAATCTCTGAACAACACAGCTAAACCAATTCTTCCACCTATCGCACAGTTCTCAGTTGCAGATAGAGATGCATTCCTAGAACAGCTCAAGGAAGATTTTTCAACTCATGAGTACATGACAGAAAACGGTAAGATTAAAATATTCAAAACGAGTATAAACCCTGAAGTTGAAAAAATGCTCAGTCGTGTTGAGTTCATCAAGTATTTTGAGAAAGAGCGCCCAATCGCTACTCTTAAATCTGTTCAAAGTTTTAAGGGCAAAGAGCAACTACGTGTTGAATATGCGAAGGATATTCCACTTTTGCTTAAGTGCCAGCTTACAACAATCTTTGTGTCTGCTCACTCTGGCAATTACAAGATGGGCATAGAGTTACAGGCCTTTAAGGATTCATTCTTAGAACTTTCAAAGGAAGAACAATATACCCTTTATGAATTTTCTCTGATCAATCAGTGTTACACATCTGAACAGGCTCAGGCTTATGTTGCAGCTTTAATTAAATTTCAGAAGTTGTTTGCAATAAGAATGAGCAGTGCCTCAATTCGTAAACAACTTTCGAATCGTGCTAGTAATCGACGCCGTTCTAAAGAGCGTTGTGTTGAGCTTGTAGAGACTCTACTCAAGATCCATTCTCGAATCCTTGTTGTTCGAGTAGACCTAGGATTAATACGCGATCCAGCTAAGCTTCAACAGCTTGCTATCTCAACTGATTTTGCTCAGGCTGAACATGATAGTGAGTTTATGCAAGAGTCTTTTATTCGGTTCTATGATGCATCTAAGCATAATCAGCTTAAGCAAGCGCTCGGGTATATCCTGCGTATTGAACACACCCCAACCAAGGGATTCCATGGACATCTTTATTACTTCTTCAATGCCAATGACCATCGTGAGGACATCACGTGGGGGCAATATATTGCTGAGAAATGGAGGGTTGCTACAAACAATCTTGGGACTGCTTTTATCTGCAATATGAAGAAAGATGAGTACCGCTATCGTGCCTTAGGCATTTTGGAGTATACCGACCATGAAATGCTTAAGAATCTCAAGGCTACGTTTGACTACATATGCAAAAATGATCAGTACTTCGCCTTTACTAATGGAGAACAAATTCGGAGCTTCCGAACAAGCCAAATACCAAAAGTTCCTGCTACCAAACTTGGCCGTCCACGCAAGTTCGAGCAACTTAACCTACTAGACTCTGATCAGTCAGATGATGCTCAAGTAGGAGGACAGTAACATGACTAAGTACGCATCAGATGCTTTACTTGCAGCTACACATTCGTCATGCAGCATTCAACCTATTTGGGCTTACGATCTGATTGGTTCTGAGAAGTCAGCAAAAGCTCTTGGGAGATCAAAAACTACAAGCATGTTTGCAAAACAAAATTCTCAAAATAGTAATCAGGCATTATCTCTCAGTAAACCTGTTGAGTTGATTAGATCAGCATATCCATTAGTGACAGGCTCCCCTGTCACTAATGGGATGTTATCTGTTCGACTAAAGCCAGAGAACGAATTGTTTATTCAGTTTATTAAACATATGGGGCCTATGCTTAATGGGGGGATTTACTGCCACGATCAGTATTTTTCTAATCAAATTACGGGCTACCAATATATGCTCAACACTAGGCAGTTTAGTGAGGATTTAACAGCTTGGAATACAGAACAAAGTCGTGCTGAAGAGTTATTTGATTCGACAATGAAGGTTCTATTCAGAGACTACGCAGGCTTCGAAACACATGAGCTATATTTGCCAATGCTATTTACGCTTTCAGCGAATACTCCAATGTATTCGAAACAACAATATTTAGATCAGCAGAAAAAAGAGATGATCGCCATTTTCCTTAATGAAGGTGGAAATAATGAAATTATTGCCGTATTTTCGAAATGGGAACTTACACCCCAAGGACAATTAGCACTTAGGCTGGTGTTTTTACTGGAACGCCAGTTCATAGATGATCCTGTTGGTTCTTCTGATGAAAATGCTTTCATTGCCTTACGAGGTAATCTGGAAGGCCTATTTAATTGCAAAGCATATCCTGTATCTATGCCATTAAACGGGTTTATGCAAACTAATCATTTTTTTAAAAGTGATCCAAGGTGCAAAGATCTTATTAAGCTGCTCAAAACGTACCTGATAGGCAGTGATGCAGTCCTTCGAATTTGGGATACACAGTCCAATTTTGATGTGTTGTATTCAAAGTTTAAAACTAACTAGTTAAGAGGCTATTTCACAATGGGTGCATTCCAGTTAAACACCGCTGATTACCTATTTATGAAATATCGCTCTATGACTGTCGAATTAATGAGCATAGTACAAGACTACTATCCTCACTTAAGCAAGGCAGAGGCGCTGAGAAAGGCAAATAATCAAGAGTTTCCTTTCTCTGTCTTTAAAATAGATTCAAGCAAACGCGCACCATTTCTGGTGCACGTTAAAGACTTGGCTGATATCTTAGATAAGAAGTATTCTGAAGCTGCTAAAGACTTTGCTACGTTTCATCAATGAGGCGTAGCACCTCTTCCAATTGAATTACATTTCGCCTTGACTTCACAGAAACATACCGCTGTAAGCTCCCCCAAGAATCATGCAAACTTACTTTCTGAATTTCAGGAATAGTAAAACTTTGTTCTGCAAGTCTCGTACAACCTTCATGTCTCAAATCATGAAAATGTAAATCCTCTATTCCCAATATTTTACATGCTTCGCGAAACTCTTTTCCTATGCTTTTGGGATTCAAAGGTAATAAGAGTTGTTCATCATATCCTAATCGAAGCATACGACTCCGCACTTCATTATCTAATAAAAGTTCAATTATTGTTTTACAAGGTTCCAACACATCAAAAGACTTGTGATTACCTTTAGAACCGTTCGGATTTTTCAAATCATGAACTTTCCATGAAGAGTTGTAAGAATCATAATCTTGCAGCCATAAGCGTGTTAACTCTGCTTCACGTCTACATGAAAAAATTGCGAACCAAATAATTAAATGCATTGGATACTTAGTACCGTATTTATTTAACTTCCAACGCTCAGCAAAAAGTTTTGTTAAAGCAATTAACTCTTCCTTTGTAGGAAGCCTATCTCTCACTTTACTAGACGAGATTTGACGAGTTTTTCTAAGCTGTGCTGTAGCTTTATCGAAGTTACTTAAATCAACTTCCATACCCCACATAACAGATGCATGAGATAGAACACCTCTAATATGTAAAAGCTCATGCTGCTGTGTACTTGTTGCAATAGGTTCTAAACCAAGATTAGGCACGCCTCTTCGTCTTAGAGCCACATGCTCAGCCAAATGTATCGAATGTATTTTTGTGATAATATTGCGCGCAATTGGCAACTTCTTAATTAAGAGTAGAGAATAGCGTTTCGTCCTGCCGTACTCGCTCCCAACTTCATCCAAATATTTATCTATGGCATCTGACAAAGTTAGATCAATCAGTTGTTCTTTGCCAAGTAAAATGTCTGGATTTTCTTGAATCTCAACTTCTCTTTTTTTAAGCCAGTTTTCTGCCACTTTTTTTGAATAAAATGTTTTGCTTTCAGAATAAGCAGGATAACCTTTTTTGTTGATCCGGATAGCAGCTCGGTAACTAACACTTCCATCTGCACTTTTTCTGGCAGTAATTGACCCCATAATTTTACACCATGAACCATTTTTTTCATTATGGTGTAAATTCTGGTGTAAATGCAAACCGATTAACGCAGCTAAACATGAGTTCCCACAGATTCAAACAGGTTGCAAAACACTGATTAAAGGTATGATTTTTAATGACTATTAACAAAACCATTGAAACTATTAAATCTCCAAGAATCAGTGTAGCCCCAATGATGGACTGGACTACAAAGGATTATCGATTCTTTGCACGCTTGTTTAACCCAAATGTTGTGCTCTACACAGAAATGGTAACTACAGGTGCGATTCTTTTTGGCGATGCAAAACGTCATTTGGACTACAGCGCACAAGAACACCCTATCGTATTGCAACTTGGTGGCTCAAATCCGCAAGAGCTTGCGACCTGCACAAAAATGGCTGAAGACTGGGGTTACGATGAAGTCAACCTCAATGTAGGCTGCCCAAGTGATCGTGTACAGAACAATAAAATCGGTGCTTGCTTAATGGCAGAGCCAGACTTGGTTGCTGAATGCATTCATACCATGCAAAAGGCAGTAAAGATTCCTGTAACAGTCAAACACCGTATTGGTATCGATGACATGCAATCTTACGAAGAGATGCTTGATTTCGTAGATACTGTTGCGGCAACAGGTTGTACTTACTTCGTTGTGCATGCTCGTATCGCTATTTTGAAAGGTCTATCTCCGAAAGAAAACCGTGAAGTTCCACCTTTACGCTATGAAGATGTTTATCGTTTAAAACAAGAGCGTCCACATCTCACCATTGAAATTAACGGCGGAATTAAAACGTTTGCTGAAACTCAAACACATTTACAGCATGTTGATGGTGTCATGATTGGTCGTGAAGCCTACCACAATCCCTACTTACTTGCGGAAATGGGTCAGCTTTGGAATTTAGAGGCACCAAATCGATTCGATATTATGGAACAAATGCTGCCATATATTGAACAACGTATGGCTGAGGGTGCTCCGCTCTCAATCATTACCCGTCATATCTTAGGTTTATTCCAAAACTTGCCAGGTGCTCGAAAGTGGCGTCAGGCGCTAAGTGGCGGAAATGCAAAAACTTTAGGTGATGTAGAACAGGCTATTAGCAACATGCAAGCAGCTATAATTCGTACCGAGGAATATTTAAAAGAGCAGCAAGCTTAAGTTTGTGATCGCCTCTTAAATTGTAAGAAAATGTGGCATTTTAAATCAGAGACTTAGATTTTGAGTATATTCGCAAATGTTGAAGCAAAATATTCAAATTTAAGCTCTGATTAATTATTTTTTATAATGATATCAATAATTTAAATTTCACTATTTTTAATCACTCTTTTGGTGAGCATCTTTTTACTCCAAAGCAGACACCTCTGGAAAAAAGATATGTTATTACATAACATAAACAAAACTTTTAAGGTACGCCGATTAGTATCTCTGAACGCCACAGGTAGGTGGTGATTTTTTTAATATGGATATGAGTAGCACGGTAGAGATTTCACGATGATTATTTATGACGGACAAGTAGCTGATAATTACATGTATCAGGATTCAAATCAGGCAGCCATTGTTGTATCCCACAGCACCCCAAGCCTTCCTTATCCTTTCACCATGAAACCCAATAATCATCAAACAGAAACTTCCAATACTCCCGCTATAGATATTGATAAATTTGTAGAAAAATTAGAAAGTGTTACCTCTAGACGCAGTAAAGCTCGTTGCGCACGTAGTATCCGCCTTGCACTAGAATCTGCTGGTGCCAATGTCGAAAATCACCCTATTGCAGCTTCAGATTGGGGAGATACCTTAAAAAAGATTGGCTATAAAGAAATTAATCCAGCCTTTGATGAACCACAAGAAGGTGACATCTATATCATTCACAGAACCCGTAACCATGTTTATGGACATATTGCTGGATATACAGGAAGTGAATGGGTCTCTGATTTCAAACAAAATAGTTATGATGTCTATAAAGATGATAGCGTTACTTACACTTACTATAGATTAGCCACTTAATCATTTTTCTAAGATTGAAAGGTTTGATAAATGAGTTCAGCACAATGCTGAATCAATTCATCATGATCTTTTCTATAGACCAATAAAACTTCTGAAAGTGACAAATGATCTGCCAAAGGTAATAACTTTACTTGGTTAGGCAAAATTTGCTGAAATTCTTTAGGCACAATACTTACACCTAAATTTGCAGCCACAAGGTGTAACTGTGAAATCTTACGTGACTGGATTGGAGCTTTTTGTGGGGTAAATCCTGCGGCTAAACATAGATTTGAAACTAAATAGCTTAATCCACCTCTTTTAGAATGTGGTGTAGAAACAAAGTATTCTTCTTTTAAATCTTTAACTTCCAACTTCTCTTTATTTGCAAATTTAGCATGATCAATATGTACAGCCACCATTAAAGGTTCTTCATATAATTTAATAATATTGACGTCATCTAATGTTTGCCGAACTGGTGGTCTAATCAAACCAATATCAATTTTCCCATTTAGTAAAGCTAAAATCTGGTGCTCAGATGACAAGGTGTTTATCTCAAAATTTATATGTTTGACTAAGCTAATTTCTTTTAATATTTGAACCTTTTTATTATCCATGACAATACTGCTCGAGTGAGCAATTTTAATCTGGCGATTTTTTCCTTCTGCAATATTCCTAGAAACTCCAATGATCTCATTTAAATAATGCATATTATCTTTTATTTTTTTATAGAAGACCTCTCCCGCTGTCGTCAGTTTCACTTTCTTATCAGCACGATCAAATAACTGAAAATCAATTTCTTCTTCTAGCAATTTAATTTGCCGACTTAAAGCAGACTGAGCTATGAATAGCTTTTCAGAAGCCGCGGTAAAGCTTCCTTCTTCAACAATTTTTATAAAATATTGGAATTGTTTTAACGTGAGCATTTCTATCTCAAAATTAGATCATGAGGTCTATTTTCTATATTAGATTAGATAGATTGCCTTCGCTAGAATTTTATAAAGACCATTCACTTGATTGAATTATTCATGAAGTATTTAAAAGGTTTAGCCATCTTCACCGTTATTGTTCTAATTTTATGGTGCTTTAAATTTTATGATCAACAGCTCCCAACACAGCCCCATCACGACAACATAGAGTTATATGATTAACTTTACTCAAAAAACAAAAGGCATGTACTCACATAAGCGCATGCCTCTTCAATATTTAAATCACGCTTTCTTTAAATCGAGTTTCTTCAAAACTTCAGCCACAGCAATCATAGCAAAGCTTGACGTTACTACTACCGCTGAACCATAGCCACCACAGCGTAAGCCAGCCGATGGGCAAACATCTGCACTCGAAAATGGATTATCGATTGAATAAACACAAGTAATACCAAATTTCTCTTTCGGCTTTTTACAGATCCCACGAGCACGAAGTTGACTACGTAGCTTCGCTAACATTGGGTCTTGTTCTGTTTTTGATAAATCAGCCACACTGATTTTAAGCGGATCAAGCTTACCACCAGCTCCACCCGACACAATCAACGGAATTTTATTAAAACGGCAATGGAGCATTAAAGCCAACTTTGCTTTAACGTCATCAATACAGTCCAAGATAATATCGGGTACAGGGTTTAACAGCGCTGTGACATTCTCTGGTGTTAAGAAGTCATCAATAATATTTACTTTAATACGTGGGTTAATTTGGCGACAACGTTCCGCCATAATCTCAACTTTTTCACAACCTAGAGTTGATGTCATTGCAGGTAACTGACGGTTCACATTTGATGCTGCAACCACGTCCATATCGACTAACGTGATCTCGCCAACACCTGTACGTGCCAAAGCTTCTACCGCCCAACTACCGACACCACCAATACCAATCACCATCACATGACTTTTTTCATAGTGTTGGAACGATGAATCACCATAAACTTTGGCTACACCTGCAAAACGGCGGTCATATTCATCTTGTTGGAGATCGGTCATTGCTACTCTTTGGGGATATAAAACATGGGAGGTATTTTACCTCAATCAATTGGTATCGCATATCTTTTACGATATTATGAGTGGGAAAAGCTCCTTAGAACTTATTAATAATGAATCAAGAATTTAATCAAAAAATTATCTTATGTATTCCTGGTATTTGGGAAAATCATCAAGCTCTATTACATGCCCTACTTGTTAATAAAACTGGATATATTTATGCGGGCTCAATTATTAAATCTTTAACAAACGAATATTACGGTGAAGTTGAAGAATATGGAAATGATCCAAATGTCAGTGAGGTTTTTAGATCATTTAGTCTAGGTCGTTTTTCTGAAAGCGAATTAAAAAAAATTGAACAACATAATATGGTTATTTATGTTGTTTGTGATGGCGGATCAATAGAGTTAGCACAACAAGCTCTGTTAATAGGTCAGGCCCTCATGAAAGCAGGTGGCTTAGCAATTAAAGTTGAGACTTCGGGTCTTACACACCTTAAAAGCGATTGGCTTAGCTATAACGCTGAAAATATATTAGATCTATTTAAAGCCTTTATCCCTATTATTTCTGATGATAATTTACTCTACTCTTGTGGAATGCAGCAATTCGGTAAACCAGATGGATGTATAAACCTAAAGGTAGATCAAGCATCCTATATTTTGAATAACTTCTTGTTATATCTTCTTATAGAAAACCCAGAGTTATTAGAAAATCAAACTTTTTCGGCTGATGAAGAATCAGAACCACTAAAGCTTTCCCTAAAAGCATCTAGCGATTTTTTTGATGTAGATTCACTATATTTTAATCCATTCGATGTTTGGGTACTGACGTCATCATTTAGCTGGAAGAAATTATTTAAATTTAGTTAGATTTTCATAAAAAGAAACCCCATATTTTACGGGGTTTCTTTTTTAACTAACCAGCAATCAAATTCCGCAGTACATAATGCAAAATACCACCCGCTTTAAAGTACTCAACCTCATTTAACGTATCAATTCGACATAACACATTAAAGTGGCTGGCGACTCCATTTGGCCCTTTTACATCAACCTCAAGAATTTGATGAGGCTGAACGCCATCAGACAAACCTCGAATTGATATCACCTCATGACCAGTTAAGTTGAGAGATTGTCGAGTTTGCCCATCAACAAACTGTAATGGCAACACGCCCATACCCACCAAGTTTGAACGGTGAATACGTTCAAAGCTCTCAGCGATTACGGCTTTCACACCTAATAAATTTGTTCCTTTGGCAGCCCAGTCACGTGAAGAACCTGTTCCGTATTCTTTACCAGCAATAATCACAAGCGGTGTATGTTCTTGTTGATAGCGCATTGCGGCATCATAAATAGCGAGCTTTTCACCACTTGGCACATGAATGGTATTACCACCCTCCTCACCACCAAGCATCTCGTTTTTAATACGAATATTGGCAAAGGTCCCGCGCATCATGACTTCATGATTACCGCGTCGAGAACCATAGGAGTTAAAGTCTTTTGGCTCAACACCTTGCTCTTGTAAATATCGACCTGCCGGACTGTCTTTTTTGATATTACCTGCTGGTGAAATATGGTCAGTTGTTACCGAGTCACCAAGCACTGCCAAGATATTTGCCTGTTCAATATTTTTAATTGGTTTTGGCGGTTCACCAATGCCTTCAAAGAATGGCGGATGACGAATATAGGTCGAATCATCAGCCCATTCATAAGTTTTACTTTTTGGAATCTGAATTGATTGCCAGCTTTCATCACCATCAAATACCGCAGCATATTCTTTATGGAACATGTCTGTATTTACTTTCTGTAAAACGGCATCAATTTCTGCCTGACTTGGCCAGATATCTTTTAAATAAACAGGTTGCCCATCTTTACCTTGCCCAATAGGTTGCGTAGTCAAATCGGTACGAATATTACCAACTAAACCGTAAGCAACTACCAAAGGTGGCGAAGCAAGCCAGTTCGTTTTAACCAAGGGGTGTACGCGTCCTTCAAAGTTACGGTTACCAGAAAGTACTGATGCAACATTCAAATCATGACATTGAATTGCGTCTTCAACTGGTTCAGGTAAGGGACCTGAGTTACCAATACAGGTTGTACAACCATATCCCACCAAGTTATAGCCCAACTCATCTAAATACGGCGTAAGCCCAGCAGCTAGCAAATAGTCAGTCACGACTTTAGAGCCTGGTGCAAGAGAGCTTTTCACCCACGGTTTACGCTGCAAACCTTTTTCAATCGCTTTTTTAGCAAGCAGACCTGCTGCCAGCATTACACTTGGATTAGAAGTATTGGTACACGATGTAATAGCTGAAATAACAACATCACCATGATTTAATGGATAGGTTTGTCCTTCAATCACGCAAGAAGGACTTTCATGTTGAATATTTGCTTTCTTTGCCTCGACCGCAGTACCGCCACCGCCTTCATTTTCTAAACGTTCTTTGGCTTCCTTGGCTGGTTTTAAAGTTAACTCCATCAGCGCATTAAACGTTTTTGGTACTTCTGATAAAAGCACACGGTCTTGAGGGCGTTTTGGACCTGCCAGACTTGCCTGAACCGTACTCATATCAAGACTTAAAGTGTCTGTAAAAACAGGTTCATCACCTGCATTTCGCCATAAGCCCTGTGCTTTGCTATACGCTTCAACCAGTTCAATACGATCACTTTGACGACCGGTTAGTTTCAAATATCCCAATGTCACTTCATCAATTGGGAAGAAACCACAAGTCGCACCATACTCTGGTGCCATATTGGCAATAGTTGCACGGTCAGCAAGTGGTAAATCAGCTAAGCCGTCTCCATAGAACTCTACAAATTTACCCACGACACCTTTTTGACGAAGCATTTGAGTAATGGTCAGCACCAAGTCAGTTGCAGTAATTCCTTCTGGTAGTTTTCCTGTCAATTTAAAACCAATGACTTCAGGAATAAGCATAGAAATCGGTTGGCCCAGCATAGCTGCTTCAGCCTCAATCCCCCCTACACCCCAACCCAATACACCTAAACCATTAATCATGGTGGTATGTGAATCTGTACCCACTAAAGTATCTGGAAAAGCAAAAGTCTGACCGTTATCTTCACCTAGCCACACCGCTTGAGCCAAATACTCTAAATTGACCTGATGGCAAATACCTGTGCCCGGTGGCACTACACTAAAATTATTAAATGCAGATTGCCCCCAACGTAAAAATTGATATCGCTCACCATTACGTTGCATCTCGATTTGTACGTTTTCTTCAAAGGCCTGATCATCGGCAAAATAATCCACCATTACAGAGTGGTCAATCACCAAATCAACGGGAGATAAGGGGTTAATTTTTTCAGGGTCGCCGCCCGCTTGTGCCATCGCTGCTCGCATTGCAGCTAAATCAACCACTGCTGGCACACCCGTAAAATCTTGCATTAAAACCCGCGCAGGACGATATTGAATTTCCTGATCTGAGCTACGGGTTTTTAGCCATTCTGCTAAAGCATGGATATGTTCAGTTTTAACGCTGTGCTGATCTTCAAATCGTAATAAGTTTTCCAATAATACCTTTAAAGATTTCGGCAGTTTGGCAATATCCCCTAGCGTTTTCTCTGCTTGGGCTAAGCTAAAAATCTGATAATTGCTGGAACCTACTGTTAGCGTCTGTAAAGCATTAAAACTATTGATATTGCTATACTTAGCCATTGGGTTATCCTCCCATGTCTGGCAATGTTATTTTTCACGTTTTTACATGTTGTTTTCTTACTTTAAGCTTCTTTTTTAATCGCTGTGTTTTGTTTTAGTTAATATTTTTAATCTTTGATTTTTATTACGATAATTTCAATGCAGTAAGAGAGTTTTTCCACAGCACCTCAGCCAAATCTGACTCTGGCATATTTAAATTTTCAGCTAAACTTTGTAATACATAAGGCAAATTAACAGGGGTATTACGAGTACGTTGTTCGGTTGAGGTTTGGCAGCAAAGCGGTGTCATATCTGGACAATCTGTTTCAATCACCAAATGCTCTGCACCTATAGCCTGCACAACCGTATGAAGTTTTTTTGCGTTTGGGTTGGTGATCTGCCCCGTCACACCAATTTTAAAACCAAGCTTAATAAGGCCTTTTGCCTCTTCTATCCCACCACTAAATGCATGAGCAATTCCGCCCAATTTAAATTTTTGAGCTTTTAGTATAGCGAGCACATCACCATGCGCTTTTCGAATGTGAAGTAACACTGGTTTTTGGTATTGGGTTGCCAGCTCTAACTGGTGAGCAAAATATTGTTTTTGCTTATCATATATATCGGGCTGCTTATGTTCTTTTAAGAAAGTATCTAAGCCAATTTCGCCTACTGCCACACAGTCCTGTTGCTGCAAAATGTGTTCCAGATGAGAAAGATGCTCTGGCCTGTGCTGTTCAATATAAAACGGATGTAAACCTGGTGCTAAATATGAAGTTGGTACATTTTCCCAACTCTTTAGCTGATGATGAGTTTGCACCAATTCATCAAAGCGTGACTGCAGAAACCCAATTAAGACTAATGCATCTACGCCCACTTTTTTGGCATTAAGCGCTAACTGTTGCCGATCTTCATCAAAATCAGCAACATCAAAATGGGTATGAGTATCAAACAATTGCATTAGCCAGCACTTTTTGCAACTGGTGCCGAAGCTGGTTTAGCTTTAGGTTGTGGCAAATACTCTTGTTTCAACACTTCCTGTAATTGGTCATATGGAATGACTAATCGAGGTAATCCCACCACATATGGTCCAATTTCATATTCACCATATTGAAGAATTAAACCTTGCTCACCCAATAAGAAGTTATCAGATAGTTTAAACGGCCAAGCTTGCTCATATTCACCCACATTATCAGCCAGTTTAGAGTCTGTAACCCAAGTCTTAAAGGCTTCATGGGCTAACTTTTCTAATGCAGTTTTTTGCTGTGGGCGTAACAAATCTTCAAGCTTGATCTGCTTTTGTTCTTTTAAATCAAAATTATAATAATGCTGTGCAGCAGAACCGTGCGCACCACCTAAATAGCTACTACTATTCAGTACCACAGTTACAACTTTACCTTGAGCCTGCAAGATTTTAGGTTTCACCAAAAGATTAATTTGATGATTACTACTTAAAGCTTTTAATTCATTGTCCAAACCAATAAATGAATTGGCGTAACGTTGAACCTGCGCATCAAAACTATTTTTTTGCTCTGCACTCGCAACTGCTGAAGCTTCTGTTTTTTGATCTGATTGCTTCACTTTAGCATCTGGTTCAGCAATCTCTAAAATTTGACCTAGAGTCTTTAAGATTTGCTGATCTAGAATTTTGTCAATAAATGGAAAATTACTCTGCAAACGTTCAACTGTTAATTCGGGACAAGTTTTACCATCACAATCAGGTAAAGCAACCTTAGTAGGAACTGTTTCACCCTTCAAAGTCAGCTCTACTGGCTTTTGTTCCTCGACTGCTGGTTTCTGCTGTTCTTGAGAGTCCTTAGGATCAGCTTTAGGTTGGCATGCTACCAAAAATATAGCAGAAGCAAGCAAAGTTAATCGCAGTGAAGCTTTAGAAGATAACATCATATTTTGCCTTTTATTCTAAGGAGATTGCACAGTGCCTTTTCTAAGAAATTAGCGCATATAAATAGAGGTTGCAAATTCTGCTACCATCTTAAAACATTTGTTCATAAACCTCGGGTTGTAATATTTTTTTGGTTTGTTCTTTAGATAAATAAATATCGAGCTGTGGAGCTTCTTTAGTGATCTGGTTTGCCTGATAATGTAAGCCAACACCTTCACCATCAAAGAACCAATCTGCCTGCCCCCAATATAAAGTTTTGGGTGCTTCTTTCTTGATGTCAGCAGTCTGCTTTTTTAGCCAGTCTTGATAGGCCACCTGCACCATTTGATGTACAGCTGTTTGTTGATCTTTTTGTAAAACATCTAATAAAGCTAAGCTCTTATGCAGTTTTCGGTCAGCCACAAAAAAGTAATAACGGTCTTTAATCGTGAGCTCTTCTTGCTTGGTATCAAGCCCTAATTGCAATAAAACATATTGGTTACGCTGTGATGCAATACGCGTATGAAGATGTAATTCGTAAGCCCGATTCTTTGAATATTTATCTTGCCATTCATCAGACTTTTTAACATAGGCATTAATGGCTTGCTGCAAGGTTAAGTCTTTTTTCAAATCAATTTGGTCTTGGATCACTTTAGCCTGGCTTTTGGCAATCCATTCATTTAGCCATGCATCTTGGGTCTTTATCGTTTGAATATCGACATCAATACAGTTTTTCTTCTCACAAAATGGCAAAGCATAATCCGCTTTTACTTGTTGTAAGTTAAGAAATGGCAGTACTTCAGCCTTTTCTATATGTTGAGTTTGGGTAGATGCTAGTTTTGTTTGAGAAGATGATGAAGGCTGAGTTCTTTTCCAGACAAAAAGACAAATTGCCAAAATTAATATGAGTACTGCAACTACAAGCGCAATAACTGTCTTTCTATTCAAATTCATTTCATCATCCTTTCTTATTTTTCAAAACAAAACAGCTTCTATTCGAAGCTGTTTGTCACATTAAAATGATCAGTGTTCACGTGTGTTACGGAACTGAATATCAGGCCAACGCTCTTGCATAATCTGCAAGTTCACTCGGCTTGGCGCAAGATAGGTTAAGTGTCCGCCGCCATCGATAGAAAGTTGATCATGTGCTTTCTTCTTAAACTCATTCAGAGTTTTTTCGTCATCACAGTGAATCCAACGAACTGTGTTAACACTTACAGGCTCATAAACACAGTCAACCTTATATTCTTCTTTCAAACGATAAGCAACCACATCGAACTGAAGCACACCTACCGCACCCACAATCAGGTCATTGCTGATTTGTGGCATAAATACCTGAGTCGCCCCTTCTTCCGACAACTCTTTCAAACCTTTTTGCAATTGTTTTGACTTCAATGGATCTTTTAAACGCACACGACGGAACATCTCTGGCGCAAAGTGAGGAATACCTGTGAAATGCAAATTTTCACCACTGGTAAAAGTATCACCAATTTGAATTGTGCCATGGTTATGTAAACCAATAATATCGCCTGGCCATGCTTCTTCTAAATGTTCACGCTCACCAGCAAGGAATGTCAAAGCATCACTAATACGGACATCTTTACCAAGACGCACGTGGTTCATCTTTAAGCCTTTTTCATATTTACCAGAGCAAATACGCATGAAGGCAATACGGTCACGGTGTTTCGGATCCATGTTGGCTTGAATTTTAAATACAAAACCAGAGAAACCTTCCTCTTTCGCCTCAACCACACGCTCTTGTGTAGGATGCGCTTTAGGTTCAGGTGCCCAGCCCATAAAAGCATCTAATACATGGTCAACACCAAAGTTACCTAATGCCGTACCAAATAGAACCGGAGTTTGTTTACCTTGTAAAAATAATTCGCGGTCTAATGGCTCATTCGCCATTTGCACAAGTTCAAGCGACTCTTCAAAAGATGCCCAAGCCAACTCACCTACTTTTTCGCGAATATCCGCATGATCATATCCATCACGGACTTCAATATCTGTAATGGTTGAGCCAAAGCCCGCTTTGTAGACATACAATTTATTTTCAATAATGTTGTATACACCAGCAAAATCACGTCCCATCCCTAATGGCCATGTAATTGGTACACAACGGATATTGAGGACATTTTCAATTTCATCAAGTAACTCAAGCGGCTCCCGAATCTCACGGTCCATCTTGTTTACAAATGAAATAATAGGAGTGTCGCGCATACGACAAACTTCCATCAATTTGATGGTACGTTCTTCGACACCTTTTGCACCATCAATTACCATTAACGCAGAGTCAACAGCGGTTAGGGTACGATAAGTATCTTCCGAGAAGTCTTCATGCCCCGGTGTATCGAGTAAGTTAATCGTATGACCTTTATAAGGGAACTGCATAACAGACGTAGTAATCGAAATACCACGCTCTTTTTCCATTTCCATCCAGTCAGATGTAGCTGCGCGGTCAGATTTACGGCTTTTTACCATCCCTGCAACCTGAATTGCTTTACCCCATAACAGTAATTTTTCTGTCATGGTGGTTTTACCGGCATCGGGGTGGGAAATGATGGCAAATGTGCGGCGTTGAGCAACCTGTGCCGCTAACTCATCTTTAAAACTCATGAAATACACCTACTGCGGAGATTGCAGTGCCAAAGACCTAAAGTCGATCAAAATAAAAATTGGCGTAATTGTAGCAGATTTATAGAAGTGTTTAATGATTGTTGATAAGCCATGAGCTACTCATAAGCTTTTTAGATATATTTTGAGAATATAGCTTGGCATCTTAGAAATTTTATAACTAAAAAAGCCCATACAATCGTAGATGGGCTTTCTTCGGGCTTAGCAGAATATTTTATGCCAGTTTCTTTTCTTCAATAAACTGAACATCGGCAATTTGTGCATCCCAGAACTCATTCCATAACGCACAATATTCAATACATAACTTCGTTAAGCCTTCATAATCATCTTTGGTAATTGCTTGTGCTAACGTGAACCAAAGATCATCTTGATGGTCATCATCAGCAGCTTCAGACGTTTCATCAGTAGACACACCATGTACATGGTAATAGCCACCACCTTCAACATCGATATTCACAAATTTAGTCGCTTGACGTAATGGAGGACTAAAGAGAATAACCTCTTCCTCTGCAACAGCTAGTAACGCCACTACATTGATATAACTATCATAAGAAGATTCTAAAAATGATCTAACCTGATCTGAAATTTTTGATGGCTTAAAGTTACGACGATCAAGCTCTGTTAAACCATAATCATTAAGTAAATCTTCATATAATGGATAATGAGCATATTCAGGATTCCCCAAATAATAATTATCTTTATCCAAACCAGGACGAAAACCAAACTCATCAAGTATATTTAAACTTAATAATACTCTTGGAAACATTTTAGCTCCAGAATGGAGTTTAGGTTCCAGTTGTTTTGTCAGAAACTGAGCCTTTAATAAAGCATCTGTAAAAATTTGTACAATTGCATGCCGATATTCTAAATGAATATGGGTCAAACTCTTCTTATCGAGATATCCATTATTTAATACTTCAATTGCAGGATGTCTAGAAACTGGTAATTTTGCAATTTTACTTCTTAACTCTTTAAGAAATTGTAAATTCTCTTCCCACTGTTTTGCAGGAATGCTATTTCTCATCCCTTGCAATGCTTTTTGTCTTGGATTATTAAAGTCTTCAAATTTTTTTGACATAATCATTCTCAGTAAAAAGTTTTTCTTATAGTTAAGTTATAGGGCCTTATTTTTATTCCAATTTTGCATTCAATTGCTAAAATAAATTCCACAAACCAAAACTTAACAATTTTATATTATGTTTATTAACTCAACAAATCAACGAATTAATTAATAATATTTAAAAAAAGTAAATTACTGCCAATTAGAAGTAATTTTTATTGTTTTCAATAACAAATCAACCTATTGAATAAATATAATTTTTTAAATATCATTAAATAAGATTTATTTAAGCTTTCATACTTTACAATAGCAAAGTTAATCAAAAATATTTTATGACGAGAAAACCGATGTCAAAAAGAGAAACAATTATAACAACAGCCACTATCCTCTTTAACCAAAAAAGCTATACCTCTATTGGGGTTGATCGTATTATTGCTGAAGCAAACGTGGCAAAAATGACTTTTTATAAATATTTTTCCTCGAAAGAAGCCTTAATTGAAGAATGTCTTCATCGGAGAAATTTAGAAGTCCAAACTTCTTTATTTAATAAAGTTAATGATATTGATGATCCATTAATTAAACTTAAAAGTATTTTCAACTGGTATATCGACTGGATCAATACAGAGGATTTTAATGGTTGCTTATTTAAGAAAGCCACGATTGAAGTCATGCAATTGTATCCATCTATTAAATATCAAATTAATAAATATCGAGACTGGATTTACAAATTAGTTTTTTCAACCTTTTCAGAACTAGAAGTTGAGAATAAACAAATCCTTACAGGACTCTTTCTTAATATTATCGATGGTATCATTATTGATGGCACTATAAATAAATCAAAAATCAACTCAGAAAAAACATGGTCTTATATAAATAAAATCATTAATTTCGAGAAGGTTCGAGAGTGTGCAACCATTTAATATATAAATTAATTAACTCTTTATACTTTAATAAAAATAAACAATAATCTTAATTTTGGTGGAGAATAAACTCCCACTCCACCAAGTTAAACCCAATTCACTCATTTTCTACAATCCTATAAATTTAATGATCTTATTCTTTAAAAAAGTATTTCACTTTAATTTTAATTAGCACTCTCTATTTTTAGTCTAATTATTTTATAAACTTAATAAAATCAATAAGAAAATTTTATAATATTTTTCTAGCTCCAGTTACTTATTCATTAAAGCAATTCTCAATAATGATATATTTTATTTAAATATACTAATAAATTATTATATAAATTCTATTAACAAACACTTTCAATAGCACACTACAACTTGCTAGGCTTCGGGTTAAAGCTTTTCAATTTCAAAAATTATCAACTATACAATCCTATTTAAATGAGCATAGAAGAAGAAACTCTCTTAAACTATATATTATCTTTTATTTGTAACTGAATATGCACGTATCTTCTTTAAGCGTATCATTTTAAAAGAATAGACCTAGCTTGATCAGTCACTGCTTAGCATGAAAGTTTGAAAATTAACAAAATAAATTAAAGGAAATTAATATATAAAAGGTTAAACGAAATTAGCACCTTGAGACTCAATAAGTTGATCAACCTGAACAGGCATTCCCAATAGATAACCCTGAAATTGCTGACATCCTAAACGGGTCAAAATCTCAACCTGCTGCTGAGTTTCCACCCCTTCTGCCGTTACCGTTAAACCTAGCTTTTTAGCTAAATGAATAATACTTTCCAGGATAACTTCTTCTTTTGAACCTGGTTTTAAATCAACAATAAAGCCACGGTCAATTTTCAATTCGTCTACAGGCAAATCTTTTAAATATAAGAAGCTCGAATGCCCTGTTCCAAAATCATCAATAGCAACACGAATTCCCATATCACGTAACCGCTCACAAGCTCGGATACTCAAGTCGATATGACGCATTGCCGTAGATTCTGTAATTTCAACAATTAAGTGATGAGGTTGAATTTGATATTTTTTTAACAATGCTTCGAGCGTACTAAATAATTTTTTATTTTCAAACTGTAATGCCGACAGGTTCACTGCAACTGGATAAAACGGTGTATTACTGCGTTCCCACGCTTGAATTTGTAGGCAAGCTTGCTCCAGTGCCCAATACCCCATTGGAATGATTAAACCCGTTTTTTCCGCACCTTCAATGAACATATGCGGAGTAAGTATTCCTAAGGCTGGGTGATTCCAACGGATTAAGGCTTCAACTCCACAGACTTCAAGATTCGTATTAAATTTTGGTTGGTAATATAAGATGAACTGTTTTTCTTCTACGGCTTTATAAAGATCATTGATCAGTTTTGACTGACTTCTTGTTTCTTGCTGATGGGTTGAGTAACTAAAGATTGTATATGTATTTCGACCTTGTTCTTTAGACATGAGCATGGCAGCATCAGCATTCATGAGTAAGTCCTGAACATTTTGTCCATGCTCGGGAAAGAGTGCCACACCCAAACTTGCAGAAATATTAATTTCCTTGCCAGAGATTTGATAGCTTTCCTGAATCAGCTGTAAAACCTTCTCAGCCAAAATCACCGCTTCATCTGCATTTGTATTTTCTGCAATAAGCAAAAATTCATCGCCACCGATTCTAAGCAATTTACATTTTTCATTGAGTTGCCAATGTAAACGGTTTGCCATTTGAATAAGTAATTGATCACCCACATGATGCCCAAACGCATCATTCACCGATTTAAAACGGTCTAAATCGATATATAAAAAAGCAATTTTCTGATCTTTATATCGATGATCTGAGAGCAATACTTCTGCATAATCAACCAAGTAAAGACGATTGGGTAGTTTGGTTAAATTATCCAGTATAGATAAGTTAGCTAATTCTTTATTCGCCTTACGTAACTCTAAATTCTGTTGGGTGAGCCGTTGCTCTAACATCGCGACAATAAAACTTGCCACAAGCACCAGACACGTGACTAAAATAATCGTAAATAATAATAAGTCATGTTCTGCCTGATATTGGCTAATAAATTTATCAGTGATATTCGTCGCAATGAGCGCCGTATAGTGCATTCCCATAATACTTAAGGTCATCATAACCGAAAATGCGATTTTTAAAGTTAGGCGGTAACGTTCATTATCTTTTAATTTATAGGCTAATAAAAACGCCAGCCCTGAGCCACTCATCGCAATTAATATAGAAAATAATAGCAAGAAAGAGGTGTAATCTTTTTTATAGATATTAATACTCCAGCCCAACATATTTATGTAATATGAAGCTGAAATTCCAATTCCCATAATAATAGAGCTTAAAATAAGCCGGAATAAAGGGAGTGTAAAACGCGAAGTCAACCACAAGGCAATGCACGATAGCAAAGCACTAATAGCAAATGAAACAGTAATCAAAGGAATATTCGAGTTAACTGTTTCAGACAGATGATAAGCTTGTATACCAATAATATGAACAATACTAATTGCTGATGCGAGCAATAAGCCATTGATGAATAGAATTAAGGACTCAAATTTTTTATAGACTTGTTTGAATATTAATTGCTCCATGGAAATCACAAGATAGCAAATGAAGCCAGCTGCAAAAAAAGAGCCGACGATCAATGTGCTATCGTAATCAACATGACCCATAGTGGACTTCCATGATTATTCAATACTTTTTTTTATTTTGTTCAACTCATTGCCCAAAATACAATTAAAAATTAAACATGTTAAAAAAATTTTAGTAAATTTGACGTTTTTAGTCAGTTATAAACAATAACATTATCTATATTTTGGTCAAGTATTTTTTACTTTATAAATCAATAGAGTAACTAAAAATTAAGCAGCCAATTATATGAAAAATATAGAATTTCTTTAATCTGGTCAAGTTGACCTAATCGCACTTTTTCACATTCAAATAAAAACAGTATAAAAAAGAACCCTGCTACTAAGCAGGGTTCTTTTGAAGCTTTAGAAAAAGAAAATTAGTTCTTTTCTTTGTCTACGATTTTGTTTGCTTGAATCCAAGGTATGAACGAGGACTAGCAGAGCACCGCTCTGCCCGAGTGCAAGAGCGAAGTCTTACTTCGCTAACGCACGTGTCAAGCTAAAGAAAAAACTTAGTTTTTCTCTTTGTCTACGATTTTGTTCGCTTGAATCCAAGGCATCATCGCACGTAACTTATTACCAGTTACTTCAATACCATGTGCAGCATTTTGACGACGACGAGCAGTCATAGATGGGTAGTTTAATGCACCCTCTTGAATGAACATCTTCGCGTATTCACCAGATTGAATACGTTTCAACGCATTACGCATTGCTTCACGAGACTGTTCGTTAATTACTTCAGTACCAGTTACATATTCACCATACTCAGCATTGTTAGATACTGAGTAGTTCATGTCAGCGATACCGCCTTCAAACATCAAGTCAACAATCAATTTAAGTTCGTGTAAACATTCGAAGTAAGCCATTTCTGGAGCATAACCAGCTTCAACTAAAGTTTCGAAGCCCATTTTCACGAGTTCAACTGCACCACCACAAAGAACTGCTTGCTCACCGAATAAGTCAGTTTCAGTTTCTTCACGGAATGAAGTTTCGATAATACCAGTACGGCCGCCACCTACGCCTGAAGCATAAGAAAGAGCAACGTTACGTGCATTACCAGAAGCATCTTGGTGAATTGCGATTAGGTCAGGAACACCTGAACCACGTTGGTATTCAGAGCGAACTGTGTGACCAGGTGCTTTAGGAGCAACCATGATTACATCTAAATCTTTACGTGGGACAACTTGGTTATAAAGAATTGAGAAACCATGAGCAAATGCAAGAGTTGCACCTTCTTTGATGTTCGGCTCAATCACGTCACGGTAAAGTTGTGATTGGAATTCATCTGGAGTCAAAATCATTACGAGGTCAGCTTGCTTAACAGCAGCAGGCACTTCTGCAACTTTAAGACCAGCATTTTCAGCTTTCTTCCAAGAAGCTGAACCAGCACGTAAACCTACAGTTACGTCTACGCCTGAGTCTTTAAGGTTAAGTGCATGAGCATGACCTTGAGAACCGTAACCAACAATTGCTACTTTCTTGCCTTGGATGATTGATAAGTCACAGTCTTTATCGTAAAAAATTTGCATTTGTGTTCTCCGCTAAAATACTTTTTAAAAAATTAAATGGCTAATACTTTTTCGCCACGGGCGATACCAGATACACCTGAACGAACGACTTCTAGAATAGTGTTTTCTGCAAGCGCATCGATAAAACCATCTAATTTTTCAGTTGTCCCTGCTATTTGAATGGTATAGGTAGTTGGTGTCACGTCGACAATTTGCGCACGGAAAATATCCGCTGTTCGCTTAATTTCAGCACGTGAAGCACCCAACGCTTTTACTTTAATCAACATCAGTTCACGCTCAATGTGTGAACCTTCTGATAAATCTACTACTTTTACAACTTCAACAAGCTTGTTGAGCTGCTTTGTAATTTGTTCAATCTTATGATCATCACCATAAGTGGTTAACGTCAAACGCGATAAAGTTGGGTCTTCGGTCGGGGCTACATTCAACGTCTCAATGTTATAGTTACGTTGACTGAATAAACCTACCAAACGAGAAAGCGCACCAGCTTCGTTTTCAACGAGTACAGAAATAATATGTCTCATTATGTACGCTCCCCTTTCCCTAACCACATATCCTTCATTGACTGACCTGCGATCAGCATTGGATAAACATGTTCTGTACGATCAACCATGACATTAATGAATACACATTTATCATTAATCGCCATTGCTTCAGCAAGCTTTGACTCTAGTTCATCAGCATGATCAATCTGAATACCCACATGACCATAAGCTTCCATCAATTTGCCAAAATCAGGTAATGATTCAACGTATGAGCTTGAATGACGACCTTCATAGTTCATATCTTGCCATTGTTTAACCATACCTAAAGCACGGTTATTCAAGCACAAGATCTTCACATTCATACCGTATTGCTTACAAGTTGAAAGCTCTTGAATACACATCTGAATTGAAGCTTCACCGGTAATACAAACTACCTGTTGATCTGGGAAAGCTAACTTAGCTGCCATTGCATAAGGTAAACCTACGCCCATGGTGCCTAATCCGCCTGAGTTAATCCATTGACGTGGACGTTTGTACTTGTAATACAACGCGCCAAACATTTGGTGTTGACCCACATCCGAAGTAATAATGGCATCGCCATTAGTCGCTTTATATAAAGCTTCAACAACTTGCTGTGGCTTCATCGTGCCATCAGCAGGTGTTTCATACTTCAAGCCATGAACTTTACGCCATTCATTAATTTGATCCCACCATGCAGCAATTGCTTCTGGGTTAGGCTTAGACACATTCAATTGTTTCAATTGCGTCAACATTTCCTGAAGTACAGGCTCAACCGCCCCTACAATCGGAATGTGCGCCATGATCGTTTTTGAAATGCTCGCCGGATCAATATCAACATGAATAACTTTTGCATTCACACAGAATTTTGCAGGGTTATTGGTTACTCGGTCATCAAAGCGCGCACCAATTGCAAGAATGACGTCAGCATTATGCATCGCCATATTTGCTTCATAAGTACCGTGCATTCCCAACATGCCCACGAACTGTGGATCATTACCAGGGAAACCACCAAGACCCATAAGTGTATTTGTCACTGGATAGCCCAACAAATGAGCCAACTCAGTCAATAATGCTGATGCATTACCTTGAACAACACCACCACCTGTATAAATTACAGGGCGTTTTGCACTTAAAAGCTCATCAATCGCTTTACGAATTTGACCAGAATGACCACGTGAAGGTGGCTGATAAGAACGCATCTTCACTTTTTCAGGATATTCGTATGCAAATTTTTCTGCAGGATTTGTCGCATCTTTAGGAATATCGACTACAACAGGGCCAGGGCGACCACTTGAAGCGATATAAAATGCTTTTTTGATAATTGCAGGAATTTCGCTTGCGTGACGAACTTGGAAGCTATGTTTCACGATCGGACGTGAAATACCCACCATGTCAGTTTCTTGGAAAGCGTCTTCACCAATAAGATGTGATGCAACCTGGCCAGACAAAATCACCATTGGGATTGAGTCCATATAAGCTGTTGCAATTGGAGTCACAGTATTAGTTGCGCCAGGTCCAGAAGTGACCAGTACTACGCCAGTCTTACCTGTAGCACGCGAGTAAGCATCTGCCATATGACCAGCAGCTTGTTCATGACGTACGAGGTAATGATTAATTTTGTCTTGTTGAAATAGCGCATCATAAATATGTAATACAGCGCCGCCTGGATAACCAAAAACATGTTCAACGCCTTCGTCCGCAAGAGCACGAACGAGCATTTCACCACCAGATAAAAGTTCCAACGTGATTCACCCTAAAATCTTTATCACTATTTATGGAAGGCACAAATAGTGTTTCATTCATTGAATTGTCTGCACTGTTATAGCACACATATTGTCTAGTTTTCGTTGCAATAGAAAAATTTCTGTTTTTCAGCCGTATAAGCTTTTTTAACATTAATAAAGCATGTCTGGATATACATACTTTAAGTAAAATCAATCTCTCGGCTAGAGAGAATGTCTATTACAAAACATGACGGTTATTCGAAGGGTGATCAAATAATCGCATATAAAACTAAAGGAAGCATTTTTGTTGTTTAATTCACTAAAGTCAAGATTAAAGAAAAGGTTTTTCCATAAAAAGTTTTAGCTGCTTCTT
This sequence comes from Acinetobacter sp. NIPH 817, assembly GCF_000368405.1. NCBI lineage: Bacteria > Pseudomonadati > Pseudomonadota > Gammaproteobacteria > Moraxellales > Moraxellaceae > Acinetobacter > Acinetobacter sp. NIPH 817. Next base: position 2,649,854 of record NZ_KB849420.1, read on the forward strand.
TTTTAATCTAAATTTAAATCTTAAATTTGGTAGTTCTACCCTCTATTTATTAAAAATAATTATTCTTTTTATATAAAACCATGCATTGTAAATTGCTTATTTATGAACTTTATTTAAATATAGCCAGCTTTCTTTGGGGAATATTTGATATGAATTTATCTTATTTAAAAACAAGCTTATATACAGCTGTTGCAACAGCGATTTTAGTTTACTCAAGCCAAAGTCAGGCACAGCAATATTACAAATGGATGGATAAAAATGGCTCCACCCACTACACCACGACTCCACCACCTAAGAGTGCAAAACATTTGAACAAAGTTTCAACTTACGGCAGCCAATCATCCGTAAAAAATTCGACACCTTCCCCAGAACAACAATCTCAAGATAAAACAGATAAAGTAGTGCAAGAGGCAACTAACGTCGCACAGGAAAAAAATGCACCCGCAGTAGCTGTTCCACCTATAGCATCTACCCCATCCGCTACAACAGCGCGATAAGTAAAATGAGAGTGGTGAATATTTTCATCACTCTTCTATTATTTAAAATAAAGAAGAATAGATTGAGAAATGTTTATTGCTCATATTAAAAGATAAAATCCTGATCTAAAAACTGACATTTCCTGTTATTTTGCGCTATGCTGTGCAGCAATCTTTCATTTCAATTTTCGTTGTATAGCTTACGTCTATGACTATTTCTCACATTGACCCCGAATATCAAGCAAACACGATTGAACCATCAGTTCAACAAGATTGGGAAAATCGTAAAGTCTTTAAAGTTGCCGACACTGTCGAAGGTAAACATCGCTACATCCTGTCAATGTTTCCTTACCCAAGCGGCAAGCTGCATATGGGGCATGTGCGTAACTATACAATTGGCGATGTAATTAGCCGTTTTTACCGTTTAAAAGGTGAAACTGTATTACAACCTATGGGTTGGGATGCATTCGGTTTACCTGCTGAAAACGCAGCAATTGCCCATAAAGTTGCTCCGGCAAAATGGACATTTGAAAACATCGCTTACATGCGTGATCAATTAAAAAAATTAGGCCTGTCTGTAGACTGGGATCGTGAATTCGCGACTTGTACACCAGAGTATTATCACTGGGAACAATGGTTATTTGTTCAACTTTATAAAAAAGGCCTGATCTACCGTAAACTTTCAACAGTAAACTGGGATCCGGTTGACCAAACAGTTTTAGCAAACGAGCAAGTTGAAAATGGTCGTGGCTGGCGCTCAGGTGCATTGGTTGAGAAACGTGATATTCCAATGTACTACTTCCGTATTACGGACTATGCACAAGAATTATTAGACGATCTTGACACTTTACAAGATGGCTGGCCTCAACAAGTGTTGACCATGCAACGTAACTGGATTGGTCGCTCTACTGGTATGGAAATTACTTTCCCATCTGCCAATACTGAAATCTATGCTGATGGTTTAACTGTTTATACAACACGTGCCGACACGCTAATGGGTGTGACATATGTTGCTGTTGCAGCAGAACACCCTCTCGCGCTTAAAGCTGCTGAAAACAACCTAGAATTGGCTGCATTCATTGAAGAGTGCCGCATGGGTTCAGTTGCAGAAGCGGACTTGGCAACAGCCGAGAAAAAAGGCATGGCAACAGGCTTGTTTGTAAAACATCCTGTAACTGGTGAAGAGCTTCCTGTCTGGATCGCAAACTACGTATTAATGTCTTATGGTTCTGGCGCAGTAATGGCTGTACCAGCGCATGACGAACGTGATTTTGAATTTGCTAACAAGTTTAACTTGTCAATTAAGCAAGTAATCGATGCGAAAGGCGTTGACGATGCAGATTACTCTGCAACTGAGTGGCAAGAATGGTACGGTTCTAAAGAGGGTAAACTTGTTAACTCTGGTGAGTTTGACGGTTTAGAATTCCAAGCTGCGTTTGACGCATTCCTTGCAAAATTAGAACCACAAGCTTTAGCAAACTCTAAAGTTCAATTCCGTTTACGCGACTGGGGTGTTTCTCGTCAACGTTACTGGGGTTGTCCAATTCCAATGATTAACTGTGATACTTGTGGTCAAGTCACAGTTCCAGAAGACCAGCTTCCAGTTGTATTACCAACAGACGTTGTTCCAGATGGTTCAGGTAACCCGCTTAACAAAATGCCTGAATTCTATGAAACTAAATGTCCTTGTTGTGGTGGCGATGCTCGTCGTGAAACAGATACTTTAGATACCTTCGTAGAGTCATCTTGGTACTATGCACGCTATGCATCTCCAGACTTTACTGGTGGTATGGTTAAACCTGAAGCAGCTCAAAACTGGCTTCCTGTAAACCAATACATTGGTGGTGTTGAACACGCAATTCTTCATTTACTTTATGCACGTTTCTTCCACAAATTAATGCGTGATGAAGGCGTTGTACAAGGTAATGAGCCATTTACCAACTTGTTAACTCAAGGCATGGTACTTGCAGATACGTTCTATCGTGAAGCAGAAAATGGTAAGAAAACTTGGTTCAACCCAGCTGATATTGAATTAGAACGTGATGAGAAAGGTCGTATTCTTTCTGCAAAATATTCAGGTGACGGCCAAGAAGTTGTGATCGGCGGACAAGAAAAAATGTCTAAGTCGAAAAATAACGGTATTGACCCACAAGCGATTATTGATCAATACGGCGCAGATACAGCTCGTGTATTCATGATGTTTGCTGCTCCACCAGATCAATCTTTAGAATGGTCTGATGCAGGTGTTGAAGGTGCAAACCGTTTCTTGAAACGTGTATGGCGCCTTGTAGCTGGCTTCCTTGAAAAAGGCAACTCAGCTTCTACAATCGATACAGCTAATTTATCTAAAGATGCTCAAGACTTACGTCGTAAAACACACGAAACTATTCAAAAAGTAAGTGATGATATTGAACGTCGTCATGCATTCAATACTGCGATTGCTGCTTTAATGGAGTTGTTAAACGCGAGCAACAAGTTTGAAGCAAAAGATGACAATGACATTGCTGTAGAACGTGAAGCAATCACAACACTGTTAACTTTACTTGAACCATTTGCACCGCATTTAAGCCAAACTTTATTGGCCCAATTTGGTACAGATGTTACAGCAGCAACATTCCCTGAAGTTGATGCTTCTGCGTTAACGCGTAATACGCAAACGATTGTTGTACAGGTTAACGGTAAACTTCGCGGTAAACTTGAAGTTTCTGTTGATATTTCTAAGGAAGATCTATTAGCTCAAGCTAAAGCTCTACCAGAAGTTCAACAATTCTTAACCGGACCAACAAAAAAAGAAATTGTGGTTCCAAATAAATTAGTTAACCTCGTGGTTTAATTAAAGTTATTAATGAGAGGATCAAGCATGCACTTAGCCAAACGTTTAGCCGCTGTTGTTTTAACCTTAGGCCTTAGTGCAGGCTTAGTCGGGTGTGGATTTCATTTAAAAGGAACCAACCCGACTGCGACTCCGCTTGTTTATAAAAAGTTAAGCCTTGAGTTACCGGCTAAAACTGATGATTTGGAAACGCAGTTAAAAGTGTATTTAGCTGCAAATGGTGTTCAACTCAGCAATGATAATGATGCCTATGTACTTCGTGTTTTAGAGTACACACCACGTCGTCAGCTTTTAAATGGAAAACTAACTGAAGTATTATTACGTTTGACCGTAACCTTCCAGATTGAAGATCGTCAGGGTAATAAAATTACTGAGCCACGCTCATTAACCGCATCTCGTAGTTATCAATATGACTTGGCAACAGTCAACACTGAAAATCAGCAAGAAAGTTACTTACAACGTATTGTAATTGATGATATTGCACAGCAAATTACTCGTCAGATTTCAGCAAATCGCTTACCAAAAGCTCAGCCTTAATCTGTATTTTTACTAGCAATGAAAATTGATTATTTACAAGCCTTAAAACGTACTCCGGAAGCTCGGGGTGCGTGGATTTTGCATGGGCAAGAGCCTTTATTAGAACAAAATTTATTAGATGCCTTTCGAAAAAGCTGGCAACAACAAGAAGTTGAAAGACAGCGCTATGATATTAGTAGTGTAAGTGACTGGAAAAATGTCTTTAACGCACTTAATAGCTTGTCTTTATTTTCTCAGCAGCTTGCTATTGAAGTACACGGCAATATAAAACCTGATGCGAATGGCTTAAAACAGCTCAAAAGCTATATACAACATAATGAACATAACCTGCTATTAATTGTTTTACCCAAACAAGATAGTAGCAGCTTAAAATCTGCTTTTTTCCAAGTTGTTGAAGCAAATGGGGTTGTAGTTGCCCTCACGGCAAATTACCCACAAGATCGCCAAAGAATTTTATCTGCTGAAGCAGAGAAACTTGAAATTCAGCTCGACAATGATGCTTGGCAGTGGCTAATGCAACATCATGAGCACAATTTGCTTGCAGCTAAAAATAGCTTAATGCGTGTAAGAGATACATTTCCAGACCAACAACTCATTCAAATTGAACAATTATATGCGTGTCTACAAGATCAATCACGCTATACCACCTATGATTTAAGTGATGCATTATTAGAAGGCAACCTAGGCCAATCTATTAAGATTTTTCAATATTTAATTGCAGCAGGCGAACCCGACAGTCTGATTTTATGGACTTTAAGTAAAGAAATGCGCTTGTTGATGCAATTGTTTGAACAACCCCATAATGCCTTACAGCTCGGTATATGGAAAACAAAAGTTAGCTTATATCAACAAGCATTAAGAAGACTAAATCCACAACAGTTCCTAGGCTGGTCTACCCTTCTATTGCAAATCGATGCGGCAATTAAAGGAATGTCGAACGAAAATGCAGAACATTTAATGCAGCAAGCGATTGCTGAGTTATGTGGAAAAACATTATTTATACAGTAATTCGCCTGAATCATTTTTCTTCATTCCTGAAATATCATAAAAATTCACGTTTTATCCTCATTTCGCTTTTATACTAAATTAAATTTTAAACTTTTCGACCTCTCGCCATGCCAAAAATAAAGCCAATCAAACTTGTTATTATCATCGTCTGTATAGTAATTATTGCTCTATTAGCCTGGAAGTTTTTCAAGCCAAAACAGCAGCAGCCACAATATATTACTGCTGAGGTAACACGCGGGGATATTGAAAATAATGTACTCGCAACGGGTACACTTGATGCAACGAAACTGATTAGTGTCGGTGCACAGGTATCTGGTCAGGTTAAAAAGATGTATGTGCAACTTGGCGATCAGGTTAAGCAAGGCCAACTCATTGCACAGATTGATTCAACGACCCAAGAAAATAGTTTAAAAACCTCTGATGCAAATATTAAAAATTTAGAAGCGCAGCGCCTTCAGCAAGTTGCTTCTTTGAATGAAAAACAACTTGAATACCGCCGTCAGCAACAAATGTATGCACAAGATGCAACACCACGTGCGGATTTAGAATCGGCTGAGGCAAGCTATAAAACAGCTCAAGCACAAATCAAAGCATTAGATGCACAAATCGAATCTGCAAAAGTCACAAAATCTACGGCGCAAACCAATATTGGTTATACACGTATTGTTGCTCCAACAGATGGTACAGTTGTCGCGATTGTGACTGAAGAAGGTCAGACAGTAAACGCCAATCAAAGTGCGCCAACAATTGTCAAAATTGCAAAACTACAAAACATGACGATTAAGGCCCAAGTCAGTGAAGCTGACATTATGAAAGTTGAGAAAGGACAACAAGTTTATTTCACTACCTTAGGTGAAGACACTAAACGTTACGCGACTTTACGCCAGATTGAACCTGCTCCAGATTCTATTTCTAGCGAATCAACAAGTACGACAAGCTCAACAACGAGTTCAGCTGTTTACTATAATGCCTTATTCGATGTGCCAAATACCGATGGAAAATTACGTATTGATATGACTGCACAAGTTTATATCGTATTAAACTCAGCTAAAAATGCCCTACTCGTTCCATCATCAGCACTGAGCTCTAAACAATTTTCAGGTCAAAGAAAATCAGGCCAATCATCTGATAAAGCAAGCTCGACACCTGAAGCTGCTAAAAAATCTCAAGGAAATGGAGCTCGTCTGGAACGTCTTAACCTGACTGCTGAGCAAAAACAGTTAATTGAACAAGGTAAATTAACCTTAAGTGTTGTACGTGTATTACAAGCTGATGGCACAACTAAACCAACTCAAATTTTGGTTGGCATTAACAACCGTGTAAATGCACAAGTTCTTGCGGGCTTAAAACAAGGTGATCAAGTTGTCATTGCCGATAGCGCAGATACTTCTGCTGCATCCGCTAATAGTAGTAATAACCGTCGCCGTAGTGGCCCAATGGGAATGTAAGCATGACAAAACAAGCTTTGCTTGAAGTCAGCAATCTAGTCCGGGAATTCCCTGCTGGCGAAAGCACGATACAAATTTTAAAAGGCATTGACCTTACCATTTACGAAGGCGAACTGGTTGCCATTGTCGGCCAGTCTGGTTCTGGTAAATCGACCCTCATGAATATTTTGGGTTGTTTGGACCGACCTACGAGCGGTAGTTATAAAGTTAATGGGCAAGAAACAGGTAAACTTGAACCTGATCAACTCGCTCGACTACGCCGTGAATATTTTGGTTTTATTTTCCAGCGCTACCATTTACTCGGTGACTTATCTGCTGAGGGTAACGTTGAAGTTCCTGCTGTTTATGCAGGGGTTACCCCTTCTGAACGTAAACAACGCGCCACAGCTTTACTGACCGAATTAGGCTTAGGTACTAAAACACTCAATAGGCCAAGCCAACTTTCTGGTGGTCAGCAGCAACGTGTTTCTATTGCCCGTGCACTCATGAATGGCGGTGACGTCATTCTGGCAGATGAACCAACAGGGGCACTCGATTCTCATAGTGGTGTTGAGGTGATGCGTATTTTGCGTGAACTCAATGCCGCAGGTCATACTATTATTTTAGTCACTCATGATATGCAAGTTGCAAAAAATGCGACGCGTATTATCGAGATTAGTGACGGAGAAATTATTAGTGACCGTCCTAACGTTCCAGATCAAGCAGCCGAACCGATCAAATCTGATCCAGATGCCGCTCCAGCTCTGCAAGGCAAACAGAAGAAAGGCAAAAGTATTTCTGCATGGCGTTCTACTTTAGATCGTTTATCAGAAGCTTTTCAAATGGCTTTACTGTCGATGAATGCTCACCGCATGCGTACTTTTTTAACCATGCTTGGGATTATTATTGGTATTGCATCTGTTGTTACAGTGGTCGCGCTAGGTAAAGGTTCTCAACAACAAATTTTAAGTAATATTAGTAGTCTGGGAACAAATACGATTACGGTGTTTCAGGGCCGTGGTTTTGGTGACAACTCCAAAACTGCAAACTTTAAAACTTTGGTTCCTGCCGATGCGGATGCGTTAATGACTCAACCTTATGTCAGCGCAGTCAGTCCAATCGTCAGTACATCCAAAACCATGCGTTACCAGCAGAATGAAGCAAACGCGACCATTAATGGTGTGAGTAACGATTATTTTGATGTTAAAGGTTTGGTCTTTAAAGATGGACAAACTTTTGACCAACGTAGTGTGCGCGATCGTTCACAAGATGTTGTCATTGATACTAATACGCAAAAACAATTCTTTGGAGATGGTAGCAATCCAATTGGCCAAGTCGTACTGCTCGGCAGTGTACCAGCACGTATTATCGGGATTGTAGAACCGCAGACAAGCGGCATGGGTTCAGATGATACTTTAAATGTATATATGCCTTATACAACCGTAATGAGCCGTATGTTAGGTCAATCTAATGTACGTAATATTGTGGTTCGTATTAATGACAAATATTCAACTGCTGCCGCAGAAAATGCGATTGTAAATTTATTGACCCAGCGCCACGGTGCACAAGATATTTTCACCATGAACAGTGACAGTATCCGTCAAACCATTGAGAAAACAACCAGCACAATGACGCTTCTGGTTTCAGCAATTGCCGTAATTTCACTAGTGGTTGGTGGTATCGGGGTAATGAACATTATGTTGGTTTCAGTGACTGAACGTACTCAGGAAATTGGCGTACGTATGGCCGTAGGTGCTCGTCAAAGTGATATTTTGCAGCAATTCCTGATTGAAGCAATTTTGGTGTGTTTAATTGGTGGTGTGCTTGGCGTCTTACTATCGCTTGGCCTTGGACAACTTATTAATAAATTTGCTGGCGGTAACTTTAGCGTGGCTTATTCAAGCACTTCTATTATTGCAGCATTTGTCTGTTCAACACTGATTGGTGTCGTATTCGGCTTCTTGCCTGCTAAGAATGCCGCGAAACTTGACCCTGTTGCCGCACTATCTCGAGAATAAGGAAAATTGCATGTCTTTCTCTATGACTAAACTCAGCACAGCACTTCTTCTTACAGGTTCTCTTGTAGGATGTGCAGCTGTAGTAAAAACACCTTATGAAACGCCTGCGGTACAAGTTCCGGGTAGTTTTCAATATGACACAGCAAAAGCAAAAAACATGTCTGCCGATCAATACTCTGATCGTTGGTGGACGCTTTTCAATGATGCACAGCTTAATCAGCTGGTAAGCAATGTATTAGAACGTAACAGTGATTTAGCAGTTGCAGGTATTGCCTTAAAACAAGCTCGTCTACAAGCTGATTTAACCGCTAACAAGCAAGGCTTGCGAACTAGCTCTAGTGTTTCTACAGGGCATTCTTTCGATTTAAATTCGGGAGATGATAGCTCTAAAGGCCTATCAATGAGTGCAGGTATAAGCTATGAGCTTGATTTGTTTGGCAAGCTTGCACGCCAAACTGAGGCAAGTAAATGGGAAGCCTTAGCGACTGAACAAGACTTACAAGCCACTGGGCAAAGTTTAATTGCAACCACTGCCAAACTCTATTGGCAACTCGGTTATTTAAATGAGCGCTACTCAACTGCCCAGCAAAGTCTCGCAACCTCTCAAAAGCTTTATGACTTGGTACAAATTCAATATAAAGCTGGTGCTGTTTCAGGTGTAGATCTGACTCAAGCAGAACAATCGGTACAAAGCCAGAAAGCGAGTTTAAGCCAAATTGAACAACAATTGGTTGAAACACGCACGGCTATTGCTGTGCTATTACATGAGCCGCTGCAACAATTAAACATTCAAGAACCAAAGCGTTTACCACGCACTGCTCTACCTACAATTGGTGCTGGTTTACCTGCCGATATTTTATCGCGTCGCCCTGATTTGCAAGCAAGTGAACTCCGCTTAAGAAAAGCATTAGCAACTAAAGATGCTACTAAGGCGAGCTACTATCCATCGATTAGTTTAACCAGTAGTTTGGGTTCAAGCAGCACATCGTTGACAGAACTGTTACGTAACCCTGCCCTCACGCTTGGGGCAAGTTTAAGCTTACCGTTTTTGCAATATAACGATATGAAGAAAGATATCGCGATTAGCAATCTTGATTATGAAAAAGCAATTATCCAATATCGTCAAACGCTTTATCAGGCTTTTGCTGATGTAGAAAACGCTTTATCGAGTCGTACAGAACTCGACAAACAAGTAGCGTTACAAGAACGTAATGTTGAACTTGCAGAAAAAACTGAACGTTTAACCGAAGTCCGTTACCGTTATGGTGCTGTCGCATTAAAAACACTTCTTGATGCTCAGCAAACCACACGTACTGCACGTTTAAGCCTCGTTGAAACCAAGCGAAGTCAATACAATGCTTATGTCACCCTCATGCAAGCTTTAGGTGGTTCACCTGTAAAAGAACTGCCGAAACAATAACCCTAGCGGTATTGTTTGGCATATTTATTCTTTCACCAGATCTGGATTATTCTGGATCTGGTGAATACGCTTAATCTTATCCTGATCATCAAAAACAACTTCATAGAGAAGTTTCTGACCATTGAAATACATCTCGGTTGGAAAGCCTATCACTTCCCGTAGACCAATGGTGGCAATATCCACAGTCGTGTGCCATAGCGTACGGCTGATTCTGGCTGCTTTTGAGTAGTCTTGCTAGAAGGTATAAATCTCTTTACGTTCGCCATTCACGGTTTCTGAAGTGAGAGGTGCGTCCAATTCTGAAATCACATAATTTCGATGTTTTCCCACCTCTAAAACTGCTATATTCTTTTTATACGGTGGGTTACTTGTCATTTCCGTGGCGCAACCTTGAAGTGAAAGAAGAGTGACTAATCCTAAAATAACAACTATTTTCTTCACGTTCCCCCCGAAAGCTAAAAAATAATATGTTTATCGTCATTCTCTTTAGAATTTTCGATTCAACAAAAAAACCAGCATTAATTAGCATATAAATTATTCGATGATAAATGATTAAGTATATTTTTCGATATATTTTCAATGTACAACTAATTGCTGAATTGAGTAGAGCATCAAAAATTTATACAGCAATATTGCAAATCGTTTTTATATTGACGCTACTATTTCTGTTTTATATTCTGAGAAAAATAAACTATAAAATACAATTTTTTATATAATATGTCTGCCGTATAATTATAGTTAGCCACCATATACCTACGACTGTACATGTTCCTAAACAAATACAAATATAGATAGAGAAGTTCTTTCATGTTTCCACAATCGCTAAAAATTATGTCATGTGGACTTATAACCACAGCAGTAACTGTTTTACTTAGCGCTATACTAGGGTTTAAATTCTTTACAATCAGCATTGGTATTTTCCTACCAATTGGTGCCGTCATTACTGGAATAATAGCCGCATCTGGCTTTTATTTTGGTAGTATCTACTTCAATAAAAGACCAGAAGTAACTTTACTTCTTCAAATGGTTATTTTTACTGCGATTGCACAAATATCAATCTACTTTTTAGAATACACTCTTGCCATCTTTGAGAACGGCGAAAAAGTAAGTGATTTTATACCATTCAAACATTATATGAGCTTCATTCTAACAAACTCGACTTATAGTCTTGGAACCGGTGCAAGAGAAACCGACCTTGGAACAATGGGAGATTTTGGTTATTTAATAGCAGTAATTCAATTTATTGGTTTTATGCTAGGAGGAGCATGCATTTATCTTATTCTTAGAGCAAAGAGCTTCTGCGAAGAATGCAATAAATATTACAAAAAGGTAGCCACTATAAATAAATATTTTAAAACCCATGAGGAACTGATCAATTATCAAAATAGTCTCGCCACTAGTCCCATTGGCTCTGCGGAATACTTTGCGGCAATAAGCTACGATTGCCAACTAAATGCAAGATCGAAGTACCTTTTCCACCATGAATCCATATTACATGCATGTCCACAATGCAAAAATCAAATTCTCGAAGAGAAAACATATCAAATGGATAAAAAAAACATACCCGTTGCTATTGATGGCTTATCTAGGAAAGTACAAGTTCAAAAAAACATTCCTCTTATAGATTTATTCATAAAATATAAGAAAAATTAATGCCCTCTTTGCTACCAATCAATATAGCAATTAACAAGCCATTCAAAATGAATATCTTAAATTCTAACGTTATAATTTTTAAAACCGTTATCCTCTTAAAAAACAAAGCCGCTATAAAAGCGGCTTTGTTATATAAATTAGATAAATCTAATTATTCATCATCCATCATAGATTGGCTCATACCTACAGTATTGAAACCAGCATCTACATATAGAATTTCACCAGTAATACCTGAAGCCCAAGGTGAGCATAGGAATAATGCTGCGTTACCTACTTCTTCAATGGTTACGTTACGTTTTAATGGCGCAACTTTTTCATTGGCATCTAACATTTTACGGAAAGACTTAATACCAGAAGCAGCCAAAGTACGGATTGGACCCGCAGAAATCGCATTTACACGAATACCGTCAACACCCAAGCTTGATGCTAAGTAGCGAACGCCAGCTTCTAAAGAAGCTTTTGCCATACCCATAACGTTATAGTTAGGCATAACGCGCTCAGAACCTTGGTAAGTCAAAGTCAATAAACAACCTTGGCGAGCTTGTAATAAAGGTTTTGCAGCACGAGCCATTGCAATAAAGCTGTATGCACTGATGTCATGAGCAACTTTAAAACCATCACGGTCAGTCACGTCAGTGAAATCACCGTCAAGTGTATGTGCAGGTGCAAAGCCAATTGAGTGTACAACACCGTCTACACCATCCCAATGTTTTGCAAGTTCTGCAAATGCATTATCAATTTCAGCATCAACAGCAACATCACATGGAAACACAAGCTTAGAACCGAATTGCTCAGCAAATTCATCCACACGCTTTTTTAATTTTTCGTTTGGATAAGTAAACGCAAGCTCTGCACCTTCACGGTGTAATGCTTGTGCAATACCAAAAGCAATTGATAATTTACTAGCAACGCCTGCAATCAAAAAGCGCTTACCTGCTAAAAGTCCTTGTGTCATGCCGATCTCACTCAAAACAATTTCAAGCATAATGCCAATATTCAGCGGTTTTCGAAATTGCATAATGCATCTTTTTTCAAAAATCGCACGAAAAAAAAATCGCTCCTGATAAGGAGCGACTTCTCGATGAATTTAATCTTAGTCGTCAGACAATAAGCCAAGTAAGCGTAAGAAAGAAATATACATCCACACTAAAGTTGCAAGTAATGCGATACCACACAACCATTCCATGAATTTTGGTGCACGATATGCTGCATTAGTTTCGATTAAATCAAAATCTAAAATCAGGTTAAGTGAAGCAATCACTGCAACAAATGCAGCAAAGCCAATGCCTAACCAGTTACTTTCAAAAATATAAGGAACACTTGAACCAAATGCTAAACGCATGACCATCTGCACGATAAATACAATAAAGATCGCCAAAGATGCAGAAATTACAACTGACTTGAACTTTTCAGTTGCGCGAATAATTTGGAATTTATATAGACCAAACATCACCAAAGTCGTAACGAAAGTGGCTAATAAAGCCTGAAGAGGAACACCTGGGTATTTCAACTGGAAAGTAAAAGAAATACCACCTAAAAAGGCCCCTTCAAATAAGGCATACGGAATTGCCAATGTTGGTGCGGTCGTTGGTTTAAACGTTGTAATTAAAGCTAAAACCAAGCCACCAATTGCACCCACAATTGAAGCCGCGTAAGCAATGCCAACATTTGCAGTAAAGGCTGCATAGAAAAATAAAGCGACACCCACCGCAGCAGCAATAACTGTCAACATTACAGATTTTTGAATCGCACCTTGCACAGTCATCGGTTGACTATAGTCACTGACCGTTTCAACACGGGTCAGTATCGGGTTATTACTTTGCATAAATGCTCTCTTTTTATAATAAAAATTTAAAACATCATTTTAAGCAAAATGAATATGAAAGCCAAATCAGGCGATCGGCATTATTGTAACAATCCCCTTTAAATAATAAAAAAGAAGGCAATAGCCTCCCTTTCATATCAATCGGGCAAAGTCATTAATCTTTACCGTCAGTGTTCATGATAAAGAAATATTCACGGTAATATTTCAACTCAGAAATCGAGTCACGAATATCATCCATTGCCAAATGCGATGCATTCTTTTTCAGACCGCTCATGATTTCAGGGCGCCAGCGTTTTGAGAGTTCTTTTACCGTAGATACATCAAGATTACGATAGTGAAAATACTGCTCTAGTTCAGGCATAAGACGGTGTAAGAAACGGCGATCCTGACAGATCGAGTTACCACACATCGGTGAAACTTTTGGATTAACCCATTTTTTTAGGAATTCTAAAGTTTGTAACTCAGCATCACGAGCTGTTAATTTGCTGCGACGAACTCGTTCAACTAATCCAGACTGCCCATGTTGGCGGGTATTCCACTCATCCATTGCATTTAAAATACGGTCAGGCTGGTGAACGGCTAAAACCGGACCTTCGGCAAGTACATTTAAATGATCATCTGTAATAATTGTTGCGATTTCAATAATTTGGTCATTATCGGTATCTAATCCGGTCATTTCCAGATCAATCCAAATTAATCGTGTATTTAAAGTACTGCTCATGTATGTACGTTCTAAAATGCCGTAAAAACATCAATAGTAGCAAATTTCTTGCATCTGCGCTGTAATTCTATAGCCGCTTCATGCTATTTTTGCCATCTTCAAACAGTGGTTTTTTTGGGATATGAATGGCTTTAATTCGTAAGCGTCGTTTAACTGAACAACAGCAACGTCGTATTGAAAAACAGCACAAAACTCGCCAAGAAGAGGCCGATACTTCACAAGATCTGGACGGACTAGTGGTACAACATTATGGCCGCCAACTTGAAGTACAGGCACTCTCTGTACCTGAGCATCACCCAGAAAAACCTCAAGTTGCTGAAGGAGAGCCAGATCCTTTCTGGAAACCTATCGAGCTCAAAAGCGTATGGCGCTGTCATACTCGAACAAACTTAGAATTACTTGTGACTGGTGACCGAGTTAAATGGCAAGCTGACCCAAATACGGGTTTAGGTATTATTACAGCCATTCACCCTCGTACCTCTTTACTTACCCGTCCAGACCGTTATCACAAAGTTAAACCTGTGGCAGCAAATATCAGTTTGATTGTGATTGTATTTTCACCGCTTCCTGAACCTGCGCCAACGCTAATCGATCGATATTTAGTTGCTTGTGCAGATGCAAACATTCCTGCTCTTTTAGTCCTCAATAAGTCTGATTTACTCACTGAAAATGACCCAATTCTCACGCTATTAGAAGAATATAAAACTTTGGGTTATGAGGTGATGATTTGTCAGTCTAAAAAGGGTGATATCTCTGCTTTATCTGAACGTTTAGATGGCGAAACAGTCGCTTTCGTTGGCCAATCGGGTGTAGGAAAAAGTTCTTTAATTAATGTGCTCATTCCAGAAGCAGAGCAAAAAACAAATATTATTTCTGAAAACTCTGCACTTGGTCAGCACACAACAACCTCTACACGTTTAATGAATTTCGGTAAAAATGGCGCGTTAATCGACTCACCGGGAATTCGTGAATTTGGGCTTTGGCATCTTGATTTAGAAAAAATTCGTATGGGCTTTCCAGAAATTGAAGCACATTTGGGTTCTTGCCAATTCCGTAACTGTACCCATACTCATGAAAAGAACTGTGGGTTAAAACACGCTGTAGAATCTGGTGAAATTTTACCACGGCGCCTAGATAGCTTTTTGCGTTTAAATGATGAGATTCAAGAAGCACAGCAAAAAAACTAATTTTCTGTCCGCTTTGCCCTTGAAGTGGTGATTTTGATCACCATCTATATACGCTATACTCTAGGTCAATTTTGTTTTTAATTTTTTTAGGTGACTTGTGGAACGCTGGTTAGAGTTTATGGGGAATCACCCCATTTTGTTTGGTACGCTCGGAGTCTTGGTCGTGTTGTTCTTCATTTTTGAAGGTCAACGTAACGGTCGTAAAATTTCACCACAGTCGCTTGGTATTTTAGTGAAAGCGAAAAATGCCATACTCATCGACTTGCGCGATAGTAAAGACTTCCGTGAAGGTCATATTAGTGGTAGCCGCAATATTCCTTTCAGCCAAATTGCAAGTCATGCTGATGAATTAAAAGCAAGTGACCGTCCATTAGTATTTATTTGTAATCTAGGACAAGTTGCTGGTAGTGCTTTGCAAAAAGTTGCTCACCATGACAGCTATCGTCTTGATGGTGGTATTAGCAACTGGAAAGCACAGGGCTTACCTCTTGTTAAAAGCAAACCAAAAGCTTAAGGAGAATTATTATGGCTGCAAATGTCATTGTTTACTCAACTTCTGTATGTCCGTATTGCGTTCGTGCTAAACAGTTACTTGAGCGTAAAGGTGTTGCTTATAAAGAAGTAAATCTTTCTGTTGAAGCACCGGAAGTACGTGTTGAATTAATGCAACGCACTAATCATCGTACTGTCCCACAAATTTTTATTAACGATCAGTTTATTGGTGGTTTTGACCAACTTTATGCCTTAGAGCGTGAAGGTAAACTTGACGAATTATTGGCTTAACATCGCATCCATATTAAGGAAAAAACAATGAGCGAAGAACAACAAGTTCAACCACAATTAGCTTTAGAGCGTATTTATACAAAAGATATTTCTTTTGAGGTTCCTGGGGCACAGGTTTTTACTAAACAATGGCAACCTGAACTCAATATCAATCTTTCTTCTGCTGCAGAAAAAATTGATCCAACTCATTTTGAAGTTTCTTTAAAAGTTGTGGTACAAGCCGATAACGACAACGAAACAGCCTTCATTGTAGATATCACTCAATCAGGTATTTTCTTGATTGATAACATCGAAGAAGATCGCTTGCCGTATATTTTAGGCGCTTATTGCCCAAATATTTTGTTCCCGTTCTTACGTGAAGCGGTAAATGATTTAGTGACTAAAGGTAGCTTCCCACAGTTACTTCTTACACCAATCAACTTTGATGCAGAGTTCGAAGCTAATATGCAACGTGCTCAAGCTGTTGAAGGTCAAGCTTAATTTTATAGCTTGCTCTAAACTAAAAAAACCGCGTAATTCGCGGTTTTTTTATGTCTGCTATTCGCTATTAAGTATCAAGTGAATGAAGCTGAATTGTAGGAAATTGAAAACCACGGCAAGATAATTCTGAACGCCATGCCACTGTTAAAATCATATCACCCACAACGAAGTTTTGATAAGCAAATGTCCCGATAAGTGGATGAGAACATATTCCGCCACGGTCTGTAGGATGTGCTTGGGTGTTTAAAGTATTTA
The DNA here is from genome assembly GCF_000368405.1 of Acinetobacter sp. NIPH 817. Classification (NCBI taxonomy): domain Bacteria; kingdom Pseudomonadati; phylum Pseudomonadota; class Gammaproteobacteria; order Moraxellales; family Moraxellaceae; genus Acinetobacter; species Acinetobacter sp. NIPH 817. Next base: position 2,666,477 of record NZ_KB849420.1, read on the forward strand.
AATCTAAACGTATACCAAGGCCTGATGCTTTTAGAACGGCTTCTTTAGTCGTCCAGACTTTAAACCAATATTCTCTGTCTTGTTCTAGACTTTGCCATGTTGCATATTCATCGGGATGAAATGCATGCTGCGCTAGAGCTTCCAAACGTACTTTACGGTCTAACTCTTCAACGTCTATACCGATATCTTTAACATGCGGACTCATCGCTAAAGCGTAGTATTGTTGGCTATGAGAATGATTAAAATCTAAATTCTGACTCAATAAATATGGCTTGCCATGCTCATGCTTTGCAAACTCCAAATCTGTTATTGTAATTTGTAACTTCTGTGCTATGAGCTCGTTTCTAATATTATGTATTTGCTGTTTTTTATAATGATTAAATGTACGGAAGTCTGGAAAATCTTGTTTAGATTTTAAAAGAAGCTGGGACAATGTCTGTGTGTAGACTTCAATATTACGTTTAGACATTGTCCCGACCTTATTTAAAATTAATTAGAACTTAACCACGTCGCCTTTTAAGGTAACACCCGCCATCATGGCACCTTTATAGCAATCGTAAGTTGTCGTACTTGTAGTTTCATTGGCTTTAAAATAGCTCACAATATTAGTAACAGCATTTGCACCTTGTGCTTTAGCATTATTTTGCATTTGGATCAGTGCTGAACGTAAAACCCAGTCACAAGACGTTGCTGCTGACTTACCAAAACCATTAGTTTTTTTATTGGTTACCGCATCTTTTTGAATGATTTTACCGCCAGACTTTGTACCCTTTAAATAAAACTTTACTGAACCATCTAAAGTCCCATCTGCAACTGCACGGTCTACAGCTTCTTTAAAATTTAACTGATGTACTTCATCTCCAGCCTGAACAGTAGCAGTAAAACCCGCACTTAGCATTGCTACAAATAAAAGTTTTTTATTTAACATTGTTGTGTTCCTTATTGTTTAACACGTTTAAAAATAAGCGAAGTATTAATTCCGCCAAAAGCAAAGTTATTGCTCATAATAATGTCAGCATCCAAATTTCTCGGCTGCTGAACGATATAATCCAGTTCGCCACATAGTGGGTCGATTTCATCTAGGTTTAAAGTTGGAATAAAGCGGCCACGATTCATCATTTCAATGCTCAGCCAAGCTTCAATAGCTCCGCACGCCCCCAGCGTATGTCCAAAGTAGCTTTTTAAAGAACTGATCGGTTTACGTCCTAAAACTGTTGCTGTCGCCTGACTTTCAGCTACATCACCCTGATCTGTTGAGGTGCCATGAGCATTTACATAGGCAATGTCTTTAGCCTCTACAGATGCATCTTTAAGTGCTAATTGCATACAGCGCCCCATCATCTCGGCGTCTGGTTTAGTTACATGTTGACCATCAGTATTGCTACCGTAGCCAATCACCTCTGCATAGATATGAGCACCTCGAGCTTTAGCATGTTCATATTCTTCTAAAATTAAACAACCTGCCCCTTCACCAATCACCAATCCATCTCGCTTAGCATCAAATGGACGCGGTGTTTTTTCGGGTTGATCATTCATGCCACTGGTCGCGAACAATACATCAAAAACGGCTGCACCTGCTGCACTAAGTTCCTCAGCACCACCTGCAATCATGACCTGTTGTTTGCCATATTTAATTGCTTCATAGGCTTGCCCAATGGCCATAGAACCAGAGGTACAGGCACTTGAGGTAGGTAAAGTTAAGCCTTTAAGACCAAAATATACGGTCATGTTCACGGCACTGGTGTGGGCCATCATACGAATATAGGTTGTTGCATTGATCTTACTCATGCTCTGATGAAGCAACATGCTAGCAAACTCACCTACGGCCTCTACGCTACCCGCAGAAGACCCAAAAGCAACACCTGTTTCGCCACTAGACAAAATTTCATGACCAAGCAAACCAGCATTTTGTAAGGCAGTTTCCGCACAAACCACAGACATGAGTGCTACACGCCCCATCCCGCGGGTAACCTTACGGTTAAAATGTTTTGGAACATGGAATGTTTCAACAGGCCCAGCAAGCTTCGTTCGAAGATCAACATATTGCTCCCACTCTGGCATGTAGCGTATACCGCTTTTGGCAGCGTCAAATCGAGCAAAGATGTCATCGGCAGTTTCACCTAAAGAGGTAATTCCAGCCATTCCTGTCACAACCACACGCTTCATCAGATGAGCCCTCCATTCACAGAAATAACCTGTCGAGTTACATAAGAAGCTTCATCTGAACACAAGAATTTTACTACACTCGCCACTTCATCGACCTGTCCCATGCGTTGCAACGGAATCATTTTAAGCGCATGTTCTTTGACTTCATCTGTCACCATTTCAGTTTCGATCAATCCTGGTGCAACACAGTTCACAGTAATTTTTCGCTTCGCCAATTCGAGTGCCAAAGCTTTGGTCGCACCAATCAGACCTGCTTTTGCAGCACTATAGTTAACCTGACCACGGTTACCCATAATCCCAGAAACCGAAGATAAGGTGACAATACGGCCACCTTTACGTAAATGAATCATTGGCATAACTAATGGTTTTAATACGTTATAAAAACCGTCTAGGGAAGTCGAAATAACTTCATCCCAATCTTGATCGGTGAGTGCAGGAAAAGCTCCATCATGAGTAAGACCTGCATTCAATACAACGCCATAGAATCCGCCATGCTGTTCTACATCTTGTTCTAAAATCTGTTGAACAGTTTGGCGTTCATTTACATCAAACATTAGATAATGGCTATTTTGTCCTAATGCTTGAATCTCTTGTACGACTTGCTCAGCCTCTGCCTGACGCGAACGTGCATGCACAGTCACATCAAAACCAGCCTTGGCAAGTTGTAATGCAATCGCTTTCCCAATTCCTCGACTTGAACCTGTTACTAAAATTCGTCTTGTCACAATATATTCCTAATTCTTTGTGGTTATTCAAATGGTGATTCTGTTGGCTCAAATACACTTAACGTTGCCTGAATGCAGTGCTCAGCATATTGAATTTCACAGGAAAATTGCCCAAGTCCTTCATGAAAATATTGTTGTTCTATTTGAATGATCAATCGTGAACCTAAGGCGAAATAAGGGATCGGTAAATTTAACTTACGCGTTCCCAATAAAAAACCGACTTTTGGCGCTTGTTTTGACTGCTGACCTTGCCAGCCGGAATAAGCACTAATCGTTTGTGCCATAATTTCAATGCTTGCCCATGTCGGCAAACCTTCTGCTTCACAAAACATCAGCTCTGGCGTAATCGTGAGTTCTGCTTGCGCCCGCCCTTCTGCAACCTCGATTAAATGGTCAATAAATACCATCGGTTGCTCATGAGGAATATATTGAATTGCATCCAGTTTCATTAGGGTTTCACTCCAAAAACAAGACTAATATTACTTCCCCCAAAAGCGAAAGAATTACTCATGACATAGCGAATGGGCTGTGTTAACTCGGATTCTTGCACATAGTTTTGATCGGCCAAATCTGGATCAACCTCAACACTTTGATGTAAAGGCAACCAACTTTGATCTTTTAGAATCTGTGCACAAATAAAAGCTTCTATGGCACCTGCTGCACCAAGACAATGTCCAGTTTTATGTTTAGTACTACTTAAAGCAACTTGGTAATCACCAAAAACTTGACGTACAGCCTTAATTTCCATTGCGTCATTTTGTGGAGTTGCTGTTCCATGCAAATTGATATAACCAATCTCTTGGGCGGAAAGATGTGCCATATCTAATGCACGTTGCATGGCTAAAGCGGCACCTTTACCTTCAGGGTGCGGGGCTGAAATGTGCCATGCATCCATAGATTCACCAGCACCCATTAACATGACAGGCGCTGATGCTTTACTTAAAACAAAAAATGCAGCAGCTTCACCAATATTAATACCATCACGATTTACACCGCAGGGTTGGCAAATATGTTCAGATAAACTTTCTAGGCTATTAAATCCATTTAGGGTCAACTTACACAAGGTATCGACGCCACCAACCAGCACAACATCTGCTAAATCTGCGTGAAGTAATCGCTGCCCTGCGGCTAATGCTTTAGCGCTTGAAGAACAAGCTGTCGAAATAGTATAGGCGGGCCCTTCCCATCCTAAGTATTGCTGTAATGCTTTCGCTAAACAGCTCATTTCTTGAGGATAATGAGATATTGATAGATCTGTTTGCCCTTGAAAATATTGCTTAAGTAAGAGTTCATTATCTGCAATACCAGAGGTAGACGTGCCCACCACAATCGCCAAACGTTTATTTTCAAAGGATGCCGTATAGGCTTTTAACTCTGTTTCGATTTCAGATAATGCGGTTAATGCAAAACGTAGATTACGTGAATCTACAGACCGCAAAGCATGAGGTAGGCTCGAACTTAATGGATGCGTATATTGTCCCACCCAAACATCACGATCAGCGATTAAATCATCTCGCAAACTCAAGGTTTGCTGCGGCTGTTGTAATGCTTGTTTGATTTGATTAAGTTCGCAGCCTAATGCAGATAAACCAACACTAAATTGTATGCCTACTGCCATTGGAGCTGCATTTGCTGAAGGTAAATGTTTCATGGCGTAGGACTTTCTTCTGTCTGTAAGGTGTTCTCAATCGAACTCAGCGTCATGGTATAAGGGACTTGTTCATTAATCAATTCAATGCTTCCTTGCCCTTGTTTAACCTGCAACACAGGCTGCTTTTCAATATAAACAACCTGCTTGTCTGCTTGTTGTTGCATCTCTACGGCTTGCTGCCCTAAATGCGAAAACTGAGGGTATGTCGCAAACAAAAGGTCACGCACCACAAACTCAAAAGGCAATAAACGCATTTGATCAATACGTTGTTCAACATGAACCCGATGCCCATCAAACTGTAACTTAAATAATTGTTGACCTGTCAGGCTTAAAGCGACCATATCCAGTACAGCACCCTTTTGCTGTTGATATAACAAGAAGCTAAAACTTTGCTGCTTCAACTGAACTTCAACTTGATCTTGCCTTTGATAAGTCTGAGCCTGCCATAGAGGGCTTTGCAGCCCTTTAGCATGTGGCATGACCTGACAACCATTTAAAAATATAAAGCTACTGAGTAATATCGTTGCCCATTTGCGTTGCATGGTTATCCCTCAAGTACCTGTTCTTGCACCAAGCCTTCACGACAATATTCTGCCAAGGTGCTGAGTCTACGTTTGGCATTTTTATGGATTGGATTCTTTTCATCCCACGCATAACCAGCCAATAATGAAGAAATCATACGGCGAATACCTTCATTCTGATTTTGCGAGAACACCACATCTTGGAATTCACCTTCGTACCATGATTCAACATAGGCACGAAACACCTGAATACCACGGCGTAATGGTTTTTCATATTCTTCTAACCAGTCGACTTGCTCACCTTGTAAAACTCGTTCAACCAAAGGAACCGCCAAACTTGAAGATTTAAGAGCAATCGTCACACCTGATGAAAAGACTGGATCAAGAAACTCACCCGCATTACCTAATAGCGCATAGTTGCGGTCTGCCAAGTGTTTTACATTCGCTGAGTAGCCCACCAAAGTACGCACTGGTGTATCAAACTTTGCATGGCGCAAGACATGTGACAAGCTTGGTTCATCGGCTAAAATGCGTTTGAACATTGCTTCAGGTTCATTATCTTCAGCATTTTCGACCGTGTGTTTGTCAAAAAATTCTTGTTCTGCCACCACACCGAAAGAAGCCCGTCCATCTGCAAATGGAATCAGCCAATACCATGCACGATGATCTTTTTCATGGACAGTAATTAAAATTTTATTACGGTCAAACTCTGGGTCATCTGTAATTCCGTCTTCAATATGGGTAAACAGTGCACGTCGTACCGGAAAATTTGATGGGCTCTCTAGATCTAATAATTTTGGTAAAATTCGCCCAAAGCCACTCGCATCTAATAAGAATTTAGTTTGAATCTGATAACGCTGTTGTTCTTCATCTAATACAGTTAATACAGACTGTTCAGATGTAACATCAACATCTAAAACCTCATGCCCAAAGCGAATATCCGCACCATAAGCTTGAGCCTGTTTTGCTAGTAAGTTGTCAAAATCTGCACGGCGAACTTGCCAAGTTGTTCCCGGACCATCGGTAAATTTTTCTGTAAAGTCATAGAAGCTACGCTGTTTGCCGCGTAAAAAAGCCGCGCCGTTTTTAAATTGAAAAGCGTATTGTTCAACATGCTCACTGACTGTTTCTAATAAACCAGCCTCTTCTAAAAACATCATAGACTGCGGTAACAATGACTCACCAATCGAAAAACGAGGAAAATGCTGTTTTTCAATGACCGTAACGGTATAGCCCTTTTTTCGAAGAAGTGCAGCAGCAGAACTACCTGATGGCCCAGCCCCAATAATCACGACGTCAATTTTTTCTATAGTGCTCATAGCACAACTTCCTTTTTAATTTATTCAAATTATGAATGGTCTTGTAAATTTACAATATGTTTTTCATCTGCGGGGGTTAACAAAGTCGCGTAGATAAATGAGAAAATAACCCCGAATAAAACCGTTAAACCAAAACAATGAATTGCATAAGTATGGCTAAATGAAAGTAATCCAAAGCCAAGTAAGGTCGACATCATACATAAAAATAATGCCATTCCAACTACTTGCGGGTGATCATGTCCATGTCGGTAGAAAATTGCATAGTCGACACCAATCCCAATAATCAGGAAAGTTGCCATAATACTAAATAGGTTAATCTCGACACCTATCCATGCCTGAATAGCAAAAGTGCTCAGTAATGCCAAGCTGACTGGCAGGACCAAAGGCACAATCGAACTTAGTCCATAAATAAGTGCTAAACCAATCGCCAGACCAATTAAGGCATAAATCAGAAGATGTTGAGCCTGCACTCGATGTTCGGCAAACATTTGCGACATTTCGGTAATCGGTTGCTGAAAATGTATGTGCTCATTCTGAAGCTGCTTTAACACATCAGGCTGTTTTGCCCCTGTCACCATGACTAATCGTTCATTGGCTTGAGGTTGTAAAAAAGCTAAAGGGTGATCTTTAAATACAGCAAAATCTAATAGTGGTTGTGTTGCCAGTTGTTGTTGCCACTGTAAAACATCAGTGACATTTAGCCCCATACTTTGCGCATATTGCTGCAAAGTCGCTTTTGGAATATTTTTTAAAAGTTGTAGATTATTTTGCTGCTCTGCCAATGGTGGAATCCATTGTCCCAAAGCTTGAAATGCACTGATTTTCCCTTGTGACTGTAACTGTTGCAAGTGGCTAATCAGTTGCTGCTCTTGTTGCTGCATTTCATTTGCAGAAGCTGCTCGTACTACAAAATAATCACTGCTTTGTTGCTGGCCAAATTGTTCACGAACCGCTTGGTCTTGCTGCTTTAAACTCGCGTCCATACCTTGTAAATTACGAATATCATCGTTACTTTTAAGATAGAAAAGACTCGCCGTACCTACTGCTAAAATGATTGCAATCAAGCTATAACGAACTTTGGCTCGCTGCTGAAACCATAACCGTGCTTGTCCAATCCACGACAGTGCTTTTATTGCAGGCTGAGCATTGAGTGCAGGTAATCTTGGTAATAGTAGAACACTACTGATCCACGCCGCAGTTAATCCCACAATTGAAAAGACTGCAATCTGCTTAAACCCAGGAAACGGAGTAAAACTCAAAAAGATGTAAGCAACCAACGTGGTCATTAAACCCATAAACAAACTTGGTAATAGCGGTTTTAAAATTTGAAAACCACCAAGCTTTCTATGCTGCGATTGCATCGCCATAAAATAAAATGAAAAGTCGACACAGACACCTATCAGACTTGCACCAAACACTAATGTCATCAGGTGAATTTCACCAAACACCCAATGTGTGACCGCAAACGCCACAAAGCTTCCAGTCGAAACTGCAATAAACTCGGTCGCCAAAGGTCGCAGTGAGCGAAAGCCAAACCAAACCAGAAAAATTAAGCCCAGTGTCGAGCCAACACCAATGGTTGAGATTTCCTGTTTAGCCGATTGCGTTCCAAAATTTGAAAATAAAATAGTTCCAGTCCAATGAGATTTTAATCCCATTGCAGCTAACTTTTGCTTAGTTTGCTCAATCCAAGTAGAGGTCTGTTCTTGATAATCAATGTTGTATGGACTTTGCTTCAACTGTAATACGAAAAGCCGAGAGATACCTTGCTCATGATGAATAGTGGCAAAGCCCTGCTCCATTTCAATATCTTGTTGCGACGGGGTTGCCAACTGCATAGCATAACGAGGGAACAATAATAGCGGGTCTTGCTTCAGTGACTCAGCAGTGACAGGCATGCCTGGACTCATCATCTGCATCAGACTTTGTTCAGTCAGCGCAGCATAATCCTTTTTTTGCAATAAGGCTTGATCTTGAGCACTCAACAAACCTGCTCGATGTTGATACAACTGTTTTGCAAATTGATCAAAATCAAGTTGTGGCTTCAGTGGTTGCCACAACTGGCTTTGCTTGGCCTGCGCTGTTAAGAAATGAGTCGCTTGTTGTATCGCAGCTTCGTCTTTGGCATCTACCACCACAAATACTTTATTGTTGAGTTGCTCATTCATGTACTGCTGAGTACGTGCAAGTTCTGGGTCTTGCTGAACTTTAGGCAATAACGCAAAAATATTAGTTTGAATATGAATATCTTTATTCAGCCACGTCACGCCAAGCCCCACCGCAATCAGTAGCAGAGCAATTAACCAAAGCGCGGTGAACCTATTTTGCCAGTTGGAAAATCGCATGCTCAGCAGCCGTTAGAGTCGTCGGTTGAGAAGTCTGGTGACTAAAGCGAATGGTTGTTAAATTATTCGCTTTCTCGGTAATCACGATTTGGTTGACGTACTGTTGTCCTTGAGCATCAACACGCACAAATAACTTTTTAAACAAGCTACTTTTCGGAGTTAAGCTCATGCTCCAACCCGCTGGACTATAATTCGCACTTACCACATTAAAATTCTTTGCTAAGGCCTGTTCATTACCAGACATGAGCTGTAAGAATAAAGTCGCGACCGAACTATATGGCGATTGATCAACTTGTATTTGGCTAAATGTACGCTGAGTTTTCTGTACCAATTTGGTTGGGGTAACAATCAAATCTGCTTGCACAGGTCGTTTGATTTGCCACGCTACACCATAAGATTTTGAGAACAACAAAGAGCCGTTCGATACAAAAGTTTTATTCAACGATGGCAATTTTTTTTGCTGTTCGAAATCAGCACGAACCGTAGGAGACTGTGACAATTGCTGAAAAATTTGAGTGATCTGTGTTGGCGCTGCATAGACCGCACTTAAACTGCTCATCCAAACAGCGGCACCTAAACCTAAAGTTTTGATGAATTGAGACATCACGCATTCCTCTTCGGTTGAAACTCAGACCATGCATTCAAGCGATCAAACAAAACCTGTGGCGATTGAAAACACATTTCACGAGCTTCAATATTCACCGCCACCTGTGTGGTATAACCCTTGGTTAAACGTTTCCCAGACTCAGCATCAAAAATCAAATAATCAATTTTCAAACGGTTTTCCCATTCTTTTAAAATGGCTCGAACTCGAATCTTTTGTTCAAACTCAATACCGTATGCATAGCGCACATGGCTTTCAATCACAGGCCATGCATAGCCTGATTCTTTCATCTGCATATAGTTGTAATGAAATTGATCGAGCAATTTGCAGCGCGCAATCTCAAAATATTTTAAATAGTGTCCATGCCAAACCACATTCATGGTATCGACATCATGAAATGGAATTTCAATGATTACATCTGCATGCATTGGCTCACCTTATCCCATAAATTCTGGTTGATTAAACAATTCAAGTTGGTCTAAACGATCAACAATCTGTTGTAATTCGGTTTGTAATGGTCGGTCTTCTTCGACAAATGCAAAGCTTTGTAAGGTCCATTGCATAAATGCTTGTAATGTTGGACTTAACTGTGTGGTTAAACCTTTCAAATGAATCGCCTGCACACTCGCGCAGCAAAGAGCTGCGATCACTTGCTGTGTTAAGGTAATTACGCGGCTCGCATCACGTGCAGCAATGGTTCCCATACTGACTTTATCTTGGTTATGACATTCGGTTGAACGTGAAAAAATTGAAGCTGCCAAAGTGTTTTTCAAGGCTTCAGCCGTCCACGCCGACACTCCGATTTGTACCGCTTTAAAACCATGATTCAGTGGTAAACGTTCAGCCGTTGCACCTGTTAAATTACGTGGCAAACCATGATTCATTTTGTGATCGACTAGCTGTGCAATCTGTCTATCCATCAAGTCAGCAATATTAGCGATCATAATTTTTAAGCTATCCATTGCCTGTGCAATGTGTCCACCGTAAAAATGACCGCCATGCAATACACGCATACCGGCTGGATCAATCAATGGATTGTCGTTGCTTGAGTTCAGCTCATTTTCAATAAACTGACGTAACCATACTTTGGAGTCTTCAAACACACCAATGATGTGTGGTGCACAACGAAGCGAATAACGGTCTTGCAAGCGTTGACTTTGGTGTGCTGTTTGTACTTCACTATTCAGCCAATCACGTAATTGCTTTGCTATTTGCTGCTGTCCCGGATGAGGTTTCTGTGCAAACAGTACTTCATCAAAATGACTAGGATTACCCTCTAGCGCCAATACATTCAGGGCGGTAATTAAAGTACTTGCGAGTGCAATTTGCTCTGCTTTTTTATAATTTAAACAAGCAATCGCCGTCATTACTGCTGTGCCGTTCATAAGCGCCAAACCTTCTTTAGGTCTGAGCTTTAAAGGCTGCATATTCTTTTCAGCATAGACTTGAGCAACAGGAACAATTTGTCCATCAACATAGACATCACGCTCACCGACTAATGTTCCCGCAATGTAAGACAACGGCGTTAAGTCACCGCTTGCCCCAACTGAACCTTCAGATGGAATGACTGGAATTACATTTTCATTCAGCAACCAAACCAAGCGCTCAAGTAGTGCTATCGACACGCCTGAATAACCGCGAGCTAACGAACATAAACGCGTTACGACTACTGCACGTGCAGTGATGACATCTAAATTTTCACCTAAACCACACCCATGAAAGCGTGAAAGATGCAGCGGTAGTTCATTAACCTGATGCAACGGCACTTCAACCAAACATGAGTCACCATAACCCGTAGTCACCCCGTAGATAACCCCTTCTTCTTCAAGGAGCTGATCGAGAAAATCAGCGCCTTTTTGAATCAGTTCACGCCATTCAGACGTGTCAGGTAAAGCAACCTGACATTCGCCTCTGGCTACAGAAACGACATCTTCAATACTCAGTGGCTGTTCACCTACGGTTAACACACGCATGTTATTTCGTCCAAAAATTATAAAAATTAAACCATTGATAAGGGGCACGCAGACAATGCTGTTCTAGAACGGCAACGTATGTTTTAGTGATGGTTTGCATACTTTCAATACGGTGAGCACGGGGTAAATTGATCTGTTCAGCAATTGAATGAATATGCACTTGAAACTGCTGTTGCACCCGATAGCAAAACACCGCAATAACAGGCACTTTGAGTAAATTTGCTAAAATCCATGCACCTTGTGGGAAAGCTGCTGACTCCCCTAAAAAATCAACATGCTGTACACGATCTGACTGCACAGGAACTCGATCTGCCGCCACAATAACCCACTCGCCTTGCTGCATTTTGTCTTGCAGCAACATCGCGGTTTCAATACCTAGCTCATCAACTGATAAAAGACAGATATCTGCCTTATCATTTATTTTTTTCAAAAACTCATTAAATTTGGTCGCGTGCTTTTGGTAAACCAGCACATTAATTTTCTGCGGATGCTCTGACTTAATGGCGCGAAGCAATTCAATATTGCCAAAGTGAGAGACAATAATCAGAGCACCTTTTTGATAATGCTGAGAGAAGTTTTCATGTCCAAAAACTTGTAGCTCCTGCTCGGGAATATTGCCTAGCCAGCCCTCAATCTTATCTAAAATACATTCGCCAAATTGCATGAAATGCGCGTAGCTATTTGTCCAATTTGGTTGGTGATTAAACGGCGACTTCGATCCAGCAAAATGATGCAGTTTTTGTAAATAAAGTAAGGAGGCCTGCCTTGCTGTGACAGCAAATAACCAGTACCACATAATAACGAAGTACATCACCAACTTGCATAACCAACGTCCACCAAAACGGTAAAACCACAACATCAGCATGAGGGGCAACATACCGCCTCGCTCTTTAATGTCGTTCCATTTTGGTGAAGCTGAATCTGTCATAGTCAACCTTGCAGCTTTTGTTTTAATAGCTTCGGTAAGCGAATCAACATGCCCATAAACAAAGTTGCATGCGCTTTGCTTAGCCCTAAGTTATCTCGCCAAGCATGAAAATGAGAAATCCCCTGCTCTGGATAAACCACAGATGTGGGTACATTAATAAAAGGAGTATTTTCCCATTTTAAACGTACTAAAATTTCACTATCAAAACCCATACGTGGCTGGAATTTAGCACTATTTAAAACTTTTATCGTGCTCGCGAGCGGATACACGCGAAACCCGCACATGCTGTCTTTAATTTCAAAAGACAAACTATTTAACCACACCCAAAAATGGGTGATGTAACGGCCATATAAGCGCTTTTTAGGAATAGAGGCATCAAAATATGGCTGACCAATTACCATTGCATCTGGATTTTGTCGAGACTGCTCAATAAATTTTGGAATGTCATCCCAGCAGTGTTGACCATCTGAATCGAGTTGTAACGCATGGCTTAAACCAAGCTCATAGGCTACACGTAAACCAGTTATTACGGCTTGTCCCTTACCCTTATTCACATCATGCTCAATAAGATGAATTTGAGAATATTGCTCTGCCAATGCTTTTAAAATTTGGCTACAAGCATCATCACTTCCATCATTGACCAACACAATCGGTAGATGAAATCTGTCCAGATAAGAAATTAAATCTGCTAAATAATGTGGATGGTTATAAACCGGAACAACAAAGCCGTAATTGGTCTGCATTTTTAACCCTCTACTTCCGTTTGCAAAGCAAATAATAATCGCCCTGAAGCTAGAATCTGTTCTGAATCACGTAGTTCAAAACTCACTTTATGCTCTTTTCGAGCAAGCTTGAGTTGCACCACAGCATACGGACGAATCAGGTTTTGAAATTTTAACTGCTCATATCCCTGACACCAGCTCAAATCAGACCAAATTGATTTAGCAAAATGTTGTAAAAAGCCTATTTGCCCAACCCCAGGATAAATCGGTTGTGTTGGAAAATGCCCTTTAAAACAAGCTAGCTCAGGTGGAAATTCCAACTCCCAAATGTAGTCATCTGAATTTTGAGACTGTGATAGCACCACGGGTTGTAACATAGGCTTAAATAGAGTTTTCAAATAGTTCTTATTGAGTTTGGACTGAGGGTTTTGTGGTAACTGACTTAAGAACCGCCACTGACGTGGAATTGCTACAATTTCCAAGCTGTCTTTTAATTGCTGTTTTAAATGGCTAACAAAAGCAGACTTACCCTGTTGTTGTAACTGCTCATGAGCTTGTTCTGGTAGAACAACAATACAACCCAACATTTGGCGTTGCTCATGTTCAAATACCAGTACATGACATTGCTTTACTGCATCTAAAGCCTGAATACTTTGCTCAATCGCATCTAGACTCAAACGTTTTTCTTCAAGTTTTACAATTCGATCTGTACGTCCCATTAGCTTAAAAGTCTGACATATTGCATCTGTCCATGCAGCACCATCACCTGTGGTAATCCAGTCATTCTCATAGGCATGATTACTCTTGACCATAAGCTGTTGATCTTCAATACGAATAGCCACATTACTAAATGCAGTCCAAGCATCTTCATCTTTAGCACGATGGGCAATACCACCAGTTTCCGAACTTCCCAAAACTTCAATAATCGGACGATTTAGTAAAGGGCGGACACCACTTTCTAGTTTGCCCCCGGAACTAAAGACCATCTGGCAGTGTTGCAAAACAACATCGGTTGTCCAGCGTTTTAATAAAGCAGGACTCGAGATCAAATAATTGCTTAATCCCAACGTTTCTAATTGTTTTTGAGCTTGTACCACATCTTCTGGGAATGCCATTTGAGGTACATAAAAACTTCGACCAGTAGCAAGTGGTAGCAGTAATTTAAACAGTAATCCATAAATATGTTGATGACTAACCGTTGCAATCGCGATTGCCTGTTCATCAAAACTAAAGCTTTGACTCAATCCTTGGACTTCGTTGAGTAATTGTCTGAGTGTCCTTGGAATTTTTTTAGGTTCCCCTGTTGAACCTGATGTATAAAAATAGAGTTGCGCCTGCTCTAAAAAAGCATCGTCTAAGGTTAAAGATGAAGGAACAACTTTTTCAGTATTTTGGCGCTTTAAAAAATAAATCTGCTGTGCTGCAAAATCTTGTTCTAGTTCACGTACTCGATTCGGTGGTAAAAGTACTTGTTTTTTCGCTAGCAAAGCAGCAAAGAATAAAACCAGAAATTCATAGCTATCTGCTTCCCATAAAGCCCAAGTTAGATTTTCCATTTGAGCAATTGCAGTAGCTTGTAAGGCCACATCCTGCCAAAAGTAATTAAAACTGGTCGAGTGCAGAGCACCGTCTATACAAAGTGGCTGAGCTGAATCGATGAATTTCTGAAAATGGCAATACATAGTTTTTAATTAATGATTTGAAGAATGTAAACGCTGATGTCGCTTACGCAGAATAAATTCACCAAGGAACAAAATGCCCATCAGCACATAAGAAATAAAGCCATTATAAATGACCCAAACCTGAGTTGAGGTAAAAAGCACAGTGCTTAACGCGATCAGTGCATTACAAAAAAAGAAAACACACCAAACTTTAGTCACCTGTCTGGTCCACTGCACCCCAGAATCAGGTAAATCAGGTTCAACGAGTCGGGCAAAGCGCTCAATCATAGACGGCGGCTTGATGAGTGTCAGCGAAAAAATAATTAATGCGCCTAAACTCATACCGACTGGATATAACTTTAACCACGCATGATTATGTGACAATAAGCTCAGACTGCCACAAACAATAGCAAAACCGGTTAAAGGCCATAATAAAGAGTTACCTTTACCAAAAAGTCTAACGACACCCAACCCGATGAGTAATAGACTTACCCAAATGAATTGACCGTGTGTCAAACTCCAACCCACAATAAAGGGATACAGCACAAAAAGTGCTGTTATTATCCCTTTAAGAATAAACTTCATTCAGCAGTCATGTTCTGAATAACCGTCACAACATCAAGTACGGTTCTCACATTTTTAAAGTCTTCAGGTTTTACTTGCTTACCTGTTAACTCTTTAATTTTTACAACTAAATCAACCGCATCAATACTGTCTACATCAAGGTCTGAATAAAGGTTCGAATCGAGTTGAACAGACTCCGGTTCAATTTCAAACAAATCTTCCATCCATTCACGGAGTTTAGTTAATACTTGCTCTTGAGATAACATCATCACGCTCCTTATGACTTCTGTTGTGCTTCAACTAAAGCAACCAAACTCTGGATTGATTTAAAATGCTGTTTGGTTTCATCCGACTCTGCATTTAAATGAATGTTGTAACGCTTTTTCAAAGCTAGTCCCAACTCAAGTGCATCAATCGAGTCTAATCCTAAACCTTCTCCAAATAGTGGCGCTTCTGTATCAATATCCGCAATAGTGATATCTTCAAGTGCCAAAACATCAATAATCATTTGCTTTAGTTCATCAGCAAGATTGCTCATTTCAAGATAACTCTTCATCAAAAATTTTATAAAAACTACGACTTAACTGACGAACTTGTTTAGGTCCTACTGTTAAATCGTCTAACAAATCTGATACTTGCACTGCATCTAAAACCTTGACCTCGATATGAAATGGTTGAGATGGTACGTGGTACCATTTTTCATTCTTAGTTAATGTAGATGGTGTGCAGGTAATAATTACTGGACGAATTGGTACATTTGCGCGAATGGCAATATTGGCTGCGCCTCGCTGAAACTCGTTGAGGGTCATCCCTTTTTCAGTGCGCGTTCCTTCCGGAAAAATTAAAAGAGAAGCCGCATTGTTTTCTTTTAGACGCTTTACACAGTCTTCAACAAACTGCTGAGAACCTGCATTTAAAATATAGCCTGCGCTTTGTACAGGTCCTTTGGTAAATGGGTTCGACCAAAGAGACTGCTTCACGACACAATTAGCCTGCTGCATCATACCAATTAGTACTACAACATCAATCAAAGTCGGATGATTGGCAATCACCAACTCTTGACGACTATTTTGTAGCTTTTCCAAGCCTTCTACCGAATAAGTCATGATGCCAAGTTTGACCATCATTTCGGTAAAGCCTTTAAAACTATGTTTAATCACATTTTGTGCACGCTGCTGACGCTCTTCAGAATCAGAGGTTGTCGCATTTAGTACTGGTGCAATCACTGAGGCAATTGCCATACCACCCAGCCCAAAACTGGCAAAACTAAAACCAGTAGCAGCCACACGCCAGCAATAATTACTTTTTTGCTTGAGTTTTTTAAGATTTAGCATTTGTTCCACCCAAATGCAGATGTTAACTTGTCAGCGTCCTGCCAAAAATGAGCAAAAGCAGGAGCATCTGCTTCATCTGTATGCATCCACGCAGTAATTTGTAAATTAGGTTGCTCTAGAGTAACGACGGTAGCCATTGCATAGGCAGAAAAATCGACTGCCTCAGCATAAATATTAGGTAATGGCTCATCATAAGCAACGACTAAGACCCGTTTGATATCAGTCATTGACTTTAAAAGTGCATATGCCTCAATCAAACTTTCAGTCCATGAACAGCTTAAGCTTGTAGAGGGAGTATCATCCTGACATAAAATAGAATAAAGCCCGGAAATTGCATTATGAACAGACGTTGAAAATTGTGTAGGCGATGGAGTTTGTTCATTTAAAACATCTTTTAAGATATTTAAAGTTTTGGCCTCATCACCATACTTTGACACCCAAACAATATAATCAGCTTTATTACCATCTAATGCACCGATCGCGCTATTTAAAGCAAGTTTAGCTAAGGGCGATAAGCGTCTGCGCTGCATCGCAGGGATGCAGTCGAGAGCTGCGTACGAGGGCTGAGCATGTGTAAATATAAGCTGAGCAAGATGTAATGTTACCATGCTAAAAAATGAACCCTAAGCCACGTTATTCTGTCGAAATATAAATTATTTTATAAAGATGCTGATTATAGCATTCGTTATAAAATTTACAAAAAATTACGTTTATTACTCACACTTTTTCATAACTCTTGGCACGTGCTCATTTATTTGCAATAAAAAACCCAAAGAAAACTTTGGGTTTTTGAACGTCAAAAAGCTTAACGATTAAATTTTTTCTCTGCTTTTTTAAATTTCTGAATGTAGCGACGACGACGTGCAGCAGTACGTTCATCAATTTGACTCTTACGACCTTCAAACGGGTTTTCAGAAGTTTTAAAGTCAATACGAACTGGTGTACCTTCAAGTTTATATACTTTACGGAACACGTTTTCTAAGTAACGACGATAATCCGCAGGAGTCTTATCAACCTTATTACCATGGATCACAATAGTTGGTGGGTTCTGTCCACCCATATGCGCGTAACGCATTTTAATACGTTTTCCACTCACCATTGGCGGTTGATGTGCATCTGTAGCATCATTCAAAATTTGGGTTAATTTCGCAGGTGAAACTTTTAAATGCGATGAATCATAAGCACGGTGAATAGTTGGATACATATCCCCTACACCCGTACCATGCAATGCAGAAATAAGGTGTACTTTCGCCCATGGAATAAAGTCAAAACGACGATCAACATCCAATTTACATTGTTTGCGATCATATTCGGTCATGTTATCCCATTTATTAATGGCGATCATCATGGCACGCCCAGCTTCAAGCGCATAACCAATTAAATGCAAATCTTGCTCAACAACTCCTTCACGAGCATCGAGAACTACCACAACCACATGTGCATCTTTAATTGCTTGTAGCGTTTTCACAATTGAGAATTTCTCAATCATTTCTTCTACTTTACCCTTACGACGCACACCAGCTGTGTCAATTAATGTGTATTGACGGCCATCCCGTTCAAAAGGAATATAAATCGAATCGCGGGTTGTACCAGGCTGGTCAAATGCTACTACACGATCTTCGCCAAGTAATCGATTGACCAAGGTAGACTTACCAACGTTTGGACGGCCAATAATAGCTAAACGTAAACCTGTTGCTTTGTCATGTTCTTCTTCACTTTCGTCTTCAGGAACATTCTCAAGAACATCCTCAAGCATTTGCTGCACACCACGACCATGGCTGGCAGCAACTTGTAAAGGTTCACCCATACCAAGCTTGTAGAATTCAACCAAAGCCGCTTCTGCATGAACACCATCTACCTTGTTTGCAACAAGATAAATTTTCTTGCCCAAAGTACGTAGTTCACGGGCAATTTGCTCATCTGAAGCCAATAAACCAGCACGAGCATCAACCACAAAAATAATGATGTCTGCTTCATTAATTGCCGTTTTTGACTGCTCGGCCATGTAGTTATCAATACCGCCCTCATTTTCACCAATACCGCCAGTATCAACGACAATAAAAGACTTATTCTGATAAGTCGCATCACCATATTTACGGTCACGAGTCAGGCCCGCGAAGTCGGCTACAAGTGCATCACGACTCTTGGTAATCTGGTTAAATAACGTTGATTTTCCGACATTCGGACGACCAATGAGCGCAATAACGGGTTTCATACAATAACCTTAATTCAAGACCAGCCATATCTCATGGCATGAGCATTAAAAACAGTACAGGAGATATATTTTAAGGTCAGAGATGACCATAATAAAAGACGGGGCTTTGAACTGATTTAATTCAAACACCCCGATATTTTTAACAGCATAATTTGTTAAGCGCTTATTTTAGCACAAGCGAACGAAATTAACGATTCTGCCAAATACTTAAATCACCTTTTCGGGTCGAAACATAAAGTTGATTCTCGATAACACGCAATGTGTTAACTTCTCCACTTGTTTTTGAACGACCAATTAACTTACCTGTTGTTGGTTCAACAAGATGTAATACGCCATCTAAATCACCTACAACAAGATCTTGTCCTAGCACAACTGGATTACTTAAATGACGGTTTAACAAACTATCATTTTCCCAGATTTTTTCACCAGATGCTAAATCGTAAGCTGTTAGCTTACCATCTGTTGAAGAGACAAATACTTTATTGTCGTAAACTTCTGGACGTTTAGTACTGCTCGAATCTTCACTCCAAACGACACGTTGAGAAGCAAGATCGGTTACAGTCACTTGACCTTGGAAACTGGTCGTTACCATAAACTGTCCAGCTACAGTAGGATCACCATCGATATCAATTAAACGTTGAATATCAGAACGACCTTCACTTACCGCAACACGACGTTGGAAACGCGGAATACCACTAATGGTATCAATTGCATAAACATATGCATTCGCAGAAGCAATTAATACAGTACGAGGATCAAGGCTCACTGGTGATGCCTGACCACGCAAACTAAATTGAACATTCGGTAACTTATAAGCCCAAACTTGTTGGCCTGAAGTAGCATCATGCGCAAATACAGTACCATCATTCGCAATGGTAATAACACGTCCAGATTGAACTAATGACGGGCTTAACAATGCGCCAGATAACTGTGCAGTCCACTTCTGTTCGCCTGTTGCCTGATCTAGTGCAAAGAGTTGACCTTTACTATTACCAACAACAACAATTCCTTCAGCAGCTTCAACACCAGAACTCAAGCCTAATTTGCTGACTTTCTTTTCCCAAATGCGTTGTTTCCCACGATATGCAGCTACTTCACCTTTTGGATCAAGCGTGAAAACCACACCATCGTTTGCATCAACTTGCAAACGTAATGGATCAGCTTTATCAGTAGAAGAAACACTACGCGAAAACACTGGCGTTAAGGTCTTTTTCGACTCGGTCAATTTCGGTAGAGGATTAGGTTTAACTTCTTTTACTTTATTACTAGAACATCCCACCAGTACAGCCGATGCGATTGCAATTGCCAAAGGCAGTTTGAATTTCTGATTCATTAAGACTCTTCCACCTGTGTTTCCAAAATTGGGCGCTCAATCTGTGGATCTTCAACTAAAACGCCAACACTTTCGAGTTTAATTTGTAAAATTTGTCGCTCTTGTTTACGTTCTAGTAACGAATTCCAAGCTGCCTGATACGCTTTTTTAGCAGAATCAACATCTTTCTTAGCAACAAAGATATCACCACGTAACTCTTCTACCGTTGCTTTAAATGCAGGATCGACGTTACCAGACAGAGTTTTTAGTGCTTCATCATATTTGTTTTGCGCCAATTGTGCATCTGCTAAACGCAATTTTACAACCTGAATCAAACCTTCATCTTTAACTTTTGAATTTTCAACTTTCTTTAAAGCTTTTTCGGCAGCAGCATAATCTTGTTTTTCATAGGCTAATTTTGCTAATACAAACTGAGTCTGTATAGCCTGAACAGAGTCGATATCATCTTTTACAATTTTATCTGCTGAAGCAGTTACTGAACTTAAAGCATTCGGATTATCGGCACTCGCATTTGCCTCATCCATTAACTGCTGTACTTTTGCAGTTTCTACCTGACTAGTTGCCAGATTCTTTTTTTGCCAGTATGTCCACCCAAAAAAGGCAATCAACGCAATGAGAATTCCGCTAATCATGGCAGAACCATATTTTTTGGCGAACGACTTTAAGCTGTCGAATTGTTCTTCATCACTTAAGCTCATGTGATTGTCCTTTTCCAGATGTTCAGTTTATTTTGTAAATTTTTGGATTAAAAATGGTACGAGGTCAGCAATTGCGACTTGTGACTGTTCAGCTGTTGCTAACTCTTTAATAGCAAGCTGCTGTGCTTCCCACTCTCGTTCCCCTAAAATCAAAGCAAAGATTGCTCCAGCCTGATCAGCTTTTTTCATCTGGCTCTTCATGCTGCCTTGTGAACCTGTTTTGATGCGAATACTGCTATTTGCAGCTTCTAACTGGTCACGTAATTGTTCCGCTAAAATCAAAGCATTCGTTTGATAAGCAGGTTCTGCAACCAAGAAAACTTCACAATCACGAATAACTTCAGCTTGTTCAACTTGCTCAAGCAGAAGCAATAAACGCTCCATACCCATTGCAAAACCAACAGCTGGTACAGATTGATCTGGCTTACCTTTTAATTGGCCAACTAAACCGTCGTAGCGCCCACCAGCACATACTGTGCCTTGCGAACCAAGTGCTGTAGTCGTCCATTCAAAAACAGTCTTGTTGTAATAGTCTAGACCACGCACCAACTTCTGGTTAATTACAAACTGGATACCAGCAGCAGTCAAATAATCTTGTAACTGCTTAAAATGATCCAAACTATCTTCTTTTAAGAAATCATGCAATTTCGGCGCATTTTCCAGAATTTTCTGAGTAGATTCAATTTTAGAATCTAAAATGCGTAATGGATTTGTTGTTAAGCGACGCTGCGAATCTTCATCCAACGCATCTTTATGCTCATTTAAAAAAGCAACTAATGCATTGCGATACTCTGTACGCTCATCAGTTTCGCCTAAAGTATTCAACTCAAGCTGAACCTTATCAGCAACGCCCATACGTTTCCATAAGCGAGCTGTCAACATAATCAATTCAGCATCAATGTCAGGAGTCGCAACACCAAAAGTTTCCACACCAAACTGATGGAACTGACGGTAACGCCCTTTTTGTGGTTTTTCATAACGGAACATAGGTCCCATATACCACACGCGTGGCGTAGCGCCGCGCAACAAATTATGTTCAACCAACGCACGAACACAGCCAGCTGTACCTTCCGGACGTAAGGTTAATGACTCTGGTGGGTTACCTTTGTCGAAAAAGGTGTACATTTCTTTTTCAACAATATCAGTGGCATCACCAATAGCACGTTTAAACAAGCCCGTTTGCTCAACGATTGGTAAACGAATTTGCTGATACCCATAAGCATCCATTAAAGATGCTAAATGTTGCTCAAGACGTCTCCACGCTACTGTTTGCGTTGGCAAGACGTCATTAAAACCTTTGATTGCGACAATTGAACTCATGATGAACTACGAATAATTTCTTTAGATTTAGCTTCTTCAAGCTCTTGGACACGTTGACGAACCATTGTTTCGATTTCATCAACCAATTGATCGGTATCGATTAAATGGCTTTTCTCACCATTACGATAAACCAGTGAGCGAGGCGCAGCTCCAACAACCCCGATATCAGCTTCTTTTGCTTCACCCGGGCCATTTACCTTACAACCAATCACTGACACATCCATTGGAGTACGAATATCTTCTAAACGTTCTTCCAAAGCTTGCATCACTTGAATAACGTTAAATTCTTGGCGCGAACAACTCGGACAAGCAATAAAGTTAATCCCGTTAGAGCGCAGACCAAGCGATTTTAAGATATCAAAACCAATCTTGATTTCATCTTCTGGTTCGGCAGCAAGCGAAATACGCATTGTATCGCCAATACCTTCCATCAATAATCCGCCAAGGGCAATCGCTGATTTCACAGTACCCGTACGGTAAATACCCGCTTCGGTAACACCAAGGTGTAATGGATTATCAATTTGCTGAGAAAGCAAGCGGTAAGCATCCATGGTTAAAAACACATTTGAGGCTTTTACACTAACTTTAAACTCATGGAAATCGAGGCGGTCTAAAATATCAATGTGACGTAAAGCTGATTCAAGAAGTGCTTGCCCAGTAGGCTCGCCATATTTTTTCTGTAAATCTTTTTCTAGAGAACCCGCATTCACACCAATACGCATTGAAATACCATGGTGACGTGCCGCAGCAACGACCTCGCGAACTTTCTGGTCTGACCCGATATTACCCGGATTAATACGCAAACAGTCTGCACCATAATCTGCAACTGCTAAGGCAATTCTATGGTCAAAATGAATATCGGCAACTAATGGTACTGAAACGCGCTTACGAATTGCGCCAAATGCCTCAGCAGCCTCCATAGATGGGACCGAAACACGCATAATATCAGCACCTGCATCAACGCAACGCTCAATCTGAGCAACGGTTGCATCAACATCGCAAGTTTCGGTGTTTGTCATACTTTGCACACTAATAGGTGCATCGCCACCGACATACACCGACCCAACACGAATTTTGCGTGTTGGTCGACGTTTAATTGGGTTCTCTATCATTGTATCGCTCAACTCATGGTATTAGCGGGATAAACGGAATTCAGCTTTACCGTTTACCGTATATGGAGACAATGAAATCTGTTCTTGGTTTAAATTTAATGACACCGCAGTTGCATCATCAAGACGAATCTGAAATGGAGACTCGCCATTTAAGTTTAAAGTTGATGACTGACGGCCTGTCGCCAAAACTTTACCTGTTGCATCAACAATATGAACAGACGTTGGACGGTTAAAGTTTAGCACCAATTGATCACCCACTGTTGAGGTGGCATTTCCTTTCATAGGCAAAACTTCAACACTAGATTGATTTACTTTAGGTAAATCAGCATCTTCTTTCTTAGAAGTCCATTTTTGAATACCCATGACAATCAATGACACAACAGCAATAACCACGATTGCAAGAAGTGCACGCTTCAACCATTTCTTATTACGGTCACTATTAGAACCAGGGAGCTTACCCATGATTTTAATCGGTGAGTTGTTTAAGGCATGGTTTGGTAAAAGCCCGGTATCATTTGCATAAATTTCATCAAAGCGCTGAATAATTGCCGTCGCATCTGTATTTAAATATTTTGCATATGAACGGTAATAGCCCTTGATAAAAGTCGCTTCTGGCAATGACTTGTAATCATCTTGCTCTAAAGCTATTAGAGTCTTAACCGGCATGTTTAAATCTGAAGAAACTTGCCCTAACTCTTTATTCTGAGCAACTCGAATTTGACGTAAATACTCACCAGGACGTTGAATATTTCCTAAAGCAGAAGTCGGTAAGCTTGAGCCAGTTGGCTGCTGTGAATTAGGATTTATTTCCATACGGCCTCAGTACTATACTGTAATTGCAAATAACGTTGATATTCTGGACTTTCCGGGAACAAAGCACGTAACTGGTTTACTAACACTTGCATTCCCATTTTATCCGCATTGGCTCGAGCCACTCTTACACCAATCCAAAGTGCTCTTGCACCCTGATTTTTCTGCCCCACTGTATGAACATATTGTTCATACATTTGTGTAGCAGCCGGAATCTGCTGCTGCAAATAAAAAATTTCCGCTAACTCTAACATTGAAATATAAGAGTCGCGGTTAGCAAGGAGTGCTTGTTTGAATGTTTTTTCAGCATTCGCAACATCACCCAATTTTAAATAAATACGCCCTAGATTTTCTAACGCCTGATAGCGTTGGTCATAACCTAATGTTGTACCAGCAATACGAAATTGCTCGATCGCATCATTATAGCGTTCCATTTGGTATAAATAAGTACCATAGTTATTATGTGCTTGAGCATTATCTGGTTCAGATGAAATTGCTCGTTTAAAGTAATGTTCTGCTTTTTCTAAGTTCGGCTTGCTACCTTCTTGCTGTAGCAAAATGCCCATCATCATATTTGCCATTGCATCGCGGTTATCTACACTTAAAGCTTGATCAAGAGCTCGCTTTGCTGAATCCAAGTCACCCGAACGGATATGTTCAGCAGCAAGTTGTGTACGCACTTTTACCGCTTTTTCTGGGTCTTTCTTTTGCATATGCGTTGTCTGGCAACCACTTACCAGAAATGCAACTGCAACCCCCATACATAATACCGTTTTTAACTTTGGAGTACTCAAAGCCTGCCCTCAATTTTATCCCTGTGTACGCAAAATCTCTTGACGCTGTGTGACTTTCTTCTGCCACTGTTCAGCACGACGAGTTCTATCGGCCACTTGTCCGACTAACTGTCCACATGCAGCATCAATATCATCACCACGTGTTTGACGAATCGTACACACAAATCCAGCATCAGACAAAGTTTTTTGGAACGAGATAATTCGATTTCGGCTTGAGCGGCCATATGGTGCATGCGGGAACGGGTTAAATGGAATTAAATTAATTTTACTTGGTAAGTTTTTTAATAATTTAATCATTTGCTGTGCATGTTCAGGCTGATCATTTACACCCTCTAACATCACATATTCAATAGTCACATGTTTACGCGTACTTTCATTACCATCTTTGGCAATATAACGCTGACATGCCGCAATCAACTGAGCCAATGGATATTTTTTATTAATTGGCACTAGTTCATTACGTAATTCATCATTTGGTGCATGTAAAGAAATTGCTAAAGCAACATCAATGTCTTTTGCAAGTTGATCAATTTTAGGTACAACACCTGATGTTGATAAAGTCACACGACGCTTAGACATGCCATAAGCAAAGTCATCAAGCATAATCTGCATTGAGCTTAATACTGCATCATAGTTGAGCAATGGTTCACCCATACCCATCATCACGACATTGGTCACTGAACGCTCGCGCTCGGCAACGGGCACTTCTTCCATATAAGAATAGTTTGCCATCCAAAGTTGTCCAATGATTTCATCTGGCGTTAAATCACGTTGGAAACCTTGTTTGCCTGTTGAACAAAATGAACAATCTAATGCACAACCGACTTGTGACGAAATACACAAAGTCTTACGCAAGCCTGTTTTATCTTCGGCAGGAATTAATACAGTTTCAACTAAAGAACCTGCACCATCGCCCACACGAAAAACCCACTTACGTGTACCATCTTTTGAATAGTGACGGTGAACCACTTCAGGAGCTTTGATTTCACAAATTTGTTCAAGTTTCGCACGCAATTTCCCTGAAATATTGGTCATTTCAGCAAAATCAGTAATGAAGTATTGATGTATCCATTTCATCACCTGACCGGCACGAAACTTTTTCTCACCAATATCTTCAAAGAATTTTTCTAATTCAGTACGAGACATGCCGAGTAAATTCACTTTATTTTCGGCAGCAGGAATGACCAGCGTGGACGAAGATTGCTGCTGTCCATCAAGATTTTCAGATGAAACGACCTCTGCAGAACTCATGTGTATTTACCTAAACCATGTCAAAAAACTGAAGATATTGTTCAAGAATCAAACAATATTCTCTTGAGAGAATAAAAAAACCAGATAAGTAGTATACCACTTATCTGGTTTGAATGCTTTCGATTAACGAGTGCGTGGGCAGATCTCGTTGTCAGCAAAGAAGTAAGCAATTTCACGCTCTGCAGAAGCAACTGAGTCAGAACCGTGAGCAGCGTTTTCGTCGATGCTTACAGCAAAGTCAGCACGGATAGTGCCAGGAGCAGCTTCTTTAGGGTTTGTAGCGCCTAAGATTTCACGGTGTGCAAGAACTGCATTTTCGCCTTCAAGAACAGATACTACAACTGGACCAGAAGTCATGAATGCAACTAAGTCACCAAAGAAACCACGTTCTTTATGCTCAGCATAGAAACCTTCAGCATCAGCTTGAGAAAGGTGTTTCATTTTAGTCGCAACAATTTTTAAACCCGCTTTTTCAAAACGAGCAAAAATATCACCGATGTGGTTTTTAGAAACTGCATCAGGTTTTACGATAGACAAAGTACGTTCAATAGCCATGAGTGGCTCCTTTATTTTAAAATTTAAACATTAAAAAATTTGCCGCATTATACCGATGTCATAGGCAATAATCAGCTTTGAATGTGTAAAAGTTGCGATTTTTTCTACTGTTTTTAGCGAACTTCGTCTATCCAGGCCATTTGAATCCCTTCTAGCAATCCTTCTGTCGATTTATTTGGGTCATCATTGAAGTCTGGCAATGCGCACACCCATGCATGTAAATCGGTAAAACGAATCCATTGCGGATCAACTTCTGGATGTGCTTCTGACAATTCAATGGCAATATCAATCGTATCTGTCCAACGTAAGCCCATAGCGGCTCCTATCTGTTTAATCTGCTAAATCACGAACTGTGTACTTTAGCAAATCCACAAACCTAATCGATAGCTTAAGCTGATAAAAATTACCGATGCTTATAAAGCGATATTCAATAGTGGAGCCATAAAGATAATCATACTCGCGACCGCCGCACCAATAAGCGCACCCACAATCACATCACTTGGGTAATGAAGACCAAGCACCATACGAGACAATGCTACAAGCACCATGAAAGGAAACATCGCCGCAAGCAAACCAGGCTGGATATAACCCAACACAATCGTCACCATGACCGCATGAAGTGTGTGACCTGATGGAAAGCTAAAGTGATCAAGCGGTCTTTCACCGAGCACAATCACTTGATGCACTTGATAAGGACGAGGTCGTGTTGTTTTATGTTTTAAAAATTTATAGATCGCAGTCCCAACAGAACCACCTAATAACAAGTAGATGATTTGCAGGCTATAGGTGATGCCTTGCATCCCCCACACGATTGCCAGCATTAGATACCAAAATGGCCCGTCACCCACACGACTGATAATTTTGAAAAAAAGAGCAACACGCTGTGAGTGAGAGAAATTGTTAAGATATAAACAGCCTCTTAAATCTAAATCGAGTATTTTTATTTTTGCATTCTTAAATTTCATGGTCATTCTCCTATTTTAGGATACTTAGGTGAAGTCCACCGAGGGCTCCTTCACTACCTGATAAAATGCCTGCTCCAATTGCTGAACCGGAAGTTGCCAACCGCTTTGCTGTACTTTATGACAGGCTTGTACGCCCATTTCTCTAAGTTGTTGTAATGAAGGAAGCTGATAAATTTGTTGTATAAAGTGGCTTTTTTGTCCAAGTGGGCTTAACCAGCCATTCACACCATGTGTTAAGTATTGATGTGCACATGCATAATCATACGCTATAACTGGCAAACCGCTTGCCATCGCCTCTAAAACTACGTTACCAAACGTTTCAACTTGACTCGCAAATACGAATACATCGGCACTCGCATAGGCAGCTGCCAAATCTTGACCTCTCAAACTTCCAGTAAAGATAACACCCTTCGCTTCAGCTAGTGACTTTAAACGAGCAAAATCTGGGCCATCTCCCACAATAACCAATTTCGTTTTATTGGGCTGAACAGTTTGTAAGTTGGCATAACTATCAATGAGCACTTGCACTTCTTTTTCAGGAGACAAACGCCCTACATAAAGCATAACGCGAGTATTTTCATCGGCATCCCATTGCTTTCGCAAGTTTTCAGAGCGGTGCTTTGGTGAAAATCTCGTTGTGTCTACACCGCGTCCAACAACAACCAGCGGGCAAGTAATACCAAAACCGCGTAAGGCTTCTTGTGTATCTTTACTTGGCACACAAGTCACTTGAGTATTGTTGTGAAACCAGCACAGGTATTTTTGAATCGGTTTAACCAAAAAAGCCAAATCGAAGAATCGACTAAAATCTTGAAATGGCGAATGAAAGCCACTAGAAACCGGAATATCTTTTGCCTTAGCAGCTTGCATGGCAGTTAAACCTAATGGTCCTTCGGTCACAATGTGAACCACATCGGGTACAAACTTTTCAAAAGCTTTCGATACTTTTAAATATTGTGGCCAGCCAAATTGCAAAGTCGGATATTTTGGAATCGCCTGTGACATCACCAGACATTCTTGCTCTGGCGTAAAGTCATGGCATTTTGTCTTTTGCTCTGGACGAATCAGTAAAATCTTATGCCCCTGTTTTTGTAAACCTTGGCATAGTTGTAATAATGAAAGTGCCACGCCATTAATTTCAGGTGGCCAAGTTTCGGTAACAATCGCAATTTTTAAACGTGGGCGCACCAAATCATGCAATGAATGCGTATTAGATAGCTGCTGCTTTTGTTTAAAAAAGAATTGGAAGCTTTCAGGAAGTTGCTGTTGTTTTAATAGTGCTGTCGCGTATGAGCTTTGCATAGCGCCATCCATCAATATATTTATTTTCATGCTTAAATATTAAGCAGATTTTTTGACATTTTGATGATAAATGCGTGACAGTTTACTGACATGAAAAATAAAAAAAGCACGCTGATAACAGCATGCTTTTCTCTTAAGACTTAGTAATACTTAGCGATTTTGCAATTTTGCATAATCCATGAGTACATTTGCAGCTTCAGTCACAAAAGTTTCTTCTTCTGGCAATGCAGGGCGTTGAGATGCTTTCATTTTAGCGCGAGATTCAGCTAGAGCATCTAATGAAGCTTGATAGCTTTCCCAGTTTGCAAAAGGCTTTTGACCAGTTGCAGCACGGCGTTCATTTTCTGCATCTAAAGTTTGTTTCTCTAAACCAAGTAATTCTGCACGGCGTTTATCAATATCAAGTACCACTTGTTTCTGATCACTCGTAACTTTGGCAATCGCGGTACGTTTATTTAGATATTTAAACTGGGCATCATTAGCAACACGTTGTTCAGAGAATTGAGACAACTTTGCCACATAAGGTTGAACAGAGCCTTCGCGCTTAAATGGTGCAGTAGGAATTGTGTCCCACTTCAACGCATTCTTCGATTTACGCTCACCAAACTCTTCGTTATAGATATCGACGAGTTTAATGTCTGGCACTACACCTTTATTTTGTGTACTACCACCTGTAATACGGTAGAACTTACGCTGAGTTAAAGTCGCTTGACCGTATGCCAGAGTATCAAGTTGCACCTGAGCTGTACCCTTACCAGTCGTTGTGCTACCAATAATAATACCGCGCTCATAGTCTTGGATTGCAGCAGAGTAAATCTCACTTGCAGATGCCGATGCCAAGTTCACCATTACAGCGAGTGGACCTGTGTAAACTTGCTGACCACCATCGTTGTCTTCAAAAACACTTACGTTGCCATTGCCATCACGAATTTGAACCACTGGACCTGACTTAATCACTTGACCCAGCATACGTGCCACTTCTTCTAATGAACCACCTGGGTCATTACGCAAGTCGATAATAATACCTTCTACTTTCTTCGCTTTTAACGCTTCAAAAGCATTGGCGGTATCTTCAGAAACTGAACGGTATTGTTGACCCGCACGACGTGAACGATAGTCAAAATAGAATGATGGAATTTCAATTACGCCCAACACATGCTTTTTACCATCACGTGTCACTTCAACTGTACGTGAACGAACACCAGCATCTTCTTCTTGAATCACATCACGCACTAAGGTCACATTACGTGCTTGACTCATTGATGCGCCAGCACCAAGAAGTTTTAACGTAACTTTAGTTCCGCGCTTACCACGAATGAGTCCAACAATTTCAGAACTTGTCCAACCAACCACATCAATCATTTTCTCGCCTTCTTGGGCGACACCAACGATTCGATCTCCTGATTTCACTTGACCAGACTTACTTGCAGGACCACCTTCTACAATGGTTTCAATCTTGGTGTAATCTTCATTGCCACGCTCTGGACGAATCGATACACCAATACCTTCAAGCTGCAAGGTGGTTTGGCGATTCAATTCTATCGCATCGATTGGCGGGTAATAGTTACTGTGTGGATCATAAGTCGCCAACATGGCGTTCAATGTTTTATCCAAAACATCATCGCTTTTCACACGACTAATTCTTTCAAGCTGACGCGTATAACGTTTAGTTAAGGTCTGAGCTGGTGTTAAATCTTCTGGACCAGTTAAATCTTGACCATCAGCAAGTGATGGATTTTCTTTAAGCGCTTTTTGTTTCGCCTGCTCTTCTTCACGGCTAATCGTTAAGTTGATTAACTGCGAAACCAACATTTTACGCCAGTGATTTTGTTGCTCAGCCGATGTTTTAAAATACGGCGCTTTTTCACGATCAACTTCAATATAACTATTTGGCTGTTTTAAATTTTGCTGCTGTTTCAGCTCGGCTAACATGAACTCATAAAATTGTTTTAAGCGTTCACGATATTGCTGATGAATTGCAAATGGTCCAGTCAAATTCCCCGCTTTTAAAGAAGCACCAAAATTTGAACCATATAGTTTTTTATAATTTTGAACTTCAGCGTCTAAAAATAGTGAGTGATCCGGATCAAGACTATCTAAATACATATCGAGAATACGATTTGATGTCGTCGCATCCAGACGCATATTCAAATAATGTTGGCGATCAACTAAAGTTGCCAGTTGGCGAGCCACCAAAGCCTGTTCTTGCGTTGGCTGGATCGATTGAGAAACTACAGCAGTATTGGTTGCTGCTCTCGCTTCATTCATCGTATGAGTGAAGAATAAACCGCCAGTTGCGATCGCTACTGCACAAGCTATAGTTTGAAGTTTCATAAATTTTTAATACTTCCTTGGGTGTTCCTATCTTACACGCTCTGTTTTCGATATGAACTAAGCAGATTCAAAATCTTAACCAACTAAATTGTTTATACCGTGTAGTTTTATCATATTCTGTACTGACAAAATGTAGCAAAACATTGCAAAATTCGCTTATTGTTTTTCAATCAAAATTCAAATGGAACCAATATGATTGGCGCATTGATGCTGGACATCGCCGGCACAGAACTTACTCAAGAAGATATTGAACTATTACGCGCTCCGCAAGTCGGTGGCATGATTTTATTTGCACGAAATATTGAATCTCCACAACAAGTCCGTGCCTTAACGGACCATATGCGTCAAATTCGTCCAGATATTTTAATTGCTGTCGACCAAGAAGGCGGCCGAGTTCAGCGCCTAAGATCAGGTTTTACCTTATTACCAGCCATGGGTCGTTTCGGTGAACTCTATATTACTCAACCTCAAAAAGCACTTGAACTAGCTGAACAGTGCGGTTGGTTAATGGCAACCGAAGTCCTTGCTGTCGGTATCGATTTTAGTTTTGCACCCGTTTTAGACCTTAATGCAATTAGTGATGTGATCGGTGATCGTGGCTTCTCTAAAAATATTGAGGATATCGCACCACTTGCTGGCGCGTTTATGCAAGGCATGAAAAAAGCTGGAATGGCAAACACGGGCAAACATTTCCCGGGTCACGGCTCAGTGAAAGCCGACTCTCATGTCGCAGCTGCAATCGATAGCCGTAGCTATGACGAAATTTACAACCATGACATGCAAAGCTTCATTAAGCTTATGCCTCAGCTTGATGCGCTCATGCCTGCACATGTGATTTATGATCAGATCGATCCAAATCCAGCCGGTTTTTCACCTTTCTGGATTCAAGAAGTTCTACGCAACCGTTTGAAGTTTGATGGTGTACTTTTCTCTGATGACTTAAGCATGCAAGCTGCATGTGTAGCAGGTGGCGCAGATGCACGTATTCAAGCTGCTTTAACTGCTGGTTGTGATATGGGACTCGTGTGTAATGACCGTAGTGCGGCATGTACAGCACTTGAAGGTATTGCAAACTTAGAGCTACCAAATCAAGAACGCCTTGAACGAATGCGTGGTCAAATTCCACAAATTCAGATTGGTGAAACCTTATCGCTTGGCAACGAGTGGCAAGCTGTCAAAACAGCCATTGAAGAGTTTAAAAATTCGATTTAAGTTAGTATAAATTTCAATTGGCTACAAAAACCTATTCGCTATCTGATACGCGGTTAAGTCATACGCAACCTGCTCATCTGCTGAAGGATATTGATTGCTTCAATATATTTGATAGATGCAGAAAGTGAACAGGTTTTGCGTATGACAATGGTTTTGGTTACTTTTCCCGAAAGAAAAGTAACTCTAACTGAAAGTTCATCCCAGAATGCGAACCTAATTGACAGGACTCCGTCATACAGGTTCATTCAACATCAATGCATTAAAACCTCTTCATTGTTATAAATAATGAAGATCACAGAAAAACAATAAATCGAGCTCAGGACGAATGACACAACAACTTTCAAAACACCGCCACATCTCTTTTACAGCCCACTATACAGGCTATATCTGGTATCAAATGGGGATCTCTCATGAAGCACTTGCCACTACCAAAGGCAAATCACTGGCATATTTGGTTCATCCAATAGAATCTTGGGCTGAGAAATATGTGGGCGGTAGTATGCGCACGACGCTTAAACAACGTCACACCATGCTTGATCATCACTTAAAACAACTCATTCAAGAAAGTCCTGATTTACAAGTTCTAGAAATAGCATGTGGCCTGTCCCCACGCGGTTGGTGGTTTAGACAGCATTACCCTTCGATTACCTATCGGGAGCTTGATTTACCCGACATGGCACAAACCAAACAAAATGCGTTACAGCAAATTGAAAAAAATGCACCTGAAGTTTTATCAGTTGATTTATTTACAGAAGCTTTTGCACAAGCATTTAAAGTATTTGACCCGAACCGCCCGCTAGTTGTGATTAGTGAAGGTTTAATTAATTACTTTGATAAAGATTTATTAAAACAGCTGATTCAATCGATTGCTCACTATGGCGCTTCTTTTAAAAATTTTCATTATTTAACTGACCTCTACCCTGAACCAGTTAAAAACAAACTTGCTAGTATTATCTGGAATAGCAGTAAGTTATTGAAATTAATGTCTCGAAGCTCGTTTAGTTTTCACTTCAAAAATCCCAAAGAAGTTGAAGACTTTTTTAAAGATACAGAGTTCGATCAAGTTAGCGTGGAACAACCACAAATTTTCTTTGGACAAGCGTCTCAAGATAGTCATGAGCAACATTTAGGCGACTTGGTCTGGACCATTCACGCGCAAATAAAATAACCAATATAAAAAATGGAAGCTCGACATCAACGAGCTTCCATCTATAATTATATTATTAAACTGCTTGTTTTTGACGAGCAATAAAACGGCTTAAACGATCAGCAAGTTCGAAACTACCATGTTTAAATAAAGCGCGAATACCCTGCTCTGTACTCTCAAAAATTAAGCACTCAATTGCAAAGCTACCCTCTTCATCTTCTAAATGCAGTGCCAAGTCACGTGGATGGTCATTCACAAAATTAAGCTGAGAAACATCATCCATTTTTAAATACATACCGAAGAAAGTGACATCAACAATTGTTACAGGTACCTCTACATCAGACTCTCGGTGAGTAAGTTGAGTATTTGGCTGCAAAACTCGAACTCGCTCTTCACCACGGCGTTCCATGTTTTGCATTTGTTCACGTGTCATAGGAATAATGCCATCCAAATTTTGGATAGATTCACCTTTTAAGAATGAAGTAAACAAACTCATGGTTTCTTTACGACGCTGGAGCTGCGGTACATGATCTGCGTTTGCGATCAATGCAAATTCCATGTCTGGGCATTGCAACGCAAAGTTCGCATTTTCATGAGGCAGAGTAAAACTATCGTACTGCCCTGATGCAACCAACGTTTTGCACTCTGGAATAGGTACATCCGTTAACCGCAAAAGACGATTACAGTTAATTTCATAACGTTCTCGCTCAGTACCCGTAAACTCAGCCATTTGTCTAAAAAATAATTTCTTGGCTGTTGGTGACATGCGGGTTTTATCTAATTTTGCATGATTAACTAAATATAAAATTACAGCTTGCCCAAACTCTTCCATGCGGTTTTCTTGCATGAGCTTGAGCGACTCTTCCAAAATCATTCGCCAACTTTTTCGGGTCTTTTGCATAACCCCCATTAAAATCATGCGATCCATTAATTCAGGACGATGATAGGCAAAACAAGAAGCAATCACTGACCCTAAAGACATTCCCATAACGGAAACTTTTTGTAGACCCACAATATCTAACCAGCGTCCCAACATTTTAGATAAATCAGGTAACTCTAAAGTACCTGCAGATACGCCAGTATCCCGATTAGTAATTTGCTGATTTGCACCCATAGAAGGCAAATCGATTAAAATGACCGGACCACTTTCAAAAAGTTGTTCAACACAATATTTATAAGAATTAAAATTCTGGAAAGCACCGCCCACAATCACAATTGGCGTATTGTGAATCGATTTTGGATCGGCAATTGCCATATATTCAATTTTCCAGCCGTCAATCCATGTTGTACGAGCAGGTTGTTTAAAACTATCTCTATGGTAGATATCGAAAAAGCCAAAACCGGCATAAGCTTGGTTGATCTCCGAATCCATTTGAATAATGGAATTCATATCCCTGCTTCCTCCTTGCTGTAATTTTTTTATGCTGCAAGAGTTCCTTCTTGAACACGTAATCTTTTATGCACAAAACTTTTAAATTTGTATTAGTTTGTATTGCACAATAACATTCTAAACAATTGTGTGAAATATACGCAATCGCTCAAATGACCGCTCATCTTGTTTAAGTCGCTAATAGTTTGCAAAATATTTAAATGTTTTTTTATGGCAGTCACATTTTTCAAAAAAAGCCATTCATTGTTCCGCATTTGACTGCTACTATCTTACTCATTGGTAAATGATTAAAAAATGCTATGCAAGACTCAATTGAACAATATATGCAAAAAGTCGGGCAACAAGCACGTCAGGCATCTCGTGTCCTAACAAGTGCTTCTACCTCACTAAAAAATCATGCACTCTCTGCTATTTATACTGCTTTAGAAAATAATCAGGCAGAAATCTTGGCAGCGAATCAAATCGACATGGATAAAGGTCGTAGCAATCAGCTCGACAGCGCATTGCTTGATCGTCTTGAACTTACGCCCACACGCTTTAAAGGAATGTTGCAAGGTCTAAAAGATGTGATTGCACTTGTCGATCCAATTGGGGAAATTACTGATCTTGCATATCGCCCCACAGGCATTCAAATTGGAAAAATGCGTGTGCCTTTAGGTGTTGTTGGGATGATTTACGAATCACGTCCAAACGTAACCCTTGAAGCTGCATCTTTAGCGATTAAATCGGGCAATGCCATTATTTTGCGTGGTGGTTCAGAAGCACTTGAGTCAAATAAAGCGATCGCTGAAGCGATTAAGCATGGCTTAAAAGTTGCTGGCTTACCTGAAGATTCAGTTCAAGTGATTAACACTTCTGACCGTGCGGCTGTTGGTCATCTTATTACCATGGCTGAATATGTAGATGTAATTGTTCCACGTGGTGGCAAAAGCTTAATTGAGCGTGTAACTAACGAAGCGCGCATTCCTGTCATTAAACATCTTGATGGTAACTGCCACGTATTCGTTGAAGCACAGGCAGACTTGCAAAAAGCATTACCAATTACATTAAATGCCAAAACACATCGTTATGGCGTTTGTAATGCGATGGAAACCTTGCTGGTTGATGAAAAAATTGCAGACGTTTTCTTACCGCACATTGCTGAACTGTATGCTGAAAAACAAGTTGAGTTACGTGGCTGTCCAGAAACACGCCGCATTTTGGGTGCCTCTGTAAAACCTGCAACAGAAGAAGATTGGTACACCGAATATTTAGGGCCAATTCTCGCAGTTAAAGTGGTGAGCGGGATTGATGAAGCAATTGACCATATCAACAAATATGGTTCACATCATACCGATGCAATTGTGACTGAAAACTACACTTTAGCTCGTCAGTTCTTGGCTCGTGTAGATTCAAGCTCAGTCGTAATTAATGCATCAACTCGTTTTGCTGATGGTTTTGAATATGGCTTAGGTGCTGAAATTGGTATCTCCACCGATAAAATCCATGCCCGCGGCCCAGTGGGTTTAGAAGGCTTAACTTCACAAAAATGGATTGTGTTAGGTGACGGACAAATTCGCCAATAACAGATTTAACACTTCAAAAAAACGCCTGATCAATATCAGGCGTTTTTTATTACTCAAGTTATGAGTCACTATAAAAAACCAACCCGAAGGCTGGTTTTTCTTAATCGTATATTTATTAGAAAATAAAGTCGGTATTCACAAATTTAGAGTAGTGTTCAGACACCATAGAGGCCAACATGCCTTTGCTGTCATCTGTCTGTTTAGCAGCAATCATAGAACGGATCGAGAATGCACGAAGCGCATCATGCACAGACAATGTACCTTCCGCAGAATCTTTACGTCCACCAAATGGGAACACATCAGGGCCGCGCTGACATTGACAGTTGATGTTCACACGACAGACCTGATGAACCAGCGGATCAACCAAGTGGCCAATTTGCTCAGGGTCACTACCAAAAATACTCACCTGCTGACCATGATCAGAAGTAGTGACATAGTCCAGCACAGTTTCAATGTCATCATAAACAGAGACTGGTATCACTGGACCAAACTGTTCTTCGCGATACAGCCTCATCCCCTCAGTCACTGGATAAACTACAGCTGGATAGAACATCGTTTTGCAGAATTCACCGCCTTCCAGATTAACCACTTTTGCCCCTTTAGCCATGGCATCCTCAATGACTTCAGTCATGTAGGTCGTACGGTGCATGCCTGGTAACGGAGTAATAAACACACCTTTTTCCCAAGGCATCCCCACTTTAAGTTTGGCCAGTTCAGCCGTTAAGCGGTTAACGAACTCATCGGCTATTGAGCTATGTACCATCAGCATTTTGAGTGCTGTACAACGCTGACCATTAAACGACAATGCACCCAGCAGGCACTCTTTCACTGTTAGATCTAGGTCGGCATCCGGCAGAATAATGGCTGCATTCTTCGCATCTAGCCCCAAAATCGCACGCAGACGGTGAGATTTAGGATGTTGCTTCTTCAAGTGATCAGCTACTTTACTAGAACCAATCAGTGCCAATACATTAATTTGCCCAGATGCCAGTAGATGGGGTACCACTAGAGAGCCTGGTGCATAAATGGTATTGATCACACCTTTTGGAAATGAATCACGGAACGCTTCTAGTAACGGTTCAAACAATAAGGTCCCAAATTGAGGTGGTTTAAAAATAATGGTATTACCCATCAGCATGGCTGGGATCAGAGTCGCAAAGGTTTCGTTCAGCGGGTAGTTATATGGTCCCATACACAACACGACACCTAGTGGAGTACGACGGATTTGACCAATCGTACCTTCGGCAATTACAAAACGGGAATTGGCATTATCTAAATCTTTCAGAGCATCAATCGTTTGACGCATGTAGGTAATTGTACGGTCAAACTCTTTTTCTGAATCCGCCAAGCTTTTGCCAATTTCCCACATGATCAACTTAATAATCAGATCTCGCTGTTCCACCATGCGCTGAATAAATTTTTGCATGCAGGCAATGCGCTCACTCACCTTCATCATTGGCCATTCGCCACGACCATTATTGTAAGCCCGTACCGCTGCCTCTAGTGCTTCATCGCTTTCTTTTTCACCCATGACTGGATAACTACCAAGTTCAACTTGCTGTAGGCTACCGTCAGGCTGCTGAATCCAGATTGGAGATAATGTTTTCTTGGTTGCACCAGCCCATAGCTTCAATTCACCATCTACCAGTGAGACACGCTGATGAATTTGGGAGGGTAAACGCACACTTTCAGGAATACTGTCCACTACTGGGAATTTATGTTGTAGATTATTTAACTGATTCATTCTTCTTAATACCTTATTATTCGTATGTCTTTTATATATTCCCGAACTTTCCATTCTAATTAGGATTTATTCGGGTCAATATCACTATTATTATCCGTACTCACCTTGCTTGAACCGTTAACCACAAGGTGAATATTTTAAAGCGTTGATAACCTTTCTAGCTGAATCTACCCCCGACACACACTATCAGTCACCCCTAGCTTCTGGATGACTTGTTCAATGATCTGTTCTGGTGTGAGAGCAATATCAATAGCAATTGCTTCATTTACATCAGGTTCCTCTAATGTGTCTAGCTGTGTTTGTAGCAACGCTGGGTCAAAAAAATGACCTGATCTTTCTGCAAGTCGTTGCTGTAATAATTCATAAGAACCTTTTAAGTAGACAAACTTAATATTCTGGTCCTGCCCTCTTAAAATATCGCGATACATGCGCTTTAAAGATGAGCATGTAAATACAGCCGTTTCACCATCTCTCTGTTTGGTTTCAATGACCTGACGAATTGCTTGCAACCATGGCAAGCGGTCTTCATCTGTTAAGGGAATGCCCTGACTCATCTTACTTTTATTTGCAGCTGAATGAAGCGTATCGCCATCAAGAAACTCACAAGCCAAACGCTCTGATAACAATTCACCAATTAGGGTTTTACCTGTTCCACAGACACCCATTGCAATCACAATCATGGATTACTCACCTTTAATTATAAAATAGTGCTAAGCAGTAGCGTGAAAGATAAACCCAACACCGAAATGATCGTTTCTAATACTGACCAAGTCTTGAGTGTCTGTCCTACTGTCATACCAAAATATTCTTTGATTAACCAGAATCCTGCGTCATTTACATGTGAGAAAACTAATGAACCTGAACCTGTGGCAAGTACCAAAAGTTCTGGTCTAACCGCAACTCCCGCTGTGGCTGCAATTGGAGCCACAATGCTACAAGCGGTAGCCATGGCAACCGTTGCCGATCCTGTTGCCAAACGAATTAATGCTGCAACAAACCAGCCCAACAATAACGGCGATAAATTTGCCTTTAAAGCTGTAGAAACAATCTCATTAGAAATACCGGTGTCACGCAAAATGCCACCAAAACCACCGCCAGCACCTACAATCAACATAATCCCAGCAATAGAAGCTAAACATCCGCCACAGAATTTTTCAATTTGTTCACGGTTAAAGCCCTGCATCGTACCGAAAGTAATAAAGCTGACCAATACTGCGATGAGCAATGCGATATCAGAAGTACCAATAAAACGTAGTAAGTCGTTTGCAAAAGTTTGTGGTGCAAAGAAAAGATCTGCCCAACTGCCGATTAACATCAATACAACTGGCAGCATGATCGTAAATAAGGTAATCCCAAAGCTTGGTAGCTCGCGAGTTCTATTCGTATCTGCTTCAATAAACTGCTTCGCTAACGGGTTATTTTCAGGCAATTTGACGTATTTATTGATCCAAAGTGCATACAATGGTCCAGCAACAATAGCTGTTGGCACACCCACTATCAGACTATAAGCAATTGTTTTACCAATATCAGCATGATAAGCCTGTACTGCTAACAACGCTGCTGGATGTGGTGGAATTAAGCCATGCACAACCGACAAACCTGCAACCATTGGCAAGCCCACAACCAGTAAGGATTTGCCTGTTCGCTTCGCAATGTTGAACGCAATTGGAATGAGTAGAACGAAACCTACTTCGAAAAATACGGGAAGCCCAACAATAAGGGCAATAAACATCATGGCCCAGTGAATATTTTTCTCACCAAACCACTTAATTAAAGTAATTGCTATTCGCTCTGCGCCACCCGACTCAGCCATCATTTTGCCGAGCATTGTTCCTAATGCGATTACAATCGCAAGGTGGCCTAGGGTTTTACCAGTACCAGCTTCATATGACTTAACAATATCGCCCATTGGCATGCCAACAGCTAAAGCTAAACCAAGTGAAACAATAATGAGAACCAGAAATGGATAAATTCTAAACTTCGCGATCATGACCACTAAAGCAATAATCGCGATTACAGTGTAGATCAGTAACATGCCACCCTGAACCGTCTCCATGGGACACTTCTCCTTGGAATAATTATTTAGGCACACTGCCTAAACAAAGGTCTTCAACCACAGTAATTCCTACTGTTAAGACATTAAATTTTTATATTTAGGTGTGACCAGCACAAACTGGTCACATCAATACAGCCTTTAAAGCACATAAAATGCACTTCATTTTTTATAAATATTGACTACATTTACAGTGCTCTCAACTGACTCGCAATTTGTGCCAAGCGAGTAATTTCAACCCAGTCTTGTGCAGCTACAGTAGCTTTAGGTGTTAACCATGAACCACCCACACAAACCACGTTAGGTTGCTTTAAGAAATCTGGTGCTGACTCTGCAGTAATTCCGCCAGTCGGACAAAAGCGTAAGTTTGGAAATGGACCATAAAATGCTTTTAGCATCTCAACGCCACCTGCCTGTTGAGCTGGGAAGAACTTTACAATGTCATAACCTAATTCAATTGCCTGAATCAGGTCACTTGGTGTCATCACACCAGGCAATAAAGGCAAGCCGGCATCTTGTGCAGCCAAATGCAAATCTTTAGTCAAACCGGGAGATACACCAAATTGAGCACCTGCTTTTTTAGCTTGAGCACAATGTTCTGGCTTGGTAATCGTTCCTACACCGACCACAATGTCATCTGCCAATTGGCTAGCACGCTCAATAGCAGCAAGACCCGCAGCAGTACGCAACGTAATTTCAAGGACTTTTACACCGCCAGCATGTAAAGCACGTGATACATCTTCACCTTGCTCGGCAGAATCAAATGCCAATACTGGAATGACTGGACCTAATTTGACGATATCTTCAATTTTAATCATTATTTTCAGTTCCTTTGACTCAAATCTGCTCTGGTGAAGTTTCACCAACTAATGCACCAAATACAGATGCTCCATGTTCAGCTGGCGCAGCAGCAGCACGGAAAACACCAAATAATTCACGGCCAAAGCCAACTTCGTTTTCTGCCTGATGTTCTGGCTGTGCAACAGGACGCGACTGCCAAGTCTGTTCATCTATTTCAACATCGAGTACGCCTGCCTCAGCATCAATAATCAACATATCGCCTGTTTGCACTTTAGCAATCGGCCCATTTAGTAAGGCTTCTGGAGATAAATGAATCACCGCAGGAACTTTGCCTGAAGCACCAGACATACGGCCATCAGTCACTAAAGCAACGTGGAAACCTTGATCTTGTAAAACACCCAACACAGGCGTTAAACGATGCAATTCAGGCATACCGTTAGCACGAGCACCTTGGAAACGAACAACCGCAATAAAGTCTCGGTGCAATTCGCCACGATCAAACGCAGCTTGAACCGCTTCTTGAGAATCAAACACAATTGCTGGTGCTTTAACTTTACGATGTTCTGGCGCAACAGCAGAAATCTTGATGAC
This sequence comes from Acinetobacter sp. NIPH 817, assembly GCF_000368405.1. Taxonomy (NCBI): domain Bacteria; kingdom Pseudomonadati; phylum Pseudomonadota; class Gammaproteobacteria; order Moraxellales; family Moraxellaceae; genus Acinetobacter; species Acinetobacter sp. NIPH 817. The sequence continues at coordinate 2,708,182 of NZ_KB849420.1, forward strand.
GCCACGGCCAAGACGACCCTGCATTAAACGCAAGCCACCATCTGGTTGAAACGGCGCATCAATGCTACGGAGTACTTTGTCATCAAGACTCTGAACCACACCATCAACCCAAGTCAGTTTGCCACCAATCAGTTTTGGTTCTTTGGTGTAATGGTGCAAGCCTTTACCAGCCACTGTGGTTACGTCGTTGTGCAATAAACCAGCTTTAAGTAAGTTACGAATGAGGAAAGCCACTCCACCCGCAGCTTGGAAATGGTTTACATCAGCCTTACCATTTGGATAGATTTTTGCGAGCAATGGAACAACAGCAGACAATTCATCGAAGTCATCCCAGTCAATTAAGATGCCAGCTGCACGAGCAATCGCAATTAGATGCAGAGTATGGTTGGTTGAACCACCTGTCGCGAGCAATGCCACGATGCCATTGATAATGGCTTTTTCATCAATCACATGACCAATCGGCGTATAGTTTCCGCGCTCAACTGTTAAATCCAGTACACGAATCGCAGCTTCTGCGGTAAGTGCATCACGTAATGGTGTGTGAGGATGGACAAATGCGGCACTTGGCAAATGCAAGCCCATAACTTCCATCAGCATCTGGTTACTGTTGGCTGTACCGTAAAAAGTACAAGTCCCTTGTCCGTGATAAGCAGCTGACTCAGCTTCTAACAAAGCATCTCGGCCAACCTGACCCGTTGCAAATTGCTGACGGATCTTAGCTTTCTCATCGTTAGATAACCCACTGGTCATTGGGCCAGCTGGCACAAAAATAGTAGGCAAATAACCAAACTGCAAAGCACCAATCAGTAAGCCTGGCACAATCTTGTCGCAAACACCCAGACATAAAGCTGCGTCAAACATGTTATGAGACAATGCAATCGCTGTGCTCATCGCAATGGTTTCGCGAGAGAACAAAGATAGTTCCATGCCAGCATTACCTTGGGTAATACCGTCACACATCGCAGGAACACCACCTGCAAACTGTGCTACGCCACCATTCTCACGAGCGGCTGTTTTAATTAAATCTGGAAATGTTTTATAAGGTGCATGGGCCGAAAGCATTTCGTTATATGAAGATACGATGCCAATATTTGGCTCACGACCTACTTTAATAATTAACTTTTCATTATCTTCCATGCTGGCAAAACCATGAGCCAGATTGGCACATGAAAGTGCTCCACGAGCAGGAAATTTGCCTTGTGCATGTTCAATACGTTGTAAATATGCAGAACGAGTTTTTTGACTACGTGCGATTACACGCTCGGTAACTTTTGCCAATATAGGGTTCGGCAAGTCCATGCTGGACGCTCCTGTACAACCGGATAAGCCGGAATATAAAAATAGACCAAATGATATATTTCTTATAATCATTTGAAAAAGGATGAACAATATTATTCAGGCAAAAAGCGACATGCAACCCCAACCAATACGGCTGTAATGGCCTCAGCACAAGCTTTAAAGGCATAGTAAGTTTATATTTTAGACAAAATTCTTATTAATAATGAGGTATATTTAAACCTAAAATAAACCTTAAAAAATACGGTAAAATTATCGCAATATCAATGTAATGAAATATAATTAACAATATATAAATGATGTTCTTTTCATTCTAATTTTTAGTATTAATAAAACTATATTTGGTTCTTTTTAATTCTCTCGAATGCTATTAAAACTTAATTTAACTTACGTATATTATTTGTAATATATGCTTAAAATTTAATTTAAAGACATGAGATACCTATTCAATAAAGAATCAATCTTTAAGATTTAAAATACGTTTTTCATTCAGTTTTATTTTTTCATAAATATATACAAAAAACTCTTTTCTAGGCATATAAAAAAACAAGGAATACAGTGGTTAAGCTTTATACTGGATAGATATTAGTTAGAAATAATTTGATGGTCGATAGTGCTTAAGTCTAATGGGCTAAAGTCTATCTTGGACAGAAAAACAACACATGATAAAACATGACAACCCGTTCAATCTGTATCGGAAAATAATACATCTTGAACAGGAAGTTAGGAAAACTACTTTAAATCAGGACTTGGGTATTTCAACGTGGCTACATCAGTATTAGTTATCAATTGCGGCTCTTCATCTATTAAATACGCACTGGTTTCAGAGCGTCGTGAAGACCGTATTTACGGTTTAGCAGAAAACTTGGGGGCAGCTGACGCTCGTATTAAGGGAGTTACAGTAGGTGGCGAACCACTTGAACTTTCAATTCCTTATGCTGACCACGCCAAAGCTTTAGAAACTTTACTTGCACGTCTTGCCAACTACAAACCGCAAGCGATCGGTCACCGTGTTGTACATGGTGGAAGCCTTACCAAAGCAGAATTACTCACTCCTGAAATTATTGAACGTATTCGTGCTGCGACGCCTTTAGCTCCACTTCATAACCCAGCACATTTAATTGGTATTGACGCAACCGTACGCCTATTCCCTGAATTACCTCAAGTTGCCGTATTCGACACTGCATTCCATCAAACCATGCCACCGCATGCATATCGTTATGCAATTCCTAAATTTTTATATACTGACCACAACGTCCGCCGTTATGGTTTCCATGGGACAAGCCACGCCTATGTATCTGATAAAGCAAGTGAGCTTGCCGGCAATCTGAAAAAAGGTGGATGGTTAACAGCGCATCTAGGAAATGGCAGTTCAACTTGCGCAGTATGGAATGGACAAAGTGTTGACACATCTATGGGCCTCACTCCACTTGAAGGTGTAGTGATGGGAACGCGTAGTGGTGATGTTGATCCAAGCTTACATAGCTTCCTTGCGAAAAACCTCGGTTGGGACTTAGCAAAAATTGATAAAGTTTTAAATAACGAAAGTGGCTTACTAGGCTTATCTCAACTGTCTAATGACATGCGTACAGTGATTGAAGCTGCTGAAAATGGTAATGAAGATGCTTGTCTTGCAATTGAAGTCTTTAGCTATCGCCTAGCAAAATCACTTGCTGCATTAAGCTGTGGTTTACCAACTTTAGACGGTTTAATTTTCACAGGTGGTATTGGCGAAAACTCAGCTTATATTCGTGAAAAAACCTTAGCTTATTTACCTCATTTTGGTTTACAGCTAAATAAAGACCAAAATAATAACCTAAAACGTGGTACTGAAGGCCGAATCGACAATGGAACTGGTCCTCAAATTTGGGTCATTCCTACAGATGAAGAAGGTCGTATTGCCAAAGAAACTCGTCAAGTTGTAGAAGCGGCAGAAAATACAGCATCTGTAGCAAGCCTGGCTTAATTAGAGCTCAGCGAAAACTCGATATTCGTTTATTTATAGGTTTATATGAATACAATTTTATTGATTCCTACAGGCGAAGGGGTTGGTTTAACCTCTGCCTGCTTAGGCATGATTTACGCACTTGATTGTAACGGGATTAAAGCAGGCTTTTTAAAACCATTTTCTCAAGAAGACCAAGAACCTCTTGACCGAACCACTTCATTATTTGGTCATTTATTTCAAAGTAAAACTGTTCAATCTATTTCGCATGAAAAATTAACCCAGCTTATTGCCGCTGGAGAAGTAGATGAATTACTTGAAGAAGCGGTTAGCCTCCATCGTAGCGTTGCAGCAGACCATGATGTCATTATTGTGGAAGGCTTATTACCTAACGGACAAGACCACTTTGCCAGTGAACTCAATGCAAGTCTTGCACAAGCACTTGATGCGGAAGTTGTCTTGGTCAGTACAGCAGATATTCAAAATCCGAAAAAAACAGCAGAAAAAGTAGATGCTCATTTACGTCAATTTGGCGGTGCAGCGTCAAATCGTACTGCTGGCGTACTGTTTATGCGTACTCGTGGATTAACTGAAGAAACAGCACAAATTCCTGTTGCATTTGATCCATCCTTACGACCAACCGAAGAAATCACAAAATTTACGAGCGAACTGCAAAAATATAATCGTTATCTCGGCTCTAGTGACTTACCAATTATTGGACTTGTTCCTTTTAGTAATACACTGAGCGTACCAAGGACTCTCGATATTGCAAATGTCATTGATGGGCAATGGGTACATCAAGGGGAAGCCAAAACACGTCGTATTTTGCATTCAAGTCTAATTGCTTCAAGCATTGAATATGAACTGAATAAGTTTATTGCAGGCGAATTAATTATTAGCGCATCTGAGCGTACAGATGTTTTACTCGCAAGTAGTTTGGCAACCAGCAATGGTATTCCTCTGGCTGGTTTAGTACTTACAGAACGAGAAGCGCCAGCACCAGAGCTTTTAGAGTTTTGTCAAAGTGCAATTAAGCAAGGGTTACCAATTTTACATACCCGTTTAAATACATTGGAAACTGCACAGCGCCTGTCTAATTTTGGCAATGAAATTCCAACAGACGATACCGAACGTGCCGAGCAAGTGACTCGTTTTGTTTCAAGTCATATTGATGTTGAATGGCTTAAGCAGCACAGTAACAATGCTGCTACCCCTCGCCTATCGCCATCGGCTTTCCGTCATGAACTGGTGCAAAAATCGATTGCAGCGAAAAAACGAATTGTACTACCTGAAGGTGATGAACCTCGTACTATTCAAGCTGCAGCAATTTGTCAGGCACGAGGTATTGCTGACTGTATTTTGTTAGCTAAACCAGATGCTGTGCACGATGTTGCAAAAGCACGCGGGATTGAATTACCTGCCGAATTGGCAATTGTCGATCCTGATAGTATTCGCAACCAATACGTTGCACCAATGGTTGAGCTACGTAAAGGTAAACTCAACGAATTACAAGCTAAAGATCAATTACAAGACACTGTAGTGCTTGGCACTATGATGCTGGCCCTAGACCATGTAGATGGTTTAGTTTCAGGTGCGGTACACACCACAGCAAATACAGTCCGCCCAGCATTCCAGCTCATCAAGACAGCACCTGAATATTCACTAGTTTCATCAATATTCTTTATGCTTTTACCAGATGAAGTCTATGTCTACGGTGACTGTGCGATTAACCCAGACCCTACAGCAGAACAATTGGCTGAAATTGCGATTCAGTCTGCTGACTCAGCGAAAGCATTTGGAATTGATCCGCGTATTGCCATGATCAGCTACTCAACCGGTACTTCTGGAACTGGTGCAGATGTTGAAAAAGTACAGCAAGCAACTCAAATTGCTCAGCAACGTCGTCCTGATTTACTTATTGATGGTCCACTTCAATACGATGCAGCTTCAGTTGAAAGTGTAGGCCGTCAAAAGGCACCAGACTCACGCGTTGCTGGCCGTGCAAATGTATTTATTTTCCCAGATTTAAATACGGGTAATACCACTTACAAAGCAGTACAGCGTGCTGCAAATGTAGTCAGTGTAGGTCCAATGCTGCAAGGTCTCAACAAACCAGTCAACGATTTATCTCGTGGAGCATTGGTAGATGACATCGTCTTTACCATTGCATTAACCGCAATTCAGGCAGAACAGCAAGCCACTGCCAAATAATTAATATAATTCACCTTTACTACCTCTCGCCATTTGATGTCCGCTCAAATGGCTTTTTTTATTTTAGTCATTCAAAAATAATTAATTTTCCGATTTCTGGCATTTAAATTACTTCAATATCTTCTTATGCGACTTTCGGTCAAAAGATCAACCAATCTCCCACAACACTATCTTTTTGTCATATAATTTAGCCCGCTAGCTAACAGCCCGCTCAAGAGATTTTCTGGTATGACAACGATTATCAAACAAGATGACTTGATTACATCGATCAAGGACGCCCTACAGTTTATTTCGTACTATCACCCGCAAGACTTTATCCAAGCGATGAGCCGTGCTTATGATCGCGAAGAAAACAAAGCCGCAAAGGATGCAATTGCACAGATTCTAATTAACTCTCGCATGTGTGCGGAAGGTCATCGTCCAATTTGCCAAGACACTGGTATTGTTAACGTTTTCCTTGAAGTGGGCTTAGATGTTAAATTTGATTTAACAATGAGCTTAGACGATGCGGTAAACGAAGGTGTTCGCCAAGGTTACCTTGAAAACAGCAATGTTCTTCGTGCATCTGTACTTGCTGATCCTGCATTTGGTCGTAAAAATACAAAAGATAATACCCCTGCTGTAATTCACTATAAACTCGTTCCGGGTAATAAAGTAGATATTACTGTTGCTGCTAAAGGTGGCGGTTCAGAAAACAAATCTAAACTTGCAATGCTTAACCCATCTGACTCGATTGTTGACTGGGTACTTAAAACTGTTCCAACTATGGGTGCAGGCTGGTGTCCTCCAGGTATGCTCGGTATTGGTATTGGTGGTACTGCTGAAAAAGCCATGATGCTTGCTAAAGAAGCACTCATGGAAGAAATCAACATGGACGAATTACTTCGCCGTGGACCAGAGAACAAAATCGAAGAACTTCGTATCGAAATCTTTGAAAAAGTAAACGCACTTGGTATTGGTGCTCAAGGTCTTGGTGGTTTAACGACTGTCCTTGATATTAAAATTAAAGATTACCCATGTCATGCTGCTGGTAAACCAGTTGGTATGATTCCTAACTGTGCTGCTACTCGTCATGCTCACTTCCAGCTTGATGGTACAGGCGTAGCTCATATTCAAGCACCAAAACTTGAAGACTACCCTTCAGTAACTTGGGATGCTTCACAGTCTAAACGCGTAAACCTTGATACCATTACTCAAGAAGAAATGGATTCTTGGAAACCGGGTGATACATTACTTCTTAGCGGAACAATGTACACAGGTCGTGATGCTGCACACAAACGTATGGTTGAAATGATCGACAATGGTGAAGAATTACCAGTTGATCTTAAAGGTAAGTTCATTTACTACGTAGGTCCAGTCGATCCAGTTCGTGATGAAGTAGTCGGTTCAGCAGGACCAACAACTGCAACCCGTATGGACAAATTCACACGTAAAGTACTTGAGCACACTGGCATGTTCGGCATGATCGGTAAAGCTGAACGTGGTCCTACAGCAATTGAAGCAATCAAAGACAACAAAGCAACTTACTTAATGGCAGTGGGTGGTGCGGCTTACCTCGTATCTAAAGCTGTTCGCGAAGCTGAAGTTGTTGCGTTTGCAGACTTAGGTATGGAAGCTATCTACAAATTCGTCGTTGAAGATATGCCTGTTTCTGTTGCAGTTGATGTAAACGGTACTTCAATTCACGCAGTAGCTCCAAAAATCTGGCAAGCGAAAATTGGAAAAATTCCAGTAGTCGATGCAGCAGCTGGCTAATCAAGAAAAGCACCGAATCCGGTGCTTTTTTTTGCATTCTTTTTTTATTTCAAAATCTGAAAAGAATTGTAACAATTACTTCTTCAATCTGTGCTATTAATAAATGCACTCTCTCGCCATATATTGAATATAGGTCATTTCATGACTATTCGCCCTATTCTTAAAAACCTTTCAATCAGCCTCTGCTTAAGCTGTATCACCACAAGCTTATTTGCGTCTCCTGCTAAGTTAAGTTCAGTCAAAGAACTCATGCAAATGAGCCAAATTGATTACCTACTTAAAGAATCAATTAATGAATTAACACCTTACTATGATCAACAGGCAGAACAGATCGTTAGTAATATCACGGGTATCAAAACTTTAGGTCCAAAAGAAAAAGAGGCCGCGAAGAAGTTAGGTTTACTCTTAAAAGATTCGAGCAATCAACTCATTAGCAACCCAAAAACCGCTCAAGCTTTACAGGATATTTATCTTAAGACTTATACTGAAGAAGAAATTCAGGCAAATTTAAAGTTTTTGAAAACTCCAGAAGGTCAATCAATTACACGTAAAAACGTGCAAATTATGGGGCAAATTTCAGAATATATGATGGAGTTGGGACAACAGACCTTTAATGACCCTAAAGCAAGAGATCATATGCAAGAAGAGATGCTTAAAATTCTTGCCCCACTCATGAAAGATAAAGAAAAGTCTTAACTTTTCTTTATCTTTTGCGGTCCATTACCAAGTTAAAGGATTCCATAATTTAAATGGCTTAATCAGATGTACATCTGATTTTTCATCATATTTGGCTGGCTTTAATTCTTGTGGTTTATGTCGAATCTTTCCTGAAGCTTCTTCAGCCACAAAGTTGTAGCTAGAAGATTTAAGCTCGGTAAATGCTATCTCTCTACGTCCTATATTGTCTTGCATTAACATAAATGGGCCAGTGTGTTCACCACGGTCCATTTTGTTCTCTTCATCATATTTCAAATAATAAGACGTTCCCGCCTCAACAGTGATATCAATATATTTCGGTTCTTGAAAATGAATACCAAGTAAAGGGCGGCTTGCAGAAAGACGATAAGTGCCTGCTGGTAATTCAATCCAGTAATAATGATTATGTAATAGACTCGGAATACGCTTGCCATTCACAAAAAGATTTATCGCCGCAATTTCCTGACGATTCCATTTCGTGTCTGGTCGATAAAGATAAACTACAGCAGCTTGCTGATTTTGTGGTTTGACTGGAGCAAAAGTCTGACCCAACTTTTGGTTAACCCAACCACCTACAGCAAAACCACCCACATGATATTGATCAAACAAACCAGGTTCTTTTTCAACATCAACTTTAGGTAGGGTTGCAGTCAATTCACCCGTATTTTTTTCCAAATGAGATGAACTTTGACAGCCCACAAATAGTCCGGCACAGCACAAAGATACGATTAAATAACGCATGGCATCCCTCAAAGCGTTTTGTTTTTGATTTATTTTTTACAACGCAAAACTATGCGTATTTTGTATTTTTAAGATTAACACCGCGCACATAAATTGAAAACAAAAAAAGCATGAATCACTCGCGCGATTCATGCTTTTTAGATGAATGAAATCTATGCAGACTTCGAATCAATAACCTTTAAATCTGCTTTAGCAACACTTTCATGTGTTGCAGCTTCTTTAGGCTGACGCTCTACTTTATAAACAGGTTCTGCCTCACCATTAATGACTGCTTCATTAATAATGACTGTCCCAACATCAGTACGACTTGGTAAATCGTACATGGTTTCAAGCAGCACGTTCTCCATAATAGAACGTAAACCACGCGCACCCGTATTGCGTTCAAGTGCTTTCTTCGCGATAGCACGCAATGCAGAATCTTCAAAGATCAGATCAACATTTTCCATAGTGAAAAGATATTGATACTGGCGAGTTAATGCATTTTTTGGCTCAGTCAAAATTTGCATTAATGCTTCTTCATCCAACTCTTCAAGTGTCGCAATCACTGGTAAACGACCAATGAATTCTGGAATTAAACCAAATTTCACTAAGTCAGTTGGTTCAACCTGACGGAACAATTCAGCAAGTTTTTTGGTTTCATCTTTGTTTTTAACATCAGCTGTAAAACCAATACCGCCTTTCTCTTGACGCTGCTGTACAATTTTTTCCAAACCGGAAAATGCACCACCACAAATAAACAAGATATTCGAAGTGTCAATTTGGATAAACTCTTGCTGTGGATGCTTACGTCCACCTTGCGGAGGAATAGAAGCCACTGTACCTTCAATCATTTTTAATAATGCTTGTTGTACACCTTCACCAGAAACATCACGCGTAATTGACGGGTTTTCAGATTTACGAGTAATCTTGTCAATCTCGTCAATATAGATAATGCCCTTCTGAGCTTTCTCTACATCGTAGTCCGCTTTTTGCAAAAGCTTTTGTACAATATTTTCAACATCTTCGCCGACATAACCAGCTTCGGTTAATGTCGTTGCATCCGCCATTGCAAATGGAACGTCTAATAGGCGAGCCAATGTTTGCGCAAGTAAAGTTTTACCCGAACCTGTAGGTCCAATCAGTAGGATGTTACTTTTAGCAATTTCTACTTCTTTAGACACATGTCCATTATGACCAACTTTTAGGCGTTTATAATGGTTATAAACCGCAACAGATAATGTCTTTTTGGCAAGATCTTGACCAATTACATATTGATCAAGCGCAGCACGTATTTCATGTGGTTTTGGCAATGCCTTACTCGCCCAGTCCCCTGCTTCAACCTGTTGGCTGGTTTGTACAAGGTCTAAGCAGACATCCACACACTCATTACAAATATATGCGTCCTCACCTGCAATCAGTTTCCCGACTTCAGACTGCGTTTTACCGCAAAATGAACAATGTTTTTGTCCTTGAGGATGTTCGGACATATTCACTCCACAAATAGAATCTTAAATATTAGGGCAAGATGCACTGCATAAATAACTAAATGGAGATCTTTTTCAACATCTCAAGTTATTTATATAAGAAGGTCCTTATGGACGCTTACTTAACACCTGATCAACCAAACCATATTCTTTAGCAGACTGTGCTGTCATAAAGTTATCACGGTCAGTATCACGAGCAACAGTTTCGTAGTCTTGACCACTATGCTCTGCCATTAAGCGGTTTAAACGTTCTTTAATAAATAGAATTTCACGCGCATGAATTTCAATATCCGATGCTTGACCGCGGAAACCACCTAATGGTTGGTGAATCATGACACGGGCATTTTCTAGGCAATAGCGTTTGCCTTTAGCACCAGCATTTAATAAGAATGCACCCATTGAAGCAGCTTGGCCCATACAATATGTTACGACATCAGGTTTAATAAACTGCATCGTGTCATAAATAGCCATGCCCGCTGTCACCGACCCACCTGGAGAGTTGATATAAAGGTGGATATCTTTATCAGGGTTTTCAGCTTCTAAAAACAACATTTGGGCAACAATTAGATTTGCCATATTGTCTTCAACTTCACCTGTTAAAAAAATGACGCGCTCACGTAAAAGTCGTGAATAAATATCAAAAGAACGTTCGCCGCGAGAAGATTGTTCAACCACAACAGGAACTAAAGCATTTTCAATTGTTGGAACATACATACGTTATTTATTCCTAAATTTTTTGTGACTTAACCTATGGCAACAATATGCGGGATAATTTCTCAAATTGCAAAAGGTTCGCACTGAAATATTATATTATTTATACCTAAGTACTTAATGTCGCACTCAAATTGACCACATAAAGAAAAACAAAAAAGGCGCCTAAAGCGCCTTTTTCTGACTTCTTAAAAGATTAGCCCATACGGCGAGCTTGTTGTTCTTTCAATAAGTCATCATAAGATACAGCTTTGTCAGTCACTTTAGCACCAGCTAAGATGTGATCAACAACTTGATCTTCTAATACAACTGCTTCGATTTGAGCACGTTGTTGAGCATCATTTTTGAAGTATTCAATCACTTCAGTTGGATCTTCGTAAGAAGAAGCCATGTCGTCGATGTAAGCATCAACGCGAGCTTGGTCAACTTCAAGTTTAGCATCAGCTAAAACTTTGCTTACCAATACGCCAAGCTTAACAGAACGCTCTGCTTGTTCTTTGAACAATTCGTCAGGAAGCATGCTCTTATCAAAAGATTGCGCACCTGCACCACCAAATTGTTGAGTGAATTGTTGAACCATTTGTTGACGTTGGCGGTCAATTTCTTGAGCAACCATTGCAGTTGGAACTTCAACTTCGTTCGCAGCAACAAGTGCATCAAAAGCAGCTTGTTTAACTTGGTTACGTAAACCATTGCGAACTTCACGTTCCATATTCTTACGAACGTCAGCTTTTAATTTCTCAACGCCTTCTTCTTCAGTTACACCGAAGATTTTCAAGAATTCAGCATCAATTTCTGGAAGTTTTGATTTTTCAACTTGTTTCACAGTGATTTTGAACTGAGCTGCTTTACCAGCCAAGTTTTCAGCTTGGTAGTCTTCTGGGAAAGTAACATCAATTACTTTCTCTTCACCAGCTTTCATACCAACGATGCCGTCTTCAAAGCCAGGAATCATACGACCTGAACCTAATACGAGTTTAAAGTCTTCAGCAGAACCGCCTTCAAACTTTTCACCGTCGATAGTGCCTTCAAAGTCAAAAGTCACTTGCATGTCTTTTTTCGCCATACCCTTGGTAACAGCCCAAGTTTGACGTTGTTTTTGCAAGTTTTCGATCATAGCATCAACGTCAGCATCTTTAATTTCAGCTGTTTTACGTTCAACTTCTAAACCGTCGAATGCTTGTACTGCAACTTCTGGATAAACTTCTACAGTCGCTTCAAAAACTAAAGCATCTTCTTTATGTTCAACTTTATCAATGTTCGGCATACCTACCGCATTGATTTTTTCTTGTTGAATTGCTTCAAAAACGCTATCACGAATGATGTCATTTACAACTTCTTGATAAATGCCTGCACCATATTCGCGGCGAACAACGTTTTCAGGTACTTTACCTGGACGGAAGCCGTTGATCTTCACAGTTTTGGCAGTGCGTTTCAAACGAGCTTCAAATTGCTCGTTAATACGGCTCGTCGGTACAGACACATTTAAACGACGGGCAACGCCCGAAACCGCTTCAGTCGTTACTTGCATGGCTTCCTCGATAAAAATTAGTGAGTAGGAACAGTTTTTTTAAAAGTGCTGTATTATATGACAACTTTCAAGATATACAAAATTAACCGATCACTTCATTTAAGTTAGCGTCATTATTCTCGTAAATTTCACAGTAATTTTATGATTCTTTAAATATTTTTCAAAAGACCTTAAGTAAAACTAATTTTTTAGTTATTCTTCATAAATCTAAAATTACAATCAAAATCTAAATTTAATCGTTTTTACAAACAATTACTAAGAATCAGTAGATTAGCTAAATAAAAGTACACTTTACTATTTAATCATTCACTTTGTCTCCATAATTCAATTGGCAAATCCAATTAACACAAACTGTACATATAAATAAGAATTATTATTATTCGCATAACGTTTTATATTTAAGTCCTGAAAGTCATGTCATTGATTAGAACACGTAAAAAAATTGTTTCATCTGCAATCGCATCATCTCTTTCTATGATTGCAACAACAGTCATGGCACAAGAAGCAATTTCACAATTACCAACCATTCACACTCAAGCAACTCACGAAGAATCTTTAAAAGTAGATGAGTCGGCAAATTCAAAATTAGTTGCTCCCCTTTTAGATACTCCAAAATCCGTTTCTATTCTTTCTCAAAAATTAATTAAAGATACAAACTCTAATACTCTACTCGAAGCTTTACGCTATGAACCTGGTATTACGTTAGGTGCAGGTGAAGGCGGTACCCCATTTACAGATATGCCCTACATCCGTGGTTATAGCGGTCAATCTTCTATTTATATCGATGGTGTTCGTAATACAACTTCACAAAGCCGCGATATGTTTGCCATCGAACAAGTGGAAGTGATTAAGGGTTCTTCTTCTGCCCTAGGTGGCGGTGGTAGCGTGGGTGGAAGTATTAACTTAATCCCTAAAGTAGCTCATGAAGGCGACGTTTACCAAGGTAGTATTCAAGGTGGTACTGACAACTATCGTCATATCCAACTTGATGCCAACAAAGACTTTGGTAACGGAGTTGCTGGTCGTGTTGTTATTATGGGTCACGAAAATGAAAAAGCTGGTCAAAGTAACGGCGCAGAATATGCTCGTGCTGGTATTGCATCAAGTCTTGCATTTGGCCTAGATACTGCAACTCGCGGAACACTGAGTTACTACTATTTACGTAGTAATGATGAACCTGATGCAGGTATTCCGTTTAACAACGCAAATCCAACGACTCCTCCAGCTGGTGTTACTGTAACTCCTGGTGATGGTAAGCCTGTTGATGTAAAAGCGGGTACCTACTATGGCTGGAAAGCACGTGATTTCGATAAACGTGAAAATCATATTGGTACGTTTAAATTAGAACATGATTTTAATGAAAATCTTACTTTGTCAAATGTAGCAACTTACAACAAATCTAAATCTGATTATGTTTATACGAATGCTGATGACTCTAAGGGTAATATTTACAGAGGTACAATCGCTCGTCGTGCTTTAAGTCGTATATTGGATACTGATGCATACAGTGATCAACTTTCTTTAAATGGCAAATTTAATACTGGTTCATTAAAGCATTCTTTTAATGTCGGTACTGAATGGAGCTTCCAAGAAACTGATCAAGGTGTATATACCTTTACTAATGCTGCTGGTGAAACCACCTCAACAATTTTAGACAGCAACATTCAAAACTGTACTTCAGCTGCTGCTGTAGCAAATGGCTGGTGTACGAGTTTAAATAATCCTGGAAATGGTGCCTTCACAGATAAGCGTGGATCTATTACAGCACAATCAACCACTCGTAGTCATAATGTAGGTGTATATGCATTAGATAGCATTGAATTTAATCCACAATGGCTACTTAACCTAGGTGTTCGTTGGGATAAATTTGAAACTGAGAAAAAATACAATAAAGACGTAGGTGGACGTACACCTCATAAAGCTGGCGATAAACTAGAAAGTGATACAGATTACTTCTCTTACCAAGCTGGTTTAGTTTTTAAACCAACAGAAGATGGTAGTATCTATTTAAGCTATGCTACGTCAGCAAACCCAGTAGGTGTACTCGCTGAGGGTGATACAGGTTCAGATTCTATTAGCGACTCAGGTGCTGCAAGTGCGAGTGCAAATGATCTAAAACCAGAAGAAGCACGTACTTTTGAATTAGGTACAAAATGGGATCTGTTTAATAATCGTGCGAACTTAACAGCAGCAGTTTTCCGTACTGAAAAGCAAAATACTCGCATCCAAATCGATCCTACAACAACTGCAAATGCAGGTAAAAGTAAAGTTGATGGATTTGAAATTAGCTTGAACGGAAAGATTACTGACAAATGGGATGTATCTACAGGTTATAGCTATTTAGATAGCGAAATCACTGAAGCCGCATACAATGCTATCGCTCAGGAAGGAAAACCACTTCCATTCGTAGCTAAAAACAGCGCGACTTTATGGTCAACGTATAAAGTTATACCTCAATTGACTTTAGGTGCTGGTGTTGAATACCGCGATCAAGTTTTTGTGAACACAACTGCTCCGAAATACTTGCCAACTTATACTATTTACAACGCGATGGCTAAATACGACGTGAACAAGAACGTAAACCTACAGCTTAATATCAATAATATTTCTGATAAGCGTTATTTCACAAGTGCACATGCAGCTCACTACGCTTTTGAAGGTAATGGCCGTAATGCTGTCTTAGCGATTAACTTTAAGTACTAAGTTTAAATTCCATAATTTATTTATGGAATTAATTAAAGTTCATATAAAATAGCCTCGTCACGAGGCTATTTTTACAAATGAAGTATCTATATTAAAAGGTGTTTGCTGTGATTCATCATATCCCCAATGTTTTAAGCAAAGAGCAAGTTGCCGAGTTTCGTAAACTCATGGAAGATGCCAACTGGGTAGGTGGAAAAGTGACTGCTGGCACCTTATCTGCTTCTGTTAAAAGAAATCAGCAACTCTCGGAACAAGACCCGCTTACTCATCATTTGAGTGATATTGTCATCAAAGCAATTTGGCAAAATCCAGTGTTTCAGGCTGCGGCCCTACCCCACAAAATTATTCCACCGCTTTTTAATCGTTATGATGAACATGAAAGCTTCGGTTTTCACGTGGACAACTCAATTCGTCTTATCCGTGGCACTTCTGAGCAGCTCCGTACCGATTTATCTTGTACGCTATTTTTAAGTGAACCCGAAGAATATGAAGGTGGTGACCTTGTTATTGAAGATACTTATGGTTATCACGAAGTCAAATTACCGGCAGGTGATGTGGTGCTCTACCCGTCTACTAGCCTGCATGAAGTCAGTAGCATTACTTCAGGTACTCGTTTTGCTTCTTTTTTCTGGGTACAAAGTTTGGTACGCGACGATAGTAAACGCCATCTTTTATTTAATCTTGATGAGAGCATTCGAGAATTACGTAAATCACACGGCGATAACTACCCAGAAGTCATGAAGCTCACCAACATTTATCATAATTTAATTCGTATGTGGTCAGAACTGTAACACTATTTATTTTTGCCTTTTTAAGACTTAATAATCTTTTTTACCTTAAAAAGGCAAAAATATGAAAATAATTTTCCATAAAAAATAAAACAGCGCAAAATTAGAAAATTATTTTCTAAACAACTTAACTAAAATTATGATAAGAATTTTGCACAAGGTGTAATCATTGTTTAGATGTGATATATCTAAATATCAAGATTACCCGCAAACCATCAAACTTATTATTCTACGGTCTAGAGATGAAAACGAATTACTTGTTTGCCCAGCCTACTCAAGCAAGACATCATCTGCAACTCCTGATGCTGCGCCACGCGCGCGTATAAAAATTTTGTCTGCTTTTTAAAGCAGCACTTCAAAATTACCTTTAATTTTTCTGAATTAGATACCATATATTAAGTAGAGACGTTGCCTTTTAAATATATCCAGAGCAACCGCGCTACGAGACAAGGAGTTTTCTCATGATGTTGGCTGACCCTAGCAAAAAATACCGCCGTATGTACCAACGTGTGGATTTACCAGATCGCCAATGGCCGAATAAAGAAATTACAAAAGCGCCAATCTGGATGAGTACCGATTTACGTGACGGTAACCAAGCAATTTTTGAACCGATGAATATGGAACAAAAATTCAAAATGTTCAAAATGCTTGTGAAAATCGGTTTTAAACATATTGAAATCGGTTTCCCTTCTGCATCACAAATTGACTTCGATTTTACTCGTATGTTGATCGAAGAAAATCATATTCCTGATGACGTATACATTGAAGTTTTGGTTCAAGCACGTGACCATTTAATTGAACGTACTTTTGAATCTTTGGCAGGTGCTAAACGCGCAATTGTGCATATTTATAACTCTAACTCTCCAACCTTCCGTCAAAAGGTGTTGAATGTAGACGTTAATGGTGCAAAACAATTAGCAATTAATGCTGCTCAAAAAGTTAAAGAGTATGCTGCACAGTATCCTCAAACTGACTGGATTTTCCAGTACAGTCCAGAATGTTTCTCTGCAACCGAATTAGAAGTCGCTAAAGATGTCTGTGATGCCGTCACAGAAATCTGGGATGCACGTCCAGATCATAAAGTGATTTTAAACTTACCTGCGACTGTAGAAGTTTCTACACCAAATGTTTATGCAGACCAAATTGAATGGATGCATCGTAATTTGGCACGTCGTGATGGTGTGATCATTTCTGTTCACTGCCACAATGACCGCGGCTGTGGTATTGCCGCATCAGAACTTGCCATTATGGCGGGTGCTGACCGTGTTGAAGGTTGTGTGTTCGGTAATGGTGAGCGTACAGGTAACGTTGACGTTGCAGCTATTGCATTGAACATGTACACCCAAGGCGTAGCGCCAGAGTTAGATTTCTCTAACATTAATGAAGTGATTGCAACGGTTGAAGAATGTACTGGCTTACCTGTACACCCTCGTCATCCATATGCAGGCGACTTGGTATTTACTGCATTCTCTGGTTCACATCAGGATGCAATCAAAAAAGGCTTCGAGTACCAGAAAAACGAAGAAATCTGGGATATGCCTTACTTGCCAATCGACCCGAAAGATTTGGGCCGCGACTATGACGCAGTTATTCGTGTAAATAGTCAGTCTGGTAAAGGTGGTATCGCTTACTTATTAGAAGCGAACTACAACGTTGTATTACCTCGCCGTTTACAAATTGAATTCAGTCAGGTTGTTCAACAATATGCTGATGATAATGGTACAGAAATTAATGCAAAAGAAATCTGGACCTTGTTTAAAGACACTTATGTTGATGTAAAAAACCAACATTACACAGTCAAAAACTACAGATTGTCTGATATTAATGGCACTCAAATCATCGAACTTGATGTTGATGTCGAAGGTGAAACACAACAACTTCGCGGTGAAGGTAACGGACCAATCTCTGCATTCTTAAATGCGCTTCAATTACCAATTGACGTATTGAACTATGAAGAACGCAGTATTAGTTCAGGTGCAAATGCGAAAGCGTTAACCTTGATTGAGCTTCAAGTAAAAGGTACAGGTAAAGGTTCATTTGGTGCGGGTGTTCATGACAATACAGTCACCTCATCGATTGAAGCAATTATTGCATGTACTAACCGTTTGATTGATCAAGGCGTTTTAAGTACAGATCAGGTTGTTGCCGCCGCTGTTTAATTTAAAAAAACTCTTTTGAAAGGATACCTAGCTTGGTATCCTTTCTTTTTATTCCTGAAAGATTTAAAAGGCGAAATGTTCCCGTGTCTTTTCCAGCTGATTCAGTGGGGTTAGTCACTCCGCAAAAGTTCCAATTTGAAGAACCATTACACCTTGAATGTGGGCGTGTCTTGCCACGTTTTGAATTAATGGTCGAAACTTACGGCACTTTAAATGCAGATCAATCAAATGCCATTTTAATCTGTCATGCCCTTTCTGGACATCATCACGCAGCAGGTTATCACCATGAAGATGATAAGAAAGCCGGATGGTGGGATAGCTGTATTGGCCCGGGTAAGGCAATCGATACAAATAAGTTTTTTGTAGTTTCTCTCAACAATATTGGTGGATGTAGCGGCTCAACGGGTCCAATATCTCCAAACCCTGAAAATGATAATCGCCCTTATGGACCTGATTTTCCCTTAGTGACGGTACGCGATTGGGTTAAAACTCAGGCCATGCTTTCTGATCGTCTAGGGGTACATACATGGTATGCAGTTGTTGGTGGATCATTAGGGGGCATGCAAGCACTACAATGGTCAGTAGACTATCCTGACCGCTTACAAAAGTGTGTGATTATTGCCAGCGCACCAAAGCTTTCAGCACAAAATATTGCATTTAACGAGGTTGCGCGTCAGTCGATCTTGTCTGATCCAGACTTCCATCATGGTCGTTATTTAGAAAATGATAGCTACCCAAAACGTGGCCTGATTTTGGCCCGAATGGTCGGTCATATCACCTATCTTTCAGAAGAAGCCATGAAACAAAAATTTGGCCGTGATTTAAAATCTGGCAAATTTATGTATGGTTTTGATGTCGAGTTTCAAGTCGAAAGCTATCTTCGTTATCAAGGTGAACAGTTTAGCCGTAACTTTGATGCCAATACTTATCTCATCATGACCAAAGCTTTGGATTATTTTGACCCATCACGTGAATACAATCATTCGTTAACAGAAGCGATGGGTAAAACCAAATGTCAGTTCCTGATTGTCTCTTTTACAACAGACTGGCGTTTTGCCCCTAGTCGCTCTCAAGAAATTGTAGATGCACTTATTACCAATCATAAGCCAGTAAGTTATCTCGATATTGATGCTGAGCAAGGCCATGACTCGTTCTTATTCCCGATTCCACTGTATGTCAAAACCATGCGCGCTTTCTTAGGCGGTGAAGAACACTTAAAATCGACATCACTGGAGGCAAGTTAATGCGTATTGATCAACAACTGGCAGAAAAGTGGATTAAACCCGGCTCAAGTGTACTCGATTTAGGGTGTGGTGATGGTGAATTACTCGCTCATATGAGCCAAAAGCATCAAATTCGTGCTTATGGTTTAGAAATTGATCAAGAAAAGATTGCAATTGCCGTCAGTCGCGGGTTAAATATTATTCAACAAGATTTGAATCTCGGTTTGAGCCGTTTTGCCGACCAGTCTTTTGACTATGTGGTTATGGCACAGGCTTTGCAAGCCGTAGATGCACCAGATGTTTTATTAAGAGACATGGTGCGTGTGGGTAAACAGGCAATTATTACTTTTCCAAACTTTGCGCATTGGAAGACTCGCTCTTTTCTTGCATTAAAAGGAATGATGCCTGTATCGGATGCTCTACCATATATGTGGTATAACACCCCCAATATTCATTTATGTACATTTAAAGATTTCGAAGCACTCTGTGCGGAAAATCAGATACAAATTATTAATCGACTCGCCGTCAATGGAAATCAGCAGGGAAGCCTGTTAAGCAAACATGTTCCTAATTTGTTTGGTGAAGTCGCTATTTATCGAGTGAGTGCACTATGAAAAAGACATTATTTAGCACACTATTTGCAGGACTGCTAAGTATGCAGGCTCATGCAGATTATATCGCCCAGCCACAATCGGTTGCGAGTCAGGCTGCACGCTTTTCAACAATGGGGGTTAATGACCTTCAAAAAGCTGCAAAAGCTGGTCAAGCAGGCGCGCAGTTTTACCTTGGTACACACTACCAATATGGTAAAGATGTAGCAAAAGACGAGAAACAAGCTTTCGCATGGTTTAAAGCAGCAGCCGACCAAGGTTTATCACCAGCACAACTCAACGTGGGCCGTATGTATGCCGACGGTATTGGTGTTAAAAAAGATGAGTCTATGGCTCGTAAATACTTTGAAAAAGCAGCAAGCAATGGCGATAACCGTGCAAGCTACAACCTAGCGATGATGGAAGAGCAAAAGAAAAACTACATGGGTGCTTACCAGTGGTATGAGCTTTCAACTCGTGATGGCATGCTCGATAATAAAGTGATTAGCCTATCTGAAGGTAAGAAAACTGCTCTAGCGGCGAACTTAACTCAAGAACAAATCCGTACAGCGCGTGACCGTGCAGACAAATGGATTCAAGCACAATAATAACGGTTCATCCGTAAAAAACCTTACTCGACTAAAGCCACCTTGTATACTCTATAAGGTGGCTTTAGTTTAGGTTGTCCCATTTTATATTCTATTTATTTCCCTCTATATCCCCTCTTAAAAAACACGTAACATAACTCACGTTCGATATTAGCTATAAAGTTTGGTTTTATTATGTCTACCCCACATTGGTTTGATCAGGGCAGTTTAGTTCTTGCCAGCAATAACAAAGGTAAAGTCGCTGAGTTTGAAAAACTTTTTGAACAGCTTAAGTTACCTGTAGAAATTATTCCTCAAGGTCGCCTTAATATTCCCGATGCAATCGAAGACGGCTTAAGCTTTATTGAAAATGCTATTATTAAAGCGCGTCATGCTTCTAAAATTTCAGGTAAACCTGCTATGGCTGACGACTCTGGTATTTGTGTACCAGTCTTAGGCGGCGCACCTGGTATTTATTCAGCACGCTATGCTGGAGAACATGGTGACGATGCAGCGAATAATGCAAAATTATTAAATGACCTTTTACCCTACCGTAAAAATGGTGAAGTGATTGAAGGCATGTTTGTGTGTGTACTTGCTCTAGTAACGCATGCTGAAGATCCTTTGCCACAAATTTTCCAAGGCATCTGGCACGGCGAAATTTTAGAAGCTGCACGTGGTGAAAATGGCTTTGGTTATGACCCACTGTTCTGGTTACCTGAGCTACAAGTTTCTAGCGCGGAACTTTCTAAAGAAGACAAGAATAAGATTAGTCATCGTGGACAAGCGATGCAGTTATTTAGAGAAAGTTTAGTATAATTTTTTTCCATATAGCCTTTGAATACCACGTTAGAGAGTATTCAGCTTTGTATAGGCAAACCTTACTTTTCAAAGATGAAAAGTAAGCAAAAATCTTTTGTTAGACTGATGGCACGTCCTTGTGCCACAGTCTAACTAGCGGCATCCATGCCGCCTTCACACAAGCAAGTGTAGGGTTAGAATTAAATAATTAATTAGACGAACATGTGCAAAAACACTGCATAAATAGCAATACACACACAACTCACAATCGTCCCAGAAGCGATATAAGCCGCAGATCTTCCTGTTCCTTGATAATGTGTTTCTAGCGCTACAATATTGGCTGCTGGTGGTAAACAGAACATTAAAAACATGACTCCAATTTGCTGACTTATATTTGGAATTGGTAGAAATCTATACGTTAGTCCACAAAGAATAAGTCCACACACCACTTTAAATGTTTGAGCTTTGGTGCTGTAGATTAAGTCTTTTAAATGCACTCGAGTACGGCGTAACCACATTCCGAGCACACACATCCCAGCAAAAGTCATTACAAATTTAGCTACCTCATAAATCCAGTGTATGGCTGGATGTTCAATATATTGAGCACCTAAAAGTCTGAGGACAAGCGCACAGAATATTGAGATACAAGGTGGAGAGCTTAAAACCTTTTTTAATATGTTGAGCTTGCTTTGTGGTGCTGTTGTTACAGCAGTTACGGCCCATGCATTTCCAAAAAGAGACATACCAATATATAGCGCAACAATTGGAGCCGTAGCATCAGGGCCAAATAAAGCCATAGCAAAAGGAAAACCGAGCCAGCCCATGTTGGTATAACTCACGCAAAGCGCTAATAATCTGTCTTTAAATAAAGCTAAATATGCAAAGAAAATAAGAAATGCTGAACCGAAGCTAAAGAGCATCAAACTCAAACTACCCGGCTGATAAAATACCATGTTGTAAATAATCACAACTGGAATCAGTAAGCGGGCAAGCCAAGCTGAAAGAACAGGTTTTATCGTTTCTGAAAGAGAAGTCTGAGCAAGTAAAAGTCCAGTGATAAACGCCAATATTGGCAATAACAACGCCACGTTTTCTCCTCTCACCCATCAAAATCAGTTTGTTATGCTACACCTTTTCAAAGTGAAATGTACTTTCCATTTCAAGTAATTTAAGCGCCCGATATCGGCCTGCCTATAAATTAAATAATTAAATAACTTCTCTATGAAAATTATCTTCTTAGGCTTTACCCCCATTCACTGTCTTAAAAGTGACATATAAGTGTCACATTCCTGTCATGGCAACCTGTTGATATAAAGCAAACTGAAAAGAGGTATAAGATCATGGCCGGTTTATCTATTTGGCACGTCGTTATTTTTGCAATTGTCGTTATTTTATTATTCGGTACATCTAAATTAAAAAATATCGGTAAAGACGTAGGCGGTGCAGTAAAAGACTTTAAAAAATCAGTTCGTGAAGAAGACGAAACTGCTGCTCTTAATACTCCACGTACAATTGATGCCCAAGTCAAAACCCCTGACAGCACATCAGTGAAAAGCTAAAGGTTTTCCACCATGCTTGATGTAGGAATGACAGAGCTACTCTGTTTTGCAATTATTGCAATTTTAGTTTTAGGCCCAGATAAATTACCAGAAGCCGCTCGCTTTGCTGGTCGCTGGTATGTTCGCCTAAAACGTTATATTACCAATTTGCAAAATGAGATTGATCAAGAGTTGCGTCTTTCTGAATTTCGAAAAGAAATGCAAGAAGAACTCAACCGCATTGAAGCACTAGAACGCAAAGTACAACAACAACTTGAAGAAATACAAAAACAGACTACCTCAGACAATTCCGAAAAAACTGAGGTAGCTGAAACTATATCTCAGTCTACGATGTACTCCCCTGTATCGGGTCATTATGAAGTGCCCTTTCTTGCCAGATTTACACCTTTGGCACCTCAAAGCGACACTTTAGAAACACCTCCCGTTAAATTGAAGATTGCCGTATGAACCAACTGCCTTCAACGACTGTAAATACGCAAGAAAATTTAGACCAAATGCCCATCATGAACCATTTGGTCGTTTTAAGGCGTCATTTATTTAGGATTGTCGGGGTAACATTATTTTTATTCTTTTGCTTATTACCCTTTCGAAACAACACTTACCAATTATTATCTGAACCTTTAAGGCTGCAACTTCCTGCATCATCGTCAATGATTGCAACAGATGTAACTGCAACCTTTATGGCACCTTTTAAGCTCAATTTATTTGTTGCGCTTGTGCTGGCAATGCCATTTATTCTTTATGAAATCTGGACTTTTGTTCGCCCTGCGTTATATCAAAAAGAACGTCATTTAGCGCTGCCATTACTCATCGGCAGTATTGTTTTGTTCTATGCCGGAGTTGCTTTTGCATACTACATTACACTTCCTGCAATTTTACATTTCTTTATTAGTGTATCGCCTGAAACTGTTGCACCTATGACGGATATTAATAGCTATCTAAGCTTTTGCTTAAAGCTGTTTTTAGTTTTTGGTGTCACTTTTGAAATTCCAATTGCGACGCTCCTACTCATTTTAATAGGTGTGGTAAATACAAAAAGTCTTGCTGAAAAAAGACGTTTTATCATTGTAGGCTGCTTTTTTGTAGCGATGTTTATTACCCCACCAGATGCAATTTCTATGGTGATGTTGGCGATCCCGATGTGGTTACTTTTCGAACTTGGATTATTGTTCGGTAAAATTCTTGAGAAAAGAAAAGCTCAATCTGCTGAATAAAATAATATTTAAGAAAAAGCCTGAACCTCTAAGTTCAGGCTTTTTTATATAGACCACTTTTTAATCTACAAAGCAATAAACTGTCTTCAAAGTGACTTAAAAATGTAAGAAAAGTGTCATTTCCAGTCCATAGAATCAACTCAACAAATATACTCACAAAAGTTACGGATTTATTATGACAACTGCTTCTAACCACCCAACACGTCGCGACATTTTAAAATGGTTTACGGGGATCCCTTTTCTTCCATTAGGTGCGATGGCTACGGCAGCAACGTTAGCAGGATGTAACGATAGTAATGATGATTCAGACGTTATCACTCCATCAAAACCAATTAACTTTAAAAATGCAACGTTCACGTCAATGCCTGCGCCTTCTACTGTAGCAGAGATGGCAACAACTGCATGTGCATCAAAGCTTGCTATTTCATGGGAAGATGGCAGCAAAACTGAATATCAACTTGCTTACAAACCATTCTTTTTAACAGGTACAGAAGTTCCTGATGGTAAAGGCGGAAAGATTATTGCGGGCGGTTATGTTGATATTAATAATCAGCCCATTATTGATAAATCAGTTGCAGGTAAAGAACGTCAATTCTTCTCTGACTGTCCAGATGGTAGTTCTCTGATTAGCTTTAAACAAGCGACTGGCAAAGATTTCACAGATGCAGATAAGAAAGCATTAGGTGTAACTGGTAACCCAGTGTTCCATGTGGTTCAGTTTGAATATTTATCAAAAGACCAAAATGGTGGTGATACTTACGGTAAATTATCATCTCCGATTGCAGTGCTTACTTTAGATCAAGACCCGAAAACTGGTCATTTGACTTTAATTAAATATCACAATGTAGACACTTCAAGTGCGCATGGTTTATGGATTACTTGTGGTGCAAGCTTGTCACCCTGGGGAACTCATTTATCGAGTGAAGAATATGAGCCAGATGCTTTCAACCAAAAGTTAGGTCAATCACTTTCAACACTTAAAGCATTTAGTAAAAATGTGTATGGTGATGAAAATGCGGCTAACCCATATAACTACGGTCATTTACCAGAAATTACCGTAAATGCAGATGGTACGGGTCGTGTGACAAAGCACTACTGTTTAGGCCGTATTTCACATGAGCTTGTACAAGTTTTCCCAGACAACCGAACAGTTTTGATGGGTGATGACTATACCAATGGTGGTCTCTTCATGTTCGTTGCAGATAAAGAGAAAGACCTATCTGCCGGCACACTTTACGTTGCAAAATATACAACGGTACTTACAGATACAACGACTGGTCAGATCTCATGGATCAAGCTTGGTCATGCAACAAGTGTAGAGATTGAAAACCTAATCAAGAGCGGTATCAAAGGAACTGATATTTTCGAATCGGTTCTACAAATTGCCAAATATCCAAGCGATGCAACGACAGCAGAAAAAGATGCTATTGATGCTGGAGATAAAGGTACGCCTGAACAACAAGCTTTAGCGAAAGCTGCGAAAGATCGTTTAAAACTACAACAAGCTACTCAAAAAGCAGAATTAGAAGCTCAAGGTTTTAAATTTACTTATTTGAGCAAAACTGGTGTTTATCTCAAGCTTAAAGATAACAGCGACAAAACTAAACTTGCAGCGGCTTTCCTTGAGACACACCGCTATGCAGCTTACGTTGGTGCTTCAATGGCATTGACCAAGAACGAAGGTACAACTGTAAATATTGCAGATAAACGCGCATATTCAGCTTTAGCTAACATTGTTGATTCAATGGTTGAAGGTGGTAGCGGTTACCTTGCTGAGCACAACGTTAAATTCCCGAAAATAACGGCTGGTGGTATTTTGGAGCATAAACTGACAGGCGGCCAAAAAGACAGCTCAAATGCCGCAATCAATAGTGAATGGGTACCTAGCCAATCTAGTCTTCTAATTAAAGGTAAAGACATTAGCTTTGACAGCTTAGGTAACACTGCTGACCCAGAACAGATTGCTAGCCCTGACAACTTGAAGTTCTCTGAAAAACTACGTACGTTATTTATCGGTGAAGACTCTGGTAACCATTTGAATAACTTCTTATGGGCTTACAACGTTGACACTAAACAGCTCATCCGTATCTTGTCTACACCAGCAGGTGCAGAATCAACTGGTCTACACGCAGTCGATGAAGTAAACGGTTGGACTTACATCATGAGTAACTTCCAACATCCAGGTGATGAATGGAACCGTTTCTATAAAGAAACTAATGGTGTTCGTACTGGTATCAGTGCAGATTTACTTTCGCAAATTGATACAGCCATTAATACAAACTACAGCAATAAATTTGCAGCGGCGGTTGGCTATATCACTGCCGACCCAATTGCTCCATCTGTTGTGAAGAAATAATCTCTTTCACCAAAATAGAAGAAACCTGCCTTGTGCAGGTTTCTTTTTTGACTAAACGATCAATTATTTCATAAACCTATCATCAAAACGTCAAAGCCTCGTCACATTGCCCAACTAAGCTGATGAAGATTTTTAGAACAATCTCTTTATTTCTTTCTTTACTTACTTAGGAATTTCCCATGACAGAGCTGACGCCATATCATGAAGATCAAGAACTGGACAATAATACTTCTGACAATATCCACTTCCGCGACATTTTAGAACAACATGTAAGTCGCCGTAGTTTAATTACTAAAGCAGCAAGCGGTGCTGTAGCTTTAACTTTAGCCTCTACTTTAACAGGCTGTAATGATAGTAATGATGACTCAGGTTCTAACAACGGTGGAATCCCACCTGTAGATCCAAATAAAAAACCAGAGAAATTAACTTTTACAGCAGTTGCAAAAAACCATAACGATATTGTGACTGTACCTGAAGGTTATGAAGCGAATGTCATTTATGCTTTAGGTGATTCAATCAACCCTGCTTTTGGTGACTGGGATGATAATAATATTCCATCAGGTCCAAGCTTCCAGTTTCGCTCTGGCGACTGCCATGACGGCATGCATTTCTTTGGCTTAAATACTTCAACAAACCGCTTTGATGAAAGTGTTTCAGCCGAAGGTTTGTTAGTCATGAATCACGAATATATTAATCAGACCTTCCTTCATCCCAAAGGTCCAACAAAAGTTGATGGACGTCGCCCTGAAGATGAAGTCATTCGTGAAACCAATGCACACGGCGTATCTGTCGTTCATATCAAAAAAGATGCAGCAACTCAAAAAGTAGTAATTGATAAAAAATCTATTTTTAACCGACGTATTACTGCGTCTACTGTAATGGAGTTTGCAGGTGCTGCTGCTGGTTCTAGCCTACTTGCAACTCGTTTTTCGCCTGCTGGCCGTCAAACTCGCGGCACACATAATAACTGTGGTAATGGTTATACCCCTTGGGGCACATATTTAACTACCGAAGAAAACTTTATTGGTTACTTTGCTCGTAGTACGACTGATGATGCGTTACGTACTCCAGAAGAAATTATTGCACTGAAACGCTATGGCTTAAAAGCAGGATCTGGTTCACGCTACGGTTGGGAAACAGCAATTGGTCAAGTTGAATCACAAGACTTATATGACCGCTGGAATGCCGATGTAAAAACTGCACAAGCTACCCAAGATTATCGTAACGGTCCAAATACATTTGGTTGGATGGTCGAGATTGATCCTTTTGATAACCGCCTGAATCCTGTTAAAAGAACATCTTTAGGCCGTTTTGCACATGAAGATAGTGCTTGCCGTGCAGTTGCAGGTCAGCCATTAGCATTTTATATGGGTGATGACTCTAAAGGTGAATACATCTATAAATTTGTCTCAAGTGCAGTGTGGGATGTCAAAGATGTAAACGGTGGCTATGGTGCTGGCGACAAATATATGAATGCGGGTAAATTGTATGTTGCCAAATTTAATAATGATGGTACAGGTCAATGGATTGAGCTTGCTTATGGCAAAAATGGCTTAAATGAAAGTAATTCGACTTACCCATTTAAATCTCAAGCAGACGTTGTCACATTTGCACGTTTGGCAGGTGATGCAGTCGGCGCTACAAAAATGGACCGCCCCGAATGGTGTACGGTTAACCCAGTAAACGGTGAAGTCTATGTGACCCTAACTAATAACTCGAACCGTGGTAAAGATTACGCGACCGATGCTGCGAACCCGCGTAACTATACTGACCTTAAAGATGGAAAAACCACTCAAAAAGGTAACGTTAACGGTCATATCATCCGTTTTAAAGAAACTGATGACAAAACCACTGCCGAAACCTTCAAATGGGATATTTATCTGTTTGGTGCAGAAGCATCGATGGCTTCAAACATCAACTTGTCTGGCCTAACCGACAATAATGATTTGTCCTCTCCAGACGGGATGTGGTTTGACCCACGTGGCGTACTTTGGATTCAGACAGATGATGGTGCTTACACCGATGTCACTAACTGTATGATGCTCGCAGCACTACCGGGCCAAATTGGTGATGGTGGTACTGCAACTACGTCAAATGGCCAACAAACGCTAGTCGGTGCTAAAGTTACAGACTCAACACTACGCCGTTTCTTGGTTGGACCAAAGCAATGTGAAATTACAGGCATTGCCATGACACCTGACCACAAAGCAATCTTTATTAATGTTCAACACCCTGGTGAAGACTCGAAAAGTTACTCGACACCAGACAGTAACTGGCCTGCAACTCAAAAAGATCCAAACAATAAAACTGCACGCCCACGCTCAGCAACTGTGGTGATTACCCGTAAAGATGGCGGTGTGATCGCGGGTTAATTCTTAAGTAATTAAAAATGCCGGTCAATTGATCGGCATTTTTATTGCTATCGATTTAAAAGAACCTGTTGCTGAACGATTTGTCCACTATGCTCGCCTTGTTGGGTCTTTTCAAACCAAAGCCATTCATTATTAGTCATTCTTAGAAAATTCGAACAGCGTGTACCATACACAGGACTTTGAATAAAGGTAGATGACAACAACTCTTCCATCTCTGCTTGAATGCCAGTATTGGGTAATAAAGCAGTTGTAACTTTACGCTCATCTTCCAGAATATCCCACGCCGCATGTTGCAAAGTTAACTCTTCTGTCTGATGCTGAAGCATAGGCAAAAACTCTTGCGTAAAACGTGTTCGTAAATGTTTAGTTTTTTCCCAATGTTCAGACATCAAACCATTTGAAACCACGTAAACACCGTTAGCCAAGACTTGCGGAGCTTCACCACGGTTACTCATATACACCGCTTGATCAGCATTTCCCATAAACAAGTTAAAGCCAGCAAAATTCTGTTGCTGCTGTTCTAATTGTTGAGCAAATCGAATCGGCATTAAATCAGATTCTAAAAAAGCCTGAACCAAATGCCCCCGAGAAGTCTCATAAGACTTTTGATCCCGCCCATCACGGAAGTTAGTCAAAACAGCCCATCGACCTTGAGGCGTAATGCCCATCCACGTGCCACCCGACTGTAAATCTTGCCCCGCAACAATCGGAGTATGTTCCCACTGATGCAGCAAAGCTGTTGGCCGATGATAAAACTCATCCCGATTTGACATAAGACACAAGGGCATATCATCCAGAACATGCCATGCTAAAGCGACAATACACATCTTTTCTTATTCCCTATCTTTACACATTGAATGTACAACATTTTTCACATCATTCCGCTACAATCTGTCAAAACGTAAGATCAAGGAGCAGCAATGCTGACCTATCCTAATATCGATCCGGTCGCAATACATCTAGGACCTCTTCAAGTTCATTGGTATGGACTCATGTATTTATTGGCATTTTTATGTGCTTGGGGGCTTGCTTCCTACCGTGCCAAACAACGTGATGGCTGGACATCAGAAATGGTTTCCGACCTAGTGTTTTATGGTGCCCTAGGTGTTGTTCTGGGCGGTCGTGTCGGCTATGTCTTTTTCTATGAATTTGATAAATTCCTTGAAAATCCGATTTGGCTATTTCAAGTCTGGACAGGTGGTATGAGTTTCCACGGCGGCTTTCTCGGTGTTATGGTTGCTATGCTATTTTGGTGTAAAAAATACCAAAAAACATGGTTTCAAACGCTCGACTTTATTGCCCCTTGTGTACCGACTGGCTTAATGTTCGGACGCTTTGGTAACTTTATTGGTGGAGAGTTATATGGTCGTGCGGTAACTGACCCCAATTATCCATTCGGTATGATCTTCCCAACAGATCCATTACACCTAGTTCGCCATCCATCACAAATCTATCAAGCTATTTGTGAAGGTTTCCTCTTATTTATTATCTTGTGGTGGTTTAGTTCAAAACCGCGTCCACGCATGGCCGTTTCAGCCCTATTCTTAATGGGATATGGTGTTGCCCGCTTTGTTATGGAATTTTTCCGTCAACCTGATGCCGACCAAGGCTTTATTCTGTTTGGCTGGATGACTAAGGGACAAATTCTCACAGTTCCAATGCTGCTTATTGGTCTTTGGATGATGTGGTACGCCTACCAAAAGAAAATTTTCGATTGGGGTCCACAAAAGAACTCTTAACATTATAAATCAGAGGAGTTTCGGCTCCTCTTTTTTATGCTACAGTTTTTACTCTCCCAAAAATGAAGATATGCCATGCTGGAATTCTGGTTTGATACACAAGTCCCGACATTTAAAAAATTAGTTATTTTAATTATTACTTTGGCCATTTGTATTGCGCTATATCAGTACCAGCCTTTGCCCTTAGAAACAATTTTAATGTTTACTGGAACTGGCGTTATCTTTTTAATATGCCGCTACTTTAAATTGCATTTTGCTCAAAAAAGTCCGACGGGTTTACTCTACCGTCTATTTACTTGGATCCCTATTGCTCTTTTGTTTGCCCTCATTTTTGTTAAAGCGATGCCAAACTTGCTGATCTGGGGTGTGCAAGGAATTGCTTTTATGGCACTTGCTGCTTTTATTTTTTCACCTCAATCGCTTGTTAAAAAATAGGTTGGGTTTTCATGTTGGCTTATTGGTACAACGCTCCGCGCCATATCAAACTCATTTTCATTATTGCGGTTTGTGCTGCAATTTATGTAGCCAATCAAGTCCAGCCTTTATCGCCGACTTATACTGTTCTTAGCCTTGCGTTAGGTTTCGGACTTCATTTCGGGCAATATTTACAAACAAAAATTTCAGATCGTGGTTCATCTAAATCTAAACTCCAGTTTCTACTTAGAATCTACCCTCTTATTATTGTTGGTATTGTGATGTGGATGCTACCACCTCAGCACAATTGGATCGTAACGATACAAGCTTTAGGCTTTGTACTGGTTGGTTTTTTTCTGGTTTCAATTTATCAAAATCGTGCCAAGCGATTTGAATAATTACGTTCATTGAAATGTCATAGAACTATTTTTAGATTTTCATCTTGAGCTACAACAGGTATCATCTTCAATGGTTCATGATGAAGCAGCTCTATTGCGTAATTATTTATCATTGAGCTATCTCCCCCCCTTTATTTTATGGAATTAATCCGAACTCGAGAGTGTTATGCGTGCATATTTAGACCTACTACAACATATCCTTGATAATGGCGGTGACAAAGGCGACCGTACAGGCACAGGAACCCGTTCGGTATTTGGTCATCAAATGCGTTTTGATCTCTCTAAAGGTTTTCCTTTACTCACCACAAAAAAAGTTCACTTCCGTTCTATTGTGATTGAGTTACTTTGGTTTTTAAAAGGCGACACCAACGTCCAATATCTAAAAGATAATAAAGTTTCAATTTGGGACGAATGGGCAACAGCAGAACAAACTGCTCGTTTTGGCCGCCCAGAGCATGAGCTTGGTCCAGTCTATGGTCATCAATGGCGTAATTTCGGCGCAACAAAAAAGGCAGATGGCACTTATAACCAAGATGGTTTTGACCAGATTAAATGGTTAATTAATGAAATTAAAACCAACCCAAACTCACGTCGTTTAATTATCTCTGGTTGGAACCCGAATGAAGCTGGACAAGTAGCCTTACCACCTTGCCACACGCTTTTTCAATTTTTCGTACAAGATAACAAATTGTCATGCCAGCTTTATCAACGTAGTGCAGACGTGTTCTTAGGTGTGCCTTTTAACATTGCGAGCTATGCTCTACTCACCCATATGATTGCTCAAGTGTGCGGTTTAGGAGTCGGTGATTTTGTATGGACTGGTGGTGATACACATCTGTATGCCAACCATTTTGAGCAAGCACAACTTCAATTGACACGTGAGCCTTTACCACTCTGCCAATTGAAACTAAATCCAGAAATAAAAGACTTATTTGATTTCAAATTTGAAGATGTTGAAATTGTAGGTTATGAGTCGCATCCTGCAATTAAAGCACCAGTTGCAGTATAACGACGACTCAAATTTCATTAGGTTACGGTTTAGAGAATAAGATTATGGCATGGCAAAATGTAGAAGTTGTTCACGTTGTGGCAATGGACAAAAACCACTGTATTGGTAAAGGCAATGCGTTGCCATGGCATATTTCTGCCGACTTAAAACATTTTAAAGAAATCACACAAGGT
Source organism: Acinetobacter sp. NIPH 817 (assembly GCF_000368405.1). Taxonomy (NCBI): domain Bacteria; kingdom Pseudomonadati; phylum Pseudomonadota; class Gammaproteobacteria; order Moraxellales; family Moraxellaceae; genus Acinetobacter; species Acinetobacter sp. NIPH 817. The sequence goes on from NZ_KB849420.1 coordinate 2,740,616, forward strand.
GGTGTGGTCGTAATGGGTCGTAAAACCCTTGAGTCTATGGGCCGTGCGCTACCAAACCGTGTGAACTGGATCATTACCCGTGATATTAACTGGCAATTTGACGGTGTTAAAATTGCCTATTCAATTGAAGATGCTTTAAATGCAGCTTTAGAAGATGTAAAAAATACTGAAAAACAAGCGTTATTCATCATTGGCGGCGGTGAGATATTCAAGCAAACTCTGTCAATTGCAGACCGTCTTGAACTTACTCATGTTGACTTAGATGTGCAAGGTGATGCACATTATCCAACAATACCGAGTGAATTTCATAAAACTGCAAGTGAACAGCAAGTTGATGAAAAATCAGGGACTTCATTCGAGTTTGCGACTTATAAAAAATAATTCAATGGATGCCTATGCACAATATCGGAACACGTGAATTTATTATTGCTCTACTTTTTGGGGTGTTACATAGTCTATTCACGCTGTTTATTGTGTTCTCTAGTATTTGGGTATGCGTAGCGCTCTGGGTTCAACAGCCTTTTGGCTGGCTAGGCAGCCGCATACTCATTGGCATCTGGATTGCTTTTGCGCTGAGTATGGCTGGCTTATATGTTGAAGGCCATCTTGTTAGCCGCCGTACAGATATACTGATTTACCTTTTAGCATTTGCCTGCTCTCTCGTTTGGTATTTTTCAATTACTGCACGCCAAGATCGTGACTGGAACCCTGAAGTTGCCAATATGCTGAGCTATGAAAAGCACGGCGATGTAGTCACTTTGCATAATGTCCGTAACTTTAATTGGCATCCTGATGGAACCTATGATGTTCGCTGGGAAACCCGAACTTTTGACCTCAACCAGTTAAATGGAATAAACATCATTGCCTCTTACTGGATGGGACCACAAATTGCCCATACACTGGTCAGCTTCGAATTTGCACATCAACAACCTTTAGTCTTCTCAATCGAGATTCGCAAAGAAAAAACTGAAGAATTTTCGGCAATCGGTGGTTTTTTTAGAAAATATGAACTGAGCTTAATTGCTTCTGATGAGAAAGATATTGTCTATACGCGTAGCAACATCCGCAAAGAGCAAGTTTATAATTTTCCTATCAATATGCCACGATCTGAGCAAAAAGCTTTATTTTTAGAATATCTAAAAAAATCAGATGAGTTGCGTACAAAACCAGAGTGGTACAATACGCTCACGAGTAACTGTACAACTCTAATTTTTGATATGGTTCAAGCGATTAACCCATACCAACTTCCTAAAGATTATCGTCTAATCGCTTCAGGTTACTTACCTAATTATTTATATGATCTTAAAGCTCTTAATCAAAATGTCAGTTTAAAACAGTGGTATCAAATTGCACATATCAATCCACGTACTGAAAATTTTGAACAGCTTTCAGATCAGAGTAGTGAACACTTCTCTCAAATCGTTCGACAAGGTTTACCTAAAGCTAAATGAAATAAGTAATGCACTTTTCTTTACTTTTTTATACATGCTTTACTTTGTATTTTAAATACATAAACCCTATTGTAATAGGCAGGAAATAGAGGGAAAAACAATGCAACAGGCATTATTTGGCGGCGGCTGTTTTTGGTGCGTCGAAGCTGTATTTTTACAAATACGCGGTGTAGAAAAAGTAACTAGTGGTTACGCAGGTGGGCACACGACTAACCCTACCTACGAGCAAGTATGTCAAGGAGATACCCAGCACGCTGAGGTGATCTTAGTCGACTTTGATGAAGAACAAGTAACTTACTCCCAGTTACTTGACGTGTTCTTTGCGACTCATGATCCAACGACTTTAAATCGCCAAGGTAATGATATCGGCACACAATACCGCTCTGTTATTTACTATTATAATGAAGAGCAAAAGCAGGCAGCGGAACACACGATTCAGACTCTAAAAAATGATGATCTTGATATTGTGACTGAGCTGTCTCCTGTCCCGACCTTCTATCCGGCAGAAGAATATCATCAGAACTACTATGCAAAGAATCCTTCACAAGGTTATTGCAACTTTGCGATTCCACCTAAGCTGCTTAAGCTATATAGTAAATTCCAGCATCTGATGAAAGATCAATAAATCAGAACAATAAAAAAGCAACCAAATTGGTTGCTTTTTTATTAAGTAAACTAAATTTTAGTTTTCACTGACAAAGGCAATATCGCTCAGTCCGGCTTCACTGGCGCGAGACATTACCTGTGCAACAGTATCGTACTTCGACTCTTTATCAGCACGAAGTTGAACTGTTGGTTTAACATCACCTTGACCTGCTTCTTGAAAACGTTTTTGAAGCTCATCAAGGCTAATTACTTGAGTATCCCAAGCCACTTCACCATTTGCATTAATACTAATCGTGATTGCTTTTGGTGGTGGATCAATAATTTCAGCAGTTGTTTTAGGAAGCGTTAATGGAATCGATGGGTTGGCAACTGTTGCTGTGACCAAAAAGATGATCATTAACACCAACATAATGTCGATTAGCGGAATGAGGTTCATCTCATTTATGCCACTATCGTGGTCTTCACCCAATTGAAAAGCCATTAAGCTTGACCTCCAACATAACTTTGCTGTGCAGTTTTAACATCAGACTTTACAGTTGAGTCTTGCTGCAACATCGTATCAATTAATAAGCTGTGCGCTTGATCTTGTAAATCATGAGCAAGACCACGGTTAGCACGTACACAAATGTTATAAGCCAATACCGCAGGAATCGCAACAGCAAGACCAAGGCCCGTCATAATAAGCGCTTCACCTACTGGTGTAGCCACTTGAGCCAAACCTGCTTGTCCACTTTTACCGACTGCAACAAGTGCATGGAAAATACCCCATACCGTACCAAACAAACCAACGAATGGTGCAATTGAAGCAATTGTTCCTAAAACAGAAATACCTTTTTCAGCATTGACTTTTTCAGCAGAAATTTGACGAAGTAGAGCCTGCTCCGCAACCGCTTTACGCTGCTCAAAACTCAAAGGTTGTAACTTTGCTTTTAGCGAAGTGATAGCCTGAGAAAGTTGAGCATAAGCTTGTTGCTTTAATTGGCGAGTCCCCATCAAACGTAAGATGAAAACTGTCCAAGTAGCAATCGACATTGCCAATAAGATGAAATACAGGGTTTTACTCACTGCATCTGCATGTTGCCAATAGATTGAAAAGTTCATATTGAACTCCTGATTAAGGTTAGCCGTTGGGACTCAAATTTATTAAGGATTAAACTCAAATGGTTGCTCAGTTTTAATTGGATAAGCAACACCATTTTCCATATAAGGTTTAAATTTCGCACCCCGTACTGCGCGCAAAACTTTGTCATCTAAATTCTGCAAACCACTACTTTTAGTAACTCGTGCAACTGTAACCTTACCTTTTTCATCTGCTTCAATATATATACCAACTGAACGTGTTTGATTTTCTAAATCTTTTGAAGTAACGGTTACACGTGGTGATCGACTCCATTGAATACCCGAACCACCAATTGAAACTCGTTTTGGTGATGGATCTGGAGCGGGTTGAGCTTTAGGTGCTTCTTGTACTACTGGCTTTGGTTTTTCAACGACTTTTTCAGAAACAGTCGTTGTTACCACTTTGGTTTCAACTTTAGGTTCTGTCTTTACTGTTTCTTTTGGTGTCTCAGCCTTTTTCACCTGTTGAATTTTTTCCACTTTTTTCGGTGGTGTCACAGGCTTTTCAACAACTTTAACTTCTTTTACCTCTTTCTTAGGTTCCGGCTTTTTAGGCGGTTCCTTTGGCTTAGGAGGTAGTGGTTTAGGTTGCTCTTGAATTTTTACGAAACGTACCTGTAAAGGTTTCTTATCGATTGGCTTTAATTCAGCAGGCTTAATATGGCTAACTGCCCATAAGACCCCGATATGACCAATTGCAACTGCAATTAGTGCTGTGATGACTTTCTTTTTCATCGGATTGGGAGCGTTTAAGGCTGCGGAAGATTGACTCATAAGAATCTAATTACCTAATGGATGATGATTTCAGATTTCTATTTATAGAAACGATTTCAAACATCGGATAGAACAATAAAGTGCCACAATAATAAATGAGAAGTGTTTTCATTTGCAACTATTTTTTGAGAAAAACATTTACTCTCTGTCATAGCTTCATGCCTGTTCAGTATGTTTACTTTAGTTTTCTCATAGTTACATCAATAGATATCCCATGTTCACAATTTGTTTAGCCAAACTTAAATAGTTGAGCTATTTACACCATGATCAGATCTATTTTTATGATAATCCCACTTATTATTGATATGTTATATTATTTCAACTTTATTTTAAATATAAAAAAACACGCAAGAAGCGTGCTTTTTTAGAATAACCGTTAATTAAAAAACAACGGTCTTATTACCATCAACAATAATACGATCTTCTAAATGCCATTTCACTGCACGAGCCAATACATTACGCTCTACATCTTCACCTAGCTCACGTAATTGCTCAACATTATAGTCATGACTCACACGCTCAACGTCTTGCTCAATAATTGGACCTTGGTCAAGGTCAGCAGTCACATAGTGAGCTGTCGCACCAATCAACTTCACACCTTTTTCATAAGCTTGCTTATATGGATTGGCACCCACAAAAGCTGGCAAGAAAGAATGGTGAATATTGATGATTTTCATTTCCCATTTTGCAACAAAATCTTCGCTTAAAATCTGCATATAACGTGCAAGAACTAATAAATCATTGCCTTGCATCATTTCATCAATTTGCGCATAAGCTTCAGCTTTATTGTCTTTAGTGACTTTAATTACAGTAAATGGAATACCGAAGTTTTCAACAGACTCACGTAAATCTTCATGATTAGAAATGACATGAGTAATTTCACAAGGTAACGAACCACGTGCATGACGCCATAACAACTCAAGCAAGGCATGGTCAACTTTAGAAACTAAAATACCAACTTTTTTAACATCGTTAACGAAAGCAAGACGCCATTGCATGCCGTAACGTTCAGCAACGTTCGCAGCAAAAGTTTGAATTAATGCATCTTTACGCGACTGTAAATGATCAAGTTCAAATTCAACACGCATGAAATAACGTCCGCCCTGAGCTTCCGTCGCATACTGATCAAGCGCGGTAATGTTTGCACCTTGGTGATACAAAAAGCTCGATACCGCTTGTACGATCCCTGGCTTGTCTTCACAAGTAATCAGTAAACGGGCTGTATTGGCAGTGGTCATATTCATTTGGTTAATATCACTTAATTGAGATAAATCTTTTAATAGGCCGAGTATTCTAGCGCCCTAAATAAACAAGCACAACTATTCGTCTTTTAAGGACGATAAGCTAGCAAATAGATCTGAAGGGCCAAGAGATTCAAGCAACTGCTCATAAGTTGCTCGGCTTTCACCCATAAGATAAGGACCTTCAAGGAAAACCATTTGGCGTAATGCTTGCCAAACCCATTTTTCTTCTAAATGGTTATTGTCACTAATATGACCAGACATATACAAAAAGTTTGTCCAGTTTGTTAATACAATCCAGAGGTTAATAATGAGGGCTTCAATTTCCGAAGCTGTCATTTTCATAAGACCTGCATCTACAAAAGCTTGATAAATCTTTTGCCCCTGCTGCATCACCTGCCCTGCAAAACGCGGATAAATCTTTTTAAAGTCTTCGTTACTTTCAACTAAATGATACACATCACGATGAATAAAACGGTAACTCCATAATTGACCACTGAGCACCTGAAAATAGTTGATTTTATCATTGGTTGTTAATGGTCTATCTTCAGGTAAAGAAAGTAATTCTAAAGTCTCGGCCTGATATTGATACATTAATTCCTTAATGATTTCATGCTTATTCCGAAAGTGATAATACAAGTTTCCAGGACTAATACCTAACTCCGCAGCAATATGATTGGTTGTAACTGACCGTTCACCTCGCTCGTTAAAAAGCTGCAAACTGATTTGTAAAATCCGGTCTTTTGTCTTCAGAGCTTTAGGTTGAGACATTTTAATAACCTTTAATAATTCACATGGTTAAGACTTGAACACATAAACTGTCTTGACTATTTAGAGTATTTACTCTAAAAAATAAACATATCAATGTATTTGGTAAGTACCGATGAACAGTCAAACAAAAACAAATCCAGAGACTCAGCTACCTTATGATGTTAAGCATTTACATGATTTGCTTGAACAACAAAAGCTTGCTTATTTACGTCATCCGGTACCCACTGCTAAAGAGCGTATTGATCGTTTAGCTCGTCTTAAAAGAGTCTTGGTAAAATATCAAGATCAGATTGCTGACGCAATTAACCTCGATTATGGCAATCGTGCAATTATGGAAACAAAAATTGGTGAGTTACTCACCAGTTTGGAACAAATCAAATATTACAGTAAACATCTGACAGCGTGGATGAAACCTTCAAAACGCCATATCAGTGTATTACATCAGCCAGCAAAAGGTTGGGTACAATATCAACCTATGGGTGTAATTGGTATTATTACACCATGGAATTACCCATTGCTTCTTTCAGTTGGGCCATTAATTTGCGCACTGGCAGCAGGCAACCATGCCATGATCAAGATTTCGAGTGCCTCTCCAAATTTTGGGCGAGTTCTTGAAAGTGCATTAGCAGAAGCTTTCCCACAGGAATTAGTTGCTGTAGTAAATGGTGGCGGCGTTATTTCAGATGCTTTTAGTCATTTGCCTTTTGACAAAATGATTTTCACAGGCTCAACCTCTGTTGGTAAAACAGTCATGGCAGCCGCAGCTCAAAATCTGGTTCCTGTTATTCTTGAGTTAGGCGGAAAATCTCCTGCTCTTGTACATGCATCTATGGATATGAAAGATGTGGCTCAACGCATTGCTGTAGGTAAATTATGGAATGCGGGTCAAACGTGTGTTGCACCTGACCATATTTTCTTGCCACGTGGAAAAACTGCCGAGTTCATCGAAAACTTTAAATTGATTGTGGCTGGCATGTATCCACATTTCCGTAACAATCAAGATTACACGTCTATTATTAATGACAAGCAATACAACCGCATTCAGGGCTATCTTGAAAATGCCCGCGATCAAGGTGCTCGTATTATTGAAATTAATCCTCAAAATGAAATTTTAGATGATATCCGCAAAATTGCGCCGACTTTAGTTACAGGTGTAACGACTGCCATGGATATTATGCAAAATGAAATTTTTGGTCCGATCCTACCAATTTTAGAATATGACCAAATAGAAGAAGTTATCGAATTCATTAATAGTCGACCACGTCCTTTAGCGATGTATTATTTTGACTATGATCAGGCGCGTGCTGACTATATTGCACAGCATACCCACTCAGGACATTTCGGAATCAACATGGTGATTACCCATGTGGCTCAAGATGATTTACCGTTTGGCGGAATTGGTGCATCAGGTATGGGTAAATATCACGGACCAGAGGGCTTTTTTAGCCTTTCTCATGAACGTTCGGTAATGTCCAATCCAAAACTTTATAGCCTGAAATACATTCTTCCACCGTTCAATAAGCCCATTCATCGTTTCATTTCGAAAACCTTGTTGCGCTAACTGATCAAGGCATGATCTGTTATACTAAATCATGCCTCGTTTTTACCAATTCCGCTTGTCTTTTAATCGTATTTTTGGTATAAAACGCCCCTTGAATGAATTCATCCGTTTACATTTAGTATGACTGGCCACAGATTTGCTGTTGGCTGAATCAATGGAGTTACACCATGTCTAAGGTTTGCCAAGTTACCGGCAAGCGTCCAGTCGTTGGTAACAACGTCTCACACGCCAACAACAAAACCAAGCGCCGGTTCGAGCCGAACCTGCACCACCACCGTTTCTGGTTAGAAAGCGAAAAACGTTTTGTACGTCTTCGTTTAACCACTAAAGGTATGCGTATTATTGACAAATTGGGTATCGAAAAGGTTGTTGCAGACCTTCGTGCTCAAGGTCAAAAGATCTAAGGAGTCTGAACAATGCGTGATAAGATTCGTCTCGTTTCTACAGCTGGTACAGGTTATTTCTATACCACGACTAAAAACAAACGTACTATGCCGGAAAAAATGGAAATCAAAAAATTTGATCCAAAAATCCGTCAACACGTGATTTTCAAAGAAGCTAAAATCAAATAATTTTAGCCTCGAAAAAAAACGACTTCACAATGAAGTCGTTTTTTTTTGCATTTTTTTTATAGCTAGCTTTTTTTTGATAAACTTTCCACATATTTCGCCTTGGCATTTTTTATGCTTGTCTTTAGCCTAACTCACGTAAAAGGAGTTTTTAGTGCCGCATGACGTAGATTTAATTATTTTACTTGCTGTTGGTTTCGGCGTTGCCCTCATTTTTGGCTATTTTGCAGCCCGATTACGACTCCCTCCTCTTATCGGTTATTTAATTGCCGGAATTATTATTAGTCCAAATACCCCAGGTATCGTTGCAGACATTCATCTTGCCAACCAACTTGCAGAACTCGGGGTCATGTTCCTAATGTTCGGTGTAGGGATGCACTTTTCATTAAATGACTTGCTGCTAGTTCGTCGTATTGCCTTGCCTGGCGCAATTTTACAAATCGCTGTTGCAACCTTACTTGGTATTGGCGTTTCAATGCTATGGGGATGGAATTTCGGGTCTGCACTCGTTTTTGGCTTAAGTCTATCGTGTGCAAGTACAGTTGTATTATTAAAAGCATTAGGAGACCGAGGTCTTCTAGACTCAGTTAACGGCAAAATTGCTGTAGGTTGGCTGTTAGTCGAAGATTTAGTGATGGTACTGGTTTTAGTACTTCTTCCAGCTACAGCTGTTTTACTCGGTGGAAAGGCACCAGCAGGTGCAGACAGTAATATCTGGTTAACTCTTGGGATAACCTTATTAAAGGTGATTGGCTTTATTGCCTTTATGCTGATTGTAGGCAAGCGCGTTGTGCCTATTATTATGCAATTCGTTGCTCGTTTAGGGTCAAGAGAGCTATTCACCCTTACTGTTGTTGCTGCTGCTGTTTCGATTGCTTACGGTTCTTATGCCATTTTTGGGGTTTCAATGGCATTAGGGGCTTTCTTTGCAGGAATGGTTGTTAAAGAATCAGACTTTAGCCACCGCGCAGAAGAAGAAACACTTCCACTACGTGAAATTTTCTCAATTCTGTTTTTTGTTTCTGTGGGAATGCTGTTTGATCCCCATATTCTTGTTGAACGTCCACTCCAAATTCTGGCAGTGATTGCAATTATCATGATAGGTAAAACTCTTGCCGCAATGGCTTTAGTTTTATTCTTTCGCTATCCAATTAATACAGCCCTTACAGTTGGTGCGAGTTTGGCCCAAATTGGCGAATTCTCGTTTATCTTGGCAACATTAGGTGTATCTTTAGGCTTATTAACATTAGAAGCCCAAAACCTGATTCTAGCAGGCGCTTTATTTTCGATAACGCTGAACTCTTTTATATTCTCTGCCATTGAGCCAGTACAACGCTGGATTCGTGAGCGCTCTCATCTAGCCCGACTTCTTGAACGCAGTGGTGACCCACTAGCCATGTTACCCGATGAAGTGGATCAAGCTTACTTACGTGATCAGGTCGTGATTGTTGGATATGGAGGTGTGGGACGACGCATCACTGAAAATCTAATTAACGAGAATATTAAGGTCGTTATTGCAGAAGAGAATCGTGAAATCGTAGAAAAACTGCGTCAGGCAAATATTGCTGCTGTGAGCGGTGTTGCTACCGAACCGAGTGTTTTAATTCAAGCACATATCATGCATGCACGACTCTTGGTGATCTCCCCTATGGATATTTTAGATATCCACCGTATTGTGAGCATTGCCAAGCAATTAAATCCTCAGATTCAGGTATTAATTTGCGCAGAAAGCAAAGAAGAAGCAGCAATTATCCGTGAAGAAAATATTGGCGAAGTGTTCTATGCAAAAGAAGAAATGGCAAAGAATATGAGTCACCACATATTAAATCAGATCGAGCTTGCCCATCAGTCAACTATGCATTAACCCATATAAAAAGCGTACTTAAAAGTACGCTTTTTTTAACTCAAGAATTTAGGCTGTTCATCTAGTACCTCAGCCTGCCATTCATTTACCTGCTTTTCGAGCAGTCCAAATAGTGCAGCCTGAATCATATGCTGAGCAACAACTGGAGTTTGCTCACCCAAGATTGCTTTGACTTCATCGCTAAATTGAATTTTAACCAAGGGTTCATTCTCAGAACCTGCATTACGCAAGGCGAGTTCACCACCTTCGAGTTGGACTAATTCCAAAACGGCTTCTTGATTTCCAAATAACTCTTTCAATTGCTGTATAGACATATACTTCCTCCATGTTTCAACATGGTGGCAAAGCACCCTTGCACTTTGCTTCTCTTGTCTTATTTATATAGGCACACCTAGTCTAAATTTCAAGCATCTAGGCAGTTTAATTTTAGAACTCGACCATTTCATTACGAAAACCATCAATTAAATGGCTTAATTCACGATGCCATTCACGCAAAATCTTAACATCTGGCAACCAAGATTGAGGACCTTGAGTCACTTTGATAATGAGATTAGAAGAGGTTTCTTCTTCTGGGGTCGGCTCTTTAGGTTCTGGTGCATATTGACACATACGGTAAGCTCGTTTGAGCTCTGCAACAAAACCATCTTTCGCCAATTGTTGCAAAACGGACACTTCTGGAGAAACTTGTCCTTTCGCCGCCATATGTTCTTCAATAGATTTTAAAGTGGGTTGCAATTCATTTAAACGGTAATAACGTACGAGTTCTTGTAAGAAAGCTAACATTGCACCATGTAAATGAAATACAGCTGCTTCACGGTAAGCTTGTATCTGCTGCACATGATCGGTCTGTTCTGCCTGTTGACACGCTAAGCGCGCAAAATAGAGCTTCTGATTGGTACGATCGGCATGATAACGAGCAACACGTGACATAACTAAACTTTCCTGTTCTAAAATCGCTATTGCAACAGCTATTCTTTAGCTTAACGACTCCATTAATAAAATCAACGTTATTTATGGTAAATCCAGCTCAACTTGATAAATTTTACGTTTCGCTAAAACTTTTAGTGGCTGCTTTATAGGACGAACATGACTTAAAACCCAAGCAAAATACCCTTCGTCCCAAGCAGTTGCACATGCTGGCTCAATTTCATCATTTCGCCAAGCATGAATAGAGTCGACATCAACTAAAGCGACAGCAACTCCCTCTTCTTCATTTGTATCTTTAACCAAAAATTTTTGGTTCTCGACAATTAATAGATCTTTAATTGGCAGTTTTGTAGGTACCCATGAACGCACTTCAAGTGTTTTGATACCTTCAGCGATACGAGTACCATTTGGCGTTACAATCGAAAGAGCTAAAAACTGTCTTTTCACACTGAAGACTTATTCTTCAGCTGCTTTAACGCGAATTCCATTGCCTTTAACTTTAAGCAGGTTTAAGCCTTTAATTGCCTTAATTGCTTCACGTGGGTTAGGCATTTCAACAAAACCAAAACCTTTTGATTTACCTGTGTCTTTATCAGTAACAAGAACACATGTTTCAACTTTACCAAATGCTTTGAATAACTCTAAAATTTCAGTTTCACTCACAGCACGATCTAAATTACGAACTAATATCTTCATTTTCTAACCTTAATTGGCAATTAAAGGGAGCAGCCAATATATTTAAGTAATCACATTGTCTTATACAGTAGTTTAATCCAGATCGATACCAAAACCTAAATTTACTGCAGGTGAACGGTTCCATTGTTTTTTGGCAAATGGCTGAGGTACTTGCCTATGTATCTTTGCTTGAACTAAATGTGTAGGCAAATCATTTAAAAAATAACTCTCGATTTTACGACCTTGCTCGTCATACGTGTCTTGTGACCACGTATTAAGATTTTGTTTCGTCAAGATTAATTCATTTTCAGCACGTGTTAATGCAACATACAATACCCGTCGCTCTTCCTCGACATCATCAAAATCCCCCTGTGCCCTTGCATAAGGATATTGATTTGGCGATACATGAGGGACATAGCAGACTTTCTGTTCAGCACCTTTAGCTGAATGAATCGTAATTAAAGTCACTAAATCTTGATCAGCAGCTTTTTCAATTTCAGAAACTGAAATAGGTTCAAGAACATATTCTTCGAGGAACTCACCCAAAGATGCATGTTTACGCGCAAGTTGCTTGACCAAATCAAAGTCTTTTAATCGGCGTGACCAATCTTTAGTTTTATAATTTTGCTCTAGCTGTTCACCTAAAGCATCAAGTGCCAGACCAATGCTTGCTTCAACATGCTGCTGTAATACATCTAGCTGTTTTAAAATTAAAATCGCTTGTAAAGGGACTTTCCCATGACGTTCTAGACGATTGCAGCGCTCCTCAACGTCAACAATTCCCATCAACTCTTGCGCTAGCTTACTTGCCCCAACATCCCCTATACCATCCCATAAGGTTAAAAAACGCATCCAAGCCAAATCATCGTGAGGGTTGCTCACAATACGTAGCAGGCTAAGCACGTCTTTCACATGTGCAGATTCAAGAAGTTTTACACCACCAATAAAACGATAAGGAATTTCAGCGGCAATAAAAGCCCCTTCTATATAACGAGCACTATAACCAGAACGTACCAAGACCATATGGTCATACCAGCCCGCACCTTGTTGATGGCGCGTTATTAAATCTTGTGCAATCCAGTTTGCTTCTTCAAACTCATTACCAAACAAATGTAGCTGTGGTTTTTGCCCTTGACCACGATGAGCTTGCAGCTGTTTTTGATAATCAATTGGACTGTGTGCCAACAACCAGTTTGATAAATCCAAAATCTCTTGAGTCGAACGGTAATTTAAATCCAGTGTATGAATAACTGCATCGGGTATCCGCTCTTTAAAAGAATGGATATTTTCAAAGTCTGCACCGCGAAAACCATAAATCGACTGGGCATCATCGCCAACACAAAACAGCTTCACTTTACCAATCAAGGGCTGCAATAAAGCCCATTGCAAAGGATTGGTATCTTGCATTTCATCAACTAGCAATGCCTGACAGAAGCCTGCCACCCAATTGGTGAGCGCTTCTGAGTTTTGTAAATGCACCGCCACAATCGACAAGATATCGTCGTAATCTAAAAAATTACGCTCTTTCTTACGTTGCTCATAAGTTTTCATCAACTCAGCAATTTGTGCCTTATGCTCGTAGGCTTCTGGAAGTTGCTTAAGGAGTGCTTCAGAAAGTTTGGTTTGTGTATTTCTTGCATAGGAATATAAATCGCACAGCTCTGCGGCTTTGGGCAAGACGTTATCTTTATCTTTGCCTCTTAATAAGCGAAACATAAGCAACTGATCATCACGATCAATAATACTAAATTGATTTAACCCAAAAGCTTGCGGGTTACGGCGTAGCAAATACATACAAAACGTATGAAAAGTTGAAGCTCTCAGACCCTTTGCCTGTGCTCCCACATGTTGTTCTACTCTCGCAACAATTTCACTCGCAGCACGGCGCGTAAACGTTAAAATCTGGATTTGGTTCGCTGGTAAGCCTTGATCAATTAAATAAGCTGCACGAGCAACAATGGTTTTAGTCTTGCCACAACCAGCGCCCGCCAAAACTAAACAGTTTTGCGCAGACGTAGTAGCTGCTTTTTTTTGCTGAGCATTTAGTTCATTAATTAATTTTGCAAGACTCATAACACATATCGCTAAAACACCAAGACATAGTTTAACAGACCGAGGCAACAGATGGGTCTGCCTATCCTAAAAACAAAAAGAGCACTTAAAGTGCTCTTTGGTTCAATATTATTTTTTAAGATACTGTTTTTGAACTAGAAGGAAGATGTTTAATGGCTGAAGCCAAACCTAGAAAGTTAATTCCCTGAAATAAAATATCAATAGCAAGGAACATTCCTAATACCCAAAAAGGTGAATCTTTAGAAACTAAAATTAAAATACCTGTAGCGAGCGTCAATAACCCTGAAAACAGGGTCCAGCCCCATCCAGTAATTGGCTTAAGTAAAATTGCATTTATGGTACGTATAGCACCAGCAATGATCAGCGCTATAGATAATAGGCTTGTCAGAACCACTGCTGTAGTGACTGGAGTAGAAAACGCATAATAACCAGCCATTAAATAAAGCACACCAAACAGTGCCCACAACCATCGGCTTGCGCCTTTAAAAACACTCATAGCCGCGACGAGATGCAAAACACCGCCGACCATCATGAGTATTCCAAATAAAAAAACAACAGAAAAAGTCGCAAATGGTAATGAACTAAATAAAATCAGGCCAAAACCAATAAGCACAAAGCCCAATATCAAATACCATTTACGGTCAGCATGTAACTGATTACGTACTAAATCATTACCTACAGTTTTCATCATGGCTACTCTTATTATCAGGTATTAGAATTTCATCTACCCAATAATAGTGATGCACTTCACATTTTTTGTCTGTATAAAATCTGCATCGTTTCTTAACAATTGATGTGGATAAAGCAGTATTTATCCACAGTTTTATTTCATCCAGCCAATTTCTTGAGCTGTAAGTAAACCTATTATTGTTTCATGTAAGCCATTCGGCATTTTACTGCTCTGCTCAGACAAAGGCGTTTGACCACCCATGATTTCGGCATCGGTTTGTGGATATAGAGGTACTTTTTCAGGTTGGGCATAACCTAAAGGATAAATAGGTTGTCCTGTTTTTAAATCATATTTGTCTTGTGCCCCAAAGCCATGTAATAGCTCATGAACAATCACGACCTGATTTTGTAAAGCTTGTGTCTTGGTCGCAAATAAATTCACACTACCAATACGACCTTTTTCTAAAGCAGTCGAATGGATCAAAACTTTTTGATAGTTGGGATCATAATAATTTAAATAAAGTTTAAGTGATGCGCCACTGTCTTCGGGTTGTTTTTGTCGCCATGCATAGAAACGAAATTTTAAGCTCCACCACATAACATGCAAAATATTGGCATTTTGAGGAACCTCGGGTGGTCGTTGCTGCAACTGTTGCCCTAATCGAATTGTAAAGTTTCCTGATTGCCCACGATAATGCTGTGACCACTGACTTAAATAGCTGTTAATTGCCCAAAAATCTTCATTTTTCAACTGATGAATATAGCTCTGTGTTATCTCTAAACCATCTGCATTAATAGGATGTAAAACGACTACAACTGGTCGATTCCAATCTTGATTTTGATCTCGCCATGCTTGAACAGCAACAATCAATAAAATAATTAATAAACATAAGACCCGAATGTTTTTCCACATTCTTATTCCCCATAAAATTAAAATTTTCTTTTATTGTTTTAGACATAAAAAATGCTAGCTGAGCTAGCATTTTTTATGTTGGACTTGATTAGCCCTCAACCCATTTACCATCTTGGTAAACTAGGCTCCATTTAGTTTGTTTACCTTCTGGGGTTTCTGAACCGACATATTGTGATTGATTCTTACGACTGAATTTCACAATTGTTGGATTACCTTCAGGGTCTACATCTGGCGCTTGTAAAATAAATTGATATTTTGGATCAAGCTGAGCTGCCACACTACGTAACTCTGCAACTTTTGGCGCACGTGTTTCACGAATTTTCGGGAATTTACTCGCTGCCAAGAATAAGCCCGCCGCACCATCACGCAACACAAAGAAGTCATCATGTTTCGTTGAACGTAAATGTTCCATCTTGATAGGTTCTACACGTGGAGGTGCAGGTTGACCACTCTTCAAGACTTTACGGGTATTGTCACAACTGGTACAAGCGAAATACGGACCAAAACGACCCGTCTTAAGCTGCATTTCACCATCACATTTATCACATGGGATCGTTGGCCCATCATAACCCTTAATCTTGAACTCACCTTCTTCAAGCTCAAAACCATCGCAATCAGGGTTATTACCACATACGTGCAGTTTACGGCCACCATCAATCACATAGCTGTCCATGGCAGTGCCACATTTTGCACAGCGATGCTTTGACATCAAGTCAGCAGTTTCAGCACCATCATCATCAGATAATGCAGCTAAAGACTCAACAGGTGTTAAGTTCAATGTACCCTTACAACGCTCTTTAGGCGGCAAGTTATAGCCAGAACATCCTAAGAATACACCAGTTGTACCCGTACGAATTTGCATTGGACGTGAACATTCAGGGCAATGTACAGCTGGGACTTCAACTGGTTGGTTACGGCGCATGCCATGCTCGCCTTGAGCATTGGTCAGACGTTTCTTAAAGTCACCGTAGAAAGTATCGAGTAACTCTTTCCAGTTACGCTCACCTGTTGCAACTTTATCGAGCTGTCCTTCAAGGTCTGCCGTAAACGCATAGTTCATCAAGTTATTAAAACTTTCATCCAGACGATCCGTCACAATCTCACCCATTTTTTCGGCGAAAAGACGACGGTTTTCTAACTTAACGTAACCACGTTCCTGAATAGTAGAAATAATCGCTGCATAAGTCGAAGGACGACCAATACTACGTTTTTCAAGTTCTTTAACTAAAGATGCTTCAGTAAAACGTGCAGGTGGTTTAGTAAAGTGCTGACTTGGATCTAACTTTTCTAACTTTAAGATTTCGCCTACTTTAATAGCAGGTAAAATAATATCGTCATCTGACTTATTCGCGCCACGTACTTTAGTGAAGCCTTCAAATACAAGCGTACGGCCTTTCGCCTTTAACTCAACATTCGCTGCTTCAACAATCAAAGTAGAAGACAAATATTCTGCTGGCGTCATTTGACACGCAACAAACTGACGCCAGATCAAATCATATAGACGTTGAGCATCACGCTCTACACCCGCAAGCTGATCACCTGTAAGTGCAACATTTGACGGACGAATCGCCTCATGGGCTTCTTGAGCACCCGCTTTGTTCCCATAGCGGTTTGGCTTTGCCGGTAAATATTTTTCACCATATTGGCTTTCAATATGCGCACGTACCATGCTTACTGCATCATCACTCAAAAAAGTTGAGTCAGTACGCATATAGGTAATAAAACCAGCTTCATATAAACGCTGAGCCAACATCATGGTTTTCTTCACAGAAAAGCCTAAACGTGTACTCGCAGCCTGTTGCAGAGTTGAAGTAATGTAAGGTGCGCTTGGATTAACCTTAGTTGGTTTATCTTCACGCTGTGCAACTTTATATTCAGCACCTTTTAAAACATCTAATAAAGCATCAGTTTCAGCTTTATTTTTCAGTTTAAGGGTTTTACCAGCCTGTCTAAATGCCTCAAGACGAATCTCATCTTTTTTCGCTTGGGTATCTGCAAAAACTTGCCAATATTCTTCTGGAATAAAAGCACGAATTTCTCGCTCACGTTCTACAACCAGTTTCACTGCTACTGACTGCACGCGTCCAGCCGATAAACCACGGGCAATTTTTTCCCAAAGTAATGGCGAAACCATAAAGCCCACAACACGGTCTAAGAAACGGCGTGCTTGCTGAGCATTTACACGGTTTAAATCTAGACGTGTTGGCTGTTTAAATGCTTCTTGAATGGCATTTTTAGTAATTTCGTTAAATACCACGCGGTGATAACGGCTGTCATCACCACCAATCACTTCTCTTAGGTGCCAAGCAATGGCTTCCCCTTCTCTATCCAAGTCCGTTGCGAGATAGATTGCATCGGCATCTTTGGCGAGTTTTTTGAGTTCAGCTACAACATTTTCTTTACCAGGCAGAACTTCGTAATGAGCTTCCCAACCATGTTCAGGATCAACCCCCATACGATTAACTAAAGCCTGACTCGCTTTTTGTTCTTTTTCGGCTTCGGTGAGTTTAGTCCGGGCAGCCGGCTTTTTCTCTGTTGATTTACTGCCGCCTGTTGGCAAATCACGTACGTGACCTACAGAAGACTTTACAATGAATTGCGAACCCAAATATTTATTGATGGTTTTCGCTTTGGCAGGCGACTCCACAATCACTAAGGCACGTTTATGTGCAGCAGGTGCAGTAGATGCTGTGCTTTGAGATGCAGAGCGCGAGGTATTCGCCATATAAAATGTTATTCCTATACCAATAAATTTAAAAATCAGGCTTTAGCCAAGGTCAACAGATAAGCCTTCATCTCATCTAATTGTGTTGCTCTCAGGTCTGATTCCTCATCCCAATAAAGCCCTACACAGTTTGCCTGCATATCAATAGCATAAATCCCTTTTAATGCAATGGGAGAATCATTAAATTTCTCATCGCCCTGAACCACTTTTAACTTGCCGTCTATAACACGAGCACGCATTAAGGATAAACGGGCATCAGGAATCAATACACTATAATAAGCAACCATGCTGGCACGCTTTTCAGTAGCCATTGGGACATGTGTCCATTCAGGTGCAACAATTACACGTGGATGCAACCCTATTTTTCGGGCTTTATCACGCATAATACCAAGTGCCTTTTCACGTGGGCTCACTCTTAAACCAAAAATGGAGCCTAGTACGAAAAGAACAATGATAACGGTAACCCAAATTCCCATATTGTCCATAGCAAAACCTATTAATCTCTTTTATTAGAGTTGCATAAGCTGACCAGAAAACGCAAGTTACATCAGAAAAATAATGCCCAATAAGATCGCAAGAACCAAAATATCAGTATTTCACGGTGCAAATTGCCATGTTGTCATGCAAATATAGTTAAGAGTTCCGACCATCATTAACAAGCGTCAACTTTCCAAATCGGTCGATATGGGCATCACCCCACAGTTTTAAAGCAAATAAAATTTGCTCAAGACTTTGTCCTAATTCGGTCAGGCAATATTCCACTTTAGGTGGGACCTGAGGGTAAACTTCCCGATGAACAATTCCGTCTTGCTCTAACTCACGTAACTGATTTGTCAGCATTCTTTGGGTAATGCTCGGAACACGCTTTCGAATTTCATTAAACCGTAAGGTACCTTCATTAAATAAATGCCAAAGAATGACGCATTTCCACTTTCCGTCAATCAAACTAATGGCCGCCTCCACGGAACAACCTGGAGAGCAATCAAAACTTGAATGTCGTAGTTTTGCCATTTTACAGTATCCTTTTTGACACTATGAGCGTTATTTGTCTGTAGTCACTAAATTTAAGCTTACGTTATGATCAAACTCTCAACAAGAGGAATTATTATTATGAAAGCTGTGGCATATCAAAAAGCAGGTCCCATTACGTCACCAGAAGCACTCGTTGATATTGAACTCGACACTCCCGTTGCAGAAGGTCATGATTTACTTGTTCGTGTTCAGGCGATTTCAGTTAATCCGGTTGATACAAAAATTCGCAACAATGTAAATCCAGAAAATAATCAGTGGAAAACTCTTGGTTGGGATGCGGTAGGCATCGTTGAAGCTATTGGAGATCAAGTCTCGCAATTTAAAGTCGGAGATGCAGTCTGGTATGCAGGTGCACTCAATCGCCAAGGTAGTAATAGTGAATTGCAGTTGGTTGATGAACGTATTGTGGGTCATAAACCAAAAACTTTAGAAGCAACTGAAGCAGCTGCTCTTCCTTTAACTGCTATCACGGCATGGGAAATGCTATTTGATCGGTTACAAGTATCCAAAGTTACCCCAGAAAATACATCAATATTAGTCATTGGCGGAGCTGGTGGAGTAGGTTCAATCACAATTCAGCTACTCAAGCAGTTGACTAACCTAACAATTATTGCGACAGCTTCACGAGCAGAAACTAAAGAATGGGTTAAGCAACTTGGTGCTGACTATGTATTAGATCATCGAGAGCCTTTAGCACCCCAAATCAAACACTTAGGTTTAGATGTACCCTTATATGTATTCTCAACCACTCAAACAGATCAGCATCTCTCAGATATCGTAGAGTTGATTGCGCCACAAGGCCATTTTGGCTTAATTGATGATCCAGCACAGTTAGATATTAAACCTTTTAAATCGAAGTCTGTATCGGTGCATTGGGAGTTTATGTTTACGCGTTCAATATTCCAGACTGAAGATATGCAAAAACAAAGTGAACTATTAAATGAGGTCAGCAAACTAGTTGACGAAGGAAAAATCAAAACGACCGTAACCGAGGTTATAAGTCCAATTAATGCTAAAAATTTAAAACGAGTTCATCAGCAAATAGAAAGCGGCACAACAAAAGGGAAAATCGTATTACATGGTTTTTAAATAAAATTGAAGATATTCCCTAATAAAATGGCAAGTATTGAACTTGCCATTTTATTAATAGTGAGGAGGTTTATTCGTTAATGGATCAAAAGCGGCAATGCCTTCTGATAAATCCGATGATTCCACACGTTGATAGAGAAATTGCATTTGTTTTTTTAAATCAGCTATTTCTAGAGTCTGAATAGCGAGCTGTTGATTTAATTCTTCAACTAAATCATCCAAAAATGTAATTCGCACTTGCAAATCTTCAATGGGTGCGGACAATGACGCTTGATCATCATGATATGGTGGTTTAGTCATTTAAATCCTCATTTGAGATTCTGGAAAACATTATGGCCTATATTACCCTAAGGGATGTCCAACTTGCTTTTGGCGGACCTGCCCTACTCGATGGCGCGAACTTTAATCTAGAACGTGGCGAACGAGTCTGTTTAATTGGGCGTAATGGTGAAGGTAAGTCTACTTTACTTAAACTGATCGAGGGAAGCCTATTACCAGATTCTGGTGAAGTTTCCATTCAAAATGGTCTAACTGTTTCAATGTTAGCCCAAGACGTTCCAATGGACTCTGGCAAAGTAGCGGACATTGTGGCAGATGGTGCAGGTGAAGCTTCTGAAGTACTCAGAGCTTATCATGAAGCGACCGACGCTTGTATGTTAGGAGATATGGAAGCCTGTGATCGCATGGGTAACCTTCAGCATAAGCTAGACCAACTAGATGGTTGGGCATTAGAAAATAAGGTAAATGCTCTTTTAAGTAAAATGGGACTTGATCCAAATGCAGACTTAGCGGACCTGTCAGGTGGACGTAAACGCCGTGTTTTATTGGCTCGAGCTCTTTTGACACAACCAGATGTATTACTTCTAGACGAACCAACGAACCATTTAGATGTTGAAAGTATTGAATGGTTAGAAAAGTTTTTACTCGATCAAAATAATTTAACGCTTCTATTTATTTCGCATGACCGTTCTTTTGTAGATAGTATTGCAACTCGAATTG
The DNA here is from genome assembly GCF_000368405.1 of Acinetobacter sp. NIPH 817. Taxonomy (NCBI): domain Bacteria; kingdom Pseudomonadati; phylum Pseudomonadota; class Gammaproteobacteria; order Moraxellales; family Moraxellaceae; genus Acinetobacter; species Acinetobacter sp. NIPH 817. The sequence continues at coordinate 2,761,674 of NZ_KB849420.1, forward strand.
TGGAACTCGACCGCGGTATTTTACGCGGTTACGAGGGTAATTATTCTCGCTATTTAGAGCTAAAAGCTCAGCAAATGGAAGCAGAAGAGAAACAGAATGCTTTATTTGATAAAAAGTTAGCTGAAGAAGAGGCTTGGATTCGCCAAGGTATTAAAGCACGTCGTACGCGTAATGAAGGCCGTGTTCGTGCTTTAAAAGCTTTACGTGAAGAATCAAAAGCACGCCGCTCACAACAAGGCAAAGTGAGTATGGCAACTCAAGACGCAAATCGTTCAGGTAAATTAGTATTTGATATTGAACATTTAAGCGTTGCTTACGACGATAATTTACTGATCAAAGATTTCTCTACCCTTGTTATGCGTGGCGATCGTATTGGTTTGGTAGGTGATAACGGCGTTGGTAAAACAACGTTGATTAAAGCCATTTTAGGTGAAATCGAACATGGCGGTTCAGTTAAAACAGGTACACAGTTAGAAGTTGCCTATTTTGACCAGTTGCGTAATGCCTTAGATCTTGAAAAAACAGTCATGGCAAACGTTTCAGAAGGCTCTGACTTCGTTGATGTAAATGGCAACCGTCGTCATATCTACAGCTACCTTCAAGACTTCTTATTTTCCCCTGAACGTGCCCGTACTCCAGTAAAAGCACTTTCTGGTGGTGAACGAAATCGTATCTTACTGGCTAAATTACTACTTAAACCATCCAATCTAATTGTAATGGATGAGCCAACCAATGACTTGGATATGGTAACCCTTGAGCTTCTAGAAGAAATGCTGTCTGATTACAAAGGCACATTGCTTCTCATTAGCCATGACCGTGCATTTATGGATAACGTCGTAACATCTACATGGGTATTTGATGGTAAAGGTAACATTGCAGAATACATCGGTGGATATCAAGACTATTTGCAACAACGTCCAGATGATAAAGTTGTAGACCAGAAATCTGACGTTAAAAAAGCTCAGGCAAAAGCTGAAGCTGAAAAAGCCGCAGCTCAGAACAGTGCCAAAAAAGTCAAACTTAGTTATAAAGATCAGCGTGAACTTGAACAATTACCCGCTGAAATTGAAAACTTAGAAAAGGAGCAAGCAGAACTTTCTGAGAAACTTGCAGATGGTTCATGGTTTGTTAAAGATGCTGATGCAGCAACAAAAGCAAGCCAACGTCTTACAGAAATTGACGAGTTATTACTTGAAAAATTGGAACGTTGGGACGTGCTTGAACAAATGAGCAAAGGAAACTAATTAGTTTTACTTTCCTAAAAAGAACTTTAAAAAAGAGCCTTCTTAAATTAAGCAGGCTCTTTTTTTATATTGTGAATATAAGCTTTTAAAAACTTAAAGCTTATAAATCACATTCCTATAATGGATTATATCTTCGCTATTTTTAGTATTTTTAAATAGCCTTGGGCTTGAATATAAGAATTATGTTATATCTAACAGCATAATAATATTGGAGTGTTTTAGCATGCTGGAGCTTTCTCAAATTTTGGCATTTGGACTAATTTGTTTAGCGATGGTCCTCACTCCTGGTCCGAATATGATTTACCTTATTTCCCGTTCAATTTGCCAAGGGAAAACCGCTGGATTTATCTCTTTAGGTGGTGTAGCGGTAGGCTTTATCTTTTATATGCTTTGCGCTTCTTTCGGGATTACAGCATTAATTGTAGCCGTTCCTTACGCTTATGACACTATTCGTATTGCTGGTGCAATTTATTTACTCTGGCTTGCATGGAAAGCCCTACGTCCAAATGCCGCTCCGATTTTTAATGTAAAAGATTTATCAGTAGATTCCCCTGCTAAACTCTTTTTAATGGGTTTCGCGACCAATCTGCTTAATCCTAAAATTGCGATTATGTATTTATCTTTACTGCCACAGTTTATTCATCCACAACAAGGCAGTATTTTGTGGCAATCAATTCAACTCGGTACGATTCAAATTTTTGTCAGCGTTTCAGTAAATGCGCTTATTGTACTTTCTGCGGGTAGCATTGCTCTTTTTCTACAACAAAAACCTCTTTGGGCAAATATACAACGTTGGCTGATGGGAACTGTACTGGCAGGACTTGCTGTTAAAATTCTTTTAGAAAATCGCAGATAACTCAACCTTCTTATTTCATCCTATCTTAACACTCAATTGAACAGTATATTACGACGATAAATTCAGTTCGTGATACACTTTTGCCTGTTTTAACTTTTTGAACTCTTTATATCGTTATGAGCCAAAAGCAGCCTTATACGCCCGGTGAATTTCAATGGTCCTTTTTATTGCCTAAATATTGGGGTGTTTGGATTGCTATTGTCTTTTTAATGCTTTTGGCTATTTTACCTTGGGCCATACAATGGCGTCTGGCGCATGGCGTAGCTCATCTGGCTTGGAAATATCTAAAATCACGCCGTAAAACCACTATTCGTAATTTAGAAGTCTGCTTTCCTGAATGGTCTGCCGATAAGGTTCAACAACAAGCTCGACAAGTTTTCGTCGATATGATGCTTGGGGTATTTGAAACCTTAAATGCATGGTACAGCCCACGCTGGTTTAAAAACCGAGTCACGATTGAAGGTTTAGAACACATTACCAATGCCCAAGCTCAGGGAAAAGGTGTTTTATTACTGGGGACTCACAGCACGCTTCTTGATGCAGGTGGTTATGTGTGTGCTCAATATTTTGAACCAGATGTTGTCTATCGACCTCAAAACAACCCATTGCTCGATATGCTCATTTATCGTTGCCGTGGCACGATTTATAAAGCACAAATCGACCATGATGATATGCGTGGTTTAATTCGTCACCTTAAAGATGGTGATGCAATTTGGTATAGCCCCGACCAAGACTTTGGACTTAAACAAGGTGTTATGGCACCGTTTTTCGGCGTACCTGCTGCCACAGTAACTGCACACCGCCGCTTATTAAAAATCTCAAAAGCAGTCGCCGTGCCTTTATATTTTTATCGCCATGGGGATATTAAGAACCCGAAGTATCATGTACTGATTGAACCTGCGGTTGACAATATGCCAAGCGAAGATGAAGTCGATGATGCAACACGCGTCAATAAAATTATTGAAAATCAACTTCGCATCGCACCGACTCAATATATGTGGTTCCACCGTCGCTTTAAAACACGTCCTGAGGGATATGAAGAGATCTATTAAGATAAAGCTGTGATAATTTTAAATTGATATTAAGCACAACATTATTTATATGACTCGCGGGAACATCATCCACAACCTGCCCAAAATCAGTGAAGATACTGTTTCTGCGATATAATTTGATATACAAAAGCAGTGAACAGGTTTTGTGGATGAGAATGGTTTTGCCTACTTTTGCCAAAACAAAAGTAGGTCGAACCGAAGGTTAATCTCTAAATTTCGACTTCAAAATCGTAAGATCCCACTTTGCTACAACCTAAAGGCAAAAAACAATGAAAGTGATGCAACTTCTCCCAGAACTCAATAGCGGTGGCGTAGAACGCGGCACACTCGAAATTGCACGTGCACTTATTGCCCAACGCCATCAGTCTTTAGTTGTATCTAACGGCGGGCGTTTGGTCTCACAGCTCGAAGCTGAAGGTTCTACTCATTTAACACTGCCAATTCATAAAAAGTCACTGTCAAGCTTGTGGCAAATCCGCCCATTACGTCAGCTGATTGAACAGCATCAACCCGATATTGTTCATGTACGCTCTCGTGTACCTGCATGGCTCACTCATTTTGCTTTAAGAAAAATACCTGTGAACAAACGCCCTCACCTCATTAGCACGGTGCATGGCTTTTATTCAGTCAATCGTTATAGTGCGATTATGACGCAAGCTGAAAAAGTTATAGCGGTTTCTGACAGCGTGGTTAAATACATCACTGACCATTATCAAAACTGCCCTCCCCAAGATATTGTTCGGATTTATCGAGGAATTGACCCAACCGCGTTTCCACATAATTATCAGCCATCAGCACAATGGTTTAATCAAGTTTTCAATGACTTTCCTGAACTCGAAAATAAGTTTTTACTTTGCTTACCTGGCCGTATTACACGTTTAAAAGGTCATGAAAGCTTAATTGAATTGATGCAAAAACTAGGTGAACAATATCCTCAACTACATGCTGTGGTTGTGGGTGGTGCCGATGCAAAAAAACAAGCTTATTTAAATGAGTTGCAAAACAGCATTCAAAGCAAAGGACTCGCAGATAAAATTACCTTCGTAGGACATCGCTCAGATATTCGTGAATGGCTCGCTTTTAGCGATATTGTGCTCTCTCTATCCAATCAAGCAGAAACATTTGGTAGAACAGCATTAGAAGCGCTTTCAGTCGGTACGCCAGTCATTGGCTGGAACCGTGGAGGCGTAGCCGAGATTTTATCGAATGTATATACACAAGGTCTTGTTGACGTAGGAAATGAAAAGGCTTTACTGGAAACAGTTAGACAGCATATTGAACAGCCTCAAATCGTTGCCCCTGTTGCCATGTTTAGCTTGCAAGACATGTGTGATCAGACACTGGCTCTATATGAATCTGTACTGAAATAACTCCATAAAAAACCCGCGATCAACGCGGGTTTTTATTACAACAATAAAAATTCAGCTTTATTTAAGCGATGCTTCATAAGCTGCTGCTTTTTCATAGTCGTATTGTTTTTCCCATTTACTAATTACAAGTACTGCAAGTGCATTACCTACAACGTTCAACGCGGTACGTGCCATATCCATGATACGGTCAACACCAGCAATAAATGCCAAGCCTTCTACAGGTATACCAACACTACCTAATGTTGCTAATAGCACAACAAACGATACGCCAGGAACACCCGCAATACCTTTAGAAGTAATCATTAAAGTTACAACTAAAATGACCTGTTGGCTAATTGACATTTCAATACCGTAAAGCTGCGCAATAAAGATTGCCGCGATACTCTGGTAAAGCGTAGAACCATCAAGGTTAAATGAATAACCAGTTGGGATTACAAAACTAGAAATTGCTTTAGGCGCGCCATAAGCTTCCATCTTTTGCATAATACGCGGTAAAACTGTTTCAGAGCTTGCAGTTGAATATGCCAAAATTAATTCGTCTTTCAAAATCTTAAACAAAGTAAAGATGTTGATGCTGAACATTTTTGCAGTTAAACCAAGTACCACCAAAGCAAAGAATAAGATCGCGCCATATACCAACACGACTAACTTGCCTAAAGGAATAAGCGAAGCGAAACCGAAGTTTGCAACAGTTACTGCAATCAAACCGAATACACCCACTGGCGCATATTTCATGATGATGTGTGTTACACGGAACATTGTTTCCGATACAGCATGAAATACGTTTAATAATGGATCTTTAGTTGTTGCTGGTAATGAAGACAAACCAATACCAAATAACACAGCAAAGAAAATCACAGGTAACATTTCGCCATGCGCCATCGAACTAATAATGTTCGTTGGGATAAGCGATAATATTGTCTGCATGATGCCATGAGACTGTGACTGAACTTCTTCAGTTGTATGCTTATATTGAGAGATATCAGTTTGAACCAGTTGAGACATATCAATGCCTGAACCTGGATGGAAGATATTCGCTGCAACTAAACCCACCAAAATAGCAATAGTGGTAATAATTTCAAAATAGAGAATGGTTTTAAAACCAAGTCGACCTAAACTTTTCGTACTGCCAACACCTGCAATACCTAAAATTAAGGTAGAGAAAACGATTGGAATAACAATCATTTTAATCAGGCTAATGAAGATCTTACCAAGTGGCGTAAGAACATTAGTTACAATACTGTCTTTGATTTCAGGCTGATTATGTAAAACAGCCCCGACAACTATCCCTAGGATTAAAGCAATTAAAATTTGCCAAGCAAGGCTAAATTTAAAATTCTTCATAAGACAATCCTTATGCACCGCAAAGTATCAAATATGAGAGGGAGAAGACCACTAACTAAGAGTGAAACCTCAATATGTACAGTAATTTCCAAACAGAAATTTAAATGCACAAACAAATCACAACTCGCCGATCTGACGAGATAAACAACAATGCCTGTTGACGATCCAACATGTCAACGATCGGCACATTCTATTGAGATTTGTTAATTAAACAAGTCCAATTTATATCTAAATAGATTAACGCTCATATTTGCTCATCAATAACCTATAAAAACAAAAACTTAATGAAAAAAAAATTTGTATCTCTTTTCACTGAAAATTGCTCAAATATAGATGAGAACGTATGGGCACTTAGCTATAATTAGATAGGTTTTAAAATTAAAACTAGCTTAAAAATATTTCTTTTTTACGATAAATTAAATAAGGTATGTATAAAATATTAACCCGAGTTCTGCGTCCTGCAAAACTCGGGTAAATGAGGTTGTGCTTTCAGGTTAATCGTTATTTTTATCGTTTCCGTTCCAACATCTAATCCGTGATGCTATTTCCATATCAGCTTTGTGTATCCTTACGTGGGATCGTCCATTCCCGTTTCCATGTGCCGATGAATGTAGAATAAGGTTTTTATCATCCCCTGCCTATTCGCCCTAGACTCAAATCTTTGTAAGATATTGCTTACATCAATTTTTATATTCTTTTTATTTATAAGGCTGTGCAATTTTATCAGTCACCATTTTTTCTTCTTTTTCAGCCTTGGCAATCCCTTCTTGTATGGCGCTTTGAGCCTCTTCTTCATCAGTTTGAGTTTGTTCTAATTCCTCTTGAATATGTTCAAATATTCGACCAGTCTGCAAAACAACATATACAGGAAAATGATCAGATCCAATATATGGTAAACGCTGCATTTTGACTAAACCAAAATCGGTACTATGAAAAATATGATCTAAAGACCAACGCAGCAATGGGTAATCTGCATGAAACGTATTAATGAAATGTCGTCCAACTCGTGGGTCAAGTAGCCCACTAATCCGCTGGAACAATCGCGTAGTACGTGACCACGCTACATCGTTTAAATCGCCCATCACAATACAGCTTTCATCTAAGTCTTTAATCTGGTCGCCAACAATTAAAAGCTCTGCATCACGTAAAGTCGAATCTTTCGCCTCAGTTGGACTCGGTGGCTTCGGATGCAAACAATAGAGTTGAACTGGCATGCCAGATCGTAAAGTCACAGTAGTATGAATAGAGGGAATTTCATCACTTAAAATAAATTTAACTTCAGTATTCGATAGAGGTAATCGACTATATAAATGCATGCCGTATAAATTATCTAAAGGCACGGGAACACGATAAGGATAATCTTCTTCAATTTCTTTTAAAGCATTTTCCCAAGTCTTATCACTTTCCAATGTAAGTAACAAATCTGGTTTTAATGTCCTGATCTGTTCAAGCAATAAATGATATTTATCATTTGGGGTTAGAACATTCGATACAATTAAGGAAATTTGCTTTTGCTGATCTAACTGGGATGATTTGACCTGTTTAACCTGCTTTTTCCAGAGCAAGGTATAAGGCAAAACCATTTTTAGTTGGTAGGCGATGGCCGCCATAAGCACAGCAAGCACTATTTCACGCCCTAGAGTCCATTCAGTCGGCCAAAACAGCATACCAACAAAGGCTAATAGACCAACAAATAGAATCTGCAAACGAGGAAAATCGGCGCCACGAAACCACCACTCATCACGAGGAATAAGTGACCAGAAACTTAACCAAATCACCAGACCAGCTAAAACTTCGATATAAATCATTGAATTTTCTCTTTTAAGATGATTTGGTTTTTAATATTTTGTCATCTTTATCAATTTTGTATGTAACATAAACAAGATATTCTACTCAATAAACATGGTGTTTTGTTTCTGTAACGCTTGCAGTTGTGGACACTTTTGATACACTCAACTCCCCCTATTAATTTTAACGCACCGAGGCAAAATGACATGAAAGTAGGTCTGGTCGGTTGGCGCGGGATGGTCGGTTCCGTCCTTATGCAACGTATGGTTGAAGAGAATGATTTTGCTCATATTGAGCCATTTTATTTCTCTACCAGTAATGCAGGTGGTGAAGCTCCTTCATTTGGTGGTAAGACTGCCCCAGCACTTATGGAAGCTACAGACATTAATAGTCTGAAGCAAATGGATGTCATTATTACCTGTCAAGGTGGTGACTATACGTCTGAAGTTTTCCCACAGTTAAAAGCGACTGGTTGGGATGGCTACTGGATTGATGCAGCCTCTACTTTACGTATGTCAGATGATGCGATCATCGTTCTTGACCCAGTAAATCTTAACGTTATTAAAGACGGCTTGGTTAACGGCACCAAAACTTTCGTAGGTGGTAACTGTACAGTATCGCTTATGTTGATGGGTGTAGGTTCACTTTTCCAAAACAATTTGGTGGAGTGGATGACTGCTATGACTTATCAAGCAGCATCAGGCGCTGGCGCACAAAACATGCGTGAGCTCATTACTGGTATGGGCTACTTATATAACAATACCAAAACATTGTTAGATGATCCTAAATCTGCAATTTTGGATATTGATCGTCAAGTTGCTGAGTTACAACGTGGCGAAGGTTTCCCATCTGCTAACTTTGGCGTGCCATTAGCTGGATCGTTGATTCCTTATATTGATAAACAGCTCGAAAGCGGTCAGTCAAAAGAAGAGTGGAAAGGTCAGGTTGAAACCAACAAGATCTTGGGTAATTCACAAATTGTTCCGATCGATGGCCACTGTGTCCGTATTGGCGCGATGCGTTGTCACTCTCAAGCACTGACAATCAAGTTGAAAAAAGATGTTCCGCTTGATGAAATCGAAGATATGATTCGTACTTCAAACCAATGGGCGAAAGTTGTACCAAACACTCGTGAAGCGTCTATGACTGACCTTACACCTGTGGCTGTAACTGGTACCTTAACTGTACCTGTTGGCCGTTTGCGCAAACTTAATATGGGTAAAGAATATTTAGGCGCATTCACAGTAGGTGATCAGTTACTTTGGGGTGCTGCTGAACCTTTACGTCGCATGTTACGTATCTTAGTAGAATACAAGAGCTCATAATTTGGTCTGAATTATTCAGTCAAAACGAAAAGCCGATCACATTAGATCGGCTTTTTCGTAACTGGTTTGTAAAAATTTTACAATTTATTTACATTTCATTATTGTATAATTTTGAACGACTTTACGACTTATTAGGTCATGGATTGAGATGACTGTTTATAACAAATTAAAAATTGCCATTTTCACCATTATGTCTTCGCCTTCTCTTTATGCGATTACATTAGACCCTATACAAATTCAGTCTGCACCCGGGGATTTGTTATATGCAGAAATGAATTTCCAACAAGCTGACCCCAACGCTACATTACAGGTGAGTTTAGCGACTCCTGAAGACTTAAGCGCTTTGGGTGTAACTCATCAGCCTCCGGGAAATCTTAATTTTTATACACGCCAAAATGGTCAAGGTTCTGGGGTTATTGTGATCACCTCATCCCGACCTGTTAATGATCCTGAACTTAATATTGTTGTGAAAATCAGTGAAGGTTCTGCAACGCGTTTACAGCATATTAAAACTGTAATTAAACCTTCTCCGATAAAAAAGACTGAAAATAACGAAAGTACTTTATCTCCTCAGTTTATTGTTAATGAGAAGGATATTGCATTAAATCTGCCAGAAAGCACCCAATATGCTTCATCAACTTCGGCCCCAACTACAACAAACTCTAATAGTGAACAAAACCTTAATATCAGCTCTGGCACTGCCTCTGCGGTAAATACGAATTCAACACCCTCACTTAGTGAAAACGCTTCCGCTCTGGCAACTCAACAAGTTGTAACAGATACGGCGCCCGATCAGGCACAAACCAAACCTACTATTACTAACTCAAATGCCCATACTTCACCAAAGACAACAGTTAAAAATTTAGCAGGACAAAAGAAATCGGTTCCATCCAAAAATATCAATCAAAATATTGCAAAGAAACAAACCCTAAGTCCATCTAAAGGACCAGCAACTTCTGGTAAATATGTAGTACAACATAATGAATCTTTATGGAGCATTGCTAATCGTATTGCAGCGAAAACCAAACAGCCAGTTGCAAAGGTCATGCATGATATCCAAAAACAAAACCAGCATGCTTTTATTCAAGGTGATGTAAACCGTTTACGTCAGGGAATTTCTCTAAAACTTACCCACACGCCTGTCACTAAAACTCAGCAAAATAAATCAAAAACAGAAATAACGCATACTGCAAAATCATCTTCTGGCCAAGCTAAATACCGATTGCAACAAGCAGAAATGAGCATCGTGGCTGAAAACAGTCAAAATTCTACACATGGAAGTGCTAAAAAGAGCACACAACAAAGTCAAAACAATACTGAGTTAGCAGTAAAAGTTATGACAAAAAGAGAAAAAACCGTTACATTACAAAGAAATGTAACCAAACTAAATCAAACTTTACGTTTAAAAGACCAACGTATTCAACTTTTAAATGCACGTTTGGCAGAGTTACAACAGCAGTTAAAAGTACAGCAACAAACTCACAAGCAAAAACATTAAGTTAAAACCAGAGTTAGCTCGCTTTATATTGCAGATATTTATTTTTTAAGGGGAAAGTAATGTTATATGTGATTCCGTTCATCATATTACTCGTGGTCGCTGTTATTTTAAAAAAGCGCGAGAATAGCCAGAAACAAGAGGCCACTTCCCCTAAAACGGTAAACAAAAAAACCAATAAAAAAGTGAGCTCTAAATCGAGTAAAAGCTCGCGTGAAAAAAGCAAAGTAAATGTAGTAGAAGACACTCTTCCACCTATTCCACAAAGTACTCCTGTTCCAGAAGCTGTACGTCAAACAATTCAGCAGCTCATTCAAGAAAAGCAATATTCAGCTGCTGAAGCTCAAGTCAACCAGGCGTTAAAAAAAGACAATACTCAGCATGCGCTTTATTTATTATTACTTGAAGTTCATATTGCACAAAAAGATGAGTTTGCTATAACACAACTAATTAGCCATATTCGTAGTTTGGCACTGAATGAAATAGCGACTCAAGCAGAAACTAGACAAAAAGAATATGAGTCATCAAGACAACCTGATGCTATCGATTTTCCTCAAGCTCAAACATACCAAGAACCAAAAAATACACCAGACACTACAGCTCAGTTTGACCAGTTAACAACAAGTTCTTCTGAAGCTTCTTTTGATGATTTGCAGAAAGACTATACACATTTAAAACAAGAACCTGCTGTTGAAGTTGCACCTTTAGAATTTAACTTTTCATTCGAAAAAACTGCTGCTACAGAAAATACCAGCCAACCAGAACATGAACCAGAAGTATCAACATCTCAGCAAGTACCGGAAGTATCGTCATCTCAAGAAACAAATGAGCTAGCTGATTTAGAATTTTCTTTTGACTTGGCACCTCTGCATGAAACTGAGAAAAAAACTCAAGCACTAGAGGTAAAAGCAGATCAAGAGAATAGCGTCAATGCTTTAGATTTTAACCTTGACTTAAATCCTTCAAGTTCAGAGACAAAATGTGTTGAACAAGCTCCATCACTAGATGAACTTACACTCGTAGAACAAGCGCCATTAGAAGCAACTTCAATCGCGCCTCTTGAGTTTTCGTTAGATGAGCCAGTGTTAGTTACAACACCAGAGATTGAAACTCAAAACCATATAGAGGCAGTCGATGAAGAGGCGACTCAAACTCAAATAGAGGATCCTCTTCTAGATGCATTTCCAGAATTAAAACAGTTAGATGAAAATGAGCTCGACTTACAACTTGCAGAACAGTACATCAAGTTAGGTGCTTACCCAGCAGCACACGCCTTGTTGGCAAGTAATGAGCAAAAATTCAACACAGAGCAACAACAACGCGCGAAAAATCTACTAAATCGCATAGCTTCTTAAAGCCGATCGTTTTACCATAAGCAGTCAAAGATGACTGCTTTTGTGCCTGAAAAAGATGAAAAAAATTGCCTTATTTTATATGGGTGGTACTTTTGGCTGTGTAGGTGAACCTTTAGCGCCTATGCCATATGACCAATTCTTGCCTCAACTTGAAAAAGTTATACCACCCCACTTAACAGTTGACTGTTTTGCTGCCCCAAATATTGTAGATAGCAGCGCTTGTACAGCGCCTGATTGGCTACGTCTTATTCAACGTATACAACAGCTCCAACTCGAAGGTTATCAACACTTCGTCGTTATTCATGGTACAGATACTCTTAGTTATGCTGCTGCAACCCTAGCTCGCTTTTTAGGCCAAAGCTGTCATATTGTGATTACTGGTAGCCAATACCCGTTACTCAATGTTCAAGGTGATAATACTCGTGAATTTACTGATGCAATTGAGAACTTATATCTTGCATTAGAACAAGTGATTGCCCTACCTGTAGGTGCGTATCTTGCATTCCATCATCAAGTATTCCATGCACAAACTGCATTAAAAACGCATACGACTGAACTCGATGCATTTTCAGGTTTAAGTAGTGAAGTTGAGTTTACACCTCAGCAAAATGAATTGATCGTACAAGATGCTCAAATTGAAAAAGCGGCTTCATTCCAAATTTTAAACTGGATGATGCAACCGATTGCAACACAGCACTTAGTGCAGCAGTTAAAAAACTTACTACCAGCCCCACCTCAATTTTTAGTATTACAAGGTTTTGGTACGGGAAACATAGCAGTTAATCAAGAGTTACTAGCAACCTTAGATGAACTGTATGCTCATGGTTGTGTTCCAATTCTTACAACTCAGGTGACGTTTGGTGGTATTGATCAACGTTATGCGATTAGTGCTTGGGCCAAAACAGCAAAAATTGTCATTAGTGATGCACATAGTCACGCAGATCTCTATGCAAAAGCACTTCAAATCTATTTAAAATACCCAACCCCAGAACAATGGTTCAGCCATTGGAACGAAAATTTGCATTAAATAGAGGTAAAGCCATGCAACGTTATGCAGTCGGTATTGAATTTAGCGGAGTTCAATATCGAGGTTGGCAAACACAACAGCCAGGCGTTGCCAGCGTACAAGAAACTATTGAACGTGTGCTTAGCAAAGTCGCAAATGAACCTATAGCACTCCATGGTGCTGGTCGTACCGATGCAGGAGTACATGCGACAAATATGGTGGCACACTTCGACACTCATGCCATTCGTCCAGAGACGGGGTGGTTAAGAGGGGCAAATAGCCAGCTGCCTAAAGATATTTCCATTCAGTGGATTAAGCTGATGGATGAAAGTTTTCATGCCCGTTTTAAAGCGACTGCTCGACGTTACCGCTACATTATATATAACACGCCTCATCGCCCTGCACTCCTGCATAAACAGGTTACTCACGTTTACCAAAAGTTAGATGTGAAAAAGATGATTGAAGCGGCAAGTAAATTTGAAGGCACTCATAACTTTGAAAGCTTCCGTGCGGCAGCGTGCCAATCAAATCAGCCTGTTCGACATGTAAAACATTGCCGTTTGTTTGAACATGGACGCTATTTGGTTTTAGATATTGAAGCAGATGGTTTTTTACACCATATGGTTCGCAACATTGTTGGATGCTTACTCGAAATTGGTCAAGGTATGTATGAAATTGATCATATCGATACAATGTTTGCTGCACAGGATCGTAAGGCGGCAGGTGTAACAGCCCCACCCGACGGTCTTTATTTTATTCAGTGTAATTATCCTGAGCAGTTTGATCTGCCACAGCCACCGCTTGGACCACATTGGCTAAACTTACCAGAGTAAGACAGTGAATCTCAGCATCCAAATTAAGCACTAAATAAGATACTCGACAAAGTCATGCGCAACCTGAACAAGGTTAAAGTGTACTTTAACCGCAGTGCAAGACAAACGAAGTGCGTAGTTCGATAAATTTTTAATCTTGTGACATGGTAAGAATTATTACTCTTTACCGTGTCACAAGCTTTTGCTCTTGCAGAGCTTACGCTCTTCATCCCGAAAGAAAAGTAACTCTAGCTGAAGGCCAATCCAGCTATGAAAGCCTCAATGGCACGACTCCGTCATGACATAGAATAAATTAACGATGCTGTTTACGTTTCCGATATTCAACTGGTGTCTCATTCGTCCAACGCTTAAATGCACGGTAGAACGTACTCGGTTCAGAGAAGCCAGTTAAATACACAATACGCTCAACACTCTCGCTGGTATTTGCTAAAAGTTTTTTAGCTAATCGACAACGATAATCTGACAAGATTTGCTGAAAACTAGTATTGGCTTCGCTTAGCTGAGTACGTAAGCGACGTGGAGTAATATTCAACTGAGCTGCAACCGTTTCTAAGGTTGTTTCTCCACTTTCCAACGTTGAACCAATTGCGCGACGAACTTCACCCACTAAATCATAACGAGCCAATTCCTGTAATTTTTCAATTGCGAGCTGCTCATGCAACTGCAATAACTCAGGCTCTGCTTGCCAAAGCTGAAAATCTAGAATAGCTGGATCAAAATATAAACGTGTCTCTTTCTGACCTAAACTGACTGGGCAGCCATACACTCGGAAATATTCATCCTCCGAGGCACCTTCACTAAAATTAAAATCGATGAAGATAGGATGAAATTGTCCTTCGGTAATAAACTTAAAAAATCTAAGGATGCCCGAAATTGCACATTCAGAGAAGTGACGATTGACGAGATTATCAGCACCAATTTGTTCACCATTGGTTAAATAACAACGCCCTTCCTCAACGACTAGTTTTGCATCAAAAGCATCACTAATAAGTCGCTGATAAGCCAAGGCCCGTTTTAGACCTTCACCAAAAGTTTCACTACTAATAAATAGATGTTCAATGACCTGACCACGGTACAAAGGCAAATGTTCGCCTAAATGCAGACCGATGTCTGGATCTTTACTGACTTCCTGAGCGGCAGTCCAAAAGGCGTACTGTGCACTTAACGGTGTACGTGCATTTGTATCAACCTGATTTAAAGCAACTCCCGCTTTGGTTAATATTTCTTCTGTTGGCAAACCCGCACGACGAATCGCTTGATAGCCAAAGCGTAATACAACTGATGCATCTGTTAGCTGACCCACGCAGTGCCCTTCCATGTAGATACTTCATTGATATTTAGGGCTGTTGACCTTTACGCAATTAACAGTCCCTAATAACTATGATTTTAGATTAGCGTTGATTGACCAAACTGACAACAGAATTACTCTTCTTTTGTGAAAAAAATTACATCTTTTTTTATTAGTCATACTTTAACCAGATGCTTTAGCAAAAGGATGTCTATCTTGTTTTTTTTAAATAAATTGACTATAATTTGCGCCTTTCCAATTTGATCATCAGGTAGGCTATGGCCAATAAAGAGGAACTCATTGAGTTCGAAGGCGTTGTCACCGAAACGCTTCCTAATACGATGTTCCGTGTACGTCTTGAAAACGGTCACGAAGTTATTGCACACATTTCTGGTAAAATGCGTAAACACTATATTCGTATTCTTACTGGCGACAGTGTAAAAGTCGAAATGACTCCATATGACCTCACTAAAGGTCGTATTACGTACCGTGCTCGCTAATTAGTGAATGCAAAAAAGCCACTTTATGATGTGGCTTTTTTATTGCGTTATTTATTCACTTAAGCGACTGGTTTTACATCCTACCGTTTGGCATTCACGCAGTCTTTCTTGCAGCCAATGGTTTCTTTCTTGCGTTGTCTGCAAACGACATTGCACGTCTACGCTATTCCTATTTGAATCTGTACAATCTGCATCACGTTGACGTATCCACGCGAGCTGAGATTTTTTAAGAATATTTTTCTGGGCCGTATTTAATTTTACGCGCAATGCTTGATAGTTCTTATTCAGATCTGCATCAGCACTCGCATAAATTTTATTTGTACAGTAAATATCATCGTAAGTATTTCGGGCACTATCACAGTTATCTGCATAGACCGCCGTCATTCCAAAGCTGCATAAAAAAGCAAAAACTATTTTTCTCATACTTTTCTTCCTTAAGTTTTCTATGAAATTATTATTAATAATGATTTGTATGTAATGATAAATCGCAAGACAAATTCACCTTCTATTTATCATAATCTTCCTTTTTTACTTTACAAGTATTCAAATCCAACCTATTGTTCTTTAATAATAAATATAATTTTTTATTGAGATAAAAATGAATACAGCTACCCGATGCCAAATTGGCCTACTTTGTTTAATCATAATGAATGTAAGCGGTTGTACTAGCCATCCACGCCAATCTATAGATTTACAAGAATATTTAAAGGGCTTTCTAGGCAAATCTTCTGCAACTATTCGACAAGATATCAATCTACGAAGTCTTGGTTTTCAAGTCGCAAATACTCCACAGAAAACATCCAATCAACTCATCTATACGATTTTACGTCCATTAAATATTCCAATCCCGATGGTGACTAATGTCGACATGAGAGGTAATTCTGTCGCTATACAATCAGGTAATTTGGGCGGCAATTCTTACGATTTAAATTTCAACTGCAAAGTTATTTTTCAGCTGAAGAACGATATTGCCGAGTCTATTCAATATGAAGGTAAAGCCTGCTAAAACATAGGCACAAAAAAAACGCAGCCTTGAGCTGCGTTTTTTATAAGAAGCTTTTAAACAAGAGCAGCGACAACTGCCTCACCCATTTCAGCTGTACCAACTTTTGTCATACCTTCAGACATAATATCTGCTGTACGCAAGCCTTGATCAAGTACTTGTCCTACCGCATCTTCAATTGCTTTAGCAGCAGCTTCTTCACGGAAGGTATAACGAAGCATCATTGCAACAGAAAGAATCGTTGCTAATGGGTTTGCCACATTTTGACCTGCGATGTCAGGCGCCGAACCATGACAAGGTTCATACATACCTTTACCATTTTCATCTAACGATGCAGAAGGCAACATACCGATTGAACCTGTAAGCATTGCTGCTTCATCAGACAAGATATCGCCAAACAAGTTACCCGTTACGATCACGTCAAACTGTTTAGGCGCACGTACAAGTTGCATTGCAGCATTATCGACATACATATGTGAAAGCTGAATGTTTGAATAACTTGCTTGCTGCAAATCAGTAACTGTTTGCTTCCAAAGTTCTGTAACTTCTAAAACGTTGGCTTTATCGACCGAACAAACTTTACCACCACGTAAACCTGCAAGCTCAAAAGCAACTTTTGCAATGCGCTTAATTTCACTTTCAGAATAAACGTCTGTGTTATAGCCTTGTTTTTCGCCGTTTTCGAGTTCACGAATACCACGTGGCTGACCGAAATAGATACCGCCAGTTAATTCACGAACAATTAAAATATCTAAGCCAGCAACAATTTCAGGTTTTAAGCTAGAAGCGTCTGCTAATTGCGGATATAAAATCGCTGGGCGCAAATTAGCGAACAAGTTGAGTTCACTACGAATTTTTAAAAGACCACGTTCAGGACGAATAGAGCGCTCAATGGTGTCCCATTTTGGTCCGCCTACCGCACCTAATAAGATTGCATCAGCTTTTTTTGCTTGTTCACTCGTTACAGCTGGATACGGTTCACCATGCGCATCAATTGCTGCACCGCCTAGTAAACCATGTTCCCAAGTTAACGATAAATTAAATTTTTCATTTACTGTATTTAATACTTTTTCTGCCGCCCCAACAATTTCAGGACCAATACCATCACCAGCTAAAATTAAAATCTGTTTAGACATGAACTTTTTCCATTTTCAAAGACGAGCAGCGTTATAACTACCGCGGGGTTAGTTTTTTCTGTTCGACAAATTCACCTAGCCCTGTTGTCACATTAAATGGTCGACAGAAACGGCGAATAACACGCTCATCTTGTTCCAAGTCAACACATAAAGGATCTGGTACAGAAACATTCAGCAAACTACCCGAACGGTTGGTTTTGTCTCGGTACATTTTAAATGTATAGCGATGGTTGGCATTAAACTGGTGAATAACATGGATTGTTTCGGCCCGATCTGGAGAAATCGGATAGAAACGGATCACCACTTCATATTGTTTAGCGGGTACAGATAAATATAAACTGTTGGTTTGACCAAGCACTGAACCGTGCAATCTTACAATTCCTTGATGAATTGCCTGATTACTAATTCGTCGTGTTTGCGCATCCACTACAGTAATATCATTTAGTCGTTCAAATTCACAACTCTTCGCACCCGAACAATATATTGCTGCATTCTGCCCCAAATTTTCTTGTTCAGCCTGCTTAATACGGACAGTATCCACTACATTATACGTGCTCTGACAAGCACTGAGTGTTATTGCGCACAGGCTCAACAAAAAGCTATGAGTAACGTTCCTCTTCATTGTTCAAGCCCAATCCTCATCTAGTGCATAATTTTAAGGTGTTTTTATGCTTTAGCATGTTAGCAAGAGTTTGAACGCTACGCCATGGCTATGTTTAAAATGTACCAAAAGGTTAATTTAACTCTTGGAATACCCAAGGACGAACTTGTTTAGTTTTTTCTTCATAAGCGCGAATTGCGTCGGAATTTTGAAGAGTTAAACCGATATCATCCAAGCCATTTAATAAGCAATGCTTACGAAATGGATCAACTTCAAATTTAAAAGCTTCACCTGTTGGCGTACGTACTTCCTGAGCAGCTAAATCAATTGTTAATTGATATCCTTCATTTGCCGCACATTCTTTAATTAATTGATCAACAATTTCTTCTGACAAAATGACAGGTAACATGCCATTTTTAAAACAGTTATTAAAGAAAATATCAGCAAAACTTGGCGCAATAACAGTACGGAAACCGTATTCATTTAATGCCCAAGGTGCATGCTCACGGCTTGAACCACAACCAAAGTTAGTACGAGCAATTAAAACATTTGCGCCTTGATAACGTGGTTGGTTCAAAACGAAATCCGGATTTTTTGGACGTACTGAATTGTCTTGTCCCGGATAACCTTCATCTAAATAACGAAGTTCATCAAATAAGTTATCGCCAAAACCAGTACGTTTGATTGATTTCAAAAACTGTTTTGGAATAATTAAATCTGTATCAACATTGGCACGATCTAATGGTGCAACGATACCTTGTTCAACTGTATAAGCTTTCATGGTTTGCTCCAGACCGAATTAAAATGAACGAACATCAACAAAGTGACCAGCGATTGCAGCCGCTGCCGCCATTGCAGGACTCACCAAATGAGTACGACCACCATTGCCTTGACGACCTTCAAAGTTACGGTTAGACGTCGATGCACAGTGTTCACCCGGTTGTAATTTATCTGCATTCATTGCTAAACACATTGAACAACCCGGTTCACGCCATTCAAAACCAGCTTCCAAGAAGATTTTATCCAAGCCTTCTTTTTCTGCCTGTTGTTTCACTAAACCTGAACCTGGAACAATCATGGCTTGCTTAATGCTAGAGGCTACTTTACGGCCTTTAACCACTTCAGCAGCAGCACGAATATCTTCAATACGAGAATTCGTGCAAGAACCGATAAAGACACGATCAAGTTGAATATCAGCTAATGCTTGACCTGCATTTAAGCCCATATATTGATAAGCACGCGTCCAGTCATTACGTTGAACGTCATCTTTCGCTTGTTCTAAAGTTGGTACAGCTTCTGTGACCGGAATAACCATCTCAGGTGAAGTTCCCCAAGACACTTGTGGCTCGATCTCTGCGCCATTTAATTCAACGACTGCATCAAACACTGCATCTTCATCTGAATGCAAAGTGTCCCAGTAAGCAACTGCTTGTTCCCATTGCTCGCCTTTTGGTGCGTAGCTACGACCTTTCACGTATTCAACAGTTTTGTCATCAACTGCAACCATACCAACACGAGCACCAGCTTCAATCGCCATGTTACATACCGTCATACGTCCTTCGATCGACATATCACGGAAAACTTGACCACCGAACTCAATTGCGTAGCCTGTACCACCAGCAGTACCAATTTTAGCAATGATTGCCAACACAACATCTTTTGGTGTTACGCCTTTGCCTAATACGCCATCTACACGCACTAACATGTTTTTAGATTTTTTCTGGATCAAACATTGTGTTGCTAACACATGTTCAACTTCAGATGTTCCAATACCATGCGCCAAGCAACCGAAAGCACCGTGAGTAGCTGTATGTGAATCACCACATACGACTGTCATGCCCGGCAAAGTTAAGCCTTGTTCAGGTCCAACCACATGCACAATACCTTGACGAATATCATTAATGCTGAATTCAACGATATTGAAAGCTTTACAGTTGTCATCTAAGGTTTGAACTTGAATACGAGACGTATCATCTTCAATACCTGCGATCCCTTGGTCACGTTCTTTTTTAGAAGTTGGAACGTTATGGTCCGGTGTAGCAACGTTTGCACTTAAACGCCATGGTTGACGACCTGCAAGTTGCAAACCTTCAAATGCTTGTGGACTAGTCACTTCATGCAATAAATGACGGTCAATATAAAGTAAACATGAGCCATCATCACGCTGTGAAACAACGTGGTCATCCCACAATTTGTCATATAAAGTTTTGCCTGCCATGTCGTCTTGCTCCATTGGACTGGGTAATTCTAATCTTTCTTCGATTATAGCTAGAGTTTCACATAAATCTAATTTATCATTTTTATAAATTAGAAAACTTTTTGGAATCAATTTTAATTTCTAAAAACAACCCCAAATTTAATAAATCGTTTTTGTTAATGATTATCATTTGCATAATCAATTTTTAATCTTATACTCTAATGCCTATACTAAAAATATCCAAAGTGGCTAAAGAGAATGATCATGGCTAATATTCAAAAATTCGTTGTAAATAATCAACGTACTTTAAAGAAAACATTAAGTTATTACATTATGCATATTAGTGTAGCAATGATAGTTGCATACTTTGTAACAGGTAATATCTGGATGGCTTTAACCTTAAGTATGCTTGAACCAACTGTACAAGCATTTGCTTTTTTCTTTCATGAAAAAGTTTGGGCAGCTAAAGATCGTCGCGTATCAGCCTTAGTCGAAAAAGAAACAACGGCTTAGGCTAAGATTAGTGCGGTAATTCACAACTTTCTCACTCGTTTTGCTGCAAGCATGATACGATTTTGGCTCGGCAACTTTAGCCTCTTGATTTTTCTATTCCAAGTTGAGTTGTATTATGAATCTTGCAGCCTTTGAAGCTTTTGTAAAAGTTATGGAAACAGGGTCTATCTCTGTGGCAGCAGATCAATTATTTATTACTCAACCTGCTGTTACCAAACGAATTCACAGTTTAGAAGAATATTTTGGTGTAAAACTATTTGAGTCTGCAGGCCGAGGTGTACAGGCAACTCATGCTGCACATTCATTATTACCAAAAGTTAAAAACTGGTTAAATGAGCTGGGTGATATTCACCACACGCTTAGCCATGAACAAACTCAAGTGCAAGGCCGCTTAAAAGTCGGGACAAGTCACCATATTGGCTTGCATCATTTACCTGCACCACTTAAGCATTTTGTTCAGCAATTTCCTCAAGTCACCTTAGATGTACATTTTGTTGATTCAGAGCAAGCCCATGAACAAGTACTTGCTGGTGATTTAGAGTTAGCATTTTTAACACTTCCTCCTTCAGGTGATGAGCGTCTTAACTACATTACAATCTGGAATGATCCTTTAGTTTTTGTTGCTGCCCCTTTTCATCCATTAGCAAAAAAGAAGAATCTCACCTTACAAGATCTCATTGAATATCCAAGCTTATTACCCGCTGCACAAACTTATACTGCTCAAATCACATTAGCCGAGTTTGAAAAACAAGGGCTAAAACCAAAAATCACCATGAGTAATAACCCTCTTGAGTCTATTCGCATGTTGGTGTCGATTGGTTTAGGTTGGTCAGTACTACCAAAAACTTTGCTGAATCAAGATATGCAACAACTTGATTTAGATGTAGAAATGAATCGCCAATTAGGTATGGTGTGGCATCCTGCACGTACTCAATCTAGAGCTATGCAGGAACTGATTAAAATGATGCAGGAGTAGTCAATTAAATCGACCAGTCCTGAATATCCCAATTATTTTCTTGAGCCAATTTTTCAAGGCGATCATCAGGATTTACTGCAATCGCATGCGTTGCATATTCAAGTAAAAAACGATCGTTGATTGAATCTGAATAAGCCCAAGACTCAGACACGCTACGACCTTCCAACCAAGCATCTAGACGTGCAAGTTTGCCCTTTTGGTAACATGCCAAACCAGCAACTTTACCCGTATATTTCCCCTCAGCAACTTCAGCATTGGTTGCCAAAATTTCTGTAATTCCAAATTCACGGAAAATCGGCGCAGTAATAAAATCACTTGTTGCAGTAATACCCACAATCGTATGTCCTAAGTCCTGATGTTTTTTGATTGCATCAAAACCTTTAGGACGCATTTGTGGACGAATCACTTTTTGCATGAACAACTGATGAAGTTCGGTTAAATAATTATTGTCGTGCTTTGTTAAAAATCCAAAGACAAATTCGTTATAAGCATATGGGTCAAGTTGTCCTGCTTTGTAATCTTCATAAAATTTATCATTCATCTGACGATGATGAACCGGATCAACCAAACCTTCATTGACTAAAAATTCACCCCAAGAATGGTCTGAATCGGTATTTAACAAGGTATGGTCTAAATCAAACAACGCCAGTTTCATGAAAATTCTCGTTTAAACTGAAATTTAAGAAAAAAAATGTAAATCTATCTCCGCTAGTCGATAGAAATTCGTTAAGATCGTAGCAATTTAAACATTTTACTTTGATCTTTTCGAGCTGGACATAAAAAAGTGTTTGTCCCCGCGATTAAAGTCAACGATATAGACAATATTTAGGTAGCCAAATGATCGATTCAGAAGGTTTCCGACCGAATGTCGGGATCATTTTGGCAAACGATGATGGACAGGTTTTATGGGCAAAGCGCATTGGTCACAATGCTTGGCAATTTCCACAAGGAGGCATTCAGTTTGGAGAAACTCCTGAACAGGCACTTTTTCGAGAACTGAGAGAAGAAATCGGCTTATTGCCCGAACATGTCCAGATTATTGCGCAAACCAAAGGATGGCTGCGTTATCGTTTGCCACATCGGTACATTCGGTCAGACTCTGACCCCGTATGTATCGGACAGAAACAAAAATGGTTTTTACTGAAATTAACTGCGCATGCAAAAAATATTCAGTTAAACCTCTCCGACCCGCCCGAATTCGATGAATGGCAGTGGGTTAGCTATTGGTATCCTCTTGGACAAGTGGTGAACTTCAAGCGTGATGTTTATCGCAAAGCCATGGTGGAGTTGTGTACACAGTTGCCGATGCAACAATTACCCTAAAAATCATTTATCTAGCAAATGATTTTTATTAAAAGTGCTGTTATAAATACATTCATAGTCTAAAAAAATACTGGAGTATACATCCATGTCAAACATGCAACTCGACACTTTACGGCGCATTGTCCAAGAGGTTAATGCGTCCGTCAGTTTGCATGAATCGTTAGACATCATGGTCAATCAGGTTGCTGAAGCCATGAAAGTGGATGTTTGCTCTATTTATTTACTCGATGAACGCAACCAGCGCTATGTTTTGATGGCCTCTAAAGGCTTAAACCCAGAATCTGTGGGCCATGTTTCACTGCAACTCGGTGAAGGTTTGGTCGGTCTGGTCGGGCAACGTGAAGAAATTGTTAACCTTGACAACGCACCAAAACATGAGCGTTTCTTGTATTTACCTGAAACGGGCGAAGAAATTTATAACTCATTCCTTGGCGTACCTGTAATGTATCGCCGTAAGGTTATGGGCGTTTTGGTTGTACAAAACAAACTTCCTCAAGATTTTAGCGAAGCAGCCGAGTCATTTTTAGTCACGCTGTGTGCTCAGCTTTCTGGCGTTATTGCTCACGCTCACGCAGTTGGAAATATTGACGTATTTCGTAAACCAAGTAATGGTCCTGCCTATAAAACCTTTCAAGGTGCTTCAGGTGCAGGCGGTGTTGCTTTAGGCCGCGCTATTATTTTATATCCACCTGCCGATTTAGCCTCAGTACCTGACCGTGAAGCAGAAGATATTAGTCATGAACTTCGACTTCTAGATCAAGCCATTTCATCAGTTCGTTCAGAGATTCGTTCTTTAGATGAAAAAATGCATGATTCATTAATGGCAGAAGAACGCGCTTTATTTAGTGTTTTCTTAAGAATGCTAGATGAAAATGCATTGCCAGCCGAAATTAAAGAACTTATTCGTGACGGGCATTGGGCACAAGGTGCAGTACGCCGCGTGATTGAAAAACATACTGCCCTATTTGCACAAATGGAAGACGATTATCTACGTGAGCGAGTTTCTGATCTTAAAGATTTAGGCCGACGTATTTTAGCCTCTTTGCAAGAAGAAGATTCTAGTCACCGTGAACTGAGTCCAGACAGTATTTTAATTGGTGAAGAAATTAGTACTGCGGCACTCGTAGAGCTGCCTGTAGATAATATTGCAGCAATTGTGACATCAGAAGGTGCAGCCAACTCACATATGGTGATTGTGGCTCGTGCATTAGGTATTCCAACCGTAGTTGGTGTAACCGAACTGCCTGTTAATACACTTGATGATGCAGAAATGATCGTGGATGCCTATCAGGGCCGTGTTTTTGTTAATCCGCCACGTCGTTTACGCCAACGTTATAAAGAAATTCAAAAAGAAGATGAACAAATCGCAAAAGATCTCAAACAATATGAGACCAAAGAAGCGATTACGCCAGATGGTGTATCTGTTCAGCTTTATGTGAATACGGGTCTCATGATTGATGTCGTCCGCGGAGTACAACGTGGCGCGCAAGGTGTGGGTCTATACCGAAGCGAAATTCCATTCATGTTACGGGAACGCTTCCCAGGTGAAGAAGAACAACGTGCAATTTATCGTCAACAATTAAGCCACTTCGCCAACAAGCCTGTGGTAATGCGAACTCTCGATATTGGTGCCGATAAAGACTTACCGTATTTCAGTATCGAAGAAGAAAACTCGGCATTAGGCTGGCGTGGTATTCGTTTCACGCTTGACCATCCTGAGATTTTCTCGTCTCAAATTCGCGCCATGCTCAAAGCCAGTATTGGTCTAAATAATTTGCATATTTTATTGCCAATGGTGACCACAGTAAGTGAAGTCGAAGAAGTGCTTTATTTACTTGAGCGTGACTGGATTGCGGTGCAAGAAGAAGAGCAAGTTAAAATTACCAAACCTAAAATTGGAATTATGGTTGAGGTGCCAAGCGTATTGCTACAAATTGATGAGTTTGCCGAACTCGTCGATTTCTTCTCGGTCGGTTCAAACGACTTAACCCAATATTTACTCGCGGTTGATCGTAATAATCCACATGTGGCAAACGTTTACTCGCATTTCCACCCATCTATTCTACGTGCTTTATCTCGCCTGGTTAAAGAATGCCATGACCACAAAAAACCAATCAGTATTTGTGGTGAAATGGCAGGTGATCCATTATCGGCAATTTTACTTATGGCGATGGGCTTTAATACCCTTTCGATGAGCTCGAGTAATATTTTGCGTGTACGAAAAGCAATTTGTCATGTACCTATGACAGATGCACAAAAATTACTTGATGATGTTATGAAAATGAATAATCCGCTCATTGTGAAAAGTTGGCTTGAGTACTATTTTAAAACTCACGGTTTGGCTGATATGGTGAAATCGAATCGAATCGTAAATGTTTAATATATAAAGAATAAAGGAGAGCAATGCTCTCCTTTATTCTTTCAAATAACTTAATAAAACTAAATATAAAAATTTCTTTTCACTCTCACTCATACCCTGCTTTTTAAACCAAACTTCAATCGGTTTTTTAAATTAATATTGACAATTTAATCCATTTGAAAAATAAGCCCTCTACTTCTACTATATTTAAAGAGCGTTATTAAAAGATCTTAAGTTGTTCAGCAATTGAAGAGGTAATTCTATGCATCGTTATTTACAGGTTTCATCTTATTTTTCCTTTTATTTTTTAACCTCCATACAGTAAATTGGAGGAATAACAATTAAAGGAATCTGATGCATTATTAAATAAAAAATAATGAGCCAACATCCTAGTGAAAAGACTTTTTAAACGGTTTCTCTCATCATGTGTTCTCTCATTTCTTTATTTAGTAAACATGAGTTTTCAAACCAGAAGTCCAGGAAAATGAGCCCTAACATTTTTACTAAGAGCTCAATAATTATTACCCAGAGAGAATATAACCATGTCAGACGAATCAAAATGCCCTTTTTCAGGCCATAAATCAAAACCAGAAGTAACGATCGGTGGTGGCACGCCTAGTTTACACTGGTGGCCAAAACAACTACGCGTCGACCTACTCAACCAACATTCAGAACGTTCTAATCCACTCGGTAAAGATTTTAATTATCGTCAAGAATTTAAAAAACTCGACTACTACACCCTCAAAGCTGATATCAAAAATGTGTTAACCGATTCTCAAGATTGGTGGCCAGCCGATTGGGGAAATTATACAGGCTTATTTATTCGACTAGCATGGCATGCTGCCGGCACCTATCGTATGGGTGATGGTCGTGGTGGTGCTGGTCGCGGTCAGCAACGTTTTGCTCCTTTAAACAGTTGGCCTGACAATGCGAGCTTAGATAAAGCACGCCGTTTGCTATGGCCAGTTAAACAAAAATACGGTCAAAAAATATCGTGGGCAGATTTATTTATTCTTGCCGGTAACATCGCACTTGAGTCTTCTGGCTTCCGTACATTTGGTTTTGGTGCGGGTCGTGAAGACGTTTGGGAACCAGACAACGATGTAAACTGGGGCGATGAAAAAGAATGGTTAGCTCATCGAAACTCTGAAGCATTGGAAGGCAGCAATCTCGCTGCAACCGAAATGGGTCTAATTTATGTAAACCCTGAAGGTCCACAAGCCAGTGGTGATCCAAAATCGGCTGCACCGTTTATTCGTGCGACTTTTGGCAACATGGCAATGGATGACGAAGAAATTGTTGCATTAATTGCAGGTGGCCATACTTTAGGCAAAACCCACGGGGCTGGCTCTGCTGACCATGTTCAGGCTGATCCTGAGGGAGCGTCAATTGAACAAATGGGCTTTGGCTGGTCAAACAGTTTTGGTACTGGTGTTGGTAAAGATGCGATCACTTCAGGCTTAGAAGTCATTTGGTCACAAACGCCAACCCAATGGAGCAACTACTTCTTTGAAAACCTATTCAAATACGAGTGGGTACAAGAACGTTCCCCTGCTGGTGCAATTCAATGGGTAGCAGCAGATGCTGAGGCGATCATCCCAGATCCATTCGACCCATCAGTTAAACGTAAGCCAACAATGCTTACTACAGATTTGACCTTACGTTTTGATCCTGAGTTTGAAAAAATCTCTCGTCGCTTCCTTAACGATCCACAAGCTTTCGCCAATGCTTTTGCCCGTGCATGGTACAAATTAACTCACCGTGATATGGGACCAAAAGCACGTTATTTAGGCCCTGAAGTTCCGGCTGAAGATTTAATTTGGCAAGACCCATTACCTGCTGCTAGTGCTGTACCATCAGTTGCCAGCATTGCTGATGCAAAAGCAAAAATTATTGCACTAGGGCTATCTGCTGGCGAGTTGGTTTCTCTTGGTTGGGCTTCAGCGTCAACTTTCCGTGGTGGAGACAAGCGTGGCGGTGCAAACGGCGCACGTATTACCTTATCACCGCAACGTGAATGGGAAGTAAACAAAAAAGCTGTTGAGACTTTAATTAAAATTGAAGAACTCAAAGCTTCAACTCAACTGTCATTAGCTGACTTAATTGTGCTTGCAGGTAACGTTGGCGTAGAGCAAGCTGCTCAAGCGGCAGGTTTCAATATTAGCGTTCCATTTGCCGCGGGTCGTGTTGATGCACTACAAAGTCAAACTGATGTCGAATCTTTCCAATTACTCCTCGGCCTTGCCGATGGTTTTAGAAACTGGAAAAAAGACGGCGTCAGCGCATCAACTGAGGCATTATTAATTGATAAAGCACAAAAACTGACTTTGACTGCACCAGAGTTAACAGCATTGATTGGTGGTTTACGTGTACTGGACACTAACTGGGATGGTTCACAACACGGTGTATTCACTCAGCAAGTTGGTGTACTCAGCACAGACTTCTTTACGAACTTACTCGACATGTCCACTGTATGGGCACCTGTTGATTCAACAAGCGAAGTATTTGAAGGCAAAGACCGTAAAACAGGCGCAGTAAAATTTACTGCAACACGTAATGATTTAGTCTTCGGTTCAAACTCAATCTTACGTGCATTGGCCGAAGTTTATGCTCAAGCAGATGGTAAAGAAAAATTTGTTCAAGACTTTGTTGCTGCATGGACTAAAGTTATGAATCTTGACCGTTTTGACTTAGCATAATTTTGTCAAAATAATAAAAAGCCAGTTCAAATTGAACTGGCTTTTTTAATATCAAGAATCTAGTTTTAAACAGTTAATTTATGCCCTTCTCGAATGCAATAAAAAGGATTTGCAAGCTTTGATGAGCCTTTAATGGCTTGACCTAGAGCATGCTCTGGATCTTCTCGGTCCTCATCAGTCAACTGGAAAGTCCGATAATGAATCGCGAGAGAACGATGGGCTTGTAAATCAAAGTGTGCATGTAGCGCATCTTGTGGATTCATATGAACATAACTCATCAAGTCACGAGGTTCATACGCACCTATGGGAAGTAATGCCACTCGCGGTGCACCGTAACGAGCATGAATTTGCTTAAAATGCCCTGCATAACCCGTGTCACCTGCAAAGAAACAATGACCTGTTTTAGCCACAACCGAAAAGCCACCCCAGAGTGCTTTATTTTGGTCACGTAGACCACGACCAGAGCCATGCTGTGCAGGTGTATAGATTATTCTTAGTTCGTGATAGGGAATTTCTTGCCACCAATCCATCTCAATCACATGAAACTCTTTAGGTAGATAAAAGCCATTCCCAAGTCCAGTGTAAATCGGCATTGCAAATTTTTTATGTAGCCACTCAAGCGTAGCCAAATCCATATGATCATAATGATTATGGCTGAGTAGAACACCATGAATCGTCGGCAATTGTTCTAATGCAAAACCTGCTGGACACACACGGCGAGGACCACGACCCTGTGAAGGGCTTGCATAATCACACCATACTGGATCGGTAATAAAGTTATAAGGCCCGATCTGAATCAATACGGTTGCATGCCCAACAAACCAAACTTGCCAATCATCTAAATCTGCCTGAGGACGATTTTGAGGCAATGTAACAGCCGTATTTACACGGGTATCGTATTCATTTTGAATATCAACTTTCCATGTAAAAGACTCACGCGTAACTAACCAACGTAATAGCTCTTTTGAGCCTCTAGCCGGCGATTTAGGCTGTTGGTTATAAAAACGTGTATCAGATTCATGCCCTGACTCGGGATGATAAAAAGGAGGTTTTATCCATGTATGCGTCCAACAGGACTGAGTCGGCAATTGATATGTTAATGTCGGCTTGTCTTTCATGGGCTTTTCTATGTTTTAGCATCGGCAGAATGGATGTGTTCAGGTTTCTATCTTAACAATTAAAACAAATTAAGCTATGGCACTTACATTTATTTATCATATAAATATCCCTTTTATTGTGGTCACAGCCAACATAAGTTGAATTAGATTGCCATAAAAAATACATAGATGTGTTGGGTTTATGCGTCGATAATTACCATTCTTATTAAGACTGCTTGTATAACATAACAATAATTAGTCACGTGAAATTGGGGGTGAGCTACTTGGTTTTACCTTGGTAAGCCCTACTTTTCCAACTTCAAACGTTTTGCCAGCTTATAGAACAAAATATTTAGTAACACTTAAAGTCAATTCATTCTTAAAGAATTTATATTTTATAATATTATTTTATATTTCTTCATTTTTGCATATTATGAGAATCACCTATACTAATATTTAAAACATTTAAATATTTCTTTGATTAAGTAAAAATAATGTATTTAAACTATCCTAATTAATATATTTTATGAATTACTTGAACTTATATTTATATATTAAATGTTTAATGAAAATGAAAATTCCATTTATTTTATAAATACCTAAAGTACCTTCACGCTATATCCCTTTATGCTTTATACTTCACATAAATCATAGTAAGACATTTTTTGGATTAGTCTTATGGAACTACGCCATCTCCGATATTTCATTACCGTTGCTGAAGAATTAAATTTTAGTAAAGCCGCTCTTAAACTTTTTACCGCACAACCCTCCCTTAGCCAACAGATTAAAGATTTAGAAGAAGATGTTGGTGTACGACTTTTAAATCGCACTAAACGTAAAGTTGAATTAACCGAAGAAGGTGAAGTCTTTTTAGAACATGCTCGCCTGACCCTTGCTCAAGCTGAAAAAGCAGTTGCTCTGGCACGACAGGTTTCTAAGGCTAAACAGCAGCTGCTCCGTATTGGTTTTGTCCCCATTGCAGAAATGAAGATTTTTCCTTACGTTCTTCCTAATCTGCGATTACAACACCCCGATCTCATCATTGAACTATCTAATCTAAACAATACCGAACAACTTAAATCCTTAAAAAAAGGTGAGTTAGACATTACATTTACCCGTGAAAACACAGATAGTGATGAAATCCAAAGCCAATTTGTTTTGACTGAACCCTTGATTTTTTTACTTCCTAAAAATCATCCACTTACTCAATATGAACGAATTCCTGTTCATGCGTTACAAGGCGTTGACTTTATTATTCCTGCTGCCGAGCAGTCACAAACATTACATAACACGATTTTAGACTTTGCCAAAACTCACAATATTGACCTCAATATTGTTCAAAAAGCAGATAGCATGTTGTTTAATATTAACTCTCTTGGCTCCGGATTAGGTTGTACAATTTTACCTGCTTACGTTGCACCTTTAGGCATCAAAAATACAGTAGTCCGCCCCCTTGATGTCGAGTTACCGACATTGGATTTATTCGTAAATTACCGTAGAAATTCACAGTCTTTAGGGGTTCAAAAATTTATTGATCAACTCACAAAAGTATTTCATCTGGATAAGAACTTAACTCACACCTAATCAGAAAAGCTATATTTTATTTTAAGCCTATGATTAATAAAGACACCTTTATAAAAGGTATAACTAAATAATATTTTTATTTATTTTATACTTTTTATAAACAGTTTATCCCGCGCTTTTGTTCTATTTTACCTACTCGGTAAAAGTAAATATCTCTTAAATACAATTTAAAATCTTGGAATAAAATCCACATAAAACTAGATATTATTTTTACCATTTAATAAAAAATAATATATTTACCATTTGGTAAAAGGAGATTGGAAAAATGGTTTCAGTATTTCAACATCTTGGACGTAGTGTACTAAACCGCCCTCATTTCTTTATTGCTTTATTTATAGGATTTATCACAGCGAGTATTCTGACATGGTTCACCTCATGGAAATGGTCAACTATTTTATTAGTCAGCTGGAATACTTCGATTAGTATATATTTACTACATGTTTGGCAGCTCATGAAAAGTGCTGATCATTCTCAAATGCAGCAGCAAGCAAAAAAACAAGATGAAAGCAAATGGGTCATTATGCTGATTGTTCTACTGGCTTTAACCATGTGCCTAGTTGCTATTTTAATACAGCTCTCACAGCTTCCTTCGGATCATTCTGCAAAGTTAGGCCATGTGGCTTTAGCTTTACTCACTATTGTTTCTGCATGGCTTTTTATGCATACCGTTTTTGCTCTACATTATGCCCATGATTTTTATATGGCTTTATCTAGAAATGAAGAAAATGGTGGTCTAGATTTTCCGGGAACAAAACAACCCACTTATCCTGATTTTCTATATTTTAGTTATATTATTGGTACTTCTGCCCAAACTGCCGACGTTTCGATTACCACCAAACACATGCGTCTTTTAAACTTATTTCACGCGGTGTTGTCTTTTGGGTTTAATACCACCATTTTAGCGATCTGTATTAACGTTGCTGCTGGCTTTCTTACCAACTAAAACTTGCATTTAGGAAATAAAAAAGTCACCCAAATGGGTGACTCTAAACAGCAGAGGTTTACAACAATGAGCCCATCGTGCTTTGTTTTAAGCCTTCACGTTGTTTGATGGTTTCAACATAGCGCGTAATAGCAGGATGAGATTCAATCGCTCCCATTTTCAATTGCCATAACAGCATTGCTCCAACGCTTATATCTGCGGCGGTAAATTGTTCGCCACACACATACGGATTTGCTTCACTAAGCCCTTGTACTAAAGCTTGGTAGGCATCGTTATAATCACCATAACCCACAAACATTTTTTGCTCAGGAGATACATCTATTCCGAGAGCTTTATCAACACCCGCAGCTTCCCATGGGCCTGCCATCAAAAATAACCAGCGATAGTACAAACCGCGTTTAGGATCATCTAGTGCAGGAGCTAAACCTTTATCGAAAAATTTATCAGCAAGATAAGCACAGATTGCACCTAGCTCATAAATCACGACATCACCATCTACCAATACTGGCACCTTTCCAAAAGGATTAATTTTTAGATATTCTGGTGTTTTCATTGCAGTCTTGTATTCGACTTCAATACGGTCACACTCAACACCTAATTCGACTAAAAGCCAGTCGACCACAACACCACGTGATTCTTTGTTAGTATAAAGTTTAAGGCTCATTTTTATGGCTCCTTGTTTATCGTGGAACCTAGTCTACAAAACCTCTTTGTCAGTTTTTGTCAGTAGTCTTCGACTCTTGTGCCCACCACTGCTCAAATAGTTTTTGCTTAAATGATGGATATAATTCTTGGCTTAAACTCAGCTGTTGAATACGATCAAGTCTAAAATGTCTAAAATCCTGCCTGAGTTCACACCATGCAGCCAACACAATTTTGTCATTAAAATATCCCAAGGCAAAAGGCCACAAGGTTCGAACACTACTTCGTTGCTGCTCATCATGATAATGCAGCGAAATTTTGACTTGCTGCCGAATGGCTAAACGCACCTGTTCGACTCGATTTTCATCTACAGGCAGCCACGTATTAAATGCTCTTAAAGTCGTTTGCTGTAATAAATATTGCCGATGCTCAGGCAAAACAGAGTTCAATTTAGCTAATACAGATGTAGATGCCGATTGCAACGATTGATCTGGCACACTCTTTAACCAATACAATGCCAGAAAAATAGCTTCGACTTCATTTTCATTGAGTGTCATTGGTGGGAGTACAATATCTTCTTTAAGCTGAAAACCGATACCTGCCGATGCCTCAATTGCTACACCCTGCTCACGTAAGCTATCGATATCGCGATAGACACTTCGGACACTAATTCCCATACGTTCAGCGAGAACTTGTGCAGTGATTGGATAACGGGCTTCACGAAGTTGTTGTAAAAGATTTAATAGACGAATAGAACGACTCATTTTTCTCTTCTTATTGTTATTAGACATACAATAAGAGGGAATAAATTCCCCCTTCTTATATTATTCTAAATTATGCAACATCTACCGTAGATAACTTTGCATACTCTCTTAAAAAGTTGTGCAGCTCAGGTACATCTTTAGCAATCGTTAAAGGCTGGAACTGTTGTAGAACTTCGCTCGAATGCACACCATAGCCCACACCAATTCGTGGCATGTTTAACCGCTGAGCCATCTCAAGATCATAGCTACTATCACCAATCATTACTGCACGCTCAACACTTACCCCAGTGACTGTTAAGATTTCTTGCAACATGAGAGGATCTGGTTTCGATCTAGTTTCATTGGCTGCTCGAGTCACATCAAAAAGATGAGTACTCTGTGTTTTTGCGATTACACGATCTAGCCCACGACGGTTTTTACCCGTTGCGACTGCAAGTTTTAAACCTTGCGCTTTTAAGTCATGTAATAGCTCAGCAATACCATCGAACCATGCATCATTTGTAGAGTTTGCAATATAGTGATCTCCATATGCTTTTAAAATTGAATCATGTAACTCAGGTGCTTCTGGAAATAGGGTTTGCATAACTTCCGGCAAACCTAAACCAATAATGCTTTTTGCTGCTTCATCGGTTAAAGGCAATTCATGCTGCTCTGCGGCATGTTGCAAACTAGCAACAATCTGCCCAACAGAGTTATATAAAGTCCCATCCCAGTCGAAAATAACTAATTCGGCTTTTAGACTCATTTTGCCACTCTCAAAGCCTTTAATAACTGGGTCATGTCTTCTGGTAAAGGTGCTTCAATCGGCGGATAACCTGGAATATCTAAACGCATCGCATGTAAACATAGACGACGTGCTTCAGGGCCAGTGTACTCAGTCGTGTGTCCATATTTATCATCACCAATCAATGGGTGTCCAATGCTTAAACCATGCACACGGATCTGATGAGTACGGCCAGATAAAGGTGATGCATGAACCAGAGTCGCATTTTTAAAACGCTCTGCTACAACCCATTCAGTTTTACTTGGTTTACCATCTTTAGTTACACGTACACGACGCTCGCCATTTGCCAGCTCATATCTCAATAAAGGTGCATCAATCAGCTGTTTATCTAAGCTCACTTGACCTTTAACAATCGCTGCATAGGTTTTACGAATTTTGTGCTCACGCAACATATCTTGTAGTTGTTTTAATGTGCTACGTTTTTTACTAATCATGACCAGACCAGAAGTATCACGGTCAATACGATGAATAAGTTCTAAGTATTTTTTGCCCGTCGCTGCACGTAGTGCCTCAATCAAACCGTACGCCATACCACTACCACCATGGACAGCAATACCTGAAGGCTTATTAACAACTAACAAACCTTCATCTTCATAGACCACACGGCTTAATAGGCCTTGTGCCACACTGTCACTGACAGGAGCGGCTGTTTCATCTTTTTGTTCGTAACGAATTGGAGCAACACGAATCTGATCGCCAATCTCAAGTTTAGTCTCAGCTTTAACACGTTTTTTATTTACTCGAACCTGACTTTCACGAATCAAACGATAAATACGACTTTTAGGTACACCTTTTAAACGCGAGAACAGGAAATTATCAATTCGCTGTCCTGCTTGATGTTCATCCACCTCAAACCAAGTGACACTTTGCCATTGCTGTGTAGAATTCATACTAATATTTAAACCTGAAATTTTGCTAAATTTGATTAATAAATGACCGTTTAGCTTAGTTTTTTCACAAGAAATCTAAGCTTAGCCCATAGGCAGATGCTGCAAGGTTTGATATAGTCAGCGCACGGATACCGCCGTAAGTGAACATCTAATAGGGAATTTCCCTGATTGAAACCTCAATCAAAATGATGCTTTCACCATCAGCTCGGATAGGTCCTAAAGAATTATGCCGACGCCGAAGGCTTATTATATCGGCAAAATGACAAACTGTTGCGTTTAATTCAGTTTGTTCAAAAAAATATGTTACCAACTCTAGTTGGTTATGGAACGTAAACTGATACACATCAGACAAATCGCTCCTTAATGTTGCCTTCAGGCTAAAGCGTTGATGCATTGGAACTGCCGAAAGCACCGATACGATGAACATTCCGTATCAAACTTCCAAAAAGAAGTCACTTCGCGCTCAATGACAGTGAAAGTCATTAACCAATGTACCGCTCACCCGCCAGTGAAGCACTAAGGAAGTCCGATTTAAAGGTTGAAGCAGTATTGCCTACATCACAGACGAGAATCGAAGTTAAGGCTAAATGTAGCCGGTAACAGATGACTCAGACCACAAATATTTTGAGATCTGGGAAATGATCCGTCATGTTCGATGTTCGTTCAGAACCTTTAAGTTTGTGCGATATGTTTGTGTGGGTCACTATTAGGTGTCACACCCATGAAACGTATGTTGATTAATGCAACTCACGCAGAAGAAGTCCGCGTTGCACTTATCACTGGTAATCGTCTTTACGATTTTGATTTAGAGAATCGTACCCGAGAACAGAAAAAATCCAATATCTATAAAGGCCATGTAACCCGCGTAGAACCTTCTTTAGAAGCTGTGTTTGTTGAATATGGCGCAGGCCGTCAAGGCTTCTTGTCTATGCGCGAAATTGCAAATAGTTATTTCCAAGCAGACCCGCGACAAACTTCAAACATTCGTGAACTCATCACTGAAGGTACTGAATTACTTGTTCAGGTTGAAAAAGAAGAACGTGGTAACAAAGGCGCAGCCCTTTCTACATTCATCTCACTCGCAGGACGTTATTTGGTTCTTATGCCAAACAACCCGAAAGGCGGTGGTATTAGCCGTCAAATTTCAGGTTCTGTACGTGAAGAATTAAAAGAAATTTTAGCTTCTTTAAATTTACCTCGCGGCATGAGTGTTATTGTGCGTACCGCAGGTATTGGTCGTACTCAAGAAGAATTACAGTTAGATTTACAGCATTTGCTTGACCTCTGGGCACAAATCCAAAGCACTGCAAGTTCTGGTCCATCTCCAATGCTTGTTCATCAAGAAGCTGGCGTAGTTACTCGTGCTATCCGCGATTACTTACGTGATGACGTTGCAGAAATTTTAATTGATAGCGAACAAGCTTATAACGAAGCGTATAACTTTGTTAAAGCAGTTATGCCACGTCAATTAGATAAACTTAAAACTTATACTTTAAACGAGCCGTTGTTTGCTCATTTTGGTATTGAAAGCCAAATTCAAACTGCTTACGAGCGTGAAGTAAAACTTCCTTCTGGTGGTTCAATCGTAATTGACCAGACTGAAGCTTTAGTTTCAATCGACATTAACTCTGCGAAATCGACTCGTGGACATGACGTTGAAGAAACTGCGCTTAATACAAACCTAGAAGCAGCAGAAGAAATTGCTCGCCAACTTCGTCTTCGTGACATTGGCGGTTTAGTTGTTATCGACTTCATCGATATGACTAAAGAACGCAACCAACGCATGGTTGAAGCAAAACTTCGTGAAGCAACACAAAGCGACCGTGCACGTATCCAATTTGGCCAACTCTCTCGTTTTGGCTTAATGGAAATGAGCCGTCAACGCTTACGTCCATCACTTGAAGAAGCAACTGGATATGTCTGCCCACGCTGTCATGGCACGGGTATGGTGCGTGACTTACGTTCACTTTCGCTTTCAATTATGCGTAAAGTAGAAGAAATTGCTCTTCGTGAACGTCATGGTGAAGTACAAGTAGAAGTTCCTGTTGAAATTGCAGCGTTCTTACTCAATGAAAAACGCCATAGCCTTGTTTATTTAGAACAAACTTCTGGTGTTCGTGTGACTGTTTTACCTCACCCGCACTTAGAAACACCTCACTATGAAATTCAGTACAATCCAGATGGATTTGCACCATCTAGCTATGAGCGTACTGAAGCAACTCGCTCAAGTGAAAAAGAGTTAGGTTATGAATCTTCTGAATGGCATTTAGAAGAAGCTGATCATGGCCATGCTCCTGCTGCAAATAATGCGGCTGGTCAAAAGAAAGTAAATCAAGCAGCTCAACCTGCTATTGCTCAGGCAAGCGTTCAAAAAGCAGCAAGCCCTCTTGCATGGTTAGAGAACCTTTTTGTTCAAAAACAAGCTAAAACTATTGATCAATCTCGTTCAGCACAAAATGCTGCTGCGACAATTGAACAAATGGTCAATACTGGCGCTGTAAGCCGTGGCCAGTTTGGACAAGTTGCAGTACCGCCAGTTGCTGAAACTGTTACGGCTCCATCTAATAATGCTTACATTTCACAGTCTCCTGCTAAACAGGAAGTTCGTGAAAATGTTGAAAAAGACGATAAAGTACAACAACGTCCAAACAACAAAAAACGTAAGCACAAAGAGCAACGTGAACAACATCATCATGCTCAAGAGCCACAACAACAGCAACAACCACAACAGGTTCATGAAGAAGTTGTACAGTTATCACGTCAAGAACAACGTGAGTTAAAACGTCAACAAAAACGTCAGCACCCAGATCAGTCACATCAACAACATCAAAATGATGGACAACAAACTGAAAATGCCGTGCCGCGTCGTGACCGTAATAATCAACAACGTCCGAACCGTCCAAATCGCCACCGCGATCCAAGTGTATTGAATGAAAATCAAAATGCACCGGCGGCACCAGTAGTTGTTGATGAGAAACAAATTAAGGTTGATTTGATTGATGCTCCAAAGCATGAAGTCATGAATACAGCCTTAGTGATCAATGTTGATCAGGCGCAAAGTGAAATTATTGCTTTGACTCCAGAGCAACCTGTTGAACGCACTGAAACAGCGCCTGTTGTTGAAGTCGCTCAAGAGTCAGCTCCAGCACCTGTTGCAGTTGTAGAAGAAGCAGTCACTGTTAAAGCAGAAGAAACGACGACTCCTCCTGCAGACAGCAAAACTCAACCGCAAATTCAACGTGCGAGCAATGACCCTCGTATGCGTCGTCGTGAACAACGCAACGCGAAACGTGCTAAAGCTGCGGTACCATCAATTGCCCCATCACAAATTCCAACGTTGGCGCAATATACGATTGGTAGCTTGATTCGTCATGTTTATGGTGAAGACTGCACAGTATTGATTGAACAGTTTGGTTTAGTTCCAACATTCAATCGTGCATTGCAGAAGTTTGCTGAACAGTACGCTAGTACGCTAGCAACAGAAGTCGTGTCTGATGCTGAAGACAAAAAGCCTGTTACTCGTGATGCAGAGCTTCCAAGCAACAAGCCATCACAAGAAGCAGAGCCTGCGCCTGTACTTGCATTGACACCACAAAAAGAGCAAACACCACGTGTTGCTAATGATCCACGTGAGCGTCGTCGTTTAGCAAAACTTGCTGCTGAACAAGCTTTTGAGCAAGTTAAACAACAACACGCTGCACCAGAAGAAGCTGCACCTGTAGCTCCAGCTGTTGAAGAAACGGTTGTTGCTCCTGCTGCTGAAACACAAGCACCTGTTGAGTCAAAACAACAACCGCTTGAGCTTGATCAAGTGGCTGAAGTAGCTCAAAGTGAAACAAGCGTAGAAGAAACACCAGCGACAACTGTAGTTGAAGCTCCAGTTGTTAAACAACCTAAAGCATCTGCAAGAGCAAAAGCTGCCGCAGAACAGGCTGTAGCACCAACGGAAGCTACTGCAGAAGTTGAATCAGACGATTCTAAGGCAGATCAGGACAAACCAAGTCGTCCTCCTCGTCGCCCTCGTGGTCGTCCACCAAAGAAAGCAAATCCTGTAGCTGAGTAAATCATTTGCTCAATTGCAGCTAATTTAAACAAACCTAGCCATTTCGATGACTAGGTTTTTTTTGTTATTTTTAACCAATTAGGTTGATTGCACTAGAAGAAAAGTTTTAAAAGCATGGTGAACCATGAAAAACACTGTACTTTTGCCAACGCAACCTTTTTTGGATTGATCGAAAAATAAATAGGATTGATATGAGCCAGACAACACAGACCGATATCATTACGCTTGGTGATGTTGCAACAAGACTTCCTAGCTTCATCCCCAAAGTACCCCATATCCTGAATGGTCTTAAACAGGCTTACTTAAGAACAGCAAATACACCAACGGGATTAGGTGTAGCTTTTGAAAAAGCTGTTAAGCGAAACCCGCAAGGCATTGCTTTATTATTTGAAGATCAACGTTATTCATATGAAGCTTTAAACGAATGGGCTAACCAGATTTCTCACTATTATCTATCTCTTGGCGCACAAAAAGGTGATGTGATTGCCGTAATGGTTGAGAACCGTTCTGAACTTATTGCCACGATTGTAGGTTTAGCTAAAATTGGGGTAACGATTGCGCTTGTTAATACCTCTCAAGTAGGTAAAGTCCTCGCTCATAGTATCAATCTTGTAAAACCAATTGCCGTAATTGCAGGTGAAGAAGTTCGAGCTGTAATTGATGAAATTCGTCAGGATCTAAATGTTCCTAAAGACCGTTTTCATTGGTTTGCAGATCAGGCTACACGTCAAGATGCGGGAACAGCACCTCAAGGCTATGCCAATCTTGCAATAGAAATTGATCAATTTCCAAAATTTAACCCATCGACTACGCAATCTGTTCATGGAAATGATGGCCTGTTTTATATTTATACTTCGGGCACTACAGGCTTACCAAAGGCTGTTATTTTCAAACACAGTCGCTGGACACTTGCCTATGGCACCTATGGGCACATTTTAAACCTTGGCCCAGATGATGTGATGTATGTAACTTTACCGCTTTACCATGCAACTGGTGTCGTAGTTTGCTGGTGTGGTGTGATTGCGGGAAGTTCGACCCTTGCAATTCGACGTAAATATTCAACCAGTGCATTCTGGAAAGATGTTCAGAAATTTAATGCCTCTGCAATTGGCTATGTAGGAGAGCTTTGCCGTTACTTAATGGATGCCCCTCCTACAGAAATTGACCGTGCCCACCGCGTAACCAAAATGATCGGTAATGGCATGCGTCCAAACATCTGGGATAAGTTCAAACAACGTTTTGGTGTGCAAGAAGTTCTTGAGCTTTATGCATCAAGTGAAGGCAATGTCGGGTTTAGTAATATTTTTAACTTTGACAACACAGTAGGTTTCTCTCCTACACCATATGCCATTATTGAGTTTGATAAAGAGAAAAATGAACCTGTACGCGATGAAAAGGGTTGGTGTAAAAAAGTTAAAGCAGGTGAAATTGGTTTGCTAGTGGGTAAAATTACTAGTCGCTCACCTTTTGACGGCTATACAGATCCAGAAAAGAATAAATCTGTGATTATGAAAGATGTCTTTAAAAAAGGTGACTCATATTTCAACACAGGTGACCTTGTTCGTAATATTGGTTTCCGTCATGCTCAGTTTGTTGACCGCTTAGGTGATACCTTCCGCTGGAAAGGCGAAAATGTATCTACTACTGAAGTTGAGAATATGGTTTGTGAATATGACAAGATCGCTGAAGCGGTGGTTTATGGGGTAGAAATCCCAAATACCAATGGTCGTGCTGGTATGGCAGCAATAACACTTGCTGATGGCGATGAGCTAAATGAGTCTGATTTAACCGAAATGGTCACTATATTTAAAAAATGCCTTCCTGCTTATGCAGTACCCGTGTTCTTACGTGTGCAAGCTAAAGTTGAAACAACAGGTACTTTTAAATATCAAAAGAATAAATTGAAGGAAGATTCGTTTAATCCAAGCAAAACTTCTGAACGTTTACTCGCTTTATTACCTGGTACGAACAGTTATTGTGATGTCACAACTGAAATTTTTGACAACATTCAGGCATATAAATACCGTTTTTAGTTCATTTTTTAGCTAAACAAGAGGAAATCGTGCTTTTTATAGGCAATCATGCAAATGTTTTTGATTTACCTCTTGTGTTAGTTGAATAACTTGCTAAAATACGCGACATCAAAACGATACGGGTCGTTAGCTCAGTTGGTAGAGCAGCGGACTTTTAATCCGTTGGTCCCGCGTTCGAGTCGCGGACGACCCACCACTTATCTGTTTTGAACCTATTTGGGTCGTTAGCTCAGTTGGTAGAGCAGCGGACTTTTAATCCGTTGGTCCCGCGTTCGAGTCGCGGACGACCCACCACTTATCTGTTTTGAACCTATTTGGGTCGTTAGCTCAGTTGGTAGAGCAGCGGACTTTTAATCCGTTGGTCCCGCGTTCGAGTCGCGGACGACCCACCAAATTCTAAAAAGCCTCTCACTGCGAGAGGCTTTTTTATTGTTATCTTATTTGAGTTTCATGACTAAAAGATGACGATGCATTTCTTATATAAAATCTCTTTAACCCAATTCATAAAGATTTCTAAACGTTTAGGAATATAACTTCGGTTCGGATACAAAATATTGAGTGGCAAAGATTGAGCGGTATGCGTACTTAGCACTTCAACCAAGGTTCCTTGCTCTATTTTATCCTGAACATCGTAGTATGGAAGTTGAATAATCCCTAATCCAGCACAAGCTGCTGCAACATAGGCTTCTGTATTATTTACACTTAAAGCACTATCGATCATTACTGTTCCATTTTGATATAAAAATATACCCTGTTTTTCTCCTACGGCTCCTGCGTAGTTAATGAGTTTGTGCTGAGATAGATCTTCTAATTGTTCAGGAATACCGTATTGTTCTAAATAATGGGGACTTGCACAGTTCACCATTATCAA
Source organism: Acinetobacter sp. NIPH 817 (assembly GCF_000368405.1). Taxonomy (NCBI): domain Bacteria; kingdom Pseudomonadati; phylum Pseudomonadota; class Gammaproteobacteria; order Moraxellales; family Moraxellaceae; genus Acinetobacter; species Acinetobacter sp. NIPH 817. Next base: position 2,803,608 of record NZ_KB849420.1, read on the forward strand.
GTTACCGACGAACTTCGCGATTAAACTACTATTCTCTAGCTGCCCCACCCGAACCACACAATCGATCCCTTTCTCGATCAAGTCAGTCATGTCATCTGAGCTATTTAGTTGTAAATGAATGTCTGGATAGCGGCTATAAAAATCGGGAAGTCCAGGAATAATCACTTGGTGTACGATTCGGCTGGGCATTGAAATTTTTAGTGTGCCACGGTAATGCTGCTTTTGCGTTTGTATGAGTTGTTCGAGCTGTTCATAGTCAAATAATAGATTTTGACATTCAGGCAATATTCTTTGTCCATCTTGAGTGAGGCTTACTTTGCGCGTAGTTCGGTGAAATAACCGAACACCATAGTGAGTTTCTAATTGTTGAATTGCACTCGTCACTGTAGAGCGAGGTAAATCAAGCTGATTTGCCACTTCACTAAAGCTTTGCCGTTTAGCGACTTCTGTAAAAATAAAAAATTGCTGCAACCGATCCATTCTATTGTTCGTATTTTCTGAATAGTTAAACCAAACTAGCATAATTGATCAAAAATTACCGCCAATCTAGACTAAAAACACATTAAAACAAGTCATCATAGGAACAATCATCATGGCAACTCATACTCTTAAAGATAAAGTTGTATTGGTTACTGGCGGTGCAAAAAATTTAGGTGGACTGATTAGCCGTAAATTTGCAGAGCAAGGTGCAAAAATTGCAATTCACTACAATAGTGCTGAAACTCAAGCAGATGCAGAACAGACGCTCGCAGATGTAACAGCATTCAGTGTAGACGCTGTTTTAATTCAAGCAGACCTAACGGATATTAATAATATCGAAAAACTCTTCTTAGATACTAAGCAACATTTTGGCGGAATTGATATTGCCATTAATACAGTTGGAAAGGTTTTAAAGAAATCATTTTTAGACACCACAGAACAAGAGTTTGATAGCATGAGCGATATCAACTCAAAAATTGCCTATTTCTTTATTCAATCAGCGGGTCGTCATTTAAATGACGGCGGCAAGATCTGTTCAATCGTGACTTCTCTTCTTGCAGCCTACACTGGACTCTATTCAACCTATGAAGGTTTAAAGGCGCCTGTTGAACATTACACCCGTGCTGCATCAAAAGAATTTGGTGATCGCCAGATTTCTGTGACTGCTGTTGCACCTGGTCCAATGGATACACCATTCTTTTATGGTCAGGAATCTGCGGAGGCAGTTGCTTACCACAAATCAGCTTCAGCTTTAGGTGGATTAACCAAAATTGAAGATATCGAACCTCTAGTTCGTTTTCTGGTAACCGATGGTTGGTGGATTACAGGTCAGACAATTTTTGCAAATGGTGGCTATACTACTCGCTAAAATCAAAAAGCCGCATATCAATAATGCGGCTTTTACTTTGTTTTATTATAAAAACTCTTCAAGCACGGAGTTCAAGAAAATATGCCCTTGCTCTGTACAAGCTAAACGAGAACTATCCTCTACCAAAAGCTTTCTAGCTCGTAGGGAAGTGAATACCTCATTTAAATGATCTAAGCTTAAGCCTGTACGCTGTTCATATAACTCAGCTTTTACACCATCATTTAGACGTAAAGCATTCATCATAAACTCAAAAGGTAGCTCTTCTGCCTCAATCTTTTTCATTTGCAAATGTTCAGCTGGAACCTTAGCCAAATAGTCTTTTGGCAAACGGGTCTTTTGGAAACGATACACACCATCCGGTCGTGTCACTTTGCCATGTGCCCCTGCCCCAATCGCAAGATAATCACCAAATTCCCAATAATTCAAATTATGTGCTGAAGGTAGCTCTTTACGCCATGCCGAAACTTCATAATTTATAAAACCATTTGCCTTAAGATATGCCTCACCCTGCTCTTGAATGTCTTCAAGCATTTCATCTTGCGGTAAAACGGGTTGTGTACGGAAAAAAACGGTATTCGGTTCAATGGTAAGTTGATACCAACTAATATGGGTTGCGCCACTTTCTACAGCAAGCTTGAGATCATAGAGTGCCTGCTCTAGCGTTTGCTCAGGCAAACCATGCATTAAGTCTACATTTACTCGTTTAAAACCAGCCTGCTTTGCTTGTTGAATCGCTTCAATTGCATTGTTTGCAGAATGAATACGACCAAGTTTTTGCAAATGATCAGTATCAAAGCTCTGGACACCAATAGACAAACGATTAATGCCAGCCTCTAAATACCCTGCAAACGGATCATGCTCTACCGTTCCCGGATTTGCCTCTAAGGTAATCTCACAGCCATCTTCAAATTTAAGCAATGACTTAAGTTCTGCAAACAACCATACATAACCCTGTGCCGAAATCAGTGAAGGGGTTCCACCACCAATAAACACACTATGGATCGGACGTCCCTGCGCCATCTCTAGTTGAGTTTCAAAGTCGGCGACCAATGCTTTTAAATAGGTTTGCTCAAGTTCTGACGAAAGTGCTCCGTCTGGTACTGCATGCGAGTTAAAGTCACAATATGGACATTTACGCACGCACCACGGCATATGGATATATAAAGATAGAGGAATAGAAGCAGGGTTTAATACGGCCAAGGAGCAGGTCCAATTTACACAATATTTCTATTTTAACATGACTGCATCAATGGGCTTATGAAAACATACCTTAATTGCTTTAGACTAAATTTAAACATTCTTAAATACTGATAAAAATGATGAAATTCTCTAGTCAACTTTTCCTGATCTTACCCTTAGCTATGGGAATCGGTGTTGCCATGGCTTTTCAGACCGCAATTAATGCTCAACTGCGCGAGCAACTACACTCACCCTTACAAGCAGCTTTATTATCATTTTTCATAGGTACTATTGTTTTAGCGATTATGGTTTTCTTTCAAAGTGCTGAGAAGCCCTCTTTAAGTGAAATATCAAATATTCCATGGCTTCTTTGGACTGGAGGATTCCTTGGGGTTTATGCAATTAGCATGAGCATTTATACTGCACCTAAGCTTGGTTTTTTAACCTTTACAGGGCTAGTCGTTTTTGGGCAAATCGTTATTTCTATGTTACTTGATCATTTTGGTTGGTTGGGCACAGAAAAGACACCTGTTACATGGCAACGGTTTCTTGGTGGAGTCATCATCTTTGTTGGTGTGGTACTTACTTTGCAACGTTAGCTTCATTTTTATATTTAAAAAGAGTACCTTTTGTGTCGAATGTCACATCTTTTCGGTCTGAACTAAAACAACTCTTCCACTTAATGCTACCGATTTTAATTACCCAGTTTGCTCAAGCAGGATTCGGGTTAATTGACACTATTATGGCTGGGCATTTATCTGCAACCGATTTAGCTGCAATTGCTGTAGGGGTCGGTTTATGGATTCCAATCATGCTCCTGTTCAGTGGCATTATGATTGCAACAACCCCTTTGGTCGCTGAAGCAAAAGGCGCAAGAAATACAGAACAAATTCCTGTCATTGTTCGTCAATCATTGTGGGTTGCTGTCATTTTAGGTGTACTAGCAATGCTCATTTTGCAGCTTATGCCGTTTTTCTTGCATGTGTTTGGTGTTCCTGAAAGCTTACAACCTAAAGCAAGTTTATTCTTGCATGCTATTGGCTTGGGTATGCCAGCAGTGACCATGTATGCAGCTCTACGCGGTTATTCGGAGGCATTAGGCCATCCACGTCCTGTAACAGCTATTAGCCTATTAGCTTTAGTTGTATTGATTCCTCTAAACATGATTTTTATGCATGGCTTAGGACCAATACCTGCTTTAGGTAGCGCAGGCTGTGGTTTTGCAACGTCCATTTTACAGTGGCTCATGTTGATTACGTTAGCTGGCTATATTTATAAAGCTTCGGCTTATCGAAATACCTCTATTTTTAGTAGGTTCGATAAAATTAACCTGACTTGGGTTAAAAGAATTTTACAGCTTGGCCTACCAATCGGTTTAGCCGTGTTCTTTGAGGTGAGTATTTTTAGTACAGGCGCGTTGGTGCTTAGTCCATTGGGTGAAGTCTTTATTGCAGCGCATCAAGTTGCAATTTCAGTGACTTCAGTGCTGTTTATGATTCCACTTTCACTTGCCATAGCCTTAACCATTCGTGTGGGAACCTATTATGGTGAAAAAAATTGGGCTTCCATGTACCAAGTACAAAAGATAGGTCTAAGCACAGCCATATTTTTTGCTTTATTGACTATGTCTTTTATTGCCTTAGGTCGTGAACAAATTGTCTCGGTGTACACTCAAGACTTAACCGTATTCCCTGTTGCGATGTATTTACTCTGGTTTGCCATGGCTTATCAGTTGATGGATGCATTACAAGTCAGCGCGGCAGGCTGTTTAAGAGGTATGCAAGATACGCAAGCACCGATGTGGATTACACTCATGGCGTATTGGGTGATTGCTTTCCCTATCGGACTTTATTTAGCACGTTATACCCATTGGGGTGTAGCTGGTGTGTGGCTGGGTTTAATTATTGGTTTAAGTATTGCTTGTGTTTTATTACTTTCAAGGCTTTATTTAAATACCAAACGTTTAAGCAAAACCTAATAAAAAAGCCGATTATTCATCGGCTTTTTTTATTTTATGCAGACTTGGCCCGCGGGCTTGCTCCAATTTGCCAGACAAAAGGTAAATCGGTACGGTTTACTTCCCAATCTCCAATCACCTTTTCTTTATAGATGAGTGGATTGTGCGAAGATACCGTGCGTGCGTTACGCCAGAAACGGTCGAGTTGTTTAACCTGACTACTTGCTGATGCACCTAAAGCATTAAATAACTGGCTGGTTAAATCCAGTACCAAATTAGAAATCACCACCTGCCCTTGGGCTGACTCAAGCTCTGCATCTACATTAAACTGATGCTCTTTTACTTCTAAGTCGCTAAAGTGGCTTTCATAAGCCTTTTGTAATGCTTTCGCCGTTTTAATTGTAATTGCTAGGCTTGCATAGGCTTGAGCAGAGGCTTTACCCACCACCTGTAAAACTTGTGGGTCATGACGAACAAGGTCACCATTACCATGACTAAAAATACGCTTACGCTCTCGTATTTCTTGGCTAAAAGTTTCGACCGCGTCATGCGCAATCCCTGTTAAAGTTGCAAGGTGAACAACCTGATAAAAAGCAGTTTGATATTTAAAACGCTGGTCAAATGGAATGAGGTGCGAAGCTGGCAAGTGAACCTGATGCACTTTTAATGTGCCACTGCCCGTTGTCTTTTGACCAAAGCCATCCCAATCATCAATCACACTTACCCCAGTTTCATGACGATAAATAGCAGCAATCACATGACGGTCATTCACTTCATCGTAAGCAAATAAATCGATCCAGTCTGCAAATATACTTCCTGTTGAATAGTACTTTTCACCATTCACCACTAAGTTACCCGAAGCATCTTTGGTTACTCGTGTAACGACATCACCAATCTGTACATTTCCAACTTCGGTCCATGCGTTTCCAACTAAATCACCTTGTACAAAACGCTGAAACCAGACTTCCTGCGAATGCTCTTTATGAGCAACTAAACGGTCTTCAACAAAAGCAAAGTGTCCACGCAACGCTTGCACAATATTCGAGTCTGCTTGGGCTAGCTCTGCTAAAAGCTGGAAAAGTTGCGGCAATGACACCCCATCTCCACCATATTTAACAGGTACCCGTACTGCACCTAACTTGAGTTCTTTTAACCACTGAATTGGTTCAAAAGGCAAGATTCGTTCTTTTTCCCGTTGAATTGCACCTTGGGCAATTTTTTCAAAAACTGGACGAAATCTACTCGCTACCTTTTCATAATCGGCGCCTACAGACAGTTCTTCTAATTCAATTTGCGTAATTGTCATCTTTATTCTCCTAATCTTATTTTTTCTTCACTTTAGCTCCATGCATGACGAGGTGGATGGATGCCATTGAGGTAATAATTACCGACAATGTGATATTTCCAACGCACGGGATCATGCAAGGTGTGAGTGCGAGCATTACGCCAATGTCGGTCCAGATTAAGTTCTGACAAGGTCGATCTTGTTCCAGACAGCTCAAAAAGCTTATTCGCTGCTAAAATCGCAATTTCTGTGGTTAAGACTTTTGCTTCTGCAACTAGTAATGTCGCTTGATTTACATGCTCTTGTGTCGTGTCGGCAATCGCTTGATCAATCGCATCTCCTGCTAAATCCAATACCGCTTCTGCTGCACGAAGTTTTATTTTTAAATCACCAATGTTTGCAATCGTATAGGGATCATCGCTCGCTTTTTCCAAACCTGAATCGACCCATGCACGGCTATGATTTTTGACATAGTGAATTGTTTCTTCAATTGCACCACGTGCAATACCAGCATCAATAGCAGCTTGAATAAATTGTGAAATTGCACCTGCCGGTGTAGGACGTTCGAAAGCCTGATAAATCGGAATTAGATATTCCTCACGTACTGGAACTTGATTAAGTTCAACGGTCCCACTGGCTGTGGTTCTTTGCCCGAAACCAGACCAGTCATTAATAATATTCACCCCTGAAGTTTCCCGAGGAACTAGCGCCGCATAAGGCTGCCCTTGTTCATTCACAGCGACAATTGGAACCCAATGTGCAAGCAATGCACCTGTTGCAAAAAACTTCTTCCCATTAATTTCATAACCATGCTCGGTCTTTTTTAATGTGGTAGTGAGGTCGGCCACCGTTTTGCTGTGTTTTTCCGAAAATGCATTGCCAAAACGAATCCCTCTCAACACTAAATTAAAGAAGAACTGTTGTTGTTCTGGGCCTGCATCAAGACGTAAATGTTCAATAAAAGCCAAGTGATTTTGGGGAAGCTGTGCAAGAGATGGATCAACACTCGCAATTGTTTTGATGACCTCAGCCAAAGTTCGATATTTAACTTGGGCACCACCAAATTGCTTGGGAACCGTAATGGCCCATAAGCCGCTTTGTGAAAACTGTTGAATTTCATTTAGGGGTAAACGGCGCTCCTTGTCTCGATCGGATGCTTCGTGTGCGAACTCTTGCGCAAGTTGTTTGGCAACCTCAATTGCTTCTTCATCAGAACGAATAATATGCGCATCTTTTGACTGCTCAAACACAGATAAAGGAACCGCCTGAGACCGCCCATGGGCTGAACTTAAACTTGTCATAACTTTTGTTATCTCTATTTTTATTTAACCTGCCATTCACATTAGCACCAAAAAAACAGACCCTTTATAGATATTAAAGCTTTGTTTATGAAATTGATTTTCACAAGCTTTTCATAATTTTTACTATAAAAATAACATTTTGTTTTTCGAAAATTTTCTTACATGAGATAAACAATTTCATATAGGCTTTTTAAGCTTAGTCACCTATGATCAAAACTAGGCAATATTATGTTGTAGTCAATGAGGTATCGAAGATATGGCAAAGAATGCAAGTTCACCCGGCAAACGATTTATGAAACTTGCAGGAATGACCGCGAGCATTGCAACGAAAACCGTTTCTAACTCGATTCGAAACTTGACCGCAGATGAAGAGCAAAAGCTGGCTTCAAAAACCAAGTTATTTCAGGATATTGGTTTGCAAATTGCCGACACCTTAGGTGAAATGAAAGGTGCCGTCATGAAAGTCGGCCAAATTGCATCTCAATATAAAGATATTTTCCCACCCGAAGTCGCTAAAGCAATTTCAAAGTTACAACGCCAAGCCCCAGCCATGCCTTTTGCTGCCATTCAGCAACAAGTTGAACGTGAGCTTGGAAAACCGCTCAATGTTGCCTTTAAATCTTTTGACCAAGAACCTTTTGCAGCTGCTTCAATTGGCCAAGTTCACAAAGCTACCCTACCTAGTGGTGAACAAGTTGTAGTTAAGGTTCAATATCCGGGTGTTGATGAAGCCTGTGAAAGTGACTTAAAACAAGTGCGTTTAGCCCTTCGTTTAATGGGCGTACTTAAAATTGATAAAAAGCTACAAGATCAGCTTTTTACAGAAATTCAGGATAGTCTTTCAGCAGAACTTAACTATGAAATCGAGGCTCAAAACCTTGAAGTTTTTAAAACATTTCACAGCCAGTTAGATGACAAAATTATCATCCCTACTGTTTATAAAGATTATTCTTCAAGACGTATTTTAACCTTGAGCCTCGAACAAGGTGACAGCATTGAAACTGCCAGTGCATGGCCTATTGAAATTCGAAATACGATTGGACGTCGTTTGATTCGTGCTTTAGGCCAGGAAATGTTCTTTTTAAAACGTTTTCACTGTGACCCTCACCCAGGTAACTTTGCCTTCCGCCAAGATGGCAGTGTCATTATTTATGACTATGGCAGTGTTAAAACGCTTTCCAATGAAATTGTATATAGCTTTAAACGATTGGTGAACGCAGCTCGTCATGAAGATATTAATCTTATTGAAACTGAGTTACTTGAACTACATTCACTAGCTGAAAAAGGCAAATTCCCTAGCGACCTTTATAAACTCTGGATTGAAGTGTTATTACGTCCGCTTACTACCACTTATGACTTTGCAGAGAACTCATCACATCATGATGGCATGTTGCTTGTGAAAAAATCTTTGAAGTACTGGGATGTCTTTAAGCCTTCACCAGACACTTTGATGGTCAACAGGACCATTTCAGGACACTACTGGAACCTCATTCACTTAAAAGTTCATGACAATTTGAATGGTCTATTTGAAGAGCTTGTCCCGCCTTCTAACTAACTTAATTTACTGATCAATGTAGCCTTCTAGGGGTTACATTGACTTTTTAATTGTTATGTTATAACATTTCTTTAATCAAAAATAATTTAGGACAATCTCTCATGCGTAAAGATATTCATCCTGCTTATCAACAAGTGTTATTTCATGACACCAATGCAGACGTGTACTTCTTAATTGGTAGTACTCTTCAGTCTAAACAAACCAAAGAATATCAAGGAAAAGTCTATCCTTATGTAACCCTTGATATTTCAAGTGCATCTCACCCTTTCTACACAGGTGAAGTACGTCAAACAAGTAACGAAGGCCGCGTTGCAACCTTTAATAAACGCTTCGCTCGCTTTAATCGTAAGAGTTAATCTTACGTTAAGATTTGACCAATACACTTAAATCATTGGAAGCCTAAGACTATCTCCTCCACTTAGGCTTCTTTTTTTATGTGTATTTTTTCGATCTTTTTATGTTGTGTATAAAAGATAACTTATCCACAACTTGTATAAAAACTTTTCTTATTTTTCCCACAACTCATCATTTTTTGCATTCGCCAAGCTTTCAAAGTTGCTATTCGATGCTATGCTTAAACCCTCATTTAATAGGAAGTTTAAGATAATGGCACAAGAGTTACTTGCCCAATTACAAGCAGGCACAGCAAAATTTTCAGACGTTTTAGCTCATATTGAAGCACGTTACCAACATACTCCAACGGCTTTTCAAAATGGTGCACAGCATAACGCTGCGACTGAAAATCAAGGCAGTGCAAAAGTTTTCTCTTTTGCCAAGTTACAAGGTTTAGACCAAGCACAAACTTTAAGTTTATTTGCAGAACACTACGCATCTGTATTGGCTACCCCTGAGGGAACTGATCATCAAAATATTCGTCAGTTTATGCAAAATGGTTGGGATGGTGTGAAGTTCGAAGGTCAGGCTTTGGCTGAAAAAGCTTAATCATTTTTTAGCACAGCCTCAAATTATGAGATTTTCCAAAGCCTGTTAATAGGCAATGCCTCACTTTTGAAGGCAAAAGTGACAAAACCCTTTGTTACGCTGATGCTACATCCATGTAGCACAGCGAAACGACGGCATCCATGCCGTCTGTCAAGATAGTAAATGACCAATTATTAATTAAATTATTTGATTAATCTCTTATATTCGATACTCGACAACGTCATTCGCAGCCTGCGTAGTGTCAATAAAAGATCGTTTTTGCAAAGCTTAAGATAAATGCGTACAGTGAACAGGTTCTGCGAATGACAGATGCCTTTGGTTACTTTGGGCAAAACCAAAGTAACTTAATTAGCTGCTTCCATTAGATAACTCAACGGTAAGACTCCGTCGTGAAAATCCTACACAACACTCAACTTCGATGAGCTCTCACAACTTGAAATCATGATCAATTCTTAAATATAAACACTCAATGTCCTGCTACCCAATAATAAGTCGCCAACCCCAAACACGTAAAAATTAACGATCCAATTAAATGAATGGAAATTCCCAACATCGCCATTCCCAACTTACCACTTTGCAATAAAGTCACAATCTCAATCGAGAACGTTGAAAACGTAGTTAAAGCACCACAAAAACCCGTAATCACAAAGAGCTTATAGTTCGGGCTTAAATCACTTTGAGCAAAATACGCAATTGCAAAACCAATAATAAAACCACCAACCAAATTAACAGTGACAGTACCGAGTGGAATTTGCGGGTAAATCGGGTTAAGTTTTAAACCTAAAAACCAACGTAACCACGCCCCTAGAACTGAGCCTAAAGCAATTGAAAGTAGAGAATAATACATAAGACCACCCCTTTAGATAGACGCTAAAAGAGCAAAAAATAATGAAGGAAAATATGACATGGCGTACTCCAAAAATAAGCAGAGTACGCAATAACCTACGTACCCAGCGATATATAAATACATGAGGGTAACGTAGGCATCATTAGCCAATACGGCGGTTTTTCAAGGGAGGAATGCCATCTCCCCGTTTTAAGTATATTAGATCATCTTGAATTTGATTTAAACATACTTTGTAAAATCATGGACGTTCATCGTATTGCGGTAAATCGTCACGAATACATTCCCACTCTGCCTTAGAAGCAGCAAAAATATGCATTGTCGGTTTTTGGTCTAATGGCGTATCTAGTGTCCCAATTCTTACACGATACAGTTCAGGCTGCGCATCACGCGAGCTAATAAGCGGTGAACCACATTCGCTACAGAACCAGCGGTACACACCTTCCACAGCGAATTTTTTAACTAAGTTTTCACCTTGGGTGATTTTAAAATCTGTACTTTTAACAGGAGCATTCGTGGCAAATGCTGTTCCATTGGATTTCCGGCAGCGTTGACAATGGCATTGAATGATATCTCCGATATCGCCTTTAATTTCATAGCGAATACCTTGGCACAAACAACTTCCTTGATAAACTGGTGATGCTTGAGACATGTTCTCGTAAATCCTATTATTATTGATCGCTCAAAAATAACACTTTTCACATATCAAAAATAGCACCAAATTCGCTGTTATTTTTCTAAGAATAAATGCACGCCTTCACCAGCCGCTCGCCCTGTAGCAAAGCATGCTGTAAGTAAATATCCACCTGTAGGAGCATCCCAATTCAGCATTTCACCACAACAAAACACACCTGAGATTTGTTTAAGGCTCAAATTCTCAGTTAATGCTTTTTGCTTAATACCACCAGCACAACTAATCGCCTCTTCAATAGGCCTAAAACCATCTAACTTAATTTGAAGTGCTTTAATTTGCTGAGCCATAGTCTCTGGTTGGCTCCATAATGCTTTATCAACGACTTCTCTAATTAAGTTAATTTTGGCCGTGTCTAAGCCTGCTTTACGCCAGATATTGGTGAGCGATTGTTTTTTACCAGCCTGCAATTTTTTAATTAACTGTGACAACTCTACATCAGGCAATAAATCCAAAAATAGATTTAAGCTTTTCCCTTGTTTTTGTTGTTCTCTTAATGCACGTCCAAGTTTATAAATAACGCCACTCTCTAAACCATAGTGAGTAATTACAATATCGCCATGAGTAACTTGGCTAGGCTCAACCCACGCATTGATACGCTTTAAAGGTTCACCAAAAGAGCTTTCCATAAAAGTAGACCAAGCGTGCAATACCCCTGCATTACTTGGCTGGAAAGGTTCAATACTAGATTGATCCACCCATTGCTGCCATGCACCATCACTACCTAATTGTGACCACGACACCGCACCGCAAGCCAACACGACTGCATCATATTGCTGGGTAAAAGTTTCAGTGCTTTGATTATTTTGGTTTTCTAAAGTCACCGTTGTACCTTGTAAATTAATACAACGATGACGATAAAAGAATTTAACCTGTTGTTCTGCCAAGCGCTTGAGCCAAGCACGCAGTAAAGGAGCAGCTTTCATTTCGACAGGGAAAATGCGACCTGAGGTGCCCACATAAGATTCAATTCCCAGACTTTTCATCCAGTTCTGAATCCAGACTGCATTCCATTTTTCAACCCACGGTTTGAGCCATTCTGCATGATCATAACGTTCAATGAACTGTGCTAAAGGTTCGGCGTGCGAGATATTTAACCCAGTTTTACCTGCCATCAGAAACTTACGTGCCGCTGAAGGTTTTTGTTCATAGACATCAATATCATAAGCGTATTGGCTTAGTACCTCAGCAGCCATAAGACCAGCCGGACCAGCACCAATAATGGCAACCCGCTTATTCGCCATGTGTTTGCCCTTGCAATGGCGCGAACTCATCAAATCGAGTTTGATAACCTTCAGGCTTGGTCATAATGAGCTGCTGACAAAGCTCACCACGTTCTAAATACTTAATTTCAAAATGGGTACGTGCAGAGGTTTGAGCAATTTTTTCTTTTTGGTAAGGCAACTTCCATACATTTAATAACTGCTGCTCTGCTTCTTCAATATATTCGGGAATATTACTTGCCAGAGTAATGGTTCCACCTGTTTGCAGACGCGAGATTAAGAACTCAAAAAATGGCATGTTTAACCAGCGCTGTGCTGGATTATGAGGTTCTGGGTTTGGGTAGAGAATAAAGAAATGTTCAACTTGAGCAGGGTGCAAAGCATGCACTACCCAAGGTAAAGCATCTGCATGTACAGGCACCAAGTTATCTCTTGGTTCCAAACCATGCTGTTTTTGCATTGCCAAGAATTTTTCTCGGGTTCGTTCAATTGCGTACAACGTGTGCTGTGGCTGTTGCCCACTAAAAAGCAAAGCATGTTTGCCCTTGCCCGCTCCAATTTCTACACAAATCGGGGTATTTTCAATTGGAGTAAAATCGCGAGGCGCTTGCATACGTTGTGCTTGAAATTGACGAATCGGCATAATCACATCAAACTAAATAAAAATCGGCATAAGTCTAACAAGTCACCTGACTTTTGCCTAATCTATTTCTCTTCACTTTGAGGATATCGCTTTATGCCACGTACATTTCCCTGCCCACGTTGTGGTGAACCAAGTGTTTGGGAAGGCAATGAATTTCGTCCATTTTGTTCTGAACGTTGTAAATTAATTGATTTAGGCGCTTGGGCAAATGATGAATATAGACTGCCTACCCAAGATGCTCCTCAGCAAAACAAGGGTAGTCAAAATGAAGATGATTATGAGGATTAACCTGCTTTACCCGCGACAAACGGGTTAAATTGCTTTTCATAGCCAATGGTACTCATTGGACCATGTCCAGAAATAAACTGAGTATCATCTGGCAAACTAAAACACTCACGTTTAATCGATTCAATCAACTGCTCATGGTTACCACGTGGGAAGTCTGTGCGCCCAATCGAACCTTTAAACAGAACATCGCCTGTCCAAAGTAAGCCATGGTTTTTATTATAGAAAACTACGTGACCTGGCGTATGCCCTGGAGCAAAGCGTACCTCAAACTCATCTTCACCCAGTTTTAGTACTTCACCACCTTCAAGCCATTGATCGACTTTGACAGGTTGTGGAATCGGGAAGCCATAACGTGCTGATACTTCCTGAATCATGTCTAGCCAGAACTGATCTTCTTTGTGTGGACCAATAACTGGAACGCTCCATTCTTTGGCAAGCTCGCCTACCGCTCCCGCATGATCTAAATGCCCATGAGTTAGCCACAGAGCCTTCACTTTTAAACCTAAGGCTTCTACTTCTTTTTTCAAAACAGCAGCATCGCCACCTGCATCAATCAAAACTGCTTCTTTCGTTTCACTGTCCCAAACAAGGGAACAATTTTGAGCAAATGCAGTAACGGGAACAATTTTGACTTGCAGCATAAGAACCTCTGGCTAAAACGCAATTAACGGTGGGCTAAGGTATGGGTAAGGGCATCAAGATTAGCCTGAACTAAACCTGCAAGCAAATCAATATGAGCCTGATCGCTATTTAAAGCTGGAATATAAGCATAGCTACCACCACCTGCTTCTTGAAACAACTCTGCGTTTTGAATAGCTAACTCTTCAAGTGTTTCTAAACAATCGGCAGAAAAAGCTGGGCTTAATACCTGAACAGACTTAACGCCTTGCTTCGCCCAATCTTGTAAAAGCTGATCTGTATAAGGTTTAACCCATTCTTGTTTTCCAAAACGTGATTGGAAACTAATTGCCCATTCATCATCTTTTAAATGTAAAGCTTCAGCGACTAACTTTGCTGTAATACGACAACGATCTGCATAAGGGTCGCCTTTATCTGCATATGGCTGTGGAATCCCATGAAAAGACATCAATAGTTTTTCAGGTTTACCGTGCTGCTCTTGGTAGGCTAAAACGCTTTCTGCCAATGCTTGAATAAACATAGGATGCTGATAATAGTCTTTAATAATGGTCAGACCCGGCAAGTTCCGCTGAGCTGGAATCCACTTGGCAAATGCGTCGTATAACGGCGCTGTAGACGTTGCAGAATATTGAGGAAATAAAGGCAATAAGATGACATGCTCTTGCGGGTTCGTCGCCAATTTTTCTAAAACTGCATCAATACCCGGATTACCATAAGTCATTGCGGGTAAAACGGTTAAATCAAACTGTGTATTTTCTTGTTCTAAATAAGCCTGCACACGTTTGGTTTGTTCAAACACAATTTCGCGCATCGGCGAATCTGCTGACCATACTGAAGCATAGGCATGCGCTACTCTTTTCGGGCGAAAAGGTAAAACAAACAGATTTAAAATAATCCACCAAATGAATTTCGGTATTTCAATCACGCGTGAATCAGATAAAAACTGTTTTAAAAAACGGCGCACCGCAGGCACAGTCGCCTCATCTGGTGTGCCTAAATTCGCTAAAATGACAGTAACTTTCGGTTTTTGTTCAAACGACATGTGTAAATGCCTTTCAGTTCATCTTATGACACTAATGTAACAGTTTTCAGTGTCATATATAAATTGAATCGCTCTAAGCTTTTAATCGAACGCCTCGATGGTTCCATTTATAACTAAGCAATATCTTTTGAGCTTTAGTGGTTAGTTTCCAGAGGTCATATGATTGCTCAGTTTGCGTTGGGACAATCCAGCCTTGTGATTGCATTTGATTTTTAATTCGAAACAGTGCTTTATGATTAATCTGTGCGCAAGCCACCGCATGTGCACGAGGTAATTCCTGACGAGCATCTTCTAAGCCAGCCTGATTTAAATATTCATTCAGACAAATTCCAAAATTCTCTTCTGGCACAGCTGTTTCAAAGCGCTTTGCCAGCACGCTCAATAACTGAGACCATGTCATTTGTCGTTGTCGTTTAAGCTCTTTAAAGTTGCCATCCTGAAATGCTTGAATCTGATATTCAAATGCAAAAATATCTTGTGGTGCGACTTCATTTAACTGTGTTGATGGCTCGGTTACTCGTTGTTCTAAATGCAAAATTTTACTTCTTAAGAGTCTAATTTCATCTTCTAACTGCTGAGCTTGATGAGCAGGAACCCAACCTTGCCCCATATGTTGCTCAACCATTAAAGGAATATTTAAACGGACGGCCAACTCCAATTCGCGTGGAGTTTTAAAATAAAAAATATGCTTTGCTTCCTGTAATAACTTTTTTCTAAAAGCGAGAAATTTGTCTTTAAGTTGTGGATGTGTTTCTTGTAAATCTATTTCACGGCTTTCAGGCTGTTCATGCATGAATACAATAATAGGTTTAGCCTGACTTAACGCATATTCATATTCTAAAGACAGATAGCTCACACCAGAAATCGATTGTTCTCCATACTGACTTCCTAGAAGTAAGATTACATAATCACATTCGTCAATCTGTCGACGTGCAAGTGTGGTTGTTAAAGGTGTTCGATGTTCTAGTCCCCAAGCAAAGAACCCCATCCCCACCAAGGTTTGAGACAAAACCATTCGCTCTGGCTGCATATCGCGGCCAGACGTTGAAATAAAAATCTGATAGCGTGTATCGAGCATAACAATACCCTTATCGCCTCATGATCTGTATGTGACTTAAAATCAGCCAAGATCATGAACCGCCCCAAATAAAATAATAAATATAAAAAAACACTATTTTCTAAATGATGCTAAAAGATCAGTTCAGATTATGAAGTGTCCAAGTTAACTCTTGTGGAATCATATGTTGTAAAACAGGTTGCAGTGCGTCAGCATTATTTCCGCTGACGTAACATTCAATACGTGCAACATTCTGACCTATTTGGTCACATAATAACGCATTTTTTATTAAAATACGGGCTGTTTGTCGGGCAACTGCAAATCCAGAATCAACCAGTGTGAATTGGTTATCAAAAAGATGATGAATTGCTTCATTTAAGAAAGGATAATGCGTACAACCGAGCACTAAATAGTCTGCACCTTGCTCAGCAGCAGGCTGTAAAACCTCTTTTAATGCCGTTAAACATGCTTCTCCCATTTGCTGCCCCGCTTCTACACAAGGAACAAGTTCAAGGCTGGTTAAGGTCATCACTTTAACACCCGCCGGAACAGCAAACTTATCAACAACATCTTTAATGAGTTGCCCACGAAAAGTAGCAGGTGTGGCCAACACAGCAACCACTTTAGAACGTGTCTGTAATACGGCAGGTTTTAATGCTGGAACTAAACCAACAATTGGAAAATGTTCACCATAATGTTCACGTAAATGGTCAAGACTAAATGCTGAAGCTGTATTACAGGCAACCACCGCAATTTTACAACCTTGGCGGTATAACCAATCAACTGCACGAGCTGTGAGCTCTCTAATTTCTTCATCAGAACGTGGGCCATAAGGAACGTAGGCTGTGTCGGCATAATACACAATGCGTTCATTCGGCAAATATCTAGCTATTTCTGCTGCAACAGACATTCCCCCAATTCCCGAATCAAAAATACCAATTGGGGCATCGGCTGATGCTTTAGGCATAGGTTCTAGATCGGTAAATAGAGGTTGTATGGCGGTCATAGCTGTACTGAAGTGTCAGAAAATTTCACTTCCTAAAGCTTAAACCTCAAGTGCCTAATTGCAAGAGCAAATTACCACTTTTTAACTCTAAAACGGTTTCACCATTCTCTTTTTCGATGAGTGTTCCATAGTTCACTAAGTGATAAAAAGACTGGCGTTGAATAAGCGCATTAATACCAAATCGGACATGCACATAAGGACGTAACTCCCCTGCATATTCACGCATAAAAATTGGATGTTCGGCATCAACCAAAATCACATCTTGATTGGTCGTGGTCAGTTGTAAAAATTGATCACCTGAAATTTCAACTTGATCGACCTGATTGACTAATAAAGGTTCATCTTCAACCTCAATTTCAATTTGTTCTACGGGGGTTTTCAGGTAGAATTTCCCTTCTTCTTTCCATAGGACTTTGGTAAATAGATCTAATAGGGCTTGGCGCTTAATTAATTGACCTTCGTGCCACCATTCTCCATTGGCTTTAACCGTCAAATCCATTTTGCCGCAATGCTTTGGATGCCACTGCTCTAAAGGTGGAATTGACCTTTTGTGACTTTGCTGTACACCTTTTAAGTATTGTGCAATGTTCATTAAGTTTTTATCATCAGATAACGGTATTTTTCCCATATCCGATGGGGAATTATTTTGATTTACCATAGTTTATGCCTTGCTGACGAAAAAATATGACGACTCAGCCAATTGGCTAGATCATGGTTTAAAACTATACTAGCCAAAACGATAAAAGGCACAATAGCATATTTGCGCCTATGGATTAAAACACTCACGGCAGCACCGAATTTCTGAATATGACGGTTGCCACCTTTAAGTATTGAGGAGTCCTACATGGAACACATCGAACGTGAATCGATGGAGTTTGACGTTGTCATCGTAGGTGCAGGACCTGCCGGTCTGTCTGCTGCGATTAAGATCCGTCAATTAGCGATTGAAAAAAACTTACCCGATCTTTCTGTTTGTGTAGTTGAAAAAGGCTCTGAAGTAGGTGCGCATATCTTGTCTGGTGCTGTGCTTGAGCCACGTGCCATCAATGAACTTTTCCCGAACTGGAAAGAAGAAGGCGCGCCTCTTAACGTACCTGTAACTGAAGATAAGACATTCTTCTTACTTTCAGAAACCACTTCTAAAGAAGCACCTCACTGGATGGTTCCTAAAACCATGCACAATGATGGTAACTATGTTATCTCGTTAGGTAACGTTGTTCGTTGGTTAGGTCAAAAAGCTGAAGAACTAGAAGTTTCTATCTTCCCTGGTTTTGCTGCATCTGAAGTGCTTTACCATGAAGACGGTACTGTAAAAGGTATTCAAACTGGTGACATGGGTATTGGTAAAGATGGCGAACCAACGCATAACTTTACTCCAGGCTATGAACTTCACGCTAAATACACTCTCTTTGCTGAAGGTTGCCGTGGTCACTTAGGTAAACGCCTCATTGCGAAATACAACCTTGATAAAGATGCTGATCCACAGCACTACGGTATCGGGATTAAAGAACTTTGGGAAATTGACCCAGCAAAACATAAACCAGGCTTAGTGATGCACGGTGCTGGTTGGCCATTGGCTGAAACTGGTTCTTCTGGTGGTTGGTGGTTATACCACGCTGAAAACAACCAAGTGACTTTGGGTATGATCGTGGACTTGTCTTATGAAAATCCACACATGTATCCATTCATGGAAATGCAGCGCTGGAAAACTCACCCACTGATTAAACAGTATTTAGAAGGTGGTAAGCGTATTTCTTACGGTGCACGTGCTGTAGTGAAAGGCGGTTTCAACTCATTGCCTAAATTGACTTTCCCAGGCGGCTGCTTGATTGGTGATGACGCAGGTTTCTTAAACTTTGCAAAAATCAAAGGCTCACACACTGCCATGAAATCAGGCATGTTATGTGGTGAAGCTGTATTTGAAGCGATTGCTGCTGGTGTAGAAAAAGGCGGTGACCTTGCGATTGCGCGCGTTACTGAAGGCGAAGATTTATTCACTAAAGAATTAACTTCATACACTGACAAATTCAACAACAGCTGGTTAAAAGAAGAGCTTTATAACTCTCGTAACTTTGGCCCAGCAATGCATAAATTTGGTCAATGGATTGGTGGTGCATTTAACTTTATCGACCAAAACGTCTTTAAAGTGCCATTCACTTTACATGACCTGAAGCAAGACTTCGCTGTATTGAAAACTGTCGATGCAACTAGCTTTAAGCCAAACTATCCAAAACCGGATGGCAAGCTTACATTTGACCGTTTATCTTCTGTGTTTATCTCAAACACTGTTCATGAAGAAAACCAGCCAGCTCACTTGAAGCTTACTGATCCTTCAATTCCAGTAAATGTAAACTTACCGAAATGGGATGAGCCTGCACAGCGCTACTGCCCTGCTGGTGTTTACGAAATCATGGAAGATAATGATGGCTCTAAACGCTTCCAGATTAACGCAGCAAACTGTGTTCACTGTAAGACTTGTGACATTAAAGATCCATCTCAAAACATCACATGGGTAACGCCAGAAGGTGGCGGTGGTCCGAATTACCCTAATATGTAATTCCTTGCGACACGGCAAAGCGTTGCTTTGCTAGCCGTGTCTCATATCCAAACATGTAACAAAAAAAGCCCCGATTATTCGGGGCTTTTTTATTGGAATCTGCTTATTGAAAAGGCGGTATTTTTGCTACGTTTAAATTGAGGTTCTTTTTATAAAAAATAAATGAGCCTAATAAAAACAGACCAAGAAAACCAAAGTTTCGCGCTAAATCGAAATACCAAACTGATTTCCCAAACAATAAATCAAGAATTAACATGAACCCCATGAATCTTGTATGCAAAATCAGACTCATCTTTATTTTTGGTTCGGGAGCAAAATATGTATTTCTATAACCCAACAGAATTGAGCCAAAAATAATAACAGTAACTAAAATAATGGTGGCAAGAGTTTCAGATAACCAAGGGGTTTCTAGATTTAATAAACCAGCAATAGAGAAAAACCAAAGACAAATAAATAAGCTTCGTTTCACAAAATAATCATTCATTTTTATACGTCATTTATATACTTAATTTTATAAATTATATAACGATTCTTATTTGTAAAAAATTATCATTTCAAATTAAATTTGAATTATTAATGGCTTCTAATCGTCGTTATTAGAAGCCTTATTATTCTATTACCCTTTCTTCACCAAATAATGAAATTCTTTATGACCATTTTCATCTAAGCGTTCTTCTTGCAAAAGTAACTCATGGCCTAAATGCATACAAAATTTAGGAATATCCCACGAGGTCGAATTATCTGTTGCGAACACTTCAACCACATCGCCAGATTTAGATTTGCGGATGGCTTGATGCAACATCATGACAGGTTCCGGACAACGTAAACCACGCGTATTGAGTTGTACAGTAGGTGAAATGGGTTGCTCTGACATAACAAACTCGAACAAATAGAATTTTCACATTTTAGCATAAACAAATTACTGCGCTGTTAACTGTAACTGGCTTTTACATAACAATATACGTTTTGTCTTTTAGCTTGTTTTATAGATGCATAAGCATGTTTTCTTCGGTATGATTCAAAGTATTCATTTGATAGATTGAGTCTTTAGGAAAGATCATGCAAGAGGAACCAAGTCCGTCGTGGGGAATGCGCGGCTTACGAAAATGGTTAGGCACAGCACCAGAAACCCGTGATGAATTATTAAAATTAGTCCAAAATTCACGTCGCTTTTTAGAACCAGATACTGTTGCCATGCTTGAAGGGGTTCTTGACCTTCCAGCTACAAAAATTCGTGAAGTCATGACACCACGAACAGCAATGATCAGTTTGCAAGAAGATGATCAGTTACTTGATATTCTTGATGTATTGGTCGAGTCTGCTCACTCACGCTTTCCAGTCTTCTCTTCTGATCAGCCTGATAATGTTGTCGGGATTTTGCTCGCAAAAGATTTACTGCCGTTTCTAACCGAACCGAATACCAAAGTCGATATTCGAGTTCTTATGCGTCAACCCTTATTTGTTCCAGAAAGTGCGCGTTCCGAT
This sequence comes from Acinetobacter sp. NIPH 817, assembly GCF_000368405.1. Taxonomy (NCBI): domain Bacteria; kingdom Pseudomonadati; phylum Pseudomonadota; class Gammaproteobacteria; order Moraxellales; family Moraxellaceae; genus Acinetobacter; species Acinetobacter sp. NIPH 817. Next base: position 2,824,650 of record NZ_KB849420.1, read on the forward strand.
CAAGTTCTACGCATGTTGAAACATACTCAGACTCACATTGCTATTGTGATTGATGAATATGGTTCAACAGCTGGTCTTGTTACGCTCGAAGATATTCTTGAAGAAATCGTTGGCGAAATTGAAGATGAACATGACACTGCTGATGAAGATGCTCAGTACATTGTTCCTGACAATGACCATACGGTAGCAAATGCATGGATGGTGCAAGCACTTACACCAATCGAACATTTCAATACTGTTTTAGATGCTGATTTTTCTGACGATGAAGTAGAAACTGTCGGCGGTTTATTGCTTCAAGAGATTGGTCTAGTAAGTGATTTACAAGGTCAAACTGTTGAGCTTGGAAATTGGTTATTTACAATCGTTGAAGCAGATGCTCGCACTATTCATCTGATTCGAGCTGTACGTCAATGAGAGCATACTTTGAAAAGCTGTTAGATTCTTCGCAACAACAAAAGCAGCTTCCTTTAATTTTTCCTTTACTCATTGCTTTATTTTCAGGTGCCGTGTTCAGTTTTTCACTGGCACCTTATTATTGGTGGTGGTTGGCAATATTATCTCCAGCCCTACTCTATGCATCACTGCATAAACGTTCAGCTAAACAAGCATTTGCTATTGGTTGGAGCTATGGCTTCGGCTTATGGTTTGTAGGCGCTTTTTGGCTCTACACGTCCATCCATGTATATGGCGATACCAATGCTTTTCTAAGCGTGGGTATGATTGCTGTTATGGCCCTGCTTATGGGCTTATTTACCGCACTTCAGACTTGGGTTTACCGACGTTTCTTCCCTGAAACACCCCTGACCTTTGCGCCGCTCTGGATTGTTTTCGAGTGGGCAAAAACTTGGGTATTTACAGGTTTCCCATGGCTGTTTGTGGGTTACGCTTTTACTGAACGTTTACTTGATGGTTACGCACCATTATTTGGTATTTACGCAATTTCCTTCGTTGTCATTGTATTAGCATGTGCTTTAGTTGAAGTTCTGCGCAAGCGTATTTTCTGGGTTATCCCATCTGCCCTATTGGTTTTAGGTGCATGGGGAGCATCATATATACAGTTTGTAAAACCTAAAGCTGCTAAACCACTTAGCGTTTCGCTCATTCAAGGTAACATTCCACAAGATTTAAAATGGCTGACTGAATATCAAGTCAGAACATTAGAAATTTATGCTGGTCTGACTCAATCTGAATGGGGCCGTGACTTAATTGTATGGCCTGAATCATCAATTCCACTCTTCCAAACTGACATTGAACCGTTTTTGGATGCAATGGATGCACAAGCGAAAAAGAACCACACTGCATGGGTAACCGGAATTCCTTACTGGGATGTTACCAAATCTCATGAAGTTGGTAGCCCGCTGTATTACAACAGTATTATGGCTTCTGGCAGTGATTCAAGCGGTCTCTATAAAAAGCAGCGTCTTGTGCCGTTTGGTGAATATATTCCACTGTCAGGTTTACTCTCATGGGTATTACCAGCCATGCAAAATGATATTAGCATGAGCGGTTTTTCACGTGGCGAGAGTAACCAGAAACCACTCTTAATTAAAGGGCATGCGCTTGCTGCTGCGATATGTTATGAAGTGGCTTATCCAAACCTTACCCGACGCAATGCAGAAGACAGCGACTTTTTAGTGACTGTATCTAATGACGCTTGGTTTACGGGTACTGCTGGGCCGTGGCAACATTTACAGATGGTGCAGATGCGCGCTAAAGAAAATGGTCGCTGGTTTATTCGTGCAACCAACACTGGTGTAACAGCTTTTATTGATCAAAATGGTCATATCACTGAACAAGCACCGCTCGATAAGGAGTTTGTCTTGAGAGGTGATTTACCTGCCATGCAAGGTCAAACTCTTTATAACCGTTTAGGCGATTATCCAGTGTTAGGATTTGCAGTATTACTGCTGATTTTAGGTTGGATCTATCGTCCACGTAAAGTTGATGTTTCTTTTAAATCACGTCGCTAAATTATAATAGCTTTGTACCCAGAGGAACTTCAAACTCTGGGATACAAAGTGCAACGTCCCCATCTGCATTATGAAACCCTGTCACCAAACATTCTGACTGAATAGGCCCTATTTGTTTTTTAGGGAAATTCACTACAGCAACCACTAACTTACCAATCAAATCTTGTGGTTGATAAAGTTTAGTAATCTGAGCACTTGATTTACGTATACCCAATTCTTCACCAAAATCTACCTGCAAAATATAGGCAGGTTTACGCGCCTTTTCAAAAACTTCAGCTTGAATAATTTTACCAACGCGAAGCTCTACTTTTAAAAAATCATTCCACTCGATTTGTTCCATTTACTTTTTCTCATGTTCTTAAATATCTGATTTGAAGCATATAATATGTACAAATAAAGAAACACCCTCTCTTTATTTCCAGTTAAAAAATAAAACGTAGATGTTGAGTCTACGTTTTATTTAAAAATTTGGTTTTAAAATATCATTAAAAAGCGATAGATAGTTCCAAAGATAAATAAGCAACTAAGCTTGATAAAAAGGCCATTGGGACATAACGATAAGCTTTAAACAGTAATTGCTCATATTTAGTAGATATTTGTTTAGCTTGCCAGAGACTCGCTTTTAATGCGGTAAAGAAGCTCACCATCAACCATGCACTCACAATACTTAACGCAAAAAAGCCAATCATAATTTGGCTACTTCCCTCTGTACTCAGCCATAGCTTTAATGAAAATTCAGCAAGCGGCAATAAACCCAAAATCAATAGGACAGACTTGAGCATTACCCAATGAAACTGAGTCAGTTCATCTAATATGAGAAATGCTTTCATTTAATCTCTCCTTTTTAATTGAATAAAGTGCTTTTTATTTATTATGCAAAGCTTTCATTTAAATATATAGCTTATTTTTCTCTACATTTTAACTTTCTTGTAACTATTAAATATGGGAATAATTCTTATTATAAATCTCAAATATCATTATTAATTTTAATTTATGTTTTTCAAATATTTATTATATTTTTATGATTGAGAGAGATTATCAATTCTAATTTATCGGTTTATCTTTTTAACTAAATTGATAATCTCTATTATATTTTCAATTAAGGCTGATAATAAATATCCGCATCATTACCCTCACCACCATCTTTGCCATCTGCGCCAAATGAATACAAATCAAAAGCGCGACCATCCGCCCCTGGAATTACATATTGAACATCGTTTTTCCAACTGTCTTTAGGATAACCACCTTTTACATAGCCACCCGGCATCCAGTTTTTCGCTGTTGCAGGTTGATTAACTAAAGCATCTAGTCCGCCTTCTTGCATGGTTGGGAAATGTCCGTTATCAAGCTTGTACTGATCTAAAGCACCAGCTACACCTTTTAATGTAATTTGGGTGGTATCAATTTTAGCTTTTTCACTACGCCCCATGACATTGGGTACGATTAACGCTGCTAACACGCCTAAAATTACAATCACGACCATGACTTCAATGAGGGTAAATCCTGAGGCACGTTTCATTCGAGCACCGCTCGAACGTGCCGCAAGTCCGAAAGCTGTGCTTGAGGAGCAAACATCTGATTGAGAGTTATGCTCGGAATGGCACGTTGGCTCAAACTGATTTGGAACCGCAGATTCACTATGTTGTTCCATCGCTATTTCGCTTTGAATATTTTTTACTTTCATCATTATCTCTAATATCAAAGTTATTAAATCATATTGTTCATATTTACGATTGGCAGCATAACCGCGATTACAATAACCAGTACAATGCTTGCCATTAGAACCAGCATAAGTGGTTCAAGTAATGCCAGTAAGGTTGAAATAAATGTTGTAACCTCACGATCTTGCATGGTCGATGCACGTTCTAACATGCGGTCCAGTTCACCTGATGCCTCACCACTTCGAATCATTTGTACCATCATTGGTGGGAAATAACCACTACGCTCAAGCTGTGTACCCAAGTTACCACCTTCGGTAACACGCTCAGCTGCATGGGCAATTGAATCGCGTATGACCCAATTACTGGTCACTGCTGCACCAATCTTTAAGGCATCGACCAAAGGTACGCCTGAACGAGTCAAAATAGATAAAGTACTGGCAAATCGTGCAGAATTAATACCACGTGACAGTTTACCGAATAATGGCAATTTGAGTGTTAATCGATCAAAAGCATAATGCCCAGCAGTCGTTTTTAAAAATCTTACGAATGCGACAACTCCCACAACTGCAAAAATAATAATAAACACCCAGGCATGACGGATAAAATCACTGGCTTTCATTAAAGCAACTGTAATCCACGGCAAGGCATCTTTACTTTGGTCGAACGTTTTTACAATCTCTGGCACAACATAAGTCATTAAGCCCATCACAATACCAAAAGACATCAGCATTAAAATGATTGGGTAAATCATGGCACCCTGAACTTTCTTTTGCATGGCAAAACGGTTTTCAGTGTAATCCGAGAGCTGATCTAAAATCAGATCTAAATGCCCAGAACGCTCACCTGCTGCGACCGTTGCAATATAGAGATCAGGAAACCGTCCAGATTGCTGCATACCTTGTGCGAGTGAATGCCCCTCTAAAACGCGAGAACGGACAGATAATAAAAGGTTTTGCACATGCGGTTTTTCACTTTGCCTACTCACCGCACGTAAAGCTTCTTCTAGAGGAATGGCCGCTGCAACCAAAACAGATAGTTGTCTGGTCATGAGAGCTAAATCATAAGCACTAAACTTTTTTTGGAATAATCCCTGACTCTGATGTTTATCTTTTTGTTCAACAGGGTCAACACTAATTGGTGTCCATGCTTTATCGCGTAATTGTTGGCGAATCTGGCGTGCTGAGTCTCCTTCAAGCACTCCTTTTTGCTGCTTCCCTGAAGCATCAATGGCAGTAAATTGATATGCAGGCATGGTAATGTTCTAATTTTCCAAAAATAATAGTCGCTGCTGTTGCATCTATGCTACGCAATCATTCATATTCGTTCTATAGCCTGTGTAGAATACCCAAGTCCTCTTCACGACGCTATGCCGTTTTTTAAAATTGACGAAATGAGCCTCTATGACCATAACGCCAAAGCCTGATTCAGTTGTTTATCGTGTGCGTGTAGCCGTACCTGTGCATCTGTACGACACTTTTGACTATACACTCACCCAAGCACAATATGAACGGGCTCACGTAGGCTCACGCGTCGCCATTTCATTTGGACGCCAAAACCTGATTGGCATCATTACAGAAAAAGTGAACCCAAATGAATCATTTACAGGTACCTTTCAGCTTAAAGCCATTTCTGAACTTTTAGATGAAGAACCAATTTTAGATGAACAAGTTTTAAGTTTATTGACATGGTCCGCGCAATATTACCAATTTCCAATTGGTGAGGTCATGCAAACCGCCTTACCCGCATTACTGCGTCAGGGCAAACCAATGGATGTTTTGTTCCATCTTTGGAAAATCACTCCCTGTGACAATGTTGAAGCCCTGCTAAAGCGTTCTGTTAAGCAACAAGATGCGTATCAAATTTTAAAATTACACCCTGCTGGAACTACAGAAAATATTTTAAATTTAAGTGGTGTAGAAACAGCAACACTTAAAGCGCTTCAAAAGAAAGGACTGGTTGACTGCACGCTCGAACCACACGACTTTAGCCCCACACCTGTTCAATTAGCCCAAATGCCGCTCACACTCAATGAAGACCAAAAGCAAGCAACCCAGCACGTCGTAAACGCACAACATCAATACCAAGCATTTTTGCTAGATGGTTTAACAGGAAGTGGTAAAACTGAAGTTTATCTGCACATCATGCACGAAGTGCTAAAGCAAGGTAAACAAGTATTGGTGTTAGTACCTGAAATTGGTTTAACCCCTCAAACGATTTCCCGTTTTAAGTCTCGTTTTAACTGTGATATTGCTTTATTGCACTCTGGCTTAAATGACTCCAAACGCTTACAAGCATGGCAACAGGCACAGACCGGAAAAGCGTCTATTATTTTAGGAACGCGCTCTGCCATCTATACGCCACTGCCACGTTTGGGCCTCATTATTTTAGATGAAGAGCATGACTTGTCTTATAAACAGCAAGAAGGCTTCCGTTACCATGCACGTGATGTCGCACTGTACCGCGGTCACTTGCAAAGCTGCCCTGTTATTTTAGGGTCGGCAACACCAAGTATTGATAGTTATTATTTGGTCGAAACTGGCAAATTAACTGCACTGCAACTCAACAAACGTGCTGGACATGCACTTTTGCCTAAAATGCATTTGATAGACCTTAAAATTGTCAAAAAACAGCATGGAATTAGCCAACCCCTTATTGAACAAATCAAACATACATTAGCTAGAAAAGAACAGGTTTTAATCTTTTTAAACCGTCGTGGCTATGCACCTGTACTGGTTTGTGAAAGCTGTGGATGGCAAGCAAATTGCCCGCATTGCGACGCGCATTTTACGTTGCACACTCAGCCTTATTCTTATTTACATTGTCACCACTGCGGAACCATTCATCGCTTACCCGATCATTGCCCTGAATGTCAGCAAAAAAGCTTAAAAACTTTAGGCGCAGGAACCGCTAAGGTTGAAGAGCACTTACAAGAACTATTTCCAGATCATGATGTCATTCGGGTCGATCGTGACAGTACTAGTCGTGTCGGAAGCTGGCAAAAAATCTATGACCGTATTCATCAAAACAAACCAACAATTTTACTCGGCACTCAAATGTTGGCAAAAGGCCATCATTTTCCACATGTCACATTAGTTGCCATTTTAGATATTGATGCAGGTTTACTCAGTGTAGACATCCGTGCACCAGAACGTACGGCGCAGCTGATTGTACAAGTCGCTGGTCGTGCAGGTCGTGGAGAACATAAAGGCCATGTTTATTTACAAACATTAAGACCTGACCATCCGTTACTTACCACACTCATCGAAAAAGATTATCGCGCGGTTGCCAAACAAACGCTGGCTGAACGTAAAGTAGCTTTGCTGCCACCTTATCGCTATGCAGTATTGATACGAGCAGAATCCAAAGATCGTGACTATACCTTACAATTTTTAAATGAAGCTGCCGAGCAACTTCGTCAAGTCGCTGGTGAGATTGTTGATATTTGGGGACCTATTCCTGCACCGATGGAACGTAAAGCGGGACGCTATCGTGCTCACATGGTTATTTTATCTGCTGATCGTGCTCGCTTACATTTTTACTTAAGACAATGGTGGTCTCAATTGGTTCATGCACCAAGACAGCATCAACTCAGGCTATCAATTGATGTCGATCCGCAAGAATTTAATTAGATGATTTGAATATCATGGTGTGAAGAAGCCTTTTTGGCTTTACACTTAAAAGAGACTAATACATTCGAGGCAATGAATGTCATTCCTACTGCAAGCAACAATCTTTCTTGGAGCTTCTCTGATTTTAGTCCCTCTTGGCAAACGCCTAGGGATAGCAACAGTTTTAGGTTATTTATTTACAGGAATACTTCTAGGTCCTAGTGTTTTAAATATTGCACATGACCCTGAAGCGATTATGGAACTTGCCGAATTCGGTGTCATTTTATTGATGTTCCTGATTGGTTTAGAACTAAGACCACAGCGGTTGTGGGAAATGCGTGACTCTATTTTTGTAATGGGAAGTCTGCAAGTCCTCATTAGCGGTGGCGTACTTATGCTGATCATACTATTACTCTTTAAGCAGCAGCTTTCTGTCAGCTTTGTCATTGGTTTTGCCCTTGCGCTATCTTCCACCGCTTTTGTATTACAGCTTCTGACTGAAAAGCAGCAACTCAACACGACTTATGGTCAGCAGTCTTTTTCGATTTTGCTCTTTCAAGATATAGCGGCGATTCCCTTACTTGCCATCATTCCATTATTGGCAGGAACAGAATCAACCCATCACGGGATCGCTTATTTTGCGGCGATTATTGCGACCTTTACAGGCTTGTTTCTGTTTAGTCGCTATGTGATGCGTCCATTCTTCCGCTTTGTTGCAAAAAGTGGCGCGACTGAGCTTATTACAGCAGTAGGATTATTTATTATCCTTGCCGTTGTCTTGCTTATGGATACCTTAGGAATTAGCACCACATTAGGCGCGTTCCTTACAGGCGTATTATTAGCAGATTCAGAATTTCGTCATGAAGTTGAAGCGAGTATTGCACCGTTCAAAGGTTTACTACTTGGCTTATTCTTTATGACCGTGGGTATGACCACTCAACTGTCACTACTCATTGAAATGCCTTTACTTATTATTGGTGGAGCAGTCGGCTTATTGCTCATCAAAACACTGATATTGACTACCATTGCCCGCTATAAAAAATACAGCTGGAACAATAGTTTGCTTTTGGGTACTTGTTTGGCACAAGGCGGAGAATTTGCTTTTGTAATTTTGAGTCTTGCAAAAAGTGAGAAGATTTTAACTCAAGCTCTATTAGAGCCAGTGACCCTTATTGTGACGTTGTCGATGGTACTTACCCCAGTGATTTACTGGATTATGGCAACCAAGGTCATTCCTCTGTTTAATAAGGAACGCCCACCTGAATACGATGAAATTCCTCAGCAGGATAACCCGATTATCATTGCTGGTTTTGGTCGATTTGGACAAATTATCGCGCGTATTGCCCGTCTGCAACATTTAGGCTTTACCGCAATCGACAACAATCTTCATCAAGTGGACTTTGTTCGTCGATACGGCGGTAAGCTTTATTATGGTGATGTGACCCAGCCAGATTTATTACGTTCCGCGGGTATTGAAAAAGCCAAAGTATTTATTTTAGCGATTGATGATGTCGAAGATTCAATGAATGTCGCTCGCCATCTCAGATTAAATTACCCAAACTTAAAGCTGTTGGCTCGTGCTCGTGACCGTCACCATGTACATCTTTTAAGAGATTTAGGTGTTGAATACATTTGGCGTGAGACGTATTTATCCTCATTAGGTATGGCTTATCGCGCCTTGAGAGAACTCGGCATCTCAGATGAACAAGCCTATAACAATATCGAAATCTTTCGGGATTATGATGAGAAATTGCTCATACAGCAGCAAAGTATTTATACTGATGAACAGAAGATCTTTGAAACACATCGTAATGCCTTAGCCGAACTTGAACATTTGTTTGAAAGTGATGCGCAGCAACAGGCTACGTCAAAACATGATGTGAATTTAAAGCGTCATTTACAGCCAAATCGCATCGACATTACAAGAGATCATCTAGAATAACTTGAGATTTCAGAAAATGGCTATATTAAGGACTTATTCACATTGCCTAAATAATTGGACAATGGGCACAAAGCTGCCCCTGTCCGGCTTGCGGCTTCGCTGCATTTCCTAAGCTTGATTAAAACGAAATAGTTATACTCTGCTTAGGGCCCTGGAGAATATTATGTCTGATTTACGCCAACGCTTTTATATTGAGAACTTTCCGGTTCGTGGGGAAGTAGTTCATCTAGAAGAGGCACTACAAACTATCTTAGCTCAACGTGACTATATGCCTGCGGTTAAAATTCTGTTAGGTGAAATGTTGAGTGCGACTGCATTACTTGCAAGTACACTAAAAATCAAAGGCCGTATCAGCTTGCAAATCCAGGCTAGCGGCACCTTTAAGTGGGCAATGGCTGAATGTAATCATTTGGGTGAAGTACGTGCTCTAGCTGATTATGAAACAGACCCACGCTTCATCGAAGCAACAGACAGTAGTACAGTTCTTGGCGCTTTAGTTAATCCAGTTTTATTTATTAATATTGAACCTGAATTTGGCGAGCGTTATCAAGGGATTGTCCCTCTTGATCAAAAGACTTTAGCTGGCTGTTTAATGCAGTATTACGATTTGTCTGCACAAATTCCAACTCGCATTGTGTTAGCAAGTACAACTAAACGCTCTGGTGGTTTACTGATTCAGCTTTTACCACGTCATGATGAAGAAGAGCAAAATTTGGTCGATGAAGATTTATGGCCACGTTTGACAATGTTAACCGAAACATTAAAAGCCGAAGAGCTGACCAATTTAGATGCAAACGAAATTTTATATCGTTTATATAACGAAGAAGAAGTTCGTTTACCAGAAATTGAAGCACTAAAATTTGGCTGTACATGTTCAAAAGAACGCTGTGCAAATGCGCTGATTCAAATTGGTGTAGAGGCTGTTCATGAAACACTAGAAGAACAGAACCCTATACGTATGGATTGTCAGTTCTGTAATACTCAATACACCTTTACTGCTGAAGAAGCTTTAGCATTATTTGGTGAACATTTAAGTTAATTATTAAAATTTATAAAAAGGCGGATATACCGCCTTTTTTATTTACCTTTATTTTTTGATGATAATTTTCAACATGTTAATTTAAATAGGATAAGATAAGGCTACTTTATAGCCTAATAAATAAGATGCCTAAATACCATGAATTATTTTGATTATTTTCTCTTTATTTTTAGCGTAGTTATTATGATTGCGACCCCTGGCCCCGTCATGATTTTAGTTGCAAGCGCTGGACTTAAAGGAGGCTATAAAAAAGCACTTGAAACCATTTTTGGTACAAATCTCGCATCCCTTGTCTTAATTTTTATTTCAGTACTCGTTTTAAAGGGAGTACTGAGCGTTAACGATAGTTATCTCAATATCATTCGTATTTTAGGCTGTCTATATATTGGTTATTTGGGTTTTAGTATTCTCAAAGAAGTCATTCAAGCACCTCACCCAGAAGCAATACAAACAGTTTCAGCACAAAATGGCGGCTTTAAAAAAGGCTTTCTCGTCGGTATTTCAAACCCTAAAGATATTATTTTTTTCTCGGCTTTCTTTCCGCAATTTGTGTCTATTACCCCACAATTAAATTTAAGTCTAACCATACTGACCCTGACATGGATTGTTTTAGACTTCCTCACTTTATCTTTGGTTTATATATTCTTCCGTCGCCTTTCTAACAGTCATTTATACCCAAAAATATTAGGGCTATGCGGTTTATTACTTTTACTTATTGCCCTTTACGGCTTATATCAAAGTTTCATCTAAATCATGAAAGGTATACGCCTCATTTGCCTATACCTTTTTCTATCAATTTCATTTTGAAATAGAACAACTCTTATACAATCTAGCTTATTGAAAACTCTAAAAATCGTTTCATAATGAAATAAACAACTCCATCGTGATAAAACATTATGGCAAAAAATTATTATGAAGAATTAGGGGTTACACGCAAAGCCTCTGCTGATGAAATTAAAAAAGCTTATCGAAAATTAGCCCGTAAATATCATCCTGACATCAGCAAAGAAAAAGATGCAGAAGAAAAGATGCAGGCTATTAATGTTGCCTACGACACGTTAAGCAATGCAGAAAAAAAAGCTGAATATGACCAGATGTTAGATCATCCTCAAGGTTTTAATAACTTTGGTCAGGGTGCTGCACAAGGTGGTTTTGATGGAGCACAGTTTTATCGCCAAGGCTTTACAGGTGGTGAACAAGCAGACTTTAGCGGTTTTGAAGATTTATTTGGACGCTTTGGTGCAGGATTTGGTGGTGGTCAGCAGCAGTACCAAAGACAACAGCGTAGTTATCGCGGTGAAGACCAACATGCCAGCATAGAAGTCGATCTTGATATTGCCTATCATGGATCAACGCAACAGATTACCCTGCAAATCCCGACTATGAATGCTTATGGCGAGCCTGAAGTTCAACGCAAAACCTTGCAGGTGAAAATACCAAAAGGTATGAAAGAAGGTCAGCAAATCCGCTTAAGTGGACAAGGACAAAGTGGCATCAATGGCGGTGCCAACGGCGATCTTTATATTGAAATTCAGTATAAAGATACAGACCGCGTTCATGTTGAAGGTAGTGATGTATATTTGACTGTAGATGTCGCGCCGTGGGAAGCTGCATTAGGTCAGGGTATTGAAGTAAAAACACCAGCTGGACCTTTAAACGTCAATTTACCTCACAACGCAAAACAAGGACAACAGCTACGTTTAAAAGACAAAGGGATACCAAATAAAACGCCAGGCCATCTCTATTTAATTTTAAATATTGTATTCCCACCAGCACATTCTGAAAAAGAAAAACAAGCTTATCAACAACTGGCTGAAGCCTTCGCTTCATTCGAACCTCGTTAATCTCATTAGGGAGCAAGATCATGACAACCATTCATTATCGCGAAATTGTATATGACGGCCATACCTTTAATGCGGAGGTCGTTGATGAACAATCTACATTTGATCTACAACAATTTGCTCAAGCTTGTGGTCAAAGTCCTGACTGGATTATTCAGTTAATTGAATATGACATTTTATCTGTCGACAATACGCCTGAAGCACACCAATTTATCGGTGAAGATGTGGCACGTGCACGTAAAGCTTATCGTCTGCAACGTGACTTTGACGCAAGTTTGGCAGCAGTTGCGGTGATGTTAGATTTGATTGATGAAGTACAACAACTTAGAAAACAGTTGAAGCATTTTCATTGAGGAATAGTATTAATGCAGCATAAAACCCTGGTTGAAATTTGATACTCGGGAAGCCATCTGCAACCTGCGTGGTATTAATCAGATAATGCTTTTGTAATGCTGTTATTTAAAAATAAGTATTGAACAGGTTTTGCAGATGGCAATGGTTTTGCCTACTTTTGCCAAAACAAAAGTAGGTCGAACCGAAGGTTAATGACTATATTAAATAACAACTCAGCAAGACCCCGACGTGCAAAAATAAAAATTTATTTCAACCGAGTAATTTTCTCCAACTCCTTCACAGTCTGTTTAATCGGCTCATATTCCAAAAACCAAAACAAATTCATCCGATCTTGACGATGCTGTTGAGCCAGTAAATCAATCACACTTTTTTCACCACGCCCAACCAAGTGCTGTCGATAAAAATAGTACAACAGAAAAATCGTACTAATCAGCATGGCACCCAACATAATCCAGAAACCAACGGGTGATTTAAGACCAGGAATAAACTCAAAGTTCATTCCATAAATGCCCGTTAAAAGGGTAAGCGGCGCAAAGACTGCCGTGATAATCGCAAGAATCCGCATGTTTTCATTGGTTTGGTTCGCAATAGCAGAAAAATGCAAATCAATAGCCGACTGAATGGCACTACGTAACCGTAAAGTATGTTTCTGGATACGTTCCACATGACTCATTAAATCATTTAAACGAACTAGTAGAATATCTTGTGAATTGCGGATATGTCCACCAACCACATGATGGTAATTTTCTACAATTTCATCTCGAAATTCTTGAAGGGTTTCGATTTGTTCTTCACATAAATTTTCGACCTGTTGAAAGGCCATATTTTCATGGAACAACTGGTGCCATTGTTTAAAACGACGATTACCCTGTAATAGTTGTTGCTGCCAATGCTCGACTCTTCTCGTCAATGGTGAACGGATATCAAGATAACCATCAACCATACTATTTAACAAGCGTAACGATAAATCGACAGGTGAATTCGGTAATTTACGGGTTTTGTTTTGTTCTTCTAAAGTTTTACATAAAATATTTTCGAGACGTTGAATATAGTTTTCAATCGACTTATTGCCCTGCTCACGCACACTAATCAGTACATCAGGCGTCAAGATAAAACTGATGGGTGTCATTGCTAATCCAAAAACACTATCTTGGGATTCAGCATGTTTAATTTCATCATCAGGTGTAACCAGCTTTTTAAAAATGAGCAGGTCATATTCTTCAAGTGTGTCAAATGCACAGGGATGTTCAATATTGGCAATATCCCGCATATGAAACTCATTAATAACCACACCCGAAAGCTGATGAATCCTTTGTTGCCATTCTTCGTTATGATTCACCACATCCGTTCTGACACTGTCAATCCAGAAAAACTCCAGAACATGTTCACTATGCTGTTCTCGGCTTAAAAAGACATAGCCGTCAGCTTGATGGCGATAAAAATAATAAACCTGCATACCACAACGATCTGTTTTTATATTACTTGCATCATGCCATAAAAAAAGTCCGCATCAAGCGGACTTTTTCATGTCACTAGAACAATTATGCTTGTTCAATGTCTTTCATAGTCAATTTAATACGACCACGATTATCAACATCAGCAACTTGTACTTTCACTTCTTGACCTTCTTTAAGAACGTCAGTCACGTTCGCAATACGTTCGTTTGAAATTTGCGAAATGTGAAGAAGACCATCAGTACCCGGCATGATGTTTACAAACGCACCGAATTCTACAATACGGATTACTTTACCGTCATAGATCTTACCTGGTTCAACTTCAGCAGTAAGTGCTTGAATTTTTGCAATCGCAGCACGAGCAGCAGCTTTAGTTTCACCAAATACGCGAACTGTACCGTTATCTTCAATATCAATTGCAGCTTTAGTTTCTTCAGTAATGGCACGAATCGTTGCGCCGCCTTTACCAATAACATCACGGATCTTGTCTGGATTGATGTTAATCACTTCAAATGTCGGTGCATGTGCGCTGATTTCAGAACGAGCACGTGAAATTACTTTATTCATTTCATTAAGGATGTGCATACGACCAGCAAATGCTTGGTTTAATGCAATTTCCATAATTTCTTCAGTGATACCTTCAATCTTGATGTCCATTTGAAGCGCAGTAATACCGTTTGCAGAACCTGCTACTTTAAAGTCCATATCACCTAAGTGATCTTCATCACCCAAGATGTCAGAAAGTACTGCAAAACGCTCACCTTCTTTCACTAAGCCCATTGCGATACCAGCAACTGGTGCTTTAAGTGGAACACCTGCATCCATAAGTGATAATGATGCACCACATACAGAAGCCATTGAAGATGAACCGTTAGATTCAGTAATGTCAGATACGATACGGATTACGTACGGGAAGCGGTCAGCAGCAGGAAGAACAGCTTGAACACCACGACGTGCTAAACGACCATGACCGATTTCACGACGCTTAGGGCCAGACTCACGACCAGTTTCACCTACAGAGTATGCAGGGAAGTTGTAGTGCAACATGAAGTTGTCAGTTTTAGTACCTGACAATGTATCAACCATTAATGCATCACGAGTATTACCCAAAGTTGTTGTTACCAACGCTTGAGTTTCACCACGTGTAAATAATGCAGAACCGTGAGCGCGGTCTAATACGCCAACTTGAACGTCGATACCACGAACAGTTTTAGTATCACGGCCATCAATACGTGGTTTACCTGACAAGATGTTGTCACGTACTGTACGGTATTTAAGGTCTTCAAATAATTCATTTACTTCGTCAGCAATACCAGTTTCGTCATTTTCAGGAACGAACTGAGCTACAGCTTCTGCATAAAGTGCATCAAGTGCTGCATAACGGTCTTGTTTAACCGCAATTGTATATGCTTCAGAAATTTTAGCTTCGAAAGCTGCTTTTAATTGCTCAAGAAGTGCTTCGTTTTTGCTTGGAGCAACCCAAGTTGATTCAACTGCACCAGCAGCAGCAGCAAATTCTTTAATTGCTTGAATCGCGATTTGCATTTCGTCATGACCGAAAAGCACAGCACCAAGCATTTGGTCTTCTGAAAGCTCTTTCGCTTCAGATTCAACCATTAATACAGCAGATTCTGTACCAGCAACAACAAGGTCAAGATCACTTTCTTTCAACTGTTCAAAGTTCGGGTTAAGAACATATTCACCGTTGATTAAACCAACACGTGCGCCACCGATTGGACCACGGAAAGGAGTACCAGCAATAGATAATGCTGCTGATGTACCAAGCATTGCTGCAATATCAGCATCCATAGTTTTGTCAGAAGAAACAACTGTTGCTGTTACTTGGATTTCGTTGAAGTAACCTTCTGGGAACAATGGACGAATTGGACGGTCAATAAGACGTGAAATTAAAGTTTCAGCTTCAGAAGCACGGCCTTCACGCTTACCGTAACCACCAGGGATACGACCAGCTGCATATTGTTTTTCTTGATAGTTAACTGTTAACGGGAAGAAGTCTTGACCCGCTTTTGCTTTAGGTTGAGCAACAACTGCAACTAAAACAGTTACGCCACCCATTGTAATTAAAACTGTGTTTGCTTGACGTGCAACGCGACCCGTTTCTAAAACGACTTGATGTTGACCGAATTGGAATTCTTTACGAACGATATTAAACATTGACATGTATTGTATTTTCCTAATTTTATTCTAGTGAGACCCCTAAGGTTTGGCATTCAGACTACAACTGTTGGTAGATAAATGACAAAGCTTAGAAGCCATCACACTAGGCCAAAAATTTTAAATAATATTAAACGCAAAGAAGGAGCGCACAAGCGCCCCTTCTAAACATCACTTAACCTAAAATTAAGTGAAACTCTCTTTTCAGCGATAAAGCATTGCGACATGCGAAATAGCGAAAACAAAGTGAAAATCGAATTAACGACGTAAACCTAAAGCACCGATCAAAGCAGTGTAACGACCGTGGTCTTTACCATTTAAGTAGTCGAGCAATTTACGACGTTGGTTAACCATACGGATCAAACCACGACGGCTGTGATGGTCGTGTTTGTGAGCTTTAAAGTGACCTTGTAAATCATTGATTTGAGCAGTCAATAAAGCTACTTGTACTTCTGGTGAACCAGTGTCATTTTCAGCGCGAGCAAATTTAGCAATGATCTCTGCGCGGTCTGCATTAGTTAAAGCCATTCGATTTCTCCGAGATGCTTAAAAAAGTAAACGATATGAATCAGTTGAGGCAACTGACTGCCGTGCATCACTACAGCAAGTTGCCTATTTTAAGGTATCTATAGGTGGATTGCAAAATAGTTTTCAGTAACTTGTCATTTTAGACACTGACACAAGCATGCTAACCCTGCACACTAGCTTTGAATAAAAAGAAAGAAGCGCGAGGGACGTGTGAAAATTTTTTCAACCAACACTTGTCCAGTACCGGACAATATTGAGCAAGTTATTCGTCGTCAAGATGAAGTTGCTGCTGAACAGGGTGGAATGACTGAGCGCCAGGTTCAAAAAATCTGGAACAGTATAGAAGCACTATATAAAACCGGAAATTATCCACTCATTACCTTCTGCTTACGTAGACAAGGTAAAATTTTGCTGAACAGAAGCATTGGATATGCTCAAGGGAACTCTCCGGCAGGATTACAACAGAATGCTCTGATTGCGACTCCAGATACACCCGTTTGTCTGTTTTCAGCATCGAAGATGATCACGGCCATGCTGATTCATCTACTAGATGAAAAGGGCGAAATCAATTTACTTGATCCTGTGAGCTACTATATTCCGGAATACGGCGTAAATGGTAAGCGCCGTGCAACACTCTTTCATTTATTAGCACATCGTGGCGGCATCCCCTATATTGATGGCGATGTCACGCCCGAACTTCTATTTGATAAAGACGAAATTTTAAAACGTTTATATGCTGCCAAGCCTGTATCTCCGGCTGGTAACCATCTTGCTTATCATGCGGTTACGGCGGGTTATATTTTAGGAGAAGTCATTGAGCGGGTGACTGGGCAAGATTTACGTGAGTTTGTGCATCAAACTATCGAAAAGCCAATGGGAATGCCTTATTTCAATTATGGCTTAAAACCAGAATACCGCTCAGAGGTAGCCTTAAACTGTGCAACGGGTCTACACCCTCGGCTTGGTACAGATCATTACCTGAACCATGTATTAGGTGGAGGGTTACAACTTGCAGTTGATGTGACTAACGATAGTCGTTTCATGGACACAATTTGCCCAGCCGGCAACATTTATACCAGTGCAGAACAAGCTGGACGTTTCTTTGAAATGCTTTTAAGTGGTGGAAGCTATGGCGGTCAGCAAATCTTCAGTGAGAAAACGATTTTCAGGGCAACACTGCCGACCACAGGCGTTAATATTGACCGTACTTTACTCATTCCAATGCGCTATGCCTTAGGTCCAATGTTAGGTAGTAATCCTATAGGCCTTTTTGGTCCAATGACGGGGCAAGCTTTTGGTCATTTAGGATTCTCCAACATTTTATGTTGGGCCGACCCTGAAAGAGATATTAGTGTTTCTCTATTAACAACGGGCAAATCGGTCGTGGGAACTCACCTTCCAGCTTTAGCCAACGTGCTTTATCAGATTTCAACACAATGCCCCCGCATTCCTAGAGATCAGCGCCGATCTTTGTTTGGCAGCGATGCTCATGAAACGAACTTAGTGTAAATCAAATAAAAAACCCAAGCATTTCTGCTTGGGTTTTTTGCGCTGTAGTTTTTGTTTATCGTGTTATTTCTATTTTTATTATCGTTGGTGAGATGCTAGTCACATCCTTCTTGTTGTTTTAACTGACTTCCGTTGTTTTGTTTCTATTTCCTTATGTGATGTATTGTGACACATCCAATTATGAAGAAAAGTAGTATTTTTCTTATCATCATGTAAGCAAAAACGTACAGGTCTGTCTAATATTTAATAAATAACGGTTTTTGCCCCATTATCGTACAGTTCTGTATAACATTTAACTTAACAATTCACAGGAAAAATGGCTGTTTAAAAATCATATTACAGATAAATATATTGATATTATTGATATAAATTTTTAAAAGAAATTACATTCAATATTGGCTTAAATCCGAACTTTTCTGATAATTTTTAGAAGTAAATAAAATTGAGAATATAAAAAAGCCCTGTAGTCTCTCCCAAAACTACAAGGCTTAGCGGCTGTAAGTTTCCTCTTTATACACCTACGTCATTGTAAGTTCGCAGTCTCTCGACTTAAGCTATTATTATTGTGCGATTTTGCCCGACATTCCTTGCCAAGCTCGTTGTGCGTTTATAATCTCAAAAACGTGGGGTGTACTCTAGCAGCAAATATCTCGAATCTATGTAAGCTTTTTCTTACAAGGATAAAAATATTAAGTTTGGCTTAACGAACTAATCGATTAACTTTCTGAACTAAACCACTTTTTCGTGTCGTACGAACTGTAAAGGACTGTAGTAAAGCTTCGGGATGAACCAAAAGACTTACTACTTTTTTAGCGCGTGTAATCGCAGTGTAAATAAGCTCTTGGCTTAATAAATTCTTTGCGGCTTGATCTAAAACGACAGCAGTGTGTGTAAATTCAGACCCTTGCGATTTATGAATTGTTAAAGCGAAAGCACTTTGAATACTTTTAGGTAATCGATTTGCAGCCACCCATTTATTCAAACTTGGAAAATATACTTCAAACTGCTGAGGTTGAGTTCTGTGTTCAAAACACAGACCAATGTCACCATTTGAAATACCGAGCTGATAGTCGTTATAAGTCATCATTACCGGACGACCAACATACCATCCCCCGGCTGTCACTATTGAAAGTTGTTGCTGTATCCAACGCTGCGCATATTGATTTAACTGCTGTAATCCAAATGGACCATGACGAACAGCAGTTAAAATGCGATAGTCATCAAATGCTTTTACTACGTTTTGGATCTGTTCAATCGAGCGTTCTTCTTTTAAATAATTTTTCAGGCTTTTTACATATCCTTGGAAACCGAGCATGAGCTTCTGATAATAAATTTCGACTTCTACGTGAATCCCTTCTGGCAAATACTCAAGCTGAACCACATCGGGCATATCAACTTCTAAAGGAATTGAACGTAATTCTGAAACCTGAACAATGTCACTTTCAAACTGTTGCAAAACCTGCTCATGATTGATCTGACTGGTTTGCATTTGAATAAAACGTGCCACCTGCCCAATCAACGCCCCTTCAGCAAAACGGCGACTGGTTTGTAATTGTACCCTGTTGTCGGCGAGTGCCTGTATTTGTTGCAAGTCAGCAAGAACAGCTCCGACGTCGACGGAAGCGAGCTGATTTGCATCACCTAATAAAATAATTCGACAAGACTCTGGCACTGCTTCAAATAGAAGAGTAGCTAGATTTAAATCCAGCATAGAAGCCTCATCCACGACAATCACGTCATAAGGAAGCGGTTGTTTTTGATTAAACCGTGGTGTTTGGCTATGTCCCATTCCCAACAAACGGTGAATCGTTTGTGTTCCCTGATTCCTTAGTTCTTCGCTCACTAATCCAGACTCAAGCAGTTTAGGATCGTTAAACGAGTTCTGTAAGGCCTCTTGCATGCGCTGTGCGGCTTTACCTGTTGGAGCAGCCATCGCTACACGAATATGTGGAATCGCTTGGCTAAGCACAGCAATAATACGTGCAAGCGTATAGGTCTTACCCGTACCTGGCCCACCCGTAATAATACTCAGGCTCTGCCGAGCAACCATTTGTAAAGCTGCCTGTTGATGCGGGTCTGTGAGTAGGTCTAAGTGGTCATCACAAGATACAGGTTGAATTAATTGTTGCTTTAATCGACAAATTTGTTCTGCAAGTCGTTGCTCTAGGTGCCAATATCGGTATAATGCCAACCCCTGCTCATCATAGACGCATGGGGCAACATTTGAGGTTGCTTGATCGGCAGATATAGCAAGCTGACCAAGTGCTGCAATTTGCTCAGAACTGACATCGATACAGCTATCGCCTTGTAAGCTCGCTTCAATAAGCTGCTGCAAGTAAGAAGTGGCTTCTGACACTTGCGATTGCTCAGTAAATGGAGCCTGATTTAAGAAGTTACTCCACGTTGTTAACCAGCTTAAATCGGCCTGTTCAGAGCTATTTAGATTGTCCACACACTTATCCACCTAGTTTTCCACACGCTTGTCCACATGGTTATAGACAGGCTTATCCACATGCCAAATATTTGTTAATATTAAAATTACATACTTTATCAGCATTTTTCATGCAATTTTATCCTCAGCAAAATACCCTAAAATAGCATCAAGACGCAGAATAAACTCAATGCTAGGCTGCCAGTAATAATAGCCCTGCTCAACTTCACCATTCATGCCACGTAAATAAAGATAAGTTGCCCCACCTAAATGTTGCTCAATTTGGTAATCCTGCATTTTGACTTGCAAATAGCGATGTAATGCAACGAGATATAGACCTGCTTGTAGCCAATAACTTGCTAAAGACATGCTTTGGGCAATGCTATCGCTACGATAATCCACAAGATCATCACCTAAGTAATTACTTTTATAATCGGCAATGTGGTAACGCTGCCCATCAAAATAAACTAAATCGATAGAACCGTTGAGATAACGTGCTGAACGTGCTTCAAGTAATTCGGGCATATTTAAACCATACTCAGCGAAAAGCTGCTGAATACGTGTCATCGCTAAAACTCGATCTGACAACGCCAAATAAAAAGGAAACTCTGACAAATACTGCTCTTGTTGAAGCTGATTTAGTCGGAAACCTTGATAAAGTGGCGTTCGCAAAATATCTTTCAGCCACTCTGCAATGGATTGGTAAAGCAGATTCTCGGCATCTTCTTGCTCTGGGAAGCTCTCGTTATATTTATTAAGTAAATCTTGCCAAAGACTACTATAGTCATTTTTAAAACGACGACGTATTTCACTTACCCAGTCGTCTGAACACTGAAAATCGATATGCTCAAAGATTTCATGCAAGAAATTACCGGCAAGCGTTCCTCGCGGAAAGTTACTCTTGATCCAGTCAATCGGCTGAGCACTGATTGCCTCAGCAGTGTTGATTAAATCCAGCTCATCTTCTGCTAATACAGCATCATTACTCTGACTGGCCAATAAATCTGTGCCAGCCTTATGTTTTAAATGCTGTGCCAAATAACTGAAACTGGTTTTACCTCTCGAATAAAAACGTTGTTCAGGAAACCGTTGTGCTTGTATTTCAATAATACTTGTTTGTTTGGCTAAATGAATTACCTGTGGAATCTGCTCCAAAACCATTTCATCCGTACAGCAACGGTGTTGAAAAGGCTCAGTCCTATTTTTCCAAAACGCGAGGCCTGATACTGATTTACCGTCAATATCTTGTAAAAGCGCGTAGACGCGGTGGCTTGCTCGCGTTAAAGCGACATACCAAAGACGATTCTGTTCAGCAAGCGCTCGTTCTTCGTGTTGCTTAAGTTCAACTTCATTCAAATAAGTCTTATCAGCAATCGCAACTACACGTTGAGTCAAGGTCTGACTTGAGTCTGGTTGGACTACATCTTGGGTCGAAAAATTGAGAGTTTTGTTATTTTCTCGAAAGGGCTTGTCTGCACCTAATAAGAAAACAATCTTAAATTCCAGTCCTTTTGACTGGTGAATTGTCATGAGCCGAACACCAGCTTCACTCGACAATTTACGTTCTAACTCCCAATCACGATCGAGAGGAGAACCCAACTGTTTGATATACCAGTGATAGAGGTTTTGCGCGCCTGAGTATTTCTCACTGTGCTGACTCAAAATTTCAGTCAAATGACGCAAGTTCACCACAACCCGTTCATTATCTTTACTTTGGGCAGCGACCAAATTTTGCCATATATCAAACTGGATGAGACATTGTTGCCATGCCACTAAAAAGCCTTGAGCGGACCACAACTCACGAATGACGTCAAAACCAGTCATAAACTGGCTTAACCCTTCGGCTGTCTGCTCAAGCTGCAATAGTTGTTTTAAATCCATGGCAAATAGGCGGCTAATTAAAGCTCGCTTCACTTTTGCTTCATCGTAAGGATGAAGTATGGCAGTCAACAAAGCACCAACGTCTTGAGCAATCGTGCAATCGAAAACACTTCGTTTTGATGGCCTGTTAACCCGAATTCCTAAACGTTCTAGCTCAAATTGAACTTTATCGAGGCCATCATGGTTACGGGACAATACCGCAATATCATCTTCGTTTAGAGTTTGAGTCTGAGCATCTTTTTGAAAATATAGTTGTCCAGCATGTGACTGGTTGAGTAGATCTCGAATCTTCCAAGCAACTTGCTGCGCCTCTGTTTCTTTATCTTTGAGCATGAGCCAGCGTAAAGGATGAGGATTATGATTGTTCTGCTCAATCAGCACAGGATGAGGCCGAGTTCCTGCTCGAATTGGATCATATTGAACCTCTTCGCCGAAATCAATTTGTCGTTGAAATAAGACATCGACCACTTCAACCAGATCTGCAACGGAGCGGTGGTTATGAATTAACTTATATTCGCGGCCATGTTTAGTTTGAATATCCTTATAGGCATTTAAGAAGGTGAGCATATCCCCACCGCGGAAACCGTAAATCGCCTGTTTCCGGTCACCCACCATAATCATGCAACCTTTCTGGTAGCGCTCTGGATGACGCCAAATGCTCGCCAACATGTCGTCTTGATCTTGGTTGGTGTCTTGAAATTCATCGACCAAAATTAAGGGATAACGTGCCTGAACAAATACAGCAAAACGCTGCCCCTGCTCACCTTTTAAAGCTTCAGAAAGTGTACGAATTTGCTGAGAAAAAGTAGTTTCACCTTTATTTTGCAGAACCTGAGGTAAACGTTTTTTCACCTCTACACACAAATAAGCTTTTAAAAAAATATGAAGCTGGTCGAACTGCTCAGCGTAGTTTTTCAGTACGCCAAATAGTTGTTGAATCTGTTGAATACAAGGATGCTGATAGAAACCATCTGAAATTTCAGCAGGACATTTCTTAAAAACTTTCTGATCGGCAAGTTGACCTAAAAACTTAAAAACAAGCTCACGTTGTGCAGTCAAAGACCCATCAAAAACCAAAATGCTGTCGCTTTGCATTAGAACTTGCAACAGCTGCGGCAAACATTCACTAAATAATTTGTTAAACGCCCCATTCCGAAATACGGTCCCGCTCACATGTTTATAGTGCTCGCCATCAAGCTGGTAATAGTTCTCTAAGAGGCTTAAGTCAATTTCTGTTGCCAACTGTTTGAGCTGAGCAAGTTGTTCAAATTGAATGGTTGGTTTTTCAGGAAGTTTAAAGTGAGCCGAACTAAAATTCAGTGAGTCTTCAACAAGTTTGACAAAACTATCGACACTCTTGAGTTCACCTGCCAGATACAACGCATCAATCACGGTCTGAGGTTGGGACTGTATCCATTCACGCAAAACATCATGAATCAGTTGTCGGCTATAGGTTTTGGCATCATCGGTAATTTGAGCGCGTTCAATTTTGCCACTCTCAAAGGCAAACTCACGTAATAGTTTTTGGCTAAAGCTATCGAGTGTCCCGACAAATAACTCGTCTAACTGATCGATGACCAATTTTAAACGTTCACACGCATAGGCAATACGCGTCGCAAAGCTTTTTAAAATATGTTGAAGTAATAAGTCAGACTCTTGCTCAGCCTGCGTCATTAATTCATGTTCTGTAAAACTGCGTTTGGTCTCTAAGTAACGATACGTTTCGACCAAACGGGCGCGAATACGACTTTTTAACTCAGCAGCGGCAGCACGGGTAAACGTGGTCGCAATGACTTGTCGAGGCAAATACTTTTCAAGAAAGATACGGACCATCAAACTTGATAAGGTATAGGTTTTTCCTGTACCTGCCGAAGCTTCAATTAAGTGCAAGCCACTAAATTCAATATCAATAATAGGTTGATAAGACACCTGTACTCTTGAGTTCATGTCTTACTCCGAATGTTGAAATTGAAAAACTGGATGATACAGATCATACGCAAACTCATCACAAGCATGTTGAAGCAAAGCTTGCGCATCTTGTTCTTGTAAAATAAAGCTCCAGTCTCGATGCAACTTGCAAGCTTCATTTTGAGTCATATCCATTGTGGTAAATGACCCTGTTTCATTCCAGTATTTTAACAGCTCAGCATAGCTCTTCTCATCCAGTTTTGCTTTTTCGGCCTGATTTGTTGTTTCCCACTGATATGCTTTGGCTTTTTCTAATGGTTTTAATAATAAGGCTGCTGGTAGAACCAAGGGTTGTTGCTGTGCATGACGCCAGATTTTAAACCATGGCTGTAAATATTGCCGAGCTTGCTCAGAACTAACCCCACTACAAATCACAGTTTGATCGCTAAAAACCACAATACGGCGTTTTTCAGCTCCTGCACTTCCCTCATTCAAATAAGCTAACCAAAGTAGGTGTTCCAACCAGACTTTCGCGCGTCTTTTTGCGCGGGCACTTGAAGGTTCCATACTCACCCAATCCTGAGTTTCAGACTTTGGAACCGTAATATTCATATGAAGCTGTTTAGCAATTCGCCAAATACGCTGAGTTATTTGTGTCACTGCGGGTGCATAATGATGTAGGCGTTCAAGCAAACATTCTTGCTCAAACACACCTTGTTGCCATGCGCTATATTTGACTTTACCTACAGGTAACTGATCAATTAATACTTCAGGTTGTGCTTGCTGTTCGGATTGCTGTAAAAAATGTCGGATCGCATAGCGCCCTAAACCATCTAATAATAAAGGTTCATTTTGGTCGAGCACTCCGACACTTCCTAAGTTTTCTACCCCTAAAGTTTTCAAATATAACCGTGCAGGGAACGTCACATCCTGTATCCACTGCTGGCTATCTAAAACCAGCATATCAGGGGCCTGTAGCGGATAGGTCGTATTCGCCCAAGGTTGACGGTTTCCTGAGACTTGCTGAATTTGTGAAGCGACCTTAAACCAGTGATCTTGATAACGGATCACACTTTTTTCTACAGTAAAACCTTTCGGGTCGAAGGGCTGTAAGTCATGTAAGTGATAGAGTTGTATTAACTGTGATGGAATCTCAATCCCTTCCACAACTACGTTCTCAGGTACACCATCTTCAGCTTTCACAATCAAGGCAAGATGTTCACGGAACTCTTGAAGAATACTGGAAGGTTCTCGCACCTCACCATCATTCACATCAAAACCGTTATAAAACAGCCATAAATTGTCTTGTGCTAATAATAAAGCATCTAAAAAAGCACCTTGATCATCTTCAAGACGAGAGCGATCACCCAACTGTTGACGCAGTGCATCCATTAAATCAAATGGAACGTGGGTATCTCGGTTTGGAAATTGGCCTGCATCAAGATTTAGCATGACCATTAGGCGGTAAGGTAACGGTCGAATATGTCCAATTTGGGCAAAGGTAATCTGCCCTGTCGGTTCAGCTTGCGCACTTTGGCTTTCTAAAGTTCGCTGAATTTCTTCAATAATATAAGGCAGAGGCAACGTAATTTTGCGCAAAGTTCCTGTTTCTGTCTCGGCGTAATAGCTTGCGAGCGTCAACATTCGCTCTTGTTTCTTAACAATTTCTCGAACGGCTTTTAGAGCAGCAACACCACCCTGTTCAAACTCAACAATATCTTTGCCCAATACCTGAAGCCAATATTCAACCGTGTAGACTTTCCCCTGTTCATGTAAAGTCAGCCAATCACGACGCTCATTCAAATCTTGATAAATTTGAATGAGTGTACCAATCAGCTCAAAATCACCCGGTTGAACTTTGGCATAACTCAAGACCTGATTAAACGTCGCATGTACAGGCACAGCAATGCCAAGGGCCAATCGCTCTAAGGCAAATTTAAAGCTATATCGGTAATCGTCGTCCCCTTCACACAAACTGCGCTTGAGATGCTCTGCATCAAGCCCTCGTTTAAAGCCTGCATCGGCAAGTAAATTTAAAATTCGCTCAACCTGAACATACTCAAGTTCGTAACGCTGCTGGGTCGCATGTAAGCTTAACCAGTCAGCAAAATCATCAAAGCTAAAACGCCCCTGCATCAGTTGAATACGCCCAATCACAGCACGCCATGCATTAAGTGCATCGAGTGATGCAACACCTGCGATTTTCACGGGCAAATGCACTCCCTGTTCAGTAGCAGTAGCGGGAAATACACTTCGAATTAGAGGCTCAATATCAGCCAAATTAGGAACTAAAACTAAAATATCGTTTGGACGGCGCGGTTGCTCATGTGGTTTAGCCAGCCAACCAATCAATTGCTCTTTTAATACTTCAAGTTGACGTAAAGTCGAATGACAAACATGAATCTGAATAGAGTCATCATCGGAAGCAAGCTCATATTGCTTAGCTTGCGGCTCCACTAAATGCAAAATATCTGACTGAACTTTACCGAGTAAACTTTCTGGGAAATCATCCACAAAAGCATCAACCCACTTACCTTCTTCGCCCGTAGACAAATTCGATAATAGTGAAAAGTGGTCGCGTGCTTGTTTACCCAATCTGGTTAAAAGCGGATGTCTGGACTCACGCGCTTCAGCATTAAAGTTGAGTGTAAATTTATTAAAGAAATCATTAATTTCAGCATCTGTAGCCTTTGGATTTTTTGCAATAAAACGCTCTTTTACGCCTAGATCATAACGTTGTTTCCACAGTGGATCGACACTATCAGCCCAATATTCTTGTGAAGGGTTATAGTGCAAAATCAACACATCAACGTATTGCCCTAAACGGCGCAAAAACTGTAACTGGCTTGGCGGCAAATCTAATAACGTAAAGATCACCACCTGATTAGGTAATCTTGAAATAGCACGCTTACTGCGGTCTGGATGATCTAGCTCTTGCCAGAACAAAGCATCAATTTGCTGCATCTGCACAAAATCATCATGAAAATGTTGCTGCCACAACCAACGCTGCCAGCGTTCTAGTTCCTCAGTTTGGTGCAATGCAAAAGCAGTCACTTCTTCATCTTTTTGTACTATATATTTTTCAATATCGAGTGCTCGCCCCTGCCCCCAAGCAGACAACCAGTTTTCTGGACAGGTACAACTATTTTCACAACCACGCTGGCACTGTCCACGATAAATCATATAGTTGCTAAATAGATCAGCAACCTGCTCAGCGACCCAATACAGCATTTTTTGTTTTTTTAATTGCTTATCTATGCCTTGTTCGAGTCGATCTGCACTGTCATAAATACGCTGAACAATAGAATGTAAAGGATGCGATGTGTCTATGCTCATCGTGTCAGGTTGAATAAATTCGTGTAAAGCCTGATGCACCCGCCATTTAAAAATCAAACGGGGGATGTTGGCTTTACGAACCTGTTCTTTATGTGCAGTTAAGACTTGCTGGTAGGCATACCATTGGAAGCCGCGTACCCGTTGGTGAAACTGGTAATTGGCACTCATGCCTTGTTGTTCTGCAAGTTTTTGTATCAGCCACTGCTCGACCGCAGGACTTGGAACAATAAAATGCTGGGTTTTCAAAACCTGTAATGGATGCGTTGAAGCTTGAGATGTAGACGCCAATACACCTTGCAGCAACACATCAATACGTTGACTTTGAATAACGTGGATCCCCATTTATTTCATTTCCTGCTTGCATAATTTATGCACAAAATCATAAACATTCATTACTATACAACTGAATCTGACTATGTCACGTTGGTTTAAACACAGCATAATCTAACTTTAAGTGTCACTTACACTTGGTTTTGAAGAAGCATCAAGAAACTGATACAGGTAAACATGATGAAAATTGATAATATTCCTGACTATATTGATCCTAGCCTAAATCTGGAACAAATTCGCGATGAGTGTCATGACCTCATCAAAAAAAGAGCTTACATGTCAGCTGGGGCGGCAATTGTACCGATTCCATTTTTTGACGTGGTGGTAGATTTAGGAATTTTGTCGCACCTCATTCCAGATATCAATTCCCGTTTTGGTTTAGCACCTGAACACGTAAGTGTCTATGACCCAAAAACTAAAACAATTCACTGGGATGAGCTACGTAAACGCGGTTTTGAATTTTCAGGCTTTGTAGTGGCACGCACTACCGTTAAAAAAACATTTAATGGCTTTTTTGGCAAAATCGTAACGAAACAAGTCACTAAATTTATACCGCTAGGCGGACAAATTGTAGCAGCTAGTTTAGGCTATTTCATGATGAAAAAAATAGCAGAAACACATCTTACTGACAGTTACAATCTTGCAAAACGTATTCAGCAAAAAAGCCGCACCACCATTGTAAATTAATCTATGCCTTATGGCTGAGAGCTTAATCTGCTCTCAGCTGTTTTAACACCGCCTTTAATACTTCTAGACGTGCTGTATATTTATCATCAGTTGCAATAATATACCAAGGTGCGTAGTCAGTACTGGTTCGCTCAAACATATCTGCTGCCGCTTTTAAATAATCGTCCCACTTATCACGATTACGCCAATCTTCTGCGGTAATTTTAAAACGTTTATGCGGTGTTTCTTCTCTAGCCTTAAAGCGCTGCTCTTGCTCATCTTTGCTAATCGCAAGCCAAATTTTTACCACAATAGTTTGGCTATCAAATAAATCTTTTTCAAATCGGTTAATTTCGTCATAGGCACGCTGCCATTCTAAAGGTGAAGCAAATCCTTCAACACGTTCAACGAGTACACGTCCATACCATGTCCGGTCAAAGATCGTGATTTTCTCGGCTTCATTAATGCGGTTCCAAAAGCGCCATAAGTAAGGATGTCGTGCTTCAAAGCGCTCAGGTGCTCCAATACAGTGAATATCATATTCACGCGGGTCTAGGTTTTTAACAATTCGCTTAATTGCACCCCCTTTACCAGCAGCATCCATTCCCTCAAAAGCAATGACGACATTGCGTTTATCGAAACGCATGGCATCAGCAATTTTTTTGCTTAATTTATCGAGCTCTTTTTTATAGTCAGCTTTTTCAAGTGGTTCATTAGAAGGTTTTAATAAACTTTCTGGAATTTTGGCCTGCTGCCATTTTCCTTTAACTTCGGTTTCATGGTCTGGAAGTTGGCGCATGTGTTGTAAAAGGTATTGAGCAAAAAACTGATCACGCTGTTTTTCATCTTCCCCATCAATAATGTACCAATCATCGGTAAAACGACGGCGTAACTTTTGCAAAGTGTCGTATTGTTTTTTATTACGCCAGTCTAGACCATGGAGTTTATGCCAGTGTTGCTCTGACGGGTCAATTTTGTCTAAACGTTTTTGTAGTGATTTCCATGAAAGATCGAACCAGACTTTAACGACATCGACATAGTTATTTTTTAGATCTTGCTCAAATGCCCGCATATTTTCAACATAAGCATCAAAGCGTGCTTCATCTAAAGGTTCAGACACATGTGTTGCTGTAACGAGCAAATCGCTATACCAATTACCAAACATCACCACAATTTGACCTTCGGTAGGAATAAACTCCGAGTAAGATTGCCAAAATGCTTCTGTATCTGTCAGCACACGTGGTGCGTCTGCTTTGACTCGTAAATATCTAGGGTCTAACCATTCACGGAGCTGCTTAACTGCCTCCCCTTTACCTGCCAGCTCAATACCACTCATTAAAATCAGCGTGCTTTTCGCATTGGGTTTTCCCCGACTTTCTTTTAACGCATATTGTGCTTCAATCAAGTCAACTGAAAGCAGTTCTTCATCTCGAATTTCAAATTTTGGTTGTTGTTCACTCATAGTCCACGGCTCTAATATTTTATTGTTTAATTTCGATGATCTTTAACTTATGCGGTTAAATGATGAATTGCTATACAAATTATGTCATTGCGACAAAAATCTGTCTAAGAATTGACGCATGAATCATTTTTTTTACATCTACTCGCCATAGTACAAGGTTACAATGCCTCTTATGATTTTTTACAAATAGCCCAATATTAGAGCCTTAAATGTCTAAACTCGCTGCTTTTGATGAACTTTTACAACAATATAAAACATTTAATTATCACGATAATCCAATGCTTGCCCAACGTTTGCAAGATGTACAAACATGGCTAAAAGAGCGGATGAAAGATACGCATCACGACTTTTTTAATCTGCCTGAACATAAACTCATGTCAGAGTATTTTTTAAATCGCTTATATGGTGGTCCAGAGTTTGATGCTCTAGCGGCTCAAATTGAACGCTTATTGAAATATGCCCATAAAGCCGAAAAAGTATTGCCTGAAAATGCAATTAAAACTGGCACTAAATCGGTAAGTTTAGCTGTGCTTGCAACTCAACTTGATGAACAAGTAGCTATGCAGCTTCTTGAGGACTATCCAGCAGATACAGTACTCACTGATGAGATTATGCGTTTAACCTTAATCAAGCTTGATCAGGCAGAAGCGCGTTATCAACAGCTTGCTCTTCTTGATGATTTAGGCGCAGCTCTCGATAAATACATGCGCTCATTTATGATGTTTACAGCTTTTAAAATGTGTAAAGGCATTGCCCAAAAATATCACTTCGAATTGATGTATGATTTCATTCAAGATGGTTTTAGTGCGATGAAACCGTTAAAATCAGCCGAGAACTTTATCAAGACTTTTACTGAAAAAGAACGCCAAATTATTGAAAATGTACATTCAGGGCATCCGAATCCGTTTAGAGTGTGATAAGGTCGGCACAGAGAAAAAATCAACCTTACGAAGTTGAGATTTTATTCATTATATTTGCATGATGATGCCTGTAAAAATAGACAAAATCTGTCATCATGCAGAACTTATTCCGTTTCACTTGAGTTTGAGTCTAGGAGAGACAATATGTCTAACGAAAACCAAAAGCCAACATCTCCAACTGAGCAGGCACAAAGTTCAGACAAAGTTAGCCCATTCCTAAGCTCACCTTTACCGCAAGGTATCCCTCAAGGGCAACAACAAACTTTACAGCAAACGCTAACAGATACACCTGTCAGCGGTTCTGTACCAAAATATAATTTACCACGTGGTGCTGGCAATACTGGCAATGTTGGTGAAACCACCCACTTCGGTTATTCAACTGTTAGAACTGAAGATAAAGCTCAAAAAGTTGCAGAAGTATTCCACTCGGTTGCAAGCAAATATGACTTGATGAATGACTTAATGTCATTTGGTATTCACCGCCTATGGAAACGCTTCGCAATTAACATGTCTGGCGTACGCCGTGGTCAACACGTGTTAGATATTGCTGGTGGTACAGG
Source organism: Acinetobacter sp. NIPH 817 (assembly GCF_000368405.1). NCBI lineage: Bacteria > Pseudomonadati > Pseudomonadota > Gammaproteobacteria > Moraxellales > Moraxellaceae > Acinetobacter > Acinetobacter sp. NIPH 817. The sequence goes on from NZ_KB849420.1 coordinate 2,856,225, forward strand.
CGATTTAGCGAAAGTATTCAGCCGTGAAGTTGGTCCTCAAGGTCATGTCGTTCTTTCAGACATTAACGAATCTATGCTGAATGTCGGTCGCGACCGCCTAATTGACGCAGGCTGTACCAATGTTGATTTCGTACTTGCCAATGCAGAAACTTTAGAACCTTTTGCAGATAACAGCTTTGACTTACTCACCATTAGCTTTGGTTTACGCAACGTAACAGATAAAGATGCAGCGCTTGCATCTATGTTCCGTGTATTGAAGCCAGGTGGTCGTTTACTTATTCTTGAGTTTTCTAAGCCTGTATTTGAGCCATTCTCAAAACTTTATGACCTCTATTCATTCACTGCTTTACCGATTATGGGTAAATTGGTTGCGAATGACTCAGAAAGTTATAAATATTTGGCTGAATCAATTCGTATGCATCCGGACCAACGCACCTTAAAAGGTATGATGGAAAATGCTGGTTTTCAGAACTGTGACTATCATAACCTTACTGCTGGTATCGTTGCCGTTCACCGTGGCTTCAAACTGTAAGGGATAAAGATATGTGGTCGATTCTGGCACTCGGTGCAGTCGAACGTATCATTCATCATCTGATCGATCTGGATGCGGTTACACGCATTCAGCTTAATCAGTTACAGGGCAAAATGCTGCGTGTTGTGATTGATAGCCCGCAGCTTTCTGTCGATGTATTCTTTGACCAAGAAAAAGTACGTCTTGAACCTACTGCAACAGGACATAGCGAAAAGCCTTCTATTTTTGAACAACGCCCTTTTGATGCGCAATTCAAAATTTCTGAAGCAACAGCAACTTTGCATGTTAAAGATGTCGTCGAACTGATTAAATTATTGGTCAGCGATCCAGATCAGATTGGCAATATTCCATTGCAAGGTGACTACCATCTGCTACAGGATATTCAAAAGATTATGCAGCAAGCTGAACCAGATTTAGCTTCGCACTTATCAAGATGGGTAGGCCCTCAACTCGCCCACGAAATTGGTAAAATTCAACTTGCACCAAAACATTTAAAACGCTCTCTTCAAAGTCATCTATTTTTTGCAGAAGACGCATTAAAAGAAGACAGCGGTCTATTTGCCCCTCGTTGGGAAATGGATGATTTAACCCAAGCAACTCGCAAGCTTAATCAAGACATTGACCGTCTAGAAGCAAGATTGCAGCAACTCAACATACAACTACAACCCTCTCAAGACTAGGTAAGACCGTATATGATTCCGCACGTTTCACGTTTACTCGAACTTTGGCGTATTGCAGCGCACTATAGACTCGATACGTTGTTCCCTGCGGATGAATTACCAGTTAAAGCTCAACGTGCATTAAGTGTTATTAAAATGCACCCAGCTGCATGGTCTAGTCGCGAACGTAAAAATCCTTTAAAGCTCAAAGAAGCTTTGGAAGAGATGGGGCCGCTTGCAATTAAGCTTGGACAATTACTGTCAACTCGACGTGATTTGATTCCACCTGAAATACTCGCTCAATTGGTCTTACTTCAAGACCAGGTAAAACCTTTTGATAGCAATGTTGCCAAACAACGTATTCAAGAATCATTAAAAGCTGACGTAAATACCTTGTTTGCACGATTTGATGACCAGCCATTAGCAGCTGCTTCAATTGCACAAGTTCATACTGCTGCTTTGCACGATGGTCGTGAAGTCGTTGTTAAGGTAACTCGCCCCGACATTCGCAACCAAATTTTGCAAGACTTTGAAATTTTGGCATGGTTAGGTAACACACTAGAAAGTCGCCTTGAAGCTGCTCGTGCCTTACATCTCTCTGAAATTATTCAAGATTACCGCCAGATTATCTTAAATGAGCTGGACTTAAGTATCGAAGCAGACAACACCCGTCGTATGCGCCATTATTTTACTGGCTCAACCATGATGTATGTGCCTGAAGTCTACATGGACACCAAAGATGTCATGGTGGCAGAGCGCATTACAGGTGTTCCTATTTCAGATACGGCAACTTTTGACCGTCTAGGCATGGACCGCGCACAACTTGCAGAAAAAGGATTAACCATTTTCTTTACGCAAGTATTCCGCGATAACTTTTTCCATGCTGACATGCACCCCGGCAATGTCTTTGTAGAAACAATTAACCCAAGCAATCCACGCTTTATTGCGCTCGACTGTGCAATTATGGGCGAGTTATCTAAGCATGACCAGATGACTATTGCCCGCATGTTGCTTGCTGTAATGAATAGCAACTTTATGCAGCTCATTCAAATTGTGCATCAAGCTGGTTGGATTCCACCGGGTACAGACCAAGATGCGCTATCACGTGAAATGCGCCGCACCGTTGGCCCAATGGTTTCTAAACCAATGGATCAACTTGATTTTGCTGGCATCTTGATTCAAGTAATGGATATTGCCCGTCGATTCCATTTAGAGATTCCGCCACAACTCATGTTGTTGCTAAAAACTTTAGTGCATGTCGAAGGCCTAGGGACCGATCTTTACCCGCAGCTCGACATCTGGAAATTGGCAAAACCAATTTTGACTGAATGGGTCAAAGCCAACATGAACCCAGTCAAAAATATAAAAGAGTTAGGACAGCAATTACCTGACTTGCTTTTAGGTGCTCAAGATTTCCCAAGCTTAATTGTTGATAGTTTAAATGGTTTAAAAAATCAGTCTGCTTGGCAAGACCGTCAGTTACGCGAAATGCAGCAACTTCGTTTACAAATGGAGCATCAACAACGCCGCAGTTGGATGTTCGGTAGTAGCATGCTGATTTTACTGACTATTGCGATTATTAGCCCTTGGTTTGTCTCGATTATTCTGATTGTGCTAAGTAGTTTATTAGCACTTTGGCGCATCTTGAAATAAGTTTAAAATCCCTTGCCAGTGCAAGGGATTTTTTTATGAAAAAACTTTAATTTTAAAAAATTTATAGCTCAACTATTCGTTCATTGCTAAATTGAACCTATAAATGCTTCAAAAGAATAAACAATGAAAACACCTCATTTTGCCATTATCGGTGCTGGTACAGCAGGTTTAGCTACGGCGATTTTACTTGCCCGTGAAGGCAATAACGTTACAATTTTTGAACAAGTTGATGAGTTATCTCCGGTCGGTGCTGGTTTATTGCTACAACCCGCGGGCTTAGCCGTATTTGAACATTTAGGGGTGCTCGACAAAGCCTTAACATTAGGTGCGAGAGTCACAGGCTTAGAAGGACAACTTCCAGATAAGCGTCTTTTAGTGAACAGTCATTATCATGAAGCATCAGCAAATCTTTATGGTTTAGGTATACACCGTGCCACTTTATGTCATGTACTCACACAAAAACTTAGTGAATATTCGAGCCAAATTACTTGGCGTATGAACCATTCTGTTGAGAGTTTTGAAGAACATAATGATGAAGTTCGGTTATTCGGAAATCATCAAAATCAAAAGTTTGATGCTCGTTTTGATGCCGTCCTTATTGCCAATGGTGCTCGTAGCCGATTACGCCCCAAAGCATGGGTAAAGGTTGACCAAGCCTATCCTTGGGGTGCGGCGTGGAGTATCGTGCCTGAATGCCAAGTCCTCGATTCTGAAATTCTGCATCAATTTTATGATCGCTCAAAGATTATGATGGGAATTCTTCCTACAGGAGCGATTCCAACAGAACCTCAACAGCGCCTTTCAAGTATCTTCTGGAGCTTGCCTACTCCGCAATTACAAAGCTTTCTGCAAGATGAACAAGCTAAACAAACTTGGTTAAAGCAAGTCTCTGAGCGTTGGCCCACAGTTGCAGAATGGCTAAAAGAGATTTTATATAACAGTCAAACTCAACCTAAATGGCTATCTGCAAACTACCGTGATGTCGTCATGACTCAATTTGGTCAAGGTAGAATTGGTGTGATTGGAGATGCAGCTCATGCAATGAGCCCACAGTTGGGGCAAGGTGCAAATATGGCATTATTGGATGCTTGGGCTTTTTCTCAATCATTGCAACATGCCAAGAAGAACCAAAACATTGATTGGCCCCTACTCTGGCAGCACTACCACCAGCTTCGCCGCTCATCCACCCAGTTTTATCAATTTCTTAGTCGCTTATTAACACCCCTTTATCAATCTGAACATTGGTGGGCTGGAGGCTTAAGAGATTTAGTTTTCCCTTGGATGTATCAAATCCACTATTTTCGAAAAGAAATGGCAATCACAATTTCAGGTTTAAAGACTGGTCCATTTCAGCAAATTGATTATGATCGAGTGGCTCAATTACCTAAAGAAAGACGTGCTTTCAATTTAAAAAGCGAATCTTTGTCGGACTATTAACCCAACTAAATGATAGTGAGTAACACATGAAAATTAGCCATCTTGATCATCTTGTTTTAACTGTCTCGAATATTGAAACTACATGTAATTTCTATCAAACTGTATTAGGGTTTGAGGTCATCACTTTTAAAGGTGATAGAAAGGCTCTACAGTTTGGAAATCAAAAAATAAATTTACACCAGCAAGGTAACGAGTTCAAACCTAAGGCATTACAGCCGACTCCCGGATCTGCTGACCTATGTTTTATTTCAGAAACTCCCATTTCCGAAGTGATTGCGCACCTTAATCAATTAAATATTACAATTGAAGAAGGCCCCGTTGAACGTACGGGTGCAATGCATCCTATTCTTTCAGTTTATATTCGCGATCCAGATCAAAATTTGATTGAGATTTCAAACAACATAAAGTTATAAGTCACTTATAGTTTGCAGGGATATTTTTTAATTGTTTTTCAATATCCCAATTTTTGGGTTTCTCTTTTAATGCCCACCAATTAGCACCTGCCTCCAACCATTTCTTGCGGTACGCTTTTACAGATGCTTTAGTATAATCCTCATATCCAAATTCAACACCACAACAATCACAAATGTCAAAGTTTGGATTTTCCCCATCTTCACCCCATGGTTCTTCAGGTTGTATAAGCCCACATATTCGACAAGCAAAATTTTCTATTTTTTCCAAAATTTATTTTCCTAAGTTATGCAAGACGATTAGATAATTTTATAATAACGATAACTTCGCAAATCAAAATTAATTTGAACAACTCTTAAATTACAATTTACTCATAACGATCTTATAGACAAATCATATAACCGATTTTTTATACAACAAGCATAGCCAACCCTAAGCACAAGCGCTACACTAGCTGCTTTCCACCCAATGGATTTCCACTCATGTCAAACTGGTTAGATGAAGTTAAATTTGATTCCAATGGTCTTATCCCTGCCATTGCTCAACATCATCAAACCGGACGTATTTTGATGGTGGCGTGGATGAACCGTGAAGCACTCGCGCTCACAGCAGAAAAAAATCAGGCTGTTTACTTCTCTCGCTCTCGCCAAAAACTTTGGCACAAGGGTGAAGAATCAGGCCATTTTCAAACAGTTTATGAAATTCGTCTGGACTGTGACGGCGATGTAATTATTCTACAAATTGAACAACACGGTGGTATTGCATGCCATACAGGTCGTGAGTCTTGTTTCTACCGTAAACTTACCCCACAGGGCTGGGAAATTGTCGATGCACAATTAAAAGACCCTACTGCAATTTATGGTGACAAAGCTAAAACTGAAAGCCACGATCATGCTCATACCACTGAACAAGTCGATGTACTTGCTCACTTAGGGCAATTGATGCAAGAGCGTAAGCAAGCTGAAGCAGATACTTCATATGTTGCAAGCCTCTACAAAAAAGGCATCAATAAAATCTTAGAAAAAGTCGGTGAAGAAAGTGTAGAAGCAATTATTGCTGCTAAAGATTTTGCCGCACAGGATTCGGAAGCTCACTTAAATGATCTCGTTTATGAAACAGCAGATTTGTGGTTCCATACTATTGTGATGTTGGGTTATTTCGACCTTAATCCACAACTTATTATTGACGAATTAGCTCGTCGTCAGGGTTTATCTGGTTTAGTTGAAAAAGCTAACCGCAACAAGGTTTAAAATCACTCAGTGTCGAATATTGAAAAACCTAAAGCCACCTATGAACAAGCAATTGCCATAGATAATGCACGCCTTGGGCAGTCATTTAAAGTGATTGCCTATGCTGGCACAGGTAAAACCACCACTTTACAAATGATTAGCGATGCCATGCCTGAACGGCGTGGTATGTATCTAGCATTTAACAAAGCTATTGCTGGTGAAGCACAAAACAAATTCCATCGTAATGTAGACTGCCGTACTTTTCACTCGCTTGCTTTTCGTAGTGTACCGCGTGGTGTAACTGATAAATTACGTCTACCACGACTAAGCCCAAGTTTTATTGCTAAAGAATATCGACTAGAACCTATTACGCTGCGACGTATGATGGGTGGACGTTACGAAAAATATGTCTTGATGCCAAGCCGTCTAGCGAGTCTTGTAGCAAATGCAGTAAGCTATTTCTGTTCAACAAGCTCCCAATATCCGGCGCCTCGACATATTCAGGCGCCTAACTGGTTGCATCCAGACGATATTATCGAATTACAGAATCACCTTTACCCTGCTGTGGAACGACGTTGGTTAGAGTCGATTGACCAAAACCATCAAGCAGGTATTGGGCATGATATTTACCTCAAACTTTGGGCATTGTCTGAGCCAAACATTCCTACTGACTACGTCTTGTTTGATGAAGCACAAGATGCTGACCCACTAATGCTAGGCATTTTGCTTCGCCAAAAAAATACTCAAGTTATTTATGTAGGTGATGCACATCAACAAATCTACGCTTGGCGTGGTGCAATTAATGCCATGCAACAATTGCCCTTGCCAGAATCTCGGTTAACCACTTCTTTTCGTTTTGGCGAAACGATCGCCGATGTAGCCAATGCCCTGCTTGGCGGTTTAAATGAAACTGTTCCCTTGCTTGGTAATCCAAACCAGAAATCAAGTGTAGTGAATAAACCGCATACCAAAATGCGTGATGCGATTTTATGCCGTACCAATGCTCGTGCAATGGAACTTTTATTAGCAGGTTTGGTTCATGGCGATAAAGTGAGTTTGCAGGCGGATCATCAAAAACTAAACCGTTTTGTAGACGCTGCCAGCCTCTTAAAACAAGGCAAACGAGTTACTGACGTTCCTGAATTAGCATGGTTTAACTCATGGCACGATGTACATGAGTACTGTGAAACCAATGAAGGAAGTGACATTAAGCCATTGGTTAAACTGGTTGATGATCACGGCACTGACCCGCTAAAAAAAGCACTTGCAAAGATTACTCCACTTGAGCAAGCTGATTATGTCATCTCTACAGCCCATAAAGCGAAAGGGCTAGAATGGAATCGCGTTCATATTGAAGATGACTATCAATTTAAAATTAATGGCTTAGAACACAAGATTAGTGATGAGGAGTTAAGATTACTTTACGTTGCCTGTACTCGTGCTAAAGTAAGTCTAAATATCCATCATCTTTATGATCTGATACAACAATTAAAAGTAAGGGCGCCTTTAAGTCTTCGAAAGTCAGTTGGTTGAAGCGCTCATAATTAGGTGAGCCTATGCAACTTGAATCTATCCAATTTAAACATATTGCTCTGTTTCACGATCTTAAAATACAGTTTCAATATGAAAAACAGCCGATTACCTTAATTTTAGGTGAACAAGCAACGGGTAAAAGTATGTTGCTCAAACATACTTACCATGCTCTAACTTGGTTCCCTGCCCGTTTTAAAGATTTACGTAGTCCCGGTATTGTTATGCCTGACCAAGACATTACTCAATCGCGTCTACAGTCAAAAATCGAAGTGACCCTTCAAGTTCCACCAGAAATTGGCTCTTTACCAGAAAGTACTTCGGCACAAGAGGTAGATTCTTCACTGTGTAGCTGGAAACTTTTTAAAACCCTAAACTCAAGTGGCATTGGAATCAGCCAAGTTGAAACTCAGCAACTTGACCAGACGATGGCCCTTTATCAACAAGTCATCAAAAAAGATCCATTACAAGGGTTACCCTTAATCGCTTACTACCCAGCCGAGCGATTTGTAAATGATATTAATCTGCTCAATAAAAATTTACCCGGCATCACTCAAGCCATTTCAGCCTATGATATTAGTCCAGTTCCGTTCACAACCTTCACTCGTTTTTTTGAATGGTTACGTGAAATTAGCGATATCGAAAATGCTCAAGCTGCACATCTCGTACAACGCATTAAATCTAAGCAATCAGATCCAGAAGATCAGACAGAACTATTAAATGAGCTTCAAAAAGAGTTCTCTGGGCAGCCTAAACAGCTCACCACACCTAACCTCTACGCTCTTAAAAATGCATTAAATATCGTTCTGCCAGAGCTCAAAGACTTATATTTGCAATATCAGCCTCGGCTTCAACTTATGGCTGACTATGATGGCCAAACCCTACCTTTTCAGCAACTTTCCAACACCACAAAAACATGGATTGCTTTAGTAGGCGATATTGCCCGCAGGCTCTGTTTACTCAATCCGTTAAGCCTAAATCCTTGCCTTGAAGGTGAAGGAATTTTATTAATTGATCAGATTGATGCGCAACTCGATGCACAGCATTGTTCAGAAATTTTAAACAAACTCCATCAAGCATTTCCGCGCTTACAAATTATTGCAACGGGAAGTCGTGAAGAGTTACTAGAACATGCCTCGGCCTATCAATGTTTAAAATTAGAGCATGGTAAAATTAGCCATCTTGATTTAAATACCACCAAACAACAGCTTGAACACATCTATACATTACTCCAAAGAAGCGAGTCATTAGTTCCACACATAGAAGCACAGCTTCCAAGCTTAATAGACCCTACTCCCTCTCCAGCACAGGTTGAAGTTTTATTTCAGCAAATTCAGGGTTTAAATGAACAACAAAAAAATGAATTGCTACGAATGATTCATGCAGGAGACACACCAGAAGAAAGCCCTTCTGTTTAAATTTTATGCCACTTTTAGCTCTATTTTTATAATAAAAAGCGCTCTTACAAAATATACCGCTTCATTAAAATTTTTAGGCATTAAAAATCACTAGATGTTGTTACTACATGTAATAACATCAGATTTTTAATGCTTTTTTAGTGTACAATAAATTTCATTTTGCGTTTTTATTCTTCAAGTTGCGCAATACAACTTGTTTCTCGCTTTATTTTCTAATTTGGTTGGGTTTTCAGAATAACAAAGCCTTGGAACTCTCTTTGAATTCCTATCTATTCTGAAATTAAAAATTCACCTTTAGGTTTCGGCCTAAATCACATATGGATACGAGTGTGCTACCGATAATTATCTTATTACCGTTAATATTAGGCACCACCCTTGTTTCATTGCTTCAACGGTTCTCGCGTGGAGTAACGGCTTTAGGGGCAATTGGAGTCAGTTTAACCAGTTTTGGTTTATTACTGACTCAAGCTAAAACTGTGCTTGGTGGTGCAAGCATTCAACAAAGCTGGGATTGGCTACCTCAATTGGGGATTAATCTTAGCTTCAGGCTCGATGCCCTTGGTTTACTATTCTCTTTACTTATTACCGGTATCGGTACCCTCATTTACATATACGCCTATTACTATCTTGGCCCTAAAAATTCTTTAAGCAAACTCTATGCTTTGCTCATGCTGTTTATGGCAGCAATGCTGGGTATTTCGCTCTCTAATAATCTTATTATTTTATTAGTCTTTTGGGAGCTCACCAGTATTTCATCTTTCTTGTTAGTGGGTTACTGGAGTCATTATGAAGCTGCTCAACGTGGCTCTCGAATGGCGCTCACTATTACAGGAATGGGTGGTTTGGCGTTATTGGGTGGATTTGTTCTATTAGGGCAAATCACCGGAACCTATGAAATTAGTGACATCATGGGCATGAGAGACACCATTCAAGCCCATGCTCTATTTATTCCAATGCTATTGCTTATTTTGCTTGGTGCATTTACGAAGAGTGCTCAGTTTCCATTTCATTTTTGGTTACCAAACGCAATGGCTGCACCAACACCGGTGTCTGCCTACCTACACTCTGCGACCATGGTAAAAGCAGGTATTTTCCTGCTCGCACGTTTACTGCCAATTTTTGTAGGCGCCGCGCTTTATCACAATATTGTTACCTTCGTTGGCCTATTTACGCTCTGTATGGCAGCATGTTTTGCCATTTTTAAAGAAGATTTAAAAGGACTGTTAGCCTATTCAACAATTAGCCATTTAGGTCTTATTGTCTGTTTACTTGGTATCGGTTCGCCTTTAGCAGTTACTGCTGCTATTTTTCATATTATTAACCATGCAACATTTAAAGCTGCACTCTTTATGATTGCAGGGATCATTGACCATGAAACGGGTACACGTGATCTTCGAAAACTCAGTGGTATTTGGCAATTACTTCCTTTCACTGCCACATTAACCATGATCACCGCTGCCTCTATGGCAGGTGTGCCACTCACCAATGGCTTTATTTCAAAAGAGATGTTCTTTACCGAGCTATTGGCGAATCTTTCAGGTTCAGCAGTTATCTTTGCCAGCATCATTGCAACACTTGCTGGTATTTTTGCAGTGAGTTATTCAATTCGTTTAGCACACGGCGTGTTTTTTGACGGTCCAATTGGTAAGCAAGTGCCAAATAAAAATGCACATGAACCGCCTATGGGCATGCGCGCACCAGCCCTTCTTCTTGCTGTGCTATGTATCCTAGTCGGCGTTTTACCTTCTTTGTTGGTAGAACCACTGGTAAATAGCGTAACCAGAGCAAGCTTGATGCAACCAGAATTTGCAGGAACTCATCTTGCGATCTGGCACGGTTTCAATGCTCCTCTTGTGATGAGTATTATTGCTTTAGTCGGTGGCTCACTGTTCTATTTTGCTTTGGCAAAAGATAGCATGATTCGTAAAATTGACCTTGACCCACATCTTGGCAGATTGCAAGGCCGCATTTTATTTGATTTATTTTTAAAACACCTGTTGCTCACCAGCCGAAAAATTAAACAAAAAACTGAAAACGGCTCATTGCAAAGTTACTTGTTCTTGATCATTGCTTTTAGCGTCATCATGGTAACTATGCCGCTACTTAATCAAGGGCTCACTACAGGCACACGTGAACTTACTCATGCCCCATGGATTGCTATCGTTCTCTGGCTAACCCTGTTCTCAGGTTGCTGGATGATGTTGTGGTTCCATCATGAACGTATTAAAGCAGTCCTTATTAGCGGTGCAATTGGTCTAGTGGTAACAATGGTATTTGTCACCATGTCAGCTCCAGATTTGGCACTAACTCAAATTACCGTGGATGTTGTAACCACTGTTCTTTTACTAATGAGTTTATCTTTACTTCCACAGCTAACGCCATATGAATCTCTTCGTTCTAGACGCTTAAGAGATGCTGCTTTAGCGATTATTGGAGGTTTAGGGATAGGCTGGATTGCATGGCTGATTTTAACCCGTGATCATAATTCGATTTCATGGTTCTTTGCGCAGCAGTCTTTACCACTTGGCGGCGGCTCAAATATTGTAAATGTCATTTTGGTTGACTTCCGTGGCTTCGATACATTCGGTGAAATTACTGTATTAGGCATTGCTGCTATTGGTGCGCTATGTCTTATGGATGGTATGCGTGTCCATGGTACAACCATGACCCAAGGCCTCACCTACCGTTTTAATCCATCTCCGCTCATGTTCCGTATTACAGCTTCTTGGGTATTACCGTTAGCACTTGTCGTAAGTGTTTATATTTTTATGCGTGGCCATAATTATCCGGGCGGTGGCTTCATTGCAGGTCTAATCACCTCAATGGCTTTAATCATTCAATATATTGCGCTAGGTCAAGACCAAACAGAACAATTACTCAAAGCAAAATCAGGCCGTCTTTACGAAGTCTGGATTGGTTCAGGTTTAACGATTGCTGGGCTTACTGGTGTAGCTGCATGGTTCTGGTTACGCCCATTCCTGACTAGTGCACACGTATATGTTGAATTACCAATTTTAGGAAAACTACATCTGGCTTCAGCTGCGAGTTTTGACTTAGGGGTTTATATCACCGTTGTTGGTGCAACGATGTTACTTATCTCGGTATTAGGAGACTCTCGCCACTCAAGCATGGCTGGTCCTGTAGTACCACATCGGGAGGAATCATCATGATCAGTTTAGAATTCTTATTGGCTTCTGCAATTGGTTTACTTGTTGCCACAGGTATTTATCTGATTTTACGTGCTCGTACCTTCCCTGTTGTGCTTGGGTTAGCTGTAATTGGCTATGCTGTAAACCTATTTTTATTTGCTATGGGCCGATTACAAATTAGCTCACCCGCAATTTTAACTGAAACAACAAAAATAACCGATCCACTTCCTCAAGCGCTAGTGTTAACAGCCATTGTGATCGGTTTTGCAACCACCGCTTTTATTGTACAACTGGCACTGCGTAGCCGTTATGAATCAGGTAGTGATCATGTTGATGCTAAAGAAGACATATCTCCGACATACGACCCACGCGAGGATGAGCCGTAATGTTTGATTTTTTATCTTTCTGGCAAGAACATGCGCCTATTTTTAGCATTCTCATCCCGGCATTTACTGCTTTTATATTATTACTGCTTGGCAACCCGGGAGCAGGTGCTTTAAAAGATGACTGGCGACAACCATGGCGTCGTGGCATTAGTCTTGTTTCTGCAATTGCTGGATTAATTACCGCAATTATATATTTAAGCTTTGCCAGCACTGGACAGATTACCATTTACCAGTTGAGCGAATGGTCAGCGCCATTTGGTATTGTGCTTGTGTTAGATCGCCTTTCTGCTTTTATGCTGGTGCTGACTTACGCATTAGCAGTACCAGTTCTATGGTATGCAAGCGACAATTGGGATACCCGTGGTCGCTATTTCCATGCCATGGTGCATTTCTTATTAATGGGTATCTGCGGAGCATTTTTAACAGGCGATTTATTTAACCTTTTTGTCTTTTTTGAAATCTTGTTGATGGCTTCCTATGTTTTGCTTTTACATGGGCAAGGCAAACCACGTTTTCAGCTTGGCGTTCACTATGTCATTATTAACCTTTTAGCCTCTGCCCTCTTCTTAATTGGGCTTGGTATGATTTATGGCAGTGTGGGTAGCCTCAACATGGCGGATGTATCACGCCTTATACCAACACTTGAAGCAGATCAACACAAATTAGCAGTCGCTGGTTCCTTACTTCTTTTTGTTGTTTTCGGCATTAAAGCAGCAATGCTTCCTGTCGGTTTTTGGCTGCCAAAAACCTATGCCGTTGCAAGTACGCCTGTAGCTGCAATTTTCACCATTATGACCAAAGTCGGGATCTATTCTATTTTACGTGTAAATGGAACAGTATTTGACGATGCGCTTAGCCAAGAAATCTTAAAAAGCTGGTTATTGCCTATTGGTTTAATTACTTCACTCTATGGTGTGATTGCAGCAATTGGAGCAGATCGTTTACGTCGCTTTGTCGGCTTTATGGTACTTTCTTCAATTGGTACCTTGCTCACCGCAATTGCCATGTCTAATACGCAGGCATGGTCTGGTGCTTTATATTACTTAGTGCACAGTACCTTAATCGGTGCAGCTTTTTATCTATTTTGTGGATGGATCACTTCACAACGTGGAGATTTTAAAGATCATTTAAAAGTTGCCCCAAGAATCAAACAAGAAAAAGCGGCTATGGTGACTTATTTCTTGATTGCCATGATGCTTGCTGGGTTACCGCCTTTTAGTGGTTTTCTTGGAAAAGTATTCATTTTACAAGCGACAGTTGAAGCTAGCTATCAAGGCTGGATTATTGGTGTTGTGCTTGTTGTGAGCTTATTAAGTATTATTGCACTCACACGTGTTGGTTTTATCTTATTCTGGCGTGCATCTCCTCCAGAAGAAGATCCAATCCATCCAGCTTATATTCTTTATCGTGCTTTGCCGGAACGCGCACCACCACGTAACGATCAAGTCATTTATCTATTACTGGCTAGTTTAATCACTTACGTTGTCTTTGCTGCACCAATTCAGCATTACACATTAAGCACCGCACAACAGATTCAAGACCATGCACTTTACCAACGCACTATTCTTAAAGTAGATAAAAATGGGGAAGTTATCAGCGTACAGCCATTTGATCCCGCCTATCTGCCAGAAACTAAATATGGGGGAGAAGTTGAAGATCATAATGCTTATCTTATTCCCGATATTATTTCGAAAGATACGTTCAATGGTGAACATATTTCTGAATATAAACAACGACAAATTCAGCAACAGGACAAACTCCAAACACCTTCCATTGTTGATGAAAGTCAATTGAAACCTATGGAGCCATAACAATGCAGTTATCTCATTTGCTTGAACGTTGGTTTCCACATCCATTTGTTTCGGTTCTGATCATTTTATTTTGGTTGATGCTGGCGCATAGTCTTGATGCGAGTGATCTTTTGACTGCAATGCTTTTGGGCTTAATCATCCCTCGTTTAGTCAAACCGTTTATTACCCGTACACCGCATATTCACTGGAAACCTGCGGTTAAATTATGTTTTGTGGTTCTTTGGGATATTATTATTTCTAACTTTAAGGTCGCAAAACTTGTTTTAGGGCCTACTAAAAAATTACATCCTAAATGGTATCGTGTACCTTTAGAGACAGAACATGAGCAGGTCAATACCTTACTAGCGATGATCATTACCACAACACCAGGTACGGTTTCTGCGGGTATTGATCAGGAACGTGGCGATATTCTGGTTCATGCTTTGAGCACAGATAATACCGAATCTGATATTCAAGACATCAAACAACGTTATGAAATTCCACTTATGGAAATTTTTGATGTAAAAAGCAAGACGGAGGCAAGTGCATGACCATCCTACCCTATGCTCTAGGTATTAGCTCAATTGCCATTACAATCTCTATGCTACTTTGTCTCTTCAGATTGGTCATAGGTCCATCAATTGTAGATCGGCTTTTAGCACTCGATACTCTCTTCTTAAATGCAACTTGTCTCATTGTTGTTTTAGGCATTTATTGGATGACGACCTCTTTATTTGAAGGAGCCCTACTGGTTGCGATGCTAGGTTTCGTATCTACGGCAGCCTTAGCACGTTACTTCACAACTGGTCACGTAATCGATTAAGGAGAGATCAAAATGCAGTTCGTAATGGAAGTTATTGTTTCAGTCTTTCTGGTTTTTGGTGCTTTCTTTATGTTAGTCGGCTCGATTGGCATGGTGCGCTTACCTGACTTATTCATGCGTTTACATGCACCCACAAAATCGAGTACGTTAGGATTAGGCAGCTTTTTGATTGCGTCTATGATCTTTTTTGCTTTTCAAGGCCGCTTTGGTTTTGCCGAGCTACTGATCACACTTTTAGCTTTCATTACCGCACCAGTTTCAGCAAATTTAATTGCTCAAGCTGCGCTACATTTACGTTTGCGTTCATTGAGTGGCGAAGTTCCTGAGTCAATTGAACGTCCCTTGCCGTGGGACCGTTATAAAATTGGACAGCGTTTCTCGCAAAATAAACCGCCTATGGACCCTCCTAAAGACTAGGAAAAAGCCCACCAATAAAAAAGCCACCCGAAGGTGGCTTTTTTATTTTTTATATTACTGTTCGTCGTCTGAATCGCGTTTCGGCAAATCATTTACCGCTTTTTCGATCAGACCAAACATATAGTTACCATAAGCATTCGTCTTGTCATAATGGAAACGCAATCTTGGCGTAATACGTGTCTTGATACGACGGCTCAATTCATGACGCAAGAAACCAGAAGCTTTATTTAATACCTCTAAAGTTTCTTTATTCGCTGCTTCACTTTGCTCATCGCCAAGCTCACGCCCCATTACGGTGACATAAACTTCAGCATAACCCATGTCTGCACTGACTTTCACCGCAGAGATGGTCACTAGACCACCTAAGCGAGGATCTTTAAGCTCTTGACGAATCAGCTCAGACAACTCGCGTTGAACTGAATCCGCCATGCGCTTTAAGCGTTGGCTACCCGCCATTAAAGACTCCGTTTAATCAATTGAACATCATAGACTTCAATTTTATCTTTCACTTTGATGTCTTTATAACCTTTCACCGCAAGACCACATTCCATACCGGCACGAACTTCTTCAACCACTTCTTTATAGCGACGAAGAGATTCAAGCTCACCTTGGAACACAACCACGTCATCACGTAATACGCGAATCGGTTTATTACGATGCAATACACCTTCAAGTACCATACAGCCTGCTGCTGCACCAAACTTACTTGAGTGGAATACTTCACGTACTTCAGCAACACCCAAGATAGTTTCACGATGTTCAGGAGCAAGTTTAC
Source organism: Acinetobacter sp. NIPH 817 (assembly GCF_000368405.1). NCBI lineage: Bacteria > Pseudomonadati > Pseudomonadota > Gammaproteobacteria > Moraxellales > Moraxellaceae > Acinetobacter > Acinetobacter sp. NIPH 817. The sequence continues at coordinate 2,872,434 of NZ_KB849420.1, forward strand.
CGCTCATGGCATCTTTCACATCATCAATTAATTCATAGATGATGCTGTAGTAACGAATATCGATACCGTCTTGGTCACTTCTCTGACGAGCAGTCGTATCAGCACGAACGTTAAAGCCTAACAATACAGCTTCTGAAGATTCAGCAAGAATCACATCAGACTCAGTAATCGCGCCAACACCCGAACTAATTACACGAACTTTTACTTCATCAGTAGATAATTCATGTAAAGCTGCATTCAATGCTTCTAAAGTACCACGTACGTCTGTTCTTAAAACAACGTTCACTGTAGGAACATCTTTTTTGCCCATTGACGACATGATATTTTCAAGACGCATTGCGCTTTGACGATCAATACGTTTTTGACGTTCACGGTCAGCACGAGCATCAGCAACTTCACGCGCTTTCTTCTCGTCATTTACAACAAGAACTTCATCACCTGCCATTGGAGCATCTGGAAGACCCAGAATTTCTACTGGAATAGATGGTCCTGCTGATTTAATCGGCTTACCATTTTCATCAGACATTGCACGGACACGACCATATGACGAACCTGCAAGAACAAGGTCACCAATGTTTAATGTACCGTTTTGAACAAGAATAGAAGTTACTGCACCACGGCCTTTATCAACACGCGCTTCAATAACAACACCTTGTGCAGCACCTTGTGCAGATGCTTTTAATTCCATCAATTCTGACTGAATAAGAATTAAGTCAAGGAGTTCATCAATACCTTGTCCACTGTGTGCAGAAACCTTAGCAATCGGAACATCACCACCCCATTCTTCTGGAACGATTTGTTTCGTTGTTAATTCATTTAACACACGGTCTGGATCAGCAGATTCTTTATCCATTTTGTTGATTGCAACAATAATTGGAGTACCTGCTGCACGCGCATGGTCAATTGCTTCAGCAGTTTGTGGCATTACACCGTCATCTGCCGCAACAACTAATACAACGATATCCGTTGCTTTAGCACCACGTGCACGCATTGAAGTAAATGCAGCATGTCCCGGTGTATCAAGGAATGTAATAATTCCTTTGTCTGTTTCAACATGATATGCACCAATATGCTGGGTAATACCACCTGCTTCACCTGCCGCCACTTTCGAACGACGGATACGGTCAAGCAATGATGTTTTACCATGGTCAACGTGACCCATAATGGTAACAACTGGCGGACGAGTTGTTTGCTCACCACGTGCTTCTTCAGCCGCTTCAAGCAAGTTATCTTCCGCTTGTGTATCAGAAACTAAAACAGGGTTATGACCCATTTCTTCAACAACAAGTGCTGCTGTATCTTGGTCAATAGCTTGTTCCTGATTAACCAACTCACCCATTTTCATAAGTGTTTTGATAACTTCACGTACTTTAATCGCCATTTTTTGAGCAAGATCGGCAACAACAATGCTTGAACCGATTTCTACATCATAAACTTGCTTTTTAACTGGTTTTTCAAATCCATGCTTATTCGCTTGGCTTGATTTTAAACCACGTTTGTTATGGTTAACAAAGCTTTGCTCTTCTTGACCACGACGACCACCCTTTTTACCCGCACGAGGGTTAGTGGTTGCGCCACCGCGTTTAATTTCACGGTCTTCTTGCTTGAATGAATCTTCATAAGCTTGGCCTACAAGACCTGAAGCAAGTGGAGAATCATCAATCACACGAATTGTGGTAGTAGCTTCGTCACTTGAATACTTAGACGCCATTTTGCGCATTTGTTCAAGTGTACGTTGCTGAGCTTCTTCAGCCGCTTTACGACGCGCAGCTTCTTCAGTTGCTTTCAACTGAGCTGTTTGTGCTTCACGCGCTTTCTTTTGCTCTAATGTTTCTGCTGGTTTTGGTGCAGGTTTTACTGTACCACCACCACGTTTTTTCACTACTACAGCAGCTTTAGGAGCTGTCTGAGCAGCGCTATCTTGTTGATGAGCAGCACGCATCGCATCTAAAGTTGCTTTTGCTTTTTGCTCTGTTTGAAGACGCGCGTTTTGCTGTGCAGTGTCACGCGTTTGCTGTTCTACACGTGCTTTAGCTTCAGCTTCTGCACGTGCTTTAGCTTCAGCTGCAATTTGTTCAGGGTTTGGTTTAGCAAAAACCTGTTTTTTACGTACTTCTACGTTAATTGTTTTTGCTTTACCTGAAGTACTTGCAACTTTAGCGGTACTGGTTGTTTTACGTTTCAACGCAATTTTTCCTGTGTTACCACTTTCCTGACCATGCACTTTTTTCAAATGATTGACTAAAGTATCCTGTTGTTCAGTGGTAATAATGTCGTCTGCTGTACGTTGAGGCAAACCTGCTTCACGAGCCTGTTCTAGGAGCTTCTCAACAGGACGTTCTACACTGAGAGCTAACTCTTTAATCGACTTGTCCGTCATATTTCATCTCCTAGTTAAACCATGATTCGCGAGCTTTCATGATCAATTGACCTGCTTTTTCATGATCAAGTCCTTCAATATCAGAGATATCGTCAGTAGCTTGATCTGCCAAATCATCGACAGTAATAATACCGCGAGCGGCAAGCGAGTAAGCGATCTCAGAAGTCATGCCTTCCATAGTTAGAAGGTCTGCGCTCGGTTCTTGAATATTTTCTTGCTGTTTCAAAGCATCAGTAAGTGCTGCTTCTTTTGCACGACTTTGCAATAACTCAACCAATTCAGCATCAAGCTCAATTTCGTCAAAAGTTTCAGCTGGAACATAAGCAATCTCTTCTAAAGAGGTAAAGCCCATTTCCACCAATGCCATTGCTAAATCTTCTTCAATATCGAGACGTGATACAAACATATCAAGATATTGCTGAGCTTCATTTTGCTGACGAGCACGATACTCTTCTTCAAGCATCATGTCGAGTTTGTAGCCAGTTAAATCAGAAGCCAAGCGAACATTTTGGCCTTGTGAGCCAATCGCGCGAGCCAATTGATCGCTGGTTGCAAAAATAATATCGGCACTTCTTGCATCTTCATCAAGCACGATGCCTGAAACATCAGCTGGTTCTAATGCACTTGCAATGTACTGAGCTGGATCATCAGACCAGACCACTACATCAATACGTTCACCGTTTAACTCTTGTTGTACTGCTTGAATACGCGTACCACGCATACCAATACATGCACCTACAGGGTCAATACGATGGTCATTTGTTTTAACTGCAATTTTAGCACGAACGCCCGGTTGACGTGCCGCTGCTTTAATTTCAATAATTTCTTCAGAAATTTCAGGAATTTCTTTTTTCATTAAAGCAATTAACATTTCAGGCTTAGCGCGTGATAACAACAACTGAGCGCCACGACCTTCACGGTTCACATTGTATAAAATAGCGTTCATACGTTGTTTCGGACGAAGAATTTCTTTTGGAATCATTTCTTCGCGCGCAAGGTAAGCTTCAGCGTTGTCGCCTAAATCAATAATAAAGCCATCTTTGGTTTGTTTTTTTACTTCACCGTAAATTAACTCACCAACTTTAGACTCGTATGCATCAGCAACTAAAGCACGCTCAGCTTCACGAATTTTTTGTACGATAACTTGTTTTGCAATTTGTGCAGCGATACGACCAAACTCAATAGATTCTACTTCGAGTTCACGAACATCACCAATTGACCATTTAGATGGGTCAAGGTCAGAAATCGCATCTTGGCAAGCTGGCATTTCATGATCTTCATCTGCCACAACAGTCCATTGACGGAATGTACTGTAATCACCAGTTTTACGATCAATTTCTACACGAAGCTGAGCTTCTTCAGCATGCGTACCTTCGTAAAATCTTTTCTTCGTTGCAGCAACTAGAGCTTGTTCTAAAGCCTCGAAGATCGCTTCACGACTAACACCTTTTTCATTACTAACCGTTTCAACAACGGTAAGAATTTCGCGGCCCATAAGTCACCTACCGATTTCTTATAAAATTTAATAAATTTAATCTTGATAGATCAAGTTTGCTTTATCGATATTGTTGCTGTCGATCTCAAGCACGTGCTTCCCATCAACTTCAACCTGAATTTCTTCATTTTCAAGGTCTACTGCGATAAGCTTTGCTTGAAATTTACGACGGTTTTCTACTGCTGCAATCAAACGCAAAGCAATTTGTTGTCCGATGTAGCCTTGTAACTGTTCTAGTTGAAAAAATGGACGATCCCAACCTGGTGAAGAAACTTCTAATGAATACTCACCCGAAATTGGATCATGAACATCCAGCATTGCGCCAACTTGTTGTGTTACACGCACACAATCTTGCACACCAATACCACGGCCTAGTTCTACTTCACCATCTTCATTAAGTACTGGCTCAGCATCTTCTTCACTTACCGCTTTATCGATATAAATACGCAATAATGAACGTTTACCTTGTGGGAGAAACTCGATTCCCCAAAGGTCGACACCACATGCTTGTACTGCAGGAACAATTAAGTCATGCAATGCTTGGGATTTATTTGATAATTTCATTTACTCTCGTCATTCTCGTGCGATTCAATCGGTTGTTTTAACCGACACAGACCTACTATAGTGAAGCATGACTATTTGACCAATTGATGTCGAAACTACACGATAGCGATACGATAACCAATAAAAAAGGGCGTTAATCGCCCCTATGTAGCACAGAAAACAATAGTCCACTGTGCAAAAAGGCCCACTTGTCTGTGAGCCTCTTTTAAGAAACTTGGTAGCGGGAGCTGGATTTGAACCAACGACCTTCGGGTTATGAGCCCGACGAGCTACCAGACTGCTCCATCCCGCATCAACGTGCAAAAATTATATACAAATATCAAATAAAGTCAATGTAAACTTTCTAGATACTGTCTGATTAAGTTGCACCTTAATCAATTTGGTAGCGGGAGCTGGATTTGAACCAACGACCTTCGGGTTATGAGCCCGACGAGCTACCAGACTGCTCCATCCCGCATCAACGTGCAAAAATTATATACAAATATCAAATAAAGTCAATGTAAACTTTCTAGATACTGTCTGATTAAGTTGCACCTTAATCAATTTGGTAGCGGGAGCTGGATTTGAACCAACGACCTTCGGGTTATGAGCCCGACGAGCTACCAGACTGCTCCATCCCGCATCAAAAAACTGCTTGCACTCAACTTTCTGGTTCAAAGTTGGTGCGGAAGGGGGGACTTGAACCCCCACGCCCGAAGGCACTACCACCTCAAGGTAGCGTGTCTACCAATTCCACCACCACCGCAGCTTGTGGGACGCATTCTAGTCCTTCCAACTATAAAAGGAAAGCCCTATTTCGAATTATTGACCCGTTTTTGGTGCATTTGGTGAAGTTTCAGGCGATGTTGTTTGAATTGGTGCTGTTGTTTGTACAGATTTCAAACTATATGCCTCAGTCGTCTGTTTTTTTGCAAAAACAGCCAAGGTTAAACTCGTCACAAAAAACAGTGCCGTTAAAATAGCAGTAAGGCGAGTAAGGAAATTAGCTGAACCCGATGCGCCAAATACAGTTGCTGCTCCGCCACCACCGAAAGAAGCACCAGCATCCGCACCTTTACCGTGTTGGACTAGAATCAAGCCAATCATCAGTACCGCTAAAATAATATGTACGATCAGTACAAAAGAGTGCATACCCTATCCTCGTTATTTACTTTGTGCAAAGGCATGTACGATTTGATAAAAAGATGCTGCATTTAACGAAGCACCTCCAACCAACGCGCCATTAATATCTGGACATGCTGCCAACTCGACTGCATTCTCAGCTTTTACACTACCGCCATATAAAATCGCAATGTCTGGACCCGCAGAAGTAATCTGACTTAAACCTTCACGGATTTTAGCATGCATTGCCTGTGCATCTTGTGGTGAAGCAGTTTTACCTGTACCAATTGCCCAGATTGGCTCATAAGCAATTACAATTTGCTTTTGCCATTGCTCTGCAGTCACTACAGGAGCTATATCACAGATTTGTTGCAATACAACCTGCTCTGCCAAATCTTGTTCACGTTGTTCGAGACTTTCACCCACACAATAAATGACAGTTAAGCCTGCATTTAAAGAATTTTGGAGTTTTGCCTTCAAAATTTCAACGTTATCACCTAACAAATCACGGCGTTCAGAGTGACCCACCAATACAAAATTAATTTGGCTATCTTTTAATAATTCTGCACTGACTTCACCAGTATAGGCGCCTGTACCTGCTACACGCGATACATCCTGTGCAACTGTATATACTGTTTTTGCAGCATCTTGCAATTGGGTTTGTACCATTGTAAGTGCAATAGAAACCGGAGCAACTCCGACATGGCAGCTTTCATCTGCAATTTCGTTTTGTTGCAATAGTTGTTTAAATTCTTCTATAAGTTGTTTGGCATTGGCACGCATTGGGTTCATTTTCCAGTTGCCAACTACCCAAGGCGTAATCGTCGAACCCGACATACGGCTCACCTTTCATCAAAAATGCAGCACATTCTACACGCATTTCTACAAATTTCAGATACTTTTCTTTAACGGCTTTGCTCATATCTTTTCTACTATTTGAAAACAGTCATAAAACTTTATTAAGACTAAAGCTCCGCGTTTTAAAAATTAATGAATAAAAACTTCGACTGGTTCAAGCTTTAATATATGGATCAAGACGAGAGCATCATTTTCTCAGGTAGTAATTTTAGATAACAAAAGTATAATTTTTTATATACCAATTATAAACATATGAGCACAGGTAGGCAGATGTCAGTCATACATACATCTCCAAAATTTTCGGGGTTTTTTCGACGATTAGTCGAAGAAAAACATGTGTCGGCAGCGACCATGCAAGCAGCACTAGATGCAGCAAAAAGAGCTAAACAGGATACTGTTGCGTACCTGATTGAAGAGGTTAATCTCTCCCCTTCTTTATTAGCTGAAACAATTTCTATTGAATTTGCTGAGCCATATTTTGATCTGGACGTTTACGATGTCAGCCAGATTCCTAAAGATTTGGTCGACCAGAAACTGATTTTAAAACATCGGATCTTGCCTCTCGTAAAAAAAGGACAGATTTTATATGTTGCAACCAGTAATCCTAGCAATATTGATGCTATTGATGCTATTCGCTTCAACAGCAAGCTTATGGTTGAGCCGGTTATTGTCGAGCATCATAAACTCGAGAAAATTCTGGTACAGCAATTTACTGAAGAAAGTAGTTTCGAGTTTAGCGATGAAGAGTTTGATCTAGATGTAGATCTTGATACCTCAGCTGCTCCAGAAGAGGATGAGGATACTCCACAAGGCGATGAAGCACCTATTGTTAAATATATTAACAAGTTATTGATTGATGCGATTCGTATGGGGGCTTCTGATTTACATTTCGAACCTTATGAGAAATCGTATCGGGTCCGTTATCGGGTCGATGGCGTTTTACGTCAAATTGCAAATCCGCCTTTGCAACTGGCTAATCGTTTGGCTTCACGCTTAAAAGTGATGTCTCAAATGGACATTTCTGAAAAGCGTGTCCCTCAAGATGGTCGTATCAAGCTCAAGCTATCAAAATCTAAAGCAATTGATTTTCGTGTGAACTCTCTTCCGACCTTATTTGGTGAAAAGTTAGTTCTACGTATTCTCGATCCATCGAGTGCCATGCTGGGAATTGATGCACTAGGATATGAAGAAGAGCAAAAAGCACTCTTTATGGAAGCCTTAGATAAGCCACAAGGTATGCTTTTAATCACAGGTCCAACAGGTTCTGGTAAGACTGTATCTTTATATACAGGCCTCAACATTTTAAACACTGAAAGTTCCAATATTTCTACTGCCGAAGATCCAGTCGAAATTAACCTTGAAGGCATTAATCAGGTTAACGTGAACCCTAAGGTAGGTCTAACTTTTTCAGCTGCACTTAAGTCATTTTTACGTCAGGACCCTGACATTATTATGGTCGGTGAGATTCGTGATTTAGAAACAGCTGAAATCGCGATTAAAGCTGCTCAGACAGGTCATATGGTGATGTCCACGCTACATACCAACAGTGCTCCTGAAACACTGACTCGTCTACGCAATATGGGCGTTCCGTCTTTCAATATTGCAACTTCAGTCAATCTGGTCATTGCTCAGCGTTTGGCACGTCGACTATGTTCTCAATGTAAAGTACCTACTGACATTCCTAAACAAAGCCTATTGGAAATGGGTTTTACCGAACAAGATCTGATGCATCCCGATTTTCAAGTTTTTCAACCAGTCGGTTGTCCAGAATGTCGTGAGGGCTACAAAGGTCGAGTTGGTATTTATGAAGTAATGAAAGTCACACCTGAGATTTCCAAGATTATTATGGAAGATGGCAATGCGTTAGAAATCGCTGCCGCTTCTGAAAAACTGGGGTTTAATAATCTGCGTCGCTCAGGTTTAAAGAAAGTTATGCAAGGTGTTACTTCTTTACAAGAAGTCAACCGCGTAACCAGTGAATAAAAGACAATTTAAAATAAGGATAATGTCATGACTGTCAAAAAGGCACAATTGATGCCGACTTTTGCTTATGATGGGGTTGACCGCAAAGGCGTAAAAATTAAGGGGGAACTTCCAGCTAAAAATATGGCTTTAGCTAAAGTCACCCTACGCAAACAAGGTGTGACTGTTCGTAATATTCGAGAAAAGCGTAAAAATATTCTTGAAGGTTTATTTAAGAAAAAAGTATCAACGCTCGATATCACGATTTTCACACGACAACTTGCAACCATGATGAAAGCCGGCGTCCCACTAGTACAAGGCTTTGAAATTGTGGCAGAAGGACTAGAAAACCCAGCTATGCGCGAGGTGGTACTCGGTATTAAAAGTGAAGTTGAAGGTGGTAGTACTTTTGCCTCAGCTTTAAGAAAGTATCCTCAGCACTTCGACAAACTGTTTTGCTCTCTTGTAGAGTCTGGCGAACAGTCTGGTGCGCTTGAAACCATGCTGGACCGTGTGGCAATTTACAAAGAAAAAAGTGAATTGCTCAAGCAGAAAATCAAGAAGGCTATGAAATACCCGGCAACGGTTATTGTGGTTGCTGTAGTTGTTACCATTATTTTGATGGTTAAAGTCGTTCCCGTTTTCCAAGATCTGTTTTCTTCCTTTGGCGCAGATCTACCTGCTTTTACACAAATGGTCGTAAATATGTCGAAATGGATGCAGGAATACTGGTTCATTCTGATTATTGTAATCGGTGCAATCATTGCGGCATTTCTGGAAGCTAAAAAGCGTAGTAAAAAATTCCGTGATGGTTTAGACAAACTTGCCCTGAAACTACCCATCTTTGGTGATCTGGTTTATAAGGCGATTATTGCCCGTTACAGCCGTACTTTAGCAACAACTTTTGCAGCTGGTGTTCCTCTCATTGATGCGCTTGAATCAACAGCTGGTGCAACTAACAATGTCATTTATGAACAAGCCGTCATGAAAATTCGTGAAGATGTTGCTACAGGTCAACAACTCCAATTTGCAATGCGCGTTTCAAATCGTTTTCCATCTATGGCTATACAAATGGTCGCAATTGGTGAAGAATCTGGTGCACTAGACAGCATGCTAGATAAAGTTGCAACGTACTATGAAAATGAAGTTGATAATGCCGTTGATGGCTTAACTTCAATGATGGAACCTTTAATTATGGCAATTTTAGGGGTACTTGTAGGCGGTCTGGTGATTGCTATGTATCTTCCAATTTTCCAAATGGGCTCAGTTGTATAATGCAAGAAATTATTGCTTATTTTATTCAAAACTTAACTGCAATTTATATTGCAGTTGCATTATTGAGCCTATGTATTGGTAGCTTTCTGAATGTGGTGATTTATCGCACCCCAAAAATGATGGAACAAGATTGGCAGCAAGAATGTCAAATGCTACTCGACCCTGAGCAACCCATTATTGACCACGGGAAACTAACATTAAGTAAACCTGCTTCATCATGTCCAGAGTGCCATCAACCTATCCGTTGGTATCAAAATATTCCTGTCATAAGCTGGTTGGTTTTAAAAGGTAAATGTGGCCATTGCCAGCATCCTATTAGCATTCGTTATCCAGCAGTTGAACTATTAACAATGGTATGTTCACTGGTTGTGGTCATGGTGTTTGGTCCAACCATACAAATGCTTTTGGGACTAGTTCTGACTTGGGTCCTGATTGCCCTCACCTTTATAGACTTTGATACTCAGCTGCTACCCGACCGTTTTACTCTACCTTTAGCTGCGCTTGGTTTGGGCATTAACACCTTTAATATTTACACCTCACCTAACTCAGCCATTTGGGGTTACCTGATTGGTTTTTTATGTCTTTGGATTGTGTATTACTTATTTAAAGTGATTACAGGCAAAGAAGGCATGGGCTACGGCGACTTTAAATTGCTTGCCGCATTAGGCGCGTGGATGGGGCCATTGATGCTGCCATTAATTGTGTTATTGTCATCTTTACTAGGTGCAATTATTGGCATCATTTTATTAAAATTACGCAATGACAATCAGCCCTTTGCCTTTGGGCCCTACATTGCCATTGCGGGTTGGGTTGCCTTTCTATGGGGTGATCAAATTATGAAAATCTATTTGGGAGGTTAAGATGGCTTTTATTCTGGGAGTCACAGGTGGTATTGGCAGTGGAAAATCTGCTGCAACACAATGGTTTGAATCCCGAGGAATACAAGTCGTCGATGCCGACATCGTTGCTCGCGAAGTGGTTGATAAAGGCCAACCTGCCCTGCAAAAAATCCAACAAACTTTTGGGGATTGGGTACTTCAATCCGATGGTAATCTCGATCGTCGTGCCCTACGCGAATATATTTTTCAAAATCCTGAAGCAAGACAAACACTCGAAAAAATCACGCATCCAGCTATTCGCCAATCTATTATTCAGCAGTTGCAAAACCCAAAGAGTCCTTATGTGATTTTAGTTTCACCACTACTTTTTGAAACCAACCAACATGAATTGGTAAACCACACCTTATTAGTTGATGCGAGTGAACAAACTCAAATTCAGCGTGCCAGCCAACGCGATGGGCAAAACCAAGAACAAATTCAGAAAATTATTGCAGCGCAAATGTCACGCGAACGTAAACGCGAACTTGCCAATGACATTGTGTTTAATGATGGATTACTCGAACATTTACATCAGCAATTAGAGCCGTTACATCAAAGCTATTTGAAGCGTACAAACTAATTTGATTTATTTTGCTGCTTAATTTGTTGTGCCAAGCTATCTGGTCGGAACCATCGCCAAGGTTGTAAGGCGCCGATTCCCATTCCAACCAAACCTACAACAATAGATGGGCTTAATGCTTCACCGAGTAAAGGTACAGCTAAAATGGCAGCAATAAATGGCGCTAAAGTTACAATACTTCCTGTTTTAAAAGCGCCAAGTCGCTGAATCGCTGCCACATAAGTCAGAGTTGCAATAATAACCACAAACACACCATGGAAAATGCCCTGTATCGCTAAATGGATAGGACTAACTTCCATGAAATGCTTTGGTAAAAATAGAGCATAGATGGGTAAGTAAATAATTGCAGACCAAATCGCAACACTTGCCATAGAGTGCCATGCAGAAAGTTTCCACTGTTTAAGTAATACAGTGAAAATACCCCACCAAATCGCACTAATAAAAAGAAGTAAATCACCCACGCCAAAAGCAGAAGCATTACTTTGCAACATCAACACGCTCATGAGAGTCAAGGCAGTAATCATAATTACCAGACTCACCCAGGTATGCTTATCAAACGGCTGTCTAAATAAAATGTATGCTGCAAACGCAGTACAAATTGGAATACAACCATTTAAGAAAATTGCAGCATGCGCAGCGGGAGCATAGAGAAAAGCGGTATAGACAGTGAGACAATAAATGACCCCGCCAATCAAGGCCAAAATTACCGCATGCTTACTCCATAAAAAAGCGAGATCTTTTTTATAGATTAGAATAGGCATTAAAATTAGAAAGGCTATAGCGAAACGCAATGCAGCTATGTCCCAAGCACTGATATGCCACTGTGCATTTAAACGGGCAAAAAGCGTAAACCCGCCCCAAATGCACATGGTCACCAATACAAAGAAATAACCTTGCTTACGGGGAGACATATCAAGATGACTTAAAAACTAGAAAGGCAGTGAGATTATACCTCAGAACGCTGACGGCAAGCCTCATAAAGTGCCATACCTGTCGCTACGCTGACATTTAGACTTTGTAGATTTCCTGACATCGGAATATAAACTTTATGATCACACTGCGCCTGTGTAATAGGACGTAAACCAGTGTCTTCAGCTCCCATTACAATTACAACTGCGCCAGAGAAATCACACTTTTGAAGTGGCAACGCACTTTCATCAAGCATAGTGCCAATTACGCGTACATGAGTTGTTTCTTTAAGATGAGCCAATGTACGAGCTAAATTAGTGACTTGAATAAATTTAACTTTCTCGGCTCCACCTGCTGCAACTTTACGAGCAGTTGGTGTCAAACTAGCCGAACGATCACGAGGCACAATAACAGCTTGCACGCCCATCGCAGCGGCAGTACGAATACAAGCCCCTAAATTATGCGGGTCTGTCACCTGATCCAATGCCAACAACAATGCATCCGGAGTTTCTCTTAAAATTTGATCGAGGTCTTGTTCATTCAAGACAGGATGTGGACGTACTGCGGCAACTACACCTTGATGAAATGGTAGACCTGCAAGTTTCTCAAGACTATCGCGGCTTGCTTTTTGTACACTGATTCCAAAAGGCTCTGCCAATTGCAAAATCTTTTGCAAACGCTGATCATCCCGTCCTTTTAAAGTAAACAGGGTTAGCACACGCTCCGGCTCAAGTTCTAACAATGACTCCACTGAATGAACGCCATAATAATATTCCTGTTTTGCCATGCATGACCTCTAACAACGTTTGAGCAAAAAAATAAAAATCCTGCAAAGCCAACTTCACAGGATTTCTTTGGGCATAGTGTACCCGATTTGAACAGGAATTTCTTAGCCTTCTAAATGGCATACATAATCGAGTACTTCGTCAGTTTCGATTTTAAAAAGACTATTGCCCGGTACATAAAATGATTGGCCTGCACGGAACAACTCACTTTCAGTGCTGTCCGCAATTGTTACGCGACATTCGCCTGAAATAATTTCCATACGCTCAGGAACATGCGTCTCAAAAGTTAAAGCCTGCTCAGTCGGCAAAATAACACCTAATGTTTTTTTAGTTCCATCTTCAAATTGCACGGTATGGCTGATACATGCTCCACCAAAATAAACGTTTGATTTTTTGATGACCGTTACATGATCAAATTGGGTTGAACTCATGCAGATTCTCCAGATAATGCCGTATTTATATAAATTATGATGAATGTAGTTTAATTGTGCCTAAATAACTAATCAATCAGTTTTCATACGGATAGACTTGTAATTTCCACTGCTCTGCCTGAATTTTTTTGGCAAAAGCATGAGGTAAGTTAATCTCAATATTTCGACTAGTAGACACAATTGCATCGTATCTGCAAACTTCGACCTGATTTTCATCTAGGAGTACCCAACACACTCTTTGCGCGGTTGGATGGACAACTGCTGTAGCAATTACCGGTGAACCGTCATTCATCCCTACATGAAAATTTTCACTGTCGTTTTGCATTAACGCCAGATCATAAGCTGGAAAATCGATAGCCTCCGGATCAAATTGCTGACTATCGTGTATAAGCACACTTTGTTTTAAAGTCGGCCAAATACAGTAACGCAAATAATGCTGATCCATCACCCGATTATCTAGATAACGTCCGGTGGCAACATAATCTCTGATATGTGCTTCAATATTATGAAAAATCCCCGTACATCCGCCCCACATTCCAGCCAAAACTAACTCAGTATGAGAATAATTATCTCGCATTAAATGAAACCATTTATCACTTTTGAGCCATGCATCTACAGCCGCCTTTTCGCGGTGCGACACAATAGAATCGGCGTCACGTATTAGAAAGCGCTTAACTGTAGGATCATCCATCACAAAAAAACGCCAAAACAGTCCAGATAGTTGTTTTTGAGAATCTGTAACTTGGATGACTTGTGCGCCTTTTTCTTTTAACCGCTGTTGTACCAGTACTGGCACACTATCATCGACATAAAATCGACACGTCCATTCTGGATAAATCTGTTTGGCTAGCTGAGTATTTAATATAGAGGTTTCACAATAGCGAGGATTTGCCCCAAATAATGAGAAGGCAATAATATTTTCTTCAGGGTTTGTACTAAATGCTGGTGGTGCATGATCTGGAATCGATAAAATAGGTTCGCTCTTCGCTAGCTCTTTTTTTGTTGTAATGGCTAAGCGTCCGAATTTGATTGTTTCTTCTTTTTTATTTAAATGATGACAAACTTCTGTGAGTCCATCATATAAGTTTGTATTTACATTAGTTCCACTTGCCTGAATCGCTTGTAAATAGTGTTGATAGGCTTCTTTATAACGGCCTAAGCGTAATTCAGTATAAGCCAAGTCAGATAAAGCTCCCGGATGCTTAGGAACTAAGCTAACAGCTTGTTTAACATGTTGATAAGCTTTGGCATAATCACCTTGTGCAGCTGCTTGTTTAAATGCATTAAAATGTTGATTTAAAATTTTATTCATTTCTGCAGGATTGTTTTTTTTATGACGATTGACTATCCCTATGGGTGGTTTTGGTAAGCTGAATGTTTTTTTCATTGTAAATATCCGCAATCTTGCTGTTCTATAATTTCAGTTAGAATAATAGATCACTTGTAGCAAATTCAAAACTTCTCTATCTTTAACCCATAATTTGGCGCGTTGGATGCGTTTATGCTCACACATTTAACTTTAATTAATTTTGCATTAGCTGATCATTTAGCTATTGATATAGAACAAGGATTTAATGTTCTAACAGGCGAAACAGGTGCCGGAAAATCATTATTACTGGATGCACTCTCTGCCTGCCTCGGGGAACGTACAGATACAAATTATGTCCGTTATGGTTCGGACAAAGCGGATATTACCGCTGTTTTTACCTATCAAAATAATAGTCCTGAAGTAAAATGGCTCCAAGACCACGAGCTAGATGATGATTCTGGGGAAATTCATTTACGTCGCGTTATTTTTGCAACTGGCCGTAGTAAAGCATGGGTTAATGGGCGCCCGAGCAGTCTATCTGAACTTAAAGAGTTAGGGCGTTTGCTGGTTCAACTCTATAGTCAGCATAGTCAGCAACAACTTCTTGAACCGCCTTATCCAAAGCATTGGCTAGACCGTTATAACAATTTTTATGCTGAAGCGAATGATGTACGTGAAGCCTATAGCACATGGCAACGTACCATTCGTTTGCACCAAGCTGCTCTAGATGCACAAGCAACCCGTCTACAACGGATTGGTACTTTAGAGCATCAAATTGAAGAACTCGAAGAAGTCATTCAAACCGACTATAAAGAAATTGAGCAAGAGTTCGATCGACTCAGTCATCATGAACATATCATGCAAGACTGTAGTTATAGCTTAAATGTTTTAGATGAAGCTGAGCAGAATATTACTCAAGAAATATCTTCGATTATTCGCAGATTAGAGTCCCATGCGGGGCGCAGCGAACAACTTTCTGAGATCTATAATTCTCTACTTAATGCTCAAAGTGAAATAGACGATGCAACGGCAAACTTACGTCAATTTATAGATCGTCAAAGTTTTGATCCAGAGCGAATGGAAGAACTCAATTCCAAATTGGAAGTTTTCCATCGTCTGGCACGTAAATATCGCACTCAGCCAGAGACGCTTAAAGAAGAATACGAAACTTGGCAGAGTGAGCTTGAGCAATTGCATCAACTTGAAGATCCAGAAACATTGGCAGAACAAGTTGAAAAATCGCATGAGGAGTTTTTAGAAAAAGCTCAGCATTTAGACAATATTCGTCGTGAAGCTGCCGCTCCGCTTGCGAAACAATTAACTGAACAAGTGAAACCTTTAGCCCTACCAGAGGCACACTTCGAATTTAAGTTCGAACCATTAGAGCAACCAGGTGCAGAGGGTTTAAGCTTTATTCAACTTTTATTTACTGCCAATAAAGGCATTCCTCCACAACCATTGGCAAGAGTAGCCTCAGGTGGTGAACTTTCTCGTATTGCTCTCGTAATGCAAGTCATGAATGCTGAAAAAACTGAATCTGAAGTTTTGGTGTTTGATGAGATCGATGTCGGAATTAGTGGTGGCACCGCAGAAGTTGTAGGACGTTTACTTGCTGACTTGGCACAACATGTCCAGCTCTTATGTATTACTCACCAAGCACAAGTTGCTGCACAATCTGATCAGCATTTATTAGTTAAAAAACAACAAACTGACCCAGCCAGCAGTACAATTGTAGAACTTGATGAAAATCAAATCATTTTTGAGTTAGCTCGCATGTCAGGGGGTGTTGAAATTAATGAAACAACCTTGCAGCACGCAAAACAATTACGCCAGCTTAAATTTCAGGCTTCTTCAAATTAATAAAGAAAATGAGAGAAAAAGATTGGCGAAATCCGATTAACTCTTGTATGTTGATAAAAAGAACCTATATAGATAAAAGGGTCGAGAGGCCCTCTAGTGACATTTTTTGAGGGAGAACCGCTTAGGTGACCAAACAATATCTGACTCACCGTTGTCTGATTGCCCCGCCAGAAATGGCAGATGACTTTTTCGCAAACACTGTAATTTATCTTGCCCGTCATGATGAAGAAGGTGCTCAAGGCATTATTATTAATCGTCCTTCTGGTATTCAAATTAAAGAATTACTCAATGATCTCGACATTGAAGCAGACAATGTAAATCCACATGCGGTTTTACAAGGTGGGCCATTACGTCCTGAAGCTGGATTTGTTCTCCATACCGGACAACCAACATGGCATTCATCTATTGCTGTAGGTGAAAATGTTTGTATTACCACCAGTAAAGATATTCTTGATGCGATTGCCCATAATGAAGGCGTAGGTCGATATCAGATCGCTTTAGGCTATGCGAGCTGGAGCAAAAATCAGTTAGAAGACGAAATTACCCGTGGTGACTGGCTCATTTGTGATGCCGATATGGATCTGATTTTTAACCTGCCTTATGACGACCGTTGGGATGCAGCTTATAAAAAAATTGGTGTAGATCGTGCGTGGCTAGCATCTGAAATCGGACACGCTTAATGACCGAAACACAATCAAAATCGATTATGGCTTTTGACTTTGGTACTCAAAAAATGGGAATGGCGATTGGCCAGTCTTCAATTGAAAGTGCCAACCCTCTCCCTCTATTTGTTATGAAAGATGGCATCCCAAATTGGGATCAACTCTTAAAAATTGTGAAAGAATGGCAACCCAATTTATTTTTGGTTGGCCTGCCATTAAATATGGATGATAGTGAGTCAGAACTCTCTACACGTGCCCGCAAATTTGCGAGACGTTTACGTCATCAAACCAACATAGAAACATTGATGGTAGATGAGCGCTTAACTACACGTGAAGCGAGAGAAGAGCTAGGTTTTTACCAAGAACAGGGCCGCGCAAAAAAGCTCTCGGCAGATAGTTTTGCTGCTGCACTACTCATTCAGAGTTGGTATCGAAATCCAGTTGGCTTAACGCCATAAAACAAAAAAGCATGTAATTAAAACTACATGCTTTTTTTAATTAAATCATTTCGACTTTATTTTTCAACAATATGCACAGTCGCAGTTCGTCCAGAAACAAAAGCAAGTTCATTCTTTGGTGTTTCATCTAATACAATCTTCACAGGTACGCGCTGTGCTAAACGAACCCAACTAAAAGTTGGATTTACATTAGCAAGAAGCTTAGAACTGCTTGAGCGCTCACGATCTTCAATTCCCGATGCAATACCTTGTACATGACCTTTAATTTTCTGGTTATCACCCATTAATTGAACAGTAGCCTGATCGCCTACATGAATACGATTTAACTTCGTCTCTTCAAAGTAACCCACCACATAAAGCTGTTTACGATCAAGTAATGCTGCAACTGCCTGTCCAACTTGAACATAGTTACCTGGGCGCATATCAAAGTTAGATAACGTACCATCAGCTGGAGCAATTACCGCAGCACGATGCATATTAAGCTCGGCCAAATGCAAATTGCTCGTTGCAACCTCAATGAGTGCCTGTTGTTGTTTAACGGTAGCTTCAGCTTGTTGAATGGCTGCTTGGAGTTGCTCATGTTCTGCAAGAGATTGATCACGTGTGGCAAACACTTGGTCTTGTTCTTGTTTAGAGATAGCGCCATCCATTAGGTTCGAGTAACGACCGGCATTTTTCTCGGCCAATTTGATATTACTCGCCGATTTAATCAAGTTCGCTTTTGCTTGTGCCAAACCCGCCTGCGCTTGAGCAAAGGCTGCGTTTGCTTTTGCTAAATCCGATTTGGCCTGCTCTACATCTAAAGCTCGACGAGAAACATCAATTTTAAAGAGCACCTGACCTTTTTTTACAGTCTGGTTATCTTGAACCAATACTTCTGTGACAAGGCCAGCGACATCCGAAGATACTTGAATAACATCACCACGCACTCGACCATCGCGTGTCCACGGCGCTGCATTATAGTAGTTCCACAAATGCACAATGGTATAGACTGCCACCATTAATGCGACAATCAAAATTACTGGACGGATGACCTTTTTCAAATCCACCTGATTCATTTCACTCACCTAACTCAATCTTTAATTTCGCAATCATCTCTATGCACCCACTCCAACAAAAATTTGATGTATTACCAAAAGCAATAAAAGGTAAAAGCACAAATTGAAAATACTAGGTAATGCGATCCAGCCTTGTGCAATCCACTTGTTGGTCAAAGGACTTAACCCACGAAAACATATATATGCCAAGAGGGCTTGAACGAGCAAAGAAGGCACGTAAATACCATAAACATTAAACTCACCCATTTGCTGTCGCTCCTCTCAAGGTACTGTTCTCATTCATTTGATCTGATGAAACATGACACATGCTATAAGCAATATTGTTAAGTGAAATGAGTAATCTTTGTCGCATCGTCATATCTTCAATATTTGAAGCAAGCTGTTTTAATTCAAATAAACCGTGATGGATTTGCTCAACCAAAGCCACTGTATTATCTACATCATTTTCTTTAGCTCTAAACAGTTCATCCAGATTTTGTTGCAAATTTCCGATGTGATGAGCCAGTTCTGAATTTTTGGGAGACTGATTTGCCAGTTCTTGTAATCTACTTAAATCGACAATACTGCTCGACTCAATCAAAGCTTGATGAATTGAGGTTTTAATCTCATTAGATTGCACTACTTTACTGTTAAGAATCCCAATTCGGTCTAACATACTGCGCAGGTGAACTTTAAAATCAAGACCATAAGGCAAATAGATCGCCTGTCTCATGGCACGATAATGCAAGGCCAGAATACGGCTGGCACTCGTGTCTGGAGACATTGCACGAACAACGTCAATGACAACTAAAGACACTAAGACACCTAAGATCATGGCAAAAGAACCATCAAGATAAGACACTGCATCCATGCTATAAGCATTATGTAGATTCAGGCCCATCATGGTATTAATACCTAAGACCATGCCTACTGGCATAAGCATTTGGTTGGCCATCATAGATACAGCAAACAGGAACATCGGCAATAAAACCAGTCCAAGTTCCCAGAATGTGGTGACATGGGGGAAAATACCAAATGCATAAACAAAGACTAAAACTGCTGAAGCAATACTGCCCCAGATAAAAATACGCAAAACCGGAACAGGGTTATCTAAGGCCGTTAAGATACAGGCTGTTACTGCACCCATTTGCGCCATCATAAATCCAGCTTTCCATCCCGAAATAATCCAGACCCCAGTCACAATAAATGTAATAAGGACTGCACTAATACCACCTCGAATAGCCACACCATGGTCACGGTGTAAACTTGGATATTTGGTGGTCATTGGGGTAATGTTGTCAGGGATTTCTTTATTGCCTTGCTGAATTCTTTGCCACAAGACTTTAACCGCTAAAACATTGCTAATGAAATGGCGTACATCCATTTTCATAGCTGCGACCAAAACTTGCTGATGTGTCGAAGCCGATTCCATCAAACTCAAGAAATCACTTTCAAACTCATCTGGTAACTGCAAAATATTTTCATCAATAATTAAATTTTTTTGCTCCAGAAAATGAACAACATGAGCTGAAAGTTGTTGCAGTTTTTCTGAATGTGTTTCGATAAACCGAAGTTCCTGAAGCTGCTTAATACGTTCAGATAAAGCGACCAGATTCGCAACGACCATTGAGATTTGATGAAGCATTTCCTGTAAGGGCTTGGTCATGCCATGCAACTCACCCTTCTCATAACTCAAATGTACTGCCAAAGCATGAATATCTGTGGTATCACGAGTAATAGTGGCTAAAAGTTGCGTATTGTTCTGCTGAGGATCAGCAGTTAATAAATTAGCAAACAGATTTTCTGTATCTTTAAGCGTTTTGATGACGCGCTGCTTAATCGCTGAACCAATGTGCATTGGAAGAATCGTGGCAGAAACCACAGCACTTGAAATCACCCCAATCGAAATCTCAATAACCCGAGCTAAAGCAATATCAAAAATATTGTATTGATCAATATACGTAATCGCATTGAAGACAATCATGGCTGTCGAGTAACCCGCCAGCATAAAAGCATAACTGCGTGGGGTCCGGTCAAGTAAAGACACATAAAGTGCAAAGCCTACCCACAACGACAACACCACAGTAAACAACCAAGGCGTATTAATGAGATGTGGCGTTAGCGTTAAGGCAACCACTGCCCCACCCATCGTTCCTATAACACGATAGACACACTTAGAGGACACCATTCCTGAATAAGGATTGGCAATAATCAAGACTGTACCAATCGACCACATCGGGTTAATCAGATCTAATTCAAATGAAACAAATAACGCCAACATTCCGGCAATAAATGTTTTTATTGCAAAGATCAGATCAAGCCTATTCGGGCGAAACGCCAGTATTTGCTTTAATAACATGAACTCATCTCAAATACAGATTTGAACTGATGAGCATGCCCTTCAATATTAAATTGCCTTTCTAGAGACAACAAAACTTTGCCATTTGCCTAAAAGCAAATGAGATGAGGAGCATCCTTCAATACAATGATTTTTCCACATCCTGCCTGATTGGCCCAGATGATTTCAATTTGGGCGCTATTTAAACGGCCAAACTTTGGAAAGAAGAGGTATCAAGAAATTCGCCTAGAACGGAATAATTTCTCGATTAGATATTTTGTTTGGCAATTTTTTCAAAATAAAGCAATTTAGTCAACTAAAATATCTCTATTTGATAATTTGATATATTTTTTGATTATCGTATATGATGTATTGGCCAAGAGAAGTTTTCTCTTTGTCAGAGTAAAATACTCAAATCAGACATTTATTTTAGAATTGAGACAAATTCTCTTTTTTTCTGTTATAAAAACTCAAAGATGACTCATTGTTAAAGGATACGAACAAGACACTATGGCAATTTCAAGTTTTGGCAAAATTTTAACCGTACTGGACCTATTTTCAGTTTCGCGTCCAGTCATTAATGTCGATATTATTTGCGAAGAACTTGGCTTGTCTAAACCAACCAGTTACCGTTACCTAAAAGAGTTGGTGTCTACTGATTTATTAAAACGCATTAATGGGACATCTGGCGATTATACCTTAGGCTCAAAAATTGCAGTTCTTGACTATATATCTCGCACAACAGACCCATTAGTTCAAATCAGCACACCGTTTATGCGAAATATTGTAGAGCGCACCGAACTGTGCTGCTTGCTCACCTATTTAAATGATGACTATTGCATCGACATTCATCATGAAATATTTAAAGACACTGAACTGCTCTCGTATGGTCGAGGCTGCCCAAGACCGATCTACGTTGGATCATCTCCAAAAACGATGGTTTCGCATTTAAGTAAACAACGAATGCAAGATTACTATCATCGTTATCAGCAAGAATTAAAACAATCAGGTTTTGCTGAAGATGAACCGAGCTTTATTCAGCGTATGCGTAAAATTAAAAAACAAGGCTTCTATTTCTCACAAGGTGAGATTGACCCAAATGTTTCTGGTCTTGCCGTTCCAGTACGTTTTTCGAACAAAGAAGTACCTTTAGCTTTAACTTTAGTTGCCTCTAAAAATCGTTTTGATTTTTTAAATGTTGAAAAGCTCATCGAAATTTTACAAGAAAATGCAGCACTTATTGAGCAACGTTTTATGGAGTTATCTGAAAAAGGTGAAATCTAAAACCCCACCTTATGATAATTTAAACTTTTCTTACACTTTAAAATATTGAATATCTCACAATATTCTCATATTATGATTTTAGCTCCTATTGGTGATTCTTTTCATCAGCAGCTCATCAATAGAAGCATCCCCCTCAGAGGAATAAGCTCATGTTGCCATCATGGGCTTTTTCTTGCCCAATTTTTATAAGAACTGAAATTGCCGAAAAGTAAGATTAATACGTGGTTGTAAAATCTTTGTTGAACGATTTAAACGGTGTTGCCAATACTGTTGAGTCTCACCACGCATCACAATGAGTTGACCTGGTTGGAGCCACAATTCAACTTTCTCTTTACTTTGAATATGTCTAAAAGAAAATTTTCGGGTAGCACCAAAGCTTAAAGAAGCGATTGTTGTGGTTTTTGCCAAAGACACATCCGAATCACTGTGCCAAGCCATACCTTGAGTTCCATCTTCATAGAGATTTGCTAAGCAAGAATTAAATTTCTCTGAAAGTATTTGCTCTACCTGTTGTTTTAATTTGGCGAGTGCTTTGTCCCACGGCAACGAATCACGTGCCACACCCGAATATTTATATTGATAGTAATCATCTCCATACCATGCAACTTTTCGAGCTGTAATAAAGTGCTTACCATACAACTTAGCCTCGTCATGTTTCCATGCGAGGTGCTGGTAAAGATAGTGAAAATATTGTTCAGCTTCTTCTGGGCTTAAAATACAACCATAGTCCTGAACTTCACCATCGTAGGGTAATAAATTCTCACAAGGCTCTGGAGAAAATAAATCCAAAGTCATACGGTCTCTCCATGTTGCTTTGACATCTCCCAAGCTAACAATGCCAATTTACGCCCCTTTTGCCAATGATATTCTCCGACCATGCCTGTTGCACGAATCACCCGATGGCAAGGAATTAAATATGCAATCGGGTTTTGCCCAATTGCTGTGGCAACAGCTCTAACAGCTTTAGGCTTTCCAATCTGCTCTGCAATATCTTGATAGGTCCGCAATTGACCTTCTGGAATGGTCAGTAACGCTTCCCATACTTGTAGCTGAAACGGAGTCCCTGCTAAGTTAAGCGGAAGCTTGTGCTGCAAGTGTTCTGAAAAATCGTGTTCGAACCATTCTGCAACTTGTTGATGCCAAATCGTTGACTGATTTTTCAATTGAGCTTTTGGAAAATACTGTTTAATTAAATCTTCAATATTCTCGTGAGTTTCGATAAATCTTATAGAACATATACCCTTTTCACTACTTACCACCAACAACTCACCAAATGGACTGGTCTCAACCGAATAATTAAGAATAACGCCTTCACCTTGCTGTTTATATTCACCAGGTGTCATCCCTTCGAGCTGAATAAACAGATCATGTAAACGACCAGTACCCGACAAACCTGTGTTTAAAGCGGTTTCTAATAAGCTTCGCTTTTGTAGCAGATAATATTTAGCCTGCTGCAAACTCATATATTGAACAAATTTTTTCGGGCTAATACCCACCCATTCCTGAAACTGACGTTGGATATAACCTGAACTTAAATTCATATGGCTCGCAACATCGTCTAGACTCGGTTGTTGGTCTAGATGTTCATATAAATATTCAATTACATTGGCAATTACAGCAAATTGCCGAGAAGAAAGCATTTGCATGTGTCACCTCCTTAGCTCTCATATCTTACATTAAAGTAGCTAAAGCCCCATGACGACCCGATTCTTGCACTTTTGAAAATAAAAAAGCCTTTCATTATAGAAAGGCTTAATCATTCAATATGTGCTTAAGGTTGCTTTAAATACGGCCAAGCTGCTTTAAGGTAAATAAACATTGACCATAAAGTTAAAATGACGGCTGTATATAACAACGCGTAAGCCAACATTTCTAAAGGTTGCCAATTGAGTAAGAACACACTAATGGCAATCATCTGAAAAGCTGTTTTATATTTGCCTACTGTCGATACAGCCACACTCGTTCTTGCGCCAAGTTCTGCCATCCACTCACGTAAAGCAGAAACTGTAATTTCCCGTGAAATAATGACAATTGCCGCAAAAGCCATTGAAATGGTTGGATTCCACTGCACCAAAACAATAAGTGCTGCCGCCACCATGAGCTTATCTGCAACTGGATCTAAAAAACGGCCAAATGCTGAAGTCTGGTTTAAAGTTCGTGCCAAATAGCCATCAAACCAATCGGTAATAGCAGCCAACACAAAAATAGCCGTCAAGATAATATGACGACTCATATTCCCTGCTTGCTCACCAATACCCATTGCAGGCGGCCAATACGCAATCACCAAAAATACAGGAATAAGCGCGATACGCGCCAACGTTAGGATATTTGGGATATTCAGGATTCGCCCTGTGGTCATAAACACCGCCAATTTAGTCTTCATGCATCTTGTAACAGACAAAAATACATTCTTCAATATTGTATCTATCTGTAACAGCCACTTTATACGAAATATACGAATCGAGGAAGTGGACTGCTTAGGTAAATACCGTAACAGTTTGCCGTAAAATTGCAATTAAATGATCATTTTGGTCCCAAAGATGGGCACATTCCGTGGAATAACCTTCACCAGCATATTCAGTCACCACTTTATATTTAAACCAGTCACATAATTGATGTGGAAATGGATGAACATAGGTAATGTGCCAAGTTAAAGAACTTGCAGGAGCAACTTGTTTAAACATCGGCAATACACCAGGCGGCCAAATATCCATCAAAACAATTAAATCTGGCAATGTCATTTGACGATTTTCATGCTTCTCTGGAGTGAACCTTGACCATCCTCCAAAGTCAGCATACTGACTTCCTGTAACAGGATAATGACCTTCTGCCCAGCATACATCAAAATGTTGATAGCATTCTGGCATTTGTCTAGCAAAAGGAATCGGTTGTAAATCTTCTGGTGGTGCATAAACTGGCACCATAGGTTCTTGCCGTACTTCAATATTCGATGTACGAGGCACACCAAAGCTTGCAACCAAAATGGTTTGTACCGCGCCATCTTGCCATAAACGGGTTTCAAGTGTAGTGACCGATTTCCCTTCCCTTAAAATTTCAACAGTCAATTGAGCAGACCCCTGCTGAACAGGCCCCACAAAAGTAACACTACAACTTAATAATCTTTTATTTGGATCTTGAATATTGGCGCACGCTTTTTGCATCAGCAAACCTGCAACAAGACCACCAAACACTGTTCGTCCTTGCAACCACCCTTCAGGTATTTCAATCCATTCCTTTTGTTTTATTTCTTCAAACAATTGCAGCAAAGACATTCCTTTCCCTAAAACAAAAGTGTTATTAGGGAGGATCTTTCATCATTTTGATTGGAATGTGAATGGTCAATCCTTTAGTAATTGGCGAGCTATTTTGTCACTCCGCCTTTAAAACGATGCTTATTCATGCAGAATTTTATAAATCGTTCTGGCCATCATTTCACCAAAACCGGGCACAAGCATGAGCTCTTTTTCAGAGGCTTTTAAAACACCTTGAATCCCACCAAAATGAGTTAATAAATCTCGACGGCGCTTTGGACCCAATCCCGGAATTGCTTCTAAAACTGAAGTGCTACGGCGTTTATCACGTTTAGCTCGGTGTTTAGTAATTGCGAAGCGATGGGCTTCATCACGCACCTGTTGAATTAAGTGCAATGCTTTATGATCTTCTGGTAACTGGATTTTCGTGCCATCTGTAAAATGCAGGGTTTCAAGACCCGGTTTACGTCCTTCACCTTTAGATACTCCCACCATAAAAGCATCGAGCCCAAGCTCTTGCATAACATCCATCGCCATATGAAGCTGACCTTTACCACCATCAATCAACAGTAAGTCAGGCAATATGGCTTTTTTATAACGTCGTGTTAAGGCTTGGCGCATAGCCGCATAGTCATCGCCTGCTGTAATGTCTTGAATGGCAAATTGGCGGTAGTCACGCTTACGTGCCCCACCTTGGTCAAACACCACACAAGACGCAATTGGAGCTTCGCCCATGGTATGGCTAATATCAAAACATTCAATACGATCGACAGGTCTTCCAATCACTTGCTCTAATTGATGGAAACGTTCATTAAGCTCTAAATGATTACTCAACTGACCCTTAATTGCATGTTGAACATTCATTTCAGCTAGTTCTAGCCACTCGGCACGAGTTTCTCGAACATTATTCTTAATCTGAACTTTTTTGCCAAACTGCTGTGCCAATGCTTCTTCTAATTCTTTACGGTCTGGCAAAGCAATGTTCACGATGAGCTCATTGGGTACTTCATCTGCAACTTGAAAGTAAAAGTTTGCCATAAAGTCACTGAGCATTTGCCCAAGATCATCACCAAGCATGTCAGGGAAATAGCTTTTTCCACCTAGCATTCGCCCATTGCGCACATACATAATCTGTACGCATGTCACACCAGCCTGATATGCAATGGCCAGAATATCCGCCTCACCTTTGACTTTAAACACAGCTTGTTGAGCTTGAACTTCACGAAGTAAAGATAGTCGATCACGGTAAAAAACAGCTTTTTCAAATTCAAGTTCAGCTGCTGCTTGTTCCATTTTGGCAATCAGTTCTTGATTGAGCTCCTTCGTATCACCTTGCAAAAAGCGAATACTATTATTAATGTCTTCTTTATAATCTTCGGGTGAAATCAGCCCTACACAAGGTGCAGAACAACGCTTGATCTGATATTGCAAACACGGGCGCTTGCGCTGTGCAAAGTAGCTATTTTCACACTGACGTACATTAAAAAGCTTTTGTAGAACGAGTAAAGTATCACGGGCACTATAGGCACTTGGATAAGGCCCAAAGAACTTACCAATTTGATGCTTCCCTTTGCCGCGACCACTAGCAAGCCGAGGATACGGCTTATCTGCCGATACAAAAATATAGACATATGACTTATCGTCCCGCAGCATGATGTTATAAGGCGGACGATGTTGTTTAATTAAATTTTGCTCAAGGAGTAGTGCTTCAGTTTCTGAACGAGTGACTAAAGTTTCAATATCATAAATTCTGGCAACTAAAGCCTGTGTTTTAGGATGCTCAATGGTTTTAACAAAATAACTCGATACCCGATTCTTTAGGTTTTTTGCTTTGCCGACATATAACAATTCTCCCTCTTTCCCTAGCATTTTATAAACACCTGGAAGTTGGGTCATGTGGGCTAAAATTTTTTCAATATGGGGACGAGCGTTTTGATTCACTATCGGCAGACATGGCTTAATACTGAATACCTAATGTGATGTTTTCAACCTGAGTTTTCAAGTGCTTTACTGTGCCAGAAGCCAAATTTGGAAACAGATTTGGATATGTCCCGACAGACTATGTCGTACTCGCTTAAGAATCGAGGCGATAGTAGCTATATTTCACGTCTTTTTCTTTATAGAC
Source organism: Acinetobacter sp. NIPH 817 (assembly GCF_000368405.1). Lineage (NCBI taxonomy): Bacteria > Pseudomonadati > Pseudomonadota > Gammaproteobacteria > Moraxellales > Moraxellaceae > Acinetobacter > Acinetobacter sp. NIPH 817. The sequence goes on from NZ_KB849420.1 coordinate 2,899,976, forward strand.
CGCATAAGTTTTTTGGCGAAAATCTGAGAACCACCCATTCCCTGTATATCCCGCAATATGACCATATGTATGACCACTTGTTCGCTCAATAATATAAATATCGCCTTCTTGAGGACGATTAAAAGCAGGTTTAATTTTCTTATAACCGTTCTTCTCAAGTGTATGCCCCCAGTCTGAAGCTGCTACCGGATGCTTAGATACATCGGCGCCTGCTGCTTGTAAAGCAATGCGAATATTCTTGGCGCATTTCTCTTTACTATGGTTGGCAGATATACTTTCAAGCTTACTTGAGAACTTATGCAAATTAATATTTTGATCTTCAGATTGATGACTTTTCACATCAGATTTTTTATGTTTTTCAGTCGTCGAAGCTGTTTGTCTTAACATCACTTTCATTTTTAAATCATCTTGAGAGCTTTCTTCTTTTCTCTCTGCGATATGATGAACATGTGCATGAACTGCGTGATGAGCATGAGCCATTTTAAAACCTACTTCCGCTAACCAGTCTTCGAAAAAACCGCGCCATTGTAGAATCAAAATTGGTCTTTGGCTTTTAATAGTTGTAACAAATTGCCAGCACTGTGAAATGAGTCACAAAAACTATTAAGTACTGTACAGCATAAAAAACGCCCTTTCGGGCGTAATAAATAAAACTATTTATCTATAATTTTGGTCAATCCCATCCATTTTAAATACGATTGACTAAGTATTTATAGAGAGTTTCAGATTAATTTAAATTATTTAAATAAACCGTTCGCTCTATAGTTTTCTGGGTAAAGCATTGTGTATATTGCATCTCTTGGTTTTGCTTACTCATTTCAGCAGTCCAGTAATTCGATTGTTTTTGATAAGTTTCTAAATCCTTTTCAGCAATGTCATCAACACTTTTTTGTGCAAGTACCTTACATTCAACATCGCGTTTTTCAAACCAATCGGATTGATCTTGTTTAAATTGAGTTTTTTTCTCAGCATTCAATTTATCCCAAGTCTGATTTAAGCGTTCTACTTGCTTAGCTTTGTCGCTATCCAATTCTTTTTTACGGACATCCATGGCTTTCTGTGCCAATTCAGTCTGCGCATTATAATTTTCTGCCGATTGTTTATCATCCTCTACACGACTTTTTTCATAACGTTGATTTTCTTCAACATAAGCCGCATATTGCACAGCTTTAGTGGCAACAAAAACCACTCCTTCAATCACAGTATTTTGACTTGGCAAATTAAATACCAAACCCTCTTTATCTGTTTTTGTGATGTTATAGAAAAAATCACCTTTCAATTGATCATTTTCAAGGGTCAAAGATGAATCATTATTAGAAAAATGGTCATTGAGTACATCCGATTCTTCATCAGAATAGCGCTGTTCTTCAATATATGCTTTTTCCGCACGCTTTTGTAAGCCTTTAGGAAATGAAACGACCAATTGGCTTTCACAACTTAATTGTGTATTTTTTTGACTATCGTCTTCTAAGGGTAAAGTGCGAATATTTTTAATTTCAAACTTCAAACCTTGATTAATTTTATTAAGGATGTCCGCATCAACCTGATATTGACTTTGTCTTAAACTGCGTTCGATTTGTTTCAAATACTCTTTTTTTAATGAGGCTTGAATCTGCTTCAAATTCTCAGGATGCGTACAGCTCCAATCCGAAATTGTCTCAACTTTATCTGTTTTTGATTTTGGTTCTGGCTTAGATTTCCCACATCCAGTCAATATTAATGCTGCACTGAATGTAGTTATTACTAAAGCTTGTTTCATCACCGTATTCATTTATATTCCACACAATTTTTTAAATTTATCAAGCACAAGAAAGGTATATATTTACCAGTCGCATTATCATCCCAATAATTAATATAAAATTCACCTAAAATTTTAAATAAAAATGCTATCCGCTCTAATAATCATCTTTTTAAGTGCATAAAAATAAATGCAAATTATTTAAATAATCAAAACAAAAAACGCCCTCTCGGGCGCTTTAATTAAAATATATATGGTCGAACAAAAATCAGGAAGAAAATCCCAAGCATTAATAACCATTTTAAGAAGTAATACAACTTACGGTTTTTAGCTTTTAATGCTTTAGCTTTAATGCGAATTTGATAAACATAACCAAAAGCTTTATTTAAACCACCTGTTTGGTCACCTGTTTCATTAGGTGAACTTGCAGCAGTCATCACTTTACGACCAAACCAATGATTGAAACGTTCCATCCATTTCACTTTCATTGGTCGTTCAACATCTGCAAAGAAAATAATACGGTTTTGATCAGTCTTATTTTCAGCATAGTGAATATAGGTTTCATCAAACACGACGCTTTGACCGTCACGCCAAGAGTATCTTTCACCATCTACATCAATAAAACAACGGTCATCATTTGGCGTAATTAAACCCAAGTGATAACGAAGTGATCCTGCGTATGGGTCACGGTGTCTTACCAAACGGCTGTCAGGTGCAAGCTCGGTAAACATTGCGGCTTTAATTGTCGGCAATGTTTTAAGAAGAGCTGTGGTTTTTGGGCAAAGCTCAGCAGCAGACGGATGGCTTGACTCGTACCATTTTAAGTAAAAACGCTTCCAACCTGTTTTAAAGAATGAATTAAAACCTAAGTCGTTATATGTACTTGAAGCTTTGATCCCACCTTGGTCATATAAAGCTTTCGCTTCATCACGAATCATTTCCCAATTTTCATCCAACACTTTTAAATCTTTAAAATGCTGGGTGTCGATATAAGGTTGATTCGGCACCTTTGAAAAGATGTACATTAAAAAGTTAATCGGTGCGAGCAAGGTTGAATGGTCAAAAAATTGACGATAAAACGAGTGACGCACTTTGCCGCGATGCTGGATATACAATGCCGATATCACAAAAATCGCTAATATGATCCACTTAATCATATTGCTACTCTTTCAAAAGATTAGGGGCAACTTCACCTTATATTTAAGGCAATAGAAACCGGAAGTTTATTTAATTGGCACAAATTTTAACAAAATTGACTTATAAAAAGCGAATGTAAAAAAATAAGTCAAATAATAGACCTCATATTTTTATAAGAAATAAAAGAACCCTTGGTATTTTTTCAGCACTTTAAAAAGTTAAAACTTGTTGTTATTTTTATTCGCTTTTTTAAGATAAAAATTGAACAATTGACTTTTTTGACAAAAAATTAACTTTTGAATTTTCATAATTTTTATAAGAAAGCTTGATAATTCCAGAGCTTTATAAAGAAAAATTTAAAGCAAAACAAAAGCCTTTGATTAGCAGCTATCTTTATGATTTCTTTTATGCATTTAATACAGATGAATTGAATAATAAATAAGATGACCCTTGCGTCACGGCTTGATACAACTTGTCAGGTTTTTTTTAGATATAGTTATCGTAAGATTAGCGAAGCATAAATGTGTACCAAAGCTGTGCACACGCTTCATAACATCAACTTAGAAGTCCTCCAAAACCAAGGAGATCAGGCATGATCCACGCTGGCAATGCCATTACCGTCCAAATGCTTTCGGACGGAATTGCAGAATTCCGCTTTGACTTACAAGGTGAGTCGGTCAATAAATTTAACCGTGCAACAATTGAAGATTTCCAAGCTGCTATTGCTGCGGTAAAAGCAAATAACGATATTAAAGGCTTAGTTGTTACGTCTGGCAAATCAACATTTATTGTTGGGGCAGACATTACCGAATTTGGTGAAAACTTCGCTCAAGGCGAAAAAGCGATTGTTGACTGGCTTATGCCTGTTCACGAAATCTTCAATAGCTTTGAAGATTTAGAAATTCCAAAAGTTGTTGCTATTAACGGTATGGCGTTAGGCGGCGGTTTTGAAATGTGTTTAGTGTGTGACTATCGTGTGATGTCAGAAGCTGCACAAGTGGGCTTACCAGAAATTAAACTTGGTATTTACCCAGGTTTTGGCGGTAGCGTACGTTTAAGCCGTCTTATTGGTATCGACAACGCGGTTGAATGGATGGCAATGGCTGCTCCTAAAAAACCGGCTGCCGCCCTAAAAGATGGTGCTGTAGATGCGGTTGTAGCTGCTGATAAATTACTTGAAGCTGCAACTGATTTAGTTAAGCAAGCAATTTCTGGTCGTTTGAACTGGAAAGCGAAACGCCAAGAAAAACTTGATGCTGTAAAATTGAACCCACTTGAACAAATGATGGCGTTCAACACAGCAAAAGGTGCTGTACTTGCTAAAGCAAATCCTGCTCAATACCCTGCTCCAAAATTATTACTTGATTCATTACAAGCAGGTGCAAGCCTTGCGCGTGACGAAGCATTAAAAGCTGAAGCTGAAGGTTTTGCAAAAGCTGCGATTACTCCACAAGCTGGTGCATTAATTGGTTTATTCCTCAATGACCAAGTTGTTAAGAAAACGGCTAAAAAACATGAAAAAGGTGCGCACCCTGTAAACCAAGCAGCTGTACTTGGCGCTGGTATCATGGGTGGTGGTATTGCTTACCAAGCGGCAAGCAAAGGCACTCCAATTATCATGAAAGATATTGGTAACCCACAACTTGCACTAGGTATGTCAGAAGCGAACAGCTTGTTAACTAAACAAGTTGAACGTAAGAAAATGAAACCTGCGCAAATGGGTGAAACCCTTGCACGTATCCGTCCTACTTTAAGCTACGATGAGTTTAAAGAAGTTGATATCGTGATCGAAGCGGTTACAGAAAATCCAAAAGTTAAAGAAATCGTTCTTGCAGACACTGAAAAGCATGTTCGTGAAAACACGATTATTGCGTCTAACACGTCTACTATTTCAATTACACGTTTAGCAAAAGCATTACAACGTCCTGAAAACTTCGTTGGTATGCACTTCTTCAACCCAGTTCACATGATGCCACTTGTAGAAGTCATTCGTGGTGAAAAAACTTCTGAAGAAGCGATTGCAACTACTGTTGTTCTTGCTCAAAAAATGGGTAAAACACCAATCGTTGTAAATGACTGCCCAGGGTTCTTGGTTAACCGTGTATTGTTCCCTTACTTTGGTGCGTTTGACCTTCTTGTAAAAGACGGCGCAGACTTCCAGCAAGTTGACAATGTAATGTCTAAGTTTGGCTGGCCAATGGGTCCTGCTTACCTCATCGACGTTGTTGGTATCGACACGGGTGTTCATGGTGCAGAAGTCATGGCTGAAGGTTTCCCAGACCGTATGAAGCCAGACTACAAAGGTTCAATCCAAGCAATGTACGAAGCTAAACGTCTTGGTCAAAAGAATGACGTTGGTTTCTACAAATACGAACTCGATAAGAAAGGCAAGAAAGCAAAAACTGTTGATCCAACAGCGTATGAAATCATTGCTCCTTTCGTAACGGGTGAAAAACGCGAGTTTGATAACCAAGAAATCATTGACCGCATGATGCTTGCTTTCTGTAATGAAACAGTTCGTTGCTTAGAAGACAACATCGTTGCAACTGCTGCTGAAGCAGACATGGCAATGATTATGGGTGTAGGTTTCCCTCCATTCCGTGGTGGTCCATGTCGTTATATCGACCAGACAGGTGTTGCTGAATATGTTGCGCTTTGCAACAAATATGCACACTTAGGTAAGGCTTATGAAGCGCCACAAATGTTGCGTGACATGGCTGCTAACAACAAAAAATTCTACGGTTAAGGAGCAACGTGAATGGCTACTTTAAATCCACGTGACGTTGTCATCGTTGATGGCGTACGTTCTGCAATGGGTAAAACCAAAAACGGTATGTTCCGCAATGTACGTGCTGACAGCTTATCTGCTGAGTTGGTTCGTGCACTCGTTGCTCGTAACCAGTTTGACACCAATGAAGTTGAAGATCTGATCTGGGGCTGTGTAAACCAGACTTTAGAACAAGGTATGAACATTGGTCGTAACATCGGCTTATTGGCTGACCTACCAAAAACTGTAGCAGGTCAAACTGTAAACCGTCTTTGTGGTTCTTCTATGCAAGCACTTCATACTGCTGCTGCACAGATTGCAACTAACCAAGGTGATATCTTCATTATTGGTGGTGTAGAGCACATGGGCCATGTAGGTATGATGCACGGCATCGACCTAAACCCAGAAGCATCTAAACACTATGCTAAAGCATCTAACATGATGGGCTTAACTGCTGAAATGTTAGGTCGCATGAACGGCATTAGCCGTGAAGAGCAAGACGCTTTTGGTGTTGAATCTCACCGCCGTGCTTGGGCTGCAACTCAAGAAGGTCGTTTCAAAAACGAAATCGTTGGTGTTGAAGGTCACGATGCAAATGGCTTTAAAATCCTTTGCGACATTGATGAAGTAATTCGTCCAGATGCAAACCTTGAGTCGTTCAAAGCACTACGTCCTGTATTCGATCCGAAAGGCGGTACGGTAACTGCTGCTACATCTTCAGCGTTGTCTGACGGTGCTTCTGCAATGTTGCTTATGTCTGCTGAGCGTGCACAAGCGTTAGGTTTAAAACCACGCGCTGTAATTCGCTCTATGGCAGTTGCAGGTTGTGATGCTGCAATCATGGGTTATGGTCCAGTTCCAGCAACTCAAAAAGCGCTTAAACGCGCTGGTTTAACGATGGCTGATATTCAAACTATCGAGTTAAACGAAGCATTTGCTGCTCAAGGCTTATCAGTAATGAAAGGCTTAGGTATTTATGACAAGCAAGACATCATTAACTTAAATGGTGGTGCGATTGCTTTAGGTCACCCACTAGGTTGTTCTGGTGCGCGTATCACCACTACGTTGTTAAACGTAATGGAACAACAAGATACTCAAATCGGCCTTGCGACTATGTGTATCGGCCTTGGTCAAGGTATTGCAACAGTGATCGAACGTGTTTAATTAACACCAAGATAAAAAAATCCCCGCTCAATGCGGGGATTTTTATTTTATCGGCCTTTTAAACCGTCTTGAATTTGCTGCTGTAAATTTATGAGGTCATTAAGGTTTACTTTCATTGTACCCTCACGATAAGCATCAACATTACTGCGATTAATATTCAAAGGTCTTAACATTTCAAAGATACCATTGGTTGGATCAGAAGACTGTATTCCACCTGCTACCGCTAAAATATATTGTTGTAAGAATGGAGAAAGTTGAGACAAATCTGGCTGTGCCATGACTGGCTGATAATCTACCGTAGCCATGCCTTCAGGGACTAAAGCATTTTGTATATCATTATGAATTTTATACTCACGGTGCTGCAAAGCCTGACGCACTTTTTTATCTTCTTGGAAAGGTACAAATCCTACCTCTTCACGTAGCTCAGATTCAGCCATAACGCGAATTGTTGGTAAAGTCGCTACTTCTTCTGCTTGAACAGTCGGTAAACCCATAAAAGCAAATGCAGCAATGAAGGCTGATTGTTTTAGAAAGTTCATAACTTGCTCCAAAAATCAGTCACCCTATTCAAATTAAAAAGATGATGATTAAATTAAAAGTATCTATAAATAGGCTACAACAAAGTCGAATTTGATTCAGTAATGCTCAGATAAACGGTAAATATAATTAATTTTCTTAATGTAAAAGTACGGTTCTTCTATTTATTAAACTTCATCCTATAAAGCACTCTATAACTTGAACAAAAGTGTTCAGATTATAGAGTGCGATTTATCTTATAAATTTTATTTGCGCTCCAACATCTCTTTTAAAGAATTCACGACTTGTGGAAATGTCGTATAACCTTCTCTACCTAAAAAATGCCCGCCATTAGGTACTGTAATGTACGGCGCATCAATTTCTTTAGCCAATTGAATGGTCAGTTTTGGCGGCACCAAATCATCATTATCAGACAAATACACCAGCTTTTTCTTTATGCCCTTAAAGTCATTTGTATCGACTTTACTCTTCGTTATATAACTATTAAGTACAGAAGAATCTGAAATGAAACCAGAGAATCCGGATACTAAAATCATTCCTCCAATATTTTGATACTCATGTCTTTGCAAAAAGTGCAGTAACGTGATTACCCCTAAACTGTGCGCAACAAAATAGGTATTCTCATCCACCTTAGGGATCTGCTGGTCTAAAACTTTCTGCCAAGCTTCTACATCTGGATGTTCCGAATCTGGAAATGGAATTAAAGTAACAGTCGTATGTTCATCTTCTATTTGATGTTTTAAATCTAAAAACCAATGATCATCTATAGAAGCAGAGTAACCATGAAGCACAAATATTTGACGCATGTTCTTCTCCTGAAGTTCAAGTATTTTGGCATTTGCAACAAATGACATTAATCCGAATAACACCAATAAAATGAGTTTTCTCATCATGGAACAAGTACCATTTTGAAAGATAAAAACATGCTAAACTATGACACCACTGTTAAGGTCAACCCCATTTTATGAACCTTGCCAAAGTTGCCGAAATCACAAAAGTCAGCCCGCGTATGCTGCGTTATTATGAGAGTTTAGGGCTTATAAAGCCTTATCGAGCGAGCAATAACTATCGAAGCTATACACAAAAAGATATTGAAAATATTAAGAAAATTAAAATATTAAATGATGCAGGTATGCATTTAAAAGACATTCAAGCCTTGCTGCCTTGTTTTGATTTAGATGAACGTGTATTTAAGCTGTGCTCAGTGGTTCAAGAAAAACTGCAAACTGAACTCATGCATGTGTCTGAACAATTAAACAAACTGCAAACTTCTCAAAGTTTATTACAATCTTTTTTAACCAAAGGAAAAGCCGAGAGCACCAAACTATAATTCTTGATGCTCATACTCTGCTTATTCTTTTAAATCTCCTTCGAGTGCAGCTACATTCTTTTTCTTAATTTTTTCAATTTTTGCATTCAGTTTTAGAACATCTTGGTAAAGCCCATTAAACTTTTTGACCTGAGCATTTTCATGAAAAAGAATCATCTGATCTTTCTTTTGCCACTCATAATTTTTTAGAAGCTTAAACATTTGTTCCGCTTTATCCAAAATTTGTAGTTCAATCATAAAAATTGCATGGTCTTGATCTGCTTTTTGCTGAGTTCCCAATTTCATTTCAAGGAGTTGCCTCATCTCTGCATCAACAGATAATTCTTGAACCTTTGCTAAAAAAGTTTTATGAATTTTTTCATATTCAGTTTGATACTGATTCGAAGCTGTACGAACATCAGCTAACATCTTTTCGGTTTCTACAAATTTTTGCTTTTTATCAATATCTAAACGATCAACATTTAAAAAAGTATCCCATTTGGCTGCTTTGAGTTCTCTTAAATATGCATTTCGTGCATTAATATTTTGAATCCAATAACTTAAAAGAAATTCTGAAATTTGCTTATAGTGTCCTGCCAACCGTTTATCGTGAATATTAAGCTCGACGGGTTTAGACCAATCCTGCGCTTGTTCGTAAAGCTGATTCATTTTTTCAGTCATAACGACATCAAACATTTGACTACTGTCTTTAGCCTGCTGCTGTTTGATATGTTGATAGGTGAAAAAAACAATGCTTGTGATAACAATCAGACTTGCTATCGCAATCAAAACTCGGCGCATACACACCTCCTATTTCCCTTCTTATAGTTTTGCTCTTTATAGTTATAAAATAGAGCTTATTCTTCTTTATATGCCATTTATTTCACAATACGCAACACTGTATTCGCTACTCAAAGCTTTAAATCCTTGTGCATCATCCCTATTATGATGGGTAATTAAAATTTATGAGATTCTCCCATGCGTGTTGATGTCTGGTCTGATGTAGTTTGCCCTTTCTGTTATATCGGCAAAAAACGCCTTGAACATGTAGCTGCTGAAGCAGGTATTGAGCTTGAAATTCACTGGCATAGTTTCGAATTAGATCCTGATGCGCCAGCAAAACATGACACTTCAAATACTGAGCGTTTAGCTAAAAAATATGGTCGCACCTATGAAGAGATGGAAGAAATGGAACGCAATATTGCGGCCATGGCTGCCTCTGAAGGTATTGATTTCCAATGGCAAAAGGCGAATTCTGGCAATAGTTTCAATGCACACCGTATTATTCACCTTGCGCAAAGCAAAGGCTTAGGCAATCAAGCAAAAGAAGCTTTTTTCCATGCTTATATGACTGAAGGTCTGGCAATTGGTGAACGTGAAGTTGTAGAAGAAATTGCTTCACGTATTGGTCTTGATAATGCGGAAGTTGAATTTGTATTGGATACCAATGAGCTCTCTGATTTTGTTCGTCATGACGAAAAGATTGCTAAAGAGCAGTTAAATGTTACGGGCGTACCATTTTTTGTATTTGATCAACGAATCGCACTCGCGGGTGCTCAACCACGTGACGTCTTTTTAAAAGTCTTAGAGCAAGCACAACTGAAAGCAAATGCTGAAGCAGTTGAGCAAGATGATGCAGCTGTTTGTAATGATGAATCATGTGATATTCCACAGAAATAATTCAACCCAATTGAAAGTGTGATGAAATCGTATGTTTTATCACCATTTTAGCAATAGAGCGTTCTAAAAAAAGAACTATCTAATTGTTTAAAATCAGTTTATGATTGCGTCTTAGAATATTCGCGCTGTAATGTTCTGTTTTTTATGTGTTTAATGATCGGAATTTGAAGTTTCCTTGATCTATCATCCCCCTTAATTGGGGGATTTTTTTTGGTTAAAAATAATCGCTACTAGCTTAAACTTTTTAATTTATTTCAAATATGTAAAAAAAGTTAAATTTACTTAACTTTTGTGTCGCCCTCTTGATTTTATTAGAAAAATCAACAAAAGTGGAAACAACAACAAAACATAAAGATAGATATGAAAACATTTCACGTAATGCCCTACCGGCAGCTTTTTGCACTTTTAACTATTGGATTCGGTTCGGTATGCATTGCTCATGCAGAAACGAGCTCTTCCACTCAAAGCCAACAAATAGAAGGTTTGTCATCTGGAGTTCAAACCGAAGCTACAGCAGATGAAAATCTGTTAGATCAGATTCCACGTTGGGTAGATGCGACCCCAACCCTTTTTCCAGAGCAATCTAGTCAGCCTATTGTTCCCCCTACCGAACAAACAGAAGATCAAACCTGGGTTGACCGTAAGCAAAAGAAAATTCGTAATTGGGCCGATCGTACTTCTGAAAAAATTGATAACTGGTTTGGTGAAGTCGATCCACAAAAACCTGCTACTGCAACTATTCGCGTAATGGTCGATAACTATTGGAATGAATACGATAATTTTGAAATTAAGCCCAGAATACGAGGCAAGATTAAATTACCAACGCTAGAAAAACGGCTCAGCGTAGTGTTTGGTGATGACTCTCTTGATAATGAATTTAATAACAGCCCGGCCAATATTAACCAAAACCCAAATCAAGACTCCAATAAGAAGCTAAATGGTAAACAAACGCGAGATGACAACAGCTCGATTGCTTTACGTTGGTCAAATTTCTCGAAAAAATTGCCTTTTGAAACAGATGCTGACTTAGGTATTCGTTCTGGAGACGATATTTATGTTCGTTTAAAAGCATCAAGAGATTGGCAACTCCGTAATGATTTTAAGTTTTATGCTGAACAAATTTATCGTTACGGTATAGACAGTGAAAACTACTTACGTACCAATCTTGAACTGACCCATGCCAGACCAAATCAACCAATTTTATCAAATCAGTTCAGCTTAACTTATGCTGATGATCAAGATGATGATCTAAGTTGGGAAAACAGGGTCTTCCGTGAACATAGTTTCTTTGCAAACAACCGTTTTAACTATGGTATTTATACAGGGGGTTATTACAACGACAATGACTTGCGTTTGAATAGTTGGGGACCATTTGTTTCATGGCGCCAACCTGTTTTACGTGAATGGTTCTTTGTTCAAGGAGATGTAAATTACTTTAATGATCACCGTGAAGATCGCAACCATTTCGTCAGTACATTCTTGCGCTTAGAAGCGCTTTTTTAAGCTGCTATTCATCACCTTGGAATTCTTCCAAGGTGATGAATAATAAAATACTTTTAAATAAAAATTTAAGCTTAGGCTTTTAAAGTACTGTTCTAATTTTTATTTTTGATTCCTTCGCCTTAAAAATGAATCAATTTTCTTCTTTTTCATTTCAAAATAGATCGGCTATCTTCATTTGTATTTATAGTTTGGGTGTATTGACTTTAATTCCGCATACTCAATTTTTTTATAATACGTTCAAGCACCAACGGTCACGGCGTTATCCTTATTCTTCTACGAGTTTTACTAAAGTAAAAAGACAATCACTTTCACTCTCTCCTTGTGAAATAGAGACAAATGATGCTTTACCCGATGTCGCCTTAATTCAAGAACTAATGGCTGTATTTGGAAATGATACATTGTGGAGACGAGTGACTCAGCCTGAACAAACTTATAAGGCCTTTGGTAAGAAAAAGAAGAAGAACTCTTCAGCTCAGGTTTCGACAACTAATCCACTGAGTGCAAGCTGGGCGACCATTTCAACATGGATGCCTTTTGAAAATAATCTTGATTTAGGTTCAAACTCAGAAAACGATGTTTATGTACAATTTTTGGCAAAGAAAAAATGGAATTTAAGACATAACATTAGTTTGGATACCGAACAGGTATTTCGCTACGGTTCTACTAGCCGGAACTACACCGAGACAACGCTAAACTTAACGCAGAAAATGCAAGATAACACTCTTTTCGCTAATAAATTTAATGTGAATAAGAGTGAAAATGAAGATTATAGTTGGGGAAATTGGACTTTCCAGCAGTATCAATTTTTAAAGGATAATCATCTTACTTACGGTGTGTATAGTGGTGGCGTATATACCAAAAATGACATTCGACTAAATAGTTGGGGGCCTTATATTTCATGGCGCCAGCCTGTGTGGCGAGATTGGCTTTTTATGCAAAATGACCTTAACTTTTTTAACCATATTGATGATGATTCGAAACATCAGCTCAGCGTTCAAATGAATCTCGAAGCTAATTTTTAATCAAAAATTATCAAATTGTGGATAACTCTTTCTTTATCCACAAAAAAAAGCCCCTGAAAGTTCAGAGGCTTTTTTTACGCTGAATTACTTCAGCAATAAGCTATTAATACGTTTTACATAAGCTGCTGGATCTTCAGGTAAACCACCTTCAGCAATAACAGCCTGATCGAAAATCACGTTTGCCAAGTCATCAAACTGCTCTGAACCTTCAAGTTTTTTCACTAAAGGATGCTCAGGGTTAATTTCTAAGATTGGTTTGATTTCAGGTACTTCTTGTCCCGCTTGTTTTAGCATCCGGATGAGTTGAGGCGATAACTCACCTTCGCTTGTTACTAAACATGCAGGCGAATCAACGAGACGTGTAGTCACGCGTACTTCTTTAGTTTTAGCTTTCAATGAGTCACTTAGTTTCTCAACAACAGGTTTGAACTGTTCAGCGGCTTGCTCAAGTGCTTTTTTCTCTTCAGCATCTTGCAAATCACCTAAATCAACCGCGCCTTTTGACACATTCTTTAATGGTGTACCGTCAAACTCTTGAACAAAGTTCATTGCCCATTCGTCAACACGCTCTGCCATTAATAATACTTCAATGCCTTTTTTCTTGAACAACTCAAGCTGTGGTGAGTTTTTCGCTGCCGCTAAGCTGTCAGCAGTCACATAGTAGATGGCTTTTTGGCCCTCTTTCATACGTGCCTTATAATCAGCAAAAGAAGTTGTTACTTCATCATTTGTTGATGTCGCATAACGTAATAATTTTAAAATACGTTCACGGTTACCAAAGTCTTCGCCCAAGCCTTCTTTAAGTACTGAACCAAACTCACTATAGAACGTCTTGAATTTTTCTTGATCTTTTTCATCTTCAGATTTAGCCAAGCCATCAAGTACAGTTAGTACGCGGCGTGCATTACCCTCACGAATCGTTTTGACATCACGGCTTTCTTGCAACAACTCACGGCTGACATTCAGTGGTAAATCAGCACTATCCACTACACCTTGAACAAAACGTAGATAATTTGGAATTAAGTTATCCGCATCATCCATAATAAAGACACGTTTCACATAGAGCTTAATGCCCGCTTTTGCTTCACGAGTAAAAATGTCATGTGGCGCTTTACTTGGAATATAAAGTAATTGCGTATATTCAGTACTACCTTCAACACGGTTATGCGCCCAAGCCAGTGGTGCTTCAAAGTCATGCGTTAAGTTTTTATAGAACTCAACATACTGTTCTTCCGTGACTTCGCTCTTGTTACGTGTCCATAAAGCGCTGGCTGAGTTAATTGCTTCCCACTCGCCAGTTTTGACCATTTGGCCGCCTTTAGGCTCCTCACCTTCAGCAACCTCTTCTTCTTGCCAAACTTCTTTTTGCATTTCAATTGGCAAACTAATGTGGTCAGAGTATTTATTAACGATCTGCTTAACTTTATAAGATTCTAAATAATCAAGCGCGTCATCACGCAAGTGAAGAATAATGTCGGTACCACGTGAAGCCTTATCAATTTGTTGAACTTCAAACTCGCCTGTACCACCGCTAATCCAACGCACCCCTTCAGATGCATCTAGACCCGCACGGCGTGATTCCACGGTAATTTTATCAGCAACAATAAAACCTGAGTAAAATCCAACACCAAATTGACCAATCAACTGAGCATCTGCTTTTTGATCGCCAGTCAATTTTGACATGAAATCTTTAGTACCCGATTTTGCAATCGTACCTAAGTTATCAATCGCTTCTTGCTGATTTAAGCCGATACCATTATCAGAAATGGTTAAAGTTTTATCTTCTTTATTTAAAATAACTCGTACATGTAAATCTGGATCATTTTCATAATATTCAGGATGATTAATTCCTTCAAAACGCAACTTATCACATGCATCTGATGCATTAGAGATCAGCTCGCGTAAGAAAATCTCAGGGTTAGAATAGAGAGAATGCGTCACTAAATGTAAAAGCTGTGCAACTTCCGCTTGGAAACTATAATTTTGTGATGCTTGTTCACTCATAAATCACTCCTTAAATTTTGAAGTCTGTTTGTTCTCGAATGCTTTATGAATGGAGTACTTCTAGAATTTTTCAATCCTGAATATTAAAAATTTTTACTCTAATTAAAATGGACCGTGGCTTAACACTCTATCTTGCAATATTGCATCTAACTGCTGTTGTCGTTGTTGATAAGCTTTGCTAATACAACTTACAGCAGCCGCACAAGCATTTCTTTTTTTCAGCCATTGCTGCTGAGCATCTTTTTGACTGTCCCGCCCACCCATTGGTAAAGCATGCAGAACAATTTGATAGGTTGTTGCCATTTTCACATCGGCATCATTTAAAGAACGGTTTTTACAAATACTCTTTTCCGTTTTCGTTTTTGCAGCATCACATGAGAAACTTGCAGCTTGCAAACTTTGTGTAAAAGCGATACCACTAAAAATAGCCAAACACATCGCTAATTTTTTGTTCATGATTTTATTCCCATGTTTTGTAATGAATAGAAATTAGTTTAGAAAAAAACTTGCATAAGATATGTATAAAACTGTCTGTTTTATGCTTTTTTTAGTGCAAATAAAATCCATAAAAAAACCTCACATAAAATATATGTGAGGTGCCTGAGTCTAGGTTTATTATTATATTTTTTCTATTTATTATTATGCTTAAAATTTATAGCTATAACCTAAAGTGTAAACAAACGGATTAATATCTAGATCAAACTTAGTCCCATCATTTAAAGTAACTTCTGGGCTTATATCAGCATAACGAACATCTACAAATACTCCCCAATTTTTAGCATCTGCAGGTTGGAAATTAAAACCAACTTGTCCTGCCACACCAAAATCTTCTTTCACATCTTTTACAATGCCATCTTCATCCCAAGCAATAAATGCTGTTGCACCAACACCAATATATGGCGTAAAACGAGTCGAATTTTTAAAATGATATTTAGCAGTAATGGTTGGTGGTAACTGTTTAAGACTCGCTACCTTATTTCCATTTAGCAACACATCATGGTTAACAGGTGCTGCTAATAATAACTCTGCCGAAAATGGAGACTGACCAAAAAAGTATTCTACCGATGGCGTAAATGCATATTCATGATCTGCTTTAACTACAGTGTTTTCAGCAAGTGTCGTATCTTCCGAAGGAGCGATAACACTACCACCAAATTTCACTTGCCAATTACCAGCAAAAGTAAAAGAAGACATCCCCATTAATGCAACAACCAAAACTTTTTTGAACACTTTAATATCTCCAAACTTATTTATATTTATAATAAACATGTATTTTAAAATCATGCAATACACATTATAAAATTAATTTATCATTTATTTTTAAATAACTGTTTTAAATAAAATTATATATTAACCAACTATTTTAATTGGTTTTTATTCCAACCTTATTAATCAAGATTATTTTATATGACCAACTATTTTAATATACTTTTCAATCCTGAGTATTTTAATATAATTTATTTTAAATACATCTTTTATTTAATCAATAAAAAACCTTCTTAATTTAAATCTAAAGATCATCATTAAGAAGGTTAATAATTTAATATTTTATAAAAAATCTATAAAACCATTGCAGCAATCCAACCAAAAATTAATAGCGGAATATTAAAATGAATAAATGTAGGTACAACCGTATCCCATATATGGTCATGTTGCCCATCCACACCTAAACCGGCTGTTGGCCCTAAAGTTGAATCAGAGGCTGGTGAGCCTGCATCACCTAATGCTGCTGCTGTCCCAATAAGGGCAATCGTTGCTAATGGTGAAAATCCAAACTGTACGCATAAAGGCACATAAATAACGGCTAATACAGGTACACTTGAGAAAGATGAACCAATACCAATCGTGACAAATAAACCAATACAAAGCATTAAGAAAGCTGCAAGTGCTCGATTATCCCCAATTATTTCAACCACACCTTTGACCAGTTGATTGATATCTCCAGTATGCGTCATTACCGATGCAAAGCCAGCAGCAGAAATCATAATGAAACCTACCAAGGCCATCATTCGCATACCTTGTACAAAGACATCATCTGCATCTTGCCACTTAAAAATTCCGGCAGTAGATAGAACAGCAAAACCGACCAAACCACCCAAAATCATTGAACCTGAATAGAGCTGTGCAGCGAGTGTCAGGCCAATTGCAAGCAATGCCATATAGATTGTTTTCTTTGCAATTACGGGCGCTTGCTCTGCCTCATGCTTTAACTCTTCTGCATCTGCTTTTAAGTCAGCTGTTTCATCTTGCGCTGTTGCACGAAGAGGCTTATCTAAATCAATCGTTGCAGTTCGTGTAATAGCACGATCAGCATAAATTCTTGGTTTACGGTAACTAATAAATACAGCAACCAAGGTACCTAAAACCATTCCCAACACAGGAATAGCCATGCCAATTGACATCATGCCACGCTCTACATGCAAGCCATACGCTGCGCCAACTTTGTTGATATTTCCCATCAAAATTTGTTCAAGGAAAATTGCACCAAATCCAACCGGAAGAAAAATATAAGTTCCGACTAAACCTAGCGTAAGAACACAGGCTGCTGCTCGACGATCTAACTTTAAATGGTTCATTACCCGTAATAATGGCGGAACGAGTACGGGAATAAAGGCGATATGAACCGGAATAAGGTTCTGAGAGAAAATAGCAGCGATGAGTAAAATACCTAACAGTAGATATTTCACTTTCGTTTCGCGGCTTTTTCCAGCTTCCATTCCCAACAAACCAATCAGTTTATGGGCAAGTAAGTCAGGTAAACCAGATTTTGAAAGTGCCAGAGCGAATGCCCCTAACACAGCATAGGCAAGTGCAACTTCAGCACCATCACCAAGACCAGCGTTAAAGGCATCAACGGTTTGAGAAAGGCTTAAACCTGCTACGAGGCCGCCTACAATGGCAGAAACCACTAAAGTCAGTACGACAGAAACGCGCGCCAGTGATAATAAAAACATCACTGCAATCGCAATAACGACAGCATTCATGAATAAATTCAGAGCAAAACAAAAGGCGACATTCTATCAGATTCAGACCTATGAAGCCGAAAATATCGCCTAATTAACAGTTTTATGCAGTCACTCAATGATTAAGCTTGGGCCTTAATAAACTGACGAATATGATCTGCAATTTTTGCCGGCTCACTTAGAATTGCCCAGTGATTTGCTTCAAGCTCT
This sequence comes from Acinetobacter sp. NIPH 817, assembly GCF_000368405.1. Lineage (NCBI taxonomy): Bacteria > Pseudomonadati > Pseudomonadota > Gammaproteobacteria > Moraxellales > Moraxellaceae > Acinetobacter > Acinetobacter sp. NIPH 817. The sequence continues at coordinate 2,918,010 of NZ_KB849420.1, forward strand.
ACATATTCAAAATTTTCTACCCACTTTGGCATAGCCTCAGTAATATATTCAGGGCTCACAAAAGTATCATATTTTAAAATAATGGCTTTAACTGGACATTGAGCATAACGCTGACGAGGGCCAGTTAAACGAGGAATAAAATTTGCTCGATATAAATTAATGCCATATTTACCATCTGCATTAATATTATTATTTAAAGGTAAATTACTTTTTCTCTCTAGCTGAGTCAGGACTTTCCCCCATTTTTCAGGGCTAAAAAGAGACCATACTGTTGGTGCTAAAAAAGGAAGATGGAATGCACCGATATACCAAGATTTGGTTAATATTTTTAGGATCTGAGCTGGTGAAGATTTAAATTTATCACGCAAAAATAAAGCTGCATGATCAAGACATGGCCCAGAAATGGTTGTGTATGATAATAACCGTCCTTTAAATTTAGGCTCAGTTACTGACTCCCAAGATTGAATTGAACCCCAATCATGTGCAGCCATATGGAATTGACGATTTGGTAATAATTCATCAACCACTTCTTGTAAATCTAGAGATAACCGCTCTAAACGGTAATCGCGTATACGTTTTGGTATAGACGACAAACCCGCCCCACGTACATCATAGGTGACAATGTAAAAGTCATTGATTAAATTTTCAATGATTGATTCCCATACTTCTTGATTGTCAGGATAACCATGTACTAAAACCAACGGTATATTTTTTTCGTCGCCCCATGTTTTGGCACAAAGCGTTTGTTGGTCACTTGTTGTTACTGTATGAACTTTTGGCTGCATAATCATTTCCTATCTTGTTTTTCAATCGATCATGTCGTTAGTCGGATAGAGCATTGCCATCAATATAAAAAAGATGATACTTATCTAGTATGAATACTGTTTCAATAAAAAAAATTGACTATTATGGCTATTTTAAGAAGACTTCAGAACAATCCTACGATTTCAAAATTTCTATTTAATCACTACCCACCTTATCGTGGTGCAGGGATTTATATTGAAATCATGAATTTAGAACTTTGCCATGTACGTGTGAAAATGCCTCTGACCTGGAAAAACCAAAACTTGGTCGGAACACACTTTGGGGGGAGTCTTTATTCAATGGTTGATCCATTTTACATGATGATTCTGCTGCATCATCTCGGATCAAAATATATTGTTTGGGATAAAGCTGCTGAAATTAATTTTCTTTCCCCTGGTCGAAGTACGGTATATGCAGATATTCGAGTAGATTTAGCTGAGATTGAGCAAATACGTGAGCTTGCTGAAAACTACGACCCTGTTTTAAGAACTTATCATCTAAATATTTTTGATGAATCTGGGGTAAGAATTGCCGAAGTTAAAAAAACGCTTTATATCCGACGTAAAAAAGCAAAACCTTTCCCTCAATGAAAATAAGCGCTAAAAAGCGCTTATTTTCTTCAATCAATACTGTGTTATCTTTTTTCTTCAATCGCTGCACCAGCACCACCACCTATCGCACCGCCAATTGCAGCACCAGAGTCACCACCCAATATTGCTTTACCTACCACAGAACCGATACCAGCTCCGATCGCACTCTTAGTCGTGGTTTGTTTACTACCGCCTTGGCTATTTGAACCAACACCAGCACCTACTGCTGCACCTAAGCCTGCACCAACACCACCGCCTACATGGTTACCTAAGCCACCACCTAGTGCTCCACCTGCTGCTGCTGCACCAATACGCTGGTCAGACGGACTCATATTTTGACAACCCGTAATCATAAGCGTAGACAACATTAAAGCAGAAACTAATCCTATTGTTTTTTTCATGGCCATACTCCTATTACCTGTTCTAATGAAAAGAATAATCCTCTTTTATGAGTAATTTGATCAGATTGTGTTATTCATCTGTCCTAATCGATTGATATTTTGTAAAGCTCATCTATTTATGCTCATTAAGCAAAATTTTAATTATAAAAAAGACATAAAAAAGAAGCCTCTAACAGGTTAAAGACTTCTAGGTTTAAACATTATTAGGAATACTTTTAGTACTTCCCTTTCTTCTCTTCATAAGCTGCGCCCGCACTACCACCCAGTGCACCACCTGTAGCAGCACCAGCATCGCCACCAATGATTGCGCCACCTAACACCGCACCAACACCAGCACCAATTGCACTATTACGCACGGTTTTACTACTAGATCCTTTTGCATTAGCTGCTACGCCGGCACCGAGAGCCGCTCCTAAACCTGCGCCAATATTACCGCCCACATGTTTACCTACAGCACCACCTGCGCCACCACCGATCGCAGCCGAACCAATACGTTTACTCTCTGGGCTCGCATTCTGGCAACCAACAAACAAAGTTGTTGACATCAGGCCAACGCTCGCAATCGTCATCATTTTTTTCATTAGATTTACTCCAGTCTCCATAAGCATGTAGCCTAATCTGTTTTTGTGGAGCGTTTATCCCGCTTAAGTAATAAAATAATGGCTCTTTAATATGTTTATGTAATTACCACTTTTAATTGTTATAAATAAATATAAATAAAAAAGGCACCCTGAGGTGCCTTTTTTAATGCCAGTCTAAACTTAGAATTGTTCTGAGTTTAATGCTTGGCTAAATGCTTGGTCTACTTCGCTGAAGTCATTGTGAAGCTCATGTTCAGCAGCTTCTGCTTCTTGACGACGACGTTCTAAGTGGTATGCAAGACCAGTACCAGCTGGAATCAAGCGACCTACTACAACGTTTTCTTTCAAGCCACGTAAATCATCTTCTTTACCTGTTACAGCAGCTTCAGTTAACACACGAGTTGTTTCCTGGAACGATGCAGCAGAGATGAACGAGTCTGTAGAAAGCGATGCTTTCGTAATACCCATCAATTGACGTTCAAACTTCGCAGGGAACTTGTTCTGAGCCAAGACAGCTTGGTTCTCTTGAACAACGCGGATGTAATCCACTTGCTCACCTTTGATGAAGCTTGTATCGCCACCATCAGTGATATCAACTTTACGCAACATTTGACGTACGATAACTTCAATATGTTTGTCGTTGATTTTTACACCTTGGAGACGGTATACGTCTTGAACTTCGTTCACGATGTAGTTAGTTAATGCAACTTCACCTTTCAAACGTAAGATGTCGTGCGGGTTTTGTGGACCGTCAGAAACTGTTTCACCACGGTTCACATGCTCGCCTTCGAACACGTTGATTTGACGCCATTTTGGAATCAATTCTTCGTAAATCTCAGAACCATCATCTGGGGTAATTACTAAACGGTTTTTACCCTTAGTTTCTTTACCAAAGCTTACAACACCTGAAACTTCAGCAAGAATTGCATGTTCTTTCGGTTTACGTGCTTCGAATAAGTCAGCTACACGTGGAAGACCACCGGTAATATCACGAGTACGTGATGTTTCTTGTGGTACACGACCAATTACGTCACCGACACCAATCGTTTCGCCATCGCGAACAGTTACGATTGTGTTTTGTGGCAAGAAGTAGAACTGTTCGCCGCCATCTGTTGTATCCAACACGATTGCAGGACGTAAATCTTTACCAGAAGCAGGACGAGCCGTTACAGGCAAGATTTCAACAGTAGTCATACCAGTTGCATCATCAGTTTTCGATGTTGCAGTTACACCATCAGCGATTTGGCTGAAACGTGCTTTACCAGCAACTTCTGTTACTAATGGATGTGTATGCGGATCCCAAGTCGCTACGATACCGCCAGCTTCAACAGCTTCACCATCTTTCAACAAGATGCTTGCACCGTAAGGAAGTTTATAACGCTCGCGCTCACGACCTAAATCATCGGCAATACCAATTTCACCTGAACGTGAAACTGAAACCAAGTGGCCTTTTGCATGTTGTACAGTTTTCACGTTATGGAAACGTACAGTACCTTTGTTACGTACTTGAACACTGTTTGCAGCAGAAGTTCGGCTCGCAGCACCACCAACGTGGAACGTACGCATCGTTAACTGTGTACCTGGTTCACCAATAGATTGTGCTGCCATTACACCAACTGATTCACCAGGGTTAACCAAGTGACCACGTGCAAGGTCACGGCCATAACATCTAGCACATACACCAAAAGCAGATTCACAAGCAATTACTGAACGTACTTTGACTTCATCCACACCCGCTTCTTCAAGATGAGCTGCGATTTTTTCGTCAATTAACGTACCACGAGGTAATACAACTTCATCATCAGATGCACGACGTACGTCTTCAGCAGTTACACGACCTAATACGCGGTCACGTAATGGCTCGATGACATCACCACCTTGAATGAATGGAGTCATCACCAGACCACCAGCTGTACCACAGTCAGGTTCGGTAATTACCAAATCTTGCGCTACGTCTACAAGACGACGAGTCAAGTAACCAGAGTTCGCAGTTTTTAATGCTGTATCGGCCAAACCTTTACGCGCACCGTGTGTTGAAATAAAGTACTGAAGTACTGTTAAACCTTCACGGAAGTTCGCTTTAATCGGTGTTTCGATAATCGAACCATCCGGTTTTGCCATCAAGCCACGCATACCAGCAAGCTGACGAATCTGCGCCGCACTACCACGGGCACCAGAGTCAGACATCATATAGATGCTGTTGAATGATTTTTGTTTCTCGTCTTCACCTTGTTTGTTTTTCACAAGTGTATAAGACAAGTTATCCATCATCGCTTTAGCAACTTGGTCGTTTGTACGCGCCCAGATATCGACAACTTTGTTATAACGCTCACCAGCAGTTACGAAACCTTGTTCGAACTGTTGTTCGATTTCACGAACTTCTGTTTCAGCTTTATCAATAATTGTGTGTTTAGTAGGTGGAATTAACATGTCTTCCATACCTACAGATACACCTGAACGAGTCGCTTGACGGAAGCCCAAGTACATTAATTGGTCAGCAAAGATAACAGTATCTTTCAAACCAAGTTTACGGTAGCAAGAGTTGATTAACTTCGAGATATTCTTTTTAGTCATCTCAAGGTTGATCATGTCAAAGCTTAAGCCTTGTGGAACAACTTCCCAAAGCAAACAACGACCTGGTGTCGTATCAACAATAATAGTTCCGTGTTCACGTTCACCATTTTCATTGATAACAGTTTGATGCACACGTACTTTAACACGAGCATGGATCGCAACCTGACCAGTTGCAAGCGCACGGTTTACTTCGTGAGTATCAGCAAACACCATGCCTTCGCCTTTAGCATTTACTGCATCACGCGTGATGTAGTAAAGACCCAAGACAACGTCCTGAGAAGGAACGATGATCGGCTCACCATTCGCTGGTGACAAGATGTTGTTTGTTGACATCATCAATGCACGAGCTTCTAACTGTGCTTCAAGTGTCAATGGAACGTGTACCGCCATTTGGTCACCATCGAAGTCGGCGTTAAACGCAGCACAAACGAGTGGGTGAAGACGGATTGCCTTACCTTCAATAAGAATAGGTTCAAATGCTTGAAGACCTAAACGGTGAAGTGTTGGCGCACGGTTCAACATTACTGGATGTTGACGAATTACAGAAGCAAGAACGTCCCAAACTTCTGGAGTCTCGCGTTCAACCATTTTCTTCGCAGCTTTAATGGTTGTTGCTTGACCTGAAGCTTGTAGTTTCGCAAAAATAAATGGCTTGAATAATTCAAGTGCCATTTTCTTCGGAAGACCACATTGGTGAAGACGTAAAGTAGGACCTACAGTAATTACCGAACGACCAGAATAGTCAACACGTTTACCAAGTAAGTTCTGACGGAAACGACCTTGTTTACCTTTGATCATATCTGCCAAAGATTTTAATGGACGTTTGTTAGAACCGGTAATTGCACGACCACGACGACCATTATCAAGTAATGCATCTACAGACTCTTGTAACATACGTTTTTCGTTACGTACGATAATGTCTGGTGCTGCAAGATCAAGAAGACGCTTCAAACGGTTGTTACGGTTAATGACACGACGATATAAATCGTTCAAGTCAGAAGTCGCGAAACGACCACCTTCAAGTGGAACTAATGGACGTAAATCTGGTGGAAGTACAGGAAGTACATTCATCACCATCCATTCTGGCTTGTTGTTTGAATCGTTGAATGCTTCCATCAATTTCAAGCGTTTAGACGCTTTTTTCAACTTCGTTTCAGAAGTTGTTTGAGGAATTTCTTCACGTAAACGTGCGATTTCAGCTTCAAGATCGATATCTTTTAATAAGTCCTGAATCGCTTCTGCACCCATTTTCGCAGTGAACTCATCACCGTGCTCTTCAAGTGCATTGAAGTATTCTTCGTCTGTTAAAAGTTGATACTTTTCAAACGGAGTCATACCAGGATCAGTTACAACGTATGATTCGAAATACAATACGCGTTCGATATCACGAAGCGTCATATCAAGTAATAAACCGATACGAGATGGTAACGATTTTAAGAACCAGATATGTGCAACTGGAGAAGCGAGTTCAATGTGACCCATACGTTCACGACGAACTTTCGCTGTAGTTACTTCAACGCCACATTTTTCACAAATGACGCCTTTGTATTTCATACGCTTGTATTTACCACACAAGCATTCGTAATCTTTTACTGGACCAAAAATTTTGGCACAGAACAAACCGTCACGTTCTGGTTTAAACGTACGGTAGTTAATTGTCTCAGGTTTTTTAACTTCACCATGAGACCATGACTTAATCATTTCTGGTGACGCAAGACCAATACGGATACGGTCAAACTCAATTGGTGCATGACCATCTGAGTCCGTTTTCTTACGCATGATATCGAGCAAGTCTTTCAATTTTTTTCTCCGTGTGTCGGGAAGCAACGCTTACCCGACTGGGTCACAAATATTGTTTTTTCCTAAAAAATCGTGAGTCTTACGACTTAGTCACCATTTTTCAGTTCAATGTTGATACCTAAAGAACGGATCTCTTTGGTCAATACGTTGAACGATTCAGGCATACCCGGATCCATATAATGGTTACCATCTACAATATTCTTATAGATGCGTGTACGACCTTCAACGTCATCCGACTTAACAGTTAACATCTCTTGAAGAGTATATGCTGCACCGTAAGCTTCAAGTGCCCAGACCTCCATCTCACCGAAACGCTGACCACCGAACTGTGCTTTACCACCAAGCGGTTGTTGTGTAACAAGTGAGTAAGAACCAGTTGAACGCGCATGCATTTTGTCATCAACCAAGTGGTTCAATTTGAGCATGTACATGTAACCTACAGTTACAGGACGATCAAACTGTTCACCCGTACGACCATCAAACAATACTGTTTGACCAGTACGTGAAATGTCAGCTAATTCAAGTAAGTCTTTAATTTGGCTTTCTTCAGCACCATCAAATACAGGAGTAGCTAAAGGCACACCAGCACGTAAGTTGCCAGAAAGAGCTAAAACTTCAGCATCAGTTAAGCTATCAAGATCTTCTTGCTCGCCACCAACTTTGTTATAAATCTTGTCTAAGAATTCGCGAAGTTCTAAAACTGTACGCTGTTCTTTCAACATTTTTTCGATTTTATCGCCAAGCCCTTTAGCCGCCATACCCAAGTGAGTCTCAAGAATCTGACCCACGTTCATACGAGATGGTACACCCAATGGGTTCAATACGATATCTACCGGTACACCGTTCGCATCGTGTGGCATGTCTTCAACAGGTAAAATGTTAGATACAACACCTTTGTTACCGTGACGACCAGCCATTTTATCACCAGGCTGAATACGACGTTTAACTGCTAGGTAAACTTTAACAACTTTCAGAACGCCTGTTGTTAACTCATCACCAGTTGAAAGCTTACGTTTCTTCTCTGCAAACTTCTCATCAATTTCTGCACTCTTCTCTTTCAAGAACACTTGAATTTGAGATAAACGTTCAGCAATTGCTTCGTCTGTAGGTTGGATTTCAAGTAAGTCAACAAGCTCTAAACCAGACAACATATCTTCAACAAGTTTGTCGCCACGTTTAGTCGAACCACCACCGTTAGATTCTTGGCCTTTAAGCAAACGAATTACACGCTCACGTGCTGCTTCTTCAAAGATCTTGTATTCTTCTTTCAAGTCTTTACGGTAAGAGTCAAGCTGTGCTTTTTCAATTGCTAACGCACGGTCATCTTTCTCTAAGCCATCACGAGTGAAGACTTGAACATCGATAACTGTACCTTTAGTACCAGATGGAACACGTAAAGATGAGTCTTTAACGTCGGCTGCTTTCTCACCAAAGATTGCACGAAGCAATTTTTCTTCAGGAGTTAACTGAGTTTCACCTTTAGGCGTTACTTTACCAACAAGGATGTCACCAGCAGTAACTTCAGCACCGATATAAACGATACCTGATTCATCAAGTTTAGAAAGTGCAGCTTCACCTACGTTAGGAATATCGGCAGTAATTTCTTCTGCACCTAACTTAGTATCACGCGCTACACATGATAATTCTTGAATATGAATAGAAGTTAAACGGTCTTCTTGAAGTACACGCTCAGATAATAAGATCGAGTCTTCGTAGTTGTAACCATTCCACGTCATGAACGCTACACGCATGTTTTGACCAAGCGCAAGCTCACCCATATCTGTTGACGGACCGTCTGCCAAAATGTCACCGCGAGCAACTTTGTCGCCCAAATTCACGATAATATTTTGGTTAATACAAGTGTTTTGGTTAGAACGTGTATATTTAATGAGGTTGTAAATATCTACACCAGCCTCACCTGCAATCATTTCATCTTCGTTTACACGAATAACGATACGAGAAGCATCTACATATTCAATCGCACCACCACGGTTTGCGATCACACATACACCAGAGTCACGTGCTACGTTCGCTTCCATACCTGTACCTACAAGCGGTTTATCCGCACGTAGAGTAGGAACTGCCTGACGTTGCATGTTTGAACCCATTAATGCACGGTTCGCGTCATCGTGTTCAAGGAATGGAATAAGCGATGCAGCTACAGATACAACCTGCTGTGCAGATACATCCATATGCGTCACTTTTTCAGGTGGCATACGTACGAATTCACCTTGATGACGAACAGAAACGAATTCTTCTGTTAAGTTGCCATCTTTATCTACAGCAGAGTCGGCCTGTGCAATAACAGTACCCACTTCTTCAATAGCAGATAAATATTCAACTGCATCAGTTACACGACCATCTACTACTCTACGGTATGGTGTTTCCAAGAAACCGAAGTCATTCGCTTTTGCATATACAGAAAGCGAGTTAATCAAACCAATGTTTGGACCTTCAGGCGTTTCAATTGGACATACACGACCATAGTGAGTTTGATGTACGTCACGTACTTCAAAGCCCGCACGTTCACGCGTTAAACCACCAGGTCCAAGCGCTGAAACACGACGTTTATGTGTAATTTCAGATAATGGGTTGTTTTGATCCATAAACTGAGACAATTGGCTTGAACCAAAGAATTCTTTGATTGCAGCTGCAACTGGTTTTGCGTTAATGAGATCTTGTGGAGACAAATTATCTGTTTCTGCTTGGCTTAAACGTTCTTTAACAGCACGTTCAACACGAACTAAACCAACACGGAATTGGTTTTCAGTCATTTCACCAACAGAACGTACACGACGGTTACCCAAGTGATCGATATCGTCGACTTCACCTTTACCGTTACGAATTTCAACTAATGTACGTAATACATCGATGATATCTTCGTGCGATAAAATACCTTCTACTTCACGTGACTTCTGGTCAGTACCAACTTCGTATGGGCGACCCAAACGACGGTTGAACTTCATACGCCCTACTGGAGATAAGTCATAACGTTCAGAAGAGAAGAATAAGTTATTAAATAAGTTTTCAGCAGCTTCTTTTGTTGGTGGCTCGCCTGGACGCATTACTTTATAGATTTCAACTAATGCTTCTTCACGACCAGATGTTGTGTCAGCACGTAATGAGTCAGCAACAAATGAACCACGGTCAATATCGTTCGTAAACAAGATATTGAATTGTTTAACGCCGCCTTCTGCCAGTTTCACCATAACTTCATGGCTTAACAATGTATTTGCAGCAATCACATCACCATTACGTAAAGTAATATCTTCAGCAGTGATACGCTCATACAAGTACTCATCAGGAACTGATAGCTTAGCTAAACCAGAAGCTTCCATTTGACGTACGTGACGTGCATTAATACGTTTACCTTGTTCAACAATGATTTTACCGTCATTGTCAGCAATATCAAATTGCGCCATTTCGCCACGCAGACGATCTGGAACGAGGTCAATTTGATAGCTACCCATATCAAGATATACAGGCACTTTCTCATAGAACAAATTCAAGATTTGTTCATTGTTATAACCCAATGCACGCAACACAACAGTTGCTAATAATTTACGACGACGGTCAATACGTACATAAACTAAATCTTTAGCATCAAATTCGAAATCTAACCATGAACCACGGTAAGGAATAATACGTGCAGAATAAAGTACTTTACCACTTGAATGTGTTTTGCCTTTATCGTGATCGAAGAACACACCAGGTGAACGATGTAATTGAGATACAATTACACGCTCAGTACCATTGATAACAAAGGTACCATTGTCTGTCATGAGTGGCATTTCACCCATGTAGACTTCTTGTTCACGTACGTCTTTAATAGATTTAGTTTCGCGATCTTTAATAATCAAACGAATTTTTACGCGCATTGGTGCTGCATAAGTCGAACCACGTAAAATACATTCACGCACATCAAACTCAGGCTTACCAAGGCTATACTCAACAAATTCTAAAGCAGCATTGCCAGAATAACTTTCTATAGGAAAAACTGAACGAAATGCGGCTTGGAGACCGATATCTTCGCGGTTTTTTGGAGATTTGCCACCTTGCAAGAACGTTCTATACGAATCGACCTGAATCGAAAGTAAGTACGGTGCTTCCATTACTTGGGGCAATTTACCAAAATTCTTACGGATCCGTTTCTTTTCGGTATATGAGTATGCCATCTGGAGTCCTCGGAAAGTAAACCAAGCCCGCCTGCAGAACGGGCTCAGAAGGAATTACACAGGCCGATATGGCCACCACTGTTTACAAATGCTGCAATTTTTAGTGGTATTAAAACGCTTAACAATATTTTTTTAAAAAGAAAAATATTGGTAAGCATTTGAAATTACTTTGATTCTTCTGAAATATAACAGTTATTGTACAGAACAAACAAAAATCGAGCCGATTATTGTAACGCAAAAAGGCTGATGACCCAAGAGCCATCAGCCATTTTATGGAGCCGATTTAAAAACCGACTCCTTTTACAATTACTTAAGTGTAACTGTAGCACCAGCTTCTTCAAGTTTCTTTTTAAGTTCTTCGCCTTCTTCTTTAGAAACGCCTTCTTTAAGAACTTGTGGAGCACCTTCAACTAGGTCTTTAGCTTCTTTAAGACCAAGGCCAGTTGCTTCACGAACTGCTTTAATTACAGCTACTTTGTTAGCACCAAAAGAAGTCAACTCAACGTTGAATTCAGTTTGTTCTTCAGCAGCAGCAGCAGCAGGAGCAGCAGCTACAGCTACAGCAGCAGCAGATACGTTGAATTTTTCTTCAAAAGCAGAAATAAGTTCAACAAGTTCAAGAACAGTTTTTTCAGCAACTGCGTTTAGGATTTCTTCGTTTGTTAAAGCCATGAGATTAACTCCAAATGGGTATTGAATGGTGTGGAAGTAGATTTAAGCTTAAGCAGCTTCTGACTCGTTTTTCTCTTGAAGCGCTGTAAGTAAGCGACCCAATTTCGAAATAGGAGCTTGAAGAACAGATGCGAGCATAGTAAGCGCTTTTTCTTGGTTTGGAAGGTTTGCGATAACGCTAACATCAGCACCTTGATAAAGTTTGCCATCAAATGCAGCAGCTTTTAATTCAAATGCTTTGTTAGTTTTAGCAAATTCTTCAAACAAGCGTGCAGCTGCACCCATATCGTCTTCAGAAGTTGAGAATGCTAAGATTGTTGGGCCAACAAGGTTGTCATTCAAGATTGCAAATTGCGTATCTTGAAGAGCACGTTTAGCCAAAGTGTTACGTACAACGCGTGTAGCAACACCTAGTTTACGAGCTTCAACACGAAGAGTAGTTAATTGCTCAACGGTTAAACCTTGATAGTCAGCAACAACGGCAGCGAACGCTGTAGAAGCAGTTTGAGCCACTTCAGCAACGATCTGTTTTTTGCTTTCAATAAGAAGAGCCATTGTAAAACCTCCTAACGGTGATTTATGTACTCAAAAAAGTACACTCCCAATTCGCAAGTCAATAAGGATTTGACTTGCACGCGGAGGAGGAATAAATCACACCACCGCGTCTACGCAGGCTGGGTTATTAAGAAGATATTCAAAAGAAGTCTCTTCGCCTGTGGTCTTTGACGCTGATAAATTTACATTTATCAATTCAAAGTCCGCCTGATGAGTGAGGAAACAAAGCAATACTTTGAATGAGTATAAAAACCTATAATTTTTATACTCTGCCCTCAATCAGGACTTTAAAATTCTTGACTAAGTTTCAAACTTAGTTAGAAACGTTGCTTACATCAACAGTAAGACCAGGACCCATAGTTGAGCTCAAAGTGATCTTTTTGATGTATACACCTTTAGAAGTTGCAGGTTTTAACTTTTTCAAGTCAGCAACTAAGGTTTCAACGTTTTGACGGATAGCAGCAGCTTCAAAGCCTAATTGACCGATCGCAGCATGGATAATACCCGCTTTGTCTACACGGTAACGAGCCTGACCAGATTTAGCGTTTTTAACAGCATTCGCTACATCAGGAGTTACAGTACCAACTTTAGGGTTTGGCATTAAACCACGTGGACCAAGAATTGTACCGAGCTTACCAACAACACGCATAGCATCAGGAGCAGCGATTACAACATCAAAGTCAAGGTTTCCGCCTTGAATGCTTTCAGCAAGGTCATCAAAACCTACGATATCTGCACCAGCTTCTTTAGCAGCTTCTGCTTGCGCGCCTTGAGCAAACACAGCTACACGTACAGTTTTACCAGTACCAGCAGGTAATGTAGTCGCACCACGAACAACCTGATCAGATTTACGTGGGTCTACACCAAGATTTACAGCTACATCCAAAGATTCTTTGAACTTTGCAGCAGGTAGGCTGTTAAGAACTTGCACTGCTTCTTCCAAAGTGTAAACTTTGTTTGCTTCAACAGCAGCAGCAATGGCTTTTTGACGTTTAGTTAACTTTGCCATGTCTTATAGCTCCACTTCCAAGCCCATAGAACGCGCAGAACCAGCAATGGTACGTACACGTGCGTCTAAATCAGCACCAGTTAAATCTGGTTCTTTAGTAGTCGCAATTTCTTCTAACTGAGCACGAGTCAACTTACCAACTTTAGTTTTGTTTGGTACAGATGAACCCTTTTGGATACCAGCAGCTTTCTTAAGAAGAATAGAAGCTGGAGGAGTTTTCATGATGAATGTGAACGACTTGTCGTTGTACACAGTAATCACTACAGGAATTGGAAGACCTGGTTCAACTTTTTGTGTAGCAGCATTGAATTCTTTACAGAATGCCATGATGTTTACACCACGTTGACCTAATGCAGGACCAATTGGTGGAGATGGATTTGCTTTACCAGCTGGAACTTGCAGCTTGATATAGCCGTCAATCTTCTTAGCCATTTTAAAATACCTCTGGGTACGAACGCCGCTAGGCTCCCCAATCTTTACGCAACACTACTGTTACAACAACAATGCCCGATAAAATCGGGCGCTTTTCAACCAATTAAGATTAAATCGTTTTTTCGACTTGGCGAAATTCGAGTTCAACCTGAGTTGGTCGATTAAATACATTAATCGTCAACGTTAAACGTGACTTTTCGTATTGAACTTCTTCCACCACACCTTTAAAGTCTGTGAATGGACCGTCAATAACAAGTAATTCTTCACCAGGCTCAAACATCGTCTTAGGACGTGGTGCTTCACCTGTATTACGTACACGCGCAAGAATCGCATCTGCTTCGCGCTGAGTGATTGGTGCTGGTTTTTCAGGTGTACCACCAATGAAACCTAGAACCTTTGGACATTCTTTAACGATATGCCAAGTATCATCATTCATTTCCATTTCGACTAATACATAGCCAGGAAAGAATTTACGCTCAGATTTACGTTTCTTACCATCCTTCATTTCTACCACTTCTTCGGTAGGAACAAGGACATCACCAAAGCTATCAGCAACAGCGCTACGCTGGATTCGTTCTGTAAGCGAACGCAACACTTGTTTTTCATAGCCAGAGTAGGCATGAATAATGTACCAACGTTTCATAGCTCTTTTACCCGATAATCAACTTAATTAACCAACCCAAACCATAGTCAAAGCACCATAAAACCAATGATGCAACAACTACAACCAATAGAACCTGCCACGATGTAGTGACTGTTTCTTGTTTTGTTGGCCAAGTTACTCGACGCAATTCGACTCGTGCATCTTTTAGCAAACGAACGAAGCCTTTACCTTGATGGGTGGCGTATAATAAACCTAAAGCCACAACGATACAAGCAAAAATTGCCCCAACGCGCACCCAAATATTATTTGCAGGTGCCCAATACGCTGGTAAATACTGATTCACCATAGTAGCTAAAAGCAAGAATGCAATTGCAATCACCCATAGAACAATATCTAGAGGCGAACCAGAACGAACAACTTCAGCAGAATTATTTCTTTGAGGAATTGGCGCGTCGCTCAATGCGTCACGCGATTTATCATTCGACATTTTTGTACTCGTCGTAGAACTCGCGACTTATTATATGAACAACTAAGCCAGCATCAAGCTTTTTATTTCAAAATATGGCAGGTCAGGAGGGACTCGAACCCCCAACATTCGGTTTTGGAGACCGACGCTCTACCAATTGAACTACTGACCTATAATGCAAGTTGAGAGCCAAAGCCCTCAACCTGAGACGTAATCCGTCACTATATTATGCTTATGCAGTTACTTTCGCAACAACACCAGCACCTACAGTACGACCACCTTCACGGATCGCAAAACGTAGACCTGGGTCCATTGCGATTGGGTGGATTAATTCTACTGACATTTCAACGTTGTCGCCTGGCATAACCATTTCAACGCCGTCTTGTAATTGGATTGCGCCAGTTACGTCAGTTGTACGGAAGTAGAACTGTGGACGGTAACCGTTAAGGAATGGAGTATGACGACCACCTTCTTCTTTAGAAAGTACGTATACTTCTGCATCGAATTTAGTGTGCGGCTTGATTGTACCTGGTTTAGCAAGTACTTGACCACGTTGTACGTCTTCACGCTTAGTACCACGTAAAAGAACACCACAGTTCTCGCCCGCACGACCTTCGTCAAGAAGTTTACGGAACATTTCTACGCCAGTTACAGTTGTTTTAACTGTATCTTTAATACCAACGATCTCTACTTCTTCACCAACTTTAACGATACCAGCTTCTACACGGCCTGTTACTACAGTACCACGACCAGAAATTGAGAATACGTCTTCGATTGGCATTAAGAATGCTTTGTCGATAGCACGTTCTGGTTCTGGAATGTAAGAGTCAAGCGCTTCAACAAGAGCAAGAACTGAAGACTCGCCATATTGACCAGCATCACCATTAAGAGCTGCAAGAGCTGAACCACGGATAACAGGAGTGTCATCACCTGGGAAGTCATAAGTAGAAAGAAGTTCACGAACTTCCATTTCTACCAATTCAAGTAATTCTTCATCATCAACAAGGTCACACTTGTTTAAGAATACGATGATGTAAGGTACACCAACCTGACGAGAAAGAAGGATGTGTTCACGAGTTTGTGGCATTGGACCATCAGTCGCAGCACATACAAGGATCGCGCCGTCCATCTGAGCAGCACCAGTAATCATGTTTTTAACATAATCGGCGTGGCCCGGGCAGTCTACGTGAGCGTAGTGACGGATTGGAGAATCGTATTCTACGTGTGAAGTATTAATTGTAATACCACGTGCTTTTTCTTCAGGTGCTGAGTCGATTTGTGAGTAATCTTTCGCTTCACCGCCGTAAGTTTTTGCACAAATAGTTGCAATCGCAGCAGTTAAAGTTGTTTTACCATGGTCAACGTGACCAATTGTGCCCACGTTTACGTGTGGCTTATTACGTTCAAACTTAGCCTTAGCCATGTTTATAGTCCTCGTTTACGTCGAACACAATTCTGAGCAAGACTCAGCATCGACATATCGCCTAAAAAATCAAACACCCAATACTTGAAAAGCAGACTAATAAGCCTGCTTTTTAAATCTTTGTAGAAAATCTACTAAACTGTATCTGGAGCTCTTATCGAGATTTGAACTCGAGACCTCTCCCTTACCAAGGGAGTGCTCTACCACTGAGCTATAAGAGCGATTATCCTTCGATGGAGCGGGAGACGAGGGTCGAACTCGCGACATGCAGCTTGGAAGGCTGCCGCTCTACCAACTGAGCTACTCCCGCACGATGCTGGTATACTTAGCACTTCAATCGAAGTTAATGGTGGTGAGAGAAGGATTCGAACCTTCGAAACTTTCGTAGCGGAGTTACAGTCCGCCCCCTTTGACCGCTCGGGAATCTCACCATATCACACTTATTTCAGTGTTATCCTACACTTAACAACTTCACACTTTAAATGGTGCCGGCACACGGATTCGAACTGTGGACCTACTGATTACAAGTCAGTTGCTCTACCAACTGAGCTATGCCGGCGCTTCTTAGTGTTTCGTACGTTTCGTATCGGAACGGTGTGCAGTTTAGCAAAACTTCCAAACGATGCAAGCAGTTTTTTTAAAAAAACTGCTAAAAACTCATAAAATCAATCCGTTTGATGATAATTCAACCGCTTTGATCACTGCGCGAGCTTTTATTTGGGTTTCATTCCATTCTGATTCTGGATTTGAGTCAGCAACTAAGCCCGCTCCAGCCTGTACATACACTTTTTTATCACGGATTACACACGTACGGATTGCAATCGACATATCCATTTCACCATGCCATCCTAAATATCCCACTGCCCCACCAAAAACACCTCTTTTTACAGGCTCTACTTCATCAATAATTTCCATTGCACGAATTTTCGGTGCGCCAGACAAAGTACCTGCTGGAAAAGTTGCCTTAAATACGTCTAGTGCATCGATATCATCACGCACTTCACCTTGTACATTTGAAACGATGTGCATGACATGCGAATAGCGCTCAATGACCATCTGATCAGTCACTTTGACCTTACCAATTTTAGAAACTCGCCCAACATCATTTCGACCAAGGTCAATCAACATTAAATGCTCTGCGATTTCTTTCTCATCAGAGAGTAAGTCTTTTTCTAAAGCGATATCTTCTTCTTTAGTTTTTCCGCGTGGTCTCGTACCAGCCAACGGGCGAACTGTCGCAATACCATTTTCAAGACGAGAGAGAATTTCAGGTGATGACCCTACAATATGGAATGGTTTTTGATCCGTAATTGTTTGACCTTGTACTAAGAACAAATAAGGCGAAGGATTTAAATGGCGTAAAGCACGGTAAACCTGTAAAGCCTCTCCATCAAAGTCAGAAACCATACGTTGCCCAGGAACAACCTGCATAACATCGCCCGCACGGATGTATTCTTTGACCTTTTCTATGGTCTCAAGGAATTTCGCTTTACCCGTAATCGATTCAAAATGTGGGGGTGTATGCGGCTTAGCTTGCAAACTAACTGGTGTAGCCAACAATTGCTCTAATTGATCTAACTTTTGCTGCGCATCTTCATAAGCATTTGGCTGTGCTGTATCGGCATGAACAATTAAAAACAGAGTATCTTTAAGGTTATCAAAGACAATGACCGTTTTTGATAGCATCAACCACAAATCCGGCAATGTAATTGGATCAGCCGCAGGAACATTTTTTAAACGTGGCTCTATGTAGCGAACCGCATCATAGCCTAAATAACCAACCAGCCCGCCAGTAAAACTTGGTAAGTCTGGTAAAAGCTCAGCTGGTGGAACTGTAAATTGCTTCTGGAATTCACGAATATATTCAAATGGATCTAGACAATCTTCTTGTGTGATCGAACCATCAGCATGCTGTATCGATAAAACGCCTGCATTGCATGAAAAAACTGTCGACTCACCCAAACCAATCATGGAGTAACGCGCCCAGTTTTCACCCCCTTCAACCGATTCAAATAAATAAGCTTGTTTTTGCTCCTTAAAACGAGCAAAAACAGATAAAGGTGTTTCCGTATCTGCCAAACGCTGACGATAAACTGGAATAGTATTGTAACCTGATGCTTTAAGCTGTTCGAATTGCGCTAAAGTAGTCATGAATTTTCTCTAATATGGTTTCGATTTAAAAGTGTGTTTTTCTAGTTTCGATTTAGACACGCCATCGAAAAACCATACGCTTATTCATGCTGATCTCCATTTCACTCATTAGATAATTAACTCAGCCAAACTATCAACCACTTGCTGAGGTTTGCAATCATAGATATTTTCTCCATGATTATAGCCATAGCTAACCACAATACAATCAATTCCCGCACGACGCGCAGCCTCAATATCATTACTTGAATCGCCAATCATTAATGATTGTGACGCAGATATTTTTAGACTTTGCATGCAATGCAACAAAGGTAATGGATGTGGCTTTCTCTCTGGCAAGCTATCGCCTCCAAGTACAACTTGAAAATAAGAAGAAAGTTCTAATGCATCAAGTAACCCTTGAGCAAGTTGTACAGGCTTATTGGTAACACATGCCATATGTATATTCAAATTTTTACAATGCTTTAAAAACTCAGTTACACCAGGATAAATTTGAGTGTTCACACAAAGTTCAGCACCGTATATGTCAACAAATTTCTGCAAGAGGACTTCATGCTGTTCAGCATCTAATTTTCCAAAAATATGTAAGAGAACACTTTCACAGAGTTTTGAAGCTCCTTTACCCACCCACTCTCGAATCTGAGCTTCTGTTACCAAAGGCCAACTGAGCGCTTCTAAACTTAAATTCATAGCCCGATACAAATCAGCAGCAGAATCAACCAGTGTTCCATCTAGATCAAATAAAATTAAATCGCGCTTACTTAGTTGTGCAACAGACATCTTTTTCTTCTCAAAATTAAAAAGGCATGCTTTTAGCATGCCTTGATTGTAAAAGCAGCAACGGATTATTTAAAGAATAACCATGCCAATAAAGCTAAAATTACTAAAATAATAATAGTGATTAAACCAACTGAGGCATTCTTCTGTTGCTCTTTTTCTTCAGCAACACGAGAAACTGGCTCATCAAAAGCAATAGGCGCTTGCTGTTGGGCATTGATATCTACACCCTCTGGAATAGGTGCAGGCTTTGGAATAGAAATATTCTGCGGCATACCATCGCGACGAACTTCCACTTCTGCAGCACGCTCTGTAAGGCTTGGCATTCCTTGATCACTTAAATCTGGCGTTGATGCCGTATTTACAGGTTCCACCTCAATTTCAGGCAAATCTAATATTTCCTGCGCAGGTGCTAATACAGAAAATTTAAAGCTAGCAAATTGAACAATATCACCATCATGCAACTGTTTTTCTTGCTCAATACGAATATCGTTTATGAATGTGCCATTCGATGAATTAAGGTCTTGCACCCATAGCAATTGATCTTTTAAAAGCAATGCAGCGTGGCGACGTGAAATTTCAGCAGCTTGTAATAACACATCAGCATCTTGATGGCGCCCCACCAACATATCACGATCAACACTAATTTCTTGGCCGGTAATTTCGCCAGTAATTGCTTGTAATTTCCAAGTCATGCGTATGTCCTATTCATTTTTTATCAATCATAACATGCTACTACGGTGCTGTGCTTGGACGCAGTGTCGTTGTTGTTACTGTATTTTTAGTACGATTAATTTCAGGATCGGGTAACTGCAAGGTTTGCTTTTGAACCGCGGGTTCTACTGCTACAGGTGTGGTTACTGTCGAGCTTTTTCCACCTGAAGGAACCTGTTGATAATTTTTTGGCTGAGAGCTAATACTTGGTGGCGTCATTTTTTGATTATAGACATCATCAACCTGTTCAGGCAGTTTGGCAAAGTTGCCATTTTTATCCATCGCCAATTGCAAGCTGTAAAGTTGATTATAGCGCTGCTGAGACAAACGGCGCACATCATTCGCATCACCCACAATTGTTGGATGAATAAAGACGAGAAGATTACGCTTCACATTACTTCGGGTATCCGAACGGAATAACCGACCTAAATAAGGAATACTACTTAACCCAGGAATACCTTGGTTGTTAAACTCAACATCATCAGATACTAAGCCCCCTAAAACCACTGTCTGCCCATGCTCAGCTAAAACAGCAGTTTTAATAGCACGTTTATTCGTAATTAGGTCAGCAGCCTGACCTTTACTTGATTGAACATTAGAAACTTCTTGTTCAACTTCAAGCCTAACTGTCCCACCTTCACCAATGTGAGGGATAACTTTCAAAGTTACCCCTACATCTTTACGCTCGACTGTCGTATAAGGATTTACTGTTCCCGAAGATCCCGTAGAAACAGAACCAGTCACAAAAGGAACATTTTGCCCCACAACAATATAAGCCTCTTCATTATCCATCGTTACAATAGATGGTGTCGAAAGCAAATTTGATTTGGTATTAGTTTTAAGGGCTTGAATTAATGCACCATAAGCCTTACGAGAATTCTCAAAATTTCCTAAAGCAAAAGTCGCGCCATCACCCTTGTTTTTACCCGATGCAATAGCATTTGCAGCACCTGCCGTACCACTTGATAGGTATCCAGCAGCGATAGACGACAAACTAGCACCTATATTACTAAAACTAAGAAGACCAATTCCACTAGATAAATCACCTAATGCCCATTGGATTCCAAGTTGATCCGCATCATCCCCTGAAACCTCAATAATTGCGGCTTCGATTAAAACTTGCTGACGACGAACATCGAGCTGCTGGATAGCAGACTCTATTTCACGCATTAATTGAGGATCTGCTTTTACAACAAGCGAGTTTTGAGCATTATCCGCAATAATACTCACACCTCCTTGACTAAAACTTGTAATATTACTCTGATTACTATTAGAACTATTATTAAGGTTAATTGAAGGGGTACTAATTGAAGAGCCAGACGGGCCAGAATTTTGGCCATTAACCATTGAATTATTTACCCCTCCCGAAGAAGCTACCGCCCCACCTCCATTTGACGAAGAAACAGCTTGTCCTGTTACGAGGCCTTGTAAAATCTCAGATAAGTTTTTTGCACTAGCATACTTCAATCGAAAAACTTTTAAGCCGCCTAAGCGGTCTGCTGAAGGCACATCCAGCATTTCGATCATGTGGCGAATACGTTTACGCGTTTCAGGATCGCCCTTTACTAAAATACGATTCGTTCGGTTGTCTGCAATAATACGGATACGAGCCCCATTAAAATCTTTAGATGCTCCCGTAGCGCTCATTGCCTCAAGTTGAGTAATGATTTCTTCCGCTTGGCTCGATTGGAGACTTATTGCCTCAATATCATTTTGCCCCGTACCGTCGAGGTTACGAATGATATTTTCAAGTTGGTAGATATTTGCAGCTCGGTCCGAAACAATCAGCGCGTTAGTCCCTGCTATCGCAGCCATATGTGCAAATTGCGGCATTAAAGGGCGAAGTGCTGGAATTAAATCATTTGGATTTGTATTTTCAAGCCAAATGACTCGAGTGACAATTTGATCACCACGCAATCTATTTCTAGAATCGTAAGGGATTCCCGAATTCTTAACATTACTATCTGGCACAAGTTTGATGGTGTTCCCAGAAGGAATTGCCACTACCCCATTTACATTTAAGACCCCAAGAAACAGATCATAAACTTCATCTTTATTAAGTGGTTTATTCGATATTACTGTGACATTGCCACGCACTCGCGGATCTACTGCAAAGTTTTTCCCCGTAATGTCTGCAACTTCATTAATAAATGCAGTTAAGTCAGCATCACGTAAATTGATCTTCCATGTCTGGGCATAAACGCTGCTACTCACTGTCGCAATCAATGGGGCAGCTGCAAGTAATGCCCAAAGTGGACGTTGATGATTCAATAAAGCCATAACTTGCGATAATTCCTAACTCTTATGGTGACGTGTTATCACTAAAAATTTTGTTGTATGGTCATCACTTGATCACCACGTTTTATTTCTAATTTCACTTGCCCAGCTCGACGAGCCTGTTCAAGTAACTGCACATCCGTTTGTCCTTGCCCAACCGTTTGACCGTTTAAGGAAACAATCCGGTCACCCGGCCTTAAACCTAACTTATTTCTAAGCGCAGTGGGTGTACGTTCTGTAACTTCAAAACCTTCGCTTGAGTTCCCGCTTACACCCATATCACGTAGATATTGTTCACGGTTCCCCTGCATTTGCTGAATAGCCTGTCCTAACGCCTCTTGAGTCGTATTAACTGGTGCCGATGACTGAGGCGCAGTAGCAGCTGGTTGTGAGGCATCTGGCGTCATAGGTTGATATAAACCGTTTGGCAAGCCTTTAAACTGAAGTTCACGCGTACTTCCATTACCTTGACGCAATATCACGTGATCCCAATAAACTTCTGCCAACTGATAAGAGGTAGAACCTATTGTTTCTCCCACCCGATACCGGTCAGCAGTATTATCAAGCTTAATAACAGCTGAAGAAAAACGGTTCGGATAACCCAGCATCACGCCTTGTAATTCTAGGTTGACATTTTCCTGAGCTGCATTGGCTGAAGGTTCATTAAAAAGCGAAAAAGTACTAATGTTAGGAATTTGTGGTTGCTGTGATCCTAACTCTACCCGATCAAACTGCATCATTTGAGGAGGTGCAATCACCCACCAAAATAATGAAGCCAATTTCCAGCACAGCCATAGAATTAAAACGGCAAATACAACCACACTTAACCGATCTAATTTTTGCCATTGTAGATGCTGTAATTTCTCAATCCACACTTTCATTAGTTACCCCCTTGTATTAAGGGCTGACGAGAACTAATGACAAATGTATCTAAACCAGCTTTTCCATCATAAGATGGAATATTCAGTAATAATCTTTGCGTAAGCTGCACATCAAGCATCATGTTGGTATCTAATAAAAGATTCGCCATTTTTTGACTGCGTTGATCACGTATATCAACTTGTAGTTGACCGTTTTGATCTGTTAGTTGCCCAGTTAAAGAAGGCATATTCATCCGATCTTGACGATCACCAATATTATAAATTAAAGCACCGCCACCCCAATGCAATTGACCGTCAACTGCGGCGAAACCCTGCTCTTTTTTATAACTAAAATTAATATCTTTTAACTGGATACTATTCACAGGCCATTGCCAGTTCACAATTTGTTTTAATGTTTCAGGCGCAACCTGACCATTCATAGCTTTTACAATTACTTTTTTACCCACGCCATAGCCCATTACCCCAGATAATTGGGTATTTCCACTATGGATATCTACATCAGCAGCGAACCGTAATAAAAACAGGTCAAGAGGTCTAGTTTTCCAATGAATCGAGCCTCTCAAAGTACCACGCCGCCAATCTGCTTGGCCTTGCCAGATATTTCCACTTACATTGTGTAGAGTTTGATTATTCTTTGAAAATTTAGAAATTAGCCACGTCGCCGGGATCTGTAAAATAATAAAAATTAAAAATGCAATGAGTGCAAATAACCACCACTTCCATTGCTTAGACTTTTTCTTCATTCAGCCTTACCAACATGCAAATTATCGTCCTTATTTTGAGAGTAGCTCCCTAGTCTGACATTATGCATACTTTTTCAACATCGCCAATTCACTTCATATAAAAAAACCAAGCAATCGGGCTTGGCTTCGGTATTAAGACTATAAGTTGAACGTATGACAAAATCATGAAAACCTAATGCTAAAAGAACTAAATGCAAATTTGATCTCAACAATGTATTTAAAGATGAATTTAAACACTCAATTTCTTAAATAATATTTACAGCACGCTTTAGATATTTTATGCATAAAAAAACCAGACAAATCTGTCTGGCTTTTTAAATCGGCAATACGATTAGATTAAGAAATCTTCAAGTTTTGCGCCTTTTTCAATTTCAGCAACTAACCAGCGTGGTTGTTTACCACGGCCAGTCCAAGTCTCTTCAGAATTGTTTTTGTTGCGGTAACGTGGCTCAACAGATTTACGTGTTGTTTTCTTACGTTTTTGAGCGCCAAACTCAAGAAGTTGTTCAACACTAAAACCTACATTTTCAGCGATCTCGATAATTTGATTATAAGCATCTTCGATTGCTTGATCTTTTTTACTTGCAATTAAAGCTTCCGCTTCTTCTTGTAAGCGTTTTAACTCTTCAACAGATAATTCACTGATATCCGGTTTCATTAATAAATACTCCAGTCTTACAGACAATTCAAAATAATACAGACAAAATTTAAAAACATAAAATCAAGACCAATATTATTTATAATCTATTAAATAAGCAATAGTTTGAAAGCCGTGTTCATCAGAATAACTAAAAAAATTACCTTTTAATTACATTATCAATTATAAATGAAATATATTTTATTAATATTTATTTAAGATAAATGTATTAAGTCATGCCCAACAGATTTTTCTAGCTCAATAATTTTTTGTTTTATTTCCTGAGGTATTTCACATTTTTGTTCTGTTAATTTATCTACGCAGACCATAACCGCTTCACCAGTAGCCACGATTTGTTGTTGTGTTTCGCTCCATAATATATAAGCCATACGGAATGCACTATTACGGAGCTCTTCCACACGAACACCGACTTTCAATACATCTGGATAAAAAACTGGCTTTAAATATTTACACTGACTTGAGGCTACAACGGTATATAATTGAGCGGTTAATATATTTATTGCTTCCATATATAAAATACGTGAGCTTTCAATATATCGATAATATTGTACATTATTGACATGACCGAAAGCGTCCATATCTCCCCACGCTACTTTCTGTTCATATATTATCGGGTAGACAGACAGTTCTTTCATTTTTGCCTCATATTTTAAATTTTAAAAAATTCGCATCATTTTCAAAGATTAGGTTTAACTGTTTGATTAACACTTCATCTTCATTAAGCGTAGACTTAATACGCAAATAGCTCATTAAAATATTATCTGGATATAATGATAATAATGTTTCAGCCTCTGCTTGACGTCCAGTTGCCATATAGACATGCCATTTTGCAAAGGTTAAAACAGGTAAATTCATATATTGATTTTCAAACTCGATAATTTTTTCTTCGACATCTGCATAGTCTGGGACTTGTTTAAGCAGTTGTTGCTGAAACCACAGATAAAACACTTCTGGATCGAACTGTTCTTTTAATAAGTGTAGTGTTAGGGCTGCGTGCTGCATACTCATATCAGGCATACGCGCCAATAGTTTAAGCCATAACAACTTACTGCTATAAGGTCGAGTTTGAATTTCAGACTCTAAATCCAGATAACGTTGTTGCAAAGCATGCAGATCATCAACAGAAGCTTCATCAAACTGCTGAAGAAGTTGCTGTAACCATAAATCACGGTGCTCAGCATCTAGCAGACCATACTTCATTGAACGTAAATACACCCATGGGTGTAGCAGCGCCAATTGCCCCCATAACGCGGTTAATCTTTGCTGGTAGGCAGTTTCTATTTCCTGAAGCCAAGGTGACAACTGATGCTGATATAAAAACTCAAGATGAGTTAATGCACGTTCAGCTTCGTTTTGGGCTAAAAAGATTTCGATTCGCTCTAACTCTGCCAATTCAAATGCCATAGGCGGTGATTGATCTAAAGCAGCCAATGCTTTCGGATAGTCCCCACTTAAAACCAAAAATTTGGCATCAATAATATTTTTTAAAAGCGCTGACTGAGTGAACACGCATTCAATAAATACACGTTGATCTTCAGCGGCCTCTAATAACCAAACAATACCTAATTGTTCATAGGGGTGAAGGTTTTTAAACTGAAAAATGTTTTCACTTTTCCTCTGCTCGCGAGAGGAATAACGTTTAACCCAAAGCCATATAAGTTGAGCAATAAAACTCATGACCACAAAAGAAAGGGTTAATCCCCAGACATTTGTTTGCAACTGCAATTGTCGCCAGTAAATGTAGACATACCCCATTCCATAGCCATAACTCAATAAAGCTAAAGCGGCAAAGAGTATTAAACTAATTACGAAATAAACCGACAGGAGGTGTTTCATATCTCCTCCTTATGAGCCAATTAGACCAAGTGTAGATAATTTAGGAACAGGCACGACAGATAAATGTGCCACTTTAGCAATACGTTTTTTTAACTGCTGACTCGTTGCATCAGGCATTTCATCTAGCTTTTGCATCACAGATTGCAACTCGTTTTGGTACTCTGTCATTTTGCCTTGATTGAGTGCCTGTTCAGCAATTAATAATCTTAATTGCACTTCTTTGAGCACCACACTTCGATTCATCAAATTAATAGACGGCGTTTCTACTTTTTCTATGCGGAACCATTTTTTCCACCAAGATACAGACTCGGATTGATCCATCTCAAGCTTAGGCTGAGCTAAAGCTTGCTGAATATTTTTATCAATTGTCTGTAATAAATCATCGATCAATTGATGGCGCTGATTTTGAGCCAAAGTGAATTGTTGAACTGCTTGCTTATCCTGCTCAAGCGATTGGCTCAAACTATGTTGCAATGCTGGAGCAATTTCATAGTGCACGAGAGATAGCTGCAACTGATTTAATTGATCAACTGCATAAATCAATTGCTGCTGATCAATTGCAAATTGAATTAAATCTAACTTTTGTTTAATTAAAACTGTAGGAGCAATACCTGTCGGTGGAGCATCTGGGTGAGCTACCGAACTTAGTTTATCGCCTGTATTTACAGGTTGATTCTGTAATTGTCGCTGTAAAGCAACCAATTGATCATTTAAATTGGCATAGTGCTGTTCTGATTGAAGCAGACTTTGCTTAAGCTCAGGAACAGTACGAGAAATTTGCCACATATCGTAACTGAGCTTAGCCAACCAAGCCATGCCCAGTAAAATGATGATAGAAACAAGTTTTCTCATACGAATCCTTATAATGCCTGAATGTGATGAATCATCCCCGAAGGCGATAAATTTTCAAGTTGAATAATGTGAAAATGAGCCTGTTGTTGATCGCGATATTCTTTAACAATTTGAAAAAGGCGTGGTCCTAAAACCAGATATACACAATCAGGTTGTACATTATTTTTTGAACAAAGCTCTAACCAATATTTCCAGCTGGCCTCACTGGTAATTAAGACGAGCCATTTGTGTAAATTATAATTTGAATTCTGTGTCAGATGTTTGAATGTAGAATATGAGGTTTCTGGGCATTGCCGATGATATAAAACGAAATTTAAAATCTGAATGCCTTGCTGCTGCAAAGTTTCCATCATAAATTGACGGCCACCCTTTCCTCGCCAGAAAGCAACACTACCGGCCTGCTTCATATTATGCAGAATAGGCAAATTGAGCATCCCTTCAGAAGTTTCCACATCTGGAATATGTGCTTCTATTCCATATTCATTTAAACGATTGGCTGTTGCTTGTCCTACCGCAATCCACTGAATATGTTTTAAATCACTGAGCTTTAGACCGCTTTTTTCTAAATACGTCATGCCCACCTCAACAGCAGTTGGGCTGACCACAACAATAGCTTGAGCTTTTCTTAATTGCTGGTAAAGCTGAAGTAATTGTTCCGAAAAGGGTTTAGCAACGAGTTCTAAAAGAGGTAAAGACTCAACCTGATAACCTTCATTTTGCAAAACATCTGTTAATTCAGCTGCACGAGAATCAGGTCGAGTATTAATAAACAACATGGTTTAGTAGAGGGCCTTTAATAGCTCACCCGCACCTTGATCAAGTAAGTTCCGAGCAAGGTTTTCGCCCAGTTGATGAGCATTGCTAGCTTCATCTGTCAGTTCAGCACGTAATAATGTTTGCCCATCAGGACTTCCGACACGGCCTTCAATATGAATTTGTCCATTTTGTAGTGTGGCATAACCTGCAATTGGAACCTGACAACCACCTTCAAGATAGGCATTAAAAGCACGCTCAGCACGTACACAAACATCGGTTTCTTCGTGTAATAACGGTTGAATTAAAGCTAATACATCTTGGTCAGCTGCACGGCATTCCAAGCCCAACGCACCTTGACCCACCGCAGGCAAACTAATGTCTGGTGCTAAACAATGACGGATACGTTCTGACAATCCTAAACGCTTCAAACCAGCGCTAGCTAAAATAATAGCGTCATATTGACCATCATCTAGTTTCGCTAAACGTGTGCCAACATTTCCACGCAAGTCAATAATTTGCAAATCAGGACGTTGTTTTAAAATTTGAGATTTACGACGTAAACTTGAGGTACCAACTTTTGCACCTTGAGGTAAGTCGGCAAATTTTTCAAATTGATTTGAAACGAAAGCATCTAATGGATCTTCACGTTCACAAATTACTGCCAAGGTTAGACCTTCTGGCAAAGCCATCGGGACATCTTTCATTGAATGTACAGCTAAATCTGCACGCCCATCTAAAAGTGCTGCTTCTAACTCTTTAACAAACAGCCCTTTCCCACCAATTTTTGCTAAAGGCGTATCTAAGATTTTATCGCCCTGCGTGACAAATTTAACCAACTCCACCGTTAAATCTGGGTGAAGCTCCTGTAATCGGGCACGAATATATTCTGCCTGCCAAAGAGCAAGTGGGCTTTGTCGTGTAGCAATTTTCAAGATTTTCATAAATTCAAGCATGGGCTGGTCAAACGATACACCCTAAACTTAACTTGATCCCTTAAAATTGCAAGTAAAATCTCGCACACCCAAGATAACTCTTTTTAACTTTAGAGCTGATGGATCCGCTCTCTAAGCATAGATAAATGTCGACGACTCACTGAAAGTCGCTCATCTAAGCCACGTAAACGAACCTGATATTGCCCAGAGCTAACGAGCTCCAGTCCATCTAAATATGCAACTGCAACCAATGCATTTCGATGAATACGAATGAATTGATCTGCAAATTCGGTTTCAAGCTCTTTTAAAGTTTCATCAATTAATACGCTGCCATTTTGATGACGCACCGTGACATATTTTTGATCGGCTAAAAAATAATAAATATTTTCAACTGGAATTAGCTCAACCCCACGATAGGTTTTTGCAGCAATTTGATGTCGTTGTGTTTTTACATCATGTAAAAAATCATGTTGTGGTAAAGCATTGAGCTGCGCTTGAGTAAGCTGAGTCAATTGACTAAAAACTTGTTCAAGTTCTTGAGGATCAATTGGTTTAAGAAGATAAGCTTGAGCTTGAGACTTAAATGCTTCCAATGCATGTTGATCATAGGCTGTACAGAATACAATCGCAGGTCGAGGATTGAGCTGACTTATCTGTTCCGCACAGACAAGACCATTCATACCTGGCATTTGAATATCAAGTAAAATTACATCCGGTTGATGAAGCCGCGCCTGTTCCAAGGCCTCTTGTCCATGATGAGCCATTGATACAACTTCATGTCCCATCTTTGAAACTAAACGTGATAATCGCTCCACTGCAAGTGGTTCGTCATCACAAATCAGCACCTTCATTCATCCTCCTTGTCACCGTTAACTTGATCCATTTTTTTATGGTTAACTCTGACTAACTTATTATTTTGTTTGATATTGATAGCTCATAATGGTGGTATATAAGGTTTCACCTTTATAAACCTGAAATCTTACGCAACTCCCATAATATGCTTTCAGGCGCTGCTTAACATTTTCAAGCGCGATTCCATGCCCTTTCCTTGAATTTATTGTATCGTCTGTATAGGGGTTGGTAATGACTATACTGACCTGATTTTGCAATATTTCAACCAATACCCCTATGGTTGCCTTACCCATCATTGGTTCTACCCCATGAAAAATACTATTCTCTAACAAAGGTTGTAATGTCAATAAAGGAATGGTGATCTGTTTGAGTTGCACAGGTGAAAGCTCGACTTTCCAATCTACTTTTAAGCGCTCTCCCAAACGGACCTGTTCAATCATTAAATATTGTTTACTTAGCTCGATTTCTTCATACAAACTCACCAATTTCAATTCTTGGAAGCTGGCACGAAATAAACGTGACAGACTAATAAGCATGCTTTCTGCTTTATCTGGATCTATCGCAATTAAACTGACTACATTATTTAGACTATTAAATAAAAAATGAGGATGAATTCGCGCTTGCATGGCCTGAATACGGGCATTTAATTCTGCATATTGCTGATGTAACCATTGTTCTCTGACATATAAATAACGTAGGCAGAAAGCCCCGAGTAATATTCCATAGCTTAGATATAAAGGCACATTGGTAAAATAAATGCTCCAGCCCTGCGTTAATGACGCATGTTTATTTAAAAGACCAAACTGAAAAAAATTACTCATTAAAGTGGTTAAAACAACAATACCTTGCAACATGATAAAGCCAATAACCAAGGCAAACTCTTGACGTAAAGTGCTAAAAAAACCTTGAAAACGCTCAACCAAGGCAAAAAATGACAATATTACCCAATTAATAAAAACGATGTATTGAAAAAGCCTTCCCCCGCTCAAGGCTTGCCAAGACTGTGCTTCAGCCAATGCTAAGACCAGAGCCAAAACATTACTTGCGATAATTAATTCGAATAAGTGTTGCCAACGCCCGTTTTTCGTAAAAAAATAGGAGGAATTTTGATTTCGGTATGCTGTAGGAAACAACTTTGTTTGTTGAGCTTCGGCAAGTGATATACTCTTTTTTATTTTACTGAGCCACCATGACCACATCTTCAAATCCCCCTAATTCAGTAACCCCAGACCAAACCTCAGGTATGTGGGGTGGTCGTTTTTCTGAAGCGACGGACGCTTTTGTAGCCGAATTTACCGCCTCTGTTCAGTTTGACCAACGTTTTTATAAACAAGACATCGCTGGTTCGATTGCGCATGCTACCATGCTTGCGAAAGTTGGCGTACTCACAGAAGCAGAACGCGATGACATTATTGAAGGTTTAAGCACCATTCGCTCAGAAATTGAGGCTGGAAACTTTGAGTGGCGCATCGATCTTGAAGATGTTCACATGAACATTGAATCACGTTTGACTCAACGTATTGGCATTACAGGTAAAAAACTACACACAGGTCGTAGCCGTAACGATCAGGTTGCAACTGATATTCGTCTTTACCTACGCGACGAAATTGATGATATTTTAAAATTATTAGAACGTTTACAAAAAGGCTTGTTAGGCTTGGCTGCCAAAAATGTAAATACCATTATGCCGGGCTTTACACACCTACAAACTGCTCAGCCTGTGACTTTTGGTCATCACTTGTTAGCATGGTTTGAAATGTTGATTCGTGACTCTGAACGTCTTCAAGATTGTCGTAAGCGCGTTAACCGCATGCCACTTGGTTCAGCTGCTCTTGCCGGTACAACTTATCCGATTGACCGCGCCTATACAGCAGAACTTTTAGGTTTTGAAGCAATATCTGAAAACTCTCTTGATGCTGTATCTGACCGTGACTTTGCCATTGAATTTAATGCTGCTGCTGCACTGATCATGATGCACTTATCACGTATGTCAGAAGAGCTCATTCTTTGGACTTCTGCACAGTTTAAATTTGTGAATATTCCTGACCGCTTCTGTACTGGTTCTTCAATTATGCCGCAGAAGAAAAATCCGGATGTTCCAGAGCTTATTCGTGGTAAATCTGGCCGTGTATTTGGTGACTTAATTAGCTTGCTTACGCTCATGAAAGGTCAACCATTGGCGTACAACAAAGATAACCAAGAAGATAAAGAACCTTTATTTGATGCAATCGATACGGTTCGTGGTTCACTCATGGCTTTCGCAGATATGATTCCTGCATTGGTTCCAAATATTGAAATCATGCGTGAAGCTGCGCTTCGTGGATTCTCAACTGCAACCGATCTTGCTGACTACTTAGTGAAAAAAGGCGTTGCTTTCCGTGATGCTCATGAAATTGTAGGTAAAGCTGTTGCATTAGGTGTTGCTGAAGAAAAAGATTTATCTGAACTCACACTTGAGCAATTACAGCAATTCTCTGACTTAATTACAGCAGATGTGTTTGATAAAGCCTTAACACTAGAAGCTTCTGTAAATGCACGTGATCATATTGGCGGAACTTCACCAAAACAGGTTGAAGCTGCGATTGCTCGTGCCCATACACGTTTAGAACAGTTATACGCTTAAGGATAAACCATGAGTCGACAAGTTTTTTGCCGCAAATATCAAAAGGAAATGGAAGGTCTAGACTTCGCTCCTTTCCCGGGTGCTAAAGGCCAAGATTTTTTTGAAAATGTTTCTAAGCAAGCATGGCAAGAATGGTTAAAACACCAAACTACGCTGATTAATGAAAAACGCTTAAACGTGTTTGAACCAGATGCGAAGAAGTTCCTTGAAGAACAACGTGAGAAGTTCTTTAACAATGATGAAAGCGTAGAAAAAGCTGAAGGCTGGAAACCAGAATAATCGGTTTGTTTTAGCTTCTTCATCATTAAAAAGGCGGATCCTATACACATAGACCCGCCTTTTTTTACGTGAAACTTACACAAGCATAAAAAGCCTTACATAGAGCGAACAGGACTCTACATGACATCAAAAAGCAAAGAACTTAATATCAATTCATAGCAAGAAGAACACGATCCCTGTCGTGTTTATGCACTTGATTTTCTGTCCTGAACTTCCCCCCAAAGTTCGGGACATTTTTTTATCTATTATTTTTAAACAAATAAAAAAAAGCCTTGTTTCAAACAAGGCCTTTAAATATTTCAGCTCAAGATTACTTTTCGTGAACTTTAGCTTCAATTTCTTCAATTTTGGTATGACGAGCATCAAAGCCTTTTGCCATATAAATAACTTGCTCAGCAATGTTACGTGCATGGTCACCAATACGCTCTAAAGAACGTAGAACCCACATGACGTTAATTACACGAGCAATATGGCGTGGATCTTCAATCATATAGGTCATTAATGTGCGCGTTGCTGACTGATATTCACGGTCGATGTCAGCATCGGCTAAAAGCACACGTAAAGCTTGATCTGCATCTAAACGTGCAAAAGCATCAAGTGCATCATGAATCATGACACGAACTTGGTTACCAATATGACGTGTTTCCATGTAGCCACGAGGTGAACCACCCTCTTCACAAAGGTTCTGTGCAATACGGGCAATTTTTGCAGCTTCATCCCCAATACGCTCAAGGTCAGTATTGGCTTTGCTCATGGCAATAACCATACGCAAGTCAATCGCTGCTGGATGACGACGCGCCAAAATTAGCGTCAAGCCTTCATCAATATCACGTTCATATTGATTGACTGCATTATCTTTAAATTGAACATCAATCGCTAAATTTGCGTCTGTATCAAGCAAAGAATGAATTGCATTTGCGACCTGTTGTTCGACCAAGCC
Source organism: Acinetobacter sp. NIPH 817 (assembly GCF_000368405.1). Lineage (NCBI taxonomy): Bacteria > Pseudomonadati > Pseudomonadota > Gammaproteobacteria > Moraxellales > Moraxellaceae > Acinetobacter > Acinetobacter sp. NIPH 817. Next base: position 2,951,364 of record NZ_KB849420.1, read on the forward strand.
ACCCATGGTCATAAACTTTGTGTTTACATCTTGCAAATCTTCATTAAATTGAGAAGAAATATGATGGGTTAACACCGGATTACTTGGACTCAAGGGAAGCCTCCAACATGATGGCGCAGGAATAAAATGATTGAGCATTAAAACACAGCAATCATTAAGTTTTTATGACAAAATTAAATTTCAGATAAAAGCATTTTATTACTGATAAGTTAACCAGCTATTAAGCTCAACCAGATCTTTTTCACCGAGCTGGCCTACTGCAGCTTTTAAACGAAGCACATTCAATAAATAGTCATATTGAGCATTAAGATAATCCTGTTTTGCAGAAAAAGCATTACGCTGGGCCAATAAAACATCAACCATACTTTTTAAGCCTTCGTTATAGCTCGCTTTCGAGGCTTGAGAAACTAAAGAAGATGAATCCATTGCAGCTTTTCTTGCTTCGAGTTTGGCTTGGTCTGTATCGACCTGCATAAATGCACTTTTCACATCGACATTGGCACGGCGGATGGCCGCATCAAGTTGAGCCTGAGCTTTACTAGCTTCTACAGTTGCCTTTTTAATTGATGTTCGGGTCCGTCCACCATTAAATAAATTCCAGTTCATTTCTACCCCAACCTGATCAAATTTTCCGTCAGTGGAAATAAGAGTCTCTGGGGTCTGTTTGGTATAACCATAGCTCGCCACAGCATCTATTTGAGGATAAAGTGCGGCTTTTTCTACACGGCGCTGATCTTCACTATATTGTTGCTGTAAACGAGCTTGCTGGATCTTTAGATTTTTTTGCTGGGCCAAAGAAATCCAATCATTAAGCTCTGCTGGATAAGGCTTTTGAAAACTAAAGTCACTTCGTAATACAGCAAGTTTATCTTGATAAGAACCGATATATTCAGACAGCTGTTCTTGGGCCAAAAGTAATTGAACATTGGTTGAAATACGATTGGCTCTGGCATTTTGATATTGAGCATTTGCTTCACTCACATCACTACGCGCCACCAAACCTTCTTTGAGTTTGGCATTCATCATATTCAGCTGCTCAAGCAAAGCTTTTTCTTCTTGTAGGTATGCAACACTGAGTGCTTGCTGACGCAGTACATTAAAATAGGCTTCTGCTACATTTAAAACATGATCTTGTTTTTGCAGTCTTAAGGTAATTTCACTTAAGGCAACTGAAGTTTTAACTTGTTTATAACCTTCCCAAGCATCCATTCGAAACAATGGCTGACGTGCTGTTAAGGTCGCTTGCTGAGTCGTTGAAGTATTACTCACCAAAGCATCAGAAAGTCCTTCTTGGTCAACACCCGGAAAGTTTGAACGCTTTACAGTTTGTCGATTACGCGTGATGTTTCCAGACAGTGTAACGGTGGGTAATAACGCTCCCGTTGCCAAGCCTAAATTAAGTTGATCTGCTTCAAATTGTTGTTGATTGGCTTGCCATGTCGGATCATTTTGTTTTGCGCGCTCATAAGTCTCAACCAAATCTAGAGCAAAACTCGAAGATGCAAAACTCCAAAGGCCAACAGCGACCATTAATTTTATTTTCATTGTTCAAATCAACGATAAAACTTGCCTTTAAGACTAAGAAAAATTCGAATCAAACTCAAGCCATTAAAAGTTTTAGTTTTTTTAAGCGTTCTCAGTTTTTGACAATATTAAAATACAAATAAAAATCAAAAGCATGCCTATCCAACCCAACCATGAAACATGCTCACCCACCAACACAATCGCAAAAATCGCAGCAACTAAAGGTTCAAATAAAGTTAAGGTCGTCGCTTTGCTGGCATTTACTGTTTTTAGACCAAATCCAAAAAGTAAATAACCCAAAAACATAGGAATCAGCATCATATAACCAGCCACAAGTAAATTGGTTGAGCTTTGTAATAACCCACCACCTGTAACCAACAAAGTAGGAAGCAAAATAACTGCCCCACCACCCATAATCATGCCCATTGCAGCTTTAGAAGCAACACCCCGATCTATTAATCTTTTTGCAGCCCATGAATAAAGTGAATAAGTTGTAGCCGCGACAAGCCCAAGAAAAATACCGAAGTATTTATTCAATTGATTTGTATCGTCTAGAACCGCATGACTTTCACCCATCGACAGCATTGTTACGCCAAGCACACCGCAAATAAAACTTAGAAACCAGATAGCTGATAAGGCTTTGCGATCAAAGAATTTCTCTAAAATTGCTGCGATCAATGGAGCAGTACCAATTGAGACCACGGTGCCAATCGTAATACCTGCATAATGCATCGAGGAATAAAAGGCCAAAGGATAAATACCAACTGCCGCTACACCCAAAAGCAATATGAAAAGATTTTCTCTTATAAATTGTCGGTTTTCACGTATCGCTCGTGATGCAACCAAAGCTTGTAAAAGACCTCCACCGCCCATCGCTACAGCGCCAATAGCGAGTGGACCAAGTGTCGGAGCAAATGCGGCCGCAGTACCGGTTGTTCCCCACAAAACAGAGGCAACTAAAATCGCGATTGTGCCTCCATAACTACTATTTTTAATGAGGCTAATCATGGGGGCATTCTCTATTTAAAATGTCTTCTGCCATTTGTTTTGCTAATAGAAGTTGACGACTGTTTCCTTCTAAACCTGCTCGTGCCATAGAACCTTCTAAAAGAAAAGAAAGCTGCGTAGCCACATAGCTAATCCGCTGTGAGTCTGGTATCAATTTTTTTAAATGTTCAGCAACCATAGCCTCGACTTCTTCTTTATGCTGTCTTACCGAACTTCGCCCTGCACTATTTGCCGGAAACTCAGCCGCAGCATTCAATAACCCACAACCTCGAAAGCCTTTTTCATAGGCAAATTCCGCATGGTCTTGATAGGCATCAAATACGGCCAAGATGGCTTGTTTCGCTGTTTTTATTTTTTCTAAACGCTTTTGGTAGAGATCAAGCCACTCTTTATGACGCGCAGCAATGTAGGCATCGACAAGCTCACCTTTTGAAGAAAAATTATTATAAAGCGACATCTTAGCAACATCTGCTTTAGCCGTAACCGAGTTAATTCCAGTTGCAGTAATGCCATCGTTATAAAACAAAGTTGAAGCGGCATCGAGAATTTTCTGTCTTGCTGTTTTATCATTCATAGCTTTAATTTAAGTAGACCGACCTACCTAATAATAAAGATTTCTAACAATGATGCAATCTTTTTCCGAGTTATAATTTGAGCAATATTCACTTTGATAAAAATACAATGATGAAAAAATTTCTAATGATGAGTATGTGCAGCGCACTACTTTTAGCTGGATGTAATAAAACATCAGAGCAAAATCAGACCGTATCTAAAGAGCAAAAATCAACTGAGCAAAAGGTAACTCAACAACAAGACAGTAGCTGCTTACAAATTATGGTAGCTATGCACACGATTAATCAGAACAGCAAAATAGAAGACTTAAATCAAATTAATGAAAAGCTTAAAACGTGTGTTCCTTCATTAAAAAATGATGAACAGCTTAAGCTAATTGATGCATCAACAGCCATGTATCAACGTTTTATTAAACAAGACTACACTGAAAAAACAGGTAGAGCGTTTGAAGCTTTTGGCTATGCTGTTTTAGAACATAAACAACAAGACCTTAAAAAGGTGATTCAAAGTCAGAAAAAGCTCTTCGCCCAACTGAGCCCGCGTGATCAATATTTACTTCAACATGAAGGCCAAGCCTACATTGAACTCCTTTATCAAGGCGAAGGCATGTTTACCTATCGACGTCAGCCAAACTATTTAGTTGATGTTTTTTCTAAAGCCTTACCAGCAGACCAAAAAGAGTTCTTAACGCGTATGGCAAAAGACAATCAAAATATTTTTTATAACGATGGTGCATTGGCTATTTCTTGGAAAGAACTCACTGAACGTGCATTGTTTTGGGAAAAATTTATTCAAAAATATCCAAAGAGCCACTTTATTAGTGACGCCAAATTACTCTTTAACGAATATCGCTATTTTATTTTCTTTGGTCTCGATAATACGCCTGTGTCAGATGAATATGCACCGAATACATGGTTTGATAAAGATGCGCTTCAACAAATTCGGTTTCTCTCTACACAAAATGAGTCGAGTCTAGCGAAACCTGCTCAACTGTTTCTTAAATTTACTGCCACGCCTGTAGAGGAGCGTAATAAGCAATTTAAAATAGATTTAACTGATAAGAATGGCGATAAAAAATCAAATTATCAGATGACTCATGAACAACTCGAGCAGCTCTTAAAATTAGACTCCCCATGGAACACTGAAGTCTATCGTGACTGCCATATGGATGCGGTTTGTATAGATACAAATTGACAATGCCACCCAACCTAAAACATGTTAGTCTGTAAATCGCTTGACGGAGCGCGAGTAATAACTCGCTGAGATTGTGTAAATTTCGTGTTATCGCAACACAAGTTTGAACATGAGTACCGTTGAACCTGATCAGGTTAAGACCTGCGTAGGAATCAAGCCATCTGAAAACTTAAGCCTTAAATTTATCTAGCAAAGATAAATCCGCCATCGTTTTTGGTCGTGCTTGATTCGTTGATGTTATTCATAAGGATCATGTAATGAACCAGTTAACGAATCTCTCTTCTGCTGAAATTTCAGCACAACATGAACAAGATGCAAAAGATTTAACCCGCATCTTACCCGCTTCTAAAAAAGTTTATATTGAAGGCTCTCGTCCTGATATTCAGGTTCCAATGCGAGAAATTTCTTTAACAGATACTCCAACTGGTCTAGGCGGTGAACATAATCCCCCTGTTATGGTCTATGACACTTCAGGTGTTTATACAGATCCGAATGTTCAAATTGATTTAGACAAAGGTTTACCTTCAGTTCGCCAAAACTGGATTGAAGAACGTAACGATACTGACGTACTTTCTGGTTTAACTTCAACTTTTGGTCAAGAACGTTTAAAAGACATTCGCACCGCTGACATTCGTTTTGCTCATATTCAAAACCCACGCCGCGCTAAAGCTGGCAAAAATGTCACTCAAATGCACTATGCCAAGCAAGGTATTATCACACCTGAAATGGAATATATTGCAATTCGTGAGAATCAGCGCCAGCGTGAAGGTGTTGATATGCGTCAACATGCTGGACAAAATTTCGGTGCAAAAAACTTAAAAGAAATTACACCTGAATTTGTTCGCCAAGAAGTTGCTGAAGGTCGTGCGATCATTCCTGCCAACATTAACCATCCAGAACTTGAGCCAATGATTATTGGCCGTAATTTCTTGGTTAAAATTAATGCCAACATTGGTAACTCAGCGCTTGGTTCTTCAATTGACGAAGAAGTTGCCAAAATGACGTGGGCAACGCGTTGGGGTGCCGACACCATTATGGATTTGTCGACAGGTAAAAACATTCATGAAACACGTGAATGGATTATTCGTAACTCACCTGTTCCAATCGGTACCGTACCGATTTATCAAGCGCTTGAAAAAGTTGATGGTGTTGCAGAAGACCTAACATGGGAAATCTTCAAAGACACGCTGATTGAACAAGCCGAACAAGGCGTTGACTACTTCACGATTCACGCAGGTGTATTGCTTCGTTATGTGCCACTTACAGCAAACCGTTTAACAGGTATCGTGTCTCGTGGTGGTTCAATCATGGCGCAGTGGTGTCTAGCGCATCATGAAGAAAACTTCTTATACACTCATTTCGATGAAATCTGTGAAATCATGAAAGCCTATGACGTTTCATTTAGCTTAGGTGATGGCTTACGTCCGGGTTGTATTCAAGATGCGAATGACGAAGCACAGTTCAGCGAACTTAAAACCCTAGGTGAACTTACACACCGTGCATGGGAACATGATGTTCAAGTCATGATTGAAGGCCCTGGTCATGTACCAATGCACATGATTAAAGAAAATATGGACCTTCAGCTAGAAGTGTGTAAAGAAGCACCATTCTATACGCTTGGGCCTTTAACGACTGATATCGCTCCGGGTTATGACCACATTACTTCTGCAATTGGTGCAGCCATGATTGGTTGGTACGGCACAGCGATGCTTTGTTATGTGACACCAAAAGAGCACTTGGGCTTACCAAACAAAAAAGATGTTAAAGACGGAATTATTACCTACAAGCTTGCGGCACATGCTGCTGACCTTGCGAAAGGACATCCGGGTGCTCAAGTTCGCGATAATGCCTTGTCAAAAGCACGTTTTGAATTCCGTTGGGATGATCAGTTCAACTTAAGTCTAGACCCTGACACAGCACGTAGCATGCATGATGAAACCTTGCCCAAAGAGGCTCATAAATCTGCTCACTTCTGTTCAATGTGTGGACCAAAGTTCTGTTCGATGAAAATCACCCAGAATGTTCGTGACTATGCCAACAACCTCACTAATAGCAATTCAGAGGTTGAAGAAGGCCTCAAAGCGATGAAAGAGGTTTATCAAGAGCAAGGTCAAAAACTGTATCACAAAGTGTAAATATTCAAAAAAAACACTTGCCTAGCCATGATTCTCGGTTAGGATGAAATAAATAGATTTCGTCCTGACCGAATCATGAGTATTGTTGAACGTCCAAGTTATACATCTAAAGATGTCGAAGTAACATCACGTGAATCTCTATTCCGTGGTTTTATTCAAGTTGAAAAAGTCAGCCTTCGACATCGTCTATTTAATCAATCTGAATATACTCATGTATTGCAGCGTGAACTCGTTCATCGGCCTGAAGCAGCTGGTGTACTACTCTACAACGATCAAAAACAACAGTTTGCACTGATTGAACAGTTCCGTGTTGGGGCTTTAGATGATCCTCAATCACCGTGGCAGCTGGAAATAATTGCAGGCGTGTTAGATGGTGATGAATCACCAGAAAGTTGTATTCGACGAGAAAGCCTTGAAGAATCAGGTTGCGAAGTTCAAAATTTAGAGCATCTATTTAGCTTTTATCCATCTGCTGGTGCTTGCTCAGAGTTATTTCATCTCTATGTTGCCGAAACTGAATTACCCGCTGAAGGGGGTGTTTTTGGCGTAGATGATGAGGGGGAAAATATTCAACTGCACTTATTTAATTATAGTGAAATCCAGACTCTACTTGACAGCGGACGTTTAAGAAATGCTCCTGTCATTATGGCATTACAATGGCTGGCCCAACACAGCAAAACGATAATAAACCCGAAGAGGTAGGACGGTGACTTTTCAAGTCTCAACACTTTCACAAAAAGACCATGTCATTATACAAATTACCGATACCCACCTATTGGAGTATCCGCATTTAGAATTTGTGGGGATGAATCCTGAAGAAAGTTTTCATGCCATTATTCAACAGATCCTAAAAAAACATCCTGAAACTGATGCCATTATCCATACTGGAGATTTGGCTCAAGCACCAACGCCTATTACCTACAAACGTTATATTCAATATATGCAAACCTTAGGTCTGCCATTTTTTCAGACACTGGGCAATCATGATAACGTTGATCATTTTCCATTACATAAAGAAAATCATCAGGAACCTGTGGTCATTTGTTTAGGAAACTGGCGCATTATTTTATTAAATAGTGCAGTAAAAGGTCAGATCAATGGGCACCTGTCGCCAGAACAACTACAAAATTTAGCGGCATTACTCGAAGAATTTTCAGATCACCCTGTTTTATTGGCTTGTCATCACCATCCTTTTGCAATGAAATCCAAATGGATTGATCATCACAAGTTACAAAACTCTAATGCTTTGCTTACCACATTAGGTCCATTTAAAAATGTAAAAGCTTTACTCTGCGGGCACGTTCACCAAGACTCACTAAACACTTGGCAAGGGATCGAATTTTTCTCGACCCCCTCAACAAGCGTTCAGTTTAAACCGTTTAGTAATGAGTTTGCCCTAGACCAAAATGCTCCCGGCTACCGTTACATTCGTCTAAAAAACGATGGTAGTTTTGAAACAGAAGTCTTCCGTCTTGAAAATTTTCAGGGTCTTATAAATACCAATATTTCAGGCTATTAGCTCTATTTTATATATGCTTATATGCAATTATGACTAGGGTAAACACGTTTTGAAATTATTTACGAGGCGGAATGACTATCATCTTGCAGGAAAAATCTATATGATGACGACCCGATGGGAAAATCCCATCGATGGTTTTCTATAAAAACACTTGCATATCACCATATTTTTTGCGTATAGATAATACGTGTATGATGAGGAATGCCCTATTATGGCGAATGACAACCACAACCAAGTTTTGGATGAACATACAGAAGTTGTAGTGGAAGGTGACAAAGCTTCTGCAAAACGTGCACGTAAAGTGAAACCTAAAACTTCTGACATAGGCACAACTGCAAGTTTATTTGGTATTGCACCTTATCAACCTAAGAAAAATGAAGAGTACATGTCTGAAGGACAGCTCGAGCATTTCCGACAAATTCTGCAAGCATGGAAAGCTGAATTAATGTCTGAAGTTGATCGTACGTTGAATACGATGCAAGACGAATCAACTGCATTGCCAGATGTAAATGACCGTGCCACCCAAGAAGAAGAGTTTGCAATTGAATTGCGTACACGTGACCGTGAACGTAAGTTAATTCGTAAAATCGAACAATCTATGGAAGCAATTAAAAACGAAGACTACGGTTTCTGTGAAACATGTGGTATCGAAATCGGTTTACGTCGTTTAGAAGCACGTCCAACTGCAACGTTATGTATTGACTGCAAAACTTTGGCAGAAATTAAAGAGAAGCAAAATAACGGTTAATATGACCGCTGTAGCTACTCAAGAAAAGCCTAGCTTTTCATACTCAGGCCGGTTTGCGCCCTCGCCAACCGGCCCTTTGCATTTTGGATCACTCATTACCGCCGTCGCCAGTTATTGTGATGCTAAAGCTCACCAAGGCAAATGGTTGGTTCGTGTCGAAGACACAGACATCCCTCGTATTTATCCGGGCAGTGAAGAGCATATTCTCACCTCACTGGAAGCCTTCCAGTTCGAACCCGATGCAGAAATCATTTTTCAAAAAAACCGTTTAGACATTTATGAAAGCGTACTAGATCAACTTAAAAAAGAGGGTCTAATCTATGCTTGTCAATGTACACGCAAAATGCTGGGTTCAAATGCCATCTATGCGGGAACATGCCGCAATCTTAATCTTGATTTTAAAGACCAAGCAATTCGGGTAAAAGTTAAAGATCAACAAATCTGTTTTGATGACCGACTGCAAGGGCATCATTGTTCTAATCTACAACATGACCTTGGAGACTTTGTTCTTAAACGCCGTGATGGGATTATTAACTATCAACTTGCTGTCGTCGTGGATGATTATCTACAAGGCATTACCCATGTCGTTCGAGGCTCAGACCTATTAGATAACACCGAACGTCAGATCTGGCTTGGCGAGCTCTTAGGATACCCTAAACTGAGCTATATGCACCTTCCTCTCGCCATGAATGATCAAGGGCAAAAGCTTTCTAAACAGAATCTTGCTCAAGCACTCGATTTAACTAAAGCGCCTGAATTGTTGCAACAAGCAGTACAAGCCTTGGGACAACCTCATGTTGATTTAGACCAGCCTAAAGTGATGCTAAAGCAGGCCATATCACAGTGGAATGTTGATTTAATTCCCCATGGACAAGAGCTCAGCGGAACATATCTATAAATAAAAAAAGCCCGATTTGATATCGGGCTTTTTATAACAACTGAAATGCTTTAGAAGTTTGATTCTTCTCTTTCAGGGTTCACTTCTTGAGTTGATGCATCAATCTTTAAGATCAAGCTAATCATCGCAGCACACATCATTAAAGATGTACCACCATAACTAATAAATGGCAGAGTTAAACCTTTGGTTGGCATTAAGCCCATGTTCATGCCCGCATTTACCAAGATCTGAAGCAAGAAAATAATACTGATACCGTAAGCCAAATAGCCTGCGCGAAGATAATGATGTTTCAATGCACGATGACCAATTTTGATACAGCATGCCAACATCAAGAAAGACAAACCAATGACAATCGAAATACCAAAGAAACCAAACTCTTCACCTAACACCGCTAACATAAAGTCAGTATGCGCTTCAGGTAAATAAGATAGCTTTTGAACACTATGTCCTAAGCCTGTACCAAACCATTCACCACGGCCGAAGGCCATTAATGCATTTGATAACTGATACCCCACCCCTAATGGATCTGCCCATGGGTCAGTAAACGAAATCAAACGCTGGAAACGATACGGCTCAAATAAGATCAAAAATACGATACCGGTTACAATCGCACCTAACATAATTAAGAACTGTGTTGGCGGTGCACCAGCTAAAAAGAATACCCCGACCATCATCAATACAATTACAATCGTAGCACCCAGGTCAGGCTCGGCAATAATCAAACCGACCGTAATTGCCATGACCCCACTTAAACGTAATAAGCCTTTCCAATGAGTACGAACCTCTTTGGCACGGCGCACAACGTAGTCTGCGGTAAAGATTGCCATCATGACTTTGGCAACCTCGGTTGGCTGTAAGGTAAAGCCACCGATCTTAATCCAACGTGTAGAACCGTTCACTTCTGAACCCACCACCAAAGCAGCAAGCAGCAGAACCATGGTCAACAGCCACAGCGGGAAAGTATTTTTAAACCACGTATTGAGTGATATCCGATAGGTCAAATAAGCCACCACAGCCGCAGCAACAATTGAAATACCATGACGAATCACATAGTGAAACGGGTTTTCATGCATATATTCAGCATAGGGCATCGAAGCAGACGCCACCATCACTGAACCGATACACAACAATGCAACGACACAGAAAATCAGGACATTACGTGGCGTCACTTCCGCTGGCCATTTAGGCAATATCCGTTCATACCAATGATTGATTTTCTGGATTGTGGTCTGAGCTAAGCCTGCCATACTACATTCCTAATCATGTTTTCTTTAAACCAACGAATTGACGCAGGCAACAAACTGCTGACCACGGTCATTATAACTTTTAAACATATCAAAACTTGCACAGGCTGGTGATAACAACACCACATCTTCAGCTTGTGTTTCACGTTGACACAGCTCTACAGCTTCTTTGAGTGTTGCTGCATGCAAAATTTTGGTTGCGCCCTGAATTGCTTGTTCAATAACAGGAGCATCTTCACCAATCAATACCACAACTTTGGCATATTTTTCGATAGAAGAACGTAATGGAGCAAAATCTTGACCTTTACCCTGCCCACCTAAAATCAAGGCAACCTTACCTTTTTTAACCTCAATTGCAGCACCTAAACCGTCAATTGCTGCAAGTGTAGCACCAACGTTGGTTCCTTTAGAGTCATTGTAGTAACGCACATCATGTACCGTTCTCACATACTCACAGCGGTGCTCTAATCCTTTAAATTGTTTTAACGTTTCAAGCATCGACTCCATAGGCAAACCAATTGCTTCACCTAATGCCAAACACGCTAAAGCATTGGCTACGTTGTGCATGCCTTGAATATATAAATCTGAGCTTTTAATTAAACGCTGCAAACCACGTGCAAGCCAAAGCGTGCCATCACCATCTCTTAAAACACCATATTGATTTAAGTCTGGTGCATTTAGACCAAAGCTCTGCATTGGTGTTGTATCTGGAACAAGAGGGCGACTTAAAGCATCATCACGGTTAAATATTACTTTTTTAACGCCTTGAAAAATACGGTGTTTTGCTTGGTGATAACCCCACATATCGCCATGACGATCTAAGTGATCTTCACTCATGTTAAGGACCACAGCAACCTCAGCATTTAAATGTGAGGTGGTTTCCAACTGAAAACTTGATAGCTCAAGTACAAGCAACTCTGGTTGATCTTTTAGTAAATCTAGGGCTGGGCGTCCTAGGTTTCCACCCACAGCAACTTTTTTACCCGCATCTTTAGCCATTAAACCAATTAAAGTCGTTACTGTACTTTTCGCATTAGAACCTGTAATAGCCACAATAGGCACTTCGGTCGCACGGCGTAATAGTTGAATGTCGCCTATCACTGAAATACCTTGAGCAATAGCTGCCTGAATTTCTGGTAATTGTGGTGCAAGGCCTGGGCTTAAAATAATTTCTTCTGCTTGTAATAATAATTCTTGGTCAAGTTGACCAAAACTGGTTTTAACGCCAGCTGGAATCTGGTCATGACCAGGAGGGGTTGGACGAGAGTCCGTTACTGCAACTTGGTAGCCTTGTTCATGCAGGAAATTAACAGCAGAAACACCTGATATTCCTAAGCCTGCGACAACTTTTAATCCACCACGTTGTATTAACATTTTTGCCCCACAATTTATCAATCGACAGAATGGCAAAAATGTTAGCACTTTGCTGTTTTGAATGCTTTTTCAGTTTGAACTTTATTCATCTTTTTTTGTGTCAGTGCGTAAAAAAGCCATCAATATGATGGCTTTTTAAACGAAACAGGAAATACTAAATTTATTGCCATTTAATCGGCTTGATTTCTTGAACTGTATTGGTAGGTTTATCTTCGCTTGAACAACCACAACCACCAGCACAACCAAAGGTCATTTTTGGTTTAAGCCATTTTGCCAAGGTTGCCCAACCCTGCTTTTCACAAAATACAGAGAGTGAAGAAAAGACTGAATTTGCTGTTTTTGGAAATACTTTCTTAAAAACAACAACTGCACTCCAACTCACTAAAACCGCAATAATCAGATATTGAATCATATACAACCTCCTTTCTTGCTTTAACCCCAATAGTGGGAAGCAATTTGATAGGTAACAAACGATGCCAAATAAGCCAAACCGAACAGATATGCAGTCATGGCAGCAACATGTTTCCATGAACCTGTTTCACGTCGTACTGTTGCCAACGTAGCCAAACAATGTGGGGCATAAATAAACCACACTAAAAGCGACAATCCTGTTGCCAAAGACCAACCTGTGCCATCTGCACTAATCAGATGTGACAAACCTTGAGCTACAGCATCGTCACTCGTTGCAGACAAGGCATAAACCGTACCTAATGCTGCAACCACAACTTCACGCGCTGCCATTGCTGGAATTAAAGCAATACAGATTTGCCAGTTAAATCCGATTGGAGCAAATAAAGGTTGAATAAGGTGTCCGAGCATACCGGCAAAACTATAATCTATAGCAGGTAATGTCGCCCCTTCTGGTGGTTGTGGGAAAGTACACAAAAACCAGAGCAAAATAGAGAGCGCAAAAATGATTCCGCCGACGCGTTTTAAGAAGATTTTTGCACGGTCGAGCAAACCGATTCCCACACTTTTTAAATCAGGGAAACGATAACTTGGCAGCTCTAGCAATAAAGCATGCTGTGACTTATCTTTTTGCAAAAATTTCATTAAAAATGAAACACAAAGAGCGCTCACAATACCAGCCATATACAGACCAAATAACACCAGACCTTGTAAGTTGAAAAGCCCCCAGACCATTTTCTCTGGAATAAATGCAGCAATCAACAAGGCATATACAGGTAAACGTGCCGAACACGTCATTAATGGTGCAACCATAATGGTTGTAAAGCGATCACGAGGGTCACTAATACTACGCGTTGCCATGATTCCAGGTACTGCACAAGCAAAGCTTGAAAGTAAAGGAATGAAGGCACGGCCGCTTAAACCAGCTTGAAACATTAATTTATCAAGCAAAAATGCTGCACGCGGTAAATAGCCAGATTCTTCCAATACTAAAATGAAGAAGAACAAGATAAGAATTTGTGGCAAGAACACAACTACGCTACCTGCACCTGCAATAATTCCGTCAACAACCAAACTATGCATTAGAGGCTGTGTAATCACAGTTCCCACGACTTCACCTAACCAGCCAAAGAAGCCTTCAATGCCATCCATGAACGGAGCTGCCCAAGCAAAAACTGCCTGAAACACAATAAACATCATGAGCGCAAGGCTAAGCAGACCTAGAACTGGGTGTAAGAAAATTCGATCTAGAAAATCAGTACGCTTATCTCCCTGATCGACATATTGAACAACATCTTTAAAAATCATATCGATTTTTTGATGATGAGTTCCAGTTAAACCACTCAGTTCTGTCTGTGGCACACTGTATTTTTCTTGATCAAGAGCATGTAATAGATTTTCAATACCCGCATTACGGACAGCAACTGTTTCAACAACGGGTACGCCCAAACGTTGAGACAACTTTTGAGTATTAATTTGGATGCCGCGACGACGCGCTTCATCCATCATATTCAATACAATTAAAATCGGACGGCCAAGCTCGATCATTTCGAGCACCAGTCCTAAATGCAATTTTAAGTTAGTCGCATCAACCACACACAAAAATGCATCTTGCTGCCCTTCTTCTGCAATCTTACCCAAGCAAACATCCCGAGTAATAACTTCATCAGGACTAGTTGCATTTAGACTATAGGTACCCGGTAAATCGAGTACACGCACTGCTCGACCTGACGGTAACTGAAATTGACCTACTTTACGCTCAACAGTTACGCCCGCATAGTTTGCAACTTTTTGTCGAGTTCCAGTTAAATGGTTGAAAAGAGAGGTTTTACCGCAGTTAGGGTTTCCCACAAGGGCAATACGTAACGCATCACTCATGCGGGTACTCCTTCTTCTACTAGAATTTCAATTTTTTCCGCTTCTGCTTTACGTAAAGCGAAACGTGTAAAGCCAATTTGGATCAAGATCGGATCACCACCAAAAATACCTTTGGTAATCACTTCCACTCGTGTGCCGGGTACAAAGCCCAGACTTTCCAAACGAATTGCGACCAAATCTTGCTGCTCGGACTCTACTTCTATCCGATTCACTTTGGTGATGGTCGCCGCTTGCTTCACTTTTAAAGCTGATAAACGCACCGCATCCGATCCTAAACCTTTTTTTCTAGTATACATATAAATGAGAATAATTACCAAATAAGGTTAAATTTCACTTCTTATTCAGTTTAATCGACAAACCTTAAAGTTTCTTTTACAGTACAGAGGTTTAGAGGATCTAGTGTATGTTGAATAAAAAACCGCGTATTCCAAGCCCAGTTCAAATTCCTGAACATTTAAGCTTTTTACAAGGTTTTCGCGACTATTTAGTTGCACAGACAGTAAGTCCTCATACACGAAATGCTTATTTATCAGACCTTATTCAATGCAGTGAACTTCATAAAAAATCAGCTCTTCCAGAGTGGACAAGTGATGATATTGCTGATGTTTTGATTGAGTTGACCAAAGTTGGGAAAAGCCCCCGCTCAATTGCCCGCTGCTTATCTGCTCTACGCCAGTTTTACAAATTTTTACGTGAACAGAAATTACGAAGCGATAATCCTGTAGCAACTCATCATTCTCCAAAAATTGGACGAGCCTTACCTAAAGATCTATCTGAAGAAGATGTTGAAGCACTGATTCAAGCACCTGATATCAATACGGCACTTGGCTTACGTGATCGGGCAATGTTTGAAGTACTTTACGCGTGCGGTTTACGTGTTTCAGAACTACTTAACTTGCGATTAGAGCTTATTAATTTAAAACAAGGCTATTTACGTGTTACAGGTAAAGGCAATAAAGAACGTTTAGTTCCGTTAGGACAATTCGCCTGTGAATGGGTAGAACGCTATTTGAGTAATGCTCGGCCTCAGCTCTACAAAAGCTCGACTGACTATCTTTTTTTGACCCAACATGGCGGAATTATGAGTCGGCAGAACTTTTGGTATGCCATTAAACGCTATGCGCTTCAAGCCAATATTCAGGCTGAACTCTCACCTCACACCTTACGTCATGCCTTTGCAACGCATCTGCTCAATCATGGCGCTGACTTACGTGTAGTGCAAATGTTACTGGGTCATAGCGATTTATCTACAACACAAATCTATACGCATGTTGCACAAGTACGAATGCAACAATTACATGAAAAACATCACCCTAGAGGATGATAAAGCTTTAAAGCCCCAAGCAAGCATTTCATATCAATCGTTTGATTTCGTTCACAAAGGTTAAGAAAGTTTTAACAATACACATTAGATTTTTTGTTATGCTTAGCAGCTTCTGACTATAAATACTGATGAAATAAGGGTTATCTATGTCTTTTACCCGCTCTCAAATTTTTCTTGCCTGCGCTCTGGCATCTAGCCTTTTGTTCAGTGCTTGTTCTAAAGAAAACAAACCACAAAAAGAAGATGCGCTCACAGCGACTGCACCTGCTACTGGGGAAGCTTCAACCATTATCGAACGTAATGATAAGCAACGTTTGATCGAAACTTTGCAGAAACAATTTAAAAATGCAAACATCAACGCCAAAATTTTAGATATCAAGCCGACAGAAGTTCCTAATTTGTATTGGGTAAATCTCGAAGGAATGACATCAATTTATACAACCAGTGATGGAAAATATTTAATTCAGGGTGATGTAATCCGATTAGGAGGCAAAGAGCTTCATAATATTGGAGATAATCTTCAAGCTTCGGAAAATAAAAAGCATCTTGCTGCTTTAAAAAATGAAGATCTCATTGTCTACCCTGCAAAAGGTAAGGCTAAACACGTGATTTATGTGTTTACCGATGCAAGTTGTCCTTATTGCCATAAACTACATGAACACATTCCTGAAATTAATGAAAAGGGTATTGAAGTACGCTATATCGCTTGGCCACGTGGTGAGCAATTTATGCCGACCATGGAAGCTGTATGGTGTAGTGCAGATCGTAAAGCTGCCTTTAGCCAAGCAGTACAAGGCGTCAATATTCCGCCTGCTCAATGTAAAAACCCTGTTCGTGAACAATATCAACTTGGCTTAAACATGGGTGTAAATGGTACCCCTGCTATTTATAGTGTTGATGGCGAGTACTTAGGTGGATATCTAACACCTGATGAATTAATTAAACGTCTGAATAAATAATCCACTTAAAGTTGATGAATGATTAATCATCTATCTCTTACAAAAAGCGCTGCTCTCATTGCAGCGCTTTGTTTTTTCAATAAATAATGCTTTAACAATCTGTGTTTAAAGACTGATCTACTCTTCTTTTCCAAACATCGTACTCTAATTCATTGAACAGGCACTAAAAGCGCTAGAGTCTGGCGTTTTTTTTAGCTATGATCTAGCTTCAACTAAATGATTAAATGATGAATGGAGTGTGACGTGAAACCAGTTCGCCTGGCAATACTCGGTCTAGGAACCGTAGGTGGAGGAGCCCTTAAACTACTACAAGAAAATGCCGCTGAAATTAAACGTCGCACCGGTCGAGAAATTCAAATTACCCACGTTGGAACACGTCGTCCTCGTCCAGATCTAGAATTGGAAGGGATTAAACAAAGCGCAGATTTACTTGATATCGTTCGTCAACCAGACGTTGATGTCGTTGTAGAAGTAATGGGTGGTATCCATCCTGCTTACGAAATTATCATGGAAGCAATCAAGCACGGCAAACAAGTCGTGACTGCAAATAAAGCTTTACTCGCTGAACATGGCAATGAACTATTTAAAGCAGCTGAAGATAATGCTGTACAAATTGCTTATGAAGCAGCAGTTGCTGGCGGTATTCCAATTATTAAAGTCATCCGCGAAGGTCTTGCTGCAAACCATATTGAATGGTTGGCAGGCATCATTAATGGTACAGGCAACTTTATTCTGACTGAAATGCGTGAAAAAGGTCGTGCATTTGATGATGTATTAAAAGAAGCTCAAGAACTTGGTTATGCAGAAGCAGATCCAACTTTTGACGTTGAAGGTATTGATGCTGCGCACAAGCTTACAATTTTAGCGTCTTGTGCGTTTGGTATTCCTCTTCAGTTTGATAAGGTCTATACCGAAGGTATCAGTAAAATCACTGCACAAGATGTGAAATATGCAGAAGAACTTGGTTTCCGCATTAAACACCTAGGAATTGCACGTCGCGCTGAAAAGGGTATTGAACTACGTGTTCACCCAACGCTCATTCCAGATGAACAGCTTATTGCGAATGTAAACGGCGTTAAAAATGCTGTTTTAGTTCAAGCGCATGCTGTAGGCCCTACACTTTATTACGGTGCTGGTGCTGGTGCTGGTCCAACAGCTTCTGCTGTTGTTGCCGATGTAATTGATATTGTTCGTGACATCTCTTATACCGAAGACGGTGCAGGAACAATTCCTCAGTTGGCTTTTGAAGCATTAACAAATGTGCCAATTTTAAGCCGTGAAGAAATGACTACCGGTTATTACATCCGCTTAAATGCAGAAGATCAAACTGGCGTACTTGCAGATGTTACTACCATCTTAAGCCGCGCTGGAATTAGTATTGATGCCATCATGCAACAATCCCGTTTAAAAGACCTTATTCCAATCGTGATTCTGACCGATCCAATCGTTGAATCTAAAATGGATGAGGCTCTTGCACAAATCCAAGCATTACCTGCAATTCGTGGCGAAATCGTAAGAATTCGTTTAGAATCGCTCGATAGTTAATCAGGTTGAGGGAAAGATTCCCTCTCCCGCTTCACCTCTAATTGGAACACCATCATGTCTAATGCCAATCGTTATACTGGTCTTGTAGATCGTTATCGTGACCGTTTGCCAGTTTCGGCAACTACTCGTGCTATCTCTTTGGGTGAAGGCAACACCCCACTCATTAAACTTGAGAATATTCCACGTATTATTGGCAAAGATGTTGAAATTTATGTGAAATATGAGGGCTTAAACCCAACTGGTTCATTTAAAGACCGTGGTATGACCATGGCTGTAACCAAAGCGGTTGAAGAAGGCTCTAAAGCGATTATCTGTGCATCTACTGGTAACACTTCTGCTGCTGCTGCTGCTTATGCTGCACGCGCAGGTATCAAAGCATTTGTTTTGATTCCAGAAGGCAAAATTGCAATGGGTAAAATGGCGCAAGCAATGATGTATGGTGCGATCACTATGCAAATTCGTGGTAACTTCGATGATGGTATGCGTCTTGTAAAAGAAGTTGCTGATCAAGCGCCTGTAACGATTGTAAACTCAATCAACCCTTACCGTTTGCAAGGTCAAAAAACCATTGCTTATGAAATCGTTGAAGCTTTAGGCCGTGCACCTGATTATCACTGCTTACCTGTAGGTAACGCAGGTAACATCACTGCTCACTGGATGGGTTATACCGAAGCTGTAGCAAACCAACCTGCTGATCAGTTTGAACAAGTGATTTATGATGCAGCTACTGATCAATTCACTGGTCCAAAACCTGAAGGTTTACCAACAATGGTTGGTTACCAAGCTTCTGGCGCAGCTCCTTTCTTACGTGGTGCTCCAGTTGAAAGCCCTGAAACAGTTGCAACTGCAATTCGTATTGGTAATCCACAAAGCTGGAACCATGCAAAAGCTGTAGTACGTGACTCTAAAGGCTGGTTCGATGAACTTCAAGACAGCGAAATTTTAGAAGCTCAACGCTTACTTTCTATGTATGAAGGCGTATTTGTTGAGCCAGCATCTGCTGCTTCTATTGGCGGTGCGATTCGCGACATTAAAGCAGGTAAGATTGCTGAAGGTTCTGTCATTGTATGTACAGTAACTGGTAATGGCTTGAAAGATCCTGACACTGCAATCAAACAATGTGCTGATGCAGTAATGTTGTCAATTGATGCAACAATGAGCCAAGTAAAAGATTCGATTTTATCTAATATGTAAAATCTGAGTTTTCAAAAAAACGGCTGTTCAACACAGCCGTTTTTTTATGTCTTTTTTATAGCCATAAAAAAACGCTTCTTGATAGAAGCGTTTTTAGAATATTTAAATTAAATACGTTTTGGTAAATTACTTAACCAACCCAATAGGTTAGTTGCATCGTTATTACGTGCCTGCGTACTTGGCTCACCAAGTAATACAATCACTGCTGGACGCGAGTTTACAGTCGTATGCATGACAACACAGCGACCTGCTTCATTGATATAACCTGTTTTAGACAAGTTAATATTCCAACCACCATTACGCACTAAAGCGTTGGTATTATTAGATTTCAACACGCGATAACCCAAGTTAAAGTCATAGGTCGGTGTAGTTGAGAATTGACGAATCAAACCATATTGAGAAGCTGTACTCGCTAAAATTCCTAAGTCACGCGCAGAAGATACATTGCGTGGATCTAAACCAGTTGACTCATAATAATGCGTTGCATTCATACCTAAAGCACGTGCTTTAGCGTTCATTGCCGCTACGAATGCAGGACGTCCGCCCGGATAAGTACGCGCTAAAGCTGCCGCTGCGGGATTTTCAGACTTCATCAAAGCAAACAACAATACTTCTGCACGGTTCATTTTATCGCCAACACGAAGTGTTGAACTTGAATTTTTACCGTTTGCCCCAGCAAAATCGATTTGCTCAAGCATAATTTCTTCTGACATGTTTAAACGAGCATCTGCTGTTACCACTGCTGTCATTAACTTGGTAATAGACGCAATTGGCACAGAAGCATTGGTATTTTTACTAAACAGCACTTCACCCGTTTGCGCATCCATCACTAACGCAGCTCGAGCACTTACGCTCGGCTGAGCATTGTAACCACTCGTATCACGAATTGGAGCAAGCTTAGGAGCAGATGCTATAACTTTAGGTGCATTACTACCACGTAAAGTTGTAGTTACAGATGTTGATCCTTGAATAGTCGGCTCATCATCTTCATCATTCAACAGTTGACTAACGTCAGCTGAAGACCAATTTAAATTTGCAGTCCCAGTACTCCCTGAGGACGGGTTATTGACGAGTTCTGCAAAGCTTGTTGAACTCAAACTAAGCAAAATAGACATGCTTAGCACATGTATTAAAGACTTTTTAGAATTTTTCACGGCACAATACTCGACTCAGGGTGATACACATTTGCGCTTACTATAATTATGCCTTACATTTGAGGTATAAGGTATAACGCTTTTACCGACACAATTGTGCACAACTATTCGCTCACTATATAAGAATAGGATTGCTAATTTTGTCATTCCATTGCAAGCTAATTTTGCTTTATGTAACAAAAAACTTGTTTTTTGAAAGAAAGGAGGTCTTCTTGATTACAGTTTTAGTTGTGGATGACCATGAACTTGTACGTACAGGCATTTGCCGTATGTTAGAAGATCATGCCGATGTAGAGGTCATTGGACAAGCCGAATCGGGTGAAGAAGCAATTGCTATTGTTCGTCAGAAACATCCTCAAGTTGTGTTGCTTGATGTCAACATGCCAGGCATCGGGGGCGTAGAAACGACACGTCGTTTACTACAAACCGCACCAGACACAAAAGTTATTGCTGTAAGTGGTTTATCAGAAGAACCGTACCCTTCTCTTCTGCTTAAAGCAGGAGCTAAAGGCTATATCACTAAAGGTGCTCCCATTACAGAAATGGTTCGGGCAATCAACAAAGTCATGCAAGGCGGCAAATATTTCAGTGCCGATATTGCTGAGCAGTTGGCGAATTCCTATCTATCTGACACGCAGCAATCGCCTTTTGACGCTTTATCCGAACGAGAAATGCAAGTTGCAATGATGGTTGTAAATTGTATTAGCGCTCAGGAAATTGCGGACAAACTTTTTGTAAGTGTAAAAACGGTTAATACTTACCGCTACCGTATTTTTGAAAAACTCGCTATCGATAGCGACGTTAAACTCACTCATCTTGCAATCCGTTATGGTTTGATCAAGCCATAATTAAACTTATATGCAATTTCCCTTAAACTCATCGTTGTCCCATACGATTTTTCGTTTGGGCACGTGGTATGGTTTATATCGTCTTATTATTGCGGTTAGCCTCAATATTATTTTGGTTTTAACCGATGCTCAAATCGACAATAGTCTACAACAACCCGCTTTATATTCTTATACCCTGCTCGGCTATTCCATATTAAGCCTTCTTCAGCTTTTGTGTTTTAAGTTTGTTTCAACTCAGGCAACTAAGCAGCTTATTTTATTTTTTGTAGTTGATGTTATCTGTCTGAGTTTACTTACATTTTCTGTAGGCGAACCAAATTTACAACTCAGCTTACTGTATGTTATTGCTATATTTACCTCGGCAATTTTACTCAGCGCAAGAATGTCTTTACTCATTACATTACTTGCTGTCATTGCCGTTATTTACCAACGTTTTGTCGGTAGTTTGTTTGACTACAATAATCTAAATACGATTGGTAATAGTGCTTTATTAGCCTTCTTATTTTTTGTGGTGCACGGCATCGGGCAAATTGCGGTACAGCGCTTTAAACTACTTGAAGCACTGACTTTCCACCAATCTATAGAACTCTATCAACTGCAAAATATTAACCGCTATATTTTGGAACAAATTGAAGAAGGCTATTTGGTTCTAGATGAAAACTACGACATTGTTTTAAGTAATCCAGCTGCCTGCTCTCTGTTAGGGATTCCTCCTCAATTTGCTAGTGAAAAATATCCTTTAGCGAAATGGCACCCCGATTTATTTGAAATTCTTAAGTTTGATAACCTACAAGAAGGTGATCGTTTTATTTTTGAGTCTCGGCTATCGGCATATTCTATTAACATTAAAGTGCAACATCTTGTGGTGCCGCAACAAGCATTGACGCTACTCATCTTACAAGATGCACAGCAAATTAATCAGCAAGCTCAACAACTCAAACTTGCCGCTTTAGGGCAACTCTCAGCAAGTATTGCACATGAAATCCGCAATCCTCTTGCAGCAATTGTGCAAGCAAATGAACTACTTAAAGATAGTGATTCAGAACAGCAAAATACTTTACGCCGTATGATCGGTAAGCAAACCAAACGCATCGATAGTATTGTTCAAGACACATTAGGACTGGCCAACAGCGAAAGAACTTACCCAATCCAGATTGAATTAACCAACTTCATAAAGACGTTATTAGACGAAGATCTTTTAGATGTTAAACATTCAATACAGCTTAAAATTTCCGACTCATTCTTAAAATTATTATTTGACGAGAAACAACTCAGACAGGTACTCATTAACCTTGTCAGAAATGCCTTACGACATAATGCACCCGATTCACCTCATATTTTGATCAACATTCATTCACAGACAAATAAAATATATATTGATGTGATCGATTACGGCGAAGGGGTTTCAAAACGTGATATATCTCAATTATTTAAACCATTTTTTAGTACCGAAATTAATGGAACTGGTTTAGGATTATATTTGTCTCATAGTTTTTGTGAGGCAAACCATGCAAAGCTCACTTATGTAGAGCAAAAACAAGGGGCATGCTTCCGAATGGAATGCCCAATAATATATTGATTTTTTTATTAGGTTTTTGGGGAAATGGCAGAACAGCAACCACTGGTTTTGCTTGTAGACGATGAAGAAGATTTGTGCCTTTTAATGCAAATGACTCTTGCACGAATGGGGATTAAAACACATCTTGCTTATCGGGTTGAACAGGCCAAACAACTCTTTACTCAGTTTCATTATGATGCTTGCTTAACCGATTTAAACCTACCCGATGGTAGCGGTTTAGAATTGGTTAAACACGTTTCTCAAACTTACCCACACACACCAATTGCAGTTTTAACTGCATACGGCAATATGGATATTGCAATTGCAGCGTTAAAGGCAGGAGCTTTTGACTTTGTAAGTAAACCTATTAACCAAATTCACTTAGATCAGTTATTAAAAAAAGCGCTAAATCAGCCAAAACCAGAACATGAATTTGGTGAAACAGCTTTGGAAAATGACCTATTAATTGGTCGTTCGCCACCAATACAAAACTTACGGACAACTATTAAAAAAATAGCCCGCTCTCAAGCCCCTGTGTTTGTTACAGGCGAGTCTGGTACAGGTAAAGAGGTTGTTGCTAATCTTATTCACCGCTTGAGTAATCGCAGCGAAGGTCCGTTTATTGCGATTAACTGTGGAGCCATCCCAACAGAGCTCATGGAAAGTGAACTTTTTGGACATAAAAAGGGAAGTTTTACTGGAGCGACCCAAGACAAACAAGGCCTTATTTTTTCAGCTCATGGTGGCAGTTTATTCTTAGATGAAATTGCCGAATTGCCTTTAAGTATGCAAGTTAAATTGCTTCGGGCAGTGCAAGAGAAAAAAATTCGTCCTGTAGGTTCAGATCAGGAAATTGATGTTGATTTTCGAGTAATCAGCGCCAGTCACCAAGATTTAGATTTATTAGTCCGACAAGGTAAATTCCGTCAGGACTTATTTTTCCGTATTCATGTGATGGATATTATTTTGCCACCACTACGTGAGCGCGGTGGCGATATTTTGTTATTAGCCAATCATTTTATTCAAAAAGTTTGTATGGAATGGGAAATTCCAAGCAAACAATTAACTACAACTGGTGAAACTTATTTATTACAGCAAGATTTCCCGGGTAATGTTCGTGAATTAAGAAATATGATTGAACGAGCTATTACCTTAAGTGATGATGAGTTTATTGATTTAACACATCTAGCACCTCTTCTTAGAAGCAGTAGTGTTAACTCTCAAATCACCACTCAACCATTGAATGACACGTCAACTGCGATTGCCCAAACTCGACCAAAACTACCAATGGAAGGTTTAGAACGCTACTTAGAAAATATTGAAAAAGATCTTCTATTGAACGCATTGGACATGACTCATTGGAACCGAACATTAGCAGCTAAAAAGCTAGGAATGACTTTTCGTTCTTTACGCTATCGACTAAAAAAGTTTGGCTTAGATACCGAATTGGGAGAAGAAGTATAAAACTACTTTTTCTTTAGAAATAAGTCTGCAACGCGATCTAAATAGACGTCTTCTTTCATTTCTGGGGGCAAAGGATAGGTCTGATTAGGCTGAATACCTTGCCCTTCAATCATATTGCCGTTTGGCGTGTAATAGTGTGAGACTGTCATTTGTAGTGCCGCACCACTTGGTAAAGGAAATAGTTTTTGCACTACGCCTTTTCCATAACTTTTTTCACCCATGACCCATGCACGCTGGTGTTCTTTCATCGCTGCGGTAAAAACTTCGGCTGCTGATGCGGAGCGATGATTAATTAATATACCTAATTTTATATTTTGAAATTCATTGCCGGGCAAAGCCTGAAATTGCTGATTACCTTCCGAACGACTTTTAGTTGAAACAATAATTCCATTATTTAAAAATAAATCTGCCGATTCAACTGCTGCCGATAACAATCCACCCGGATTATTTCGTAAATCGATTAAAACGGCTTTTAAACGTGGCGAACTATTTTCTTCAATTAACCGTTTAATTTCATTAGCAGTGTCTTGCTGGAATACTCTAATTTTGAGTACTAAAACCTGATTATGTAGCATTACAGGTTCGATATCGGTTTCTATTTTTTTATTACGAACTAAGTTAATGTTTCCACTTAACTCTTCTGCTTGCACTTGAAGCGTACTTCCGATAGAACCGTAAAGCAGTCCAAGTACCTGATCTTGGTTTAAATTTTTTAGGTCTTGATTATCAATCTTGAGAATCGTCTGACCATTTCTCAGACCTAATTTGTATGAGTCTGAACCTGTTTTAAGATCACGAATTATCCATTTATGGAGATGTAATTCAGGGCTTAAAGCAAAATCAACCGAGGCAAGGTCACCTTCGGTATATTGAATGAGTTGACGATATTCTTCTGCCGACAAATATCGTGAATAACGATCCAGCCCACTCACTAGCCCTTTAATGGCTTGTTGAAATAAGGCATCGTCAGACTTCACATCGACATAGTTATCTCGAACGATTCCATAGATTTGTACAAACTGTTGAATCGACTCGATCGGCACCTCTGCATAACTATGTTCCGGCTCTTCCGAATCAGAGTGCAAAGGTGACAATTTTTCTTTTACAACTGGCACTGCAAAAGCAAATTGGCTGCAACACAGCAACATACTCACAATAAGTTTTTTATATTTAATGTGTTGCAGCATCCAATCACCTTTAACTTATGCAGATAGTGTAATCAGATTACGCCCTTGCATTTCAGCAGGAACAGGAATCTGCATTAAATTGAGAATTGTTGGTGCTACGTCTGCAAGCACACCACCTTCTGCAATTGTTGCTTGTGTTGGGCCAACATAGATAAACGGCACAAGCTCGGTTGTATGTTGAGTATGCACTTGCCCACTTTCGTAGTCTTGCATTTGTTCAACGTTACCATGGTCAGCAGTAATGAGCATATGGCCTTTTTTCGCCATAACTGCTTCATAGACACGACCTAAACAAGTATCTACCGCTTCAACTGCTTTAACCGCAGCGTCGAACACACCTGTATGACCAACCATGTCACCATTTGCATAGTTCACAACCAATAAGTCGTATTCACCCGAATTAATCGCGTTAACCAACTCATCAGTGACTTCGTAAGCACTCATTTCAGGCTTAAGGTCATATGTCGCAACATTTGGAGATGGAATTAAAATACGTTTTTCACCTGGATATTCATCTTCACGGCCACCACTAAAGAAGAATGTTACATGCGCATACTTTTCAGTTTCGGCAATACGTAACTGGGTTTTACCTAAAGAAGATAAATACTCACCCAATGAATTTTTGAGGGCTTCTGGCATGTATGCAACTGGCGCATCAATGCTTGCCTGATAACGCGTTAACATCACAAATTTAGAAAGGCTTGGTACAACTTTACGTTCAAAACCCGCAAAGTCTTTTTCTACAAATGCGCGAGTAATTTCACGAGCTCGGTCAGCACGGAAATTCATAAATACAACGCTATCACCGTCTTGAACTTTAGCGATATCACCAATACGAGTCGCTTTTACAAACTCATCATTTTCATTGGCTGCATAAGCTAGCTCTAACCCTTCAACTGCGGTTTGTGCAGTACGAAGTGCTTCACCTTCGGTTAATAAGCGATAAGCTTGCTCAACGCGATCCCAACGGTTGTCACGGTCCATTGCAAAGTAGCGACCAATCATGGTTGCAATACGGCCTTGGCCTGGATATTGAGCAAATAACGCATCTAATTTTTCTAAAGATGGCTGAGCACTGCGTGGAGGTGTATCACGACCATCAAGGAAAGCGTGTAAGTAAACTTTTGCACCGCGTTTTAATGCAAGTTCACACATCGCCACAATATGATCTTCATGGGAATGGACGCCACCTTCTGAAAGTAGTCCCATAATATGGACAGCGCCACCAGCAGCTTTTGCTTTTTCAACAGCATCGATCAAAACTTCATGTTTAAAGAAGTCGCCAGTACGAATATCTTTAGTAATACGGGTAAAGTCTTGATATAACACACGGCCAGCGCCAAGATTCATATGGCCGACTTCAGAATTCCCCATTTGACCATCAGGTAATCCGACATCTTCACCTGAACCAGAAATTAGACTATTCGGATGCTTGGCTTTCATTGCCGCCAAATTTGGTGTTTTTGCTGCAAGAAAAGCATTATCTTCAATCGCTTCACGGTGTCCAACACCATCCATAATGACCAGAACGTGAGGGATCTTGCCAGCAGTTGCATCCGTCATAATCAATTTCTCTTTTGTCTAGAATTTCGTCACAATATCTTACCGAATTTTCGGTCAAGACTCTATTTATTCCTATGGCTTTCACCAATACCCGTGATTGATGAAAACCATAAATCTCAATTATTACTAGCGAGCGCGGTAAAGCAAATAACTTCCGGCACCAAACATTAATAAGATAGGTACAAGTACG
This sequence comes from Acinetobacter sp. NIPH 817, assembly GCF_000368405.1. NCBI lineage: Bacteria > Pseudomonadati > Pseudomonadota > Gammaproteobacteria > Moraxellales > Moraxellaceae > Acinetobacter > Acinetobacter sp. NIPH 817. The sequence goes on from NZ_KB849420.1 coordinate 2,978,853, forward strand.
AACCATGCTGGAGATGGAGAATAAACCAAGCTCGCATAGCCCAAGAAGTCCTGCAAATAATAGAAACTCAAACCAATAAACAATGCGATCACCAAACGGAAACCCATCGATTGTTGGCGTAATGGTCCAAAAATAAAAGAACACGCTACGAGTACTAATGCGATGAGTGAAAATGGCGAAGCAACTTTTTGCCAGAAAGCCAATTGATAAGTCTTTGGTACCTGACTATATTCATCCATATAACGCATAAAGCTAATCAGTTGGCTTGGTGATAGATCTTCAGGATCTAAAGTCACCATGTGCACATATTTAGGCTGTAATGCTAACGAAAGCGATTGCTCTTCATGATCAGTTTTGATGGCATTTCCTGCCGCCAAAATGTCCATTTGTTCAGCTTTTTTCAAAGCCCATTGACCATTTTTAATAAACTGTCCTTGCTGAGCATTAATTAATGATTGCAAGTAATAGTTCTGGTCAAAGTCGACCACTTGAATATCTCTTAAATTACCCTGAGAGTTAGCATAGTCGATATAGATAAATCGCTGCCCTTCACGTGACCAATAACCTTTCACTTCGCCTAAAGCAGCTACAGAGCGGTGACTCTTAACACTTGCTGCTTTTTCATTGGTATATGGAATAACCCATTCACTTAAGGCAAAAGACAAAATAATAAGCAGTAAAGCTGAGCGCATCACCCAACCAACAATACGCCATAAGCTAATACCAGCAGAGCGCATAACAATAAGTTCACTGCTAGTTGCTAGTGACCCTAAACCAATTACAGCACCAATCAAGGCAGAAATAGGCAAAATTTCATATAGATAACGAGGAGCACCCCACAACACATAGATGAGAGCTTGCCATGCATTATAGTCTGGTTTGAGCTCACCCAACTCACCCAGATACGTAAATAAGATCTGTAAAATCGACAAAACAACTGTGGTGCCAAACATTGCAAGCGCAGTGGTTTTCGTCACATATTTGGCGACTATTCGACGTGCTAACATTATAATTTCACTCGCTTGATCTGTTTCTTGATTTTTGGTGCCAACTTTTGTTTACGTGAAAATAAGGCTGCTGCAACGCCATAAACCACCAACACGGCAGGATAAGCCCAAATATCGAGTTCTTCTTTACTAATACGAGTCTTGATTGCAATCATTAATACGATCAGACTGGAAAAAATAAAAATCGCCGGAATAAGACGGTAATAACGACCTTGTCGTGGACTCACCTCAGACAATGCTACAGAAAGCATTAAAGCAATAATAATGGTGAATGGTCCAAACAAACGCCATCCCAACTCACTTCTTATGACTGGATCATTTGTTTTTGAAAAGAGTTTAGTCGTTGATAATGCTTCTACATCGCCACTTTCAAACTTAACATCTTTATCATTTTCTAAACGTAGACGATAAGACTGAAACTCTGCTTGCGTATATTTTGGTTGTCCCGGGAATATTTCATAACGACGGCCTTGTACCAGATCAACGACATTGGCTGTATCATTTGCAACTTCTACACGAGTCGCTTCTTTTGCCAAGATCATGACATCTGGTTTATCTTCTTTGATCGCACGTTGATAAAAGAAAATGTCCTTCAAATTCTTTCGGTCTTCTGACAATGAACCTGCATAAATCGTATAGGGTCCAGAAGAAATAAATTCTCTTGGGCGAACCAAATCGAAGCCTGTCCGAACCGCTTGGGTGGTGGTTAATTTCTCAAACTCACGCAGTCCCCACGGCGTCATCCAGAGCATAAGCACAGACTGACAAACCATATAAACAAGCGTCATTGGAATGAGTAATCGTGCTAATTGATGACGGCTCACACCACTACCGTTCAGTACTGCCATTTCATGGTCAACATATAAACGACCAAACACCAACATTAAACCAATGAAAAAACCTAGTGGTAAAATGAGTGTTAGAAATTCAGGTAAACGATATCCAATGATGCTAAACAAGATACTGGCATCTAAACGCCCCTGCGCCGCCACACCAAAGTATTTGATCAGACGACCACCCATCATGATTAAGGTCAATAAAGAAATGACCACCAATGAGGTAGAGACAACTTGCTTGACGAGATAACGCCGAATAATCAAAGTAATACTTCCAAAAGGCTAATCGGGACGACTGCTAGTTTACCCGAATGTTAAAAATATAAAACCGCACATTGCAACGCTATGCTTGAAAGTGTTTCAATGTTTTAATTCATCATAACTTTCTATAGGCAATCACGACAGCCATGAAATTTACAACTTATACAACTTTTCCCGAACAGACATCTAATGAATCTTTGTGGGTTTTAGTTGATTCAGAACAGCTACAAAGCAACGTCAACACATATCAAATCAATAACCTAGAAAGCGTTCTGAACGCTACCCAATTTAAAGGCAACTTCAATGAAACTCTGCCTTTATTTGGTCAGATTTCAAATCAGCCTCACAGCCAATTACTTGGCTTAGGAAAAACGGCTGAACTTCAGGCAGTCAAGCTCGCTAAACTTGCCCAAACGATTATCAAATCGACACAAAATAAATTTAAGCATATCGCAATTGATATTGCTGCGTTACCTGTCGAGCACCATTATTTATTTGCTTTAAGCTTAACTCAAGCAGCTTATGGTTATGATGAGTTTAAATCGAAAAAAAATGAATTTGTGTTACAACAGGTTGATTTAATTAGTTCAACGACTAGCCTAGATGAAAAACAACTGGCTTTAGTACATGCAGTACAGTCTGGTCAGTCTTATGCACGTGATCTTGGCAACCGTCCGGGCAATATTTGTTTCCCAGAATATTTGGCAGAACAAGCTCTAGCTTTAGCCGCAGAATTCCCTGACTTACTTAAAGTAACTGTTTTAAATGAGCAACAAATGGCTGATTTAGGCATGTATGCTTTTCTTGCAGTCAGCAAAGGATCTGAACGTCCGGGCCGTATTGTAACGCTCGAATATCAAGCACAGATTGATCAAGCTCCGGTTGTTTTAGTAGGTAAAGGCGTCACTTTTGATACAGGTGGTATTTCATTAAAACCAGGCCTTGGCATGGATGAAATGAAATTCGATATGTGTGGCGCAGCATCTGTACTTGGTACCATTCGTGCCTTATGCGAAGCAAAACTTCCTATTCATGTAGTTGGTGCAATTGCAGCAGCAGAAAATATGCCTTCTGGTAAAGCAACTCGTCCAGGTGACATTGTGACAACCATGAGCGGTCAAACTGTTGAAATTTTAAATACAGATGCTGAAGGCCGTTTAGTACTGTGTGACACATTGACCTATATTAAACGCTTTAATCCAGCAGTCGTGGTTGATATTGCGACCTTAACAGGTGCATGTGTAGTTGCTTTAGGCAAAGTACTCAGTGGGTTATTCTCACCAGATGATGCTTTGGCAGCAGAGCTCCAACAAGCTGGTGAACAATCGTTTGACCGTGTATGGCGTATGCCAGTGATTGATGATTATCAAGAATTACTTGATTCACCATTTGCGGATATTGCAAACATCGGTGGACCATATGGCGGCGCAATTACAGCTGCATGTTTCCTTGAGCGCTTTACACGTGAATATCGTTGGGCTCATTTAGATGTAGCAGGAACAGCATGGTTATCTGGTCCAGCTAAAGGTGCAACCGGTCGTCCAGTACCATTACTCATGCAATTTCTAGCGAATCGTGTAAATACGAATGGCTAAAGTTAGTTTTTATCTGTTTGAAACCAGCGAAGAACGGCAAGTCGATAGTGCTTGCCGTTTATGTCGAAAAATATTACAGAAGCATCCTAAAATCTGGTGGTATTGCCCAGATGTGCAGCTACAACAGATGCTTGATGAAAGATTATGGGAATTCGACCCTGTCAGTTTCATTACGCATGACGTTGATCAGACTGATGCTGCTGTATGTATTTCGGCTAAACAACCACTTGAACAAGGCCTGTTAGTATTTAATTTTAACAATCATGCACTTGAACAAGTTGATCATTTTAGCCACATTATAGAAATTGTTGAAAATAATGAAACAGCCAAGCAAATTGGTCGAGAAAAATTTAAAATGTATCGCCGTTTGGGTATAGAACCGCGGACCTTTAAATTATAACGCGCTAAAATGTAAATACTGTTGATCAAGGAGAAACATGGTGGCATTAAATGTCGGGCAAGATTTTAAAAAAAGATGGTTAAATGCGCCTGAAGCTGTCCGTCATACCTATCAACAGGATCTGGCACGTATTTGTGACTTACTAGAGCCTCAAACGCCTATTCAGCTTTGGGTTTTAAATGATGAAAAAGCGCAGTTAGAATCACAGCAAAAAATTGAACAAGCCTACGCAGATCTTAAAGCAGAGCTCATTGAGCAAGCACGTATTCGTCGTCAACTCGCTTTAGAAAAATCGCTTGCTGACAAACGTGCATCAGAAGCTGCTTATGCTGCGGAGTTGCAAGCAGACGAAGTTCGAAAATTTAATGAACAGACTGAAACATTACACACATTACGTAGTCATTTAGAACAAGAGGTTGCAGAGCAAACTGCGCGTTATCAGAAAAACCCTGAAACACCGGCAGTCAATTACTCTGCTGGCGTAAAACTTAGTATTACCGATGATCAAATCTTATCTGAGCTTGAAAGTTTACGCATTCGTTTAGAACTTGAAGCTGAGAGCTTAATTGAACAGTCTGTAACAGCTTTCCGAGCTAAGCTAAATTCGGCAGCTCAAGAAGAAATTGAATACATTTTAAAGAATTCTAAGTTTTCTGATGAAAAAATAGAAAAGTAAAGTTTTTAAGACTCTCTTTGTCATAAAAATGACATTTAATTGTCACAGAATAGTCATGCACAATATTCTTTTAGTTCAAATAATTATTAGAATACCGCATGGTTATTTATGAAAATTAATGAGGGTAAAAATGGACATTCCGCATCAGATTTCAAAGCAACTTGAGCAGCTTAATCAGGGTGAACAATGGACATTTTCAGCACAAGAACTTTATATGAGTCATAACGACTTTAACTCTTTATCTATCTTACTCACACGAGAGTCAGAAAAAGGCGAATTTTCAATTACACGCACCCAACATAATAAACCATGGGTCGGCACAAACTCGGTTACGCTAACCAAGCAATAAATTTTCAAAATAAAAAAACCGGAACAAGTGTCCGGTTTTTTTATTTTAACGATTTAGCTTTTTATTTTAAAAAACCATTCTCAGCTAAAAAAGCCATACTAATATTTGACTCTGTTTTTTGTTCAGCTGCTTTGTCACCTAGCAATAAACGCTCGATATAACGCGCCAAAACATCGACTTCAAGATTTACTTTGCTACCAACTTGCCATGTTCCAATGTTAGTACGCTCTGCTGTATGCGGAATTAAGTTTAAGCTTAAAATATTTCCACGTAAGTGGTTAATCGTTAAGCTAATCCCATCTACGGTCACAGAACCTTTTTCGGCTAAATATTTAGCAAGTTCTGTCGGTGCTGTAACTTCATAATAGATTGAGCGAGCATCTTCACGTACTACAGTAATTTCACCCACACCATCAACATGGCCACTCACAATGTGTCCACCAAAGCGTGTTGTCGGTAACATTGCCTTTTCAACATTGACACGTTGCCCAACTTTCCAGTTACCTAAAGTTGTTCGATTCAAGCTTTCACGAGAAACATCCGCTGCGTACCAATTATCGCCCCATTCAATCACGGTGAGACAAATACCATTGGTCGCAATTGAGTCACCCAAATGTACATCTGACATATCCAGATCAGTCTGAATACGTAAACGCACATCACCACCTACGCTTTGCAGGCTTTCAACTTTTCCTAAACTTTCAATAATGCCTGTAAACATGGCTCAATCTCCAAATCTTTTTACACTGCTTAAATTGCAGCGCTTACCAAAGTGCGAGCTGTGTACTATTACCTGAAGTATCTACACCACCTAGCTCGGCGAAGTGGTAAAGCTGGCCTAATAACTGACGCAATGGTGGTCCTGACTTAGCATGAGTATCAGTAATCACAATAAACTCAAGCACGCGTGCACGTTCAGACTGTCGCTGTTTACTTACTCGATAGCGTGGAACATCTTGTGTTAACAAGGTCACTTTGCCGCGCTCCAGATTAGCCATAAGCAAATCTTTAGGCTCGATATTACCATCAGTTGAATAACTGGTCAGAATATAACGGGCATTGATGGTTGAAAGTAACTTTTCATACGCATCTTTTGCATATTTAGAAGAATTATATGGACTTGGACGCTCTTTACGCCAAGCTCTATCAATTCCACTCTTATAACCTTTAGTATCTGGTGATGGTAAATCGACCTGATCCCATAAAGTTAATGCATTCAAAACATGATAATTACTACTATATGCGTGCTGGTTATAGGGTGGATCGAGATAGGCAACATCGACTTCAAAACCACTCATTTGATTTGCGAGATGCTGTGAATCTACACACCACATTTCAGCAGCAGGACGCTTACGGTCACCAATCTCGCAAAAACGGCTTGGTGTTAACCAAAGCAATGACTCAATTCGTTCCAATGCAGTTTGTGTACGTCCGCCCCACCCTTGATGGAAGCTTTTAAATACACCGCTGGTGTTACTCACAAAACTTGCTGAATAGAGTAATGGTGCAAGCAAAGCACTCATCTCTACATCATTAATTGCACCTTGTGCCTGCCATGTTGCAATCTGCTGGCGAATCGCATCAATACGCATACCATTACGGCGTTTAAAAAATAAACGGTCACGAGCTGGATCGTATACATCATCGTTACGGGGGCAAAGGTTATGCGTTACCCAACCTTTAACTTCAGGTAAGCGATTTAAATAGTCGATTGCCTTCTGATAGCCACCTAGCTCTTTAAATGCAGGTGCATCGGTACAAGCTAAAATCGCATGATTTAAAGCATGGCTATAAGGTTCCCAGTCATTTGCAATCACACGGTAACCATTTTGACGTGCCAAACGAGACACGACACCACTGCCGGCAAAGAAATCGGCAAAAATCGGAGGATTCTTTTTCTTGCTATTCAGTGTCCCTGTAATTTCAAGGGCTTCTAAAATTAGATGGAGCAATCGGCGCTTGTTACCTAGGTAAGGAACAAGCTGATGGAAAAGATATTCGTCTGTCGTACGGGCCGCATGACGACGTTTGTGATAAACCGAAGGCTCTGAATTCATACTTTCTCTTGCGTAGGGATTAACCTTAAGCGTATATCTTGATCAAGTTGTGTCACATCAAGAAGTGTAAAACGAAGTTGTTGTGCCATATATTCAAACTCTGCATTGAACATGGCTCTTGCACTTTTCCCCAAGAATGTTGGGGCAATATAACTGATCAACTCATCTACCAAACCTTCTTGTAAAAAGGCAGTAGATAATGTCGCACCGGCTTCCACCAATACATCATAAATTTGATGTTGCTTAGATAGGGTCTGTAACAGTATTTTTAAAGGCTGAATTTCTAATTGTATCATGCCTAAATCGGCAAGTTCTTGACGATATGGCCCCATGACCATCACAGTTTCAGGGTTTTCTAAAATTTTAGCATTAAGTGGCAAACGCCCCTGACGATCTAAAACAACCCGTTTTGGTTGAGCAATTGTCTCAATATCAATATGACCGAGTGAACGCACATTAAGCTGACAATCATCTGCAATCACAGTTTCAATACCTGTAATCACCGCTCCTGAAATGGCACGCCAATGCTGGACATCTTGACGGGCAGCGGAACCAGTAATCCACTTCGACTCACCTGATGCCATTGCCGTACGTCCATCTAGACTTGAAGCTACTTTTAAGCGTACATAAGGCATACCCGTAGACATTGCCCTTAAGAAACCTTGATTTAATTTTTCTGCTAAATCTTCACAAATGCCAACTTCTACTTCAATTCCAGCATTTTTCAAAATTTGAACACCCTTACCCGCAACGAGCGGATTTGGATCAGGACATGCTACAACTACCCTTTTAACCTGTGCTTTAACCAGTGCTTCAGCACAAGGAGGCGTTCGCCCATAATGCGCACATGGCTCAAGCGTGACATAGGCTGTTGCACCTTGTGCTTGTTCAGCTGCCTGACGTAAAGCAAAGACCTCTGCGTGTGGTTGACCCGCTTTAGGATGGAAGCCTTCACCAATTAACTGATCATCTTTGACAATGACACAACCAACATTTGGATTAGGCTTAGTCGAATATAGACCTCGTTTGGCAAGTTCAATGGCTTGCTGCATCCAATATTGATCTTGTTTCAACTCAGACATAAAAATCTCAAATAGTTATTGTTCACGTTGTTGCATTTGCTCAATTTGACGACGAAACGCCTCAACATCCTGAAAATCTTGATATACAGAAGCAAATCGGACATAAGCGACATGGTCAAGGGCAAATAGAGATTGCATGACGATTTCACCAATTGTTCTAGATTTTACGTCACGTTCACCTAAACGGCGAATCTGCAACTGAATATCACTTAAAACTGTTTCGATCTGCTCTTGTGTGACCGGACGTTTTTGCAAAGCATGCATTAACGAACGACGTAATTTGGCCTCATCGAAAGGTTCATTTTTTCCATTCGATTTGATCACACGGGGCATTACCACTTCATAGCTTTCAAAAGTGGTAAAACGTTCACCGCAACTTACACACTCACGACGTCGACGAATCTGACAGCCTTCGGCGGCTAAACGTGAATCGATGACTTTACTATCTGCGGCGTTGCAAAATGGACAATGCATAGCGGATTTATAGGGTCGATTACTTTGACCTAGTGTAGCAAAATTTCTACACTTACAGAACCAGCATTCTATAAGACAAAAAAACAGCCCTGAGCAAGATCAAAGTATCGCTTTGATCACAGCGCAAGACTGTTCTTTTAAGACAGCAGATATATTAATGATGATTATTCAATACGTTCGCCATGTTGGCTTAAATCCAGACCCATGCGCTCATCATCAGCGTTCACACGGATACCAATCACAAGATCAATCACTTTAAGAATAACGAAAGTCGCGATACCACTGTAAACCATGGTTGCCAATACGCCTTCAACTTGTACCCATAATTGGCCAGCGAATGTTGGTGCTAAGGTAACGTTAGCTGCTTTAATAATTTCGTCACTGTAGAATACGCCAGTTAAAATCGCACCGACAATACCACCTACAGCATGTAAACCAAACGCATCCAAAGCATCGTCGGCTTTAAGTAAGCGTTTAAGTGCAGTAATACCCCAGAAGCACACTACGCCACCGATAAGGCCCATGACTAAAGCACCGCCTACACCGACAAAACCTGCTGCTGGTGTAATCACAACCAAACCAGCTACCGCACCAGAAGCACCACCTAATACAGATGCTTTGCCACGGATCATACGTTCAACAACCAACCAAGAGAATGCAGCAGCAGCGGCAGCAACTTGAGTCACTAAAATTGCCATACTTGCACGAGCACCCGCGCCTAATGCACTACCACCGTTGAAGCCGAACCAACCCACCCAAAGTAAGCTTGCACCAACAACAGTTAGAGTTAGGTTATGAGGAGCCATAGATTCACGGCCCAGGCCAATACGTTTTCCAAGCATGTAAGCAGCAACGAGACCTGCAACACCTGAGTTGATGTGTACAACTGTACCACCAGCAAAATCTAATGCGCCTGCTTTAAATAACCAGCCATCTGTTGCCCAAACCCAGTGAGTAATTGGTGCATAAACAACAAGTACCCAAATTGCAATGAATGCCATGAAAGCTGAATATTTCATACGGTCTGCAATAGAACCACTAAGGATTGCAACTGTAATGATGGCAAAAGTCATTTGGAAAATAACAAAGAGACTTTCAGGAATTGTCCCACTCAATGCATCAAACGCAACTCCGTTGAGCATTGCTTTAGACAAATCACCAAAAAATGCACCTGTGCCAGAGAACGCGATTGAATACCCTGCAATCACCCACAGCAAACTTACTAAAATTGCAGCGGAAAGGCTGAACATCATAGTACTTAATACATTTTTCTTACGTACCATACCGCCGTAGAATAGTGCCAAACCAGGAATGGTCATTAATAAAACCAAAGCTGTTGAAACTAAAATCCAAGATGTATCGCCTGTATCAAGTTTTGGTGTCGGTGCTGGAGCTGCTGGAGTTTCAGCAACTGGTGCTTCTGCAGTGGTTGCAGTAGCTGGAGATGTTGATGTAGCCGCAACTTCCGATGTAGGCGTTGTTACAGCATCTTCTGCCCAAACGGCAGTACCACCCAAAAGAGCGCCTGATAGACTCAGCGCCATAAGCATTTTTTTCATTCGTGTCCCCCAACCTCATTTGCGAGTTATTTTCTACTCAGCAAGCTTTGTGCCAATTAGACAGCATCTGGTCCAGTTTCACCCGTACGGATACGGATAACTTGTTCCAGGTTAGTCACAAAAATCTTACCATCGCCGATTTTTCCAGTGCTTGCTACACGAGTAATTGATTCAATTACCGCGTCAACCATTTCATCACTAATCGCAATTTCGATTTTTACTTTAGGTAAGAAATCAACCACATACTCTGCGCCACGGTAGAGTTCTGTGTGTCCTTTTTGACGACCAAAACCTTTAACTTCAGTTACGGTAATCCCTTGTACACCAATGTCAGAGAGCGCTTCACGCACATCATCCAATTTAAACGGTTTTACAATTGCAGTTACAAGCTTCATGTTTGTTTCCTTCGGCTTCTTTTCACCAGTAAGGTTTTATGTTCAATTTTCATGCCAATATTTCAAAGGTTGAGGGAAATGAATCTATTGCATGAACTTTCTTTATAACCTATTTAGTGATCAAGATGTAGATGAGCTATTAAAAATAAAATGAATTTTCAGTATCGTTGAGTGCTGATTTAATGTTCTATTTATACTAAAAGAATTGAAACCTATATCCCACGTTCAAGCAGTGTTAAACTGTAAACCATAAGGTAATACAACACTTTGGATATCTCATGTTAGAAACATTATTACAGGCCATTTTGGAACAAATTGATGAGCCTAAAAAAGATTTGGAAAAAAATTTACGTGCTTTATTAAATGAAGCAGTCGAAAAGTTGGATCTTGTTTCCAAACAAGAGATTGACCGTCAAAAGACCGCACTTCAATCGGCCACTCAACGTTTAGAAGAGCTACAAAAACAAGTAAGTCTGTTAGAAGAAACTTTAAAGAATAAAAAATAAGCACCAACGTAGCGCACTTATACTTTACAACGATTAAAAATGAAGCACCATAATGGAACAATAAGATGTCTTTTTCTAAAATTTATACACGGGGACTTTTGGGTTTACATGCACCTCTAATTGAAGTTGAGGTCCATGTGAGTCAAGGCTTACCTTCTCTTACCATTGTCGGACTAGCAGAGGCGGCTGTAAGAGAGAGTAAAGACCGAGTTCGCTCAGCCATTATTAATAGTGGATTTCAATTTCCAACTAAACGGCTGACCATTAATCTTGCACCAGCAGATTTGCCCAAAGATGGGTCACGTCTGGATTTACCAATTGCTGTAGGCATTTTAATTGCTTCTGGTCAGCTTCCTGAAAACTGTGCCGAAGATTTTGAATTAATTGGTGAATTAGCGCTGGATGGGCATGTAAGACCAGTGTCAGGTACTTTAACTTTGGCAATGGCCTGTCAACAGGCCAAGCATAAAATGCTTTTACCTCTCGATAATAGTCAAGATATTAACCATTTACCGGACCTTGAGTGTTATCCAGTGGGCCATTTAAAAGAAGTCTGTGAACATTTTCTGGGCACGAAATCTCTATCTTCGATTGAACCTTCAACGGCATCAAATCAAATGCCTTATAAATTTGATTTGGCCGATGTAAAAGGTCAGCTACGCCCACGCCGCGCATTAGAAATAGCCGCAGCAGGCGGACATTCTCTGCTCTTTAAAGGACCACCGGGCACAGGTAAGACTTTACTCGCTTCGCGTCTTCCTTCAATTTTGCCACCTCTTTCTAATCAAGAAACACTTGAAGTTGCGAGTATTTACTCGATTTCCAATACATCGCATACGTTTGGACAGCGTCCTTTTCGTTCGCCCCACCATACGGCATCAGCAATTGCACTGGTTGGGGGCGGATCTCATCCTAAACCAGGTGAAATTACCCTATCTCACTTAGGCGTTTTATTTTTAGATGAACTTCCAGAGTTTGATAGAAAAGTGCTAGAAGTTTTACGCCAGCCGCTTGAGTCAAAAGAAATCATTATTTCACGAGCAGCTCGGCAAATTACTTATCCGGCTAACTTTCAACTCATTGCTGCGATGAACCCCTGCCCATGTGGTTATGCGTTTAACCAAGACAGCCGTTGCCAATGTTCACCTGAGAGTATTAAACGTTATCAGAACCGTATATCGGGGCCATTACTTGACCGCATCGATTTACATATTGATGTGCCACCGTTAAAAGCTCAAGAACTGCAAGATCCAACACCTGCTGAAGACTCCAGCAGTGTTCGACAACGCGTGATTTCTGCTTATGAACAACAAATGCAAAGACAAAATTGTTTAAATCAGGCGCTCTCACCAAAACAACTTGAGCAATATGCAGTACTTGATAGTACTTCACAGCGAATGATTGAAATGGCACAGCAACGTTTAAATCTATCAGCTCGTGCTTATCACCGTGTTTTACGAGTAGCGCGGACCATTGCCGATTTGGCTCAAAGCGAGATGATCCAAAGTCCGCATCTCACAGAAGCACTCTCCTATCGAGGAAATCATTCTTAAGGTACAACAGCGGATCGTGTATCCGCTTTTTTAATATGTATATGAGTTGTTCATTAGAGAATTTGTTAAAGCCTATATAAAAAGGCAAAAAAGAGGACGCTATGAAAATTTTGGCTATCTCGGGTAGTGCAAGAAAAGCATCTACAAATACCGCGCTATTACGAGCGATGAAAGATATCGCACCGTCCAGTATTGAGTTTTCAGTTTTCGATCAAATTAATAGTTTTCCTGTCTTTTCTCCAGATGATGAGGGCGAAAAAACACCTTCCATAGTGGAAGATTTCATCAAATCTGTTTCTAATGCAGATGGAATTATTATTTCAAGTCCTGAATATATTCGTTGTATTCCGGGCGGTCTTAAAAATGCAATTGATTGGATGGTTTCCCGTACCGAAATCATAGACAAGCCCATTGTTCTAGTTCATGCATCTAGTCGCGGTGACGACATGCTAGTTTCTTTAAGAAGAGTACTTTCGACAGTGAGCAGCAACTTTTTTGAAGATTTGTTTTTACGCTTCTCTCTCCTCAGTAAATCTCCCGAACAAATTTTTGAAATACTACATACTGAAGAATATAAGTCACAAATTACGCCGTTCCTGCTTAGCTTTGTCTCAGAGATTCAAACATATAACGGCCAATTAGAGTGAACTTTCTTAAAATGAAACAGCGGATAATGAGTCCGCTGTTTCATTAAGAACCTTATCTAAGGTCTCGATTAGAGAAGTAATTTCTTTCTCTGATAAAGCGGCAAAACCCAAGCGAATACAACAATTAGAAGACCCTATTTGTTTAAACTTATGCTCTGTATCAATGTTAAGTTCTTTTAATTTTATAAGCTGATCTTGAGTAAATGGTTTCTGGAATTTCACCCATAACGCCATTCCACCCGCGGGTGGTTGTATATGAACACGCCCTACAAAAATTCTTTTAAACTCAGCTAACGCATGGTCTCGGCGTAGTTGATATATTTTTTTCATTTTACGGATGTGTCTTTTAATTTCACCCCGTTGCATTAAATCTGCTAAGGCAAGTTCAGTAATATTATTACCTTGCCGATCAATCAATAAAATATCTTCAGTAATCGATTGAATGATTGATGGCGATGCCACGATGTAGCCTAAACGGATCCCGGGTGCAAAAACTTTAGACAATGAGCCAACATGAATGACTAGTTCAGAATGAGGCAAACTCGCTAAGGGTGGCATAGGCCGACTGTCATAATGGAATTCATGGTCATAGTCATCTTCAATAATATAAAAGCCCCATTTTTTTGAAAGCTCTAAGAGTTGAAGACGGCGATTCATTGGCATCGTGACAGTTGTGGGATATTGATGATGCGGAGTTGTATAAATAGCAGCAACCGAATGTTCTTTTAAAATCCGTTCTAAATCTTCAATGACAATACCTTGTTCATCTAATTTGACAGAAACGACCTGAAAACCATTTGATTGGAACGCTTTAAAAGCAGATGGATAGTAAAGCTCTTCAACAATGATAACACCCTGCCGATTAGGTAATGCACGAGATGCAAGAAAAATTCCCATCTGGCTACCCCGTACAATACAAATCTCATCTGCGGCAACATTCATAAAACGTTCCATTGACAACATTTGTTGTAAGGCTTGTCTTAACTCAATCATACCTCGTGGGTCACCATATCCCATGTACTGGTTTTGAGTAATCTTAATCAGTGCATGCCGATAGGCGCGTGAAAATAGTTCGTAGGGAATAAGCCGTGGATCTGGCACACCATCGTTATGTGGATATAAACCAACTTCTTGAATAATTGGCTTCTTATTAACTTTTCGCTCAGATATTGACTCTATTTTGAGTTGTTTCTCTGGCAAAACATCTGCCACAAATGTGCCTTTTCGGGGGCGAGTCACCAGCCATCCTTGTGCTTCTAACTCTTCATAGACCGCTTGTACCGTTTTCCGATTAATTCCTAATTCTTTTGATAGGCTACGAGACCCCGGCAGCATAGTCCCTTGCGCCAAACGGCCACTTAAAACTTCCTGACTAATCAAGTTAGTAAGCTTTAAAAAAACTGTTTTTTCTTCTCTTTCATCGATACGAAAATGTACTTGCCAAGGTCTTAGCATATTTGCCCCATCTGGACCATATAACTTATAAAAACTGGATGTATTGATTCATCCAGTTGTTTTCTATTCTGCCTTCACCTACTTAATTTGGTCAACTGGACTGGAGAAGAGATGAAGACTGCTTCTGTAAACAAACAAGATCTCATGCAACACGCACAGCAAGACATGCAAAAGTGGATTAGCGACTCAGATTTAACTGACCGCCAAAAGCTTGCACTCACTTGTCGTATTTTATTTGATCATGGCCATGATGCTGGTTTAGCAGGCCAAATTACTTGTCGTAGTGAAAATAAAGAATCCTTTATTACCCAACGTTTTGGTTTAGGTTTTGATGAAATTACTGCCTCAAACTTGCTTGAGGTGAATCAAGACTTAGAACCTATCAATCAAGAAGGTATGGCAAACCCAGCCAACCGTTTTCACACGTGGATTTATAAAGAACACCCAGAGGTGAACTGCATTATCCATACGCATCCGACTCATGTAGCTGCATTGTCGATGCTTCAAATTCCACTCATGATTTCACAAATGGATGTCTGTGCACTTTACGAAGATTGCTCATTTGTAGGCCATTGGCCGGGTGTTCCTGTAGGCAATGAAGAAGGTATTTTGATCTCTTCTGCTTTAGGTAAAAACCGTGCTGTTTTGTTATCTCACCATGGTCAACTGGTCACAGGAAAAACCATTGAAGAAGCATGCAACTTGGCTCTTTTAATTGAACGCGCAGCTCAACTGCAACTATTAGCCATGTCTGCTGGGCAAATTCAGCCGATCCCACACGATTTAGCTACAGAAGCTCATGACTGGGTATCTACCGATAAACGTAACAAAGTGAACTTTGCTTACTACGCACGTAAAGCTTTGAAAAAACATTCTGACTGTATTTAAAAAAGAGACTTCAACCATGAAACTAAACGGCATTATTGGCTACCCTGTTACCCCTTTTTCTGATGACAACACCATTAACCTTCCTGTTTTAAAACAGATGCTGGATTTGCTTATTGAAAATGGCTGCGATGCAATTGCACCTCTAGGCAGTACAGGTGAAAGCGCTTATCTTGAATGGGATGAGTGGTGTTTAGTCGCTAAGACTTCAATTGAAAGCATTAATAAACGCTTACCTGTCATTATTGGGATTTCAGAACTCACGACCGATCAAGCCATCAAAAAGGCGCAAATCGCACAAAGCTATGGTGCAGATGCACTTATGGTGATTCCTGTATCGTACTGGAAGCTCACAGATCAAGAAATTTTTGAATATTACCAAGCGATTGCTCAAGCAACGACTTTACCGATTATGATTTATAACAACCCTGCAACTAGCGGTGTTGATATGTCACCAGAGCTAATTGTGCGTATGTTTAATAACATTGCAAATATTACGATGGTGAAAGAAAGTAGCGGCGATATTCAGCGTATGCATAAAATTTATGAATTATCAAAAGGAGAACTTCCGTTTTATAACGGCTGTAACCCTCTAGCTTTGGAAGCTCTATGTGCTGGGGCAAGCGGTTGGTGTACGGCTGCACCAAACCTGTTAGGTAAACGACCTCAACAGCTTATTGAATATGTAAAAAATGGAGAATTAGAACAAGCACAGAAGTCATTTTATCAGCAGCTTCCTTTACTACGCTTTATTGTCACTGGGGGTTTGCCCAAAACGATTAAAGCAGGTTTACAACTAGAAGGTGTCGCTGCTGGGGCACCACGTAAGCCTCTGTCTAAAGCTGCGGATATTGAGCTTAGCCAATTAAAACAGCTACTTTCTGAAATAGAAAACTAATAAAAAAGCGGGTTTATTTACCCGCTTTTTATAACTCAAAACTTAGAATGTTTTAGTTAAACTAAATACTAAACCTGTGTCATAAGGTTTTTTCTGAGCATCAGTCATGCCAGAAGTACTAATGTCTGTACCTACTACATCTAGCTCAGCCAAAATGCCTAGGATGTTACGATTTACACCAACTTTATAATCGATATAGTTATCGTCTTTACCTGGACCACCAGCAACTACGGCTAAAGCATCTTTATTTTTGAATTTGTTATAGCCAACTGAAGCAAGGCCTGTAAAACCTGTATCTGCGATTGGCGCTGAATAACCGACATTAAAATACCAGAACTGCTTAGAATGAGCCCAGTAATCATCTGAATAGTTCACACCTACGCTAAGTGCATCCCCTTTAAATAAAGAATCAGCAAAAGTTAATTTACCGTAAACCTCATTAAAATCTAAACCATTTTTACCATCATAACCAATGCCATTACGGTCAAAACTATGGCCCGAACCAATATAGCCATAATGAATTACACCGACATCATAAGTAGGCGCAAGCGTATCCGTTAATTTCAAAGTATTGGTATAACCCAAAGCGACATCAGTTTCTGTTGAGTTGCCTGTTACTCCAAAATCAACACTTGAACCCCAAAGTGATAAATAAGCACCAGACTTATGAGAAAAAGTAAAACCACCTTGAATTGCAGGGTTATTTGATGATTGGGTAACTCCGCGGAAGCGGTAGTCTGTGGTTGCTGCGATGCTCCCTGTTGCGGTGATGCCATAAAAAGATGGTGCATCTTCAGCCATAGCCATGGTTGAACCTGCTGCAAAGATACCAAGACCTAAGGCCTTAAGTGCAAATTTCATCATTCTGATCTCCCCCATAATGAATGCACGATTTATGTATATAAAACACATTGTGTTACTTAAGCTTTAGCAATTGCTGTGCCAAGTCCATTTTTTCCATCTTTAGACATCATTAATATTGAAATCAAAATATCTCTACAAGAAAAATTCCACTTTATATTTATAAAAATATATTTATAAAAAACAATATTATAAAAAAATAATTTCAACCATTGAGAAGAAATCAACATGAGTAAACACCTTGTCGGAAATAAATGAGCGACATCAGCAGTATCCATTTACTCCATGTAAAATTTCTATCTAAGCTTAAATAAGAGATATAAAAATTACGTAAATTTCTTAAAGCTGAGCTTTTGATGGTCTGTAAATGGGCATTTCTTTTAATGAGATTTTTTTATTTTTCTTGTTTTAAAACTTATGAACTATTTTGGGTCTTTTTTAAGTAGCCATATGAACGAAAAAAGTGATGCACAAAATTTACGCAGAATATTGCACTAAGTTTGACCATTTAAACTAAATTCTATTGGTCTTCTACAGTGATCTATTTTTGTACATTACTCTTCAAAATAACGTTATAAAGTAACATTTTAAAAAACATTAAAAATAAATTGTCGAAAAAATCAACTCAAGAGAAGATTAAAAAGTAAACATATCCACCAAAAAAGATCAAAAAACAAACAGAAGAATCAACTATTTTTTGAGCTTGGAATATAAAATAAATGGTAAAAATACACTAAAAAATAAATTACTTTTTTTATTTTAAACAATACATTAAGTATAAAAGCTTAATAGTAAATTTAGTCAACAAGCAGTAGCACATTAATCAATTTCTGCATAGCATATATAAAATAAAATCAACAAAAATATATCTTTTTTATAGATTACTTATACAATTGATTGAAATCCTAGGCCCTGAACAATAACAAGGCACAGGATTTATCGTTTTTATGAGGTTCTTTAAATATGCTAAATGCACAAAAACTTACATTAGCAGTTCTCATTTCTGCGGCAATAATTTCCTCAGCTCAGGCAAGCGAGCAAAGCGAGGCAAAAGGATTTGTTGAAGATGCGAACGGTTCTATTCTCTTCCGTACAGGTTACATCAGCCGTGACAAAAAACAGGGCGCGAAAGATACTAGCTCATTTGCTCAGTCAGCAATTGTAAGTATCGATTCAGGCTTTACCCCTGGTATTGTTGGCTTCGGTGTTGGCGTTGTTGGCGACGGTTCATTTAAGATCGGTGAAAATAAAAATGCCGGAAACCAAATGATTCCTAAACATAATGACGGTTCGGCTTACGATCACTGGGCTCGTGGTGGCGGTAGCGTTAAAGCACGATTCTCGAATACAACAGTACGTTACGGTACTCAAGTACTCGATTTACCTGTTCTTGCAAGTAATACTGGACGTATGGTTCCTGAATACTTTACAGGTACTTTATTAACCAGCCATGAAATCAAGAACCTTGAATTGGTTGCTGGTAAATTTACTAAAGACCAAATGTCTGATCAAATCAATACCGATGCTGATGTATATGGCAACGGTCTTGATCGTGCTATTGTTTGGGGTGCTAAGTACAAATTTGATGACAATTTAAACGCATCTTACTATGGTTTAGACAGTAAAAATAAACTTGAACGTCATTATGTAAATGTGAACTTTAAACAGCCATTGGCTAATGATAGTTCATTAACTTATGATTTCAGTGGTTATCATACTAAGTTTGATGAAAATGCTATTACATATTCAGAAACTACTGATGACAAGTCTAACCGTAAAAACAATATTTGGGCAATTTCAGGAACTTATGCAACTGGTCCACATAGTGTGATGTTAGCATACCAACAAAACAGTGGTAATGTTGGTTATGACTATGGCCAAAATGCTGATGGTTTCCAAAGTATCTATTTACCGAACTCTTACATGTCTGACTTCATCGGTAATGATGAAAAATCTGCACAAATTCAGTACAACGTTGATTTTGGTAAGTTAGGCGTATTACCTGGTCTAAACTGGACAACTGCATTTGTATATGGTTGGGACATCAAAGTTAAAAATGTAACTGACAGTGCTCAAGAACGTGAGTTCTTTAACCAAGTGAAATACACTGTTCAAAGCGGTTTTGCTAAAGATGCAAGCCTTCGTATTCGTAACTCTTACTATCGTGCAAGCGATTCATATCAAGGTGCTTACATTGGTGACACCAATGAATGGCGTATCTTCCTTGATATTCCTGTGAAATTATTCTAATTCACAAATTTATCAAGTATAAAAAAACCTACGTCTGGCAACAGATGTAGGTTTTTTTATTAAGCTCAGAATATCAATTGAGGCATTCTGAGCCCTATCAATTAAAGCTTATTTAGCAGCTTCAATTGCTTTTAATACTTCAGCTTTAGCAACGTCAGCACCTTCCCAACCACTGATTTTTACCCACTTACCTGGTTCTAAATCTTTATAGTGACTGAAGAAATGCTCAATTTGGCTAATTAATAACGGAGGAAGATCTGTATATTCCTTAACGTCTTTATACAATGGAGACAATTTCTCGTGTGGAACAGCGATTAATTTCGCATCGATACCACCATCATCTTCCATTTTTAATTTGCCCACTGGACGGCAACGAATGACTGAACCAGCAGCAACAGGATGTGGAGTTACAACAAGTACGTCTAACGGGTCACCATCTTCAGACAAAGTATTTGGAACATAACCATAGTTCGCTGGATAGAACATTGCTGTACCCATGAAACGGTCTACAAACAATGCATCAGAATCTTTGTCGATTTCATATTTAATTGGTGCTGCATTTGCAGGAATTTCAATGATGACATAGATGTCATTTGGGGCATCTTTACCTGCTGGGATATTGCTGTAACTCATATCAATACTCTTTCGTTATGAAGTCAGATGTAAAATCCACTCGATTATAGCGTGGATATCATCAAAATGATGCCGATTATACAATGCGCACACGCGAAAGTTGATATGAATGATGACAGAATGACACTCAAGTCAGTTTAATCGTGACCACTAATAAGAAGATTGGGCACAATATAGATAAGAACCAGACAATCGAACGTAAAGTTGCCCAGTTACTTAAATAACAGATCCCATAAATAACTCTTAAAATAATATATGCCCAACCTAATCTCAGAATAAAATATTCTGGAACGACCATATATTCAGCCATTAAAATAGCCGTTAAGAATAAAGGTAAGCTTTCAAAACTATTTTGTTGTACGGCATTTGCACGAGCAGCCAAACCAGTTGTTTTGGCAAAAAAAGCTCTCGGGTTTTGATTATCGGCAGGCTGAAAACCACCTGTAAACTTTGCAATTACGGTAAATGCGTATGGCAGCAAACATGCCACTAAAATAATATAGATAATGCCGCTGATGCCCTGCATAGTGCCATCCATCACTGAAAATACTGTTGATCATGCTATCATAACATTGCGTTTTTACCTGAAATTTTATGCAATCACTTGTCATCACTGATTAATAGGGCCATGTATGCAACAACCTGATCAAAAAGAATTGTTTGAAGTCTTGGATAAGCAAAAACAGAATCAACTTCAGATAGATCGCATATTAAAGATCGTACTCCCTATTATGGCTTTTTTACTTAGTGTGATTTGTGCAAATTTGAATTGGCAATCGACACTTGGCACCTTTGTTATTTTAACAATTACCTTTATTGCAGTCGGTATTAAACGACTTACTTTGTGGCATTGGCTCATTGTGATTACGATATATTGCTTAGCAGATAATTATTTAAGTTATGGTCAGCTCGATTTAACTCATCTACGCTTACAACTCGGCACAATGCTTGTTTTTGTTGGGATGGTCGGAATTGGACGTCCTTATATAGACCGCTGGTTTATAAAAAGTCATAAAATCTAAAAATAAAAAAAGCGCCCTAAGGCGCTTTTTTATTAGTTGATTAGGCCGGTTTACGTAAGTCTTTACGTAAAATTTTGCCTACATTTGATTTTGGTAATTCATCCATAAACTCAACATAACGAGGGCGTTTATAACCTGTTAAGTTTTCTTTAGCGAAGCTCAAAACTTCTTCAGTCGTTAAGCTTTGATCTTTTTTCACAATAAAGAGTTTTGGCACTTCACCTGATTTTTCATCTGGGACACCAATGGCTGCAACTTCCAATACTTTTGGATGTTTAGCAATAACTTCTTCGATTTCACTTGGGTAAACGTTAAAGCCAGAAACCAAAATCATATCCTTTTTACGGTCTACAATTTTTGTATATCCACGGCTATCCATTACGCCGATGTCACCAGTACGGAAGAAACCATCTGCTGTCATCACTTTAGCTGTCTCATCAGGACGATTCCAGTAGCCCTTCATCACTTGAGGACCGCGAATCGAGATTTCGCCTTGCTCACCTAGAGCAACTTCTTTACCGTCATCATCTAAAATAGCAACTTCAGTTAAAGGTAACGGAATACCAATAGTGCCGCTAAATTCAGTAGAAGCAGGTGGGTTTGCAGTTGCTACCGGTGAAGTTTCTGACAAGCCATAACCTTCAATAATGGTTGTACCAGTAATTTTTTTCCACGCTTCTGCTGTAGAAGGTAAAACGGCCATACCACCGCCCATCGCCATTTTTAAATTGCTATGGTCAAGTTGTTTGAATTCTTCATTGTTTACTAAAGCATTAAACAATGTGTTTACAGCTGGGAAGAATGATGGTTGATATTTACGTAATTCGTTAATAACAGCTGGTAAATCACGAGGGTTCGGAATCAAGATATTTGCCTGACCTTTATACATACCGTACATCGCGCAAACCATGAACGCAAAAATATGATAAAGCGGTAATGCACAAACAATACGGTCGCCTTTAGCGCCATCATTTGCTCCAAATTTACTTTGGAAAATACCATCACACTGAAGTAAGTTTGCTACAAGATTACGATGAGTAAGCTCTGCACCTTTTGAAACGCCTGTTGTACCACCAGTGTATTGAAGTACAGCAGTATCACTTAAAGTTAAAGTCGGACGCTTATAATTACTCGCATTTTCTTTATTTAATGCTGAGTTAAATTTAACGTGCCCTGGAATATTCCAAGCTGGAATTTGTTTACGTACTTTACGTAATACAAAATTCACCAGAGTACCTTTGAGTGTACCGAGCATGTCTCCTACTGATGCAACTACAACATGCTTCACTGGAGTTTTACCCAAAATGCTTTGGTAAACACTGGCAAAGTTTTCGATAATTACAAGTACTTCTGCACCTGAGTCATTTAATTGATGCTCAAGTTCACGCGCAGTATAAAGTGGGTTAACGTTTACTAACACTAAACCTGCACGTAACACAGCTAATGCAACTACAGGATACTGCAATACATTCGGCATCATCACTGCCACACGAGTTCCTTTTGCTAACCCCAAATTTTGCAAATAGGTCGCGAACTTACGGCTTGCAAGTTCTAACTCATTAAATGACATCGCTTTATCCATAAAGATAAAGGCATCGCGAGAACCAAATTTTTGGAAATTACTCTCAAAAATATCAACAAGTGAGGTATTTTCCGCAGGCAATGCTACTGTTTCTGGAATCCCTGTTTTTTGGTATTCTGCAAACCAAATTTTTTCCATAATGCCATTATCTCCGATTCGTAATCCTTAGTAATAACTGTTATTCAATGCCCCAGCTATTCTTTAGCTTCTTGGTGCCAGAACATATTTAAAACTTATTGGCACATTCATGACACTTCGAACAAGATTATGAGACAGAAGTTTTGACAATTTAACCCTGCCAAATTTTTTGCATGGAGTACAAATTACGTACTCCAAATTGCTGTCCTTTTAATCGTTATTCAATACCAACAAGTTCAGTTCATTGCTTGAACATGTTGCCATATATAGCGTATTTATGTTGCCAGACGCTAGCTTTATCTCTGAATCAACAGTTTATTTGCTTTTTGATATCCACGTGGTAAGAGCTGACCTTTTGAAGCTCGTTTACCCATATATTTTTGTAGATCATCACCTTTTAATTTTAGATGTTGCTGACCTGCAACCACCTGAATTATTTCATCTAAGTTCAGGGTTGTCATGGATAAAATTTGCTCTTTCGCATCAAGTTGTATCAACTTATTACCTTTACCCTTATTTAGATTTGGTAGTTCTGCCAAATCAATAATCAAGAGTCGACCTGCTGAGCTGAGCACTGCTAAGTGCGTCATATTTTGAGCAGATATCAATGGTAAAGCTTTTGATTCTTCAGGAACAGACAAGAATGTCTTACCTGCCTTGGCATTGGTATCTAACTGTTTGGTTTGAGTTTTAAACCCATAACCAGAGGTACTCGCCGCGATAAGTTCAGACTCTTCGTCTTCTAGATAAACCTGAATAAACGACACGCCACTTGCAGGAGCAAGTTTAGAACTTAATGGTTCGCCCAAACCTCTTGCTGATGGCAAACTACTAATAGGTAAGGCATAACTACGCCCTGTCTCATCAAGGAAATAGATCCGTTGATTGGTTTTACCCACAGCGTGACTTAAATATTGGTCGCCCGCACGATAGTTTAAATTCTCTGCATCAACATCCGCACCTTTTGCAGCACGAATCCATCCAGCTTCAGATAAAACCACCGTTACCGCTTCAGCTGGCATTAAATCCTGTTCTTTAATCTGAACAGCTTCAGCACGCACCACGATTGGAGAACGGCGTTCGTCACCAAACTTTTTCGCGTCTTCTTTTAATTCACCAATAATCAGATTTTTTAAAGATTCTGGATTTTCTAATTGCTCACGAATAATGGCAGCTTTTGCAGCAAGCTCATCTTGTTCATGACGGATTTCCATCTCTTCAAGTTTTGCTAAATGACGCAACTTGAGTTCTAAAATTGCTTCTGCCTGTATCTCATCAATATTGAAATGTTCCATCAATACAGGTTTAGGCTGATCTTCTTCACGGATAATACGAATCACTGTATCAATATCAAGATAAGCAATTAAAAGACCTGCCAAAATATGCAGACGTTTTTCAATTCGGTTTAAATGATATTCTAAACGGCGAGTTACCGTTTTTTTACGGATCTCAATCCATTCAAGCAAGATACGACGAATCGATTTAACTTGAGGACGTCCATCCTCACCAATCATGTTTAAATTAACACGGTAGCTCGACTCTAAATCGGTGGTTGCAAATAAGTGGCTCATTACCGCTTCTGCATCAATGCGATTAGAGCGAAGTACAATCACTAATCGTGTTGGGTTTGCATGATCCGACTCGTCACGAATATCAACGACTAATGGCAGCTTTTTGGCCTGCATTTGGTCGGCAATTTGAGTAATCACCTTAGAGCCCGATACTTGATAAGGCAGTTCAGTAATCACGATTTCATTTTTTTCGATGGTATAAACCGCTCGCATGCGGTAACTGCCACGCCCAGTGGTCTGAATTTTGAGTAATTCTTCTGGCGGAGTAATAATTTCAGCTTTTGTTGGTAAATCTGGCCCTGGAATATATTCAGCCAATTTTTCATCTGAAGTTTGCGGGTTACGAATTAATGCAATCGTTCCTTTAATCACTTCACGTAAATTATGTGGCGGAATATCGGTTGCCATACCAACCGCAATACCAGTTGTGCCGTTGAGTAGAATATTAGGAATACGCGCTGGCAACGTAATAGGTTCTTTTAAGGAACCATCAAAGTTATCTTGCCAGTCAGTTGTGCCCTGACCTAACTCATTTAACAACAACTCACTGTAAGCAGAAAGCTTTGCTTCGGTATAACGCATCGCAGCAAATGACTTAGGATCATCTGGTGCCCCCCAGTTACCTTGTCCTTCAATTAAAGGATAACGATAACTAAATGGCTGAGCCATCAATACCATCGCTTCATAACATGCCGAGTCACCATGAGGATGGTATTTACCAAGTACATCACCTACTGTACGCGCTGATTTTTTTGGCTTGCCGCTATTTTTTAAGCCTAGCTCGCTCATGGCATAGACAATACGGCGCTGTACAGGCTTTAAGCCATCACTGATATGCGGCAATGCACGGTCCATAATGACGTACATGGCATAATTCAAGTAAGCCTGTTCAGTAAATTCGGCTACAGAGCGGTTTTCTGTCGCTTGATGCGCAAGGCTGGTCATAGTCAGCTTATCTTCCAAATCAGTCGTTATTTTAAATGAGTCTTATGCTAAGTGGGCTATGTTACAGACACAAGAGGGAGTCTGTCACCTGAGCGTCAAATTATGTCTCATCTCTCTATATTTTTAGTTACTTGCTATAAAGTTAGGCAAAATTACAAGCCTATCGACTCTAGTCTTTTCCCTTGGGTTTCTTCACCTAATATTAAAATTACAGCTGCGACCAAAAGTAAAACAACAGTAAACATCATAAAAACATGGCTAAACCCATGCTTTGCAACCATCATATGGGTAACCACAATCGGCGCCAAAATTCCGCCTAAACGCCCCATTGCCGATGCCCAGCCCGAACCAAAAGCCCGAATATTGGCTGGATATTGTTCTGGCGTATAGGTATATAGCACTCCCCATGCCCCTAAATTGAAGAAAGACATGAGGCAGCCCCAAAACATAATGCTATTTACGCTGTCGGCTTGTCCAAAGAAATATGCAGACAGTGCACAAAACCCGATAAATGAAGCGAGAGTAATTTTTCTACCCAATCGTTCTACAAACCATGCCGCTGCCAAGTAGCCCGGTAGTTGCGCCAAAATCATCAGCAAAACATATTCAAAAGATTTAACAATGTCATAGCCCTGTTTCACCAATAAACTTGGTAACCAAGTAAAGATCCCGTAATAGGAATACACAATTCCAAACCAGATCAGCCAGAGCATTAAACTACGGCGTGCAAAAGGGCCACTCCAAAGTTGTTTAAAAGAGACCTTTTGTTGTATGGCGACAGGCACAACTTCAATGTGATGAACGATTTGGACACCCGCCTGAGCTTCTAGTTTTTGTACTAAAGCATGCGCTTCTTCGATGCGGCCACGGTTAATCAGGTACGGTATGGACTCGGGGAGTTTTTTCCAAATCACTAGAATATAAATCAGAGGGAGGCCGCCCATCAGAAATGCGATATGCCAGCCAAATTTAGGAATAATAAAATAAGAAATTAACGCCGCAACTAACCAGCCTAAACCCCAAAAACTTTCAAGTAATACAATAAAACGACCACGTACATGTGAGGGTATATACTCACTCACCAATGTCACTGCAACTGGTAGCTGCCCGCCAAGTCCAAGACCAACAACAAAACGGAAAATCAATAACCATTTCAAATCTGGAGCAAATGCACATAAGGCAGTCGCAATACTATAAATTGCCATGGTTGTGGCAAATATTGTCTTTCGACCAAAACGATCGGCTAAAGCTCCCGAGCAAACTGCTCCAATCGCCATTCCTACAAAGCCAATACTGACAATCCAACCGCTTTCGGCTGGTGTTAATGCCCAGTCTTTAACAAGCGTTGTCATGATAAAAGCAATGATACCGGTGTCCATCGCATCAAACATCCAACCTAACCCAACCACCCACAATAATGTGTAGTGGAATTTGCCAATTGGAAGATTTTGTATACGTGAAACCAGATCCATAAGAAAACTCTACTGGAAAGAATAAATGAGCAATACAATATTTAATTGTTATAGCATGCTCACATCGTATTCTGCATGATTAATGTTCATCGGTTGATGAAGCTGATTCTGCATCGTCATCTTTATAAATAAACTTAGGCATTTCTAAGCCGAAATAGATCGCAATCAGACGCAGAGTAAAACCGAAAATTAAGGTTGAAATAACAGTTAACTCTAAACTGAATCCCAAATCTAAGCATACCCAATAGCAAATGACCGCTACAAAAGAAATACTCGCATAAAGTTCGCGACGGAAAACGAATGGAACATCGTTACATAAAATGTCACGTAAAATACCGCCAGAAACCCCAGTTAACACCCCTGCTACAGCCGATACGACAAAACCATGCCCCATTTGTAAGGCAATCTGACAACCAATAATGGTAAATCCAATTAGACCTAAAGCATCGAGCACCAAAAAGATGTTATGTAAGTGACGCATCCATTTGGCAATAATGATTGTGACAAAAGCAGCACAACAAGTCAGAACAAGATATTCAGGATGTTTTACCCAAGTTAAAGGATAGTGGCCAAGTAATACATCACGTACCGACCCACCACCTAAAGCAGTCACACAGGCAATCAGTACGACACCGAACCAGTCCATACTCCGTCGCCCAGCAGACAATGCGCCTGTCATGGCTTCGGCAGTAATCGCAATAATATAAATAACGGTGAGTAACATTGCCCTTTCCCTCAGGCCAAACAGTGCGCGTATTTTAAGATAAAGTTATAGGAATTGTGCACAGCATTGTTTAAATTTTTTTCCAGAGCCACATATGCAAGGCTGTTTCATCGTGACCTGCATATCTACAGTGGGATCAAGAAAAAACCATTGTTGTTGATGATATACAAAATGTGAAACCTCATGGTGAACCTGAGCTTTTTGTCCATCATGATAATGTGCCTTGAATTCAACTTGTGCATGGGTTTTATCGAGTTTTTCTTTAACGTTAACGACGTCTAAACCCAACCATTGATTTTGTTTACTCCAGTCTGCAATGGCATCTTTATCAAGTGCATTTTGCTGACCTAAAGCGGTTGTTTTCACAATATAATCAATTTGCTGTAATGCAAAAGCACTATAGCGCGAACGCATCAGCTGCTCTGCCGTCAGGGCTTTTGCTGTGCCTAAATGTAAAGGCTCACAACATTCTGCATAGCTGCCTTTTCCACATGGGCAAGTGTGTTGAGTCATTCTGTGTTTCTCAAATAAAAAAATAGCTCAGAGTTGAGCTATTTTATGATGTTTCTAGACTTAAAATGTCATTTAATCTTTTGATTCATCTTGTTCGATAGAAACAATATGAACTTTCTCGATTTTATGACCTTCCATCGTAATTACTTCAAAGCGATAACCATCTGCTTCAACAGCTTCACCATTTTCTGGTAAGCGACCTAAATGGAATAACAAGTAACCTGACAAAGTTGAATACTGTTCACTCTCATCGACCAAATCACGGCCTAATAAAAGCGATACGTGGCGAATGTCCGTTGAACCTTCAAGTATTAATGAACCATCTGCCAAGCTCTCAGCGGCTGCATCTAGCTCATCTTCATCAGGGAATTCACCCGCAATGGCTTCTAAAATATCAATTGGCGTTGCAATACCTTCAATTGAACCGTATTCATTTAAAACGATTGCCATTTGTAACGGTGCTTGACGTAATTGCTCCATCACCATAAGTACTTGAGCATTTTCATGCACAATGACAGGTTCGCGTAAATGCTTTTGGAAATCGACCACACCTGTTTCGATAAAGCCATTTAGAACTTTATGAGTAAGTGCAATACCTTCAATATTATCAAGCTCACCACGTGCAACAATCAAACGAGAGTGTGTCATTGACATTAAACGTTCTTTTAAAACGTCTGGTTCGTCGTCTAAATTAATCCACTCAAGTTCAGGTCGTGGAGTCATAACAGACTTTACAGGTCGCTCTGATAAACCAAGAACACCTTGCACAAGCACACTATGATAAGCGCCATTTTCTTCGTCAAAAACTTCATCTGCAAAAGCTTGTGTAGCCAATACGTCTTCTTTATCAGAAGATTGCGTATCTGAGCTAGAACCACTGCTCTTACTTCCTAACATACGTAACACGGCTGAGGCAGTGCGATAACGTAAATCGGTGGTCGTAACCATCTTTTCCTGATTGCGACGCATGCTTTGGTTGATAATTTCCACCAAAATTGAGAAGCCAATTGCAGCATATAAGTAGCCCTTCGGAATATGGAAACCAAAACCTTCCACGACCAAAGAGAAACCAATCATCATCAAGAAACCAAGACACAGAATAACGACTGTTGGATGCTTATTCACAAAGTCCATGAGCGGTTTAGATGCCCACAACATGATTCCGACAGCAACAATCATTGCCAGCATCATGACACTTTTGTCTTTAACCATACCAACGGCGGTAATCACACTATCTAACGAGAACACGGCATCAAGCACAACAATCTGGACAATGACCATCCAGAACGCAGCATGAACCGGATTATCTTCTTTTTGCAGTTGTTTGCCTTCCATGCGCTCATGTAATTCCATGGTGCCTTTAAAGAGCAAGAACACACCACCGAACAACAAGATCAAATCACGACCAGAAAATGGATGATCAAAAATATGAAAGAGTGGATGAGTAAGCGTTACGACCCAAGCAATGGCAGCCAACAAAAGCATACGCATGCCTAAAGCCAATACTAATCCCAGTTTTCGAGCCTTACCACGCTGCTCTGGTGGCAGTTTTTCGGCCAAAATAGCGATGAAAACGAGGTTATCGATCCCCAATACAATTTCAAGAACGATTAATGTTGCTAAACCCACCCAAGCAGATGGATCAGACATCCATTCAAAGATCATCGATCCTGCTCCTGTGCTAATTGGATTTTATCTTTATTTGGCAACACAGCAGGCATGCCCATACAAAGGAGGGAAAATGTTTTTTTAAGACAAGAAATTAAAACGGAGCGACTACAACCACTACCCATATTTGTTCATATGTTGTTAAACGAATTTTTAGTATAGGCAAGATTTAACATAAATTCATCATTTTTATTTGTTCATGACAGGCATTCACCAAACCCATACAAAACATGAGTCTTTACTATAAATCTGCTTATAAAGTTGTCATATCTTTTGCTTAGTGTAGACAAGAAATATGAACGTGATAAGGTGAAAATAAAACAATGAATAGCGTATTAACAATGGCAGTAAATGATTCACCAATAACAGCTGTAAAAACAAAACAACCTCTTATTGCATTATATTGTGGTTCACGTGCAGGAAATAACCCGATCTACCGAGAAAAGGCGATTGAACTCGCTCATGGAATTGCTGACCAAGGTTTCGGTTTAGTCTATGGTGGTGCCAGCATTGGTTTAATGGGACAAGTTGCTGAAAGCGTTCTCGCAAACGGCGGAGAAGCTGTCGGTGTCATTCCTGAATTTATGCTCGATTATGAAGTAGCCCATGCTGGCTTAACCGAATTACATATCGTAGAAACCATGCACGAGCGCAAAGCCATGATGGCAGAGCGTGCAAGTGCATTTATTGCATTACCCGGCGGTTTAGGAACATTCGAAGAAATATTGGAAATAGCCACTTGGGGCCAACTTAATCAACATCAAAAACCCATGATTTTGTATAACGTAAATGGTTTTTATAATGCATTGATTGCCCAACTAGACCATGCGGTTCAAGAAGGCTTTCTTCCCCTTCAGCACCGAGCTAAATTAATTGTATGTGATGATGTCGCTCAGATTTATAACGTCATTAAGAATTTAAAAATGCCGAAAAGATTTGTTGTTTAGTTACCCACCTACTCTCCATAAAAAAGC
The DNA here is from genome assembly GCF_000368405.1 of Acinetobacter sp. NIPH 817. Taxonomy (NCBI): domain Bacteria; kingdom Pseudomonadati; phylum Pseudomonadota; class Gammaproteobacteria; order Moraxellales; family Moraxellaceae; genus Acinetobacter; species Acinetobacter sp. NIPH 817. Next base: position 3,009,841 of record NZ_KB849420.1, read on the forward strand.
GGTTCTGCCGCTTTTTTTGTTTTAACTATTTTCACCGCTATCTTCAAAAGCACTTAGATTTATTAAAGGGGTAATCAACATTGTCTTACTTTTTTTACTTTCAATTTGTTTTACACTAGACCAAAACGTTAACTTTCAAATGTTATGAATGCCACGCCGACTCACCAAGCCTTGCAACCTGAATATCGCTTACTCGTACTTTTGGTTTCCATTGGCTTTTTTATGCAGGCTTTGGACACAACAATTGTAAATACAGCTATTCCTGCAATGGCTCACCATTTAAATGAAGACCCTCTACGCATGCATAGTGTAGTGGTGGCCTATGTTTTATCAGTAGCCGCCTGCATTCCTTTAAGTGGATGGTTAGCAGATCGCTTTGGTGTTAGAAATATTTTCTTATCGGCAATCGTTATTTTTACTTTAGCCTCTTTAGGTTGTGGTCTTTCTCAGAGCCTAAATGAACTCTTATTTTTCCGAGTCATCCAAGGCGTAGGGGGAGCCTTACTACTTCCTGTTGGCCGACTATCACTTTTAAAGATTATTCCCCGAACTCAGTTTTTAGCTGCAATGAGCTTAATGAGTCTTGCAGGTTTACTCGGGCCGTTGGCTGGTCCAACTTTAGGTGGCTGGTTAGTTGAAGTTGCAACTTGGCACTGGATTTTCCTGATTAATATTCCCATGGGTATCTTAGGCATCTTAATGACATTAAAAGTCATGCCTAATTTAAAAGAACCTTCAGTCAAAACATTTGATTTAGGCGGCTTCATCTTATTAGTGGTAGCCATGATTGGATGGTCTTTGGGTATCGAACATTTAGCCTCACCTGAATATTCCAAATGGTTCAGTATTTCGCTATTAATCGTCGGCATAATCGCAACGCTTTGGTATGCCTATCACTCTCATACTCATCAAAATGCGTTGTTCCGTAGCCGACTTTTTAGAAACAAAATTTATGCGATTGGTATTTTAGGTAATTTCTTTGCCCGCTTTGGTGGTAATGCTTTACCTTTTGTTTTACCGCTCATGCTACAGGTGGCTTTTGGCTTTGAACCTTTCATAGCAGGTTTAATGATGATTCCATTAGTCTTGGGTTCATTATTTTCAAAGCCAATTGTCAGACCGATTATTCAAAAGATTGGCTACCGACGTTTTTTACTCATTAATACAACGCTGGTCGGGCTATGTATCGCCTCTTTCGCGATTATGACAATTGACACTCCAACTTGGTTTAGAGCCTTACACTTTTTCTTATTTGGCACATTAAACTCACTGCAATTTGTGGGTATGAACACATTGACCTTAAAAGATCTGCCTCAACAAGATGCAAGTAGCGGTAATAGTTTCTTGTCAATGATCATGATGCTATCAATGAGTATTGGCGTGGCACTCGCTGGCACACTCATTAATATCTTTACTGATTATTATGGAGCTGACCATGTGACCACTGCATTCCATGTCACTTTAATTTGCCTCGGCTGTATCAATGTAATTACAGCGCTTATTTTCTGGCAAATTCCAAAAAATACCCCCGTATAAACCGTTGCATTTTTAGCGTGGTTTCTCCCTCTTGAATCACGTTATGATGTCGGCTTCAAATCTTTAATGAGTTTTGCATGACCAAACTGGCTAAAACCTTTTTCACAGCACGGTACAATACCTTTATCGGAATTGGCTTGGGATGTGTTATGGGAGTTCTGGCTTATTTTGGTCTGTTCTATCAGCAAAAAGCCGTTGCACAAGATTATCCAGTTCAAGGATTCGATGTCTCTCACCATCAAGGTGATATTGACTGGAAAAAAATATCGCCGGAAAAGTTCCAATTTGTCTATTTAAAAGCAACCGAAGGTGGTGATTACAAAGATTCAAAATTTCAAGAAAACTGGTTAAAAGCTCGTGAACATGGGCTTCATGTAGGGGCTTATCACTTTTATCGTCTATGTCGTGATGGTAAAACTCAAGCAGATAACTTTATTGCGACTGTACCTAAAAAATTAGATGCACTTCCACCCGTTATTGATCTGGAATATGACGGTAACTGTATTAATTCACATACCAAAGAACAGTTACTTAAAGAAATAGGCATCATGCATGATCGTCTAAAACAGCATTATGGCAAACAGCCTATCTTTTATATTTCTAAAACTTTTTATCACATTGTGTTAATCGGTAGTTTTCCCAATACACCACTTTGGGTTCGTGATTATGAAGGAAAACCCGAACTTAAAGACAAGAGAAAATGGCTCTTTTGGCAGCATAGTAATCAGGGTAAAATTGAAGGGATAATAAAGCCCGTAGACTTAAATGTTTATGAGGGTTCAGTCAAAGAATGGCACCAATTCTTACAGCAGCAAGGCATCGTGAAAGCACAATAATATGCGCAAAATCATTCATATCGATATGGATGCCTTTTATGCATCAGTCGAATTGCGAGAGCGTCCTGATCTAAAGCATCTCCATGTGGTTATTTCATCTCATCATCCGCGAGCTGTGATTGCTGCTGCATCTTATCCTGCCCGCGAATTTGGTTTACGTTCAGCCATGTCGATGACTCAGGCAAGAAAACTATGCCCTCAAGTCGTTATTATTGAGCCAAATTTTGAAAAATACCGCACAGTCTCTGCTCAAATTCACTCTATTTTTCAGCAATATACTCTGCTTATTGAACCTTTATCGCTCGATGAAGCCTATTTAGATGTCACTGAAAACCTAAAACAGATTGCGAGTGCAACCGAGGTTGCGATGCATATTCGAGAAGATATTTTTAGGTTAACTGGACTGACTGCATCAGCAGGTGTAGCCCCTAATAAATTTTTGGCAAAAATTGCTTCGGACTGGAACAAACCTAATGGTTTATGTGTAATCAAACCTTCGCAGGTTGCTAGTTTTATTCAAGACTTGCCACTTAAAAAGATTCCTGGCGTCGGCAAAGTCACTCAAGAAAAATTACAGCAGCTTCAATTACATACTTTGGGTGATTTACAGAAAATTGAAGAGGCTGTTTTAGTTCACCACTTTGGTAAATATGGACAACAACTTTATCTATATGCTCAAGGAATTGACCATAGACCTGTTCAGGCTGAAAGAGCGCGTCAACAAATTTCGAAAGAGACCACTTTCGATAGTGACTTTACTTTGGTTCAATGTCAGCCCTATTGGCAAGGACTAGCCGAGAAAGTCTGGCAAAGCTTAGAGAAAAAACAACTCAATGCACGTGGTGTGAATATTAAGCTTAAACTCAAGAATTTTCAGACTTTACAACATAGTAAAAGCTTTAAAAGACCGATCCAGTCACTGCAGGACTTAATCCAAGTTTTATTTTTATTATTAAATGAAATGCAGATTCCTGAACATTTTCAGTTTCGCTTAATTGGTATAGGAGTTTATCAATTACAAACCCAAGCGGATGACTTCCAGCTTAACCTATGGTAGTTGATTAATTTTCACTCAAAAGAGCAACTTTTAAACAAAATAGACTCCCTTTTACTGAAACTTTAGAGTAACCTAATCAACGCATCTTCATTACCCATGTATTTGCAACATGCCAAAGCAACCTTTACTTTCGGCATATCGTCCTGTGATTGGCGTGACGACCAAATCCGAATATTACAGGGCTCTTTCTGATACATGGCTTAGATATCCCTTCATCACAATAATCTACTGAAATTCCTTTCTACTTGCTTGCACCAACCCAGTAACTCTTCATAAAATCAACACTATTAAATAAAGCCACTCTAGAGCATTTTTATGACGGTAAAGCGTTTACATGTAACCTCACGCTACTGCGAAGTTGCGATTTCAGGTAATTTGGTACATTTAGCTGGCCAACTCGCAGATGATACAAGCGTCGATGTTACAGCACAGACTCAACAAACTTTAGATAATATTGACCGTCTATTGGCAGAAGCTGGAACAGATAAAACCCATATTCTTTCTGTTATGATTTTTCTAAAAGATATCGACAAAGATTATGCAGCAATGAATGCTGTTTGGGATGCATGGATTAGTGAAGGACATCCACCAGCACGTACTTGTGTAGAATCCAAACTTTATGCACCAGACGTGCTTGTAGAAATGACGGTAGTTGCAGTACTTCCATAGTTTTTGTAAATATAAAATGACACTAAATTGAGCAATATTCCTAGTTATATTGCTCAATTTTTTAACATTTTTAATGTCAGCATGTTATTCAGATCTTATTTAATGCGTTCTCTAATCAATTGCTATAATCTCTAATTTTAAGACTTCACAAACGCATTTGACATTCTTTCTAGTTGCGGCGTTGCATGTAAAATTGCCATCTCTGTTTCTGGAGTCAATAAATCTCTTCTTAGATCGTGATAATCAGGCACCTCACTGTAATGCAGTACACGATAACCAGCCAGTTGTAATAGACGACGTTCATACTGTTGATGTGCTCGGCGTAAACCGCTTTCTCCAAGAACAACCACTACAACAACCTGATAATTTTGATCAAGTACAACAAAATCAGCCGCCATATTTTGATATTTTCGACGTGTATGCGCATATTTTGTAGTTAATAATGCATCAAACGATACATGTGCCAATACGGTAAATTTAGGCAAAACTGTTTGTAATCTGGTTAATGTCATTTGCTCATGACTGGTTAGAACTGCACGGCGCTTCAAGGCACTATCATGTTGATGCCTTCGCGAAAGACTTTTCACTGCCATTACAACAGCCAGAAATAATAATAAGATCGTGATTAAATAGTACATGGGTCCAATCCTTTAGGTTTTTTATAATGATTTTGCTAGATCACACTTTGTTTTAATTGATAACGACACAGCCGTTTTTTAAAAGGTTCACTTAGTAATTTCACTTGTAGTTATCAAGCTTGGCTTAAATTTAGCCACCCTCACATTATTTATAATCATAGAATCTACAACAATCAAGTGCAGCTCGTCAGATTTTTGCTATTTATCATTATTCGTTACGTTTTTTGTACTTTTAATCTTCAAAAATCTCACTATACGATTTAAATAGACACTTTAAAAACAAAACAGGCTCTGTTTAGGAGCCTGTTTTATCACTATCCACGAACCTTGCTTTTAGGTTTACTTTTTCCACCAAATGGTCTTTTCTCCCCTGTTTCACGAGGAGGTAAACCAGTGTGTTGGGTTAGAACCTGTCCTTTTTGTGGACGTTTTTGCCCTGCTGCTGAACGAGATTGCCCCTGACCACGTTTTGCTGAATCACCCGCTACAGAAGAGTTCTTCTTACGTGCCGACTTATATTCACCTTCAGCAGTGCCTTGTGGCTGATAGGTTGGAATTAAATGCTGCTTTGAATTACCAATTAAATCTGCACGGCCCATTTCTTTTAAAGCTTCACGAAGCAATGGCCAGTTGTTTGGATCATGGTAACGTAAGAATGCTTTATGCAGACGACGGCGTTTCTCACCTTTTACAATATCAACTTTTTCAGTATAACGAGCTACTTTAGCAAGCGGGTTTTTACCCGAATAATACATGGTTGTTGCAGTTGCCATTGGCGATGGATAGAACGTCTGTACCTGATCAGCACGGAAACCATTCTTTTTCAACCAAATTGCAAGGTGCATCATGTCATAATCTGAAGTACCCGGATGTGCTGCAATAAAGTAAGGAATTAAATATTGCTCTTTTCCTGCTTCTTTACTGAAACGATCAAACATTTGTTTGAAACGATCATACGTACCAATACCTGGCTTCATCATCTTAGATAACGGGCCTTGCTCGGTATGTTCAGGAGCAATTTTTAAATAACCACCCACGTGGTGTTGTACTAGTTCTTTCACATATTCAGGGTTGAGTACAGCAAGGTCATAACGTAAACCTGAACCAATCAGAATCTTCTTCACACCTTTAATAGCACGTGCTTTACGGTAAAGCTGTACTAATGGCGCATGATCGGTATGCAAGTTTTGACAAACACCCGGATATACACAAGAAGGTTTACGACAGTTCTTCTCAATTTCTGGGTCCTTACAATGCAAACGATACATGTTTGCTGTTGGGCCACCTAAGTCTGAAATAATACCTGTGAAGTTTGGTGCTGTATCACGGATTTTTTCAATCTCACGTAAGATCGAATCTTCCGAACGGTTTTGAATAATACGACCTTCATGTTCTGTAATCGAACAGAATGTACAGCCACCAAAACAGCCACGCATAATGTTGACCGAGAATTTGATCATATCAAATGCAGGGAAACGAGCGTCGCCATAAGTAGGATGTGGCAAACGTGCATACGGAAGATCAAACACATAGTCCATTTCCTCAGTCGTTAGAGGAATTGGTGGTGGATTAATCCAGACATCACGTTCACCATGGCGTTGAACCAAAGCACGGGCATTACCCGGATTAGTTTCAAGATGCAAAATACGGTTTGCATGTGCGTAAAGTACGTGATCATTTGACACTTCTTCAAAAGAAGGTAAACGAATTACCGCTAACTCGCGTGGAGGTAACTTGTGTTTAATTGCTTTTGACGGTGCCGGCTTTAATTGAACGATTTGAGTGTCATCATCTAGTTTGTCGCCTTCACGCACAATCGGATTTGCAACAATCTCTTTCTGGAAATCTTGATACTGAGCTAATGAGTTGCCTTTTTCTTTTTCAACTTCACAGCCATCAATATCTTCAGTCATGACATATGGGTTAATAATTGGATCAACACGCCCAATCGTATCTACATCATTACTCGCAACCTCAACAAATTTTGCTTTTGATGCTTTGTTATGTTTATTAATAATAAATGCTGTACCACGAACATCTGTAATCTCGTGGATTTTTTCACCTTTAGCCAAACGGTGCATCACATCAATAATGGCACGCTCACCATTACCATACATGAGCAAATCAGCTTTTGAGTCCATCAAAATCGAACGACGGACTTTATCTGACCAATAATCGTAATGCGCAATACGACGTAAACTACCTTCAATACCGCCTAATAACACAGGTACGTCTGGAAAAGCTTCACGACAACGTTGGCAATAAACTGTTGCTGCGCGGTCAGGACGTTTATTTGGTTCATTATTTGGAGAATAAGCATCATCAGAACGGATTTTACGATCTGCCGTATAACGGTTAATCATCGAATCCATATTACCTGCGGTCACACCCCAAGCAATTGTTGGCTTACCTAAAACACGGAAGCTTTCAACATTGGTCCAATCTGGCTGCGCAATAATTCCGACACGGAAACCTTGTGCTTCAAGCACACGCCCAATTACACCCGATACAAACGATGGATGGTCAATATAGGCATCGCCACAGACTAAAATAAAGTCACATGCATCCCAGCCGAGTTGGTCCATTTCTTCTCGTGACATCGGCAAAAATGGTGCGGGTTCAAAACACGACGCCCAATATTTGTCGTAATCAAACAGCGCTTTTGGCGCAGTCTGCATGGTGTAGGCAGTAGACATGGCTTGCGAATCTCGGCTAGCAGATGGAGGAGAGACATCTAAAGATGAAAGCCGATCATTTTAACATGAATTTCATTCATTTTCCCTGTTTATAAAACATGCGAAAACAATAATATAGAAATTAATTTGATTAAAGTTTACTCAATATTTTATTCTTGGAATAAATACGGCGGAATAAAATCCGCCGCAGTTTTAATTTTTATTTATAGAGCTTAAAACAAAGCTTTTGGTAAACGAATCTGAATAATCTCATTATCATCAGCCAGTTTTGCGTTACGCCCTGTCGAACCAGGGAAGTTATTATCATTGAAAACGGTAAGCGTTGTACCATTTTCAATAATCACATCTTCAATGGTTTCAAATGGGAAAGCAAAAACCTGTCCCGTACCGATATCCCCTGCTCTTGCTGTGCTATACAATAAATTCGGGTTAGCAATTTTAATTAAATCAACCAAATCTTCACGGCTTACTAGCTGACCGGACTCATGTAATTTAATACGGATTAATTTTTTATAGCCGCCTAAATTATTCTGAGTCGCATCACGTTCAATAATGATCCCTTCTTTATCATTAAAGAGTTGGAAGTCACCAATATTGGTTGCCTTGCTGTCTAACTGGAACCAATAATATTTTCCTGTATACACTTTTTTCTTCAGGTCAAATTGAGAAATCAGTAGTTGTCTTTCTGTTTCCCGAATTGATTTAATTGGCTTTTCTATAAGAGGGTAAAGATACTGCCCATCTGGTGAAATCGCCATTCCTTCAAAACCACCACTTTGCTGAACTAGAGGTTCTACAAAATTAATTTGTGCTTTATTAAACTGATTTTGTGGTGAACGTAATTCTTGAGTCGGGTTTAACGGATTTGGTAGAGCAATCGGTGCATCTAATAACACACCATCGGCTGAAAAATGAAGTAAATAAGGTCCAAATTCATCGCCAATCCAGTAGGTCCCATCACTAGTACGTTGCATAGACTCTGGATCAAAATCTGCACCTGTTAATAAACGCTCAGCTGTATCACCATTCACGATATTAAATGGAATTAATTTGTTCGGATCACGCAGCTGGATAAAGCTTTGCACAGTCACTTGCCCCGTGCCTTTAACTTTAGTTTTGAAATCAGGCTTTAGTTTATAAATACGAAGTAAAAAATCTGCTGAATTATCTTGAGTCCCAAAACCATTATCAGCCATTGCCATATAACTGCCATCTTCATTTTTTAATGCAGCAGAAAAGCCTTGTACAGGTTGACCCTTAAATGGAGGATAAATTCCATTTGCACCTTTCACATATGCGCCAGAGTCTGGACCAGCTGCATAAGTTTCTACAGGTAACTTGGCAAAAGAAATTAAGGTCGGTTCGGTAACTTTTTCAGTAGGTGAAGTTTGTTCTTGATCATTATCATCATTACATGCCGTCAATCCTAAACTGGCGCAGCATAATAATGCGACTAAAGTTTTTTTGCTCATAGTTTTATACAGTTGGTAAAAAATTAAGCAAATTTAATCAATCTTATATGAAGTTTTTACTTCAAAAAGATGAAATCTTTATGGCGAAAATATGACAAACTCAACTGTTCAATACAAACACAAACTAAATGACCTCATCAAAAATAATTAAAGTTTCGTTGGCTGATATTCTCCAGCAATTGCTGCTTTCAAAAAGTTCTGGAAAGTTGGACATTCCATATGATTTTCAGCAGGACATACCGCAGCATGTTGTAATCCTTGGCTGATAAAATGCAATCGTTTAGCCATTTGCTCTAATTGTTCAGCTTTATCTTTTAGTTTTTGCCGATTGAGCTCTGGTTTACCATCTTGTCCAAACATTGTTGCGATTTCATTTAAAGAAAAACCTGCAGCACGACCTAAAGCAATGAGTGCCAGTTGATCAAGCACTTGTTTCCCATATTGCCGACGTAAACCTTGCCGCCCTATCGATTTAATTAATCCTTTCTCTTCATAAAAACGTAGTGTAGCGGTTGTGACTTTTGCCTTTTTAGCGACTTCACCAATATCCATAACAACCTCTTGACTTCAAGTGAACTTTAACTTGCACAATAAATTTATCACGTTTCAGACGTATAAAAGCAAGGTTTCAAAATGAATCTCTCCACATTGTTCTTTCAGGCTTTATGTCTCGGCATTGGCGCAACAATTATGATGGATATCTGGCTGTTAACATTAAAGATATTCAAAATTCCGACCTTAAACTTCGGCTTGCTCGGACGCTGGGTTGGTTGGATATTTAAAGGGAAACTCATCCATCAATCTATAGCCCAAAGCCCTCAAATTAAGGATGAATATTTATTAGGTTGGATTGCTCACTATAGTGTTGGGCTAATCTTTTCATTTAGCTTTCTTTTAATTGTTGGCTCAGATTGGCATAGCCATCCTCAGTTTTATTCAGCACTTCTGTTTGGTGTAGTCACCGTTCTCATTCCTTTTTTTATTATGCAACCTGCGATGGGTAGTGGTTTTGCTTCATCAAAAACCCCTCGTCCTTTTTTGAACTGCCTAAAAAGTTTGATGAACCATAGTGTTTTTGGTTGTGGCTTATATCTCACTGCAAAATTATTTCAATTTTAAATAAAGAGGAAACTGCTCATGAAAACCGTTGCCATTATTTACTATAGTCGCCAAGGCCACACCCAATTTATTGCTCAGCAAATTCAAACTGGCATCTTGAATCATAAAGATATTAAAGTAGATCTGCTCAGTGCGGAACATCTTGTCGAAAACCCAGAAACCCTAATTCCATATGCCGGCTTAATTTGGGGATCTCCTACTTATTTAGGGGGTGTATCTTCCAAGTTAAAACAACTCATGGATGCAACGGGTCCATTATGGAAAAAGCAGAGCTTTAAAGGAAAACTAGCGGCTGGCTTTACCGTGTCTTCCCTTCCAGCAGGTGATAAACAATCGACACTAATTTCACTTTTTACCTTTTGTATGCAACACGGCATGTTATGGATCGGCAACCCGATTTTGCCTGAGCAACACCAAGGTATTCCTTATACTCAAGCAGCCAATCGTCTAGGCTCATGGTCAGGCTTAATGGCTCAGGCTGAACATGGCAGTAATGCAGATAGATTTGATGAAGGAGATATTAAAACTGCTCAACAATTTGGAGAAAATTTTGCATTGACCTTAAATGCTTATCAAGGAATATAAGGCCATGAAAGCACAGAAGCTTTTATTTCTGTTAATTTTATCTGGAATGATGTCTTTTATAGTTTCGGGTATTTCAACTTTTAAAGTAGTGGAGCTAAATCATCATTTCCTTTCATTGTGGGTATCGGCTTGGATTATTGCATGGATATTGGCTTTTCCAAGTGTATTGATTTGTGCGCCTATAGCTCAGAAACTTGTCGACATTGTATTTAAGTAAGTTGATCTGTAAGTTAAAACGTACAAAACTTGCGGTCATTTGCGGATATTCATCTTTAGTATTTTTTCATAATATATGAAGCATAGAGAGACAGGATGTCTCATTGAAGAAGAATAAGAACGCAGGAAGCGGTAGTTGACAGGAGTTAGCTACATAAGCTGAATACGAAAAAACCTCGACAGGATGTCGGGGTTTTTTCATTTTAATTATACAAAATTCTCACTCTTTGCTTGTGCTGAGCAACAGAACTTATATTGATCCGTTGAGTATGGCTGAATACCATGATTTCATTTGAAATTTGATTATCGGTTTTGTATTTTGCTTACCTCATCTTTATCTAACAATTATTTTAATCCGACTCAAATAAACATTTTGAGTCTCAAATTTTTCGTAATTGCTTTAATGACAATAATGACTGGGTGTACAAGCTTAGGCCCGAATAGTGGTTCATTTTCATGGCGTTCAAATAAGCTCTCGTCTGGTCTACAAAAAGCTTATTCTGTTCCACAAAGCACAGCGAATCGGTTATCTTCAATAATTATTCAAAGTGCTGACAAATATAATGTGCCGCCTCTTTTACTTGCCGCGGTCATAAGACAAGAATCGAGTTACAATACTAATGCCCTCTCGCCTACGGGTGCAGTAGGTTTAACTCAAATTATTCCCAGCTATTGGCAACAAACTTGTACTGGTAATTTGTATGATGAATCTACAAATATTCAATGTGGCGCATATATTTTAAATCATTATTATCAGTCAGCGGATAGTTGGTTCAAAGCAACAGCTTATTATAATGTGGGACCAACTGGATATGAGCGAAGCTTCTGGACACGGCACAAAGCTAAAAAATATGCTCGATCTGTTAAACGTCATCAAAAAGCTTTAAAAAGTGCTTTATAAATAAGTTTAAATAAAAGCCCATCAATAGATGGGCTTTTTTATACAGTTAATTTTATTCGTCAAATAAACCGTCAAACAGAACAGAAGATAAATAACGCTCCCCACTATCTGGCAGAATAACAACAATAGTTTTACCAGCATTTTCAGGGCGTTCTGCAATTTTTGCCGCCGCAGCCAAAGCTGCGCCACTTGAAATCCCCACTAAGATGCCTTCTTGGGTTGCACAGTTTCTTGCCCACTGAATTGCTTCTTCACTAGTCACTGGTAAGACTTCATCCACAAGATCCAAATCAAGATTCTTTGGAATAAAGTTCGCACCAATGCCCTGAATTTTATGTGGTGCAGGTGTAATGTTCTCTCCATTTCTAGTTTGAGTAATAATTGGAGACTCAGCAGGTTCAACGGCTACAGAATACAAAGGTTTATTTTGAACTTGTTCGAAATAACGAGAAATACCAGTAATTGTGCCGCCAGTACCTACACCCGCAACCAAAATATCAACTTGTCCACCTGTTGCTTGCCAAATTTCAGGACCGGTTGTGTCTACATGAATTTGAGGATTCGCTGGATTTTCAAATTGCTGAGGTAAGAAATAAACATCTGGCTGTTCAGCTGCTAATCGTATGGCTTCATCAACTGCACCTTTCATCCCTTTCGCTGGTTCAGTTAAAACTAAATTGGCACCGAGTGCTTTTAATACTTTTCTACGCTCAAGACTCATGCTTGCAGGCATAGTTAAAGTAATTGAATAACCCTTAGCAGCTGCAACAAAAGCCAATGCAATCCCTGTATTACCACTGGTTGGTTCAATAATATGCATGCCTTCTTTTAACACACCACGCTTTTCTGCATCGGCAATTAGTGCCGCTCCGATACGACATTTCACAGAAAATGCAGGATTACGGCTTTCCACTTTTGCTAATACGGTTGCACCAGTTTTAATCAAACGATTAATGCGAACTAAAGGAGTATTACCAATAGCTTCTGCATTATTTGGATAAACTGCGATACCTAAATTATTGGGTGTTGGAAATTGCTGATCAGTAGACATGTTATATCCTTATTAGATTTGGAATGATTCTGAATCATTATAAGCTTCTATAATAAACAGGAAAGTAGAAAAGCTAAGTAATGCCTGAATTCTCAAGTGAACAATATCTCTTGTCATAGATTTCTTTTCAATAAACACAAAATTAAAATTATTTTAAAAATCAAATCATTAGGTTAAATAAATTTATTTTACCATCCATATCTTACATTATTAACACTACCCTAATCTTCTGATCACACACTAAAGCTAAGGTTCTTCCAAAATTTTATATAACGAGTTACCAAAGTTCACCCTCTCTCCAATCGGCACAAATAGTATCATCCTCTAAATTATGAGTTAGTCGCTTTTTCAGCAGAGCGCTTAACGGAAATAGCATAATTTGATAATCATCTGTTAGATAAGTGGAAGTATCTTGCTTGATGTATAAATCCCCCCACCACGAAATCCAATCTAATTTTTTATAGAACGTCTCATCTTCAGGCTGTAATGCCGCAAGTTCATAGCCTAAAGTAGTTAAAGCATCAGTTAAATATTTTAATAATTTAGATGCGAGTCCTTTTCCACGCATTTTGACATCAGTAGTCACATATTCTATATAAGCATTTTTTACAGTGATACCATCTTTTAAGGTGAAAATTCGATCTGTCCATAAAGCATGCGACACAATATTATCATCCAATATGCCTATTATATGCACAGCGGTTTGCATGAAGGTATATTGACTCCAAGGATCTTCATCAAAGGCAGCAAAACACAGCTCAGCAATTTGTTGCCGTTGTTGCTTATCTAGATCATGAGCCGCGATGATTTTAAACTGCATAGGCAGAAACTCTATTTTAATTGTTTAAATCATAAGCAAATATCGAAATAATACGAATTTTTTTTTAGTTAAAAACAATTCAATCAATTTAATTTCCCATAAGGAAACACCCCGGCCTCTTTCGGGGTCGGGGTGTTTGAATAATGAGCTGGCGATGACTTACTCTCACATGGGAAACCCCACACTACCATCAGCGCTAAGAGGTTTCACTTCTGAGTTCGGGAAGGGATCAGGTGGTTCACTCTTGCTATGGTCGCCAGCACAACTGGTATGGATACTTGCATTGGTCTTAATATGCCGATGCGTTTTCCAAATCTTTACAGATGGGCTGATTGAATCTTACTTTATTTGTTCATTTTAGCTAAGCATATAACTAAATCAAGTTGCTTTGCATATTAATGAATCGATTGATGCTTTATATACAACTGCTTGGGTGTTGTATAGTCAAGCCTCACGAGCAATTAGTATTGGTCAGCTTCACATATCACTATGCTTCCACATCCAACCTATCAAC
>NZ_KB849420.1:3028830-3129834 GCF_000368405.1 Acinetobacter sp. NIPH 817
TCACCAGCAAGCTAGGTCGGCTATATTACTCTTAATCTCTTAAAAGTCAACAGGTAATTTCGATATTTTTAAAACTTATTCTCAAAACCAACTTCTCATCAAATTCATCACTTAAAGCAACCAATCTAATTCCAAGTAACTGTTTTTCAACAAGTTCTTATCTGCATCACCGCCGATGGATGTGCATTATAGACCATTAAGATCCCTTTGCAAGCGAAAATTAAAAACTTATGACTTGAGCGTTCACTTTTAAATCACATACCGCACTAACTTTTTGTTTTATATGAATAATTATTTTAATAATTCATTTTTGACCTAAATATGCCAGTATCATGCTCGATAGTTCTTGTTTAAGTTGTTGTTCTGATATAAGAAAATTATTCTGATTCACATACCGCATCATTGTAAAAAGTGTACTATTAATAATTACAAAGGATTTATGCTTCACCTGTTCGAAGTCCCATTGATGAGGATTTCTACTAAATGTATATAGTCCTACTTCAAAAAAATGCTTTTCTAAAATCTGAGCAGCTTGCGAATGGCTATAGTCATGCCACTGTTTAAGTATCTCAATGAAAAAACCATGATCGGCTTTTAATGCATTAAATCCCAATTCTATTGCTAAAGGGATGAGTAGATCTAAAGGAATATTCCCTTGCTGCATAACTAGCTCTTTTAGTTGTTGCCCCAATAGTTCGCTTTTACGGCGTAATAGTTCTTCTATGATTTGATCTTTATTCTCAAAGTATTGATAAATAGAGCCTACACTTACTCCAGATTTCTCTGCAATTTTAGGAGTCGTGGTATGTAGCAATCCATACTGGGCAATACAGTGCTGTGTCGCCTCTACAATATGGTCAACAATAATTTTTGAACGCTGCTGCTGTGGGACTTTTCTCATCAGTTTTTTATTCTTTAAATGCGAATTGAATGCGAATAATTATTCATATTAGCCTATTTATTATTCAGTTCAATAAGTAAGTAACGATATGCAAACGATTAGTCCAACTCGACTTGCTTCTTTTAATGACATGCAAGACAGTAACTTCTTTACGCAGTTTTTAAATGTCTGTTGCGAAAAAACAGCTCAACCAAACTATACAGAATATGTGTCTTTACAACGCGCTCTTTGTGAAGGAGACATTGAAATGGATAAGGTGATTGATTGGGTTATGCAAAACCCCAAAGATCACCGCATGATTTTTGAGAAGATATTATTTCAAGGCCGCGATGACCTATCTGAGCCGGTACCTACTGAGTTAGAAAATTTCTTTAATTACATTGAACAAAAGCCTGAATGGTTAGATCAGCGCCAAATTGATGAGGCTGTTAAATTTACTCATCGTTTAGGAGTAAATAATGGTTTTATCCTTAGAGATTTATCTTTAATGGCAGGATATTTATATCCTGGATTTAATCAGCCTCTAATTTTAACGGGCGCGTTGAAAAAACAGGCGGGTAATCGTTTAGCAGAAACCACAAAATGGTGGGTTGATATTACTGAACCTCAGGGACTTTCTCGTTTAAGCTCAGGTTTCACGTCAACGATTTATGTTCGCTTTATTCATGCACTTGTTCGTCGGCAATTAAAGAAGTCTGATCGCTGGGATAGTGAAGTTTGGGGGATTCCTCTTAATCAATTTGATTTGGCAATGACTAATTTGGCTTTTAGCAGTGTAGTTTTACTTGGTATTAGGGCTTTAGGTGTATGGCCAACGAAACAAGAAGCTAAGAGTTTTTTACATTTTTGGCGTTACGTTGGCTGGTTAATGGGTATTGATGAAAAATGGCTTATTCAATCTGAATCCGAAGGTTGGCGATTACTTTACTGGATGCAGTTTGCTCACCCTCGCTCTGATCACAGCAGTGTTGAACTAGGTTCAAGCTTATCTAAAGAGCCTTTTGAGAGAAAATATCTGCATTTACGCTCGTTACAGCAGAAGCTTGCATATCGGCAACATTTAGAACTTACCCAATTTTTTATTGGTAAGAAAAGAATGAAACTACTTGGATTGCCTCAGCAGTCTGCTTCATGGTTTGCTTATTATTTGATTGTGCGCAATTCACTACTTTATAGTGGTGCGAAGCTTTCACCAAAAGTTGAAAAGTTTTTATCTAAGTCAGGTCGCAATATACAAAAGCTTGGCTTAACGCTTTATCAGAATCAAGGTAAGGCAAAAACCTTAGCAAGTATGCATCAATAATTTTTAAAACCTAAAAATAACAAAAGGAAGCCTGTTAACCAGACTTCCTTTTTTCAAATATTAAGACACTTATTGAGCTGATGAACTATGCATGTGCATTTCAGCGTGATTCATTTGCTCAGGTGTTTCCACCATTTGCTTATTTTTTTGACTTGGCATGTAGTCAGGCTCATTGTTGATCGCCAAATAAAAAATGATCATAAACAATAAGCTCAAGATACAAGCCACAATAAGTGACTTCCATCCCCACCACGATTGTTCAGGCGATAATTTATTTGTCATTTCATTTCTCTCATTCAATTAATATTTTCAGTTCATTTCATTCGCTATAGCTTATTAAAACTTCATGCTCATACGAACCCAGTAATTTCTTCCGATATTGTTGAATTGCTCTTCACTCGCAAATCCAAACCCTGCACTACCCGCTTTGTTTAAGTGTTCGGTATAGGTTTTATCTAATACGTTATCGATACCAACAGAGACATCAATATCTTTACGAAGGTTGTAACTTCCGTTTAAAGAAAGAGTTGAAAAACCTTTACTTGGTTTGAGGTCATACCCCACGATGTTACCTTGATGTAGACTCACGCGGTTTTGCTCAGCAACAGCACGCCACAACAGACCTAAGTTATATTTGTCAGCCACATAGCGAATATTTAAACGACCTTCTAAAGGGGAAATTTGAGGTAGTGGTTTATCATCTGTGGTGTTTTTACCCCATGCATACATCGCACTCAAATCTGCCTGAATATGGTCGGTAAATTGATATCCAATACCAGCTTCCGCGCCTGCGATGGTTGCATCGACATTTTTGGCACCCGCAGTAATATCATGGCTCATGTCATGCCCATCCATTCCCATACTTGGATGATGGTGGTAACTCATTAAAATGTAGTCATCTACTAAGCCTGCATAAGCAGAAGCCCATGTATTTAAAGCACCATGTTGCTGCTGGAAGCCCATATCCAACTGTAATGTTTTCTCAGGATTCACACCGTTAAAAGTATTGGTTGAGCCAGCATTACCGTGTTTAGGCGAGAAAAGCTCCCAATAATCAGGCATACGCTCTACATAACCTAAACCGATATAGCTTTTTAGGTCATGCTCAGGATGTTGGTTTTCCCAGCGTACAAATGCACTTGGTAAAGTCTTTTCAAGTTTGGTGTTAAAACCTTGTGCTTGAGAGTCGGCACGTTCATCTTCAACTGTGACTCGATCTAAACGCACACCTGTGACCAGTTTATTGAGATCGTTCCATTGATAACCAAGTTCACCAAAAGCACCGTATGATTGAAAACGCATATCTTGACGATATGGAACATTCATAGAAGGCATATTTGGCGATGACATGCTACCGCCATGTTTATTGAATTGAGAATCTACACCTGTAATCAAACTCCACTTATTCCATTCAGAAGTCATGGCTAAACGTGAGTTTAATGTACGGCGCGTTACCTCCATTGCCATCGCGTTCGGCATCAACATGGTCATACCACCATGATTCATTTCAACTAATGGCGGAGTACGTAAGCTAAAGTTATCCATAATATGGTCGTTATAGCTGTAGTTCACTTGCCCTTCAATTTTCTTAATGACATCAGTGATATTTTTCTTTTCGAAACGTAGACCTAAGCTTTCACGCGCAAATTGAGATCCGTCCATTGAACGTCCAGCATAAAGCGATTCACCATCAGATTTTCCACCAGTGAGTTCCACCCACGTGTTTTCATCTGGAGTAAAGCCAAGTGCTACATCAGCATTCCACTTTTTCCATGCTGACGGCACGGTATTACCGTCACCATCTTGATAACTATTCGATTCTGAATGATTGGCATTTAAACGGATATATTTTTTCTCATCACCCAATGCTGCTTCAACATTATGGTCAATACGCCCATATGAACCTAGCAAGACACTCGCTTGCCCACGATAAGGTTTTTCAGAGGTGAGTTTCTCAGGTTGACGTTCAAAAAGTACCGTAGCGGCCGAACCTGTATTGGCATATTGAACCGTTTGTGGACCTTTAATGACAGAAATACGATCATAACTTTCTGGAGAGATATAAGAAGTCGGAGCATCCATACGGTTTGGACATGCGCCTAGGTTTTCTGTTCCATCTGTCAAAATTTTGATGCGTGAACCAAACATACCACGGAAGGTCACATCACCATTAGTTCCACCGCTTTGTATTGAGTTAAAACCCATAATACTTTGTAGATAGTCTGCACCATCTGTAGCAGGCACAGGCTGAATTGGCTGTTTCGGGTCGGCATGTACAATCAGACCATTTGCATCGTTGCCTTGTTGTGCTGTAACAACAATAGGTGCTAATGAGTGAAGTGTTTTGGTATCGGCATCATTTTTTTCTGAATTAGCAAAAACTAGCCCCGAATGAGAGACAGCAAACATCGCAACCCATAAAGGTTGTAGTAAAAATTTAGAATGTGGCATTTTTATACGCTCTAAAACATAAATAAAGTGATATCGAAGTCAGTTAAGACCCCAACAAAAAATTGCTTTTATTTATGCAAATAGAGGTGGTGCACGCCCTTGCGGGAGTAGAAAAAGTCGCTGTAGTGCAAAGTAGACATGTCTAAATGCTTGTTGATAAGCGACTAAGCGGACTTGTATGCGGACTAAAACTTCTTTTACGCCAAATTCAGGTGGCAAAACCAGATTGGCATAGACGGTACAATATTGACACTGGTGATTTGCATCATGATGATCATGTTGCCCAGAGGCTTGTGCCTGTTCAATATGATGTTCATGATGTGAATGCATGGCATGTGACATGGTTTCCATCTGTGCTTTAGGTTTAAGCAAAGCGAGGGTAATAGTTTCACAGACCGGAGCAATTTGATACTGCTTCGGTAATAGCGGCTGTAGAAATACCGCGACCTGTAAAAATACTGCTGCACATGCAAGCAGTAAACCACTACGAAAAACCAAAAATCACATCCACACTATATTAATGTTTCAAGAATAGAAATTTTTAACGTTTTACTGCAACTTTTTCACGCTCACGTTGACGAACAACTTTTTCGACTTTTTCTCGAGCACGCTGACGTTTAAGTGGCGACAAATAATCCACAAATAATTTGCCATTTAAGTGATCCATTTCATGTTGGATACAAACAGCGAGAAGTCCATCAGCTTCTATCTCAAATGCTTGACCTTCAAGGTTAATTGCCTCAATTTTCACACGTGACGGGCGCTCAACTTTGTCGTATATTTGTGGCACCGATAGGCAGCCTTCTTCGTACTGCTGCTTATCTTCTGTCAGTGGAGTGATTTTGGGGTTAATAAAAACCAAAGGTTCATCTTTAGCTTCAGATAAATCGATAACGATTAACTGAATATGACGATCTACCTGTGAAGCTGCTAAACCAATACCGGGTGCGGCATACATGGTTTCAAGCATATCTGCTGCAAGTTGACGAATTTCATCAGTAACTTCTTCAACAGGCTTAGCAATGGTACGAAGACGGGGATCAGGAAAACTTAAAATAGGTAATAAGGCCATACTGACGTCCTCACTTATGCCATTGATTGAAAAACCAAATGAAGGAAATACTTCATCGAAAAATTGTGTGTAAGCCGCCTATTATAACGCATCTGCACGCATAATTTTTAGGAATTATCATAATGAAAAAGGTTTTTAACGGCATGGTTGAATTTCATGCTTTGGGGATAAAAAAGCATTTACTTGCTTTCGCACTTTTTACAGGGGTTGCAATGGGTACAGTAGCAGAGGTTCATGCTGCTAGTCCGAACCATAATCCACCCTCTCTAAAAAGCAATGCACCACATGTCTACGTTGTAAAACGCGGAGATACGCTGTGGGATATTTCCGGTCATTTCCTAAGCAAACCTTGGCGCTGGCCAGAAATCTGGGCAAATAATCAACATGTCAAAAATCCACACTGGATTTATCCTGGTGACCGATTGTTGTTATGCAGTTTGGCGGGTCGACCATTGATCGGTAAAGATGAGGGAGATGGTTGCGTTGGCGTTATTCGTCGCTACACAGGCCAAATGACAAACTTGCAACCTCAAGTTCGTGTGGAATCGCTTAACGACAATGTGCCTGTTATTCCACTTGAACATATTAAACAGTGGTTAGAACACAGCACAATTTTGCCAGCCGACGCAATTGAACACACTCCTTATGTAGTGGGAACTGCTGATCAACGCGTGCTTGCGGCAAGAGGCCAAACCATTTATGCGCGTGGACAAGGTTTAGTTAATGGCCAACGTTATGCAGTCTACCGTGAAGGCGAACCTTATTATTTCACAGACAGTAAAGGTAAAAAGCATAGTCTAGGTATTGAACTGCAACAAGTTGCTTCAGGGATTGCGATCTCTTCTGAAAAAGACATAACAACGCTTGAGTTAACTGATAGCTACAATTCCGAAGTACGCCGTGGCGATCGGGTTATGCCAGAAGAAGAAGCAACATTACCTACTTTATTTTATCCAGTAGACGCCACTCAAGTTACAGATGCTGGTAAGATCATTCGTGTAATGGGTTCAATTGGCAGCGCTGCAAAAAATAGTGTGGTAACTTTGGACCGAGGTACAGCACAAGGGATTCAAGTAGGTCAAGTTTTTGATATTACTCAAAAAGGCGAGACCATTCGAGACCCTAAAACCAAAGAACCAATACAGTTGCCTGGACAACAAATTGGTAGTCTGATGGTTTTTAGAACTTTTGATCAGCTTAGCTATGCCTACGTATTAGAAAGTGACCTACCTATTAAAGTTGGTTCAAGTATTCAGCCACCTCGTTTTGATGATTAACGCTGGATATACCCTTTACAATGCTTACTCAACTTTCTTCACACCATTACCACACGCTTAAAGTGTGGTATTTGGTGCAACACTCCTTAGTTAGCTTCAAAAAAATTGTCAATTATTTTGGTAGCTGTGAAAAAGCGGTCCAACCTGCTGGGTTATCTCAATGGTGCAATCTCGGGTTACATGCTAATCATTTAAAACGCGTAGATGAATTTCAAACTGCTCAGGGTCAAGCTCAGTTTGAAAAACTAATTGAGCAGATCCAGCAATATACTGACTTTATTCTAACGTCAGAAGACCTTGGCTATCCTACGCAATTACTACCTTATACAGATCATCCACCCATCATATTTGGGAAAGGCCAAGCGCAAGCTTTGTTACAACCACAAATTGCGATTGTCGGTAGTCGAAAACCAAGCCCGCATGGTCGTCAGGTTGCTTATGATTTTGCCTATTACTTAAGTGAAAAAGGATTTTATGTAAGTAGTGGTTTAGCATATGGGATTGACGAAGCTGCTCACCAAGGAGCTTCAGCACATCAACGTACGATTGCCGTGACAGGAACAGGTTTAGATAGTACCTACCCTGCTCAAAATAAAAAACTTGCAGAACAGATCTTGGCTCAAAACGGCGCCATCATTACTGAGTTTTTGCCCGGTACGCCACCATTACAGCAACATTTTCCTCGTAGGAACCGAATTGTCAGTGGCCTAAGTTTAGGTGTGTTAGTGGTAGAAGCTACTTTAAAAAGTGGTTCCCTCATTACTGCGAACAAAGCTGCCGAGCAAGGTAAAACCGTATTTGCCATTCCTGGTCATATTTACAGTGAGTTTCATCAGGGCTGCCATCAACTTATTCGTGAGGGAGCCATTTTAGTCGATCATCCTGAACAAATTATTGAAGATCTTGCTTTACCTACTCAATGGCAAAGTCAGCAACAGAACTCAACTGAAGAGGTCGTGGTTTCTTGTGCTCCAGAAATTCCTGAACATTTAATTAACCTTTATCAGTCTTTAGACTGGGTCGGACAAAATATTGACCAACTTGTCATACACCACTCTCAACCTGTGGCAGAACTCACCTCTTCACTCATGGAACTAGAACTACTTGGTTTATGTATGCAACAATCAGGGCTGTATTTACGTTGTCGCTCTTAGTGCTGGAGCGCAATAGCAATTCTGTTTGATTGAAAGGAAGAGTATTACCATGATTACCACCTCAGTTACCGAAGCAGCCGAATGTTTACAACAAGATCAAGTTTTGGCATATCCAACTGAGGCAGTTTGGGGGTTAGGTTGCGACCCTTTTAACGAACAAGCTTTTCAAAAGATTCTTGAGTTAAAGCAAAGGCCTATTGAAAAGGGAGTGATTTTATTAGCAGGTCATATTAGCCAAGTTGAGCACCTGCTCACTTCGCTACCTCAAACAACCCAACAAGAAATCATTGATTGTTGGACGAATCATCAACCTTCAGAAAGAGCCACAACTTGGCTATTACCTGCTGGCGAACATATTCCTTCATGGATTAAAGGTAAACATCCACTTGTTGCTGTTCGAGTCACCACACATCCTTTGTGTGTGGCATTATGCAATGCTTTTCATGGTTTTATTGTCTCGACGAGTGCTAACCCAAGTGGGCAAGAGCCTGCTCATTCACTACAAGATGCCTGCCAATACTTTGGTTCACAATTAAACTATCTCAATGGTGATTTAGGCCAAAGTCAGCAACCAAGTAGAATTATTAATGCTCTCACTGGAGAGATTATTCGCGCCTAATTTCAGACAAAAAAAAGCTCAGTTATATAGGGATAACTGAGCATAAAAAAGGATGGGTATATACCGCATCCAGAGGGTTTGGATATCTCTGCAACGAAAGATAATTTGCAAAAAAGCACGTCTTTCGTAGTGGTCGCTATTATGTAGTAAGAGATTAAATGAGAGAAATATATTATTTCTCTAAAAAAAGCATGAAAAGTGTAGGGAATTTACGAATTTTCACTTATAAATTAAAATTATATTAATATTTTTACTCGGCTTTTTTAATATTTATATTTCAACCTACTTTTATAAACTATTTATAAATCATATAGAAAAACTTTAACTAAGAAAAAAATGGCATATTTTCATCAGTTTTTTCAAAATATGCCATAGTTTTTTTAACGACTTTAGTTCTGCTCTTGCATTAAGTTGCTCTTTTTAGGACTGACTTTTTTCTGAGCCATAATGATACCAATTAAGATAACAATCCCACCTATTGTGTGATAGATGGTCCATTGCTCAGATAACCAAAGGCTTGCAATAACTGCTGTAAAAACAGGAACCAGGTTCATAAAAATACTTGTTCTATTCGGGCCAAGTTGTTGAACAGCCAACATCCAAACTAACGGTGCAATGAGTGAAGCAAATACACCTGCATAAATAGCGCTTGGCGCATTTTGTGCATTTAAAGCATCTAGTCCGAACCAAAAAATTAAAGGAAGATGAAATATTACAGAAAATCCGATCTGAACATATAAGCTTGTCATGATTGGAAGTGGAAGCTGCCATTTTTTAAGGAAAACCCCATAAAATGCATAGAAGAATACGGCAATAATCATCAATGCATCACCAAGATGTCCGCCTCCACTTAATAAGTGGCTAATATTCCCTTGGGACATGACATATAGCAAACCAGCGAAAGATAAAATACTGCCAAAAACTGCAAATCGATTAGGCACATCTTTTAAAATCGCAAGCGAAACAAAGATTGTAAAGATAGGAATAAATGCATTCACAATACCCATATTGGTTGCACTAGTATAATGGGCAGCCGTATAAGCAAGTCCTTGATAAAGCACCATTCCAAATGCACTTAACACAGCCAGCTTAGGTAAATATGGTATTAATAATCGTCTTTGTCTCCAAACAGGCAAAAACATAAATGGAGTCAAAATAATAAAAGCAATTAACCACCGATAAAAACTAATACTTACCGGAGAAATATAATCCGAGACATAGCGGGTGACTACAATATTTAAAGACCAAATCAGTACTGCCAAAATGGGAAAAATAAATGCCCATTTGTGATATTTCATGACCTGACTCATAGTAATACACCATCTACAAAAGAGATTTTATTTTGAAGAATGTCTTAATAAATTGAAATATCGTATTTCCGACATTGATATTGAACTTAGGACATCATCTTTTTCTAGAATCTAAAATAATGTCCAAGCTTTCACCGCATGGCCTACCACTTTATGTAATTGCTCGCTACTCGCACCATCTCTCGCTTGAATAGTCAGCCCTTGAACGACAGTAGTATAAAAATCAGTCATTTCCTGTAAAGGAGCATGAGAAGATAAATCCCCTTGCTCCACACCTTGCTGAAGGCGTTTTAATAATTTTTCTTTTGTCTTTACGCGCTTATCTAATAGATTTTGCTGTACATCTTGAGTTGCATCAGAGCAATTCATAGCAGCAACGACCACCATACAACCTGCTGGCTTATTCGGCTGAACCAATCTTTTAACAATGTCATAAAGATATAACTCAACAGCAATTTTTGCAGTTTTTGCTTCTACAAATATAGTGTCAATCGGACATCCTTCATGAGCTAAATAGTAATCAACACATCTGTAAAACAGCCCTTCTTTGTCGCCGAAGGCACTATATAAGCTCGGTGCTGTAATTTCCAAAGCTTGTGTTAAATCACTAATAGACGTTGCTTCATAACCATGCTCCCAAAACAGCAACATTGCTTTTTGCAAAACCTGTTGTTCATCAAAGCATTTAGGGCGTCCACGCTTTTTTTTCAGCGCGTCTTCTGTAACAGCTAAATTCGTTTCATGCCTATTTGTCATAAAGATCACATCTATTTTTATAACAATCGTTATTAAATTAATTGACGTTCGATTTTTTATCAACTATTTTATTTTCATAATGATCGTTAGTTAATTAATAAATTGCCTTTCTTCACTCTAAATTTAGCCAAGTAAGGATTTCCTATGGACCAATCTTCTATTTCTAAAGCGCGACCCACGACCTCCCCTCAAGGGAGCTGGTTTGCCATTTTGGCCGTTGCGATTGCAGCGTTTGCATTAGTAACAAGTGAATTTTTACCTGTTGGTGTTTTAAATAGTGTTGCAACAGATTTAAATATTTCTGTAG
The DNA here is from genome assembly GCF_000368405.1 of Acinetobacter sp. NIPH 817. Classification (NCBI taxonomy): domain Bacteria; kingdom Pseudomonadati; phylum Pseudomonadota; class Gammaproteobacteria; order Moraxellales; family Moraxellaceae; genus Acinetobacter; species Acinetobacter sp. NIPH 817. The sequence goes on from NZ_KB849420.1 coordinate 3,039,981, forward strand.
GCACAGCTGGTCTTATCATTACTGTACCCGGCATTATGGCAGCAATTGCCGCCCCTCTATTACCTGTATCCGTGAAACAACTTGATCGGCGTTATGTGCTTATCTTGCTGACAGCCATTATGGTTATTGCAAATACCATTACTGCCTTTGCAGAAAACTTCCATGTTTTATTGCTCAGTCGCTTAATTTTAGGTATTTCAATTGGTGGATTCTGGGCGACAGCAATTGCTTTAAGTGGGAAATTAGCTCCCTCACATCTTCCTATTGCTAAAGCAACAGCTGTAGTGATGGCAGGTGTAACTTTTGCTACAGTTTTAGGTGTTCCGATTGGAACATGGTTAAGTGAATTTTATGGTTGGCGCAGCGCTTTTGGAATTACCGCAGGAATTGGTTTAATTGTTTTAATCTTACAATTAATCTTTTTACCTAAACTTGTTCCAGACTCCGCAATTCACATAAGAGATTTGCCAGCATTATTACGCACCCCTAAAGCACGTAGTGGTATGTTGATCGTTTTACTGATTGGACTTGCTCATTTTTGTGCCTATAGCTATTTAGCACCTTTCTTCAAAAATATTGCAGGATTCAACGGCACAACAATTAGTTCATTACTATTACTCTATGGAATTGCAGGTATTTTCGGAAATGCGTTTGCCGGATATAGCGGTAATTTAAATGTCCGATATACACTTGCCTTTGTTAGCGCTTGCTTTGCAATTGTGTTTTTTGGATTCCCACTTTTTGCCATTCATGAATTTGGTGCTATTGTCTTAACAGCTTTATGGGGCTTTGCATTTGGTGCTTTCCCTACCTCAGCAAATATCTGGATGTTTGTACATGCACCAAATGCAGTTGAAAAAGGTATGCCTCTTTTTGTAGGTATGTTTCAGGTGATGATTGCAACAGGTTCATTATTAGGTGGATATGTAGTTGATCATTTCAATGAAAATACTTTAATTTATGGCGTATTAAGCTTTGTTGCCTTAGCATTACTAAGTACATTCACCTTAGCAAAAGGTTTAAACAATCCTAAAGCGACTTGTGAAAATTAAAATATAAGTCAGAGTAAATAAATGAAAAATGAGGACCAGCAATTTTCTTTATTGAACAGTATAGAAGTTCATGAGTTTCTATACCAAAAAGAAGATATTGTTCGTCCTCATGCTTCTCTCTGGGGGGATTTTAATTTCAGCTTAAATGGTATTTTAGAAATACAAATCGAGGAACAACTATATCTTTCTCCCCCTAGCTATGGTCTTTGGATTCCACCTCAAACTGTTCATCAATCCACTCATATCGACCATGAAATTCACTATATATGTATTCGCCTGCATCCACGCCTATGTTCTATTTTAGGTGACGTCTGTAAATGCTTTAGTATTCAGCCTTTCTTTCGAACCTTAGTTTTACAAATTCTCAAACAGCAAAAACAAATCGAAAAACCTGAATATTTGGAACATCTTTTACAAGTTTTATTCGATCAACTCACACAGGCTCCTGCCTATTCACATTATTTACCGCAAACGCGACATCCTGTTTTATTGCCTATACTAGAAAAACTCTCAGACCCATTACTTTTTGATCACTCTTTACAGCAGTTGCTACAAAATTTCTCAGTGAGTGATCGTCACTTATTACGTTTGAGTCAACAAGAGCTTCAGCTTTCGTTGTCGGAATGGCGTAACCGAGCCAAAATTGTTTATGCCATTCATCAGATCCGCCAAGGGACATCCATTAAGCGTTTAGCATACGATTTAGGTTATCAACATAGCTCAAGTTTTATCGAGTTTTTTAAACGTTATACTGGGCAAACACCTATACAAATTAGAAATAACTAGAATTTAGTTTATCTTTAAAAACTTTTTCTTTTTTGAACACGAATATTATTGCACTGCCCATCAATAGCAGTTAAAACAAATGCGTTACTTGATATCAATTACAATCTTTAGGAAAGACTCATGACACAATCTGTATATCACATTCCAGTAAAAGCTATTTCAGGCGAAACGGTTGATCTTGAACAATATAAAGGTAAAGTTTTACTTATTGTAAATACTGCTTCTAAATGTGGTTTAACTCCACAATACGAAGGCTTAGAAAAACTTTATCAAGCCAAGAAAGATCAAGGTCTTGAAATTTTAGGTTTCCCTGCAAACAACTTTAAAGAACAAGAACCAGGCTCTGATGAAGAAATTCAGCAATTCTGTTCATTAAATTACGATGTTCACTTCCCTTTATTTTCTAAAGTCTCTGTTGCAGGTGAAGATAAGCATCCACTTTATGCAACTTTAACATCAGCTCAACCAGAACGTACTGGTGAAGGACCTTTCCGTGAACGCTTAGAAGGTTTAGGTATTCCAACTAATCCAGCTCCAGAAGTTTTATGGAACTTCGAAAAATTCTTAATTAATAAAAATGGCGAGGTAGTAGCTCGTTTTGCTCCAAACCTAACTGCTGATGATGAACAAATTGTTAAAGCCGTTGAAGCAGAGTTAGCAAAATAACGTTTTTAAAAACGTGAAAAAGAGCGTTTTCTACGCTCTTTTTTATTATCTGCTCAAAGTGTTGTTTGTTTGCAAAAATACAATCTTTCTCCATATTTTATGCCTATAGTACCTATTTGCTTTATTTGATGTTGTTTGTAGTTATGAAAAAAGTTTTACAGGGTGCATTTCTTCCTTTTGTAATTTTTGCCTCAGGCATGCTTTTACTCGGGTGTGATCAAGCACGAGATCATGCTACTGAACAAGAAAATACTGAAATAAGTGAACAGGCATCTGATCAAGCTATTGAACGACAAGAATCAGATATTGCTCCTAGCAAAACTGAACTCAAAAGCGGCAATATTTTTTATATGGTCCGAGATGCTGCTAATTTACAGCTTAAAGCTGGAGATTATGTTGAACAGCTTAAAGACACTCAACTTGATGTTGAACAAGCGATTCAAGATAAGAATCAAAGTGAATTAAAAACAACTGTTTCAACTTTAAAACAGCAACTACAAGGTTTAAATCAAGCCCTTCTCACCTTAGATATTAAAAGCCAGGAAATTGAGAATATTCGCCAAAGTTTACTACATGCCAATCAACAAGCTCTTAGTATGCCGTTATTAAATGGGAAATTAGATCAAATCAATTTTGACCAAATTGAAAAACAGCTGAATACTATTCAAATGGATATGGTAAAGCTTGCTGCCATGATTATGGCTGGAGATGAAAAATCAGACTCAAAATCTGAATCTTAAAAATTAATTTATAAAAAAGCCACCTTACGGTGGCTTTTTCAATCTCGAACCGCGTCTTATTGAGCGCGGTTTTTGATTTTACGGATTGTTTCAAGCTGGCCTGAAATCTCTGATAGAGATGCCAAAGCAGCAGCTGAGTCCAAATCACTCTTTTGGTTCGCAAGCAATTGTTCAGCATTTTTACGTGCTTCTAAAATTGCAGCTTCATCCAAATTGTCTGCACGGATTGCAGTATCTGCAAGAACCGTTACAACATGAGGTTGAACTTCTAAAACACCGCCAGATACATAGACGATTTCTTCTGTACCATTTTCCAACTGAACACGAATCGGGCCCGGTTGAAGCAAGGTTACGAGTGGAGCGTGTCCTGGTAAAATACCAAGCTCACCACCAGCACCTTTCGCGATTAACATCGTCACTGCGCCAGAGTAAATAGACTCTTTAACACTTACGACATCACATTGCATAGTCGCCATGAGATGATCTCCTTAAATTAGAGTTTCTCAGCTTTAGCAATCACTTCGTCAATACCACCAACCATATAGAACGCTTGTTCTGGGATGTGATCGTATTCACCAGCTAATAGACCTTTAAAGCCACGAATCGTTTCTTTAAGTGGTACTAATTTACCAGGAGCGCCAGTAAACACTTCAGCTACGTGGAATGGTTGAGAGAAGAAACGTTGGATTTTACGCGCACGGTAAACAACCAATTTATCTTCTTCAGCTAATTCATCCATACCCAAGATTGCGATAATGTCTTTAAGCTCTTTATAACGTTGCAATACGTTCTGTACAGAACGAGCAATTTCATAATGCTCTTGACCAACAACTAATGGGTCTAACTGACGTGAAGTTGAGTCAAGTGGATCGATCGCTGGATAGATACCAGAAGATGCGATGTCACGGCTCAATACTACTGTTGCATCTAAGTGAGCAAATGTAGTTGCAGGCGATGGATCTGTTAAGTCATCGGCAGGTACATATACTGCTTGGATCGATGTGATCGAACCAGATTTAGTAGATGTAATACGCTCTTGAAGAACACCCATTTCTTCTGCAAGTGTAGGTTGGTAACCTACTGCAGATGGCATACGACCTAACAATGCTGATACTTCAGTACCTGCAAGTGTATAACGGTAGATGTTGTCGACGAATAATAATACGTCACGACCTTTACCATTTTCGTCTTTTTGATCACGGAAGTATTCAGCCATAGTCAAACCAGTTAACGCTACGCGTAAACGGTTACCTGGTGGCTCGTTCATCTGACCGTAGACCATTGCTACTTTGTCAAGAACGTTAGAATCTTTCATTTCGTGATAGAAGTCGTTACCTTCACGAGTACGCTCACCAACACCAGCAAACACAGATAAACCTGAGTGAGCTTTCGCGATGTTGTTGATCAACTCCATCATGTTAACGGTTTTACCAACACCCGCACCACCGAATAAACCAACTTTACCACCTTTTGCAAACGGGCAAAGTAAGTCAATTACTTTAATACCAGTTTCTAAAAGATCAGTAGAAGCTGCTTGTTCAGCATAAGAAGGTGCTTCACGGTGAATCGGCAAACGCTCTTCAGTCGCAACAGGACCTGCTTCATCAATCGGGCGACCCAAAACGTCCATGATACGACCAAGCGTAGCTGGACCTACTGGAACAGAAATCGGTGCATTTGTGCTGGTTACGTTAAGGCCACGTTTAAGACCTTCTGTAGAACCCATTGCGATGGTACGAACAACACCATCGCCAAGCTGTTGCTGAACTTCTAATGTAGTTTCAGTACCGTCAACTTGGAGAGCGTCATAGATCTTAGGAACGCTATTGCGCTCAAACTCGACGTCGATAACCGCGCCGATGATCTGAATGATACGACCGCTACTCATTGCTGTCTCCTCAATTCAAACTTAATAATGTTAAACGGCAGCGGCACCGCCAACGATCTCGGAAATTTCCTGAGTAATCGCGGCTTGACGCAGCTTGTTGTAAATGAGTTGTAGGTCTTTAATCAGTTGTCCTGCGTTGTCTGTCGCTGCTTTCATCGCGACCATACGAGCTGACTGCTCACATGCAACGTTTTCAATCACACCTTGATAAACCATAGACTCGATATAGCGAACCAACAAACCATTTAACAATTCTTCTGCTTCTGGTTCGTAGATATAGTCCCAACCATAAGTACGGTTGAGATCATCGCCTTCTTGTGCTGGTGCTAAAGGAACAAGTTGTTCTACTTTAGGCTGCTGAGTCATTGCATTAACGAAGCCATTTGATACGAGGTAGATACGATCTAATTCGCCCTTATCAAATGCATCAAGCATAACTTGTACTGAGCCAGTTAACTGTTCCAAACTCGGCGCATCGCCAAGTTGGGTAGTTGCACCAAGCACTTTACCGCCGTAATTCTTAAAAAACGAAACCGCTTTTTGACCAATTAAAGCAAATTCAACTTCAATTGACTGCTGTTGTTGTGCTTTGACATGCTGCACAACTTTCTTGAACAAGTTAATGTTCAAGCCACCTGCCAAACCACGATCTGAAGACACTACGATATAGCCAACGCGCTTAACTGGGCGATCAACCATATAACGGTGTTTGTATTCAGGGTTTGCTTGGACCAAGTGAGCAATTACACGGCGCATATTATCGGCATACGGACGGCCCTGAGCCATGCGCTCTTGCGCACGACGCATTTTAGAAGCAGCTACCATTTGCATCGCGCGAGTAATCTTTTGCGTGCTCTTGATACTAGCTACTTTGGCGCGAATTTCTTTTAAATTTGCCATACGCTTAACCTAGTATTCGAAAGCTCTTTCGAGCTTCCGAAGGTTGATCCGTGAACCAAACTTAACTAAAACTGAACTTAGTAAGTTTGAGTCGCTTTAAAGCTTTCAATACCTGCTTTGATTGCTGCTTCGATGTCTTTGTTGTAATCACCAGTTTCATCGATTTGTTTCATCAACGGAGCATATTCTGCGCGGAAGTAAGAAATTAACGCAGCATCAAAGTCTACGATTTTCTTAACTTCTACGTCAGCCATATAGCCTTCGTTAGATGCATAAACAGAAACAGCTTGGTCAGCAATTGAGTAAGGAGCATATTGCTTTTGCTTCATTAACTCAGTTACACGTTGACCATGTTCAAGTTGCTTACGAGTTGCTTCATCAAGGTCAGAAGCGAACTGAGCAAACGCAGCCAATTCACGGTATTGTGCTAAAGCAGTACGGATACCACCAGACAATTTTTTGATGATCTTAGTTTGAGCAGAACCACCAACACGAGATACAGAGATACCCGCGTTCACAGCAGGACGAATACCTGCGTTGAATAATGATGTTTCTAAGAAGATCTGACCGTCAGTAATCGAAATTACGTTCGTTGGTACGAATGCAGATACGTCACCTGCTTGAGTTTCAATAATTGGCAATGCAGTTAAAGAACCAGTTTTACCAGTTACTGCGCCATTAGTGAATTTCTCAACGTAGTCAGCAGATACACGAGAAGCACGTTCAAGAAGACGTGAGTGAAGATAGAATACGTCACCCGGATACGCTTCACGACCTGGTGGACGACGTAAAAGCAATGAAATTTGACGGTAAGCAACTGCTTGCTTAGACAAATCATCATAAATAATAAGAGCGTCTTCACCGCGGTCACGGAAGTATTCACCCATTGTACAGCCAGAGTACGGAGCTAAGTACTGCATTGCAGCAGGATCAGCAGCCGCAGCAGCGACAACAGTTGTATACGCCATAGCGCCAGTTTCTTCTAGCTTACGTACAACGTTTGCAATTGTTGATTGTTTTTGACCAATCGCAACGTATACGCACTTAATGCCAGAATTTTTCTGAGCGATAATCGCATCGATCGCCATCGCTGTTTTACCAGTTTGACGGTCACCAATAATCAACTCACGCTGACCACGACCCACAGGAATCATGGTATCAACTGATTTGTAACCAGTTTGAACAGGTTCGTCTACAGATTGACGCCAAATTACGCCTGGTGCTACTTTTTCAACAGCATCAGTTAATTTTGCATCAATTGGGCCTTTACCATCAATTGGGTTACCCAAAGCGTCGACAACACGGCCAAGAAGTTCCGGACCAACTGGAACTTCAAGTACACGACCTGTACAACGAGCTTTTTGACCTTCTTGAAGGCTTAAGTAGTTACCTAAGACAACGGCACCCACTGAATCCTGTTCTAGGTTCAGTGCCATACCAAATAAGCCGCCGTCAAATTCGATCATTTCACCGTACATTGCATCAGCAAGACCGTGAATGCGCACGATACCGTCGGATACCATAACAATGGTACCTTCGTTTTTAGCGGTCGCGCTGGTGTCCAGATCGCTGATACGCTGTTTAATGAGCGCACTGATCTCGGATGGATTCAGTTGTTGCATTGCGCTATTCCTCAATCTTTTATTAGTTCAGTCTTCATCATTTGCATTATGCAAGAAGACGAGTACGCATTTTTTCAAGCTTGTTAAGCGCAGAATCATCTATCACTTGATCGCCTGCACGAATTACAACACCTGCAATAAGCTCAGGTTTAACTTCAACTGAAACAGTTACAGTGCTGTTGAAACGCTTTTCTAAAGCAGATTTCAACAATTGCTCTTGTTCAGCAGTTAATGGGAAAGCCGATTCAATCACGACATCCACATTGTTGTTATTCTGTGATTTAAGCTGTTCATATTCTGCTTCAATTTCAGGTAACAACATTAAACGATCGTTATCTGCAAGAAGTGTCAAAAAGTTAGACACTGCTTGAGACTGACCTTCACCTAAAACTTTAGCAAAAAGCTTCACTTGCTCCACAGGAGTAAGTTCAGGGCGATTTAAATAAGCGGAAAATGCTTCGTCTTGCACCGCAGCACTGAGCACTTGTAACGCATTCGACCAATTGTCTGTTGCACCTTGCTCAGAAGCATAAGCAAATGCTGCTTTGGCATACGGACGTGCCAACGTCAAGAGTTCAGCCATGATTCGCCTCTCTTAAAGTTTAGCAGCCAGCTGAGACAGCATGGCATTATGAGCTTCTGCGTCAACTTGCTGGTTCAGGATTTTTTCTGCGCCAGTTACTGCCAAAGCAGCTACTTGTTGACGTAATTCTTCGCGAGCAGAATTGATATCTTGATCAACAGCTTCTTTAGCCTGTTGACGAATACGCTCACCTTCAGCCGCAGCTTGAGTACGAGCTTCTTCGATCAATTGTGCTGCACGACGGTTCGCTTGTTCGATCAATTGAGCCGCTTGTGCTTTAGCTGCATCGAGCTCTTGCTTTACTTGCGATTGTGCATCGGCAAGATCAGCTTTCGCTTTTTCTGCTGCATTTAAGCCATCAGCAATTTTACGCTGACGCTCACTAATCGCATTGATTAGTGGTGGCCAAACAAACTTCATGCAGAATGCAACAAAGAATGCAAACGCAATCGCTTGACCAATCAATGTGAGGTTGATATTCATTGCAATTCCTCAAATAGTGGATTTAGGAATTAAGATGATTAACCTACAAATGGATTAGCGAAGATGAAGAACAAGCCAATACCAACACCGATCATAGGCACAGCATCAAGAAGACCCGCGATTAAGAACATACGAGTTTGAAGTTGTGGAGCCAATTCTGGTTGACGAGCAACAGCTTCTAAAAAGCGACCACCCAAAAGACCAAAACCAATCGCAGTACCTAAAGCACCGAAAGCGATCAAGATAGCAGATGCAATTGCAACTAGACCTAAAGTGAGTTCCATGAAAAATTCCTCAGAGGTTAGGTTATTACCAAATTAAATTAAAAAAATTCAGCCCAACCATCGTTTGATAGTTAGGCAATACCATTAATGTTTTTCGCTTGCCATGCTCAAGTAAACGATGGTAAGCATCATAAAGATGAATGCCTGCAACGTGATTACAAGAATGTGGAAGATCGCCCAAGGCACAGACAACGCCCATTGAATCCAGAACGGCAATAAAGCAATTAGGATAAAGATCAACTCACCGGCATACATGTTACCGAATAGTCGGAGAGCTAATGAAATCGGACGAGCAAGGAATGTTACCAATTCCAAAATCAAGTTCACTGGAATAAGCAACGCTTTTGCAACTGGATTACTTGGGTTAAATGGGTTAAGTGCCAATTCACCAACGAAACCACTAACACCCTTTTCGCGGATGCTGTAGAACAAGATAAGTACAAATACAGATAAAGACATACCTAAAGTAATGTTTGGATCTGTAGATGGAACGATCTTGAAGTAAACGTGGTGAGGGTCCATACCAAATACGTTTGCACCTACAAACGCTGCAACTTGAGGAATCCAGTCAACTGGGATCAAGTCCATTAAGTTCATGAGGAAAATCCACACGAAAATAGTGAGTGCAAGCGGAGCGATTAAACGTGATTTGCCATGAAAAGTATCACGGACACTTGAGTCAACAAACTCGATGATCATTTCAATTGCAGACTGGAATTTAGTTGGAACACCTGCATTAGCAGCTTTCGCAACGATCCAGAACATCAAACAGAAAATAACACCAAGGCCAATTGACCAACCCATTGAATCCAAGTGAATTGCAGTGAACCCCATCGAATGAGCTTCTTCAGCAGTCTCAGCCAATTTCCATGTACCATCTGGCATTTTGCCATAGGTCATATTGGTCAAGTGATGCTTGATATACTCTGTCGAAGTGAGGGCATGTTCTTCAGCAGCCATAAATCACACCTGGTCAATGTCAATTACTAAAAAGAAGGGAAACGAACATCGGCGCACTGTCGATATCTCGCTACCCTCCAAAAAATCTTCAATTCTTCTTGTTTCTACACCCGTTTTTGTAGACGTGACACCCAAAACGGAGCGACCCACGACATTGTCTGAACGAGAATAAAACCAAACAGCAATGCTAACGGTGATAAAGGTTTAACATTGCTCAAAATCAAAATAAATCCAACGATCATGATTGCAAATTTGCCTAACATGCCCCTATACATGTTAGACAGCACTTGTTTTGATGCTCTCGCACCTGCTGTCCTGAAGGATTGCCACGAGAAATAACTCATAGCAAGCCAGCAAACCAGTGCACCAAGTGCCGCACTTAATGCTGCTGTCATGTCTTTTATGCTCCACGCCACTAGGGCGGAAACAGGGATCATACATGCTTGTAAGAAGACCAAAGCTTTTGCTAATCGTCGGTCAATCAAGCGACTAGTTTGGCTCATTATTTATCCACTCACAGCATAAATGCTTGACAAGTTTAGCTGATGATCGCTTTTAATCGCAGGCATTATAGAGTTACACCCCTGAACATGCAATCTTTTCCCGACTTTAGTCGGGGTTTTTCATGACAGGAGGTGCTGACGCTACAGTCAGCCTTTGTTTATTTTTTATCTTACTTTTGCGTACTTAATACACATTTATCTGTTTTTATAGCCAGTTTCTTCCATGCAGTGACGAAATCATCCTCGTTATTCATGCTCTCGTCTACGGGTTGAAAAGTAATGTTACCTAATTTTTGATACTGACTTTTAGTAGTAAAACTTTCCGCTAACAAACACATCTGATCTTTTGGTCGATTATCATTAAGATACTTAATTTGAGCTGCTGTTGGTGCAACATGAGGATCATCTGTCAAAGCGCCTGCGAACTTTAAATTTAAAGAGCGTTCTAAATATTGATAGGCATCATGATATGACCAATATGGCTTACCATTACTTGTACTGTCGTAAGCTTGTGCTGCCTGAAACATTTTACGAGCAAAGATATTGGCATTATTCCAATATTTAGCCTTATTTTCAGGATGCTGCTGGGAACGTAAAGCCGCAATAAAGAAACCGATTCGAACCGCGTTGTTTGGTTCTAACCACACATGGGTATCTACTGTATTAGGTAAAGCCGCACCGCGGGTACTACGCAGGGGTAAAACAGAAACTATGCCACTATCTAATAAGGCAATGGCTTTCTTATTATTACCTAACAATTTATTTAGAGGTGCTTCATGAGCCTTACCCAACCAAATGACCAATGATGCATCATTAATTGCTTTACGGTGCGCTGGGGTTAATTGTACGTCATGCCCAGTTTGTCCCTTTAATAAGAGTTGTGGTTCTTCAACACCTTGAGTGACTTCTTTTGCAATCAGATAGATCGGGTGTGTAGAAACCACCAACCCCTGACTCCACCCTAACGTACTCAAAAGAGAGAACATACTGAAAACAAAAAAACGGAACATGACAGACCATCAATTTAAATTAGCTCGAAGCATGTTATAATATAACAAAGTTACAAAAATACCTAAGATTAATCGAATGAAGCATCGCTTCATGCTAATATTCCGTTAAAAATTCGAGGTTATTTCTATGAGTTCCTGCTCGCATGAACATCATGATTCTTTGCATGGTGTGCATGATCACCATAATGTCGCAAACCGTTTAGCTGAAGCAGAAAATTTATGTTCTGCGACTGGCGCACGACTTACGCCTTTGCGCAAAGAAGTTTTGGAACTCATTTTAAATGCTTCGGGTCCAATGGGCGCCTATGACTTACTCGCACGTATAAAAAGCCAAACTGATCGTCCTGCTGCTCCTCCAACTGTATATAGAACTTTAGACTTTTTATTAGAAAAAGGCTTGATCCATCGCCTAACTTCTATTAATGCCTATATTCCCTGTTGCCACCCTCGCGAAGGCCACCAAGCAGCATTCCTAATTTGTACCGAATGTCACATGGTTAAAGAAGCCTCTTCTCAAGGTTTAACTCACCAGCTTGACCAACTTGCAGCGTCAGATGAGTTCGTGGCTCAACACAGCATTATTGAAATTTCGGGGAAATGCCAACAGTGCCGCACAACTCCTTAAATCCTGTATTAATTCAGCTTGAGCAGGTTTCTGTCCATCGTGATAATCGGGAAATTTTAAAAAAAGTTGATTTTGCTCTACATCAAAATGAAATTGTGTCTTTAATTGGCCCAAATGGTGCTGGCAAATCAACACTGATTAAAGTTCTACTCGGTATTCTCCAACCGAGTAGCGGACGCATCGTTAATTATAAAAAACTCAAAATGGCGTATGTGCCACAAAAATTTAATCCTTCACACAGTCTACCTTTGCGTGTGCAAGATTTACTTGATTTAGAAAAGTGCAGCCCTGCCCTTCGTCAAGAAATTATTCAAGACACAGGCATCTCAAAGTTACAACAATCAAAAGTACAACAACTTTCCGGTGGTGAGCGCCAACGCGTATTACTAGCGCGTGCCCTACTTCGTCAGCCAGATATTTTAGTTCTTGACGAACCGATGCAAGGTTTAGACATTCAGTCAGAAGCTGAACTTTATGAATATGTCCGTAGTCTGCCAGAACGATATGGTTGTGCAATCTTAATTGTTTCTCATGACTTACAATGGGTGATGGAAGGAACACACCGCGTAGTGTGTTTGAATAAACATATTTGCTGTAGCGGTTTACCCGAGAACATTCAACAACATCCTGAATATCAGGCTATCTTTGGAACTCAACGGGTTTTCTACCAACATCATCATGATCATTGTGCTCACGGTGATGCAGCACACCCCTGCCCTCATAACGACCGTCCTCACATCCACCCAGAACCGGAAGCTTAAGCCATGATGGAATGGTTACAATTATTGTTACCCGCATGGATTATGGGAACCTTATTGGTGTTTTTAACCGCACCTCTTGGTTGTCTAATGCTTTGGAGACGCATGTCTTTTTTTGCTGACACTATGGCACACGGAACACTACTTGGGGTTGCGATCGCAGGTGCTTTAAGCCTTCCTCTTTGGCTTGGTGTTGCAGGCACTGCGGTTTTACTGGTCGCAATTTTATGGGCCCTACATGACAATCGCTTACCCAATGATGCGCTCTTAGCCTTATGTTCAGCGACATTACTTTGTAGTGGTTTATTATTTATTCAACATGTTCCAAGTTTAAGACCAGAACTTTTAAGTTATTTATTTGGTGATTTACTGAGTATTGATTGGCCCGACTTACCTGTTTTCACTTTAATAATTGCGCTATCACTCGCAATTCTTTACCGCTTTTGGCAGCCGCAAATACAGTTTGCAATTGATCCAGATATTGCAATTAGTGAAGGGGTAAATGCGAACTGGCAACGTCTTATTTTTATGCTGCTATTGGCTTTATTTACTGTATTAGCCTTACGTGCGGTAGGTTCTTTGCTTATGGGTGCATTACTCGTAATACCAGCTTTAAGCGCTCGCCTACTAGCAAATTCACCAAAGCAAATGGTCGTTTGGGCATTTGTGTTAGCTCAGCTTGGGGTGAGTGTAGGCCTATGGTCAAGCGCAGCACTCAACATCTCTACAGGCTTAAGTATTGTTTTATGCATGGCCTTAACTTTCGCCGTTATTTTCATAACTCAAAAGCTAAAAAACCAGACACAGGCGGCCTAAATTAGGACGCCTGGTGAACTGTACTTAATAATAAAGCCGCACAACTAAACATTACAGCAAAACCCCGATTCAAATATTTTTGCTGTTTAGGAGAGCGAAGTAATCTTAGAACCTTTGATGCTAGCCCTGTATATCCAGCCATTACAATCAAATCAATCGTAATCATTGTTACAGCCATAATCAGGTACTGTATCCATTGAGGCTTACCCAAATCTAGAAACTGGGGTAAAACAGCTAATAGAAATACAATCGCTTTGGGATTACTAATATTGACCACAAAGCCATTTAACAGCAGAGCAGAAATAGACTTATTCTTTTTTTCATGTTGAATTTCGATGTCTTTTATAGGTGCTGTCCACTGTAAATAAGCAAGATATAACAAATAAATCACACCAAACCACTTAACAAACTGAAAAGCCAAAGGTGTCGTTGCAAATAAAACTCCCACGCCTGCTGCCACCACTAAAATTTGAAGTAGCAAAGCGATTTGCAAACCTATTGCATTCCAATAGCCATGCCTAAAACCATAGTTTAGGCCACTCGACATTGAAGCAATTGCTCCTGCACCAGGTGAGATACTAATGACCCAACAGGCCAACATATAAGCGAACCAAACTTGCAGAGACATAGCAAAAAATAGACTATAAAAGTGGAATTATACTGTTTTATAAAGCTATCTTAGTCAGAATTCAAACAATAAAATCAAGAAATAGACTACTAACGGCTCTTCGCATCAGGCACAATAATTAAAGCTCATACTAAATTATAATTGAGGAGATACCTTCCAATGACTGCTCAATCTGTCATTTTGCCATTGCCATCAGATCATGCTCGCTTCATTGTTCTTCGTTTAAAAGACTTATCAATTGATGAATTAAAAAAACAAATTGGAGCTTTATTTGAAGCACGAGACCGTCTAATTACTCAGCATTCTGATGCTCAAATTAAAACAGCAGTCGCTTTTGGTCCTGAACTATGGAAACAGCTCTATTCGCAAACTCCTGTAGGATTTAAACAGCTTGAGCCAGAACAAGGTGCATTCAATATGCCATCTGTGCCAGCAGATGTACTCATTCATATTGCCAGCATGCGCTCTGATATTTGTTTTGCATTAAGCCAAGCATTTTTTGAAGGTATTAAAGATAAAGTCGAAGTTCTTGATGAGCGTGTTTGCTTCCGCTATTTCGATGGCCGAGATATTACAGGCTTTATAGACGGTACAGAAAATCCTCAATTTCCAGATGATCGTGCAGAAACAGCTCTTCTACCCGAAGAGGCTGGTGTATTTGCTGATGGTAGTTTTATTTTCGCGCAGCGCTATGCACACGACTTAGCAAAATGGAAAAAACTTAAAGTCGATGCGCAAGAAAATGTCATGGGCCGCACCAAGCTTGAATCTATTGAATTAGATGATGACGTTAAACCGGAAAATGCTCATGTCGCCCGTACTGTTGTAGAAGATGATGAAGGCGAAGAAATGGAAATCTTGCGTCATAGTCTGCCTTATGGCGACGGCAGAGGCGATCAAGGTTTATTTTTTATTGCCTACACCAAGGACCTGAACATTATTGATGCCATGTTAAAACGTATGTTCGGCACCAGTGGAGATGGTATTCACGATCGCTTATTGCACTTCGTGACCCCGCTTGATGGTGCTTACTATTTTGCACCTAGCGAAGAATTACTCGAAGAAATTTTAGAAGACTAAAAATAAAAAGAGGAGCTGACGCTCCTCTTTTTTTATTCTCATTCTTAGAAAGGAATACGCTTATATTTGCGATATTCAGGTTTCCAGAATGATTGATCGATTTTTTGTTGTAGCAAATCATCACTAATCGTTACAGCTACACCATCTGCCATAGCAGCTTTCGCAACTTCGAATGCAATAACTCTAGACACTTGTTGAATTTCACCCAACGGTGGCAACAAATCAGCTTGTGGATCTTTCAGTAATGGTGAGCAATTCGCTAAAGCACTACTTGATGCCATTAACATATTTTCAGTAACGCGTTTAGCACCCGATGCTACTACACCTAAACCAATGCCTGGGAAAATGTAGGAGTTATTACACTGCGAAATATTATAAAGTTTACCGTGATGATTCACAGGAGCAAACGGGCTACCTGTTGCAATTAACGCTTTGCCTTCAGTCCACTCCACAATATCAGCAGGTACAGCTTCAACACGTGAAGTTGGGTTTGACAATGGCATGACTATTGGACGTTCACAGTTTGCCGCCAAGGTCTTAATGATTTCTTCGGTGAACAAACCAGGCTGACCAGAAACACCAATTAACACTGTCGGCTTAGCATTTTTAACAACATCAAGCAGTGAAATCACTTCTTCAATATTGCCCCACTGATCAACCACCTCAGCTTTTTGTGCCAACTTACGTTGGAAGTCGAGCAAGTTTGGCTGATTCTCAGTGATCAAACCAAAACGGTCTACCATATAAACACGAGCACGCGCTTCAGCATCGGTTAGGCCTTCAGCAACCATTTGAGCAACAATTTGCTCCGCGATACCACAACCTGCCGAACCAGCACCTAAGAAAGCAATTTTTTGATCTTTTAATTGCTTGCCGGCTGCACGACTCGCAGCAATCAAACTACCAACTGATACCGCTGCTGTTCCTTGAATATCATCGTTAAAACAGCAAATTTTATCGCGATACTTTTCTAGAAGTGGCATCGCATTTTTTTGTGCGAAATCTTCAAACTGAATTAATGCTTTTGGCCAACGACGCTTCACAGCATCAATCACCATATCTACAAATGCGTAATATTCATCGCCGCTAATACGCGGCTGACGCCAGCCCATATAGATCGGATCATTTAACAGTTGTGGATTGTTCGTCCCTACATCAATTGTGATTGGCAACGTATAAGCTGGACTAATCCCACCACAAGCTGTGTAAAGCGAAAGTTTTCCAATAGGAATCCCCATTCCGCCAATACCTTGGTCACCAAGACCTAAGATACGTTCACCATCAGTAATCACGATGACTTTTACATTATTTTTATTTACGTTTTGCAAAATATCATCAATCACATCACGATCTGGATATGAAATGAAAACACCACGATGACGACGATAGATATCAGAGAAACGCTGACATGCCTCACCTACTGTTGGGGTATAAATAATCGGCATCATTTCTTCAAGATGATTTTCGATTAGATGATAGAACAAGGTTTCATTGGTATCTTGGATATTACGCAGATAGATATGTCGGTTAATATCATCAGTGAAAGCGCAATATTGTTGATAAGAGCGCTGGCTCTGCTCTTCAATAGTTTCAATAATATGGGGGAGTAAACCGTGTAAGTTAAAGTTACTTCTTTCTTCTTCAGTGAAAGCAGAACCTTTGTTTAGAAGTGGTAACTCTAAAAGTGTAAAACCTGCATATGGGATATAAAGGGGATGTTTACTTGGGTGTCCTGATATCATTGCCTATCTCATTTTCCAGCTTAGAGTAGAGAAAAACACGTTTTTGTATGGTCTCTAAAACTCTTTGTGCGTATAAGCTTAAGCCTAATTCGTTCAAAATAGATATTTTAAACCGTGATGGTAAAATTAAAGACTATTTAGTTAAAACATGTATAAAAATAAACAATAAATATCAATAGTTTAATAATTTTATATTTTTAAAAAATCTTTTATTCTTTTAATTTTATCGGCCTAAACTATACATTTTAATACTACCATATATTTTCCCAAGAAATAATTGTGGGTTTTTAGTGTAATTTACTGATTAAAAAACCACAGAAGGCTTGTATTTATTTGTTTTTAGAATAATGAGACAGTCCACCCTGCAATATTCATTTAAAAAATAATACTCGTTAAGTTGCACAAAAAGAATTACTCGAATATTAAATCCACTCCCCTAACTCCTAGGAAATTTGCTATATTTGACGTTTTTCTGCGACATCTATTTTCGATTGATATGAATACGGCAATACAAGCAGCTCTCGACCATGCAGTGCAAACTCTTCAACAAGAAGGGGTGCTTCCTTCCGACTGGAAAAACACAAGCAACTTAACACGCACCAAAGACCGAAGCCATGGCGACTTTGCTTCTAATATTGCCATGATCGGCTCGAAACCTGCTGGTATGAAACCACGTGATTTAGCTGAGAAAGTTCTAGCTGCATTACCAGAAGTTGCAGATATCAGTAAAGCTGAAATCGCAGGACCTGGTTTTATTAACTTCTTTTTAAATGCAGACCAGCGCTTTGCTATTCTTGACCAGATTCAAGCACAAAAAGAAATCTTTGGTCGCAGCCAAGCGAATGCAGCGAAAAAGATCCAAGTTGAATTTGTTTCTGCAAACCCAACGTCTAGTCTACATGTAGGACATGGCCGTGGCGCTGCATATGGTATGACTGTTGCTACGTTACTTGAAGCAACAGGTGCTAAAGTTGACCGTGAATACTATGTGAATGATGCTGGCCGTCAAATGGACATTTTGGCGACTTCTACTTATTTACGTTATTTAGAATTACTTGGTCAAAACCTTGTATTTCCAAAAAATGCTTATCAAGGCGATTACGTTAAAGAAATCGCACAGACTATTATTGATAAAAATGGCGATGCCTACCTTCGTGAAGTGGCTAATGTCTACAAAGATGTGCCTGAAGACGTACAATATGCAGAAGAACTAGATAGCGACGGCAATAAAGTCGTTTTATCTGGCGACAAAGAAAAACATATTGATGGCCTTATTGCCAATTCACAACAGTTATTAGGTGAAGGCTACCGTGTATTCCACCAAGCTGCTCTTCATGCCATTTTAGATGACATTAAAGATGACCTTGCTGACTTCGGCGTAACTTTCAATCAATGGTTTAGTGAAGCGTCTCTTAGTGCAAAAATTGATGAAGCGTTAGAAACACTTGATCAACGTGGCTTCCTTTATGAAAAAGATGGCAACATCTGGTTTAAATCAACTGAATTTGGTGATGAAAAAGACCGTGTTGTTAAACGTCGCAATGGCCAAACTACATACTTTGCATCAGACATTGCATATCACTTGAATAAATTACAACGTGGCTATACGGACCTAATCGACATTTGGGGTTCTGACCACCACGGTTATATTTCTCGCGTAAAAGCGGCAATTGATGCGATGGGTTACGACTCTAAAAAATTAACTGTACTTTTAGTTCAGTTCGTAAGTCTATGGCGTGGTGGCGAGATGGTTCAAATGTCATCTCGTTCAGGTCAGTTCGTGACTTTACGTGACTTGCGTAAAGAAGTGGGCAATGACGCGGCTCGTTTCTACTACGTAATGCGTAAGAGTGAACAACACATCGATTTCGACCTTGACCTTGCTGTGTCACAAAGTAAAGACAATGCTGTGTATTACATCCAATATGCGCATGCACGTATTTGCCGCATGTTAGAAAAAGCAGCAAGCACAAACCTACAATTCGATGTAAACACTGCTCGCCCGCATGCGGCACGCTTGTCTCTTGATGCTGAAACTGAAATTCTTTCTAAATTAGCAGCTTATCCAGATGCTGTATTGCGAGCTGCAAATGCGTATGAACCACATCAGTTGGGTAACTACTTAAAAGAGTTAGCTGCCTTGTTCCACGGTTGGTACAATGAACATAAAGTATTAAGCGATGATGCCGAGCTTACACAAGCACGTTTATTACTTTCAATCAATGTACAACAAGTGTTGCGCAATGGTTTAGAATTGCTTGGTGTATCTGCACCAGAATCTATGTAAAAATTATATTGCATGACAGTAAATAAAGGTCATGCAATATATAGTAAGCAGTGGTTTGTAGAGTTAAAATAGCTGATACGAACCACTGTTTCAGCATCGTAATACGAGACTCAAACTCGAATTAAAACAATCAAAATACAGAGGAATAATCCACGTGTTTGGCAAAACGCAACGCGGTGTATCTGAAAGACCTAATAAGCCTAAAAAGCCCCTAATTCCTAAATGGTTAGGGACACTTGTCGCTATTTTGGCGGTCTTATGTATCGCTGTAGTGCTTATGCTTTGGAAACCTTGGCAACCTGTTCCCGCAAAAAATCAGATTACCTCTGAACACTATCAAGAAGAAGATACCAATAAAGACTATCGTTTCTACGATCTATTACCTCAACAGCAAGTAACACCTATTCCAGAACAAGCGATTCCTGAGAGCAAAAATCAAGGTACAGCCATGATTGTTGAGGCACCAAGTGCAGCTCAACCAGCAGCTTCAGAAAGTGCAGGAATTGATGCTAATCCATCAGCCACTGCTCCTCAGCAGCCTACCTATATTTTACAGGTTCGCAGCTATAACGACCCCGATCAGGCCGACGCTCGCCGTGCAGAAATCATTTTGAATGGCTTATCTGCAGATGTAGTCAAAAGTAATGAAAATGGGCAAATATGGTACCGTGTTATTTCAGGTCCTTATGACTCCCAAGATGCTGCATTGGCCGCTCAACAAACCTTACAACACAGTGGCATTGATTCTATTGTGATCAAACGCAAGTAAAAGGCAAATAAAAAAGGAACAAATAATTGTTCCTTTTCTTTTAAATATCAGCACAATTCCTTTCATTAGTACCCATTCCCTTTTGTTTCGCTTTCTGAAATGCGGGTCTTTGCTGAATACGATGTAAAAAAGCCTGAATATTGGGGTATTTCCCTTGCAAACGTGATTGCAAAGCTTCCAGTGGGAAACTCATCTGAATATCAGCAAATGAAAAATCACCTGCGAAATATTCATGCTCTGCCAAATAGTTTTCTAAAAAACTAATATGATCTTTCATACGTGGGCGAACAAAATTTGCCTTCACCCCTTCCGTGATTTTTTTTGCTACGGGTTGAATTAACCATGGCACATGCTTATTTACACTATTCATGACCAGAGTCATGACTAATAAAGGCATAAGTGAACCTTCAGCATAGTGCATCCAGTAAATATACTGCTGTAAATCTTGGGGCTGTGTAGGTTTAAATTGCTGCTTTTGATCATAACGCTGCTGTAAATATTCCAAAATCACAGCAGATTCTGCGATGACTTGCTCATCATCAGTCAAAATTGGAGCTTTACCTAAAGGATGAATACATTTCAATGTTTCTGGAGCGGAATAGTTAGGTAAGCGTTGATAATAATGAATATCATAATCTAAGCCTAATTCTTCTAAAGCCCATAAAATTCGAAACGATCGCGAACATTCCAGGTGGTGTACACTAATCATGTTATTGCCTGCTTTTATTTTTCTTTTTACATAAAAAACAGCATGTGAACATGCTGTTTTATTCCATTTGTGGAATGGATATAAAATCATCCACCTCTACAAAATAGCATTTTTACACTGTAACAAGCACAGTATGAATGTCTAAACTACGTAACAAAGTTTTAGTCACTGGCGTTTTACTACATACCGTTAAGATTTTTTGCTGAAGTTCTTCATCGGGTAAGTCTTTAAAAACAATACGACGTTCAATATGTTCTTCATGCTCTCTATTGGTATGAAAATCAATTTCAACCGAGAATTCACCCAAATCATAACCCTTATGCTTCGCATACATTCTTAAAGTAATAAGCGTACATGCAGCTAAACTTCCGGTAAGCAAATCATAGGGTGCTGGGCCTTGGTCCTGCCCTTCAAGTTTTTCAGGCTCATCACAAAAATATTGATGACGTCCACTGGTGATTTCGCCCTTCCATTGTTCAGCAAGGGGCTTTGCTTTACTGCTTGCGATTACTGCTGTCATTTTGATGCTCTCATTTGATCTGGAAGAACAGGGGCTTCTAAACGTGCACCAACATAATCTGGAATTTCACCAAAACGTGCATCATGGTTAATCCATTGCTCGCGCGCTTCTTTTAAATCATCCATTGTACGTGCAACAAAATTCCACCAGAGTAAAATTGGCGTTTCAAACGGTTCACCACCAATCAAAAGAATACGATTGCCTTTTTTTACTTCAATCTCAATTTCACTCAGTCCAGTATCCAAAACAACCATGTTGTCAGCAGTTAACTCATGACCATTTACATGGGCAACACCTTCTAATGCCATAAAGCCATATTCATAATTAGGATTTAATGGAATACGGGTTTTAGTATCTTCGGTAGCAATTAAGTCGACACCCACTAACGGTGTATGAACCACTACTGGAGAAGTCGTTGCCAAATATTCACCTACAAGAACAGTAAATTCTAGACCGTCTTTTTCAACAACAGGTAGCTCGGGGTAATGTTCAAATTTCGGATCCATATTGCGCTTATGATCTGGCAAAGCAATCCAAAGCTGCGCAGCGTGCATTTGAGTTTCTGTATCAGGTGCAACTTCTGTATGTGAAATACCATGACCTGCTGTCATTAAGTTCACTTGCTTAGGACGAATAAGTTGTTTTGAACCCAAGCTATCGGTATGCATCATGGTCCCTTCAATCATCCAAGTGAAGGTTTGCAAACCAATATGAGGATGAGGTCCAACATCTAAACCATCACCTGCAGGAAAGGTGACTGGGCCTGCATGATCTAAGAAACACCATGCTCCAATCATTCGTTTTTGTCGGCTAGGTAAAGCCCGCTTAATGACTGTCCCCTGTCCAATTTCAGCAGAGCGAATTGGAAATTCCTGAATAAACTGATTGGCAAATTTCTCGCAATCCTTTGAATCAGAAATATCGTAATCATTATTATTGCTCATGATATTACTCTCTTTTACCTATGCTTTTGCAATGAGTTGTTTTAATGATCTTAACAATACACTCATTATTCAATATAGTCTTTTAGTAATACACAGGGTGTTATGAATGAGACAATCTGTTTTTTAATTATAGAAAAATCAAGGCTGCATGAAAAAATGCTTAAGATGAGTGATCTTTAACAAGCTGTTTTAGATTTTTCATGAATTGTCCAAATTGCGGGAAAAATTCTTGAAATAGAGGATGATCTCGATTTTCCAACATAATTTCACTAAAAAGTTTTAACCCAACTCCAAAAGATTTTGTAGTTTCATCATCAAAAAAATCTGCTTTTTTTAACTGTTCGACAATTTCGAAGATATCATCATGATTACCTGCATAAAACTCAAGACGCTCGGTATATGTAGATGCTTCATTTTTTGGATTGTTACTAGCATCTACTAAAACACTTTAGATACATTCTCGACTAGTCTTTGCAAGTAATTGGTTAATTTTATGTTTTGAACTATTCTTTAGCTGCTGAGAAAATATTACTGTCGGATCACCTTTTATATTGTGATAGGTTACAAGAACGATAGCCTTATCTCGATATAGGACATCATAAACTCCAACCTTTTCGCTGCTCTCTAATTCATCATAACTGTAATGCCAAAGAGTATCTTTAGTATCCCCCACTCCTATTCCTAAACCAGAGCTTTTGCTAAGACTTATCGATTTTAAATAAGGATAGTACATTACATCATTAATATCATTTACATGTAAATTGTCTGTGTTAAGCATTAAAATGGCTTTTGTTTGAGCAGAGCTTAAACAGACATATTTAATTTTTGTATAATTTTCAGCATGTGTTAAAGAAAAAAGGCAATAAGTTATACAAAATAAACTTAACTTCAAAATCATTTTAAGCATTAATTATTTCCCAGTGGGGCTATTACGGAATTCAAGGGTCTTCTACTTTAAAGATCTTAAAATATCTACCTTTTATTAATAGATAATTCTACATTTACGGATCAAATATAAAATTATGAAGAATTTTATCTGATCAATGTATTATTATTTCCCTAAATTCTAAAAGTACTAAAGAATCATGCCTACAATAAATATTGATATTAGAAATAAATATTCACCCCAGTTTGAGGAGCAACTTATAAAGCTGTTTATCTTGCATGTAAACAGATATTAAAGTTGCCTGATCATGATAGAGATATTCGCTTAAACATACATGAGCCACATTTATTTCTCTGTCCACCAAATTTGACAAAACCCGAATGCTTTACTTTAATTCAGATTGACTGCTTTGCTGGTCGTTCAATAGGAACTAAAAGAACTTTATATCAGTCAATTGTTAAAAACTTATCTATATTAGGTATACCAGATGACCATATAAAAATTCTTATTCGGGAACTTCCCACAGAAAATTGGGGGATACGTGGAGGACAAGCTGCCTGTGATGTAAATTTAGGCTTTGATATTCATATTTAATAAACTTTACAAGTTTTTCCTCTACACGAACCAAACAGTAGAAAAAGTACTTATGCCCTCTTTCTACTAGCAATATCCAATAAATATATATCTCTAATCTGTTCTATTTTCTATAGCTTTGATAAATATATAACTAATGTAACAAGAATAATTTTAAACTTAGATAATACTCAATTATATTTAACTTTTTAATTTATTAGATATTTCAAGACTGAATAGCCTCACTTTATGCCAATTAGTAAATTCAAATCTCGTAGTAGTATCTATAGGTCCATTAGTTATTAACATAATCATTTGAATCATAAAACGATCAAACAGCTTATATTGGGGATAATCAATTGCTCCTGCTATAATTTTAACAAGACAAGGAGTCCAACCTGATCTTTTCTTAAGTTTTTGAATGTATATATCTGTTAAGGGATCATCTCGACCAACTTTTCTAGCAGTTGCACTCACCGAAAGAAAACCATTAGCTGTTTGCTCTATTGTATATAAATTATCTTCAATGAATTTATAAACGGATTTATGATAATTTCCATATCTAATACTGGCACCAATAAGAATAAATACATAGTCTTCTTTAATTTTAGAACATTCATTAATAGAGACGATGTCAATTTGGTACCCATCATTAGCTAATATATGACTAATTGCATTGCAAATTTTAAATGTTTGCCCATCTACACTTGAGAAGGCTATTAATATTTTTTTCATAAAGTTATTTCTTCAGCTTAAAGCTAATTATTAATAATAAATTAATTTTTCTCTTAAAAAATTGTACCTATAAAAGCATTTTGATAGGCCCATTTACCCTCATATTTCTTGGTTTTCAATTATCTATAAAATTAACAGCATAGTGCCGCTTATACAAAAAAAATTAGAGCCTTTAATAGAAATCTATTACTAAGACTTTAACTTGGTTACAAGATAAAAAAAGCCGACTTTTCCAAGTCGGCTTTTTATTAATCTATTCTAGAAATACCACACTGCCGTAGGCATCTTGCACTTCACTTAAACAATGTTTTAAGTTCGTTCATGGCATAAATTTAGCTAAAAGCTACTGCTTTTAGAAAACCCTCTGCCGCGAGCATAGCTCTTGGCGTAAAATCGGCAAAATGCATTGCATTTTGAAACTCCGATTTTACTCCCACTCAATCGTTGCTGGTGGTTTAGATGACACGTCATATACAACACGCGATACATCTTTAATTTCATTCATAATACGCGTTGAGATTTTATCAACTAGTTCGTATGGTAAATGTGCAAAACGAGCTGTCATAAAGTCAACTGTTTCAACTGCACGAAGTGCGATTACCCATGCATAACGACGGCCATCACCGACTACACCAACTGACTTAACAGGTTGGAATACAGCAAATGCTTGAGCTGTTTTGTCATACCAGCCGCTGTCGCGAAGCTCTTGCATAAAGATGTCATCAGCAAGACGAAGAATATCTGCATATTCTTTTTTCACTTCACCCAAAATACGAACACCTAAACCAGGGCCTGGGAATGGATGACGGTAAATCATGCTGTGTGGTAAACCAAGTGTCGTACCTAATTTACGAACTTCATCTTTAAACAAGTCACGTAAAGGTTCAACTAACTCAAACTCTAAATCGTCTGGTAAGCCACCCACGTTATGGTGAGATTTAATAACATGTGCTTTACCTTGTTTACTTGCAGCAGATTCGATTACGTCTGGGTAAATCGTACCTTGTGCTAAGAATTTCACGCCATCAAGTTTACGTGCTTCTTCAGCAAAAACTTCAATAAACTCACGACCAATGATTTTACGTTTTTTCTCTGGATCAACTTCACCAGCCAATGCAGTTAAGAAACGTTGTTCAGCATCTGCACGAATAACACGAATACCCATGTTTTCAGCAAACATTTGCATTACTTGGTCACCTTCGTTTAAACGAAGTAAACCGTTATCAACGAATACGCATGTTAGCTGGTCGCCAATTGCTTTGTGTAAAAGCGCAGCAACTACAGATGAGTCAACACCACCAGAAAGACCTAAAAGAACTTTTTCATCACCGATCTGTTCACGTAGTTGTTCTACACGTAAATCAATGATGTGTTCAGGTGTCCAAAGACCACCACATCCACAAATTTTATGAACAAAATTTGCAAGTAATTCTTCACCTTTTGCCGTGTGCGTTACTTCTGGGTGGAATTGCACACCATAGAAACGGCGTGTTTCGTCACTTACAGCAGCAACAGGACAACTTGGTGTGCTTGCAGTAATGCTAAAACCTTCTGGAATCTGGCTCACTTTGTCGCCATGGCTCATCCAAACATGAAGTTGGTCTTCACGATCTTGTAAGTTGCCAATCAGTTGGTCACGTTTAACGATATCAACTTCGGCATAACCAAACTCATGTACAGTACCCGGCTCAACTTTACCGCCTAACTGTTCAGACATGGTTTGCAAGCCATAGCAAATACCCAATACTGGAACACCCAACTCAAACACTACTTGTGGTGCACGTGGGCTGCCTTCTTCATGCACACTCTCAGGTCCACCTGACAAAATAATGCCATTTGGCTTAAAAGCGCGAACGTCTTCTTCAGACATATCAAAAGCATACATTTCAGAGTAAACACCGGCTTCACGTACACGACGTGCAATGAGCTGGCTATATTGAGAGCCGAAATCCAGAATCAGGATACGATCTTCAGTAATTTGAGTATTGGTAGTCATGACAAACCACTAAATGGCAAAAGAATTAAGCGCGCCATTTTAACATTTTTCACGCTTCGGCGCACCGCAAATCATCATATATCTTATTTTTTTCATTTCTGAATCATTTCTATCGTTGAATTCTTTGACATAAATTAATATTTACTTATATTTATCAAACATCTGGATTAGTCTTAAAAACTTCATACGTATTGATAAATTCATCACATTCTATGCAACATCACCATGAATTTGATGTTAAGATGAGCCGATAAAACAGGCATTACCACGGAAAGGTAAATACCATAAGCGATATTTGTCTGTGCTTAAACAATTATCCATTTTTATGGCTTGTTGCCCCCTATCAAAATCAATAGAAATCTAAGGAACAACAATGCTTCAAACTATGATTGCAGATTTCCAGCAACATTTTTGGTTGTATATCTCTATTCCTTTTATGAGTGGTTTAATTGGCTACATCACCAAGGTGATCGCCATTCAGATGATGTTTTCGCCACTTGAGTTTAAAGGCATTAAACCATTTCTAGGTTGGCAAGGCATCGTGCCACGCAAAGCCGAGAAAATGGCAACAATTGCTGTTGAACTCATGACAGCCAAACTCATTAAACCTGAAGAAATTTTTGCACGCCTAGATCCTAAACGTATTGCCAAAGAAATAGAAAAACCACTGCTTGCCGCAGCTGAAGATATTACCCGTGATGTTGCGCAAGAATATCAGCCGGGATTATGGGAAGGCATGCCAGAGTTTGCGCGTCAAAGACTCATTCGTCGTGTGCAATCAAAAGCACCCGAGATTGTTGAACACATCATGAGTGAAGTACAACGTGATGTGAACCGATATTTTGATATTAAACATCTTGTTATTAGCAACTTACTTAAAGACAAACGCCTACTCAACAATATTTTTAAACGAGTGGGCAAACAAGAATTTAAATTTTTTAGTAATGTCGGATTTGTATTTGGCTTCGGTATCGGTGTGATTCAGATGCTGTGCTGGATTATCACGCAAGGTAAATACCCTTGGATGCTGCCAATGTTTGGTGGCTTTGTGGGTTTTTTCAGTGACTGGATCGCATTACAAATGATGTTTAGACCACTATACCCTAAGAAAATATTGGGCTATACGTGGCAAGGTTTGTTTATTAAACGTCAAAATGAAGTTGCCGCTGACTACGCAGCGTTAATTTCCAAACAGCTTTTAACTTCTCGCCATATGATGGAAGAATTATTTTCTGGTACACATTCTGCGCGTGTTATTGATCTGGTTAACCGCCATGTTAAACAAGAAATTGATATGCAAGCAGGTGTGATTCGTCCACTTGTTGTTTACGCAATTGGCGGAGAAAAATATCAGGATATGAAATCGCAAGTTGCTGAACGTATTATGCAACGGCTTCCAGAAACGATGAAATACGTAGAGTCTTATGCAGAAGATGCTATGAATATTCGCAGTACTTTAATTGAACGTATGCAAAAACTAACACCATCTGAATTTGAAGGTATGTTACGTCCTGCGTTTAAAGAAGATGAGTGGGCACTCATTGCAGTAGGTGCAGTACTTGGTTTTGTTGTTGGGGAATTACAAATCCAATTCATGCTCTAATTTTACGTCCCTAGAAATAAAAAAAACCGGATGAGTTGATCATCCGGTTTTTATTTTGTCTTGAATATTATTTCTCGATTGCATGATCCAAACTAATACGTCCAGCGCCATGAAGCATCAGGAAGAATAAACCACCTGCCATTGCAAGGTTTTTCATGAAATGGATGCCATTGTTATATTGCGCCGCTGCATCAGCACCACCTTGGTGGAATAAAAATGCAGTAAGAATACTAAAGATTCCAAGTCCAAAAGCCGCAAAGCGTGCTTGGAAACCAAATAACAAGGCTAAACCACCACCAAACTCAACCAAGATCACTAAAGGAAGAATTCCTGCTGGAACCCCCATTGCTTCCATATATCCAGCAGTTGCTGCATAACCGGTAATTTTCCCCCAACCTGCAACAAGGAAGATATAGGCGATAAGAAGACGCGCAATAAGGCTAATGAAACTGTCTGCGCCTGATTGCGTTACGATATTTTTGACCACTACATTTGGATTAAACATATTGCCACCTTTATTTAAATGCTTATTTATTGATGAGCTCATTCTAGGTTTGGGACATTGATAATTAAATACTCAAAATCCATATATATCGTTGCATAAACGAGATGATCAATTTGTATTTTTTTGATGCTTTATACTGACTTTCTATAGGCTCACTGCTAGGATTTGAGCACGGTTTACCACTTGCTCTTATCATGGAACTTATTGATTTTATTCTACACGTTGATCAACATCTCGCCGAATTTATTATAAATTACGGAACGTGGATTTATGGCATTCTATTTTTAATTATTTTTGTTGAAACCGGTTTAGTGGTTATGCCGTTCTTGCCGGGAGATAGTTTACTATTTGCAGCTGGTGCTTTAGCAGCATCTACAGGCGCGATGGATCCATGGGTACTGGGCACTCTACTCTTCATTGCTGCCGTTTTAGGTGACACGGTAAACTATCATATTGGACGTTTTATCGGTCCACGTGTGTTTGAAATGAATTCCCGATTCATTAATAAACAGCACTTAGTTAAAACTCAAGAATTCTTTGCTCGCCATGGCGGCAAGACGATTATTTTTGCTCGCTTCGTTCCATTTGCCCGCACCTTTGCGCCTTTTGTTGCTGGGGCTGGTAGCATGAACTATAAGTTTTTCCTAACTTATAACTTGATTGGAGCATTGTGTTGGGTCGCGTCTTTTGTCACTTTAGGCTATTTATTTGGAAATATGCCAATCGTTAAAGATAACTTTACCCATCTTATTTTCGGCATCATTATTATTAGTGTTTTACCAGGCATCATCGGATTTATACGTGAAAAACTCAAAAACCGAAAAGCCAATGTTCGAGACTAATTAGAAGAAACGGAATACTACCGGAAGCATACATAAAATGAGCAACATGGCCGATCCTTTATATAAATGATCGGCTTTTATTTTCTTGATTGGACCGGCTAACAACGCTCGTCCAAAAAGCATCCAGAAACTTGCTGCCGGAATCAGGATTAATGTAAAAACACCAAATACAATAAGAAAATTTTCAGGCGAATTCCATGCTTCAGCAGGAAAGATACCCGCTGCAAACAACAAAGCTTTAGGATTCTTTAAGGTTGATAAGAATAATTGACGTGGTCGAATATTGCGATGACTTTGACTGAACTGTTGTAAATGGGTGTTCTTCCATAAGTGAAAAGCAAGCCAGAATACATAAAGTACACTCGTAATATGCAAAATGAGCAGTAGTGCTGGCCAAATTGGAGCAGCTAAATGAATAAATACAGCCCAAAAGCTAATACCGTAGGCATAGCCTAACCATTCCATTGGGATAAGCCAGAATGCTTTAGATAAACCTTGAGAATGAGCAGCGGTTGCAAGTAAAGCATTTGTCGGCCCCGGAATGAGCAAAACAGCCAACATTGCCAATACAAAAAACCAACTCTCAATCATAAAATTTCCACAACATCCAAGATGGGGCCACCTTAAACGAAATAGGCAAAATATAGCAAGTTTGTGAGGGCTTTTGATTATAGAAAATACAGAATTTATTAAGCTTTAAAATTTAAAATGCATTGATTTATATTAATTTTATTATGAAACATTTTGCTAAACTTTATTCACCACAATATGCCTTAATTAGCATATTGTGATGCAAAATCGACTATTAATTGGTCTTTTTTCGAACAATAATCGGGCAATTTTTAAACTGAGCAGCCTGAACTATTGCTTCTTGCTGACCTAAAACACGTGAAAGTTCGGTATTTTTCGTTGAAGAAGATTGTCCCATATTTACAGAGATAGATGGACCGAATCCCCAACCGCCTCGTCCCCAGCCACCGCCAAGTCCAAGCCCAACACCCATACCAGTGCTTTTCGGAGTTTGTACGCCATTATCGATATATTGTTGGATACGGTTATATTCACTTTGTAGCTGCTGACAGCCCAAAGATTGATATTGAGTCGGAGACACGTAAGTCGGTTTTACCGTCGTAGCACAAGCGCCGAGTAATAAAGTGGCTGCCACCAAAGGCGCAATATATAAGCCTTTCATCATTTTTCTCTTATCGTTTTGGTTCAATTTCACCAAACAATGTCTCGTAAGCTTGAGTCAATTTATGTTCTGGTGCCAAATGAGCCAAAGGTAAATTTTTCTGATGCGATTCTTTCATTAAAACCGAAGGCGGTAACATGCTATTAAGTACAGGCAACCCTTCATCTTTCAACTGCTGAACCACTTCCCGAGGTAATTTTGCTTGAGCTTGAAATTGGTTGACAACAATTCCTTCAATTTCCAAGCGATCATTATGATCATCTTGCGTTTCGAGAACATTTTCAATCAATGTTTGTAACGCACGCTTTGAAAAGACATCACAATCGAAGGGAATTAAGACTTTATCTGCTGCAATGAGTGCCGATAAAGTAAAAAAGTTGAATGCGGGTGGTGTATCTATATAGATACGATCATATCGTCCAATTAAGTTTTGAATTGAATCACGTAATTTATAAATTTTATGTTTACTTTCAAGTGCATGCTCAAGAGCGCCTAGTGTTGGGCTAGCAGGAAGCACATCTAATTTTGCAAAGGGAGTTGAATGTACAAAACTGTCGAGATCTTTATTTCGTGGGGCTTTTAAAATTGAACCTAGCGCATTACCGATTAGACCTTTTTGTTGATTGTTCCCCAACACATCATCAAAGAAATTTTCGATATTTGGTTCTAAAATTGATTTTTCAGCAGAATAGGTTGCATCATCTCCTAAAAGGTACTGACTAGAGTTGGCTTGAGGATCAAGATCAATGACCAACGTTCTTAAGCCATGTTTGGCACTAATTGCGGCCAAATTTACAGTAATACTTGATTTCCCTACACCGCCTTTTTGGTTAAACACCACACGAGTTAACATGTTTCCCTCTGCATATTTTTTTACTGTACGCAGTTTAACCTAGAGCTTAAGCAAAAAGGCAAAGAATGTAGAACAATTAAGCAAAAACAGGTTTCACAATTACTAAAATAATAATAGCAATAAATGCGATCGCACTAATGATTAAACCCGCCCTACGTTGTGCCAATAAAAGAGTGTCATCTTTTTTAAAGGCTTTCATCAGAGAAGATAATAAGACTAAAAATAGAATAATTTTAGCGTAAAACCACGGCTGTACCTGAAAGTCTTTCATGACCAATAAAATTGCACCCGTAATAAAAACTACGGTAAACGACAAATGTTGTAAGGCAACTAATATTTTGCGTCCCGCAGGATTTGGTTGCTCCCCTTGCACGCCTACAAACAGAGTTGAAGCGCGTAAGACAAAAACCATAAGTGCAGCAGCCACCGCAGTCATATGAATAATTTTAGTGAGTAAATGTGCATCCATGAAATTAGCCCTTAGCTTTTAGGTGCATGTGCACATTCTGGACTAGCAGGTGCTTGACCTTGCCACTCACTTGGTAAGTAGGCATGAATTGCTAAAGCGTGAATTTGACCTGGATTCATTAAGTCTGAAGCTAAGGCATAAACTTTTTGATGACGTTGAACTAAACGTAATCCGTTAAATTCTTCACTCACTACAATCACTTTAAAATGTGACTCTTTACCGGGGAAATAACCACCATGTCCAGCCGACTCATTAGTAACTTCCAAATGGCTAGGTGCAAGGGTTTGTAACCGTTCAATCAATTGTTGTTCAAGGCTCATAGCTTTTCCTTTACGATTATTCGTATATTTAAACCTAGTATACCCTGTCTACACACAAACAAAAGTTGCTCTTGTATGCTTTGACCCCAAACAAAATGTCTATTTATTCGGCAACTTAACGATAAAAATACATCTAATTGCTCATTTCTGTTTTTATTTTATGCAATCAGCATATTTATTTGCATAAAGTTGTTGACCCATGTTTCGCTTAATGTATTATAAGCGGCACGCGGGAATAGCTCAGTTGGTAGAGCATAACCTTGCCAAGGTTGGGGTCGCGAGTTCGAGTCTCGTTTCCCGCTCCAAATTGGTTTTTTTTGAGAAAGTTTTCGTAAAAACTGCTTATATATGCGGGAATAGCTCAGTTGGTAGAGCATAACCTTGCCAAGGTTGGGGTCGCGAGTTCGAGTCTCGTTTCCCGCTCCAAATTGGTTTTTTTTGAGAAAGTTTTCGTAAAAACTGCTTATATATGCGGGAATAGCTCAGTTGGTAGAGCATAACCTTGCCAAGGTTGGGGTCGCGAGTTCGAGTCTCGTTTCCCGCTCCAAATTTAAAAAGCCCTAGTCGAAAGACTGGGGCTTTTTTCTTTTCATTGATTCATAATTTTTGCAGTCTATCTATTCACAGCGTAATTCATTGAGAATAGCTCAGCTCAAAGCCAAATATTTCATTACTAAATTCACATTTTTAAATCGTCAGTTATAAAGGTTCAATCTAGTTATATGTACAAGGCGTTGGAGTTATTCGATGCGTAGATATAAAGGGTAATAATTGAAAACAGTTCAAATTAAATCTTTCTAGGTTATGGCGTTGTTGTAAACAGATAGAAAAGATGAAGTTGGATTCATATATATAGCTTTCAAAATAATACTCTTCTGTCTTTTGAGCATCATTGGTTGAGTCGAGAAACTGTATATGCTCAGGCAACACATGAAAGTTGAGCTTCTTTAAATGACGGCTCATTCCTTCGCCAGTACATTTAATATAGGATTCTTTTAAGGTCCATATTTGAAAAAATCGCTGAAATACACTGGATGAATCAGTGAGTTCTTTCTCTTTAATCCATTCAATTTCACTTAGGTCTAACACACTATCGACACGCATCCACTCGAATTCACGATCCACTTTTTCAATATCAACTCCTATTTCCCCCTCTTCAGTCACAGCAAGAATAATAATGTCCGCTGAGTGAGTAAGATTAAAATACACAGCCTTGCTGCCTTGTACAAAAGGCTTGCCGTTGGGATGTAATAAGAGGTTAACCTCATGCGGAGAAATGCCTAGCTTATCCGCCAAGACAGTCTTCACTAATACGCGAGAGATTAAGAAAAGGCGAGCCGCCTTAGGATGATATTGATCATATCTCAGCTTCTCTGCCGAACTGAGAAAGCCGAGATAATGACTCAATACCAAATGGTCTTGTGGTACCCGTGAAACTGGGCAGACATAAACCTGCACTTGGGCACGATCAGACATTAGGAAGCGGTAGTGCTGTTGTATTTCATCAGAACAGGTGCGAGATAGTCAGAAACCTCATCTACATGTGTAACGTGCGGATTATGGCCTGCGCCAGCGATAATATGTATAGGGATATCTGAGCTTATTATGGTAACAACTGGATCTTTATCTCCCACAATGATTTCAACTTTAGAACTAAGTTCATTTAACAAAGCTGTCTGAGTTGCTCGCTGCTGCGGCAAACTAATACGGTGCATGTACTCACTAATATGCTTGGCTACCGACACTCGACGTAATGAATCCATCGCATAACCAACAGACGGATTTTGTTGTCCATCTGGATGTAGGTCTTTAGCAATCATATCTTTTGGCACAAAACGGAAAATTAGATTAGATATGGTTTTTATCTGAAACATTTTAGCGGCCTGCGCCTGAACAAAATAAGGCGATATGAGGATAAGGCGCGCAACTTTATCTGGATATTTCTTTGCAAGATTCAATGCAAAGAGACACCCTAACGAGTGTGCAATAACCACACTATTTGGCGCTAAAAGCTTTGCAGCAGTGTCGATAAACTGACGGTTGTTATCCTCCACCACCTCATAACTGCCTGAACGCCCAAGTCCCGGCAAGTCCATCATAGCCACCTGATCATATGTAATTTTATTGATTATTGGAGACCAGCATGCACTATCGAATGGAATCCCATGTAAAAATAGTGCAGATGATTTTTCTGATTTAACTGGCTGTTTAGTATAAATTTCTGTCCAATATCGATTCTGATAGCTGAAATGACTAGGTGTTGGTACTTGCATGCGACCAAAACGTGTAAGAACCAAGCGATCAATCCAGCGAGAGAAATAAGGACTGATATTGATCAGGTCAGCGATACCCATCTTCGCCGCCATCGCCTCTGCCCCAGCAACATGATAGTGCTCGGTAGAAATGAAAGAGAGTTGCTCTTTAGAACCGTCAAGTAATACCTCAGGTAATTTCTCGAGCAGACCTTTGGGTACCTGTAAATGTGGTGAGCTGACTCCCAAATGCTCGGCAGCTAGGTGAACGAGACGATGAAATTTGGGTGTCTTAGGATCAAGCAACATATACTCCTGAGCAATGGTCTCAGGATAAGACATCGTTCGGATCAGAAAGCTCACGATATACTGCATATTGCACAGCGGCAGGAATGTGTCACGCCCACCTGGCAATGCCAGCAAGCGGCCCTGATATAGCTTATCAATCATGTCGGCGACACCAATATATTGCATATCGCCATATGTATAGAAACCATCAATGACTGTCGCTGGATTTATTGCAGTCCATGGCACATTTAAACGCTTACAGGCCTCAATGAAGGCTTGATAACCCAAAATTTTCGAAGCCTCATAGCCACCATGTTTGCAATACAACTCATCAGCCGACTCTTGTGGTGGAGCAGCCACACGATATCCGCCAATCCAGATGAATCGTTCAAGCTGCTTCAATGTTGCAGCCCATTCAATCAAAGCGAGTCCTGATTTAATGTTCGTACGCTCTGCTTCAGCTTTGCTAATGCCCCAATTAAATGATGCAGCAAGATGATAGACAACATGAATCTTTGCCTGAGCATCCGCTAGCAGAGAGTCCAGCTTAAAGTCACGGCTTAAATCATATTCAACAAACGAAATAGATGGATCAACTAGCCCTTGCGTTGCAATGAAACCTAACAGCTTATCTTTCTTGGTTGCGGCATTACGCAGCGCAGCAATCACCTGATGACCTTCACGTAAAAGTTCAACGATCAGTCTGCTGCCAATAAAACCTGCTGCACCTGTTACTAATATGGTCTTCTGTGAAAAATTATCTTTTTTTGCGTTATTTAAATTATCCATAAATCACCTTATTAGGGACTGGGCACTCCAGCATTGTTTTGGAGCGAATTATCTTAAAAATTATATCGAATCTGGGCATACACCAGACTGTTATCTCTAAATTGTCCTAACACCGTATCATTTTTACCCCAGAAGCGATCTCCACCTGCATTCAACTGCCAGTGATCATTGAGGCTGTAATTAATACGTATTCTCAACAATTCATTAGGCTCTGGTGCAAAATAGAATCCTGTTACTTCCAGCTTTAGATTATCGTTCAGCAAGTTAAGTGCATAGCGCAGCATAGCTCCATACTGATCCTGCTCATATTGGTCACTGATTGTTTGCTGATAACGGTAAACTTCTCTCAATAATGGATTTGTTAAGCTGTCGGCAGATCTAAAGTCCTCCGTATGTTTGTACACGCCTACTAAACTCAGCGTGGAGTTCTTTAATGACAATTCCGGTCCCATGACCACAGTTAAATTATTTTTCTTATGGGTAAGATCTTCACTACCATTCGAGTCAGTGTGGGTATATGCCGCTTCACCACGCCATACGATATCGTTATGGTTATAACTGAAATCAAATCCATAGACGGACATAGGATTATTTTTCAGCTGCAATGTTGCCTCCCCTGTTGGAGATGCTGAAAGAACTGACAAATCGGGCATGTGATCCAAACCTGAGAAATACGATGCCCCAACATCCAGACCATCTACGGAATAATCCCAACGCATTGCAAACGCAGGACGACTCTTACGGTCTATGTCATACTGAACACCAGCAATCTGACGCAATGGAATCACATCTGAACGACTACGCGGATACCACAATGCGGTCCATTTATTGGTTCCAGATTCAGGAATATACGTCAATTTGAGAGCATCATTTCCAAGACGCTGATCTGTCTCATCTGGCACTAGACGCGTATAGTCACGGGGCGATAGGTTATCCGTTGGGTTAATCCCGTCAGCTCTCCCCCAGACTACAATCTGGCGACCAACGTCGAGATAAAACGTCTGATCCCAGTTATAAGATGCGTACAACTCACGTAAGTTGCGATTCACCTTACTTACCTGATCTGGGTTTACAGTATGGTCCGTTTCGTCTCCAATATTTATGTCGTAATGGATCTTAAACTCAGGGTTAAACTTGAGCGTACCATTGGACCAGAAACTTGCTTGCCCAATGTTTTTTAACGAGCTTAGATCACGATCCGATGACCACACATCTAATCTGGCTGAGTTCTGGCTCACAAAACTAATTTCGCTGTCATCTGCATAAGCATGCTGCAGTAGCATAAAGCTACTGCAGCATGCAAATACCCAATAGGCACCTTGCGTCATTTTTCAAGGCTCTGCGGTGAGAAAATCTTATCAGATAAGGTTTTTTCTGCGACAAAATCACTAACGATAACTTGTGTCATATGCTGAGTTTGCAGATTCTTTGCCATAGATTTCATGGCCTGCCATCTTGGTTTCACTTTGCCGTAAGGACGGATATCCGTGAACTCAATATGTTTTAACGGCTTACCTGCAGTATCCCAAATGTCGATGGTTGCTGTAACAAAGTTGTCTTTGAGTATGCACATGCGACGTTTGCTATAACCAAAGTCACTCTTCACAGTATTATTGATTGGCGTTGCTTCAATCATGTAGCAATCTTTGCCATTAAATTTGCCATCTGCCAGTTTCGTGTATTTCCAGTCACTTAGCTTATAGCCAAGTACATCACCATAACTAAAGTCCGTACCAATAAAAGCATCGCCCTTATTCGCCGATGCCAGACGGCGTACTTTTTTCAATGCAGGCAAATAGACAAACATGCTATCACTGCCTTTTGAGTTCTCAATCAACAGCGTGGTGGTTCCTTGTACATCTGCAGGCGAGATGAATTCAGTCAAACGCATATTGTTCTGAGTATTTCCAGCAAGCTTAGTCATATTTTTAGTCAAACGTACGCGTTGCTCTCCGCTTTTAGACATCAGCACAAATTTAGCACTAGCACTTGAGCTCAGGAACTTAGAAGCATCATCACTACGATTAACAATGTCTTGAACTTCATCTGCATAAGATGTTTTAGGCATTGACATGGTGAGTGCCGTACCTAACAAGAGACTTGTCACAACAGTTTGTGCAACAGTAATGTTCTTCTTATTTGAGGGAAAGATAAAACCAGGTTTCAACATTAGAATCATTGTAGGTACCATAATTAAGGTTGCAAATACACTGAAAAGCATCGCAATCACAATAAACATCGCTAGCCATTGATGGACGTGGAAGCCTTGCGACAAGGACAGCACACCGTAACCACCAGCAACCGCAGTCGCGACAAAAAGCGAAGCCTTACCAGCAGTACTTAAAGTTTTACGAATAGCGTCTTTGATATCGCCCCCTTCTTCGCGCAAGATTTCACGCAAGCGATAGAGGAAGTAAATGGCATAATCTGCACCAATACCGACAGCCATGGCCGAGATGAGGGAGTTCGGAATATTGAGCGGAATGTCGAGCCAGCCCATCACACCAAAGATCGCAAGAATCGAGAATAGAAGTGGTGTCAGGACAATCAATCCCGCAGAGAGCGAACGGAAAACTAGCGCTGAGATAAAGAATACGGCAAATGAAATCTGTAGAATGTTCATAAGCTTGCCGTGAACCATTGTTTCAGTCAAAGCAATGGTCTGAGTCACATCACCACCAAAACTTACAACAGCCTTATCGCCCAATTGACCCGCCATATACGTTTTTAGCGACTCAAGAATTTCTTTGATGCGGTGATTACTACCTGTTTTTAACAGAATCGTGATCTTGGCATAGCGCTGAGTCGTATCAATGTAAGATTCAAAATCAGTCGGCTCACCAGACATTGAGTACAACAGCAGATACTGAGCAACAACATCTTTCGTTGCAGGGACCTGAAATGCCTGTGGCTGATCGGCATTCATTGCCTGATTCATTCTCTTGATATAGTCCACGATAGAGATGGTTTTACCGACCTCTGGAATTGAATTCGCAAACTTTTCTGTATTATCAATCGCTTTTAGAATTTCTGGATTTTCAATACCATCACGAACCTTTGTATCGACCATGATGTAGAGACTGTTTGTACCGCCAAGAGACTGATTCAGAAATCTGTCATCTTGCTGCATTGGTAGGTCGCGCGAGAAGAAGTTACGGCTATCGTTATCCACCACAATACGGCTTGTGCCAATAGCAAGAAAAACACCCAGTACTGCAATCACAGTCATTAGCATCATTCGCGGACGAACTGACAAAATGACATCGCCAATGCGTTTTGGAATCCAGTCCCAGATCGGTAAACCTTTGCGTGCGACCTTGGTAACCGAAGGCGGTGGTAGCATCGAGCGAAGTACAGGAATAAAAGTCATCTCAATAATCAGCGTACTGATGATCCCAATTCCTGTAAAAATACCGAATGAACGGATGGTCGGAATATTAAAGGTCAACAGCGAGAAGAATCCAGCCGCTGCAATTCCGCCAGCCAATATCATAACCGGACCAACACGAACCATAGACTGCACCACGGCTTCGCTATTTGCAGCTTTAGGCTCCATCCCTTGGGCAATCAGACGATCAAAATCTTCATAGTAGCGCTTGAGCAACTGCACGGCGTGCCCTGCCGCAATGGCCAGAATCAGAATTGGCGTAGGCGAGTTAAAGATATCCATTGGCTGTTTGAACAAGCCCATCATGCCCATACCCCATGCTACAGACAGTAAAGCTGTAACGAGTGGCAGAATCAGGCCTTGTTTACTGCGGAATGCTTCGAAGTGCAATAATCCAATAACCAACACGGCAATTGGGAACAAGATGTTGATACGCTTAGAATAATCTTCAGCTTTATCTAAATAGACTGGATTACCACCAACACTGATGGTCATATCCTTAGACTGTTCAGCCGCTACGATTTTGTTGATCGGGCCCATCATCTTTTGGAAGCCTTCTGGACTTTCCTCAAGTTCAAGCAAAATAGCAGCAGTTTTCTGATCTTTAGATACTACCGAATTCATATAGATCGGATTCAGTGCCAGCAGTTTTTTCAGGTGATCGACATCACTCTCGGTCACAGAACTATTCGGCAGTAGTTTCTTGGCATCAAATCCATCCGAATTAGCGGTGATCCCTTTGGCCTGACGTGCAGCCAGACTCATTAGAGTAGATCGAACCACGCCCGGAGCATTATCAACTTCTTCGGTAATACGTTTGACTTTTTCTAATACTTGCGGCTGATAAATATCACCCTGCTTCGGTGTAATACCAATCACGACCATATACTTGGAGCCAAATTTCTTTTCAATCAGCTTGGTGGAGGTGATATAAGGATGACCTTTGGGGGCAAGCGCATCTGGATCAATAATAATTTTTACGCCAGATGCGAGATATGCCAAGGCAAGCGTTAAAAGCATCACCACAGTCAGTACAATACGGCGATGTCTGAGAATCCAACGCGCGTATTGTTCCATCATCTGATGAGTTTTACGAAGTGGTTTACTATTGGTCTCATGCGTTTGCTTACCATCGTTGCCAACCGACTCATAGGCTTCACCCTTCTGAGCCAATGCTTCAAGATTAGCAACATCTTTTTTAAACTGAGCAAGAACCATCTTTTTTAGCAGTGCGGGGGGCAATACACCAAAAAAGCTGCCTGGCTCTGCCTCAAACACCCATTCAATCCAGGTACCTTCTGCATGTGGTTTGAAACGGTAAGTCCCAGTGTAGTGAAAGGGTCCTTCCACTACTTTAAACGCATACAATTCGTTCGGTACTAGATGTGTAATTTCACCTTTAAAGGACATCTCACGCCCAATAAAGCTAAAACCGATTTCATACTTGCTGCCCACACGTGGAGTATTGTCTAGCAGTTCAGAATGCTTACACGACAATTGCCAACCTGCATCATTGGCCGGGTTTGCAAGATAGTTAAAAACCTTGTCAATCTCGGCCGGTATGAGGAAAGCATGTTCTATGGTCACCATAGTGGTTCTACCTTCTTGTATTTCTTATGCGGGAATTGGATACATCTGATCAATTGTCTGGGCAACAGCCACGACATTCTCAGCGTACATAATTGATGAATGGTCACCAGGAAGATCCACCTGTTTAAAGGTGTCTTTAACCAATTGATCCCAACCTAGGCTTTCCCCAAAATCTTCTGGTTCATCTTTGGCCTTCACAAAAAGAATCGGAAACTCTTCAGGCTCTGGGAAATAAGTCTGGAGTGCGATGCCATTCGCCAAATAGGTATCAAAGTAAAGTCGGAAATCTGAGGGGTCTGCATCTAGAGGCAGGACATTGATGGCCTTGGCTTCTTTAAGCACATGATCAAACATGTGATCTGGACTCAATTCACGCAAGTATTGCGCTGGGATCGTCAACTTCTTGCCATAAGGCGCAGCCAAATCACGGGCAAACCAAGACAAAAGCATCGCATCATCAGCATCTTCAGGTACATTCTCTGGAATTGGAGCACGGGTATCGATCATGACAATACCTGTGACCTGCTGTCCCATTTGACGCAGCTGATGACTGATCTCGTATGCGATCGCACCACCAAAGCACCATCCACCGAGGAAATAAGGTCCCTCAGGCTGCATCTTTTGCATTTCAGCAATATAGAGCGTTGCCATATCTTCGATTGCCACTTCTGCAGCATCTGCCTCAATCAGTCCAGGAGACTGAATAGCACGCAAGGTACGTTTCGGATTGAGATGGCGCGAAAGTTCCATATAACAGAAGGTGCTACCACCAATTGGATGGAACAACCACAGTGGTTGCTCGTAAGTTCCACGGCGTAGTTCAATTACAATGGAAGGCTTAATTTCTTTATTTTCACGAATGATCTCACCCAAACTCTCCACAGTGGAATATTGGGCCAGCAAAGCAACTGATAGTTCGGTACCAAATGCTTTTTTGAGGTGATTAACAAGCTTCACAGCAAGTAACGAATGTCCACCCAAGTCAAAGAAGTCATCATGTATACCAACCCGTTTAACCGATAAAATCTGCTCAAAAG
Organism: Acinetobacter sp. NIPH 817; assembly: GCF_000368405.1. Classification (NCBI taxonomy): domain Bacteria; kingdom Pseudomonadati; phylum Pseudomonadota; class Gammaproteobacteria; order Moraxellales; family Moraxellaceae; genus Acinetobacter; species Acinetobacter sp. NIPH 817. Next base: position 3,081,654 of record NZ_KB849420.1, read on the forward strand.
TAGTACACAGTTCAATTTCAATCGGATCACGTGGTGCAACATAATCGTTACTTTGTTCAAACACAGGCTCAGGAAACGCTTTACGATCCAACTTATTGTTGGCCGTCATTGGAAATTCATCCAACGTCATAAACGTATTTGGTACCATGTAAGCTGGTAGATGGATTTGCATCGTCTTTTTCAAACTAGCAATGTCAATCTCATGTCCAGTTAAATAAGCCACCAGTTTTTGATCGTTACTGGCTGTACTCTTAACCAGTACAACTGCATCGGTGATACCGTCGATCTGTTTGATAACATTCTCGATTTCGCCTAGTTCAATACGGAATCCACGAATCTTGACTTGGAAATCTAGACGTCCATGATGAGTCAAACTTCCATCCGTACGCAGACAAACTTTATCTCCGGTACGATAGAGTCGACCAGCATTTGGTAGAGATGGCAAAGTTCTAAATTGAGCATCTGTCAGTTCAGGTCGATGCCAGTAATCAACTGCTAGACCATCACCTCCAATCCAAAGCTCACCCATGACGCCCGGTGGGACTAAACGTTGCTGTTCATCAAGAACATAAAGCTGGGTGTTCGCTAGTGGTTCGCCTAAATCAATACACTTTGCATCGGTGATACGAGCTGCACTAGACCACACTGTAGTTTCGGTTGGTCCATACACATTCCAAAGACAGCCGACTTTACCCAGCAGTTTTTCTGCAAGAATAGTATCTAGTGCTTCGCCTCCACAGAGTGCAGTCAACCCTGTATTGCCGCTCCACTCGCTATCTAAGAGCATTTTCCAAGAAGCCGGTGTTGCCTGCAAAACATTGATAGATTTAGTATTTAGATAATCCACCAATTGATTGCCGTCTTGTGATACCTCACGTGGGCAAACATGTACTACACCGCCGTACATCAGCGGAATGAGCAACTCAAGAATCGAGATATCAAATGCATAAGTGGTGATTGCTAACAACTGAGTCTCAGTCGTTACTTGCAACCTATCATTCATAGATAGCAAGAAATTGATGATTGAAGGATGCCCAATACGCACACCTTTAGGCTTACCTGTCGAGCCTGAGGTGTACATCACATAAGCGGTTTCACCAAAGGCCAGCGTCTCGCGCACTTGCTCCAGTGGCACAACGCCAGCTTGATTGATATCTAAACGCGGCACAGAAACGTTAAGAGCATCCATCAACTCGGTTTGAGTTAAGATGACTTTAGGTTCAGCATCTTCGATGATGTTGTGCAAACGTTCACTTGGGAAATTAGGATCTAGCGGTACATAAGCTGCTCCTGCTGCCCAGATCCCGAGGATTGCTGCTGGCAATAAAGCTGTGCGATCTAACATCAGACCTACACGATCACCACGAATAACGCCATGCGCACGCAAATATTCAGCAATACCAGCGATATGTTGACCTAACTCACGATAGCTAACTGCATGATCCTTCGAGGTCAAAGCATGATTTTCACCACGCTCATCAATCTGCTTTAGAATCATTGCCAGTAGATCATGTTGAGGATAATCAGTCGCCTGTCCACGTAGGGCCTCAAACTGGATGCCATCCACATAATCAGGTGCAATATCTAACTCAACGATCTTACGTTCAGGATGAGCCACCATCTCTGATAGTACAGCTTGCAGCAGTTGCACCATATTCTCGGCAGACTGTGCAGAAAATAGCTCGGAGTTATATTTCAATACACCAACCAGTTCGCCTTGGTATTCACCGCCCATTTCCAGCGTAAGATCTAATTGACCTTCTTGCTGGCGAACTGGAAAACTTCCTAAGGTCAGGTCTTGGCCGACCAAAGTCGCTGGGGTCTGGATTGGCAGGAGTAGTTCTTTAAACTCATCCATGCCACCTAGACGTTCCCAGAACATCCCCACCTGAGCTAATGGGTTAATACTGCCATCACGCTTTGGTGAAACAGCTTCAACCACTCTGGAAAAGGCAACTTTTTGATGCTTGAGGCTCTGTCTTAATTGTTCCTGAACCTGCTGTGTAAATTGACGTAAAGTCTGGTCAGCATCAATGTCCATGTGAATAGCAATCGTATTGACAAACTGCCCCAGCGCATTGCGCAACGAGCGCTCAAGTCGACCAGCTACAGGTGTAGCAATAACGAGTTCATTTTCATTTGATAGCTTGTGTAGCAGGATATAGAAGCCAGAGAGTACGAGTCCAAACAGCGTGATCTCATAATCTTTCGCTAAGTTCACAAGACCAGACGACACTGACTCAGGCACACGGAACACCAGTGAGCTACCTTTGTGTTGCTGCACAGCAGGTCGAGGATAATCAAGCGGAATGCTATGCACATGTGGTGCATGTTGTAACGCATTTTTCCAGAAAAGTAGACTCTCATCAGCATCGTCAATCACAGTACTCTGCTGCTTATCAGCATACTGTGCGAACTCGATTCCATTCACTGTATCCGACTCTGTAACTAGTCCAAAACGTTTGCCGACATCGCGCAGCAAGAGACCAATCGACCAGAAATCCATGAGGGCATGATGAATCACGACTGCAATCACATAGTGATTTTCACCACGTTCATAACAATGAATACGCCACAGCGGTGGCTGAGTTAGGTCAAACGGCTGTTTAGTATCCTGCTCGACCAATTGTGTCAAATCAGATGCATCAACATGGCGAGCATCAGAGAAGACGATATTAGGATAGATTCGATCCCAGATAAGTTGCTCAATACCCTGATCATTGGCAGGCATACTTACACGTAGCAGCGGATAATCATGCATTACCGCTTCTAGAATCTCCATCGGCTTATTGCCTAATGGTTGGTTGACCTTCACATCAAAGGCCACCACCATATTGTAGGCACTGCAGGTCGACTCAAGGCGCTGGATATACCAGATGCCAAGCTGTTCTGCAGAAATCGCATGACGTGACAGAACTTCTGGTTCTAGTCGTACAAGGTTATTCACGAAGCAACTCCCTGTTGCAACTCAGAAACAAGATATTCAGCCAACGCATTAATTGTCGGGTAATCCCATAGTAGTGTCGGTTCAAGCTCTAGTTTTGTCAGATCTTCTAAATCCCCAGACACAGACAAAGCAACGATCGAATCAAGACCGTAACTGGTAAATTTTTGATCTGGATTAATCGTCTCAGGCTCTACGCGCATTTCTTTGGCTACTAGCGTACGAATAATTGCGCTCCAGTAAGCTTTATCTTTATTCATGGGGTAATCTCCTCTTTAACCGGCTTGGCATCACGTGGTGCCAGTGCAAAATCGATGACAGATAACATATGGTTGGTTGAAATTCGGTCTAGCAGATCTGCCAATGTGCTTTCACGTAGTGATGTCATTGGAGGGGATGCCTGCCCTTCAGCAGCATTTAGGAAAATGATCAGCCACGCACCATCCTGTAAAGCAGGTCTTAAGCCATGACGGTTAAATATCCAAAAACCCAGCACAGCAATGCGAGAAAATAACTCAGCATAGTCACGGGCCAAGCTGAAACGTAATGTTTCAAACTCTTTGGCCGCTTCTGAATTTGAGAAATAATCCTGAATTTTTTGATCTAGCGTGTGCTGCTCGATAAGAAGTTGATCAGCACGTTCACGTAGCGGGGACAGAATCTCAGCAGTCAGTCCCTCTGTAACGTCCGCATCGTTAAGCATCCCGATGATCGTTCCCAGTGACTCCATCACCAAGTCACCATCGCGGTTGAAAATCTCAAGCTCACGAAAATCAATAGCATCCGTCTTCACCTGTAAGTCATATAACTGGTGATAGCGTGCTTTAGCTTCGGCTTGGTCGAGATGGTTTACTTTTTTGCTACGGCCTTTATTGGCAGATTTGAGCTGAAAACTCAGGCTGTCTAGACAGACGGTGCTACTGCCGTCAAACACACTAACAATCAGATGATCTCTGAACGCTTTCTGGTACATTCCATCAGCATATGCATTTCTTAAGAAAAAACGTGACCCAAGCACTGAGGAAGTGATCTTAGCGAGTGACTCTACATACTCAGGCACCAGTACCTTAATGATCGGTGACCATGTGCTGAACTGATTGATACAAACATGTAACCCACGCGCACCAACGAGTGACAACACCTCAGCCGCCAATAGATAGGCATAGGCTGTAGCCAGTTGCTCACGCACCAGCGGAATGCTTATTACTTTTTTGTTATATAACTCACGCTCAATAGCAAACTCAGTCGCGATGCGCAGCATCGTATCGCCCGCGCCTAAAGAGAAGCTGCTGCAATATGCACGCGTCACCTGTAGCGTCTTGAGTCCAAGCTCTAAGCCCTGACCTTCTTCACCGATCAGAGCATCTTTGTGAATTTCAGCATTATTAAAGCCGATACCACTGATATCTAACCCACGCATACCCACTGTTGGCAGGCGGTTCAGGCTATAAGTTCCCTTAGAAACCATATGACGCTTATCAAGCCAGAATGCACTCAGGCTACGTGGTCCACGATCATCCGACGTTTTAGCAATCAGACTTAAAGAGTCACCTAGAGTAGCGCGATTGATTGACCATTTTTCGCCATTCAAGACGTACTTGCTTTCAGTAGCTTGTGCAGTTACTTCACTAGATAAAAGGTCAGCTCCGTGCGCTTTCTCACTATAAGCCAGCGCTGGTGCAGCACCACTCAAAATTCGACTAGCAATGTTTTGGCATTGGTTCGCATTACCGCCGATCCATACGATCACAGACCAAGCATTCGTGCTATAGGTCGAGTTGATGGTTAGATCACGTCGTGCCAGCACACGATGCAGATATAGCAACTCTTCACCAATTTCCATGCGACCTCCAAGCTCTGAAGGTACATAAAAACGGTTCATGCCCACGGCATTCAGAAAATCAACAGCACGCTGAGGGTATTGTTCCTTCTCATCGCGCTCAATGGCAGCGGACCAAGAAAAATCGTTGTTAGTATCATGTACGGAGCCTAAAATTTGCTCCAGACGAGCAGCAGATTGAAACTGCCGCAAATTAGATGTAAGTGACATGAGTTTTTGCTCAAATGATTAAAGGGTAAGGATTAAAACAAAGCACTTTTCAATCGATTAAAAATGAGCGCGCGCACTTCTCGTTCCTTGATCATTGAGTTGAGTAGATTGGAGCTATAACGAATCAGTTGCCCCCGCTGCTCACGATCACGGATGATTTCTAAGCCATTTTTGACATAGTTTCGAGCCATCACTGTTCTACGGTTTGGATGGGTTAAACAGATCAGTTGACCGCGCTCGATCTGCTCTTTAATTTTTCTTCTTCTAATTTTTCCGCTAGTGGTCTTGTTGATCCGACCTTGATGCAGCAAATAAACACCTTCTACAGGCAAACCGATATCAGCCGCGACTTGTTCTTTAACCTGAGTTCTGATGGTTTCAAAATTAAGTGTCTTGTCTATCGACTTCTTTTTGATCTCAAGCACAACCGTGACACCATCAGAATTACCGAAATTCACTGCTGCCACACAGCCTTTACGGACAGCAGGATGTGCTGTTTCAACAGAACACTCGATATCTTGTGGGTAATAGTTTTTGCCACGGATGATGATCACATCCTTAAGGCGACCAGTCACATACAGGTCTCCGTTTTTAACAAAGCCCATATCACCAGTTCTCAAGTAGTGCACTTGACTAGGCTTATCTGCCTTATCGAGGATGGTTGCAGCAAAGGTTTCCTGATTGACCTCAGGCTTCTGCCAGTAACCCGCAGTGACACTCTCACCTGCTAGCCAGATTTCACCGACTTCATCAGCCCCTACCTCTTTGCGGGTATGTGGATTGACAATACGGCAATCAATGTGTGCGGAAATCTTGCCACAGCTTACTATTTGTACGGCTGTCTGATCTTGACTGGTCTGTACCAAATTGGCATTCAACTTTTCACGATCAATTGAAATAGCATTAAGCGGACCAGTCACACCACTGACTAGGAGCGTAACTTCTGCCAAGCCATAGCACGGCAAGAAAGTATCCATTCTCAATTTCGACTGAGTATTGAACTTCTCCATGAAGCTTTGCATAACATGAGCTTTGATTGGCTCAGCACCGTTAAACATCACACGCACACGGCTCAGATCAAGCGCTGCTGCGTCCTCATCCGAAATGCGATGCAGACACAACTCATAGGCAAAGTTTGGTCCGCCACTAATCGTGACACCTTTTTCGCTAATAAATTGCAGCCACTTAAGTGGTTTACGAATAAAATCCAGCGGTGACATTACATAGCAGGTCAGACCTACATACACAGTCTGCAAAACTGATCCGATCAATCCCATGTCATGATAAACAGGTAGCCATGTAAGACCGATATCATCGGCTTGTGTACCAAAAGCTTCAGCAATCATGACTTCATTTGCCATGATGTTTTTATGAGTGACAATTACCCCTTTAGGCCAACCAGTTGACCCTGAAGTGTATTGAAGGAAGCAGATATCGTCTTCAGCAATATGTGGAAAATCCTTTTCCACTAAGTCACGCTGCAATTGGGCATCAACAGCATGCAATATTAAACTTTCGTTTTGGGCTTTTAATGTGATAAGACCCGATAGCTCAAGAATCTTTTTGGTTGTGAGTACTATCTTTGGCTCACAGTCATTCATAATATTCAAAATATTAGAAAAACCATTGCGGTTAAAAGGCAAGCTGACAGGTACTGCGATAATTTTAGCTTTTAAACAGGCAAAGAACGATACGATAAAGTCCAATCCAGGCTCAAACAGCAACACGGCGCGATCACCGCTATCTACAAGATTCATTAAGATTTGGGCCTGACGTTGAACTTGCTCGTTCAGCTCTGCATACGTCAGAGATTGAATTCCACCGGATTGGCGCCCTAAATACTCGAAAGCAATCCTAGCTCCATTTGAATTTGCGTGGGATTCCAAAGTTGCAAGGATATTATCCGTACCCATTACAGCCATAACTTACTCCGATTAATTATAATTCACCCTTTAAACTCGCTAATTCAGAAATGACACTTCTAGCTGGGGCTTTTAATAAAAAATGAATATACTTTTTGTTTAAAATATAAATTCACATTATATTTTATGTGCGAGTGTTTTTTATTACACCTGTAAGGTTTTACAGGTTGGCCTGTTTTTATTAAGAATTAAGAAATTGGATATCTTTCATAAATTAATTTTTATTCAGTTCAATATTGTGAAGGCTGGCAATTAAATTAAACCTCTAACTCAATTTTTGCCCTTATTTCGTTAATATTTAATAGTGTTTCTCAAGGTTTTTAGCATGCTAACTATATGGCCTGTTCGTATTCTTATTTTGTGAATCTCTTGATTAGATATCTTGTATTTACAATCTAATGTGCTGTTTATTTGCTTTTCTTAAGGGCAATAAATGATTCAGATAAGGTCTTCTCACAGCCTTTATTTATAAGGATAAAGCTCCTAAAGAAATCTGCTTTAATGTGTACCTGAATAGCATGAAGCTATGTACAGCGCCTTGACTGATATACAACTCTATAAATTAATAAATTTTATCTTCTAAGAACCGATAAAATGCCAATACCAAATTTTAAAACAATAATATTAATAAAATATTTTTAACTATAAATTTCATTTATTCTTTATTTTATCATTAAGTGAAAATATTATTAAATCACTCTATCAAATCAATTTTAAAAACTTTTATAAACAAGATTATCCATACAAATTCTAATTTAATTAAAATTTTATTAAATTAAAAAATTCTCAATTAACTCCATTTCAAACAAAAATCTAATAACAATTTATTTTATTAAAATTAATTATTATATTTCTATATATCTAACTTTATAAAATCCCTAACATTACAGCTCTAATCGCTGCTGAAATTTTATTATTCACATTAAGTTTCTGCATTGAATTTCCAAGATGAAAATTTACTGTTCTTTCAGTTACACCGAGAATCTGAGCAATCTCTGCTGACGTTTTTCCTTCCGCAGTCCAACGTAGAACCTCTTTTTCCCGATTCGTTAAATAAAGATTAAACTGAGCAAATTCTGTTTCATTCACAATTTTAGCAATACTGGAATGTACTGTCTGAGATAGCCAAAACATATTGGTATATTGAGCTTTCTGCTCTTTTTCTGATAATTGGTCAGTGGATCTTGCGAGTGTTAGCATTCCCCTTGTACCAATAAAATCACGGCTTGACTGTGCCCAACCGACATTTAAACCATAAGAACGCGCCTCCTCCCAAAAATCTTTTTGAGATTGTGTGTTCGCAGATTGGCTCGACCAGACAAGAGGTTGAAGTGATAGCATACAATGCTGTACGGTTGGATCTACCCTCACATATTGCTGTTTAACATAACGCTTCTGCCATGCTTCGGGATAATTATTCAACATAATTGTTTTTGGTTCAGCAATAGATAATGGCGACTGCATACCATAAGCACAATAATCAAATCCAAGCTTTGAAGCTGTAGATTTGACTACCTCAAATAGCTGATATTGATTTTTTACCATCAGGGATGCTGATAGTAGATCTTCTTGCCAATTTTCCATTTACTCTCATTAAACCTCATGCATAAATCATTTTTATTTAGTTGCATATAGTGAATTCATAATCTAATTAACAACATTTTTGAGCCTGAGAGGGTGGTAAATTTTCCGGATAAACTGGTTTCAGAAAGCTTTTTAAGGTTGTTATATTGCACATGCGAATTATGCTTGAAAGCCTCAAATTTACAGGATGCATTTTATTCCAAAAATGAGTATTTTTTATTTTTAAAAGGAGCCTATTATTTCTTCTTATTTGTATATTTCTATTAATTTAACTAAAGAATAACGTCTAGCAGTGATACTAGAAGTATAAATTTTTATTTATTATTTGATGAAACGCATAATCATGATAATGATTTCTAAAATATTATTTTAATAATAGGATAGATATTATCTACAATACATATGAAAAACTTAAACTATTGATGGCCTTTAAACAAGCAACTCTCATATTGAAGCTATAGATGGGTCAATTTCTGCGTAAGTAAAACTTCCTGCCTGAAATACTTTCTAAAGAACAGCTTAACGTTGTGTATCACCAGATTAGGGCTAACCTGTAAAACTTAACAGTATTTTGTTGGCAATAATTTATGTTATTTATCTATAGAACTGTAATTCAAGTCACTTGAATAGGTAGCATGGTCACAATCCCCCCTGATTTTTCAATCTCAACAGATGGTTTTATTCGGATGAATGAAATCCAGCTTATGAATTACCCCCTCCAACACCTCATATCTATTGTTGAAACTACACAAATTGAAGACTCTCAAATTCTATATTGTGGGTTTACTGAATGGGCAACATCACGGAGCCCAGCTTTAAGTACTGGATGGGACTGGGAATTTATTGAGAACAATGGAATTGCTAGCTTAAAACGAATTGGGCTACCTCGAAGCAATATCATGATTGTTGATTTATCTGGTACAGATATTGGATTTGATGTTACTGAGACATTAATCGAAAAAAAAATAGATTCTTTGTTTTGGGAACAGTTCATTTATGCTCAAATCAATACAACGCAAACAAAGACTAAATTAAGTCCAAATTTCTCTTAGAAACCTGTAAATTCTTACAGTTACCACCTTTTCAGCTGTCGAGTAAAGTCGCCTGAAAAATAAGTGGAAGCACTTGTAATGAATGTTATTGCTGGATTCCAAAACAATTTTTCAGAAGTCCTATATACCAAATTTAAAAGTTATCGCTACAAGGTATTTGTTGAACATTTGGGTTGGGAGTTGAACTGTCCAAATAATGAAGAACTAGATCAATTTGATAAAATCGATACAGCTTATGTCGTCGCTCAAGATAGAGAATCCAATATTATTGGCTGTGCCAGACTACTACCCACGACTCAACCCTATTTACTGGGTGAAATATTTCCTCAATTAATGAATGGAATGCCTATTCCTTGCTCACCAGAAATTTGGGAATTATCAAGATTTTCAGCCGTAGATTTCTCGAATCCGCCGACCTCCGCTAATCAAGCAGTGTCATCCCCAGTCTCTATTGCAATTCTGCAAGAAGCGATCAACTTTGCAAGAAAACAAGGTGCAAAACAACTCATTACGACCTCACCTCTTGGGGTAGAGCGGTTATTACGTGCCGCGGGTTTTCGCGCCCATCGTGCAGGACCGCCAATGGTTATCGATGGATATGCCATGTTTGCATGCTTGATTGAAGTGTAGTTTGTTAAATCAAAGTCTAAGATATGGGTGACATAGCAAAGATGAAGGTCTTAAGCCCGAATCTCGTTTCATTCGCTAAATTTCAAAAGCCCTAGTCAAAAGATTAGGGCTTTTGAAATTTGAAAGACTCAAACTTAATATTAAGACTGCTCAGTAATTTTGTTTTTCAAATTTAATTCTGATTTTTTATGGTAAGCCTCATCAGTTTTAGTTTGCCAATCACGTGGCATAAATGAAGTCGATATAATCGCAACGATAGCCATAGAACCAATATAAATCATAATTAAGTATGGATTACCCTGCCCGATACTTAAAAGTTTGGTTGCAATTAATGGTGCTAAACCACCACCAAGTACCCCGGCTAACTGTACCGAAATTGAAATTCCGCTATAACGAATTTCTGCTGGAAATTGACGGGCAAAAAGCTGAGCTTGCGGCGCATACATAATTGGGAATACAACACCAATTGCTAAAACAATGGCTGTCCAGACTAATACTGGGTCTTTTGTGTTGAGCATGGTGAAAAATGGATAGCAGTAAAGTGCCAATATGCATAAACCAAACATGAACATATTGCGTTGACCCACTTTATCTGACAAATGCCCACATAACGGTGTCATAAATAGAATGACTATTGCACCGCAAATGGTAGCAAACAAAATGTCTTGGCGTGCGATCCCAAGTTGTGCAGTGGTATAAGCCAATGTAAAAGTTGAAGCAATATAAAACCATGCGTTCTCGGCAGCGCGGGCCAAAATAATGGTGATGAGTTGCTTTGGATGGTTTTTAAAAACTTGTAAAGCAGGAACTTTAACTTCTTCGGACTGCTGTTTTACTTTTTCAAAATCGGGTGATTCAGGCACTTTCACTCGAATGTACCAACCTACTGCCAGCAAAATAATGCTGGCAAGAAATGGTAAACGCCAACCCCAGCTAAACAGTGCTTGTTCAGGTAATAATGACACCAGTCCTAATGCAATTGAGGCTAGCATTAAACCGCCACCTGTACTGGCTTGAGGCAAACTTCCCCAGAACCCTTTACCGCCTTCGGGTGCATGTTCAACGGCCATGAGCACAGCACCGCCCCATTCACCGCCCATTGCCATCCCTTGAATGAATCGTAAGACAACCAAACAAATTGCAGCCCAGTAACCAATTGATTCGTAAGTTGGTAATAAGCCAATGAGTACCGTTGGGATTCCCATGAGCATTAGAGTCAACAGCAACATCGATTTACGGCCAATCTTGTCACCAAAATGACCAAAGACTAGTCCCCCTAGTGGTCGCCCAATAAACCCAACGGCATAGGTGGCAAATGCAGCAAGCACACCCGTAAGAGCATCTAGATTTGGGAAAAATAATTTATTAAAAATCAGCGCCGCCGCCGCACCGTAAATAAAAAAGTCATACCACTCAATGGTGGTGCCGACCATGCTTGAGATGCCTGCTAATCGATGTGACGACTTTTTAGTATTTGAACCGTTTCCATGTACTGTTTGCATCGTAATATCCTTTTTAGATTTTTTTGTTTTATCTTTTTTATGCTTATGACCAGCCCTGACCATAAGCATTTTCAGGTCTCGCTTTATCTCCTTAAGCTTTTTATGTTTTTGTAATGCGGTTTAGCTCAATTTTTCTAAAATTGGCTCAAATTTCGAATTACGTTCTTGCCATTGTGGTTGTTTGTCTTTATCGACAATGAGCGCGCGGACACCTTCAATAAAGTCACCATGTTCAAACCAGATATCCTGTAAATCACGTTCAAGCTGCATACACTGCGGTAAAGAAAGCCCACGCCCTAAATGCTGCAGTTTCAAACTGGTTTGTTTGGCTATAAATGAGCGCTGCTGCAAAATACTGAGCATCTTACTTGCCCAAGTTTTTAAGCTTTCATCTTGTTCATTTTCAAGACTTTGCTCGATTTCATCTAAATGCTGATATCCGAAGTGTTTACGGATACCTTCCGCCAATTGTTTTAATTCACTTTCGGCAGGGCGAGTAATAAATCGGGTAATGATGTGTTCAATTCCCTCTTTAGTTAAACTTGGCGCTTCAACGAGAGCATCTTGCAAAGCTTGTAACTGCTCGCTTGGCACATGATAGTCAATTAAATCGAGGTAAAGCGCATCGCTACTGCTGATCTGCTCACCCGTAATGGCCATATAAACACCGATATCATCAAGGCGAGACAGGAAGTGTGTTGCACCAACGTCTGGGAAGAAACCAATCGCTGTTTCAGGCATGGCAAATCTAGACTTTTCGCTGCTTACCACAATGTGACAAGCCTGAGCCAAGCCAAAACCGCCACCTAATACATAGCCATCAAGCATAACAATGACTGGCTTTGCATATTCACGCAGTACATTCAACATTTTATATTCGGCACTAAAGTAGCCTTTGTAGTCGGCCGTGCCATTTTTATAACTGTCATAGAGATAGCGAATATCACCGCCTGCACAGAAGGCTTTTGGGCTATTTGATTTGATTAAAACGGCCTGAATAGCAGCATCATTTCGCCACAGTTCCAATTGGGCACCAATACTTTTGATCATATCTAGCGACAATGCATTGAGATGAGTCACACGGTCTAAGGTAATCACGCCAAGCTTACCTTGTCGCTCAATCATTAAGTGATTTTCTGTATTCATTTTATTGATCTCTTATTGATTTTTAAAATTTGGCTTTCGTTTTTCAACGAATGCCTGCATTCCTTCTTTTTGGTCAAATGTTGCAAATATTGAATGGAACATACGTCTTTCAAAACGTAAGCCTTCTGTGAGGTTTACTTCAAAAGCTCGGTTAATGGTTTCTTTAAGCATCATGTTTGCAGTTAAAGAGCGTGCCGCAATTTTTTCAGCTGCTTGTAAGGTTTGTTCAAGTAATTCTTCTTTGCTAAACACACGTGCGACTAAACCACTTTGCTCTGCTTCTATAGCGCCCATTTGACGAGCGGTAAAACACATTTCCATTGCTTTGGCCTTACCAATGGCATGGGTTAAGCGTTGTGTGCCACCAATACCCGGAATTACCCCTAAGGTGACTTCAGGTAAGCCAAACTTGGCGTTGTCAGCACAATAAATAAAATCACACATAAGTGCCAATTCACAGCCACCACCTAATGCATAGCCGCTGACCGCAGCAATTAGAGGTTTACGGCGCTGTGCAATTCGGTCTGCAAGATGAAAAAAGTCATCAAAATAAATATCAGGAAATGCCAAATCAGCCATTTCTTTAATGTCTGCACCTGCGGCAAAAGCCTTTTCAGAACCTGCCAATACGATGCAACCAATTTCACGGTCTTTTTCGAGCTGATCTAATGCCTGATTAATTTCACTAATTAATTCACTGTTTAAAGCATTGAGCGCTTGAGGGCGATTTAATGTAATCAACCCAACCCCATTACGCTTTTCTAATAAAATACTTTGCCACTGCATTATTTATTCCTTGTTCTGGTTTTATAGACTACGTGCAATCACTAAACGTTGGATATCACTCGTGCCTTCGTAAATTTGACAAATACGCGCATCACGATAAATACGTTCAATTGGGAAATCTCTGAGATAGCCATAGCCACCAAACACTTGTAGCGCACTCGAGCACACACGCTCAGTCATTTCTGAAGCAAATAACTTAGCCATTGAAGCTTCGTTGAGACACGGTTGACCTGCTTCTTTTAAACGCGCAGCGTAGTGAACCAGTTGTCTCGCTGCTTCAATTTCAGTTGCCATGCTAGCAAGGCGAAAAGCGATGGTTTGATGCTCAAAAATTGGTTTTCCAAAAGTAATACGTTCTTTGGCATAACGAGTTGCTTCTTCGAGTGCCGCACGTGCTAGACCGACTGCTTGCGCCGCAATACCAATACGGCCACCTTCTAAATTGGCAAGAGCGATTTTTAAGCCTTCGCCCTCTTTGCCTAGCATGAGACTTTTGTGAATGCGTACATCGGTCAGTGCAATCTGGCAAGTATCTGAAGCATGCAGACCGAGTTTTTCTTCAACACGAATTACTTCATAACCCGGTGTCTCGCGTGGGACTAAAAATGCACTAATGCCCTTTTTGCCAGCGCTCGGATCGGTCACTGCAAACACAATAATGACCCCTGCATTATCACCCGAGGTAATAAACTGCTTGGCACCATTTAAAATGTAATCATCGCCATCTTTCACCGCTCGGGTTTTAAGAGCTGCCGCATCTGAGCCAGTATGTGGTTCGGTTAAAGCAAAAGCACCGATCATTTCACCTTGTGCCAAAGGTTTTAAAAAACGCTCTTTTTGCTCATCAGTACCAAATTTTAAAATAGGGACACAACCAACCGAGTTGTGTACGCTCATGATGGTTGAGGTTGCGCCATCTGCTGCCGCAACTTCTTCGAGGGCTAGTACATAGGCTAAGTTACCCGTGTCAGAACCACCCCATTGCTCTGAAACAAGCATGCCCATAAAACCGAGTTGCCCCATTTGAGCTAAGGTATCTTTCGGGAATGTCCCGTCTCGATCCCAATCGCTGGCATTAGGCTTAATTTGTTCTTGGGCGAAACTTTTCGCCATATCACGAATGAGTAATTGTTCTTCGGTAAATTGCATTGTTATTTCCTTTACCCTGCTTTAGCTTGTTGTTTAGCAATTTCTTGATTACGCAATAAAAAGCGCTGAATTTTACCACTTGGAGTTTTAGGTAATTCACTCACAAATTCAACTAAACGTGGGTACGCATGTGCAGAAAGTCGTCTTTTAACAAATTGGCTGAGTTGTTCAGCAAGTGCATCTGAAGGTTGAGCATCTCCAGCTAAAATTACAAATGCCTTAACCACTTCGGTACGGTCGGGGTCAGGCACACCAATCACTGCGGCCTCAACTACTGCATCATGTTCAAGCAAAGCACTTTCTACATCGAATGGCCCAATCCGATAACCCGATGTGGTGATTACATCATCACTACGGCCAACAAAGCTCATGCTGCCATCAGCATGCAACTCGGCAGTGTCGCCCGTTAAGTAGTAATGACCAACAAATGGCGATTTACGGCTTTCTTTATAGCCACCAAACCACATCATTGGAGACTGGCTAATGTCGACCGCTAAAATTCCCGGTGTGTCTGGCGGAAGCTCTTCACCTTGTTCATTGACAATGGCAACACGGTAGCCCGGACTTGGGAAACCTGCTGAACCAGCATGAATTTCATGTTTTAAACCATGATGATTACACACCACCATGCCCACTTCGGTTTGCCCATAGTGGTCATAAATCGGAGCATCAAGCACTTGTTTAAACCACCGAATTACTTCTGGGTTAAGTGGCTCACCTGCACTGCTCACTACACGGAACTGACCTTTTAACGGCGCCATTTGTGCTGGGTCAGCTGCCATCATCATGCGGTAAGCAGTTGGCGCACCTGCCAAGTTATTAATTTTATAATCTTTCACAATTTGGCATAGACTATCTGTGCTGAAACCACCTTCATAGAACAAGGTAGCGTGACCCAAGAATAACGGCCCAGTAATCGCATAGTACAGACCATACGCCCAACCCGGATCGGCAATATTCCAAAACGAATCTTCTTCGGTTAAGCCAATGGCATCTTGCATATATCGGCCAAAGGCAATCAGTGCTTTTAAAGGCACTTCCAAAGGTTTAGCAGGACCTGTAGTACCTGAAGTAAACATGAGCAAAAAAGGATCTTGGATGCTACGCATAACCAAATCACATTGATCGGACTGCTGCTTCACTTCATTCCAAAAGTTAAAACCGCCTGCTTTAAGCGGAGTACCTTGTGTGTCGGCCACCGTCACAATTGCAGGGCAATTTTCAATTTCATCAAGCTTGCTACGGTTGCCCATATCAGTCACCACCAGCTTACTTTGTGCAAGCTGAATACGGTGCTCAATCGCTTTTGGACCAAACGCAGTAAAGAGTGGTTGATAGACTGCACCAATTCGCCAAGCTGCAAGAATCGTCACGATCAATTCAGGTGTTCTTGGTAATAGACCTGAAATACGGTCACCCGCTTTCACACCTTGTGATTTTAAAAAGTTAGCAAACTGACTCGACCATTCTTTTAATTCACGGAAGGTATATTGCTCTTTTCGTCCGTCTTTTCCTTGCCAATACAGTGCAATTTTGTCGCCATCTGCATGTCGATCACAGCATTCATAACAAGCATTTAAGGCATCAAGTGAACCTGATAACATCTGTTTTGCAGTACTTTCCAAATCGAAAGCCTGTACAGCATTTTGATAATCCATCATATCTTTTCCCTCAGTCCGGATTTGTTGTTATTCACGACAGGGTTTAATGTGTTTAAAGCCATCCTTTGGCTTTACCGTTATGCCTCTTGTGGCAGGTACTGCTGAATAATGCTCGAAAAATCCAGATTGGCATTCCCGCGCATGCACATTTGCTGATAGAGCTGCTGCACCATGCCACCTAATACAACTGGCTGTTTGACTTGGCCCGCGGCCTCTACAGCGAGTCCTAAATCTTTCAGCATCAGCTGAGTCGCAAAGCCATCTTGATAGCCTCGAGATGCTGGCGCATTTTCATTAATATGCGGCCATGGGTTACACACATCCGAGCTCCAGCAACGACCGCTTGAGGTGTTAATGACGCCTGCCAATGCTTGTGGGTCGATGCCCAGCTTTACACCGAGTGCCATACCTTCGGCAACAGCAGCCATTGAAATACCTAAAATCAGGTTGTTACAGATTTTGGCAATTTGACCTGCACCGACATCACCACAATGAACAATATTTTTGCCCATGTGGCTAAGTACAGGTTTCACTTCGTTAAAGGTTTGCTCATCCGCACCCACCATAAAGGTTAAGGTTCCTGCTTGAGCACCAATAGTTCCACCTGAAACTGGCGCATCACAGATTTTAATATTTTTGCTCTCTGCAACAGCGGCAATGTCTTTAATAGTTTGTGGGTCAATGGTACTGCTATCAATGCATAAGCTACCTGCTTTTAGCACTTCCAATACACCATTTTCACCCAAGTAAACTTCTTTAACGTGCTTGGCTGCAGGCAGCATAGTAATAACCACATCAGCTTGTTTTGCTGCTGCCTGTGGGCTGTCACATACCACACCACCTGCCTCGGCAAAGTGCTGAATCGCGACTTCACTGAGGTCATATCCATAAACATTGAGTCCGGCTTTAAGGAGGTTATGGGCCATTCTGCCGCCCATATTGCCTAGA
This sequence comes from Acinetobacter sp. NIPH 817, assembly GCF_000368405.1. Taxonomy (NCBI): domain Bacteria; kingdom Pseudomonadati; phylum Pseudomonadota; class Gammaproteobacteria; order Moraxellales; family Moraxellaceae; genus Acinetobacter; species Acinetobacter sp. NIPH 817. The sequence goes on from NZ_KB849420.1 coordinate 3,099,028, forward strand.
CCGATAAAGGCGATATTCATCCGTGATCCCCTTAACGTAAACTAATGGTTGTATTTACACTGCCAACTTCATGGCTATCTTCAAACCAGCGACTGGTAATGGTTTTAGTTTGTGTATAGAACTGCACAGCTTGTTTGCCGTATGGTCCCAAATCACCCAGTTTTGAGCCTCTTGAACCGGTAAAACTAAAGAAAGGCACTGGCACAGGAATTGGAATGTTGATACCAACTTGACCTACATCAATTAAGTTTTGGAAAGTACGTGCAATCGCGCCACTTTGTGTGAATAGACCTACACCGTTACCAAATGGGTTGCCATTGATAAGAGCAATCGCTTCATCAAGGGTGTCTACACAAATAATGGAAAGTACAGGGCCAAAGACTTCTTCTTTATAAATACGCATGTCGGTATTTACGCCGCTAAAAATCGTTGCACCTACAAAGTTGCCCGATTCATAGCCTTGGACTTGAACATCACGGCCATCGAGTAGCAACTCTGCCCCTTGCTCAACACCGCTATTAATTAAATCAAGCACACGCGCTTTAGCACGTTTTGAAATGACTGGGCCAATGTCAGTATTTGGCTCATGGCCTGCGTTTACTTTTAAGGTTTTCGCTTTTTCAACTAACTCTTGAATCCACTGTTTACTTTCACCCACCATGACCGCAACCGACAATGCCATACAGCGTTGTCCCGCTGCACCAAATGCTGCACCGACCAAGGCATTTAAGGTTTGCTCTTTATTGGCATCTGGCATAACAGCCACATGATTTTTTGCACCCATCATCGACTGCACACGTTTACCATGTTGCCCTGCAAGGTTATAAACATGCGTTCCAACAGCAGTTGAACCCACAAATGAAATCGCTTTAATATCTTTATGGGTACACAAACGGTCAACCACTTCTTTACCGCCATGCACAACGTTGAGCACACCTGCTGGAATACCTGCTTGAATCGCAAGTTCAACCAGCATCATGGTTGATAACGGATCTTGTTCTGATGGTTTTAAAACGAAGGTATTGCCACATACGATTGCCATTGGAAACATCCAAAGCGGAATCATGGCAGGGAAGTTAAAAGGCGTAATACCCGCACAGACACCCAAAGGTTGTTGCAAGGTATAAGTGTCTACACCACGCGCAACACCTTCAACATATTCACCCATTTGCAAAGTGCCGATCGAACAAGCATGTTCAACCACTTCTAAACCACGTTGAATATCGCCTTCCGCGTCGGCCAAGGTTTTGCCTTGTTCAGCCGTTAGTACTTGTGCAATTTCTTTCATGTTGGCACGGATTAAGTCTTGTAACTTAAGCATGATGCGCATACGTGCCTGAATTGGGGTCTGACGCCAAGAAGCAAAAGCATCTTGTGCAGCCTGAATAGCAGCGTCAACTTCTTGAACCGTTGCAAATGGTACACGACCAATTACTTCCTGAGTTGCAGGGTTAATAATGTCTTGCCATTCCTGTGTGTCGGATTCGATAAAATTTCCGTTAATGAGTAGTTTAGCGGTTTCCAATTCGATTTTTTGGATTGTGTTCATAACCTCTCCGTAGGCCATATTTTTATTGTGTTCAATTATTAGAAAATACTTTTTGATCGTATTTTCTTTATTCCAGTTTCAATTGAGACTAACAAAGAAAACTTTGACCACCAACGGAAATTCATGCACGATTGTTGTGCAAATATGCACAAGGATTACAACAAAAATGAAAGTGGATTGGGATCATCTACATTTTTTTCTGGTTTTAGCGCGGACTAAAACATTGACCAACGCTGCGCGGATTATTGGTGTCGAACACAGTACAGTGGCCAGACGGATTCAGGCACTAGAACTTGCTTTGGGTACAACACTGTTTAAGCGTGAAGCGACTGGTTATGAGTTGACACTCGAAGGTATGGCACTTGTTCCTCGAGTTGAGCAAATGGAACAAGCTTTCTTACAAATTGAGAAACCACATCAACCTTTGCAAGGTCGTGTGCGAATTGGCACACCTGAAGGTTTTGGCACTGCATTTTTAGCCCGTTTACTGGCTGAGTTCTCTATCCAATATCCACTGCTTACCATCGACCTGATTCCAGTACCGAAAATGATTAAGCTCTCACACCGTGAAGCAGACATTGTGGTGTCGATTGATCGTCCAACATCTGGACCCTACATCATTACGCGGTTATCAGACTACTGCTTAAAAATTTATGGCAGCCAAAACTATCTGGCGCAAAACCCACCCATTCGTGGTTTGGAAGATTTAACCCAACACCGCTTTGTGAACTATATTGATGATCTGGTCTATAGCCCTGAGTTGTACTGTCTAGAACGTTTACCCTTAAAGCTTAACGCGAACTTCCGTAGCAGCAGTATTTTAGCCCAACAAATTGCGGTGAGTGCTGGTGCAGGACTTGCGATTTTGCCCAAGTTTTTAGCAGATGATAAACCAGAACTTGGGGTCGTTTTAGAGCAGCAAGTTCGCTTTACTCATACCTTCTGGATGCTGACTTTTGTTGATTTACAACATGAACCACGCATTAAGTTAGTTTGGGACTATTTGCGTAAGCAAGCCGATAAATATCAGCATTTGTTAGTTGATTAGAGAGTGTAAATAAAAAAGCCAATCACGGATGATTGGCTTTTTTGAAATTAATAATAATTAATCAAAAGTTTCTTGGCCTAGTTTTTTCATGCGTGGTTTATAAAACACATGATAGCTAACGCCTAAAACAACTAGCCATAATGGACTAACATAGAGTGCTTTTAATGTATCTGGCTCTAGTGCCAAAATCACTAAAGTGAACAAGAAAAATGCAATGACCACATACGCCATTAACACGCCACCCGGCATTTTAAAGGTCGATTTAGCATGTAACTCTGGACTCAACTTACGGTAACGTAAATAGCATGCCATGATCAAAAGCCATACACTAATAAAGAGAATCACACAGAGTGAACTTGCCAAAGTAAATGCTTCCATGGTGTTTGGAACAAAGTACTGAAGCACTGCCCCACCCATAATGAAAATACATGAGAAGATTAAACCATTTGAAGGTACGGCACGTTTTGATAAACGCCCCAAGGCACTTGGTGCCTGACCATCTTTCGATAAACCGAACAGCATACGACTGGTTGAAAACACACCGCTGTTCATTGAAGACATCACTGAAGAAAGTACGACCAAGTTCATAATGATGGCTGAAACAGGAATACCCGCATTTAAGAACAACTCAACAAACGGACTTTTGTCTGCACGAATATGATCCCAAGGTGTTACTGACATCACAATAAATAGTGCCAACACATAGAACAAAATAATACGTACAGGAATCGCGTTAATTGCCTTCGGTAGATTTTTCTCTGGATCTTTCGTTTCAGCAGCTGTTGTACCAATCAATTCAACGCCAATAAAAGCAAACACGGCAATCTGGAAACCTGCCAAAAATCCGCTTACGCCTTTTGGAAACATGCCGCCATGCGACCACACATTACTTACACTCACAACCTCACCATGCGGAGCTTGAAAATGAGTGAGGATCATGTAACCACCGACTCCAATCAAGCCAATAATGGCCAAAATCTTAATGAGTGCAAACCAGAATTCAACTTCACCAAACAACTTCACCGTAAGCAGGTTAAGCCCTAAAATGAATAGTACACAGCCTGCACTAATCATGGCCTGTTGTGTTGGTGAGAAACTGGCGCCTTCGGGCAGCCAGAAACTTAAATAGTTAATGACCGCCGATAAATCAGCAATACCGACCAGTACCCAGCCTAACCAATAAGTCCAGCCTATATAATAGCCAGCCCATGGTCCGATCAAGTCATAAGCCATATCGACAAATGACTTGTAATGCAAATTAGCGAGTAGTAATTCACCCAATGCACGCATCAGAAAAAAGAACATGCCACCAATTAACATGTAAATCACGAGAATTGAAGGACCTGCGAGGGAGATGGTTTTGCCCGAGCCCATAAATAAGCCGGTTCCAATTGCACCGCCAATTGCAATCATTTGTAGATGGCGATTATTTAATTTCCGTTGTAAATGATCAGGGGAGCTTGCCTCATCAGAATGATGAACCATTGTCATATTAGAAGTCCTTTTTATATTTTGCTTAACTTAAAATCAGCAACCTATAGGGAGAAAAACGAACCGTATATCGTGGGTTGCTGAGTCTATACCTCAGGACAAGATGTTCAAGTATATTTTTTCCTTAATTGATAAATCGTTTGTCCTGTTTTTTTTAAGTCACATTATTTATGTACTGCCTTCACGGCAATTTTAATTAATCAATCTGGGTTTCCAGATTAGCCGAAGTGTAGCATGTGATAATGCTATATGTACTTTGCCAACAGCCTCCAATTTGCACTGATGATTTAAAAATAAACAATATTATTCCGATAAAAAATCCAATAAAAATAAAAAAAGCCAATCATGATTGATTGGCTTTTTAATAAAACTTAATGATCGTTGACGAGTTCACGTCCTAGTTTTTTCATACGTGGTTTATACAACACATGATAGGTAACACCTAAGATAACTAACCACACTGGACTGACATAGAGTGCTTTTAATGTATCTGGCTCAAGTGCCAAGATGACTAAAGTGAAAAGCATAAATGCCAAAACGATATAACTCATCCAAATGCCACCCGGCATTTTGAAAGTTGATTTTTCATGTAATTCAGGACGTAATTTACGGTAGCGTAAATAGCACACCATGATGAGACTCCAGACACTAATGAATAGAATCACACAAAGTGAACTTGCCAAAGTAAATGCTTCCATCGTGTTTGGAACAAAGTACTGAAGCACCGCTCCGCCCATGATAAAGGTACAAGAGAAAATCAAACCATTTGAAGGGACTGCGCGTTTTGATAAGCGTCCAAATGCACCCGGTGCCTGACCGTCTTTTGATAAACCAAACAACATACGGCTGGTTGAAAACACACCGCTGTTCATTGAAGACATCACCGAAGACAGCACCACCAAGTTCATGATGATGGCTGAAACAGGAATACCGGCATTTAAGAACAACTCAACAAACGGACTTTTGTCTGCACGAATATGGTCCCACGGTGTTACTGACATCACAATAAACAGTGCCAACACATAGAACAAAATAATACGTACTGGAATCGCATTAATTGCTTTCGGTAAGTTCTTCTGCGGGTCTTTCGTTTCAGCAGCCGTCGTACCTACAAGTTCCACCCCGACAAAAGCAAATACAGCAATCTGGAATCCTGCTAAGAAGCCTTCTGTACCTTTCGGGAATAAACCACCATGTGACCAAACATTACTGATGCTTGCAACAGCGCCTTGCGGAGCTTGGAAATGGCTGAAAATCATGTAGCCGCCCACTCCGATAAGGCCAATAATCGCCAATATCTTAATAAGAGCAAACCAGAATTCGATTTCACCAAATAGGCGTACTGTTAGTAGGTTAAGACCCATCACAAACAATACACAGCCTGCGCTAATCATGGCCTGCTGTATTGGTGAGAAGCTTGTCCCATCTGGCAACCAGAAGCTCAAATAGTTAATGACCGCTGAAAGGTCCGCAATACCCACCAGCACCCAACCTAACCAATAAGTCCAGCCCAAATAATAACCAGCCCAAGGACCGATCAGGTCATGAGCCATATCAACAAAAGATTTGTAATGCAGATTTGCAAGGAGCAACTCGCCCATTGCACGCATTAAGAAAAAGAACATTCCTCCAATAATCATATAGATCAAAAGGATTGAAGGACCTGCGAGGGAGATGGTTTTACCTGAACCCATAAATAGGCCGGTTCCAATTGCACCGCCAATAGCAATCAGTTGTAAATGACGGTTAGACAGTTTTCGTTGCAGATGATCAGGAGAATTTTCCGTATCTGAATGACGAGCCGTTGTCATATTAAAATTCCTTTTTGAATTCCTTTGTTAAAATCAGCAACCTACGGCGAAAATTGAACCGTATGCCATAGGTCACTGAATCTATTCACCAAAAATGACTGGTTAAACCGTATCTATCTTCCTTCTGTTAGATACATCATCATTTTTGGAGTAAAAACGAATTACTTTTGTGCTGCCGTCACGGCAATTTCAATGAGCCAGTTCGGATTGACCAAATCGGCCTGAATTGTGGCACGCGATGGTGCAACACACCCTTTTAACCAGTCAACCCAAATTGCATTTACGGTTGAAAAGTCAGAAAGATTTTTTAAATAGAGCTGCGCAGAGAGCAAGCGAGATTTGTCGGTATTGGCTAATGCCAAAAGTTCATCAATCGTTGCAAGAATTTCACGAGTTTGGCCTGCCACGTCTTGCTCGGTATTTTTAGGTACCTGACCTGACAAATAAACTACTTTGTTAAAAACAGTCACGGCGCTCATGACTTCATTAGTGTTAATCTTTTGTATATCTGAATTAGACATTCGGATTTCCTTATACCTGATTAATAAATTGAACACGGGCGGTGACGGCACACATCAGTTCATAGCCCACCGTACCGGATGAAACTGCGACATCATCAATAGGTAAAACGACGCCTGTACTTGATTGGCCCCAGAGCACGACTTCACTGCCGACTTTGGCACTCTCAATGCCCGTTAAATCGACTGCCAACATATCCATGCTGACACGGCCAATTGTGCGAGTGAGGACAGAGTCCACTAAAACCGGAGTACCTGTTGGTGAAATACGCTGATAACCATCGGCATAGCCACAAGCGACAATCCCAATCGTCATGGCCTGCTCTGCGACAAAGTTTGAGCCATAACCCACGCTTTCATTCGGTTCTAGATGTTGAACAGAGATAATTTCACTGCGTAAGCTCATGGTCGGTTGTAAGCCCCAGTCCGCAATACTATGCGTCGGGTAGTCTGGCGAGCTGCCATAGAGCATAATGCCGCTACGTGCATAATCTGATTTGAGCTGATCTTGATAGCGCAGAATTGCCGCGCTATTACTTACCGACCTTTCACCCGGTAAATCTTTAATAATTTCTTCAAATGCAGTGATTTGATAATCAATACCCTGCTGGCCAAAACGCTCGCCATCTGCATCTGAAAAATGCATCATGTGGGTAATCTTGGAGACATTTGCCAAGTTGTTTAAACGTTTCCATGCCTGAACATAGTGCTCTGGTTTAAAACCAAGACGGTTCATACCACTGTTCATTTTTAGGCAAACATCAAATTGGGCCGCATAAGGATGCTTTTCTACCCACTCAATTTGCGCTTCACTATGAATAGTGAAACTGAGTTGATACTGAACACAATCAAATAAATCTTGTGGAGAGAAAATCCCTTCGAGCAACAAAATTGGACCTGTCCAACCTAGAGCACGAATTCGTTTTGCTTCATCAAGATCAAGTAAGGCAAAGCCATCTGCTGCTTTAAATGCTTCATAGACACGTTCAATTCCGTGTCCATAAGCATTAGCTTTTACAACGGCAAAGACCTTACTGTTTGGCATAGCCTTGCGTACCACCGCCAAGTTATTTTGTAAGGCTTGACGGTGGATCACTGCGGTAATAGGACGAGGCATGATTAATTTCCTAACGTCCGTTATGCAGCATGCGCGTGTGAATAACGCTGAATTGAAAGGCCATCGGTACTGATTTCAGTCTTATGATTCAATACGATGTCACTGATTAATTTTCCTGAACCACATGCCATGGTCCAACCTAAAGTACCGTGACCTGTATTCAAGAACAGATTTTTAAAGCGAGTCGCACCAATAATTGGAGTACTGTCTGGTGTCATTGGACGTAGACCCGTCCAGAAAGACGCCTGTGCCATATCACCGCCCGGGAACAAGTCCTGAGTCACCATTTGCAAGGTTGCACGGCGATCTTCGTTTAGGCCTAAATTGAAACCGCTTAGCTCTGCCATTCCACCTACACGAATACGTTGGTCAAAACGAGTTATCGCAATTTTGTAGGTTTCATCAAGCACTGTAGATTGCGGAGCAAAAGCAGGGTCAACAATTGGAATCGTCAACGAATAACCTTTCACAGGATATACAGGCAACTGTAGATCAAGTGGTTTCAAGAAATCACGTGAATAGCTACCAAACGCTAAAACATAACGGTCTGCGGTTAAGACCTTACCATTGACCTGAACGCCCTTAATTTCATCGCCTTCAACAATCAATTTTTCTACGTTTTGGTTGAACTGGAAGTTAACACCCAACTCTTTAGCAATTTGAGCTAAAGCATTGGTAAATAAATAACAGTCACCTGTTTCATCATTTGGTAAATGTAAACCACCAACCAGTTTATCTTGTGCATTTGCCAACGCTGGTTCTACACGACCAAGTTCATTGCCATTTAATAATTCGTAGCTTACGCCGCATTCTTGTAGCACGCTAATGTCACGTTGAACCGCTTCCATTTGTGCTTCTTTACGGAATAACTGCAACGTGCCTTTTGCACGGTTTTCGTAATTAATGCCTGTATCTTTTCTAAGTTCACGTAAGCAGTCACGGCTGTATTCAGCCACGCGCATCATACGTTCTTTGTTTACAGCATAACTTTGTGGATTACAGTTTTTTAGCATTTGAGCCATCCACTGTAACTGCCACATGCTGCCATCTAAATTAATCGCAAGCGGTGCATGATGTTGAAACATCCATTTCACAGCTTTAAAAGGAATTCCTGGTGCTGCCCAAGGAGTCGAATACCCAGGCGAAATTTGCCCTGCATTACCAAAACTTGTTTCTTCAGCAGGACCTGACTGGCGATCGAGAACAGTAACCTCAGCTCCTTGTTGAGCTAGATAATAGGCACTTGCCACTCCAATAACGCCGCTACCTAAAACAATTACGCGCATTTCCATTCCCTCACGCACACCAGTTTATTTAACTAGTATATTTCTGCTTCAATAGTTTATTTCACTGTTTTTCAGGCTATAATCTAGGTAAATTTATGTTTTTCTCGCGAGAATTTAAAAAAAAGAGGAAATATCTATGCGCCCCTTAGATCGTATAGATCGCATGATTCTGGACATTTTGCAGCATGAAGGACGAATTGCGATTAGTGAATTGGCATCGAGAGTTAACCTGTCGACCACCCCTTGTTCAGAGCGTGTAAAACGCCTAGAACGCGATGGCATTATCATGGGTTATTACGCTCGGCTAAACCCAGCCTTTGTGGACCGTAACCTGCTTGTCTTTTTAGAAATTAAGTTATCTGCCAAATCTGGCGATGTGTTTGATCAGGTGGCTAGAGATTTAGTCGAGATTCCTGAAGTGCTCGAATGTCACCTTATTTCTGGCGAATTTGACTACCTTGTAAAAGCGCGTTTAAAAGAAATGAGCGCATACCGCCGCTTATTAGGAGATCTATTAAAGAAACTCCCTGCTTCGGCGTCTTCACACAGTTATGTGGTTATGGAAGAAGTCAAAGAAACTCTATATCTCGATGTAAGCAAGTAAAGCGAAGCTCCATTGAACTCGCTTTACTCAAGTTTTGAAAATTAGAAATATTTTAAAATCGAAATATGTTTATTTTGATGTTTGAACTTCGAGAACCATTTAACTGCTGGATAGAGCGCAAAAGACAGCGCAATCGTAATTAGCCACAGCATCCACACATGGTTGACCGACAAATAGTTTCCGTAGTTGGTTCCCCACACACTGAGTGCAAACACATACATGAGTTTCAACACATATAAATGCAGTAAGTAAAAGAACATCGGCACCGAGCCAAACACCAACAAGGGTTTTAGAAACGAATATTGCTGCATACGATCAAAACCAACGAGCACAAGCAAGCCAATTCCCACATTCAGTAAAATAAACAGTAAAGATGGTGGATACTTGGTGAGATTAAAAAAGCTCATTAGCGTCAGTTGTAATGAATCAAAATGTTGCCAAGGCTGGTCGCCATAGATATTGATAGAACGCAGTAAAACAAATAACCCAATGCTTACTAAACCAAGGCTGAGTAAAGCGCGGGTTCTTTGCTTTGCAGTATATTTTGAACTAAAGAACTGACCTAAAACGTAACCTAATAAAATCACCCCAATCCAAGGTAAAACAGGATAGCTTGTACGCAGTTTTATGCCCGCGAACTCGATCCACCCCCGATCATGTAAAACGAACCATATATTCTGTAGGATGCCTTGTGAGAATTGCACAGAATCTAATAAGTTATGCCCAAAAATAATGACCAACGCTACACCTGCAAGAACAGGCAACGGTAGACTCACACAGCAAGCTAACACCACCATACTAATACCAATTGCCCAAATTACCTGTAAATAAATGACTTCAGGCGGAAAAGTCGCTGTCCATGCAAAATTCACAAGCGTAAGTTCTAGCACAATCAAAAATAAGCCACGTTTTAATAGAAAAGCACGCGTTTGCCGTAAATCTTGTTTTTTTGATTGAAATAAAAAAGCGGAAATGCCGGTTAAAAGTACAAAAACCGGAGCACAAATATGGGCCAATAATCGACTACCAAATAAAGCTGGTTCCGTTACTGTTACGTCCATTGGATCGATAACTTGTTTATGTAAATAGAAAGTTTCCCTTACATGGTCGAGCAACATAATGATGATAACCAAACCACGCAATGCATCAATCGACTGTAAACGTTCAATATTCTTTTCTAAAGGCATAGCGGTAATCAATAAAATAATGTAACGTTATACTATTACATTATAGTTCTTTTGTCTTTCATGGCTGATTATTTATGCAACACAAATTAGGATTGTTGTCTTCGTTGGGTCTATCATTTATATCGACATTCACTTGGGCAGAAGAAACGTCAACGGTACTTGAAACCATACGAATTCAGGCTGAAAGTACTCAAGAAGGTGTGAGCCAAAATAGCTCGGCGACTAAATTTACTCACGATGTTTTAGATGTCCCTTTTAATCGTGCTTATGTTTCAAAACAAATGATGGAACAACAAGACGTTCAACGGATTGATGACGCATTAACTTTAGTGAGTGGAGTCTTTCATCAAAATAGTTTTGGTGGCGGTTTTTGGGATAATTACTCTTCCCGTGGTTTTAGTACCGATCCCAATTTAGGTGCCTCTATGATCCGTAACGGTTTGAGTGTCAACCGAGGGATTAGTGCTCCAAAAGATGTCGTGAATATTGAATCTTTAGAGTTTTTAAAAGGGCCAATGGCAGCTTTATATGGCCGCGGCGAAACAGGAGGTTTGCTTAACCTCAACAGTAAAAAACCACAGTGGGAAAGCGAAAGTGAAGTTAACCTACGTGCCAATACTCAAGAACAATATCGAATTAGTCTGGAACATACCGCGCCTATAAACGATGAACTGGCTTATCGTGTAGCAGTGGCTCATGAAGATAATCAAAGCTTCCGTGATCATGTCAGTAGTGAACGCTGGTTCTTTTCACCACAGCTCACATGGAAAATTTCAGATCAAACACAACTCGACTTTGACAGTGAATTTACAGAGCACAAAGGAACCTTTGACCGTGGTGTAAGCACCGTCAATCACCAGTTTGTGATGGACCCTAAAACCTTTACAGGTGAACCTGACGATGGCGATTTAAAAATAAAAGATTACTTTTACCAATTACGTCTGAGTCACGAGTTTAACCCTGATTGGAAGCTGAATAGTGCAGTCAGCTATAAAGATGCCCAAATGGTTGGCTTTGCAACCGAACCACGGCACATACAAGCTGATGGTCGTACTTTAGAGCGTCAACGCCGCTATCGTGATTATACAAGTGAAGATGTGCTCGCTCAGACAGAGTTACTTGGCAAGTTTGATAGTTCGTGGGCTCGCCATGAAATTTTACTTTCAACTGAACTTGGTCAACTCGACTATAAGCAAAACCAGCTTCGTCGCAATCACAGTACAAGCTCAACAAACACAATTGATATCTACCAACCTGAATACGGCAAATATTTACCCAACCTCGACCCTTTTACCAATACTAAAGAGCGCCAGCGCTATTTTGCACTGAATGTACAAGACCAGATCTTTTTCAATGATCAATGGAGTGTGCTATTTGGTAACCGTTTTGATCAAGTCGAACAAGACTTTAAAAATCACCTGACTCAGACTGAAAGCAACCAAACGCTTCACCAGAATAGTCCACGTTTCGGAGTAAATTTTAAAGCCTCTGACCAATGGGCGTTTTATACCAATTATGGCCGCTCATTTGCGATGAATAGTGGTATGAACCGAAATGGTCAGACTTTTGCTCCTGAAAAAGGTGAAAGCTATGAGATCGGCACCAAATATAAAATGAATGATCAAAGTGTGCTGAGTCTCGCTTTGTTTAAAATGAAAAAACGAAATGTACTCACGACAGATCCTATCGACAATGCATTCCAAACAGCGGCAGGTGAAGTCAGCAGCCAAGGGCTTGAGTTTGACTTAAATAGCCAGATCAATGACCGCTGGTTCGTCAATGCCAACTATAGTTATACCGATGCTCAAATTGAAAAAGACCAAGACTTGGCAAAGGGTGCACGTCTAAGCAATGTTCCAAAACACCAAGGCGCTGTAAGTACTAACTATGAGTTTCTACAAGAAGGTGCAAGAAAAGCAGGTGTAGGTGCCAACCTTACCTATGTGGGTGAACGCAGTGGACATAACCTTGATAATGGCTTTAATTTACCAAGCTATACGCTGGTCAATTTAAATGGCTACTATGTTCCATCTGACCGCTTACGCTATCAGCTGAATGTAAATAACCTGTTTGATAAAACCTACTATATCTCAAGCTATAGCGATTTATGGGTTCAACCAGGGGAACCACTCAATGCTTCAATTTCGGCACAGTGGAAGTTTTAATTTATAAATAAAAAAGCCCGAATTATTTCGGGCTTTTCATTAAAACATACCATTTTCATTGACGAGTGGGTCGGGCTGTACTTGACCGATATCCCAAAACTCAGCAATTTTTCCATTTTCAAAACGACAAATATGGACCACTGCCAAGGTAGTTAATCCGTTCATTTGCATTTCAAGTTTAGAATGCACAGCAACCAAATCGCCCTCTTCAATGACATGTTGAACGTCAAAGACTTTGTTTGGCGTTTCAGCTGCGCTTTCACGCATCCCTTCCCTCAAAGAAGTCGTATCACCCGCATAATAAGGGTTGTGATGCTTGAAGTTAGGCGTGGTGTAATTGCTATATGCTTCATCAACTTCGCCAGCTGCGGCAAGCTCTAAAAACCGTACTGCAATTTGTTTTTGAGATAGGTTCATGATTATCTCCTACTCTTTATTTTAAACCTTACTGCAACAGGTCATCTTCGTCGTCGCCTTCCTCGAAGACATAGGCCATACAGCCCCATCCATCATATTCGCCTTGAAATTTTTCAGCGATGCTGGCAAACCATTGTTCCAAATCAACAATATCTGAATACTCAGGTTCCATATTGACAAAGATGGTAATCACCCACTCGTTTGGTTCAACAGAGTCATCTTGGAAAAGTGAAACTTTTTGTTCTTGATAAAGTAAATACAGCGCACATTGCTCTGCATTTTTTTGATCTTGAAAAGCAATTGAAAATTCAATTTCATGCAGCTCGGTTAAATCATCCCCATCTTCAGCCATTTGCCAAAGTACATTGCCGTTATCGTCATCTGGAAATTGTTCGTAGTCACGAGTCATAAAGTGATCCTTGTTGTTGTCGCAGTATTAATATTATTCGACATCAAGAATACCCGACTTTTATTGCAATTTGGGTATATATTCCGTTCCCAATTGCACCAAAATGAATTTTTAATTGTATATAAATTTTAAAAAGGCACTTCCGATTCAATGACTACATCTTTGCCTTTCAATGGATGCTGAAAAGCCAAATATGCAGCATGTAAAGCCATTCGGTTTAAATGAAAACGTTTCGGTTCAGGGTGATACAACTTGTCACCCATAATCGGATGACCAATATGCATCATGTGCACACGTAGCTGATGCGAACGTCCTGTGACTGGTTCAAGTAACACTCGACTTTGATCTGTTTTTTCTTCATAAACCAAAGGTTGAAATAAGGTTTTGGCATGTTTGCCTAGTTCAAAATGTACAATTTGTCTTGGGCGATTTTCCCAGTCGGTAATGAGTGGAACTTCTACACTACCCTCTTCTGCGACTTGGCCTTGCACCAAAGCAATATAATGTTTTTTGACTGTTCTGGCCTGAAACATTTTACTTACCGCAACTTCTGCATCACGATGCTTGGCGAACATAAGTAAGCCCGATGTCGCCATATCTAAACGATGGGTGACCTTAGCCAAAGGAAACTTTTCCAGCACCCGTAAATAAGCGCTGTCATGATGTTCAGGTAAACGACCCATGACCGACAACAAGCCCGCAGGTTTATCAACCACTATTAAATCGTCATCTTCAAATAGAATTGAAAGTGGATCTTGTGGTGGAGCGTAAACAAAGTTGTCGTTTAAAGGCATGGTCGTAGAAACAGCAATGGAGCATGGCGGCAGATCATAAAGAAATTTCAGACCTACCGCAAAATAATCTATAACGCTCTAATCATGTTCCACGTGAAACTCAGAAAATCTTTATCGTTTTTTATTCATTTCAGCCAAAAGATCGAGCTGAATTTCTTGAATGTGTGCAAGCCTTTCCCACTGATGCGACAAAAGATGGTCCATTTTTTCATGCAAATGGCGAATTTCAAGCTCAGCTTTTAAATTAATTTGATAATCATGTTGAGAACGTAAGCGGTCTTTGGCTTCTTGGCGATTTTGGCTCATCATAATAATAGGTGCCTGAATTGCAGCTAAACATGACAAAACCAGATTCAGTAAAATAAATGGATATGGATCAACTGGACGTACAACCATCACAACCGTATTTAAAATAATCCACGCGACCAGAAATAGCCCGAAACAAATTAAAAATGCCCAACTTCCCCCAAAAGTAGCTATTTTATCTGCCAGTTTTTCTCCAAGCGTCCATTTTTGATCAAAATCTGTTTCTGTATTTCGGCTAATCAGCTCATGCCGCTGCATGCTGCCAATCACTTCATTTTCTAAATTAGATAATTCGCCTTTCTCCGAGCGTAATAGCGACTGAACATATTTAATTCGATAATCTGCCAGATCGGCTCGACAAATAAAGCTTGAGTAAGTCCAGTCTGGGTGATCTTTTAAAATTTCATCACTGATTACATTCCGAATGACTTCACCAGACACAAGATCTTTTAAGGGAAAACTTTTTCCACAAACGGCGCATTGGCGACAATGGTTTTTATTTTCCATATTATTGAGCTCGTTATTATGATAATAAGATTAGTATATAAATGATTTTTGCTGACCGCATCGTAAATAAAAATAGTACTCTAACCTAATATCTGTAAAGTCGCTGGCACTATTTTTCGATGGGCAGGAGTTACAGGTACCATGTACAATCGCCCAAGTAGATTTTTAATATGTACCACTATGGTCACTGTAAGCACTTGAGTATCTTCATTTTTATAAATAGATAAAGTCACATTTAAATGCTTATCATCATCTCCAATGACTAACTCATTTTCGGTACGTTGTAGCAAAGTAAAAATTCCAATTCTGTCACCTGCAACATATTCATTTTCTTTTTTATTCAAATCAATCTGCTTAAAACTTCCTAAATCTTTAAGCCCAATCTTGGAAGTAATTTTATTACGCACATTCATGCTCCACTCTATCCACTGAGGCGTGTGATGGAACAATTTAATGAGCTGCCCAAATACATTCAGGTCAGGCTGACCAAGCACAATACTCCACGAGTCGTGGAAGTAAGCATTTTTCAATTGAGATGAGATTTGGCTGTCATGCGGCAAGGTAGAAAGATAAGGCTTATTCATGAATTATATTCTTGTAAAGTGTTGTTTTTATTATAGAGAATTTTTTAGGGTGTCAAGGGAAACCATGTATGGTTTACTTCAACAATTATAACTTTGTAAGTTAGAACCTTATGCCTATAAACTTTTGATCTATAGCGTCCTAAGCCGAATCGAGACCTTTTGGGTGAGTACACACTAACGTTATACGTTTTGGTGCATGCTACTCTTTTCGATCCCTATCACACCCTTGAGATATAGTTTAGCCAGCACCCTGCGGGATTGTTTTTCTAAGAACAGCTAATTTTAAATATTTTTGGGAATTTTTACGCAATTAAGCAAATTTAAAAGAATATATTTCCATTTCAATATAATTAGTTAAATTTAAATTCCACTTTATTTGTATTTTACGGTTTATTTTACCAAGACATTGACCATTTTTAGCCACAGTGCATCAGACTATAAAAAGTTTTGCCCTTCACTTCTTCATTCATGAAGGGCAAAACTTTTTATGAATAAATAAAACCATGCTTACGGGCATGGTAAACAGTAGATAACGCGATCAGGGCAAAAGCTAGCATAAACCATGGAAAAGAAGCTGCTCCAAAACTTTCAAGTAGCCCACCGCCAATCATTCCACCGAATGCGATCGCAAGGTTAAATATAGTGACCAACATGGACTGAGCGACATCTGCCTCATTGCCCGCAGTATTTGCTAAAGCTGTTTGTAATAATGTTGGAGCCCCACCAAAAGTGACTCCCCATAACACTACACCCACTAGTACGACAAAACTTGAAGAACTATAAACACCTAATAGTGCTGTTGCGATTGCAAAGATAAATAAACTTAAAAGCGTTATTTTTTCTTAATGAGCGATCGATAAACATTCCCGTAATGACGATGCCTATAATCGAAGAAATACCAAATAAAAAAAGAATGGTCTCAACTTTATATGCATGTCCTGTCGAGGCCAAGAAAGGTGAAATATAGGTATAAAGAATGCTATGAGACAATATCCAAAGGAAGACAACTGCTAAAACAGCTCTAATGCCCGGTATTAAAAGAACTCTTAAAATGGGCAATCTTTTTTGTGCTGACTGTCCCGCAAAATCAGGAATACTAAAACGAATCCAAACAAATAAAATCAATGCCAGTAAAGACATGATCCAAAATACACCGCGCCATTCAAACAACGTTCCCAACCATGCACCTAACGGAACACCAATCGCCAAAGCAATAGGCTGCCCGACTCCGGCAATTGCTAAAGCTCGTCCTTGATACGATGCTGACACCATACGTCTTACATATCCAGCTAGAAGTCCCCATATAACACCCGCTGCCATGCCTGCAATAAAACGAGCTGCCAAAGTCAAAATATAATGATTTGATAACGCAGTAATCACATTGAATAAAAGCAATCCAGCAATCGCACTGAGTAACAATGGTCTTCGATTCCAACTACGAGTAAAGCTAATAATAGGTATTGCAGCCAATACCGAACCTAATGCGTAAACTGTAATAAGCTGACCTGCGTAGGCCTCTGAAATGTTTAATCCCTGACTGATTTGTGACAACAGCCCTGCTGGCATGGTTTCTGTCATGATGGTCAGAAAGCCGGCAACGGTAAAAGCCAACAGTTTCCAAATCGGTAATTGAGAAGAGAATTCATCAGTTAACTGATGAGATGTTTCATCACACTTAATATTCATAAAGGTTTACTCTCAAATTCTTTTTCAAAGTTCTTACCTTGCTCTGCATAGCTATAGCTCGTTTTATAAAGTTAGGATGGGAAGGCATTTATTCTCCATAGGAACTAAAAACCATCATTTAGGAACGATCATTCCAATTAAAATTAAATAAAAACCTTAACTATTCAGCTCAACAATAGTTAAGGTTTAAACGAGTTTTATAAAATGCTTAAAGCAACCTCAACGACGTCCATTAAAGATTGTCTGCGTTCTTGAAGAGGGCTACCTTTCCCCAAAACACGTAAACCTTGGATAGTATTTACAAAGAAACTCGCTAATGCACGAGGGTTTTGGGTAGAAGCAATTTCATCAGATTGTTGAGCTTTAATTAATAAATTCTCTAAAGCATGCTGTATTTTTTGCAGATTACTTACAACAAATTCGGCGACCTCTTCGTCATGGCCTGCTAGCTCTAAACATGCATTTGCGACCAAGCAACCTTTGTGCTCCGGATCACTCAGCTCATCTTCAACAATATTAAGAAGTAACTGTCGAATGAGTGCTTTAGCTGGGCCTGAACCAGACAATAACTTTACATTATTAAGCGTAGTTAAAAGTTCATAGCGACGTAATGCTTGTTGATAGAGTCCCTGTTTACTCTGAAACGTACTATAAAGACTGCTTCTCGATAAGCCAGTGCCATCTACTAAATCTTGAACCGAAGTAGCAGCATATCCACGACGCCAAAAAACATGCATGGCTGCATCAGCAATTTCATCAGTTTCAAATTCTTTTGTACGCATAAATAGATGCTAACAGGAACGATCATTCCAATTAATTTATGATAGGACGAAAGAGAAGTCAAACTAAAAAATTATTTCATTAGCAAACATTGCTCTACACTTTTAATAAAGTTGAAATTTTATTAATGGTTGCCCCATCTAGGTCATTCAAAGCAAACTTATTCATTGCTGCTTTTAAGGTTTTTTATTTTGTTCTTTCTATATTATTTTCAGATATCACTTTTTCGCTTGAATACATTATAAAAACATATTATAAACTATTTCTAACCAAATAATTGGTTTTTTGGAACTTTATAATGAACAACAATATTATAATTTTTGGTTATGGAACAGGTATTTCCAAAGCCGTAGCACATAAGTTTGGTAAAGAAGGCTATAAAATCGGTTTAGTGGCACGTAATACTGAAAAACTCGAAAAAGCCATTTTAGAACTTAAAACACAAGGTATTGAAGCTTACACTTTTACATGTGATTTAGCAGTTCTGGAAGATATACCAAACCTAGTTAAACGTATTAAAGATCAATTAGGAGAGATTAAAAATATTCATTGGAATGCTTTCCATGATATTGAAGGTAATATCTTAAAAACTCCTCCACTAGAACTTACCAAAAGCTTTCATATTCGTGTTTCAAGCTATATTGCGACGGTACAAGCTTGCTTAGGCGATTTAGAAAAGAACCACGGTAGCATTTTATCGACAAACGGAATTTTTGCTTTCGATGCCGTAGGCATCGATTTAGTTGCCAAAGAATATTCATCATTAGCGACTACGGCTGCCGCTCAATACAAAGCCACCAACTTGCTTGCTCATAGTCTCGCTGACTCAAATGTTTACGTGAGCCAAGTGATTGTAAATGGTTTTGTAGATGGAACTCCTGAAGCGAAAGATAAGACCTACACAGTACATCCAGAAACCGTTGCGGAGCAGTTCTGGTACTTACACCAGCATAAACAAGAAACTGTCTCTCTTTGTGGTGAAGCCATTCAAGCTGCTTAAATAATGTCTTATGAGAGAAGGAGCATAATTTATTACGCTCCTTCTACTTTTTTTAAAATTTATAATTTTTTAATTATTTTCATACTCTGAAAGATCAATTTTGTATTTTTTTAAATAAAATAGAGCGTACGGAGTCATTTATACTTTCATCATGTTTAATGATTAAATAAATATCTTTCTTAGTTAAAGGAATTTCTTTTAGTAAATCAGGCAAGTCCTTCGACCTTATAGCACTGACTTCACTAGGTTGCTTTAAAATATCAGGATCTTGTTCTTCGAAATTAAAATCCATACCTTGCAAATTAAAGTAAACCATAACTCTTCTATTTAACGAGTCACTGTCATCATATAGAACAGTTCCTGCAGGGAGGATTGTATATGGTGAATAGTTATCAAAATTTGATGCTATTCGTAAAGGTTTCTCTAGAACATGAATTTCGGGTGTTTTTGTACGATTCCAGAAGTAATAATTTAATAACGACTGAACGATGAAAAGTAAAATGAGTATGGTAATTAATAAATTCTTTTTCATATCTAGTTCTTATTAAAAATATCTTTTATTCTTTAACTATAAGTTCATAGGTCTTATCCAAATTCCCATCACCACTAGCATAAAAACCAGCATATATATAAATCTTAAAAGTTCCCTTATATTTTGGAACTCCAGAAATTTTTAAATTGTTATAAGCATCCGCTTCATATTGGTCTATTGGCTCAATAGAGATATTCATATCACTTGGAAAATTATCTTTTACTTCAAAAGACTGTGGTATCACTCTTCCACCAGTAATTTTTAATATCTGATTATATTCTTTGCCAATATGTGCTATCGGAAGCTTATTTGGTTCAATATTATAATCCTTACTACAGCCACAAAGACTCAAAGTTAAAAATATTACAGCCAATTTATTAAATTTCATTAGAAAGACTCTCTTTTTACTATTAACGCAGTGAACTGTGTTCACTGTAAGACCTGTGATATTAAAGACCCATCTCAAAACATAACATGGGTAACACCTGAAGGCAGCGGTGGTCCAAACTACCCGAATATGTAAATAAATAAAACCCGCTTTAGCGGGTTTATTACATTTCTAGTTCTCAACTTAATAAATTACAGATTAACTTTAGCACCAACAACTTGATTTTATTCAAAATTAGCATTCGTCAACTTTGCTTTATTTGATTGATAAGCATCATTTGAGTAATTTTTCCTTAATTCAATTCTGCATTCAGTATCAATTTTTGCTTTTTTAATATCGACTGAACAATCATCATTTTTACATATTTCGACATGTGCTATATATTTATATAATTGATTATTAATTTCTTCTGAATCTAAGTCTACTCCACCTCTTACCATAAACTGATTTTCCAAACAATTTAGCTTAGAAATCGGAAATGCATTTTTTTCAGAAATTTCTTTTAAAGAAGAAGAGCTTGTAACAAAACCTTGGTATTTTTTTCTCCACTATACATAGATTGGAAATATTTAAATTTTCCAAAATTAATATCGGTAGATTGAGAACCTATGTTTTTAGAAGTACAACCAAATAATAAAAATATCCATACACATAATAAAAACTTCATTTTATTTGAACCTTTTTTAATTCGGCTTGCAATATTTGCTCTGATGATTTAGAAAAGAATCATGGCAGTATTTTATCGCCAAACGGAATTTTTGCTTTCGATGCACTGGGCATCGACTTGGTTGCTAAAGAATATTCATCCTTAGCAACTACCGCTGCCGCTCAATATAAAACCACCAACTTACTTGCTCATAGTCTTGCTGACTCAAATGTTTACGTGAGCCAAGTCATTGTAAATGGTTTTGTAGATGGAACTCCTGAAGCCAAAGATAAGACTTACACAGTACATCCGGAAACAGTTGCTGAGCAGTTCTAGTACCTACACCAACATAAACAAGAAACGGGTTCTCTTTGTGGAGAAGCCATTCAAGCTGTTTAAACTATTTCTGATGAGAGAAGAAGTGTAATCAATTATGCTTCTTCTCATTTTTAAATTTATGCTTATATACCGCAAAATTATTTAATTATTTTTCTTCCCATATAATTGGAAATTTTTCTGATTTAGAGACATTACCAATCATTGCAGAGAAAATGGCTTGGCATTCTAAATTAATTTTTTTAACTGAACTGATATCTATAGGTTCACAGCTTCTATTATCATTATTTGCGCAGAACTTCACAGATACCTCAATTTGGTTACTCTCAAATCTATTGATATCCGCATCTAATGTTTGCTGATGATCAATCATATTTTCACAAATAAACTTTTTTGATGATGATTCTTTTATTTTATTTAAAACTCCCTTATCTTCAATTTTCATAGCAAAGTTTAATTTTTCATTACTTTTCATAATATGATCTATTGTGAAGTTTGAAACTTTTTCACTACATCCACTTAAAAAAATTAGACCTAATAGGTAAAGAAATTTTTTCATTTAAAACTCTATTGGAAACTGGATTTTCTTATAGATTCTTTTGATATTAAAATATTATCTGCTACAACTTTACTACTTTGTAGTAAGCCCCCAAAAACTACTCTACAAGACATATTGTTAGTTAATAATTTTTCCAATTGATTCTTATCGATACATACATTCATTGATTCATCTTCGCAAACTTTGAAGTACCCAGATGAAGTATATTTTCCATTTTTTAACTTCTCTCCCTCGACTGAGATAGCTCCTGTCACAAAGTAATTTTTAATTTTATCGCACTTAAAATGTGAATATTTATAATTATTCTCTTGATAAATCTTATTTAAATCATCATTTGTTTCTAAATTAAATTTAAAAATATCACCACTCATACCATCCAGACGTGAGTAAGTTAAACTCTTAATATCTGCATTATTGTTAGATGCTTTCTCATTATTTATAAAAGGATTACATGCTGACAATGTTATAGAAAGCAATGTTAATAAAAAATATTTCATTTTATTCTACTCAACTCTTTTGACAAAATATCCTGCACACTTAAATTATTAACAATTTTCTCTTGCATCATCAATCTGAAATCTGCATGGCTATACCTTGTTACATAGTAATAGGAACTATTACTAGAGGGATAACTACTCCATTGCCCACCTAAATCTGCAATCAAATCATTGTTCCACTCATAACTTTTAGGGTCACAACTTATACTAATCCAAAGATTAAATACTGGCTTTGGTCTACTATAATAGATACTAGTTCTAGACCCCAAACCAATTTTAGATAATATTTCTCCCACTGGATCGATAGTTATCAGCACGTTAACCTTACAAATATTATTCTTATGCAATATTTCAGCTAATCCAGCTGCATTCCAACCACCTAAACTATGACCAACAATATTTACTTGTGTTTGAGGATAGGTTTTTAAAAATGTTTTTATATCATTGAAAGCATTTAATTTTTTATCCTTATTTGTATTTACTGTTAATTCTCTTGTATCAGATACATATGCCTCTTCATACCCATAATATTTAACAAATGCATTTTTACTATTGCCTTTTATAATTGCAAAATAATTATTAACATAATTCCCTACAAAATATGTTGGACCAATAGGCCTAAAATCACCCCATCCTACTGGAACATCTCCGGGTGTAAATACATACTTATCAGCAGCCCCTCCAATGAAGATTGTTAAACTATGAGTATAAGTTGTTAACTTAACTGGAATTACTGGCGGCACATTACTTACTTTTCCATGTGCTTTTTTTAACAATTCAGTCGCTTGTTTTTTTATATCTTTATTGGCATCTATTACATTACCCATTTCAATTCACCACATGTATTTTATATTGCTTATTCGGCTCTTCTGTTTCCAACTTAACCAAGCCTGTTCTATCTAACTTACCGCGCTCAATTTCTTTATCATGTTCATCAAAAATAATATATTCCGTGCCAGGTTTTAGTTTATTTCCTTGTTTATCCATTACATCGAACCATAAACCATATTTTTGCTTTCCTTGTTCGGGTAGATACGGTAATGAACTATTCACACTCCCGCCCCCCATAAACACATGCTGCCCAGCCTTCACCTCAAACTTACCGCCTGTGGTCATAAAAATGCCCGAACCAGTAATTTTGACTTGAGAGCCGCCTGCGGTGAGCACAATTTCTTTGGCTGCTGTCGCCTCAATTTTGTCTTCTGCTGAAATAATCTGAACAGCTTTACGGGCAATTAAATCTGCTCCATCACCTTGTGCTTGTATCTCAACTTTGCCTTTGCCTGCATATAGTCTTGCCCCTTCTTGAGCCGCAAAAAGGCTAATTTTATTTTGGGCATGCGCGATTAAATTCTTTTGGGTAGACAGATTAATGCTGTCTCCAGCAGTTTGGTTGAGCTGCCCATCTGCACTTAAGTGAATGTCTTCATTACTCGCGACCGCAATACTATTTGGGCTTGCCAGTAGCATGATCGCCTCTTTAAACGTTTTGGCTTTTGCGTTGTCTTGCTGCTCAAGTTTTTCAATAAACGACTTTAGGTTTTCTAAATTTTCTAAAGGGTCAGTTTGCTGATTTTTAGCAACTTCACTGAGCGCTTTGGCATTGCTAAGACCACCTTCTATTTGTTGCTTGGCCTCATTTGCATCAAGGTGTACACCTTGAGCTTGGTCCTGTTTATGGGTACTAACGAGTAAGCCACTGCCTGCTCGAACTGCACCCCACTGGTCTGTTCTAAGTTCGAAACCTTCACCTCGGCCATCACTTTCCGCCTTGTCTTTTGGATGGCTTAAGTTACCCAAGTTGAGCTGGCTTGCTGCATGGCTGCTTTGTAGCTGGGCACTGATTTGGCCTGTGGTGTCATCAAAACGTAGCTGATTAAAGCCTTTACCGTCGACTTCTTCGGAGCGGATGCCGCTAAGTTTTTTAGTGTCAGGTAACTGGCCTTTCTGGTCGAACTGGGTCGGGTGACGTTCGGCTTCGTGAATACGGCCCACCACAAACGGGCGGTCAATGTTGCCATCAAAAAAGTCGATCACCACGATCTCACCGACACGTGGCAAGAAGCGTGCGCCATAACCTGCGCCCGCCCACGGGGTCAGCACATCAACCCAAGCCGAGTCGGTGTCATTGTCGTTACTTCCTGCTCCACCGTCATGACTATGGTCATCAGTTCGGGTAAATAGGAAACGGACTTTAATGCGTCCCCACTGGTCAACATGAATGCTTTCGCCCTCTAACCCAACTACTCTAGCGCGCTGCGGGTAAGCGGCTGGTCGGTGTTCTAGCGGGCTATATTCAGGCACAGCTTTAACATTACGTCGAACCACATTGAGCTCAGCAAAGTGGCGCTGCTCTGGGTTTTGTGTGTCGAGTTGGGTAGCTTTGAGCTTGTCTTTTGGTAATAGGCGCTCAAGTTGCTGTTGTAATTCTTTCGGTAAATTATTCTGGTTATAGTAGTGTTTGCTTAAGATTAAGAACTCTTTATCAGCACTGTCATGTTGGTCGAGTTCAGGGTGGTCATTGAGTTCAAACCAGTAACCCACCTGTGCATCACGGACGTTACCAGCAACGGTAAATTGTTTAGAACTCAAGTGATGGTAAGCATTAATGTGCTGGTTAAGCTGTTCAATCTGGCTATTGCCTGAAGCTGTGGCTTGGTCTTCACCTTTTAAGTCCTGCATCCACGCTGGGCTGACATGCCATGCATCTTCAAGGTTTAGACTGGCATTGTCATAATGTTCGCTGTGTTTCTGCGTGCCTTGTACGCTGCCACTGCCTTCTTCTTGTTGCAAGGCATCGGCTTGCCAGCGTTGCACATGAACAGAAGTTGGTTGTAAGCGGCGCTCTGCCTTGACTTGGGTAATGGTGTCGAACTGTTCTGTGGCGCTGCTGCGTTGGTAACGTAGGCTACGGCGCTCAAGGGCTTGATAATTTTGGTTATCATCAATTAAGCGGAGTACTTGTGGCTGAATGGAAGCATTGGGGTCAGCTACAAAAAGTTGCGATTCGTCGACTAGCCAGTTAATGCCCTCGCTACGCCACAGACGGGTTAAAAAGTCATAATCGCTTTCGTTTGATTGCATCACAAATGGACGCACATCGTAGTCTTTCGTTAAGCCTGCTGTGTCGAGCGTTAAACTTGAGGCAAACAGCGGGCTTTTGCCCTGCCATTCTTTAAATAAAATTTCGCTAATATCGCGCACGCTTTTGTTCATAAACACGCGGCTGTTGCGACGTTTATGCCAGAGTGCAGTTGGGTCTTTTAAGGTGAGATTATAAATGGTAAGTGAGCCATCGCTTTGCCCTTGGCTTGCTTCGGTAATAATGCCTGTTGTTCTAAAGAACTGACCTGTGTCCGTCACCTGATCAACAGCAACCTGACAGCCAATAAATTGTTTTAATGCAATATGCGCGTTTGTCGACAGACACAGTAACTCAGCAACGCTACCTTGGTTGAGCGTATGCTCGCCTTCAATGCGTTGTAAGAAGACTTGCTGATTTAAAGACTGATTTGAGAATTGGATATGAACAGCGCGATTTTGTGAAACAAGGCCTAAACGCTCCAATATACTCGACACACTCATCTGCATTTTTATTATCAATCAAACTTATATTTAGGCCGCATTTTAATTAAAAAAAGACTAACCTGTCTATCTATACTCATTTTCAAAATGTAACTAGTCTCAATATGCGGTTTTACGTTAATTTGTTATTAAATGGGTATTTAAACCATAAAATTTACTCATTTTAAAGTGCTATAAATCACCCAAAGATATTTAATATTTTTCTTTTATATTCAAATGGATATTAAAGAAAACAAATACACAAATTAATAGAATTTAGGATAAGTCATGAAAATAAAAAACTCTGCTTTCTATATATTTATGGTGATTTTCTCGCTTCATTCCCCAGCATTTGCTGAACCGAGTGTGGCCGATATTCAATATCGTGCAGAACAAAGGCAAGCTGTTGCTCAATATCATCTGGGCATGATGCTTTTAAGCGGCGAACAAGGCGTTGTTAAAAATTATGAACAAGCGTTTAAATGGCTAACTGCGGCTGACCAAAATGGAAGCGTGGGGGCAAAATATAGTTTAGGAATGATGTATTACACAGGCACGGGTGTTGAAAAAGATGCCAAGCGCGCTTTTGATTATTTTAGTAAGGCTGCGGCCAAAGGTCATGCTAAAGCGCAATACAACTTAGGGGTGTTATATGACAGAGGCGAAGGAACTGCACAAAATTATGTGCAGGCGTTTGAGTGGTTTAGTCGTGCTGCCGAGCAAGGCTATCCACCTGCAGAATACAATTTAGCTCAGCTATATAAAAAAGGTCACGGCGTCACCCAAAGTGATGAGCAGGCGCTGAAGTGGTACACCAAAGCGGCCGAGCATGACGAAAGCGATGCCCAGTACAACTTGGCCCAAATGTATTTAAATGGCGAAGGCACGCCGAAAAACCTCCAATTGGCAAAGAAATGGTTTCAGCAAGCGGCCAATACAGGCGATGTAGATGCGAAAGAAATACTTAAAAGTTTAGAATAAAGTATTAAAACTTAATATTTATCTAGCTCTAATAACTCACTAATTTCTTCACCATACACCCATTTATTTAAAATACCTTCCGAACTTTCTAGGCCTACAATATCGAGAAAACTTTCAAATGTCGTTGCCACTTGTTCTCGATCTTCTGTATCAAGCTTATCAGGATCGATTTGGCTGATTCCATGAGCAAGAACATGTAAAAGTTCTGCCTTAGTTGGCTCATTCTTTTGCTGATAGAGAGTAATAAAAGCTTGTGCAGCATCCGCTACTTTTTGATTCAAACTCATACGTAATGCAGGATTTTGAACACCTGTATATAGCTGCCCATCTCCAGCAAAATGATCTTGAGTTTTAAACTTTTCTAATTGTTGAATAACAATAGAGTTTGAATTTCGAATACTCATTTCTGTTTTATTCTCAGTTTTTTGGGCACAACCAACTTGTGAACTTAAGACAGCCATGACTAAAACCAAAAGCTTTTTCATAATTTTATTACTTTTATATCTTTCTGCATCCAATATAAACTAAATTAATTATGATTTTCCACATCTATGAAATTTTATTTTATTATTTATTTTTTCTAATTAAATTTAAACATTAACTCCATTATTTTAAAAATACATTTAGATTTATTATTAAATTAAAAATATTTTAAATATTAAATTGACGTAATTAAAATCACCAATTATTATCTCGTTGCTGGCCTACATTGCCAGTCGGTTTTGACAGACCGTTGATCCACGGCGGGTTATAGTACAATCTATAAGTCGTTAGACCCTTGCGTCCCCTTTTCTTTGCGGTAGGACGGATGGGGGACGCCCCGTGCGTGCTGGTTCCATGGATCCCAGTCTGTCAACCCCCTTTCGTTCTACCACCATAAATTAATTCGCGGTAATCTGGTGGTAGGACTCCATAAATTATAAGGAGTTGACCATGACACTTTTCAAACTTATTCCCTCTCTAATTTAATCATTTTATTTATTTAAAATTTAGGTTTTTTATTGCCTAGTTTTTAAATTTATAAATTATTTTTATTTTAAAAATTTAGTTATTTTATTTTCCTATATATATGGGAGGATTAATTATTACCTAAAAATTATTTAAATCCTTAAAACTAATTATATTTTTATTCTACTCATAGATATAAATCATTATGAGAATAATATGACAATTTATAAACCTATTTTGGCTTTAAGTTTCGTTCTAGGTAGCTATGGTTTTTCAGTTTGCAAAGTCCTGTTCTCCCACAGAACTTTGCCCCTACTTTCTTTAGCATCATGCAGCGGTGTGACAAAAGTAGTATCGGTTAAGCATTTGGCTTAGCTCCTCTATCTCTGTGTTGCAATGTTTTATTACTTTAAATCAGCGCAAAAGATTAAAGTCTGTTGTGGCACAGAGGCCTAAAGTTGTTTGATTAGTTGAGCTGGTATTTAGATTTAATAAATTCAAATAATTCTTTGAAAAGAGGATGCCATTCTTCTGTTGTAGAACTTAAGAAAGGATGCCAGAAAAAATCGAAAGTTAATCCATTATCATCTTCACAAAAATGTGACCATTTATCTTTTAAAGTCTCATGTGTACTACACACAAAAACATGCCAATCAGGCCCAGCCTCTGAAGGAATATGTTTACCTAGGTATGAATGAATTTGAGCACTCTTTATTCCAGATTCTTCATAAAGCTCACGCAAAGCGGCGTGTTCTAACTGTTCTTGATGCTCCACGGTGCCTTTAACGATTTGAATTCCTGCTAACGGATGTCTAAATACTAAAATCTCCAAGTTATTATTAATTTTCCTGAATACCACAGGAACCACTTTTTCTATTAAGGTCATGATCATTTTCTTCTTTAAATTTAATTACATATTATAGAGCTTAGTTAGAGTTCTAATACGTTATTGTTGATGTAAATCCAAATCCACATAAAGCAATTAACTTCTTTGTACGCTTTAACCTACAAACTTTTAGGGATTTTGCGGATTGGCGACACCCTTCTTTTTTCCTATGATGAGTTCATACAGGAACAGGATGTTCCGGAACACAAAACAACAATAATAGGTTCATGCACTAGGAGCGTGAGATACGACAGGAGTCATATCTAGCAACCAAATACGAAAAAGCTCGACAGGATGTCGGGCTTTTTTTATATCTGGCTATTGAGACAAAATTTAGAGTCTGAAAATTTCAGGCAGACTATCTGCAAGAATATTAGGAATGTTGTTTGGATAAACAATCTCATCAGTTTGGCTCAGTTCATCAAACGTCCACCAACGGCTTTTACTAATCACAAGCTTTTCATGTTCTGACCAGTTTGCTGTATTCATTTCTTCATTTTTAATAAAAACAATAAAGAGTCTTTCTTCAGAAATCACAACTTCCGCACTCGGCAACATCATTTCAAAATTGCGTGTTGCAACATGCGTGTCTACATTTTGTCGTACTACGCCTAACTCTTCATAAAGCTCTCGGCAAGCTGCTTGCTCGAAGGTTTCCCCTTCTTCAAGCCCTCCACCTACGGTTGCCCAATATGATTGTCCAGCCAAAGCATCATTTGTATGGGTAAACTGAAATAACAAAATTTGATGATTTTCATTAAGAACTAATAGTCTTGAAGATTTTCTAATACGCATTTGATTTTTTTCTTAAAGTAACAAGGTGGCTATTATTCATATTCACTTTGAAAAGTTAAATCATTTCTGAATGTACGTTTTAACCTACAAACTTTTAGGGATTTTGCGGATTGGCGACACCCTACTTTTTCCCTAATATGAACTCATACAGGAACAGGATGTTCCAGAACATAAAACAACAATAATAGGTTCATGCACTAGGAGCGTGAGATACGACAGGAGTCATATCTAGTACCCAAATACGAAAAAGCTCGACAGGATGTCGGGCTTTTTTTATGATCTTTTAAAAGTGATATTTACACTCACCTATAGCGGGCTATGCGCCTGTTCTTGCTTCTTCTTCTGTATCCAACGGACTGCCCAAATAACAGCAATCAGCACCACTATTGCAACAAGCGCAGGGACTAACAAAGCCGAAACCGAAAGTAAGATTGCTCCAATCCACTCCCCTGTAGCAACAACAAAATTCCCTAAGCCGCCTGTGGTTGCAGTTGAAACACCACGTGCAGCAACCGTACTCATTTGCACCACACCTGCCGTACCACCGCCCACAATAATCGCTGCTGCCCAACCGGCGAACTGTGACATTTCACCACTACTGACTGCCATGGTCGTTAACGTACCCGCAATCATGGCCGCAGGAGTCGCGACCGTGTCTAAAGCATTATCGACCCACGGAATATAATAAGCGGCAACTTCACAGACTGTTGCCACAGCTAAAGCCAAGCAAACCGATGGCATGGCTAACCACTCAAAACCTTTCGATGGCTCAAACCATCCCATCATTGTTGCAATGCTCATGACCAATAGTGGCACAAACACGCGAAAACCGCAGGCAGCGCTCAGGCCCACGCCAATACATAAACCTAATATAGTTTCCATAACGGTTTCCTTTTTCATGCCCATCGCGGGTCTTGTTATGTAAGTCTTATTTTAAACTAACAAAAAGCCCCATCGGGTGACAGGGCTTTTTGTTAAATGCGAACGCAAATATTATTTTATTCTTAACGTTTAAACTCAGTGCAATAGCATTTAGTGCATGGTGGTAAACGATCTGTATTAATTTCTAAAAACACTCTCTGGCCACATTGAGCGCAGAAATAGAAGCCTGTTCCGGGTTTTTCGCCAGCTGTTACCATGATTGCATTCCTATAATCGTATAGATATTAAACAGGAATATAACCCAGTTAGAGTGATTGTCAATTGTCCATTTCGCCGAATGATGATGGCATAAATGCAAAAAATGTTATTTGTACGATATATCTTACAAACTTTTAGGGATTTAGCGGATTGGCGACACCCTGCTTTTTTCCTATGATGGGTTCATACAGGAACAGGATGTTCCAGAACACAAAACAACAATAATAGGTTCATGCACTAGGAGCGTGAGATACGACAGGAGTCATATCTAGCAAC
>NZ_KB849420.1:3129844-3259127 GCF_000368405.1 Acinetobacter sp. NIPH 817
TCCAGAACACAAAACAACAATAATAGGTTCATGCACTAGGAGCGTGAGATACGACAGGAGTCATATCTAGCAACCAAATACGAAAAAGCCCGACAGGATGTCGGGCTTTTTTTATAAGAAATACCTACATTCAGACTCTTAATTATCACTTACATTTAATTCACTTTCTTTATTAGCATTTTAAGCTCATGAATTTCTAATAATGGTTGACCTTTATGTAGCATTCTATGGCAATTTGAACAAACTACAGCCAAATCCTCTAATTTGGTTTTAACTATACTTTCTGCTTGGCTTAATGGAATCAAATGATGAACTTCACAAAATTCTTTACCAATTTCTCCATAGTTCTTTTCAAAATCAAAATGACAAACTTCACATTCTAATTTTCCAAAATCAGCTAATATTTTCTGCTTTTTTTGTTTAATGATACTTAAATTTCTTTCTCGAACTAAGTGCTTCCTGATTTTAAGATTTCCTTCACGGACTCCTAAGTCATCAATATCAGGTAAAGCGTTAAATAGACAGTATTTTTCAATGTACTTTTTTACTTTTTCAACTAAAGGTTTTGCTTCTTCTCCCTTTGCATACCAAACATTACTTTGCCCTATACCACCTTTTACTCCACGAGGAATTCCAAACTCTCTTTCATCAATAGGTAGCAAATATGCATCTTCAAAATCAGCTTTTATTCGATAGAATTTAACACAGTTCTGCTTATGTAATTTTGAAGAAAATTCACAGTAGACTTCCTCTTTGTATACAGTAGCATTCTTATACCACCCAACAATAACTGTTCCGCCACTCTTAGAACTTGCTGTCCAGACAACTGTTACTCCATCAATATATTGATCATCCTGATTAGCTCCTAACTTTGTTATATTAATCTTTCCCGAAGAACGCACATATCCAAAAACAGAGCCATCCATATTCGTGAAATTACATACTTCATGACCAATCTGATTATCATTATATGACCCTCCTCTTTCTAAAATATCTCCATCCATTCCATTATATTTTCTCATCCAGCCAATGTTACAAAATAATATTCTCACTTTTATCTCCCCCTAAAATTGAAAAACCCCGTCATCAAGATAGGGCTATTTTGAATAAATTTCAATCAGTTGTAGACTAAATATTAAGCCACTTGGTCTTTTAAAAAGTCTTCCTCAATCTCACTTTGTACGTTTTAACCTACAAGCTTTTAGGGATTTTGCGGATTGGCGACTTCCCGCTTTTTTCCTATGATGAGTTCATACAGGAACAGGATGTTCCGGAACACAAAACAACAATAATAGGTTCATACACNAGGAGCGTGAGATACGACAGGAGTCATATCTAGCAACCAAATACGAAAAAGCCCGACAGGATGTCGGGCTTTTTTTATATTCTTATTTTTCTGCTAAATAACTTCTTACACGTGCATCATTGAGTAAAGTCATTACCCCTTCTGCAATACATCCATTTAAATCTTGTACTAACACACCACTTGTATGAGGAACGGTAAATGGAATAGTTTGTCCATTTCCTAAAGTTGCTTCGAATTTAATTTTACTGCGCCAGAAAAGCAGATTGGTGTAGGTACTACGTAATGAATTTACTTTAATCGCAATCGATTTCGATCCATTACCATCAACAGGTTGACCATTTTTCAATAGTTCCTTTTGAGTCTGTTGTACCATCGTTTCTGTAATTGCCTTAATGCTAGAGTCCAGTTTTGTGCCCATATAAGAATATACAATCACTCGTTCATCTGAAGTTTGAGCATTGGTCACATCTGCTTTGCCAATGACCTTCACAGGTTGAATTAAACCTGCACGCAGAGGGTACTCAGTACTTACATAAGGCATCGTCCCACAAGCAGTTAATATAAGAGAGCATATTGAAATAATGAATAAGTTACGCATTGATATTTTCCAAGAAATCTATTGTGATTTATATTTAAGTGTAAGCGCCGCGTATCTTAATGTAAGTTAAAGAGAATTTGATGACAAAAATAAAATAATTTTTAAAAATATAATATATTCAGTCCTTTTTTATAATTAATTATCTATATATAAACAAGTAAAAGCCCCACTCTAAAGTGGGGCTTTTAAAACCGTATCAATTATTTTTAACTCAATATTAAGCCACTTGGCCTTCTAAAAAGTCTTGTGCAAAACGCTGTAATACACCGCCCGCTTCATATACAGAAACTTCTTCTTCTGTATCTAAACGGCAAGTCACTGGCACTTCAAGAATCTCTTCTTTACCATCCGCTGTAGCACGTTCAATCACTAAAGTTAAAGTCGAACGCGGCGCGATATTACCAATCACGCTATAAAGCTCAGTACCATCTAGTTTTAAAGTCTTGCGGTTTACACCTACTTTAAACTCAAGTGGTAACACGCCCATACCCACCAAGTTAGTACGGTGAATACGCTCAAAACCTTCTGCCACAATCGCTTCAACACCTGCAAGGCGTACACCTTTCGCAGCCCAGTCACGGCTTGAGCCCTGACCATAGTCAGCACCCGCAACAATGATTAATGGCTGTTTACGGTTCATGTAGGTTTCAATTGCTTCCCACATACGCATCACTTCGCCTTCTGGCTCTACACGCGCTTTTGAACCTTGCTTAATCGTACCGTCTGAGCGAACCACCATTTCGTTATAGAGTTTCGGGTTGGCAAATGTTGCACGTTGTGCAGTCAAGTGGTCACCACGGTGCGTTGCATATGAGTTGAAGTCTTCTTCTGGTACGCCCATTTTGTGAAGATATTCACCCGCAGCCGAGTCCATCAAAATCGCATTTGAAGGCGATAAGTGGTCGGTGGTGATGTTGTCACCCAAAATTGCAAGCGGACGCATGTTCGCCAAAGTACGTGGTGCAGCCAATGCCCCCTCCCAATATGGCGGACGGCGGATGTAAGTACTTTGCGGACGCCAGTCGTAAAGTGGGCTTTCAGCTTCTTCAGTTACACCCAAGTCAAACATTGGAATGTAGACTTTACGGAACTGTTCAGGCTTCACGGCTTCTTTTACTAAGGCATCAATTTCAGCGTCAGATGGCCAAATGTCTTTCAGGTAAATCGGGTTACCTTCTTTGTCATGACCTAAAGCGTCTTTTTCGATGTCAAAACGGATCGTACCTGCAATCGCATACGCCACAACAAGCGGTGGAGATGCCAAGAATGCTTGTTTTGCATAAGGATGGATACGGCCATCGAAGTTACGGTTACCAGACAGTACTGCTGTTGCGTACAAGTCACGGTCAATAATTTCTTGTTGGATGACTGGATCTAACGCGCCCGACATACCGTTACAGGTCGTACAAGCGTAAGCCACAATACCAAAACCAAGTTGCTCTAAGTCTTTTAGAACGCCCGCTTCTTCAAGGTAAAGTGCAGCCGCTTTTGAACCCGGTGCAAATGATGATTTCACCCAAGGTTTACGAACTAAACCAAGTTCATTTGCTTTACGTGCCAACAAGCCTGCCGCCACAGTGTTACGTGGGTTAGAAGTATTGGTACATGAAGTAATTGCCGCAATAATGATCGCGCCATCTGGCATTAAACCGTCAGAGCGGTTTTCAACAACACCCGCAATGCCTTTTTCTTTTAGGTCGGCAGTTGAAACACGTGCATGTGGGTTCGATGGACCAGCAATGTTACGCGTTACTTTTGATAGGTCAAAACGAAGTACGCGTGGGTACTCTGCTTTGGTCATATCAGTCGCCCAAAGGCCGATTTCTTTTGCGTACTGTTCAACCAATGCCACTTGAGTATCTTCACGGCCTGTGAGGCGTAAGTAATCAATCGTGTTTTGGTCGATGTAGAACATTGCAGCCGTAGCGCCATATTCTGGTGTCATGTTCGAAATGGTTGCACGGTCGCCCACAGACATGCTGTCAGCACCTTCACCAAAGAACTCAAGGTAAGCACCAACCACACGCTCTTTACGCAAGAACTCGGTTAAAGCAAGTACGATATCTGTTGCAGTAATGCCTGCCTGACGCTGACCTACAAACTCAACACCAATAATGTCTGGCAGACGCATCCAAGATGCGCGGCCCAACATCACGTTTTCAGCTTCTAAACCACCCACACCCACAGAAATTACGCCCAAAGCGTCTGTATGTGGTGTATGTGAGTCTGTACCAACGCAAGTGTCTGGGAATGCCACGCCATCACGCGCCTGAATCACCGGAGACATTTTCTCTAGATTAATCTGGTGCATAATGCCGTTCCCCGCAGGGATCACATCGACATTTTTAAATGCTGTTTTAGTCCACTCAATAAAGTGGAAACGGTCTTCGTTACGACGGTCTTCAACAGCACGGTTTTTTGCAAAAGCGTCTGGGTCAGCACCACCGTATTCCACTGCTAAAGAGTGGTCGACAATGAGCTGAGTCGGCACAACTGGGTTAACTTTAGATGGGTCGCCGCCTTTGTCAGCAATCGCATCACGTAAGCCTGCAAGGTCAACCAAAGCTGTTTGACCCAAGATGTCATGACACACCACGCGCGCAGGATACCAAGGAAAGTCCAAGTCCTGACGGCGTTCAATTAACTGCGTTAAATAAGCAGTTAAGTTCTCGGCATCGGCACGACGTACCAATTGCTCTGCGAGTACTTTTGAGGTGTAAGGCAGTTTTTCGTATGCGCCTGGCTGAATATCTTCAACGGCTTGACGCACGTCGTAATATTCAAGCTGGGTACCTGCCAGCGGTTTACGGTATTTTGTATTCATTAACCACGCTCCGCCAATGGTTTAAATTCGAGGTTTTCAGGGCCTGTGTAGTTCGCGCTTGGACGAATGATTTTGCCGTCTTGGCGTTGTTCAATCACGTGTGCTGACCAGCCTGCTGTACGTGCAATCACGAATAACGGTGTGAACATTGCAGTTGGAACGCCCATTAAGTGATAGCTTACTGCACTGAACCAGTCGAGGTTCGGGAACATGTTTTTCACTTCTTTCATCACTGCTTCTAAACGCTCAGCGATAAGGTACATTTTGGTGTTCTCTTGCGCTTCAGCCAAGTCATGCGCCACTTTCTTGATCACTTCGTTACGTGGGTCAGAAACTGTATAGACAGGGTGACCAAAACCAATCACGACTTCTTTATTTTCAACACGTTTACGGATGTCAGCCTCTGCTTCGTCTGCGTTGTCGTAACGTTGTTGAATCACGAATGCAACTTCGTTCGCACCACCATGTTTAGGTCCGCGAAGCGCGCCAATACCGCCAGTAATTGCCGAGTACATGTCAGAGCCTGTACCTGCAACTACACGTGAGGTGAATGTAGATGCGTTGAACTCGTGCTCAGCATACAAAATAAGAGATGTATGCATTGCTTGAATCCATTCTTCAGATGGCTTTTCGCCATGAAGCAAATGTAAGAAATGCGCTGCAATTGAGTCGTCATCAGTTTCAACTTCAATACGACGACCGTTGTTGCTGAAGTGATACCAATAAAGCAGCATTGAACCTAAGCTTGCCATTAATTTGTCAGCAATGTCTTTTGCGCCAGCTTCGTTGTGATCTTCATGTTCTGGCGTTAAACAACCAAGAACTGAAACACCAGTACGCATTACGTCCATTGGGTGTGCAGACGGAGGAAGTTGTTCAAGTGCAGTTTTAAGTGCAGCTGGTAAGCCACGAAGTGCTTTTAATTTTGCTTTATACGCTTTAAGTTCAGCTTTGTTTGGTAGTTTGCCATGTACGAGCAAGTGAGCAACTTCTTCAAACTGGCTACCTGCTGCAAGATCAAGAATGTCATAGCCACGATAGTGTAAGTCGTTACCGCTACGTCCTACGGTACACAGTGCTGTATTGCCTGCAACTTGTCCACTAAGTGCAACTGATTTTTTTGGTTTGAAGCCTGTTGTTGTTTCATTTGAGCTCATAAGATTGTCCTTTCCTATCTATCTGAATTTATTTATTAAGCACGACGGAGTCGTACCATTTTCACTTCTTATTTCAGGATTAACCACTTCGTCTTGCGTCTCGACAAAGCTTTAATCGCTTTGACTTGCTCAGGTTCGACCTACCTTACGAAACGATGTTTCTCATTTCGGGAAAAGTAGGCAAAACCATTGTCATCTGCAAAACTCGTCCACAACCATCGAATATCCTATCTATCGCAGAACCAATTTTAAAAAATGTAGCCCTGTCTCAAACAGTTGCAGATGACGCCTCCGAGTATCAGATTCCAATTAATCAACTTTTTAATTTATTACTTCTTTTTAGCAAATGCGTTGTCTAAGTAGTCTTCAAACGCATAGTAATTAATGCGTTCATATAACTCTTTACGCGTTTGCATAATATCAACCACGTTCTTTTGAGTACCTTCTTTACGCAAGGTTTCATACACAGTTTCGGCTGCTTTGTTCATGGCACGGAAAGCAGAAAGCGGATAAAGCGCAAGGCTTACATCGGCAGATGCTAACTCTTCAGTGGTAAACAGTGGCGTAGAACCGAACTCGGTGATGTTTGCCAAAATTGGGGCACCAGTTGTCTGAGCAAATTGCTTGTACATATCAAGCTCGGTAATTGCTTCAGGGAATAACATGTCTGCACCCGCTTCAATGTAAGCACCCGCACGGTCAATTGCAGCTTGTAAGCCATCTACTGCCAATGCATCGGTACGTGCCATAATCACGAAGCTGTCATCACCACGTGCATCAACCGCAGCTTTAATACGGTCAACCATTTCTTCTTGAGTTACAATGGCTTTGTTCGGGCGGTGACCACAACGTTTTGCGCCCACTTGGTCTTCAATGTGCATTGCCGCAGCACCAAACTTGATCAGTGCTTTTGTAGTACGAGCAATGTTAAATGCAGAAGCACCAAAACCTGTGTCGGCATCAACCAATAATGGAAGATCACATACATCGGTAATACGGCGTACGTCGGTCAACACATCATCAAGGTTACTAATTCCCAAATCAGGTAAGCCTAAAGAACCAGCGGCTACACCACCACCTGATAAGTAAATCGCTTTATAACCTGCACGTTTTGCCAAAAGTGCATGATTGGCGTTGATGGTTCCAACCACTTGTAATGGCTTTTCTTGGGCTACTGCATCGCGAAATAGCTGACCTGCGGATTGTTTAGCCATTGTTATGTTCTCCTTGTGCTTGTAGCAGTGTTTGCTCAATAATTTTGTAAGAAGCATTGATATGTCGATGCATCAACAGCTCGGCAAGTTCACCATCGCCTTCTGCAATTGCATCTAAAATACGGATGTGTTCGTCCCAAGCTTTGCTCGGTCGATCGGGTGTGTTTGAAAACTGAATTCGGTACATGCGGATGAGGTGATAAAGCTCATCACATAGCATTTTTTCTAGGGTTTTATTGCCACTACTTTTGATAATGCAGTAGTGAAAATCGTCCTGCCCTTCTTGCAAGTAATATCCCTTACCTGCTTTAAAGTTTTCATCTTCAGCGTGCATACGCAAAACATCACGTAGAGCCAAGATTTGCTTTTTATCAATATGCTGTGCAGCAAGTTTGCAAGCCAAACCCTCTAAAGACGCACGAATTTGGTAAAGCTCTTTGAACTGTTGCAGTGAGAGCGAAACCACGCGCGCGCCCACATGTGCAGTTCGCTCAACCAA
Organism: Acinetobacter sp. NIPH 817; assembly: GCF_000368405.1. Lineage (NCBI taxonomy): Bacteria > Pseudomonadati > Pseudomonadota > Gammaproteobacteria > Moraxellales > Moraxellaceae > Acinetobacter > Acinetobacter sp. NIPH 817. The sequence goes on from NZ_KB849420.1 coordinate 3,137,443, forward strand.
ACGTTGCCCTTCAAGGCGATGAATCGCTTCACGCAAAGGCCCACGGCTAATCCCATAAGTGCGCGCCAGTTCAGGCTCAGAAATTTTGCTACCCGCCGGAATTTGACCCAAAACAATCGCCGTCTGTATTTGTTTAAATACATTCTCGGTCAGTGTTCTTCCCTGACTTTGTAATGGCTCTGGTGCGAAGGTCAAATCTTGCATATTGTCGACAATTTTTAATCAATTATGGCTTTTATAGCGGTATGAATGAAAAAAATCAAGGTGATTGTTGACACTTCAGAGAACCCATCAGGTCAATTTTTATCGTTTGACCGCTTATATCACCTTATATTTAAACCACTAAATCACTTGCTAATTAGTAGTTATAAAACAGATATTTAATATTATTTTACCTATAGATTTATGGCACTTTTTTAGCTGCTTTTCGACCTCTAATCTTTTGTTTCAAACTTTAGTCTACAACCAATGTATTACAGCAAGATTGTAGACAATCTGCTTGAATGAAAGCATGAGTTATAAATTAGTATCTATTTACCGTAATTTCTTTTAAATCTTTTTATCATTTTCATCCAGAAAATATCGATATTAGTGAAATTATCAGGTGCTTCACGGTAGCTTTATTGATACATTATTGAACATCGACATAGTTGTGGCGTATTTTTCGAGACAGAAAAAACCCAGCACTATGCATATTGTTGAATGAAAGGACTTTTTTGATGTTTCAACATATCCCCCCATACGCAGGCGACCCAATTTTATCTTTAATGGAACAGTTCAACGCTGATACTCGTTCTGGAAAAGTGAACTTGAGTATTGGTCTTTATTATAACGAAGACAGTATTGTTCCTCAGTTAGAGACCATTATTGAAGCGCAAAAGCGTATCGAGCCTAAAAACGGTAAAACCAAACTTTATTTGCCAATGGAAGGCTTCAAACCTTACCGTGAAGCAATTCAAGCACTTTTATTTGGTGCAAACAGCCCAGCAGTTAAAGCTGGCCGTGCTGTAACCATCCAAACACTTGGTGGTTCAGGTGCATTGAAAGTTGGTGCGGATTTCTTAAAAACTTATTTCCCAAATTCCGACGTTTGGGTAAGCCAACCAACTTGGGACAACCACGTTGCGATTTTCAATGGCGCTGGCATCAAGACTCATTTCTACCCATACTTCGATAACGAAACACGTGGTGTAGATTTTGACGGTATGCTTTCTACACTTAAAACTTTGCCTGAGCAAAGCATTGTGTTATTGCACCCATGCTGCCACAACCCAACGGGTGCTGACTTAAATCCAGCACAATGGGACCAAGTGATTGTAGTATTAAAAGATCGTAACCTTATTCCATTCCTAGACATCGCTTACCAAGGTTTCGGTGATGGTATGGAAGAAGATGCGTATGCAATTCGTGCTTTAGACCAAGCGGGTCTAAACTTCATCGTGAGCAACTCGTTCTCTAAAATCTTCTCTTTATATGGCGAGCGCGTTGGCGGTTTAACTTTCGTATGTGACGATGCAGAAGCTGCTCAGTGCACATTCGGTCAGTTAAAAGCGACTGTACGCCGTATTTACTCTAGCCCTCCTACAACAGGTGCTTGGTTAGTTGATGAAGTGTTAAATGACGCTGAACTTAACCAACAATGGCAAGGTGAAGTGAAAGAGATGCGTGAGCGTATTATTAAAATGCGTAGCATCTTGAAAGACGAACTTACTAAAGCATTACCAGACCGTGACTTTAGCTACCTTGTAAACCAAAAAGGTATGTTCAGCTACACAGGTCTAACTGCTGAGCAAGTTGATATCTTACGTGAAGAATATGCAATCTACTTAGTACGTAGTGGTCGTATTTGTGTTGCTGGTTTAAACATGAACAATGTTTACACCGTTGCTAAAGCAGTTGCAGAAGTGCTTGCTAAATCAACAGAAGCTGCATAAGACATTTATTAAAAAAGGCGCTTCGGCGCCTTTTTTTGTTTCTCGATATTAAGATTTAGCTTTGCCCCAATATTTCAGTTTTGAGGTGTGTCCAATACCCACATTAAAGCTATTGGTTGGGTCGAGTTTTTGATAGAAGTTCGCTAAGGCAGGTTTGGCAATGTAAAGATGCCCAACATTATGCTCTGCTGGATATTCAGCACGGCGCGTGTCTAGCAACTTCCACATTTGATGTTCCATTTCTAATGGGTCATGGCCCTTTTTAAGAATATAGTCCTGATGGAAAACATGACAAAAGAAATGCCCATAATAGAGTTTATGGAGAATTTTGTTTTCCATCTCGGCTGGCAGTTGCTCTACCCATTCGCGGTCATTACGACGTAACGCAATATCAAGCGCCACAATATCTTCAACTTCACTACGGTGCGTATCGCGGTAACGAATTGCCGCCCCTGCAATCGCAAAACGGTGTAAGAAAGCCTTTCGCCCTTCTTCTTCGCTACATACGAAATAGCTACCTGACGGATGCACTACAAAATATTCTTTTAAAAACTGCTCGGTTTGTGCTTTTGAATTATTTTCAACACGTAGCACTAAATGGTGCTCATAACGATCTCGATACTCGGTCATACGCTTAGGTAAATGACTCGGTAAAAAGAACGTAATCGCCTGTAAAATATGATCCGTTAAGCCTTTAATTTTAAATCTTTCTAAGAAACCATCGACTTTATCTTTCATCGCAAAAGCTTTGGGAACATTGGCTGTGCCAAATTTTTCAATAAATAAGAACGTATCTTTTCCGTACTTTTCACCAATCGAGTAAGCATCTCGGTGGATATATTCACCTGCAATCGGCAAGCTTGGTAGTGAGGTCAGTAAATAACGGCGAATTGCTGTTAAATCATCGGCATCATTAGTACCAATATAGAAGACATTACTTTCTACTTTTTCATAGGTATCTAGGCGTACAGCAAACACACAGACTTTACCGGCCGAACCCGATGCTTCAAACAGACGTGATGGGTCTGCATTAAAACGGGCAGGCGTATCTTCATCGACTTGAGTCACATCGTGCGCATAGCGATGATCCGACGCCTGCTTTTCGCCATCATCTAAAATATCTATGGCTTGATATTTCTGTTTCTCTAAACGAGTCAAAATTTCTTCAGGAGTCGAGCCTAAATTCACCCCTAAATGATTCACCAGTTCTAATTGACCGGCAGCATTCACTTGAGCATATAACGCCAGTTCAGTATACGCAGGACCACGGCGTACCAATGCACCACCAGAGTTATTACATACACCGCCAAGTACCGATGCACCAATACAGGATGAACCAATTACTGAATGCGGCTCACGGTCATAGCCTTTTAAAATTTGTTCTAAATTATCTAAAGTCGCGCCGGGTAAACAAATCACTTGCTTACCGTCATGAATGACTTGAATGCCCTTTAAACGACGCGTACTCATGACTAAAACAGGACGGTCATAGTCATCGCCATACGGAGTTGAACCACCAGTGAGTCCCGTATTGGCCGCCTGCATAATCACAATACAATCTGCATCAATGGCAGCTTGAAGCACCTGCCATTGCTCTAGTAAAGTGCCCGGCACCACCACAGCCAGCACTTTCCCCTCACCAAAACGGCGGCCTTGACGGTACTGACGCGTGCTTTGATCATCAGTTAAAACATGCGAACGCCCTACAATATTCTGTAAACGTTCGATCACTGCTTGAGGAGAAAATGTTTGCATGATGGTTTCCTTTTGGTCATCCCTACCACATAGTTTTTTTTAAATTTAGAGCAACACGACGGAGTCTTACAGGGAAAAATTCGATGTAAGCAGCTCATTCTGTTACTTTGGTTTTGCCCAAAGTAACCAAAGGCACTGTCACTTACAGAACCTGTTCGCTATATCCATTTTTCAATTTATATTGCAAAAACAAATTCTTGCTCATACCACGCAGGCTATAAGTGACGCTTAGCACCAGTAGCTAATTTCTTAAACCAATTGGCGACGCGTTGGCGGCAGGGATGCCGCCTGTTGAGCAACCGCACAAGGAAGTGCGGTTTGCTCAACAAAAGGTTTTTGGTTACTTTTGACCTTTCAAAAGTGACAAATGCCTATACATAAAACATTAGCAAATCATCAAATTTTGAGGCTGTGCTTACTGCTTCACTTAAAAATTATTTCTTAAAAACCTTGCTTCATCGCCTGTACTAAACAATCCGCATTAATATCCGAAATCGACTTAGCACCCGTAAGCGTCATCGCAACACGCATTTCTTTATCAATCAAATCAAGCAAGTTCGACACCCCTTGCCCACCTGCTGCTGCCAAGGCATACACAAACGCACGGCCAAGTAAAACCGTATCAGCGCCGAGCGCCAACATACGCACCACATCAAGGCCATTACGAATGCCTGAGTCAGCCAAAATCGCTAAATCACCTTTAACAGCATCGGCAATTGCAGGCAATGCGCGAGCAGATGACATCACGCCATCTAACTGACGACCACCGTGATTCGATACCACAATGCCATCCGCACCAAAACGTACAGCATCTTTGGCATCTTCAGGGTCTAAAATGCCCTTAATCACCATTGGGCCATCCCAAAACTCACGAATCCACTCCAGGTCTTTCCATGAAATTGATGGGTCAAAGTTCGAGCCTAACCAGCCAATATAGTCTTCAAGCCCAGTCGGTTTACCTAAATATTTAGAGATATTACCCAAGTCGTGCGGACGGCCCATTAAGCCGACATTCCACGACCAATGTGGATGGAATACAGACTGCATATAACGACGCATCGCAGCATTTGGCCCACTCATACCCGAATGAGCATCACGGTAACGCGCCCCTGGCACAGGCATATCTACGGTAAATACCAGTGTTGAACAACCTGCCGCTTTTGCACGTTCCAAAGCATTACGCATAAAACCACGGTCGCGTAATACATAAAGCTGGAACCACATAGGACGATTAATTGCAGGTGCGACTTCTTCAATTGGACATACAGAAACCGTTGAAAGCGTAAATGGAATGCCCTTTTTGTCGGCTGCCATCGCCGCCTGAACTTCACCACGGCGCGCATACATACCAGTTAAACCTACAGGCGCTAACGCAACCGGCATCGACAATGTTTCATTAAACAGTTTTGTCTCTAAACTTAACGCTGACATGTCATTCAGCACACGTTGACGCAATGCAATTTCTGACAAATCTTGTACGTTACGCTTTAAGGTATATTCCGAATACGCCCCACCATCAATGTAATGAAATAAAAATGGCGGTAAGCGACGTTGTGCCGCCGCACGATAATCATTGCCAGAAGAAATAATCATTTTGAATCAACTCTATTTAAACGATTTGCACGTTTCTGGCGAGCTTCGTCTTCATCCAGAGAACGCACATGATTAATCACAAATTCAATATGACCGCAGACAGCTTGGCGTGCGGCCTCAGGATCTTTACGATCAATAGCATCCATGACCTGAAAATGCTGCTCGCTCAGCAAGTCACCATTTACGGGGTCGTTATAAACTTTTTTACGTCCCAACAAGACGTTGTATTGCAACAAATCAAACAAGCTGCGCATCATCTGAATCAGCACCACATTGTGAGATGCTTCAGCAATTGCTAAGTGAAATTCAGCATCTGCCACCGCGGCCTGTGCTGAGTCACCCACATTTTGGTGGCGACTAATTTCATTAAAATAATGATGGATTTTGGCGCGATCTTCAGGCGTTGAGCGCAATGCGGCATACCATGCCGTGCCACCTTCAAGTAGTAACCGCGCCTCTTGCACATCAAAACGGTACAGCGGATCTTCTTCAATCAGGTTACTAATTGGGTTCACAATGAGTTGCTGTGGCCACTGTTCAGGTAACTGCTGAATATAAGTCCCATCGCCACGGCGGCTACTGAGCACACCTTGACTATTAAGCTGCTGAATCGCTTCACGCAAAGACGGACGAGAAACTCCTAAGCTTGTTGCAAGCTGGCGTTCGGCAGGCAAACGGTCACCTTTTTTCATGTGACGCTCTTCAATTAATGCCTGCAATTTCATGACCACTTGATCGGAGATTCTCATCGCGTTTCCTTCAATGGAGTTATGGAATCATCCACGGAACCAGATAAGCCTGAACCGTAATAATGATGCCAACAAAGACAGTGAATATGATGCTATGTTTTACCGTGAAACGGAACAAGTCAGACTCTTTTCCAACTAAGCCTACTGCTGCGCACGCAATCGCAATTGATTGCGGAGAAATCATCTTACCTGTCACACCACCGCTGGTATTGGCAGCAACCAATAATACTTCTGGAATACCAATCTGCTGCGCCGTAGTCGCCTGTAGTGCCGAGAACAAAGCATTTGAAGATGTATCTGAACCCGTAAGGAATACACCCAGCCAACCCAAAAATGGCGAGAAGAAAGTAAACGCATGACCCGTATGTGAAAGAGCCAAAGCCAAAGTTGCAGACAAACCTGAATAGTTCGCAATAAAAGCAAAAGCCAACACCATACCAATCGAGTAAATCGGTGTTTTTAACTCATTTACTGTTTCACCAAAAGTCGTTACTGCCTCACTCGCTTTCATTTTCAAGAAAATAGCGGTGATGATTGCAGCAATAAAAATTGCTGTCCCCGTTGCAGAGAACCAATCGAACTTATAAATCGCTTCGTATGGTTTTATCTCTGACACAATCGGTGGCATTTTTTCGACCAATTTATGTAAATACGGAACTTCAATTTTAAAAATTAAATGTTCCAGTGGACCGTCTTTTGCAAATAGTGCTTTAAATGGCTTAACACTCCAGATTGTGACCATGACAGTTAAGATCGCAAATGGAGACCATGCCTTAGCAATTTTTCCAATGCTATAACGCTGAATCGTTGTTGGTTGCTGAGTCAAAGTTTGCCCAGCTTCAGGCTCAAAACGGAAAATATGTTTTGGTTTCCAGAAACGGAACAACACAGTCAAGCTCACCAATGAAGCAATTGCAGCGGTAATATCTGGTAATTCAGGGCCAATAAAGTTAGATGTAAGATATTGGGCAATCGCAAAAGAACCACCACCAACCAATACAGCAGGCCAAGTTTCTTTAACACCACGCCAGCCGTCCATAATCGCCATAATCCAGAACAGTACAATCAGCGTTAAAAATGGCAACTGACGCCCAACCATCTGGCTGATTTCCATGGTATCTACACCAGAAACCTGCCCTGCTACAATAATTGGAATACCCATTGCACCGAATGCCACTGGCGCCGTATTTACAATCAAGCACAGACCCGCTGCGTAAAGTGGCTTAAAGCCTAAACCAACAAGGAGTGCAGCGGTAATTGCGACAGGAGCACCAAAGCCTGCTGCTCCTTCTAAGAAAGTACCAAAGGCAAAACCAACCAATAACATTTGTAGACGTTGGTCTTCGGTAATCGACAAAATACTTGAGCGAATAACTTCAAACTGGCCTGTTTTTACCGAAATTTTGTATAGAAAAACTGCCCCAATAATGATCCATGAAATTGGCCATAGACCGTAGAAGAAACCGTAAATAATAGATGCAAAGGCCATTTGACCAGGCATTTGATAGAAAAAGAGAGCAATCAATAATGCAATAATGACTGTGCCTGTACCCGCGATACTGCCTTTTAAACGAAAAACAGCCAATGCTAAAAAGAAGAAAATAATCGGGATTAATGCAACCGCGCTGGACAGCCAAATATTATTTAAAGGGTCATAAAGTTGTTGCCACATATTGAGCATTGTCATCTCCTTGAAATGCCGGGGCGAATTTTTGTACCTTAAATTCTTAAACATTTAACACAATTGGTATGACCAATTAAAATTTAAGTGCAAATGTTATTCCTTAAACCGCAGATCGCATCATAAACACAGTTATTTGTAAGATCAATCATTAAATAACCATAATAATTGGTAAGACCAATAGTACTGAATAAAATCAAGCTATTTCGAACTTCCAGTTTTATTTATTAGACTAAAGTCGTAAAAAGTATTCTTATAAATTTAAATCTGAGCTACACAAATGAAGCGTAAAAATTGAATATAAAAACTATAAACATAACCATTTATTAAGAAATGTATAATAATGCTCAAAACTCAAATCATTTGTATTGAACTGAATAATGACTACTTTAACGTGTTTTAAAGCCTATGATATCCGAGGCAAACTCGGCACCGAATTGAATGAAGAAATTGCCTATAAAATTGGCCGCGCTTACGGACAAATCTATAAACCAAAGACTGTAGTAGTCGGTTGTGATATTCGTCTAAGCAGTGAAGGTTTAAAACAAGCGACCATCCGTGGTTTAAATGATGCGGGTGTGAATGTTCTTGATTTGGGCATGACAGGTACTGAAGAAGTTTACTTCGCTGCTTTCCACTTAGATGTACAAGGTGGAATTGAAGTTACCGCTAGTCATAACCCAATGGACTATAACGGTATGAAATTAGTTCGAGAAAATGCTCGTCCAATTAGTGCAGATACCGGTTTAAAAGAGATTCAGGCTTTAGCAGAAACCAATAACTTTGAAGAAGTTAGCCAAAAAGGTACAACTCAAACCTATAACATTTTGCCCGAGTTCATTGATCACTTAATCACCTACATTGAACCTGCAAAAATCCGCCCACTTAAGTTAGTGGTAAACGCGGGTAATGGTGCAGCTGGCCATGTGATTGATGCGATTGAAGAAAAATTTAAAGTGCTTAACGTACCAATTGAATTTATTAAAATCCACCATGAAGCAGATGGTACTTTCCCAAACGGAATTCCTAACCCAATTTTAATTGAAAACCGTGACAGTACTCGAAATGCTGTAATTGAGCATAAAGCAGATATGGGAATCGCATGGGATGGCGACTTTGACCGCTGTTTCTTATTTGACGAAAAGGGACAGTTCATTGAAGGTTACTATATTGTTGGTTTATTGGCTCAAGCTTTCTTGATTAAACAGTCAGGCGAGAAAATTGTTCATGACCCACGTTTAGTCTGGAACACATTTGATATCGTGGATGAATATAAAGGTATTGCTGTCCAGTCAAAATCTGGTCATGCATTTATTAAAGATGTCATGCGCGAACACAATGCCATATATGGCGGAGAAATGAGTGCACACCACTATTTCCGTGACTTTGCTTACTGCGACAGCGGGATGATTCCATGGTTACTCACCGTTGCCCTACTTTCTGAAACAGGAAAATCTCTTTCAACGCTGGTTGAAAATATGATTACCAAGTTCCCTTGCAGTGGTGAAATCAACTTTAAAGTGGCTGACACACAAATCACCATTCAAAAGATTTTCGATTTTTATGCCCAGCAAAACCCAGAAATTGACCGTACCGATGGTGTAAGTCTAGACTTTGGTGCATGGCGCTTTAATGTACGCGCTTCAAATACTGAACCGTTATTACGTCTCAACATTGAAAGCCGTGCAGATCGCCAAGCTCAGCCAATGCAGCATTATGTAGATGAATTGACTGGGTTGATTCAGAACTAATTCATAATAAAAAAGGAGCTATAAGCTCCTTTTTTATTGCTATTTAATTATATCCATTAGGATTCTGCTTCTGCCAATTCCAGCTATCAGCAAGCATATCTTCTAAGCCATATTGAGGCTGCCAACCTAACTCAGCAACTGCACGGCTATTGTCTGCAAAAGAAGTCGCAACATCACCAGCTCGACGTGCTACAAACTCAAATGCTACAGGTATGCCATTAACTTGTTCAAAGGTGTCTTTAACTTGCAAAACAGATGAACCATTACCTGTACCAATATTCCATGCTCGACAACCTTTCGACTGTAAACGGTTATTCAAAGCACATAAATGTGCATTCGCTAAGTCAACCACATGAATATAGTCACGCACACCAGTACCATCTACCGTGTCATAGTCATTACCATAAATAGATAATTTCTCACGACGGCCAACAGCAACTTGAGTCACATATGGCATTAAATTATTTGGAATACCTTGTGGATCTTCACCAATACGGCCACTCTTATGTGCACCTACTGGATTAAAATAACGAAGTAATGCGATTGACCACTCTGGATTAGATGCCGACAACTTTTGCAATAATTGCTCAACAATCAATTTAGTATACCCATAGTTGTTACTCGGCATACCTGTTGGCATTTGTTCATTTAATGGCGATATATTACTTTCATCGTATACAGCAGCGGAAGAGCTAAACACTAGTGTATAAACCTTAGCTTTTACCATCGATTTAACCAGTTGAATGCTACCCGCGATATTATTATCAAAATAAATAAGCGGTTTTTCTTGGCTTTCACCGACCGCTTTTAAACCTGCGAAGTGAATAACAGCATCAATTGAATGATTTTCGAAAACACGATCAAGTTCATCCGCATTACGGATATCACCTTGCACAAAAGTTAAACTTTTTTGAGTGATATCTTGAACTCTATTTAAAGATTCTTCTGAGCTATTCGAAAGATTATCAAAAACAATGACTTCATATCCTGCATCTAATAACTCGATACAAGTATGGGAACCTATATAACCGGCCCCTCCAGTGACTAGAATTTTAGCCATCTACCTTTCCTAACAATATTTTAATTAACCCCCGAGTCGAGGCATCAAGTGTTGAAAAATCACTTTGAATACCATTTAAAATCGGAAGTAACTGATCAGCAATCTGTTTACCTTTTTCAACACCCCATTGATCAAATGGGTTAATGTTCCAAATCACAGACTGAACAAATACTTTATGTTCATATAAAGCGATCAGCATTCCTAGATTATACGGGTTTAGCTCATCTAATAATAATGTAGAACTGGGTTGATTACCTTCATATTGCTTATAAATTGGTAAATTCTCTAATTCAGCTGGGTCTAGAGCTTCATTACCAAAGGCTAATAATCTTGATTGCGCTAAACAGTTTGAAAGTGCAAGATGATGTTGTTCAACCAGAGCTTCTGCATTTTCAACATAGGTAAAATGATCTGCGTTATAACGTTGAATTGGCGCAATAAAATCACAGCTTACTGCTTGTGAACCTTGATGTAACAACTGATAGAAAGCATGCTGGGCATTTGGTCCAACCTCCCCCCATATAATAGGGCAAGTATCAAGCTCAGCTTTTAAGCCATTGCGCTGTACTGACTTCCCATTAGATTCCATTTCTAGCTGTTGCAGATAAGCTGCAAAATACTTTAATCGCCCATCATAGGGTAATACTGCATGGGTCTGAATATTTAAAAAGTTATTATTCCAGATTCCTAATAATGCCATCAAAACTGGGATATTTTGATCAAAACTCGTATTTTGAAAATGTTCATCGACGGCATGAGCCCCTGCTAAGAGTTGCTGGAAGCCTTCCACACCAATCGTCAAAGCAATAGGTAAACCGATACAAGACCATAAAGAATAACGCCCACCTACCCAGTCCCACAGTAGTAACTGGTTTTCAGGCGCGATTCCCCATTCAGACATTTTGTCAGATTTTGTAGATACACCAATAAAGTGACTTTTTAATACACGAGCATGTGTTCCTAATGCCTTTTCAAGCCACTGACGAACTGTTTGTGCATTTGATAAAGTATCAATCGTACCAAAAGACTTAGACGAAATAATAAACAAAGTTGTTTCGGGACGAAGTTGATGGAGTAACTCAGATAACTGACTACCATCCATAGTCGAAACAAAGTGAATATTTAAAGGCTTAGCTGTTTTTACCTTAAAATCAGATAAAGCATGCGTGACCATTTGTGGTCCTAAATCAGAACCACCGACCCCAATATTAACAACGTCTTGAATCACCTCACCAGTTGAACCCCGATATTGCCCTGCATGGATTTTTTCCACTAAGGTATACATGCGTTGTAACTGGCTATGAACTTGTTCTGTTAAATCGGGAAACTTTGAATAATCAGCTGGTAAACGCAATGCCCAGTGCATTGCTTCACGTTGCTCAGTACAATTAATTTTATTCTGTGAAAAAAGGCGATTAATCCATTCGGTTAAATTTTTAGTATTTGCAAGAGCTACTAATTGTCCCAAAATATCTTTGGTTAAGCGGTGCTTACTATAATCAAAAAATAATTGATCAAATTTTACAGAATAATTTTGAAAACGATCTGGCTCTAAAGCAAATAACTCTTTTATATGTAATTTTGAATTTTTTTCACCTAGAGTTTGAAGATGAGCTAAAGGTGAGGCTAATTCCTTTGGAAATTGCTCAATTGATTTACTCATAAGCGACCTACTCCTTCATAAGCAAAACCTTTCGCCTTTACATACGCAGGATCATAAATATTACGTCCATCTAAAATTAAAGGATGCTTCATTAACTGTTGTAGTTGCTTAAAGTCAGGACTCCAATATTGCTTCCATGCCGTGACTAGACATAGCGCATGAGCATCTCGTACCGCCTCATATTGGTCCGTACATAAAATTAAATCTTCACGATGTCCATAAGTTGCAGCTATTTCATCTAAAGCTTGAGGATCATGCAGACGTACTATTACACCCTGTGCCCATAATGCGGCTAATAAAATATGAATCGGTGAATTATGTATATTCGAAGTATTCTCTTTAAAGGAAGCACCCCAAATCGCAACTGTTTTGCCATTTAGACTACAGTGATAATAATTCCATAACTTACGAAATAAAATTTCTTTCTGCTGCTCATTAATCGCCCAAACCTGTTCCAAAAGGCGGCTTTTTGTTCCAGTTTCAGACACAGTACTCGAAAGTGTTAAAATATCATGCGAAAAGTTCTCACCGCCAAATCCGACACCCGGCGATAAATATGCAGCGCCAATACGTGTGTCAGCAGCGATACCATGCTTTACATTCGCAATATCAATACCTAACTTTTCAGCCACCATAGCCAAGTCATTCATATAACTAATGCGGGTAGCCAACATGCCTGAAATACTAAGTTTGGTGAACTCAGCATCTAAAATCGGCATAAATAAATATTGATAACTAAATTGAAAAAAAGGACGCAATAACTCCTGCATAGTTTCACTTGCGTCTCTAGATTCCACACCAACAATGACATGTTTTACATTCAATACACTGTTGATAGCATTACCTTCCTGAATCACATCAGGAAAATAAACCCACTCATCTTTTGGTAAATGCTGTTTTAATTTCTCTGTACCATGCAAACCAAAAGTAGAGCCATTAATCATTAATCGCGGATGAACAATAGGTCGTTCGCTCAACTTCTCAACTGTTTTTAATGCAAGTTCAATTTGTGTTGGACTAAAGCAAAATAAATAAACTTCAATATCTAAAGGAATCTCAGAAAAAGGGCTCTCTTTTAAAAAACCCGCTTTTCGCTGCTTATTTAAATAATTATTTACATCTTGATCTTGATACGAGAGTACAGAAATATTTTCTTCACAAGTGACACTGGTACACCAGTAAATTTGATTACCATATTCAGCTAATAACGCTGCCATCACACCGGCATGTAACGTTGTTCCAAATACTGCGATTTTCATTGCACACCTGATTTTTTCGTATTTTATAGAATTCTCTTCCCTTTACAGGAAGAGAATATACTGCCCAGCTGCTATATTCAGCAGTTTTTACAAATACTTAAGCAGAACTACAAAACTTTATAATTTAAGTTCTTGAATCAGCTGTTTAAATTCTAATCCTAACTTAGGGTGTGCAACACCATAGTGTAGTACAGCTTTCAAATAACCGAGCTTACTTCCACAGTCAAAAGTTTGGCCTTGCATCCGATAGGCTTCAACGGTATCTGTTTCTTGAAGCATCGCAATTGCATCAGTTAACTGAATTTCATTGCCCGCGCCTTTCGGAGTATTTTCTAAAAGCTGCATAATCTTAGCAGGTAAAATATAACGTCCTACGACAGATAAATTAGAAGGTGCAGAACCTATAGCAGGTTTTTCGATAATTCCCTGCATAGCAATACTTTCACCCTCATTCGGGCTCTGCTTTACATCAACAATTCCATACTGATCTACAAGATGATCTAGTACTGCTTCAACCATGATTTGAGCAGCTTGACTTGACTCATAGCGTGAAATCATACGCGATAAATCATTTTTCCCTGAGTTGTCTTGCACCAATACATCTGGCAATAACACAGCAAAGTCATCTTGCCCAACAATACTTTTTGCACATAAAACCGCATGTCCTAAACCTAAAGGCTGAGGTTGTCTTACACTTACCACACTTACATGAGATGGAATAATCTGCGTAATTTCTTCAAGTAAATCGAACTTTTTCTTTTGCTTTAGAGTCGTTTCTAGTTCAAAGTTTCGATCAAAATAATTTTCAATTGATGCCTTAGATGAATGAGTTACCAAAATAATTTGTTCAATACCAGCCTCTACAGCTTCACGCACTACATATTCAATTGCAGGACGATCAACTACCGTGACCATTTCTTTGGGAATTGACTTACTTGCTGGTAAAAAACGTGTACCTAATCCAGCTACCGGTAAAACTGCCTTTTTAATCATGTGAATATTTACTTATAGACTTGCTTTATCTTCATCGCGCGCTGAACCAGAAAAACGACTCGCACCTACCAATTGATCTGGCGCATTAATGCCTTCTTTTTTCAACATAACTAAAACTGTTCTCGCCATAATCTTAAAATCTAGAGATAGATTATGTGTTTCAACATATTCTATATCAAGCTCAAATTTTTCTTCCCAACTTAAGTTATTTCTTCCACTGATCTGAGCAAGGCCTGTCATTCCCGGTTTAACGTCATGACGACGCATTTGTCGAGAGGTGTAATGTTCTAAAAAATCAGCTAACTGAGGTCGGGGACCAACAATACTCATATCACCTTTTAAAACATTAATGAGCTGCGGCATTTCATCTAGAGTTGTAGAACGCAACTTATGCCCAAATGGGGTAATTCTCTCTTCATCTGGTAATGGATTACCTTCAGAATCGAACGCATCTTTCATAGAACGGAATTTAATCATTTTAAATAATTTTCCGTCTTTCCCCGGTCTTTCTTGATAAAAGAGAACTGGAGAACCTAAATTTTTACGAACCTTATATGCTACCCAAAAAAAGATTGGGGACAAAATGATTAATGCGGTTAAGGAAATTACGATGTCAACTATCCGTTTCATCATGTATTCACTCTTATTTTCAATTGATTTACAAAGAAAACTAAAAAATATGCTTTATTTAGCATTTGTCTCTC
Source organism: Acinetobacter sp. NIPH 817 (assembly GCF_000368405.1). Lineage (NCBI taxonomy): Bacteria > Pseudomonadati > Pseudomonadota > Gammaproteobacteria > Moraxellales > Moraxellaceae > Acinetobacter > Acinetobacter sp. NIPH 817. The sequence continues at coordinate 3,152,585 of NZ_KB849420.1, forward strand.
TCAAGACGATTTATGCAGAGCATACTATCATAGATTGGATGACGTAACTTTTACCCTGCTATAAATCGTACTTCAATATTACTTATTTGTTATCTAAAAAATCATCCATCTACCTTGCTAAATAACTATAACTTTTTGACTTTCAAAAATAAATAAAATATTGATATTTAAAATATTTTGAAACACTTCATCTCTTCAGTATCGACTACAAAATTATAGTTTTCATGTTTTAGATTTTAGTTCTGCATCAATTTCAAAACAAAAATAAACATTTCTCTTGAGAAGTAAGAGCCAAAGTTAATCTATGAATTTAGAAAAACTAAAAAAACTCTATATATAGTATTAGAAAAATTTATATAGCCCTATGAAAAATCATAAGTTTTATTCTGATTTCCCAGCTTTAAAATATAGAGCTAAAAATATTAAAGGAATGTAAGCAATGATTAAAGCAAATAATGGAGATATACTTTTATTTAATACAAAAAATGCACAAGGCATCAGCCAGACAAAATTAATTAATAAAATTGCTAAAGACACTACTGTATGACTAGAAAAATATCTAGCAGCATATTGATAAGCATGACTTCGGTGTGCCTGATAAATTTTTTCACCTCGGAAGATACGTCTCACGAGTGTAAATGTAGCATCTACAATAAAAATTCCTAAACAGATAATCCAAGCCAGAAATAAATTAAAATCTATTTTTAATGCATATAAAGCAAGAACTGCGAATAAAAATCCTAAAAAACTACTGCCTACATCTCCCATAAAAATTTTTGCTTTTGGAAAATTCCAAAATAGAAAACCACTCACTATAGAAGCTATTGCAAGTAATATAAAATTATTAGAACCATACCAGCCATATATCAAAGCTAAATTTATTCCTACAGATATTGCTTCAATACTCGCAATGCCATTAATGCCATCCATAAAATTATATAAATTTAACATCCAGACAAGAAATAAGACGGCCAAAATATTGGTAAAAAAGCCTAAACTTAAGCCATTAAAAACAGCAACTTGACTAAGATCACTCAAATTAAACACTATAAAAATTGCAGCAATAAAATGAATAGTTAAACGAAGCATAGAGTTGATATGAGTATGGTCATCACAAAAACCGAGAATAGCAATACATAAACACCCTCCACCTATGACGAAGAACTCATTAAAACTTATCAATTGATTTATAAAACAATAGAACAAAGCTAATATGAAAGTTAAGACAATTGCTAAACCACCACCACGCGGTGTTGGTGCAACATGTGAGCTTCTAAAATTAGGTAAATCAATAATATTTTTTTTTAAGGCATATCTGCGAACGCAATAAGTCAAAGTAAAAGAAAGAAGAAAAAAAAGAATGAGAGGGATCACAACATTCATACTAGCCTTAATTTTTTAAACATTAAATTTAAGCAGTCATCAACACTATAAGGTGCTTTCCAACCCAATAGTTCTACATTCTTTGATGTATCAACCACTAATGACGAACAAAGCCGTGAGGCAATAGCATCTTTATTAAAAAGTTTAGCTACATAGTTAATCAGTACTTTAGGTACAGGTAAGGCGATAAGCTTTTTACCTTGAACTTTAGCTAGCTTCATAAATAATTCTTTAACTGTTATATCATCTTGATCACTTATCAAAAAAATTTGATTTTTTGCTAAAGGATGTAATAAACAAATATGGATAAAATCAATTAAATTATAAATACTTACCATACTTCTTTGATTATCAAGACAGCCAACAGGTAAAGGAATTCCTTTTGCAGCCAGATTTACCATACTCTTAAAGTTTGCCTTAACATTTGGCCCATAAATTAATACGGGACGAATAATAACTACATCCATTTTAACGTTTTGAGCCAAATTTAATAAAGCTTGCTCAGCTTCAAATTTTGATAATCCATAAGGATCTTGAGGATTTGAAATACTTTCATTTGGTGTAAATGGCTTATTGGCAGTTACTTCACCATTTACCTTTATACTACTCATAAAGATAAAACGTTTCACGCCAGCTTTAGCAGCTTTTTTTGCTAAATTAAGTGTACCTTCTACATTTATCTGTCTATAAATGGAAAGTGGCTCACTCTCTACTTCTTTCATAATATGAGCACGTCCAGCACAATGCACGACAACATCTACTGAACTTAAATCAAGATTTGTTAGATCATCATTCAAATCAAAAATGATAGTCTCAATGGACGTACTTAAATTTTGTGTTTTTTTCCGAATTTGAGCAAGAACACTATATTCGGGAATTGTCGAAAAATATTCACATAAATGTGAACCCACAAAACCATTACTTCCTGTAATTAATATCTTCATTTTTAAAGTACAGTCTTAAGAAAGCTTTCTAATAATTTTTAGAATTTTATCCATTGCTACTCTTTCTGAATAAAATTCATTGAGTATTTTTCTTGACGAATTAAACGAATATTGATGTTTTTCTAACACAATTTTATCAAGTTGTTTGGCCAACAAATCTTCATTATTAGGTGGAACCACCCAACCAATATGGTGTGTATTAATCATATCTGCAACTTCTGATTCACTATCCATAATCGCGAGCAGAGGTTTATCAGCCGCCATAGAAAAATAGGATTTACTTGGAACACCTAAACCTAACATCCCATCAGCCAATGTAATTAATGCAACATCACACGCATTTAAACCCGTCGTTTTTTCTTTCTGATCTAAAGATCCATAGTAAAGAATATTTTGAGAACCTAAAGACTGAATTTGCTCTTTAAGACGAGCCACGTATGCACCATCACCAATAAAAATGAATTTTGCCAAATGTGCATATTCCATTTTCTGAATCGCATGCAGAATATTTTCTACACCTTGAACACGGCCAATATTTCCGAAGAATTGAAAAATCGTAGTTTCACTATCAAGCCAATTCAATTCTTTTAAAATTCGGTTATCAGTTTTAAGTTCTGTACCAATATCCGAAGAATCAATCCAGTTCTGCACTACAGTAATATTGTTATTTTGATTCGTTTTTTGATGCACTAATTCTTTCATGTCTTTGCCAATAACAATAACCTCATCAGCACTTGCATAAATCCTATCAAATAAACTTTTTAATATTTTAAATAGAAAATGATCATTTTTTAAAATTTTAGCCGCTGCCAAATTCTCTGGAAAAACATCATGAACTAACAATATCCATTTAAAATTTAGAAACTTTTTAATAATGAATAAAACAAAAAGGAGCAAAATAGGAGTCGTACCTGTAAAAACAATACTATCCTTTTTCACTACTCTCAGAGTTTTAGTTAAGAAACTAAAAGCAATAACTAACTCATATAAAAATCTTTTAAACAAACTCGCTTTATTAGGCTTTTTAGCTTTAATAAAATGTGCATTTGCATGTTGAGGACAATTCGTATCCTCTTTTGCAATAAGAACAAGGTCTATATCACTTTGTATATTCAACGTGTCATACAATTTTCCTAACAAGTAACCTGTCGTATTTTGATATGGGTGATAATATTCTGTGATTAAATAGACCTTCTTCTTCACTGCTTAAACCTCAATACTTTTTCCAAATCACTCGATTTACATAATCTGTGTAACTCATAATGATACGCACAACTTTTTCACTTACATTTGGCATGCTGTAGTCTTCAACTAAACGTAAAAGACGATTTTCGCCTCTAGACTGCCCTTCTAAAATTGCCAAACCTTGTAAAATGCGTTCCGCTTTTAAACCCACCATCATTACAGCAGCTTCTTCCATTCCTTCTGGACGCTCGTGCGCTTGACGTAAGTTAAGTGCAGGGAAATTCAAGATTGATGATTCTTCATTAATCGTTCCACTATCAGACAATGCCGCTTTTGCTGAAAGCTGTAACTTATTGTAGTCGCTAAAACCCAATGGTTTTAATAATTGAATTAAAGGATGAAATTCAACATTTAACTCTTCAATACGCTTACGGGTACGAGGATGTGTCGATACAATCACAGGGTACTGATATTGCTCTGCAACTGCATTTAACATTCCAACCAAATCTAAGAAGTTCTGATCTGAGTTAATATTTTCTTCACGGTGAGCACTCACAATAAAGTATTCATGCTCTTTTAAATTTAAACGTTCAAGGACATCAGAAGCTTCTATTTTTGCTTTGTAATGATGAAGTACCTCAAACATTGGACTACCCGTTTTGATTACTAAGTCAGCTGGTAAGCCTTCTGCCAATAAATAATCGCGGGCAATCGTACTGTAAGTTAAATTAATATCAGCCGTATGATCGACAATTCGGCGGTTAATTTCTTCAGGAACTCGCATATCAAAACAACGGTTTCCAGCTTCCATGTGGAAAGTTGGAATCTTGCGGCGTTTTGCAGGTAGGACTGCCATACAGCTGTTAGTATCACCTAAAACAAGTAAAGCTTCAGGTTGCACTTCATCTAAAATTTTATCAACTGCAATAATTACATTACCAATCGTTTCTGCACCTGTCGCACCCGCTGCATTTAAGAAATGGTCAGGTTTACGAATTCCCAAATCAGTAAAGAAAATTTCATTCAATTCATAATCATAGTTTTGACCTGTATGAACAATAACATGATCAAAATACTCATCACACGCAGCCATTACACGAGATAAACGAATAATTTCTGGACGTGTGCCCACCACTGTCATTAACTTTAATTTTTTCACAAATCTATACTCTTAATTTGTTATTGGCATCGCATAAGTATCTGGCTTATCACGATCAAAAATTTCATTTGCCCATAGCATTACTACCATCTCATCTTCACCGATGTTAGTAATATCATGTGTCCAACCCGGTACGGTTTCTACAATTCGCGGTTCATCGCCTTGTGTTTCAAGCTCATAAAATTCACCTGTCACAACATGCTTAAACTTAAATAGTGCCTTACCCTTAATAACAAGGAACTTTTCAGTTTTTGTATGGTGATAATGACCACCACGGGTAATTCCTGGATGAGCAGTAAAGTAAGAAAACTGTCCTGCATCTGGGGTTTTCAGCATTTCAACAAATACGCCGCGAGCATCACCATATTTTGGAACACTGTAATCGAATTGCTCAGGCTTTAAAAAGCTTAAATAAGTTGAATAAAGTGCACGAGTTAGCCCAGTTCCCACCCGATCTGTGATAAGCGTATCTCGAGATGCTTTAAAGCCATTTAAAACTTTGGCTAAGTCGCCTACGGTAATTTGATATTCAGGTTCAACTTGAAAAAATTGTTCAACCTGTTGCCCATTGATAATATTCCAGAATGTCTCAACTACATCATCAACATAAACAAGACGAATCACAGCATTTTCATCATGAATTTGTAGCGGCAAATCATTTGCAACATTATGGCAAAAAGTTGCAACTGCAGAGTTATAGTTCGGACGTGACCATTTACCAAAAACGTTGGCTAAACGACAAATATAGACTGGATTATCTTGTGCTTGGTTGAGAGCTACCAATGCCTGCTCTCCACCTAACTTACTTTTACCATAAGGATTATCACGTTCGACCTGAATAGAAGACGATAAGATAATCGGAGTTTTCTTATTCGCTTGCTGCAAAATTTGACAGATCTTTTCTGTTAAAGTGGTATTACCTTCCGCAAATTCACTTTCATTTAAAGGGCGATTTACACCCGCTAAATGTACAATCCAGTCTGAAGCTAGAACCGATTGCTCTAACTCTTGATCTGTTGTTTCACGATGAGCTTTTAAAATCTCAACTTCAGGTTTCTCTGATAAAAACTGAATAAAGTTTTTTGCAATAAAACCATTAGAACCGGTAACTAAAACTTTCATGCTTACGCCTCTGGTGAAATGTATTCGCCTCTTGTTAATGCGCGAACAAAATCTAGTTTAAGCAATAATTGTTTCATACCTTCTACATCTAGACGAGTAGTGTTATGGGAGTTGTAATCTTCAAACTCAGTAATTTTTAAATCACCATCTTCTACATACTTTTCATAGTTTAAGTCGCGTTGGTCTGCTGGTACGCGGAAATAATCACCTTGATCAAAAGCATGCACCATTTCTTCGCGGCTTAATAAAGCTTCGAAAGCTTTTTCACCATGACGGGTACCCATAATAGAAATAGGATGATCTTCAACGTTTAGTAACTGTTTTAATGCTTCAGCTAATACTGAAATTGTAGCTGCAGGAGCTTTTTGTACAAAAATATCTCCGTTTTCACCATGCTCGAAAGCATAGAGAACTAAGTCTACCGCATCTTCTAAAGTCATCATAAAACGAGTCATATTCGGATCGGTAATAGTAAGAGGTTTACCCTGACGAATTTGATCAACAAATAAAGGAATTACCGAACCGCGTGATGCCATTACGTTACCATAACGAGTACCACAAATAACCGTATCTAAACCCTCTAGATTACGTGACTTTGCGACCATAACTTTTTCCATCATGGCTTTAGAAATACCCATTGCATTAATTGGGTAAACTGCTTTATCTGTGCTTAAACACACTACACGTTTAACATGGTTTTGAATGGCTGCTTCAAGTACATTTTCCGTACCCAATACATTGGTCTTTACAGCTTCTAGCGGATGAAACTCACAAGATGGAACTTGCTTTAAAGCTGCTGCATGGTAAATATAATCAACACCACGAGTAGCATTCAAAATACTATTATAGTCGCGTACATCACCTATATAAAATTTTAGCTTTGCTGAATGATATTTCTTACGCATATCATCTTGCTTTTTTTCGTCGCGACTAAAAATACGGATTTCTTTAATATCTGTTTCTAAAAAGCGTTTTAAAACAGCATTACCAAAAGATCCTGTACCACCAGTGATTAATAAAACTTTATCTTTAAACATATTTGTCCTCTCTCATAATTTTAGAAAATTCTTTGCTAATAGTATTTGCTGCATCATTCCAACTCTGAGGTAACATTTTAGCCTCTTGATATCCTTGCTGGATTAACTGCTGATATAAACTTGGATCATTGTATAAGGTAATTATTGCATCTTTCCATGCTTGTGGTGACTTATGGTCATTCACATAATATGCAGCCTCTTTACATAAATCTTTAGCGTATGCAAGATTAGATGTAATCTGCGGAATCCCCCAAAACATTGCTTCAATATGAGATGAGCTCAATGATTCAATTAAACTTGGCATAACCGCAATCTTCGAAGACTTATATAAAGATTCTAGATCTTTGGGCTGAACCCAACCTAGACAAATTAAAATTCCTTTACGATGTAACTCTGTCGTCAAGTCAAAATCGATATTTAAACATTGCTCATATGTTAGAGTAACAATTAATTTCAAATTAGGTATTTCATTATTAAATAAGTTTAAAGCTTTTAATAATAATAAATGTCTTTTATAGGGATAGTCGGTTGCAACATAAATAATATTAAAATCATGTGGATTTATTTTTTCGCAGATAGGATTTTTATCATTAGATAAATTATTACTAATACCTACTGATTTTTTCGCAATGACAGTTTTGGTATTATGAAAATTCTTTTTAACTAATTTTTCCATAAATGGTGTTTGCAATAGGGTTAAATTAGTATATCGCATACTAATTCTAAAAAAGAACCTTAAAAGATTAACTCTAAAAGAACCACTAGGATGAATTCCTAATAACTTAGAATCACAAACTTGGAAAGCATTATTTAAAGATAATACATGGCATGCCGATGTATTAACATATGGACCAACATTCATTGACCAAATAATATCAGCAGAATATTTTTCTACTATTTTTTTTAATTTAAAAGTAAAAAATAATAGCCTACTAATTTCACCTGGTAAGTTACTCTCTACTATATATTCATAAGTAAGATTATTATAAGGTGTTTCAATTTCACTAAGCATAGATGTTTTATTACAAACAATTACAAAATTCCAATTAGGATTTTGTAATATTATTGCTTCCAACATATGCTTAATATTAATTAAAGCTCCACCTGATCCTTTATAATACTGAAATACTATATTCATTTTCACTTTAATCTTCTGAAAAACTCTAATAATTGATTACTATAAACTTTATTACTAAGTTTTAGATCAATTGTTTTCTGGCATTGCTGTTGCATATATTTATATTGATTGTTTTTTAAAACATCATCTAGAAATTTTACAACATCAGTAATATCGTTAACAATACACGCATTTTCTCCGTGTTGAGCATACAAAGTAATATCACCAATAGGATTACAAATTACTGGCGTTGCCATAGACCAACTCTCAACTAACTTGGTAGGAAAACCAGCGTGGGCATAACGTTTATCGTCTCGAAACAACACTGAAAAATGAGATTTACTATATAAATCAATTACTTTATCTCTTGATAGCCGACCATGACAATTTATATATGTTTGAACTCTATCAAAGTTCTCACTTCCAAGAAGATCTCTCATTTGAGAGAATGTTACGCCTGCTATATTAAATAAAATCGGACAATTTAATTGTTGATGTAATGTTGGAAGATAGTTAATAAAATCAATGATATTATCCTTTTTTCCAAGATTACCAGCGTATATAAAGTTAATACCCTGGTCTATTGATGGCTTTTCAGCAACCAATTGACAATCCAATACAATTGGCAAAATTATTTGATTTATATCAGGCCTATAACTTTTCTTGGAATAATAATTATTTAAATAATGACTAATTGAAATAATATTAGAAATCTTAGGATATACATAATGCATACGTATAAAATTTTCAATTGCCGGAAGACCGAATCTACCCATAGGTAAATGACTACTATCATACCATTCTGTAGAATCTAAAATTAATTTGATATTATACTTTTTACACAAAGATATAAGCTGTAACGTAAATAAAGCTGGTGGATTATAAACTACTACAATTTCAATAGCATCCTTCTTAAGATAATTTTCAATCCAATTTAATGTTCTCTCACCTTTATATATAAAAGATCCAAATTTCTCCAATAGAGTAGTTGAATTATTATCCAATTCAGCTTGTGGAAAACATTTAATAGAGTTATGCAAATAAAATTGATTATCTATTAAAGATTTATTTTTTTGCTCCCATCCACAAACCAATATTTCATCATAATAAGGCTTAAGAATATTAATCATATTATTAAGCCTTAAAGAAGCTGCATCCCCATCAGGAAATCGAAATGCCCCAGTAAATAAAATTTTAGCCATGATTTGTTCCTTTATAGAACTTCTAAAATTGAGAGAAAAATATAAAATATCCTACTAAATATACCCCGAACCAAAATTAACAATATTAATTAAAAATTCAATAGATTTCATAGAGAAATATAATAAAATTAAAATCAATAAAGGATCAAGCGGTTTTTTATGATAAATAAATGCACCTATAAAAACAAAAAAAGCAAAGATAGCTACTCGTTCTACATCTAATACAAATGAAGCAGCTATTAAAGGAATTCCACATAATAGAACTTTAAAATCTTTACTATATAAATAACTTAAAACAATAAAGAAAATTGTTTTTATAATACTCCCTAAAGACCCCCCCTCTCCACTATATGCTTCAACTTTATGAGAAATATGCTCACTAAGAAAAAAGAGAAAAATTCCACCTATAACTAGCATCGAAATAATAATAGCAATTTTTAACCATAACTTTTTTAATTTTCTAACTTCAATTAAAAATACATAAAATGACAAGAAAAAAGACTGTATATGACCAACTATAGCTAGAAAATAATATAAAACTTTATATTTTGAAGTAGCAAGCAAATATAAAAGTACAAATATTACACCAAATTTAAGTCTTTCAGCAGCAAATAACAAAACTATAGAATAATAATTAGTTAATAATAAGATGCTTAAAATATTCCTAGTAAAGCTTACTTTATAATATTTAAAAATATTTGCACACAAAAGATAGGCAAATACAGCATTCGAAAAAATAATAAATATATTTCTATCAACTCCTAACTTATTCATAGCCCATACAAGTCCAAAATATAATGGCTCTTGGGTTCCTAATTTGGAGCTATAACACTCAAAAGAGTCAACACTCGGATAAAAACAATTATCATAAAAATCAATATAAAATTGTTGATCTCCATATATATAAAGAGGAACAAAATAACAAGAAATAATTAAGATTAAAAATGCATACAATAAAGAATACATTTTTCCCTTTTGCACCTTCACCATATAAACACCTGATTTAAAAATAACATATTTCAAATTTCATCCAAAATTCATTTAATAATATTTTGATTTTTTATTTCTTTTAAAACAAAAAATAAAATACCTAAAATTAATAAAAGACTATAAATAAAATATATAATAGTATAACTTTTAAGAATTTCAAACACGTCAGATACACCTATTTTCTCTCGAAAATAAAGAATTAAAGCCACGATTGTTATAAAAAAAACATCTATTATTAATTGATATTTTTGAAGATGTTTATATCTTATTACAACTCTAACATATATAGTTCCCATAAATATTAAAGCTAAAGTTATAGTATAAAAGCCGAAATCAGCGACTAGATTCCATGTGGGAGTTTTTATTAAAAAATTAATTATATACTGACCACACCATCCTAGAAAAGGAGCAATAGCTATTATAAAACTACCTAATGCCGTTGCTTTTAAAGTTAATGACTTTACTTCTAAACTATTAATTTTAGTAATATGAAAATATAAAGCATTAGCACAGGATGTAGATATTAAAATTATTGGAGGCCAAACAAGGCGAGATATAAAACTATATTGCCCTATATAATTATTATTTCCATTAAATATATAAGAGAATATAACTATAGGTCCATAAAAAATAAATACTGACGTTAGCTCTAATATTGAGCCGTATAAGCTAAATGCTCTATATTTCGTAAATATATTTTTTATGGGAACTTTAAATAAAGAATGCAAACTAAAACTTGGTAAATCAATACTTTTTTTAATAAAATAATGTAACAATCCACTATATATTATTTCACCTAGTAATAAACCATAAATTAATCCATTTATAGCAGTGTTTAAAGACATTACAGCTTGAGATAGAACTATTACAATAGCTCGGATCACATAACTAGTCGATAATCTAGTGAAATTCCCTGAGTAAACAATTAAACTACGTAATGTATTAGTTACAGCAGTAATACTTGCTAAAAAAACTGCTAAGATTGAAAAGTAATCAATATTAAATAGACCATATAATATTAATAAAAAAGTTGTAACAGCAAAAATACACTTAAAGTTTAAAACTATTAAATCATTTAATGAAAATTGATTTTTTTCAAAAGGAATTGCTACATATAGTTGAAGACTAATAAAAACTGTAAGAGCTGTACTATAAGCCTGTATCGTACCAAAAACACCAAATTGATCAGGTGTATATAAAAAAGCAGAAAGTGGAAGGAACGCAAATTGTATTAATTGTGCAGCTCCATTCCCTAGTAGAATTTTTTTTATATTATTAAATAACGACACAAGTTATTTACCAAATTCTACTTTATTAAATTCTGCTACATACCATGATACAGCTTCTTTTAATCCATCTCTCACACTATATGTTGGTTGATAGTGTAATGCGTTTCTAGCTTTAGTAATATCGGCTAAAGAGTGACGAACATCTCCTGTTCTAAAATCTCTATATTGTGGCTGAGTTTCCTCAAGTTTAGCTATTGATTTTAAATTATTAGAAATTTCCTGATAGAGTTGATTTAAACTAATCCTTTCACCGAAAGCAATATTATAAACAGCTGACTCCTGCACATTTGAAGCAGTTGCAGCCAAAATATTTGCTTGCACAGCATTTTGAATATAGCAAAAATCTCTACTTGTCTCACCATCACCGTTGATAAAGACCTGTTCTTTTTGCAAAAGTAGGGATGTCCATGTAGGGATTACTGCTGCGTAAGCACCCTTTGGATTTTGTCTTTTACCAAATACATTGAAATATCTTAATCCTATACTATGAAAATTATATGTTCTTGAAAATACATTAGCATATAACTCATTCACGTATTTAGTAATTGCATAAGGTGATAATGGTTGGCCAATATTTTCTTCAACTTTCGGTAAAGCTGGATGATCGCCATAAGTTGAACTACTAGCAGCATACGTAAAGCTTTTTACCTGCGCATCTCTAGCGGCCACCAATATATTTAAGAATCCAGTAATATTTGCGCTATTTGTCATTATGGGATCAGCAATAGAACGCGGGACTGAACCCAATGCCGCTTGATGCAATACGTAATCCACACCTGTACAAACTTTTTGGCAATCTTCTAAATTTCGAATATCACCCTCAACAAAAGCAAAGTTTCTCCATTGCTCTTCCGAGACTAAACTTTGCACATCATTTAAATTATGTTGAAATCCAGTTGCAAAATTATCTAATCCTATAACTTTTTGATTCAATTTTAATAACGTTTCTAATAAATTAGAACCGATAAAACCTGCAACGCCAGTTATTAACCATGTTTTAGGATTGCTCTTAAGCCTTTCCAATACTTGTTCATATTGATTCATATTACTTCTCAACAAATATTATTTTATAGACGGATATCTGACTCAGATTGAGTTAAGACATATTTCAGATCATAAAGAACATGAGATGCTTTACCTAAAGATCGAATTGCCTCTATACCCATTTCTCTAAACTCGTTATGAGCAACTGCTAATATTACAGCATCATATTGACCCGCTGTAGGTTGCTTAACTGGAGTAATACCATATTCGTGTTGAGTTTCTTCACTATCAATCCAAGGATCATATACATCAACATCCATATGATATTCTTCTAATTCTTTTACGATATCAATAACTTTAGTATTGCGGATATCAGGGCAATTTTCTTTAAAGCTTAAACCTAAAACTAAAACCTTAGCACCTTCAACTTGAATTTTCTTTTTTATCATTCCTTTTACAAGTTGAGTAACAACATATGCTCCCATTGAATCATTCAATCGGCGCCCTGCTAAAATAATTTCTGGATGATACCCAATCGCTTGGGCTTTATGAGTTAAATAATATGGATCAACTCCAATACAATGGCCGCCCACTAAGCCTGGGCGGAATGGCAAGAAGTTCCATTTTGTACCAGCAGCTTTAAGCACCTGTTCTGTATCAATACCAAGTTTGTTAAAAATAAGTGCTAATTCATTAATTAAGGCAATATTAACATCACGTTGGGTGTTTTCAATGACCTTTGCCGCTTCAGCAACTTTTATGCTAGCTGCTTTATGTGTTCCTGCCTCAATAATCAGATTATATACTTCATCAACATAGTCAGCGACTTCAGGTGTAGAACCTGAAGTAATTTTTAAAATATTAGTAACACGATGAAGCTTATCACCAGGGTTAATGCGCTCAGGGCTATAGCCTGCAAAAAAGTCTTGATTAAATTTTAAACCAGATACTTTTTCTAAAACAGGAATACATACTTCTTCTGTTGCACCTGGGTACACAGTAGATTCATATACAACAATATCGCCTTTTTTTAATACTTGTCCGATACTCGTAGAAGCTTTAATTAATGGCGTTAAATCAGGCTGTTTAAAATCATCAATTGGTGTTGGAACTGTTACAATATAAAAATTACAATCTTTTAATTCTTCCAAATTTGCTGTGTAGCTTAAATGAGATGCTTGTTGTAATTCTTCTGGTGTAACTTCTAAAGTGTGATCTTGACCACTTTTCAATTCATCTATGCGTTTTTGATAGATATCAAAACCAACAACTGGTACTTTTTTCCCAAACTCAACTGCCAATGGCAAGCCTACATACCCTAAACCAATAATTGCTATTCTTAACTCGGCAAGTTGCATAAAAATTAGCCTTATTCCTTACAAATTGTATATTTAAATAATGATACATGTTGACTGGAGATCGTCGAGCGTAACTATAGCAGTTTTTTTTTAGTCTCCGTACTTCAATTGTATAAAAGTGTTTACAGCACTTATAAGTAGAATTTATCAGTTTAGCTAAAATAGTACATTTTTAATATTGCTGATGAATTAATACCTTTCAAATAATCCGATCAGATAAACTAAACATACAAAGCTCTACGATTTTTCGATGTTTTTTAATTTTTTTTCGGCTAGAATCGGTACATCCTGCGTTTAATAGACACTTGTTACTATGCAGTGGACAATATCAATTAAAGATAAATACACAAAGGGTTGCGTGTGAAGTATTGCCAGTTTTTTTCTGTTCTTGCCTTGAGTTTAAGTGCTGCCAGTTGTGCGGTGACTTCCGGTTTACAAACTTACGATATTCCCAATGAAGGTGTATATAAAACTGACCTTGGAACTACGGTTAATGTCGTTAAAATTTCTCAAGAAACATTGCCAGCAATACAACCTGCTCAGATCGACTACCAACGTGACTATGCAGCTTTATTTAAAAATCAACAACCTATATATCGCCTAAGTCCAGGCGATGTTCTTTCTATTCAACTTTGGGCATATCCTGAAATTACGCCGCCTGTAAACAGTATTAGTAACGAGCAATCAATTCAGGCCAATGGTTATCCAATTGATCAAAGCGGTTACATTCAGTTCCCTTTAGTAGGTCGATATAAGGCTTCCGGTAAAACCCTAGCTCAAGTAAATCGTGAGTTACATAGTCAACTGGCTCGTTTTTTAAAAAATCCAGATGTCGTAGTGAGAGTACTATCTTATGAAGGTCAGCGTTATTCCGTACAAGGAAGCGTAACTAAAGGTGGTCAGTTCTACTTAAGTGATCAACCTGTAAGTGTTTATTCAGCACTTGGTATGGCTGGCGGTGTCACTACAATGGGTGATAACACGTATGTTCAACTCATTCGAGATGGCAAAACTTATAATCTAAATACGATTGATTTAGAAAAAGCAGGTTATTCACTCCATAAGCTTTTAATACAACCGAACGATACAATTTATGTCAGCACTCGAGAAAATCAGAAAATTTATGTAATGGGTGAAGCAGGTAAAAACCAAGCTTTACCCATGCGTGATCAAGGTATGACATTAAGTGATGCTTTAGGTGAAAGTTTAGGCTTAAATCCTTTATCTGCTAGCGCTAGTAAAATCTATGTTTTACGCACCAATCCAAATGATCGATCAACTGAGCTCTACCATTTAAACTTGATAAGCATTGGGGACTTTGGTTTAGCGAATCAGTTTAGATTACGTAGTAATGATATTGTCTATGTTGATGCGACTGGCTTGACTCGCTGGCAACGTGTGGTCAACCAAATTATTCCATTCTCAAGTGCGTTATATAACATAGACCGTTTGGGACAGTAATATCATGCAGTTTAAAAATATTTTAGTCGTCTGTATTGGAAATATCTGTCGAAGTCCTATGGCTGAGTATTTCTTAAAACAGCAATATCCTCAGTTGAGTATCGAGTCTGCAGGTATTTCTGGTCTTGTAGGCCATCAAGCAGACAATAAAGCACAACTTTGCATGCAGCGCCTAGGCATCGACATGCAACCTCATATTGCAAGAAAGTTAAATGCTGAGCATATTAAAAAAGCTGACCTTATTTTGGTCATGAGTCACAACCAGCAAAAGCATATTGAACACACTTGGCCCTTTGCAAAAGGTAAAACTTATCGCCTGGGCCATTGGCAGAATAGAAATGTGCCTGACCCTTACCAGCACGATCAAGCTGTTTTTGATGAAACCTGCCAGCTTATTCAACAGTGTATTGCTGACTGGAAACCTTATATTTAACGCCAAGATTTTAAGCTTATGAACCAAAAGACCAATACCGAAGATTCTATTGATTTAAAAGAGTTATTTTTTTCACTAATTGCACAGTGGAAATTAATTGCTCTCTGCACTATTTTAAGTCTTGTATGCGCTCTGCTCTATTTACGTGTAACACCAGATACCTATTCAGTTGATGCTTTGGTTCAGGTTGAAGACAGTAAAGGGGCCTCTGCTGCTCTTTTAGGCGATTTATCACAAATGATTGAGCAAAAGTCCCCTGCTCAAGCTGAGATTGAGATTTTAAAGTCGCGATTGGTTTTAGGTTCAGTTATTAAAGATCTACATTTAAATGTACAAATTTCCAGTAGTGAAGACACGTTAACTCACCGTTTATTAAGCGATAATGACTATAAAACGGAATACACAAAAAAATCCGTTATTTTTAAAGATGGGCTCAAAAGCTTTGAGATCCGCCAGTTTGAGATTCCTGCTTACTATTTAGATAAAACTTTACATCTTAATTTTGATAAACAATCTTTAAATTTAATTGATCCTAGTACTGAAGAGACTATATTAACTATACCACTTAACCAGTCAAACCAAGTTGTAGGACCACATGGTACTTGGAAAGTTGCTATTTTCACAAAAGATCAATTCGATGCTACATATAATATTACCAATCTATCTGTACCTGCTGCTGTAAGCGCTATTAGTGCAAATTATTCGGTTGCAGAACGCGGTAAGCTCACAGGTGTATTAGGTTTAAATTATCAAGGTCAAGACAAAGAACAAATCACTAAAGTTCTAAATGCAATTTTAGCAACATATAGCGCACAAAATATTGAACGTCGATCTGCTGAGTCTGCACAAACTCTAAAGTTTTTAGATGAACAATTACCAGATTTGAAAAAACAACTTGATGATGCAGAGCGTCAATTCAATAAATTCCGTCAACAATACAACACTGTTGATGTTACAAAAGAATCTGAGCTTTATTTAACTCAAAGCATTACTTTAGAAACTAAAAAAGCTGAGCTCGAACAAAAGCAAGCTGAAATGGCGGCAAAATATACTGCTGACCATCCTGCAATGCGTGAAATTAATGGCCAGCTTTCAGCAATCAATAAGCAAATTGGTGAACTTAACAATACGTTAAAACAATTACCAGACGTACAACGCCAGTACTTACAGTTGTACCGTGAAGTAGAAGTTAAAACTCAACTCTACACTGCCCTTTTAAACTCTTACCAACAACTTCGTATTGCAAAAGCGGGCGAAATTGGTAATGTTCGTATTGTAGACACTGCGATTGAACCAATTAAACCTATTTCGCCTAAAAAGTTACTCATTTTACTTTTAGCAATTCTTGCTGGTGTTATTATTGGTTCAATTATTGCTCTATTACGTAATATGTTACGCTCAGGTATTAAAGATTCTGGTCAAATTGAAAATGAGCTAGATTTACCAGTTTATGCAACTGTTCCACGTTCCCCAATTCAAGAAAGTCGCGTTAAAATTTTAAAGAAAAAGAAGAATATTCCTATTCTTGCAGTTAAAAATAGTGATGATATTGCAATTGAGAGTTTGCGTAGTATTCGTACTGCGATTCACTTTGCGTTGGCAAGTGCGAAAAACAATATCATTATGATTGCAGGTCCTTCACCAGAAGTAGGTAAATCGTTTATTTCGACCAACCTTGCAACAATTTTTGCGCAAGGTGATAAACGTATATTACTGATTGATGCCGATATGCGTCGTGGTTATATGCATAAATACTTTGATGTCGATGTGAAGCCAGGTCTTTCTGAATTATTAAGTGGACAAGCTGATCTACAAAAAGTTTTGCACAAAACTCAAGTTGCTAACCTTGATGTGATTACCCGTGGTAAGAGTCCAACAAATCCTTCAGAGATTTTAAGCTCAAACCAATTTAAAGAATTACTTGAACAGCTACAAAGCCAATATGATCATATCATTATTGATACTCCGCCAGTTTTGGCAGTAACCGATGGTATTATTATTTCGCAATATACTGGTGTGAACTTAATTGTTGCCCGTTATGCTAAATCACAAATGAAAGAACTTGAATTAACACTTAATCGCTTTGAACAAGCAGGTGTTAAAGTCAATGGCTTTATTCTCAATGACATTCAACGTGCTAGCGCAGGCTACGGTTATGGTTATAACTATGCCTATGCTTATAAAGCACAAAAAGAAGATTAATCGTAAAGTGATAAGAGAACCGGATCAAATGATCCGGTTTTTTATTTAAGATTTTTTTAAGTATATCCCTACTAAAACTAACTAAAATATATAAAAAACCACTCGTTTTTTTTCTTAAACATTCTATGCTTAAGCATGCTAAGATCAAAAGCAGCCTTTTAGACTCAAATGATTATTTTTGGAACCTTTTATGAGTAAAGCCTTACCCATTGCTGTCGCTGTAGTTTTAGGCGGTGCTGCACTTGTACCAATATATTATGCAAGCCAACATCCGACCACAGAAGTCGGAAGCAAGGCAAATAAGAATGCCTCTCCAATTGAAAAAATCAGTTATGTTCTTGGATATGAAGTTGCTCAGCAAACTCCACCTGAGCTAGATACAAAAGCATTTGTGAAAGGGATTCATGATGCTCGTAGCAAGCAGCCAAGTGCTTACACTCAAGAAGAGTTAAAAGTTGCTGTAGCGGCTTATGAAAAAGAATTGCAACAAAAAATGCAGCAACAAAATAAACCGGAACAAGCTGCTGATGCTACTCCTGAATCTGCAGATGCGCAGTTCCTTGCAGAAAATAAATCAAAAGCTGGCGTAAAAACAACCGCTTCTGGTTTGCAATATATCATTACTAAAGAAGGTACTGGCAAACAGCCAACAGCTCAGTCAGTTGTTAAAGTACATTATGAAGGTCGTTTAATTAACGGTCAGGTTTTTGATAGTTCTTATAAACGCGGTGAGCCAGTTGAGTTCCCTCTTAATCAAGTAATTCCAGGTTGGACTGAGGGACTTCAATTGATGAAAGAAGGCGGTAAAGCGACTTTCTTCATTCCATCAAATCTTGCCTATGGTCCTCAGGAAGTTCCTGGCATTCCAGCAAACAGTACACTGATTTTTGATGTAGAACTTATTTCAGTGAAATAAAAACATTCAGGAGAGTAGAACATTACTCTCCTTTTTTTTTGGAAAACAGCATGAAAAAAATCGGTTTAATGATTGCAGCATCAACAATGAGTTTATCTATTTTTGCTGCAACTCCTATAACGAATAAAAGTCCAGCAAAAGAACAATTTAGTTATAGTTATGGCTATTTAATGGGTCGTAATAATACGGATGCACTAACAGATCTGAATCTTGATATTTTTTACCAAGGTCTCCAAGAAGGCGCTCAAAGTAAAACAGCACGCTTAACTGATGAAGAAATGGCAAAAGCGATTAATGACTATAAGAAAACATTAGAAGCCAAACAACTCGTCGAGTTTCAAAAAACAGGTCAACTAAATGCTCAAGCAGGTGCGGCATTTCTTGCTGACAATGCAAAAAAATCTGGTGTGATAACGACTAAATCTGGTCTCCAATACCAAGTGTTAAAAGAAGGTAATGGACAAAAACCGAAAGCTACCTCTCGCGTTAAAGTGAATTATGAAGGTCGTTTACTAGATGGAACCGTATTTGATAGTTCTATTGCTCGTAATCATCCAGTTGAGTTTCAGCTCAGCCAAGTCATTGCAGGTTGGACAGAAGGTCTACAAACCATGAAAGAAGGCGGAAAAACCCGTTTCTTTATTCCTGCCAATCTTGCTTATGGTGAAGTCGGTGCTGGTGACACGATTGGTCCAAATAGTACTTTAATTTTTGATATTGAATTACTACAAGTTTTACCAAAATAAATTTATTAGATATAAAAAAAGCGATCATTTAAGATCGCTTTTTTATTTTAGTGTTTTAAGTCTCTAGGACGAAAACCGGTGATGATTAAAACGACCAGATAAGCAACTACGCCGACAACACACAATCCCACTACTTCGGCAATACGTAACCACTGTGAAAGTTCACCGTTATACC
Source organism: Acinetobacter sp. NIPH 817 (assembly GCF_000368405.1). Taxonomy (NCBI): domain Bacteria; kingdom Pseudomonadati; phylum Pseudomonadota; class Gammaproteobacteria; order Moraxellales; family Moraxellaceae; genus Acinetobacter; species Acinetobacter sp. NIPH 817. Next base: position 3,172,288 of record NZ_KB849420.1, read on the forward strand.
AATTTAATGCAAACCAAAGTGCTGCAACCATGGCAAGGTTTGCCAAACCATATTGAAGCCCTAATTTTTTCCAATGCGAATCAAATCGGAAAATATTACGTTTGTGTAAATAGAAGTAGAGTAGACCCGCATTTACCAAAGCCGAGCCTGAAGATGCCAATGCAAGTGCCATATGCTCTGCCTGCCAATCAATCAGCTTAAAGAAACCAATAAATATAACGTTTAAAATAGCATTCGCTGCGACTGACATTAAACCGACACGTACGGGTGTTTTGGTATCCTGCTGCGCATAAAAACCTGGTGCAAAGACTTTAATCAGCATAAATGAAATCACGCCTGCACTCATACATTGCAATGCAAGCGCTGTCATTTGTGTATCATGGAGGTCAAACTCACCACGTTGGAATAATGCCTGAATAATCGGTGTAGAAAGCATAAATAAGGCAATACTTGCTGGTAAGCCAACTAATACAATAATTTTTGCAGCCCAGTCGATCATACCGCGGAACTTTGCTTGATCTTGCTCTGCATGACGGGCAGAAAGTGAAGGTAAAATCACTGTACCAATGGCAACACCAATTAAACCTAACGGCAACTCAGTCATACGCTCTGCACTATAGAGCCAAGACACTGAACCATCTTGCATGAAAGAGGCCCAAATCGTATTTAATAACAGGTTAATCTGAGTAACAGATACCCCAAATAATGCTGGAAGCATTAATTTCAAAATGCGTTCTACACCTTCATGTTTAAAATCAACTTTAGGTGGAATCAGTAGGTTTTTACGCCACAATTCAGGAATTTGTATAGCTAACTGTAATATCCCTGCCACCACCACTGACCAACCTAAGGCTTTGATGGGTTCAGCCATATACGGCGTAAGCCACCATGCGCCTGCGATCATCGCGACATTCAGTAAAACGGGTGAAAAAGCTGGTGAAGCAAATGAACCATAACTATTTAAAATACTGCTAGCAAAAGCAGTTAGTGACATAAATAATAAATAAGGGATGGTTAACCGGAACATGCTGACTGCTAAATCGAACTTTTCAGGATCACTATGGAAACCCGGTGCGTACATATAAATGATCGCGGGTGCTAAAACCATAGCCACGAAAGTCAGTAAGGTCATCACTGTTAGCAAGCAACCAAATACCCGACTAATCAAGATCTGTACTTCAGCGTGTGCTCGACCTGTTTTATATTCAGTTAATACTGGAATAAAGGCCTGAGAAAAGGCGCCTTCGGCAAACAATCGTCGAAAGAAGTTGGGAATACGAAAAGCGACGACGAAGGTATCAAAATCTTTACCCGCACCAAACACGTTGAGCAATACGACATCACGCACGAGCCCTAACACTCGTGACAACATCGTCATTGCACTGACAATAAAAGTCGATCGCCACAATGCCATCGTACTCACCTACAGCTATATTCGAAAGACGCTATTGTAATGAAACTAGAAAATCTTTTCGTTGTGAAATGATGAATGAACTCAACTTTTTTTCTGAACTAACAGTTGTCTAAAGTGCTGCCATTTAAAATAAGGTCCCGGATCAGTTTTTCGGCCGGGTGCAATGTCTGAATGCCCTGCTATATGGTTTTTAATTTCGGGATAAGCCTGACGAATAGCCTTAACCACATCGGTTAATACTTCGTATTGTACTTCGTCAAAAGGTAAATCATCACTTCCTTCAAGCTCTATCCCAATTGAATAATCATTGCATTCTACTTTGGCTAAATAGCTCGAACGTCCTGCATGCCATGCCCGATCATTAAAATTAACAAACTGTAGGACTTCACCTGTTCGTAAAATTAACAGATGTGTAGAAACTTGCATGCCTTCAATGGTCTGAAAATAAGGATGCACTGACCAATCTAATTTATTTTGAAAAAACTGCTCAATATATCCACCTCCGAATTGAGACGGTGGCAAGCTAATATTATGAACAACGATCATTTGAATTTCGGTACCAGTCGGCCGCTGGTTAAAATTTGGAGAAGGGATTTGTCTCGCCCCTTTTAATTGTCCATCTATAACTTCATACGGTGTGATTTGCTTCATTGAGATGCCAATAAATTGCTTGCCAATTGTTTTAGTTTAAAGCAGTTATCTACTTTTCAAAGCAGTAAATGCGATTGTTTATCACGATTAATCTCATAAAACAGCTTATTTTTAAAGTCGACGGTGCTAATATATCGCAAGTTTTAGGGTCATCTACAAAATGGAAACCGTATGAGCATACCTCAGTCTTTGCTTGAACAATCAATTCAAATCAATATTCAACAAGCATTACAAGAAGATATTGGGGACGGTGACATTACCGCGATGCTCACACCTGAAGATGAGCAGGCAACCGCGACCATTATTAGCCGTGAAGATATGGTTTTAGCTGGCCAGCCTTGGGTTAATGCACTCATCTCAGCTTATGACAATACTGTACAGGTAACTTGGTTAAAACAAGAAGGTGACCGTGTTGCTGCAAATGAAGCCTTTTTAAAACTTGTAGGTTCTGCACGTAGCTTACTTACTGTAGAGCGCCCTGCTTTAAACTTTATTCAAACTTTGTCTGCTGTTGCAACAAAAACTGCTGAATATGTTCAACATCTTGAAGGTTTAAATACAAAACTTCTCGATACGCGTAAAACCTTACCAGGCTTACGTATTGCACAGAAATATGCTGTGGCTATTGGTGGCGGACAGAACCATCGTCTCGGTTTATTTGATGCATTCTTAATTAAAGAAAATCATATTATGGCAGCGGGCGGTATTGCTCAGGCAATTGAAAAAGCACATCAAATTGCACCGGGTAAACCTGTTGAAGTCGAAGTTGAAACTTGGGATGAGCTAAATCAAGCGCTTGAAGCTGGTGCAGACATTGTTATGCTCGACAACTTCAGTCAACAGCAAATGATTGATGCTGTAAAACATGTTGCAGGCCGTTGTAAACTCGAAGCATCAGGCAATATCACGGTTGAAAACTTGCGCGAAGTTGCCACTACTGGTGTTGACTACATTTCTATGGGTGTATTGACTAAAGACGTTAGAGCTGTTGATTTATCAATGCGTTTTAATGCTTAGATAAAATCTGCATCATTATTGGTATTTTTTTGCGACTTGGTCATGTCTGCCGCTTGTGTTTTTTGCCATGCTGACTGAGTCGCTTGTGCCCCACTATCACGCGGGTCGGCAGCCATTAAAATAAATGTAACTACTGCTAATAATACAATAAAACCTTGTAGCATAAATTTTCCCCATTACTTTTAAAAAAACAGTGTTTCAAGGTAAAAGATAAATATGACGAGGCTTAGGAGATTCTGTTACAAAAGGTAAGCCTTTATTTTTATTATTCATCTATACGACAAGTTATTAACTCTCTTCATTTATATTTCCCAACATTAGATTGTGCGAGATGTCATCTACAACCTGAGCAAGACAAAGCGATTATAGCTTTGTCGCAGCGCAAGAATGTTATTAAGTCTGCCATTGCCCTTCGGTACGTAATAAAGATTAATTAATCTTTATTACGTACCTTGCTTTGGGCGAAACCAAAGTAACGAATTAGCTACTTCCACTGGATGAATAAATGATAAGACTCCGTCGTGCTAACTAATTTAAAATAATGATCGACCTAAGACTTCATCTTAACATTCATGCATTACAGCAACTTAAGACTCTAAATACCCCATATATGGATCAGAAATTGAATCTTCTTGGGTTTCAATACGTCCTGCAAAACGGCGGCTGAAAGTAGCATCATCAGCTAAAGTCACAGTGAAGTCGTACCAACCTCCAAATTCAGACATATCCCAAACTAATTCTTTTTCAGAACTATTCGTTTCTATAGTCCATGTCTTATTTGGAAGATAAGCATTTGCTTTGACGTTAAGCTTGACTGACTTATTACCATCGTGACGAACTTTTAAATACAAATTCGCGTCACACTCTTCCACACACACTCTAATTTCTGGTAATGCTTGAGTTTGATTGGCTTGGATCAGATTACCTTCAAACGCGCGGTGGAAACCATTTGGACCAAGTACCCATAAATCGTACTGGCCATTTATAGTATTCCACACGTCATCAAGCTGTTTACCCACCTCAACCATATAGCGACGAGGAGCTACCGTAAGATCTAATCGGTTATACACATGAAAAACAGCTGCCTGCTTACCCGTATTTGAGAACATCAGCTTTACAGTTTTTTGAGTGGCATCGACTTTGGCACTGGTGTGTAAAATATATGGCAAAGCACGCGATGGTCGAATTCCCATTTCCTGCTGAGGAAATTGTTGCTGACTCGGAACAGGAACTTGTGGCAATAAGGCTTGAGCAACACGAATCGCATCGGCTTCAGCTTTTGTTTTCTTCCCATCTAATTGGGCTATAGGCATGAGGTTTGGTGTTTTGAAGTTAAAAGCCGTCGTTAAGTCACCACATACGGCACGGCGATATGGGCTAATATTTGGCTCTTGCACACCAAAACGTTTTTCTAAGAACTGTAAAATAGACGTATGATCAAACACTTGTGAATTCACCCATCCCCCTCGGCTCCACGGTGAAATCACATACATTGGAACACGCACACCCGGCCCATACACTCGACCATCTGGCTTAGGTTGAGATTTTGAAGTCGCTACTGCTGGATGATTAAAGTACTCATAAGATATTTGCTGATCAGTTAAAGTCGTTTTTCCATATACAACACCGCTTATATCTTTAGACGGTGCACTTGGTGAAGGAACATGGTCGAAGAAACCATCATTCTCATCAAAGTTCACCAATAAAACGGTTTGGCTCCAGAGTTCAGGATTTTCAGTTAATGCATTTAATACTTCCTGAATATACCAAGCCCCCTGCACAGGACTAGATGGTCCTGGATGTTCACTGTAAGTTGCAGGAGCGACTAACCAACTCACTTGCGGCAATTTACCTTGTGCAATATCAGTTTTAAAGGTTCCCAAAAAACCACCATCCGGCATAGTGTTAGCAATACCTTTATAAAGTGGTTGAGTCGCATCGATTTTTTCATCGTATGCAGGGCATGTTGGCGTGTCGTTACTGACAGGCTGACCCGATTGTTCATTTGCACGGCGATATTGTTTAAAGCCTGCAAGCGGGTTATCAGTAAAGTTATCCGGCATGTTTTGATAAACTTTCCATGTTACGCCAGCCTGCTGTAAGCGCTCAGGATACGTCGTCCATTCATAACCTTCTGTTGATGGCCCAATCCCATCAAATTCATTTACCACACTGGCAACACCTGCACCTGTAGGGCCATTCGTTCCGGTCCAGATAAATTTACGGTTCGGGTTAGTTCCCGCATGCATGGCACAGTGGTAAGCATCACAAATCGTAAAAGCATTGGCTAAAGCAAACTGATATTCGACTTCCTGTTTTTTGTAGTAGCCCATCGACTGCGGTTTTTTATAAGCCACCCAGTCGCTCATGCGACCATTGTCCCAAGCTGCTTGGCCATCAGACCATGAGTGAGGAGTTCCTGAAACACGCTGAGCATTTCCTAAACGACTATCGAGATGGTACGGCAATACTTTATTTTTCTTGGCATCATATTGCTCCCAAACCTTTCGACTTTCCGTCATTGGAATAGTAAAGCGGTCACCGAACCCACGCACGCCTTTTAGTGTTCCGAAATAATTATCGAATGAGCGGTTTTCCTGAGTCAAAATCACGATGTGCTTAACATCTTGAATAGTTCCACTTTCAACTTTGGCATCAATAGCCAGCGCTTTTTGAATACTCAATGGGAAACTTGCCAAAGCAGCGGTCCCAAACATGGTTTTTGTAGAATTTAAAAGAAATTCGCGACGATTCATTAGTTCTATCCTAAGTTCTTATTATGGTGCGCAGTGCATTTTGCAATTACTGGTTGGCGGTGTTGTTGGCGATGAATTATCTAGGTCGTTATCATCGTTACAAGCACTCAGTAAAAGTGCTAAAGAAGTAATTAATAGAAGTGAAATTTTTCGCATTGGTTTTTTCCAAACGGTTTAAATGCGAACTACTAATAAAGTGAAAAAGTGACAGGCAAGTGATGTTTTTATGTCGATTTGATGAATACATAAAAAAACGCATCCGAAGATGCGTTTTTTAGAAAGGGTAAAATTACCAGCCTAAAGCTTCTTGTTGCTTTTTAATGAGCTCTGCAATCCCTTTTTCAGCCATTTCTAACATGTCATTGCTTTGTGCACGAGTAAATGGTTTATCTTCGGCAGTACCTTGAATTTCAATAAATTCGCCTGCTTGTGTCATTACGACATTTAAGTCAGTTTGACAGTTCGAATCTTCTTCATAGCAAAGATCAAGCAATACTTCGTCTTGATACATACCTACAGAAATTGCAGCAACTAACCCTTTAAGCGGATCATGCTTAATTTTCTTTTGAGATAACAAAACATTCATCGCATCAACTAACGCTACAGCCGCGCCAGTGATTGAAGCCGTACGCGTACCACCATCAGCTTGGATCACATCACAGTCGATGGTAATTGTGTTTTCTCCAAGCTTCTTCAAATCGACCATAGCACGTAAGCTACGACCAATCAGGCGCTGGATTTCCTGTGTGCGGCCCGACTGTTTACCACGCGCTGCTTCACGATCACAACGTGAGTGTGTTGAACGCGGTAACATGCCATATTCAGCAGTGACCCAGCCCTGTCCTTTCCCTTTTAAAAACCGTGGAACTGAATTATCGATACTTGCAGTACAAAGGACTTTGGTGTGACCAAATTCGACCAGCACAGAACCTTCAGCATAACGGGTGTAGTTTCGTGTAATTTTCACTTCACGTAATTGGTCTAATGCACGTTGGTCAATACGCATAATCCTTCCTAACTTCTCTTAAATACAAACTTGGGCATAGTATAGCAAAGGATTTTGACAGGTTGAGTTTATTCCCTACTTTCAAATGTAAGTCGGCACTTTTCATGACACAAAAATAAAAATAGCCCCTTAAAAAGGAGCTATTTGAAATGCCTAAAATAGTGCTCTATCTTTATTAAGCAGCTTTGCCAAACATGCCTTTCACCGCCTCAACAAAGTTCCGCTTGGTCGCCACCAAACGATCAACTACATTGTCAGGTAAAGAGTGAACAGCCAGACGTTTATACACACTCAAAATTTGAGATCCAAAGGGCGCGGTATTGTATTGTTGACCGAACTCTGCACAAACTTCACGTACTTTAGGTGCCATCTCTTGATAGCGGTTGGCAGGTACATCGGGAAACAAATGATGTTCAATTTGATGACTCAAGTTACCGCTCAAGAAATGCATAATTTTACCGCCAGTAAAGTTTGCTGAACCACGAATCTGGCGTAAGTACCACTCTGCTTTGGTTTCATTATCAATATTGTCAGTGATAATTTCAGAGTCTTCTGTGAAATGACCACAATAAATCACGGTCGATGCCCAGTAGTTACGGATCAAGTTAGCAAAAAAGTTACCAGCCAATACTGGCAGGAACATTGGTCCTGCAATGAGTGGGAACAGTACATAATCTTTACCAAACTGACGTACCATTTTTTTACGTAGATTTTTAGATTCTACATATACTTCTTTCCAAGTTTTGGTGCCATCAAACAACACTTTTTCCATTTCTAGACGTTGTAACGCCAGTAGCCATTCAAAACCCGTTGACAATACAAAACCCATTGGCACGTTGAATAAAAAACGGGTTTCCCACTTTTGCTCACGACTCATGCGCATCACACCATAACCGCTAATATCATGATCCATGCCAAACACATTGGTATAGGTATGATGCTTATAGTTATGGGTGTATTTCCAATCTTCACCAGTACACACCGTATCCCAGTCATAGGTTGCACCGTTAAGCGTCGGGTCATTTAACCAGTCAAACTGACCATGCATCACATTATGACCGAGTTCCATGTTTTCAACGATTTTAGATACGCCCAGCATAGCCGTACCCAACAACCATACTGGTGGAATCCAACCACCAAACATCAACATGCCACGTGATGCAATTTCGGTGTAGCGTACAAAATTACGTACTTTGTAAATATATTTTGAATCTTTTTCCCCGAGATCTTTCATCACTTCAAGACGAATTTCTTCAATACGGCGACCAAAAGCTTCTGTTTGCTCTGGAGTTAAATGTGCCGATTTTGATGTTGCTTTAAGTTCTACTGCCATATTCATAATGGTATCCTCAAATCTCTTTTATGTTTGTTTTTATAGATCAATAGTGACTGGGCTTAATGCCTGGTTCACGCATAACTTAATTGCACGATTTGGTTGATCGTCAATTTCGCCTGTTAATATATTCTGGGTGACACCACTGACTTTGGTACACGTACATTGGTTGCATACACCCATACGGCAACCATGCTGTGGACGTAAGCCAGCCTGCTCTGCACTGCTTAATAATGTTGTCGTGGCAATAAAGTTTTGTTGTGAACGACGAAATACGATGGGTTGTGCTTCATTAGACTGTTCGATTTGAACAGGCATGAAAAATTCTTGATGAAGTTGCGACTGGGCACTTTGTTGCGCATAAATTTCATTTGCCTGTTGCATCATGCCATGATGTCCACACACATACGTTGCAGTCTGTGCGTAATCAGGAACTAACTTTTGCAATAGGCCTTCAGTTAAATGCTGCTTTTGCTCAGCAGTATTAAAAAAATGATAGTGAAGCTCTGGATGCTTTTCTGACAAAGCTTTTAATTCAGCATGAAAAATTTCTGCACGATTAAAATAAATGACATGAATCTGTTTAAGCTGCTGCTTCAAAGCTTGCTGCAAAAGTGAATAAATTGCAGTAATACCACTACCTGATGCAATTAAAATTGCAGGCTGTTGGCCTTGGTGCAAAGTAAAATCACCCTGTGGCTGTGAAATCTCAATGCACTCTCCAACATGTAATCGTTGAGCTGCACTAGACACCAAGCCTTGTACTTTAATACCTAAAGAGATTTCACCTTGAGGAGTTACTTCAATAATTGAATAACTACGCTGTTGGTAAACTCCATCTATCAGTAGTGTTAATAGAATGCTTTGCCCAGCACGTACCTGATCGAACTTAAAATTACGATTCGGTTTAAGCTTGATAAGCACCATATCAGTATGTAGAGACTGAACAGTAGTAACTTCTGCAAGTACCCTTTTCCAAGCCCAAGTCACGTTAATTTTCTGCAAAACAAAATCAACGAAATCTTCTCGGACCAAATGTGGCTGATAACTAAGTGTTGCGTTCATACGTTCCTCTTTTGTATCTGGCTATTTATTTGAGTGAACACATGTTCGTATAGTGAACATATGTACACTATATTTATAACTGTTCACTCAGTCAACACTTGTTCACTATTTTTTTTATGAAAGTTTGCTCTTTTTTGTTAGACTCTGGCTCACGGTTTAAATAGGTTCTTTTAATGTCGATACGGGATGAACGAAAACAGCAAAGTCGTCAAGCACTTCTAGATGCAGCCTTGCATCTGAGCACGTCTGGGCGCTCGTTCAGTAGTATCAGTTTGCGTGAAGTTGCACGTGAAGTTGGTTTAGTACCGACAGCGTTCTATCGTCATTTTCAAGACATGGATGAACTCGGTAAAGAATTGGTTGACCAAGTTGCCCTACATTTAAAAAGTGTTTTGCACCAATTAGGTCAAAGTTATTTACAACATAAATCGACCAAAACTCAGACCAGCATTGAGCTATTTGTTCAGGCGGTAAATCATAGCCCTAAGCAGTGGCAATTTATGATTTCCGAGCGTTGGGGCGGCTCAGAAACGGTTCGTGCAGCCATTGCTAGAGAAATCGAATTTCTAATTGAAGATCTAACAACTGATCTTACTAAACTCGAAAATTTTAAACATATTCAAGAGCCTCAAGACTTAAATGTCTTATCTACCATTTTGACCAATATGTCATTTACATGGGCAATGACGTGGCTCAACCTATCAAAACAATATCAAGGTGAACAGCTCAAGCTGCAACAAGCTGCCTTTATTGAAAATGCTTCTACACAAGTTCGCCTACTCTTTAGAGGGATTGCAAACTGGGAACGGTAGAAGCGGCAAATGACAAAAAACAGGTTATGTGGTAATACGTAAAGAGAGAAAGAAAAAGGCTAAAAATTTCGAGAAAAGTCTTTTTCTTTTTACAGGAAGTAAATTATTAGTTAGGCCAAACTGGTGTGGGAATACCTATGAATCTTGATCGTCATACACAGTTTTTGATGCGCAAAGAAAAAATTCTGAGCGTGGCAGAAAAGTTGTTACTAGAAAACAATCAGGAAATTACTCTAGATGAGTTAGTGGCTGAGCTAGATATTGCTAAAGGCACACTTTATAAGCATTTTAGAAGCAAAAATGAGCTTCTACTTGAGCTCATTATTCAAAATGAAAAGCAAATTTTAGAAATTTCTAAAAAATATAATACAGATTTCAAAGAGTATGCCCCTCATTACATGCTTCACCATTTGCTTACGCCAGGAAAAACCATTTTATTGCACCAACTTGAAGAAAATCTGACAATGACAGAGTCTAAGTTGAAGCATCTTTTCGAAGAGCTTTATGAAATCCGCCAACAGCGTATTTTAGCAATTAAAGATATTACAGAAAATTATTTAAAATCATTAAATTATGATATGTCGATCCGTGATTATTTGTCTTATATCTGGTCACTGACTTATGGTGCATCACTGCTTTTAAATTCTACCTATTACCAGCGCTCTATTGGTTCTCGCCAAAAATTAATTAATTTATATATTAATCAGGCATTATCACTACCGACCCAAACAGCTAATTTTGATGTTTTAAATTTTCAAATTGAAGATGAAAACCCACAAAATTAATTGAAATATTTCGTGATAATTAACGATAAATTAAATATAAAAATGGGCTTCGTTTGAAGCCCATTTTTGAAGTAAAGCCTAAACAACTTATTTTGCTTTACGTTCTTTCTCAATTAAATAATTAAGAACTTGAGTAACTTTACCATCTTCACCCTGCACAACATATTTACCATTAACGACAACCGCAGGAACACCTGTTAATTGGTACTGTTGAGCAAGTTTATTTGACTCGGCAACTTTTGCAGTCACAGCAAATGAGTTGTAAGTGCTATTAAATTTCTGTTCAGGCACGCCATAACGAGTAAAGAACTTCGCAGCGGAAGCCTGATCAAAAATTTGCTGACCATTCACCTGAATCGCATGGAACAATGGTAAATGCGTGCGTTTACGTACACCTAATGCCTCAGATGTGTAATAGGTACGCGCCCCTTGTTCCCACATTTTATTCATTGCAGCTGGCGTACGTACAAAACGTATATCATTAGGAATCTGTTTTAACCACGTTTGCATATGCGGTTCAAGTTTAAAACAGTGTGGACATCCATACCAAAAGAACTCTCGAACTTCGATTTTCCCCGGAACTTCCACTTTGCCTGGATTGGCAATCACAGTGTAGTCTTTACCAGCAACAAAATCTGCTGCCATTACACTACCTGATACGGCCATAATTGCTGCGCTTAAACCACCCAAAACCAATTTTTTCATTGCTACAGCTTTTCCTCTAAGTTGTTATGCATTAGCTTATGCTCTAAATATAAAACAAATATGCTAAATTCGTTTTGCTTCTGTGAAGTTTTTTATTGGGTTTATCGCTTTTTTCCCAATAATCGCTACACTAACGGCGAACTATATCCAAAAAGATAACCCAAGTTTAGAGGTAGCACCATGTCGCAATTGAATGTTGATTTACAAGAAATCGCAAAGTTTGAAGCACTTGCTGCCAAATGGTGGGATCAACATTCTGAATTTCGCCCACTTCATCAAATTAATCCACTACGTTTAAACTGGATTGATGAGCGTGTAGGCGGCCTTGCTGGTAAAAAAGTACTTGATGTCGGTTGTGGTGGCGGTATTTTGGCAGAGAGCATGGCACGTCGTGGAGCAGATGTACTTGGTATTGATATGGGAGAAGCACCGCTAGCTGTTGGCCGTTTGCATGCTCAACAAGACAATGTTCAAAATATTGAATATCGTCAAATTCCTGTAGAAGAATTAGCACAAGAACAAGCCGGTCAATACGATGTGGTAACTTGCATGGAAATGATGGAGCACGTTCCAGATCCAGCATCTATTGTAAGAGCTTGTCAGGCTTTGGTTAAACCGGGTGGCCATGTGTTCTTCTCAACCATTAACCGTAACCCAAAATCTTATTTATTTGCCATTATTGGCGCAGAATACGTACTACGCATGTTGCCAAAAGGTACACATGATTATCATAAATTTATTCGACCATCTGAAATGGCACATGACATTCGTAATGCAGGTCTTACTTTAAAAGAAATGACAGGACTGCACTACAACCCACTGACTAAGCATTACTGGTTAGCACCAAATGTTGACGTTAATTATATGGTTCACACGATAAATACAGGTGCATGATGAAAGCTGTTTTATTTGATTTAGACGGTACTCTTATCGATACGGCTGCCGACTTCATTCGGATTATTCAGCAAATGTGCCGTGATGAAAGACGCCCAGTTGTTGATGCAGATCTCATTCGCACTCAGGTTTCTGAAGGTGCACGTGCGATGGTTAAATTGGTCTATCCAGAACTGGATGTGGCCAATCCAATTTTCTTGGCACATCGTCAAAACTTTTTAGATATTTACGGCAATAATATTGTGGTTGATACAGACCTATTTGAAGGCATGTATCCACTTTTAGAAGAGTTAGAAGCTCAGCAAATTACGTGGGGTATTGTGACCAATAAACCACGCGGATTAAGTGAATCTCTTTTAGAAAAGTTAAATCTGACAGAACGCTGTGCGGTTTTGGTGTGTCCTGAAGATGTCAGTAAAACCAAGCCAGATCCAGAACCAATGTATTTGGCGGCTAAACAGTTAAATATCCCAGCAAATGAAATTATTTATGTGGGTGACCATCCACGTGATATTGATGCTGGTCGCAATGCCGATATGTATACTATTTTGGCTGCATATGGCTATTTACCAATCGAACATCGTGATGATCTCGCTGCATGGCAGGCCGATTCGATTGTAAATACGGTGACAGAATTACACCATATGTTACGTCAAAAGCTTCCTGCTCTACAGGAAAATCAGCGTATGATAAGTTAACATAAGAGTTTTATAGGCTTTTTTTAACAGTTCTTTGTTTTATCAATATAAAAAGAAGGAGGTTTACCAATGAAATATTCAGAATACCAACCTCGTCCGGATCTACTCAAAGATCGAATTATTTTAATCACCGGTGCTGGCGATGGCATTGGGCGAGCTGCCGCTCTGACTTATGCCCTACATGGTGCAACTGTTGTACTGCATGGTAGAACCTTAAATAAACTTGAAGTTATTTATGATGAAATTGAAAGTCTGGGTGCGCCGCAACCAGCAATTTTACCATTACAACTTTCGAGTGCTTCTGACCGTGATTATGACTTTTTAGTTGATACGCTCGAAAAGCAGTTTGGACGCCTAGACGGTATTTTGCATAATGCAGGTATTTTAGGTGAACGCGTAGAGCTAGCACATTATCCAACCGAAACTTGGGATGATGTCATGGCAGTTAACCTACGCGCGCCTTTTGCTTTAACTCAAGCATTATTACCACTTTTGCAAAAATCAGAAAATGCCTCTGTTGTATTTACCAGTTCGGGTGTAGGCCGTGAAGCACGTGCTTTATGGGGCGCATATTCTGTCTCAAAAATTGCAATTGAAGCGGTGAGCAAAATTTTTGCAGCGGAACATACTTATCCGAATATCCGTTTTAACTGCATTAATCCAGGTGCAACGCGTACTGCAATGCGTGCTAAAGCCTATCCACAAGAAGATCCGAAAACACTACCTACACCAGAGTCGATCTTGCCTGCTTATCTCTATTTAATGGGTGAAGATAGCTTGGCGCTCAATGGTCAAAGTATTGATGCACAGGATTAAAAGTTAAAGATGAAAAGCTAAAGAAAATTACAGCCGATCATCAAATCTGGCTTGCCTATACCTGAAAAGATATATTCAAGCCTTTTTTATGATTGATAAAAACTCTTGATCTATCCGTAATTTTAATTGAACCATTAAATGATCTTCACAGTTTCTCTGCATTTTGCGCGTAGAGTATTCAACATGAGAGACATCAGATGTAAACGAGGATGCATCATGAAAAAGTTGTTCACAATCTTAACCCTTTCCATAGCCGTACTCACCACAAGTATGGCGAGCTTTGCTGATCCTCCTTTTGACCGAGGCCATGGCCCCAAAGGTCCTAAAGGTGGAGGACCACGCGGTGAATGGAATGATCGTGGGCCAGGATTTGGACGTGATCATGATGAAGATCGTGTCCGTGACGAGCGCCGTATGCGCGAAGAACGTGGTTTTGAACGGCTTAAACAACATCGCTGGCAACCTGGCTATGTTATGCCACAGCACTATCGTGGCAATGGCTATAAAGTCGACTATAAAGATAGTAACTTGCCAAAACCAGACCGTAATCAGCAATGGTACAAAATCAACAATGACTATATTTTAGTCGATACTGATTCTAATAGTATTGTGAGTATTCGTGGTTTTTAAAGCGATAGAACCTCGCTATCGCTGAGCAAAAAGGATAAAGCCTTATGGTTTTATCCTTTTTTTATTAATTATATATTTAAAAAATAAATAGATTTTTATATTCTAATATTTCGTATTTTCTTAATTTCTTCTTATTTCATCGTTAGTTTTCACATTTATTCTTCGTAGCCTCCACGATTTATCTGTAATTATTCACTAATCTTTAGTTATTGAAATTTAATTCATCACTCGAGGTTTACAATGAAAAAATTAACAACAGCGATTGTTCTTTCACTTAGTGGTTTAGTTGCAACAACAGCAATGGCAGCACCAAATGATCATAATCACCATGGCAACTACCAAAACCATGAAGTAAAAACAGTTAAAGTGATCAAAAAAGACGACCATCGTAATGTTTGGCGAGCAGGTCAAGTTGTACCCCGTGAATATCAACACTCACGTTACGTGATTGACTATCGTCAGCATCAAAAATTAACGAAACCAGGTCGCTACCAAAAATGGTACAAGGTGAACGGAAATTATGTGTTGGTAAACGAGCAAAGCCATAAAATCATTAGAGTGGTTCACTAATTTAAAAAAATTTAAACACCCAAACTTAGATTTGGGTGTTTTTTTATCTAAAACATGCGGCTTTAATCTTTTTTGTTTAGAATCATCTTTATATCTTTTTGCTGTTGATTCGAGATCGGTATGCCAAGCAAATCTTTAGAAAAGTCGCATAATAACCCCCAGCATTATGTACACTGGTTTCGACATTCAGCACCCTACATTAATGCTCACCGCGATAAAACATTCGTATTGATGTTTGGTGGTGAAGCAGTCCGTCATCCTAATTTCGAACATATCATTCATGATATTGCTTTATTGCATTCTCTTGGTATTCGCTTAATTCTTGTACACGGTGCCCGTCCGCAAATTAATCAAAATCTTAAAGAGAAAGGAATTGAAACTCCTTTTTATGACAACAGCCGTATTACCACACGCGAATCTTTAAGCTGTGTCATGAGTGCCGTAGGCTCTATTCGCCTAGAAATTGAAGCATTGCTTTCTATGGGCTTAGCAAACTCACCCATGTACGGCGCTCGAATCGATGTCGTATCAGGTAATTTTGTGACTGCTAAACCTTATGGCATTCGTGATGGCATGGATTTCCAGCTTACAGGTGAGGTTCGTTCAATAGACACCGATGCAATTGAACGACACCTTGATAATCATAATATTGTGTTACTGGGGCCAACAGGTTACTCCACTACAGGCGAAGTCTTTAACTTACGAGCAGAGGAAGTTGCGACCAAAACTGCAACTTATTTAAAAGCAGATAAACTGATTTTTCTTGGAGAGCAACAAGGTCTTCTGAATGAAGATGAACAAATATTACGTGAGTTAAGCCCACATCAACTAGACTACTATATTCAACAATATCAAACCATTAGTCCAACACTCACCCTACATTTGCAACAAGCAAAAAAAGCGTCTTTATCAGGTGTACACCGCGTTCATCTCATTTCCTATGCCTATGATGGCGCCCTTCTCGAAGAGTTATTTACTCGAGATGGTATAGGAACCATGATTACCGACGCGCATTATGAAGAAGTTCGCACAGCCAATATTCAAGACGTGGGCGGGTTAATGAATTTATTACGCCCATTAGAAGAAGAAGGCATTTTGGTTTATCGTTCCCGTGAGCGTTTAGAACAAGAAATTGGCCAGTTTGCTGTTATTGAACGAGATGGCATGATCTTAGCGTGTGCTGCGCTTTATCCAATTCCAACCGAATTTAACGAAACAACATCGGCAGAAATCGCTTGTGTTGCGGTACATCCAAGTTATCGTAAATCAAATCGTGGTAGCCAAATTCTGCAATTCCTTGAAGAAAAAGCCAAAGAACAAGGTATTCGTCAGTTATTCGTTTTAACAACGCGTACCGCTCACTGGTTTTTGGAACATGGTTTTCATCAAGTCAGCGTTGATGAGTTACCTAATGCCCGTCAGGCGCTCTATAACTATCAAAGGAATTCTTTAGTCTTTAAAAAACTGCTTCCCTAGCCTTTGCTCTTTTTAAGATATTCTTATTTCAGATAAGCTTAGTTAAAAAAGTACAACCATAAACGCTATTCATTTATGGTTGTACTTTTTTTAAATCTCTATTTTTAATGTTTTAATATTTTTTTATTTTATTTACATAAACTTACTCCTAATTTATTAAATATATTTCTATTAGATAAATCACTTTTTTGCATAAGTTTATAGCCTATTGTTTTTAGCTTTTTTTTGCATAAATAAAGACCGAATACTTATTTTTTCTGAAATAAAAATCCCTTTAGGGTATCTGCTCATCCAATTATTTTTTCTTTTTCTCTTTCGGGGAGCACGAAATCTCATGGCACTTTTCAACACCACTTCATGGGCAAAATATTCAGTCATCGCGGCCAGCCTTGCAGGAGTGATGATGTTAAGTGGTTGTGCCAAAAAAGAGGAACAGGCCACCACAACTTTAAATATTGGCTATCAAAAATATGGCATTCTTCCTATTTTAAAGGCTCGTGGTGACCTAGAAAAAGTACTAAAAGAACAAGGCGTGCAAGTAAAATGGGTTGAGTTTCCTGCTGGCCCTCAATTGCTTGAAGGCTTAAATGTAGGGAGCGTTTCACTCGGTGAAGCAGGTGAAGCACCACCTATTTTTGCTCAAGCGGCCAATCCAAATTTAGTCTATGTCGCAAACCAACCTGCTGCGCCAAAAGCCGAAGCATTATTGGTACAAAAAGACTCTCCAATCCACTCTATTAAAGATTTAAAAGGCAAGCGTGTTGCTCTTAATAAAGGTTCGAATGTTCATTACCTATTATTAAAAGTTCTAGAAGCCAACAACTTAAGCTTAAGTGACATTCAACCTGTTTATTTACCGCCATCAGACGCTCGTGCTGCCTTTGAAAAAGGTGCAGTAGATGCATGGGTCATTTGGGATCCGTTCTTTGCAGCAGCTGAACATCAAATTCAAGCTCGAGTTTTAGCAACAGGTGAAAATTTAGTAAGCAATCATCAGTTCTATCTAGCTGACCGTAAATTTGCAGAAAATAATCCGAAAGTTCTCAATAGAGTTGTGCAAACCCTTAACCAGACAACTGAATGGGTGAGCTCACATCAGGATGAAGCTGCGAAGCTACTCGAAAAACCTACAGCACTTGAGTTTGATGTACTCAAAACTTCCATTTCACGTATGGGTTTTGGAGTTCAGCCAATCTCTGACAAGGTGACACAAGAACAACAACAAGTAGCCGATGCCTTTTATGCGCAAAAGCTCATTCCTAACAAGCTCACTATTCAAGATGCCATCTTAAAACTGAAATAAACCCAGCTTGGGCACAGCTTAAATAATCATATAAATGCTGTGCCTAACCTCAAGGGGAACAAGGATATCAATATGCAAGATCAGTCATTATTTAATAAGAGTCAGTGGGCACAATTCGCTAAACGCATCAGTGCAGTCACTGTATTAGGTTTAACAATCGCAGCGCCAGCTTGGGCCATTGATCCAACTGTAAAAGAACTTCGCATTGGTTTTCAAAAAAGTTCAATTAATTTTGCGATTGCCAAACAGCAAAAACTATTTGAACAAGAATTTCCAAATGCCAAAGTTACTTGGAATGAGTTTCCTGCTGGACCACAAATTTTAGAAGCTTTGGCTGTGGGTTCCCTTGATGTCGGAGTTACTGGGGACACCCCTCCTGTCTACGCACAAGCAGCTGGAAAGCCTTTATATTACATTGCCTATGAAGCAGCTAAACCACTAGCATCAGCAATTTTAGTTCCTAAAAACTCGCAGCTCAAACAACTGAAAGACCTTAAAGGTAAACGTATTGCGCTGCAAAAAGGTTCGAGTTCACATTACTTACTTGTACAAGCTGTACGTAAAGCAGGCTTAAACTGGAGTGACATTACTCCGATCTGGCTTACACCTGCCGATGCTCGCGCAGCATTTCAAAAAGGTGCCGTTGATGCATGGGCCATTTGGGACCCTTACTTCGCTTCAGCACAACTAGAAGATCAAGCTCGAGTTCTTGCATCAGGTAAAGGCTTAAGCCCGAACTATACATTTTATTTAGCAGCTCCAGATTTTGTTAAACAACATCCGAAAGCTGTTTCTGGACTCATCAAACAAATTAATCAAGCTGACAAATGGGTTCAAAGCCATCAAGCAGAAACGGCAACGGCCATTAGCCAAAGCACAGGACTGAAGCCTGCAACCAGTGACTTATTTATTAAACGCCGTCCTCGTCCTTCATCAGCCGCTCCGCTGAACAGCAAAGTGATTGCTGAGCAGCAGCAACTCGCGGACATCTTTACTCAACAAGGCATCATTCCAAAACCAATCAGCATCAAACAAGCTGTTTGGATTGCCAAGTAATTTCAATAGACATATAGGTAATGCACATGAAAATTTTCTGGTTTATTCCTACCCACGGTGATAGTCGCTATTTAGGTACAAGTAAAGGCGCTCGTCAGGTTGACCATGCCTATATGAAGCAAATTGCTGTAGCGGTAGATAATTTGGGTTATGAAGGTGTACTTATTCCAACGGGCCGTTCATGTGAAGACCCATGGATTACGGCGGCTAGCCTGATTGATGCAACTCAGCACCTTAAGTTTTTAGTTGCATTACGTCCGGGTGTAACAACACCAGCTTTGGCTGCTCGTATGGCTGCAACATTTGACCGTTTATCGAATGGTCGCGTGTTACTCAACTTAGTGACTGGTGGTGATGAGACTGAACTACGTGGTGATGGTTTATATGAAGACCATGAAACCCGTTATCAAACAGCCAATGAATACGTAAAAATCTGGCGTGAAATTTTGACGCGCTCACATACGGGTGAAGCTTTTACCTTTCACGGTGAACGCTTACAGGTGGATGATGCAAAACTGCTTTACCCACCTGTTCAAAAGCCTTACCCACCACTTTGGTTTGGTGGTTCTTCAGACGTCGCTGTCGACCTCGCGGCTGAACAAGTGGATACCTATCTCACTTGGGGCGAACCGCCAGCAGCAGTCAAACAAAAGATCGAACATGTTCGCGCCAAAGCTGAGGCTAAAGGCCGTAAATTAACTTATGGTATTCGCTTGCATGTCATTGTTCGTGAAACTAACGAACAAGCTTGGGCAGCGGCAAATGAGCTGATTCAATATCTAGATGATGCGACTATTGCTGCTGCACAGAAGAAATTTGCACAAATGGACTCGGTAGGCCAACAACGTATGGCTGCTCTCCACGGCGGTAACCGAGACAAGCTTGAGGTCTCTCCAAACCTTTGGGCAGGTATTGGTTTAGTTCGTGGTGGCGCTGGTACAGCACTTGTAGGTGACCCAGAAACAGTTGCTGCCCGCATTCAGGAATATGCTGATTTAGGTATTGATACATTTATTTTCTCAGGCTATCCGCATCTTGAAGAATCAATCCGTTTTGCAGAGTTAGTATTCCCGTTATTACCAATTGAGACCCGAGCTAAACTTGCTCAGCCAAATTTGACCGGTCCGTTCGGTGAAATTATTGCCAATAACTATGTTCCAGACGAGAAGAAGCAAAATAGTTCCGTCAAGGAGCCTGCATGAGCAAAGACGAAAGTATTGTTTCACGTGGAACAAAACAAATCGGGCAGCGTTTGCTGCCTTGGATTTTCCCTATTGTTCTATTGGTTGTTTGGCAAATTGCCTCAAGCTCGGGTCTTTTAGAGAACCGTATTTTGCCTGCTCCCACTGCTATGGTTTCTGCTTTTTGGCATCTACTCATTAGCGGTGAGCTTTGGCAACATGTCAAAGTCAGTGCTGGTCGCGCTTTGCTTGGGCTTTTGGTTGGTGGTGGCTTAGGTCTGCTCTTAGGTTTACTTAATGGCTCTTCACGCTTCGCCTCTACCTTGCTCGATACGACCCTGCAAATGATACGGAACATCCCAGCATTGGCCCTTATTCCACTCGTCATCTTGTGGTTCGGTATTGATGAAACAGCAAAATTATTTTTGGTCGCAGTAGGCGTTTTCTTCCCGATTTATATTAATACCTATCACGGTATTCGGTCAGTTGACCCACAATTGATTGAAATGGGTAAAAGCTACGGACTTTCACGTTGGCAGCTCTACAAAGAAATTATTCTACCGAGTGCAATGCCTTCTATTTTAGTAGGTCTACGCTTTGCTTTAGGTTTGGTTTGGGTATTGCTCATTGTCGCTGAAACCATTTCAGCTCAAGCTGGTATTGGTTATATGACCATGAATGCACGTGAGTTTTTACAAACAGATATCGTTCTGGTCGGTATTCTTCTGTACGCCTTACTAGGCAAACTGGCCGATGTTTTAGCCCAGCTTTTAGAACGCTATTTATTACGTTGGCACTCCGGATATCAGAAATAAGGGAGCTTAGAACATGACAAATCTGAATTTAAATATTAATCAGAATGAAGTGCAGCTCATTCCGGAAGAACCAACAGAATCTCAAGAACCCGTATTAGGTGCAGAGATTCTGATTGAGCAACTTTATAAATTCTATGGCGAAGTTAAGGTTCTTGAAGATCTTGACCTACACATCCAGCCTGGTGAGTTTTTAGCAATTGTTGGTCGAAGTGGCTGTGGCAAAAGTACGTTACTACGTTTAATTGCTCAACTTGAAAAAGCCAGTTTTGGAGAAATCAAATTCAAATCTGCTCGGCATTTGCGCGAAGGCATTACTAACGATGACATTCGAGTAATGTTCCAAGACCCACGCCTACTTCCTTGGAGGAATATCCTTCAAAATGTTCAACTTGGTTTACCTAAAGCCCAACATGCTTTAGCAGAAGAGTTACTGGAAAAAGTGGGTTTAAAAGAGAAATCAGGGCAATGGCCTTCTCAACTCTCAGGTGGACAACGTCAGCGTACAGCCCTAGCACGTGCGTTATCTCATACACCACGTATTTTGTTGTTAGATGAACCTTTAGGTGCATTAGATGCCCTAACCCGTCTTGAGATGCAAAGCTTGATTGAGCGCTTATGGAAAGAGCAAGGTTTTACTGCAATTTTAGTGACACACGATGTAAGTGAAGCAGTGCAATTGGCTGACCGTATTATCTTATTAGACAAGGGTCAGATTGCTCAAAGTTTCCAAGTTAATTTGCCACGCCCTCGTAAAAAAAGTATTAGTTTTTCCCAACTTGAGCAACAAGTACTCGATGCGGTTTTGGCAACTTAAGATCGTGATGAGTAATGAGAACTGTTCAACCGAAAAATGCCCAATTTACGAGCAATAAAACTGCTGTTTTATTGCTCTTTTTTAGGGCGAAATTTAAAAAATATTTTTAAGAATAACAATAAACTAGTGAATCTCTCTATTTTTTGCACAATAGTATATCTATTACGCAAATAACTAGCCGTTTTTTGATTAAAAAAGCAAGACACCTGTGCACAAATCAAACAATTTCCCTTACAATGGGAGTATTATTTTTTTAATTATGCAGCAGATGGAACAAAAAAAGAGTACCCAAAAGCGCAATCAGCTTCTTGCTGCCGCCCTTGATGTATTTTCAGTCTATGGGTTCACTGGCGCAAGTCTGGATGAAATTGCCCAACTCGCCGACATGCATAAGTCGAATATTTTCTATTACTACGAAAATAAAGAGTCTTTATACGTAGAAGTGCTCACAACCGTTTTACAAAAATGGTTGGCTCCCTTACAAACTTTAGAAGCTGAATTAGAACCAGCCGAAGCCTTATCTCACTATTTAATACAAAAAATCGAACTCTCTCGTAGCCAACCGAAAGCATCTAGATTGTTTGCATTAGAAATCATTCAAGGCGCTCCGCATATTTTACCTATACTCAAAGGACCATTAAAAAAACTATTTAAGCGCAAAGCTAAAGTCATTCAGACGTGGCAAGAAGAAGGAAAGATTTCACCAGATATCGATCCGGAATTATTAATCTTAAACATTTGGGGTCTTACGCAAAACTATGCAGATTTTGCAACCCAAATGGAAATGGTGACTGGAAAAACGCTTCGCAACCGTAGCATGTTCCAACGCTCAATTGAGCATACAGTCCACTTAATGCTCTACGGCGTATTGCCTCGTTAAAACCAAAAAAAGATCGGCAAATTTGCCGATCTTTTTTTAGAAGTGATTTTGATAAAGCGCTAAAAGTTTTTGAGCACCTAATAATAAATTTTCTTCCCAATCTACATGTGCAGTGTCATCTGCCCCATCAGTAATATATTTCACCGAAATCAGCCGTACACCTAACTTATGGCAAACTTTGGCTAAAGCATATCCTTCCATATCCACCACATCACAAGCTACTTTTGGCTGACCCGTTTCAAATGAATCTCCAGTTCCGCAAACTGCTTTTGGCAAATCAGCAAAATGTGGTTGAAGATGAATTTCAGCTCGCAAGTGATCATCTAACGGCGTTACACCTACTTCAAACCCTAGGGGTGAAACATCCATATCACGTTGTACAAAAGTCTTCACCTCGACTAAATCATGTCGATTAAATGCAGAGCTTCCAGCTGTACCGAGATTAATTAAAGTTTTACAGCCAGTTTTTTGAATAACCTCAAATGCTTTAAAGGCGGCATTAATCTTACCAATACCACTGTAATGGACTTCAACACCTGCCTGCTCAAACAAACCTTTAGATTCATTAGGAAGTGCCATAATTAAAGCAATATCAGTGT
Organism: Acinetobacter sp. NIPH 817; assembly: GCF_000368405.1. Lineage (NCBI taxonomy): Bacteria > Pseudomonadati > Pseudomonadota > Gammaproteobacteria > Moraxellales > Moraxellaceae > Acinetobacter > Acinetobacter sp. NIPH 817. Next base: position 3,195,564 of record NZ_KB849420.1, read on the forward strand.
TCATTCAAAAAGCTCAAATCAAAATTAAATAAATTAGAAAATAAGTATAAATTAGGTGCAAAAGCTTTTTGCACCTTTTCATCATTACTGCATTTTTTGTTGTAAGGCAATTAAACACGGAGAAAAGAACAGTTGGCCGCTATATGCGCCTGCTAGCGTTTTCTTCATTACCACACCCCACATTGTCAATAATAAAAGACTCAAGGCCACAGCAACGTATTGTAAAAATACAATTTCAACCTGATGCCCTAAATTAAACAGTGCAAGAATAAATACGCCTAATGGAAAGGTTAAGCCCCACCAACCCAAATTGAATGGAATACCTGTCTTTGCGTGACGAAGCGTTGTTAAAATTGCAAGACCCAGCCACCATAACCCAAAGCCTAAAAACACGAGACTACCTACGACTCCTAAAGCTTGAAAGACATTCGCAAATTGGTGAAATCCTACATTTGGTGCCACTCTTTGTGCCTGCTCCCCTAGTAACAAGAGACCTAAAGCACCTGTACCAATAGGGCCTAAAGACAACCAGCTAGAAATTGCGACTTCTTTTTCCGGTAACTGATGTAAAGCCATACGCAGCATTAAAATTGTCAAAATAGCGAATGCGGGTAAAACAGAAATTCCCCAAAGTACGTAGCCCGCCATTAATAAATGAAAGCTATGCAAATTTGCTGGTAAATGAGCTACTAACATGCCCGCAGAACTTGCTGCTACTTCACATGCAACCACAGGTAAAAGCCAGATTGCAGTCATGGTATGTAGCTGATGGTTCTGACGGCTAAACATACAAAACGGCACGATCCACGCAATTGCTAGCGCTAAAAAGACATCGATGTACCATAAAGCTTGAGCAATATGTATCGCAACTTCACCGTAAAGCCCGACACCGAAGCTTAAAAAGCCATTTAGTATGGTAGCGAGCCCCATCGGAATAGCGCCTAAAAACAAGCTCATATTGGGATGGTTAAATATTTGCTTTGCTTCATGAGGGAAAAGAAACCACCGCAATAAATAAAGACCTGAAAAAACGCTGAATAAAATAATATTAAATTGCCATAACAAAGTTGCTAGCGTGAATAAAAATGATTGAGCAAATGGAAGCTGAATTAAAATCATACTGACCACGCCAGTACCCATAGTCGCTGTAAACCAATTTGGAGTAAAATGTCGTATAACATCTTTGCTATGATTTAATTGGTAAAAGGGTTTTTTCATCTTAGTTCTCTAATCAAAGAGTGGATAAAGATATAGTAGAGCAAACCATTAATAAGAAAAATTGATTTATTTTTATTTAATTCATCAATATTTTAAATATAAAAATATTCATGTTGAAAAATAACTGAGTAAAAACACAACAACAAGACGAATCTGTGAGATTATGGCAATATATAGCCCTTGCAAAAATAGCCATATTTTAAGTTCATGAAACTGCTTCGTCTTAATGCGTTATCGCCCAATTTTCAGTTACCTCAAACAGCGGTAACTATTGGTAATTTTGATGGTGTCCATTTAGGTCACCAAGCGATGATTGCTCAACTCAAAAAAATTGCTGCAGCACAAGGCTTAAAAACATTGGTTATGATTTTTGAGCCACAACCTCTTGAATTCTTTAAAGGCTACGATGCCCCTCCTCGTATTAATTCACTACGAGAAAAGGTCGAATATCTAACCGAGCTTGGGGTTGATTATATTGCGGTTGCTAAATTTGATCAGCATTTCCGTAGCATGAGTGCGTCTGAGTTTGCAGATTTATTAAAAGATAAACTAAATGCGCAGACTTTGGTTCTAGGGGATGACTTTCATTTCGGCAAAGACCGTCAAGGTAACAGCGAATTTCTAAAGAATTACGGCTTTCAAGTCACAAATTTACATACCATTGAACTTGAAGGTGAACGCGTCAGTTCAACTCGTATTCGCCAAGTGCTTCAGGTAGGAAATCTTGCCTTAGCAGCTAAATTATTAGGTCGTCCGTACAGTATTACAGGACGTGTCCAATATGGCGACCAAATTGGACGAACTTTAGATTTTCCAACGATTAATGTCCGCCTCAACCGCCATAAGCCATGTTTAAATGGGATTTATGGTGTTGAAGTCATTTGTGAAACAACTTCACTTACTCAAAAAGTGCGTCAAGATACACCCGAAAAACCGGGAATTGCCGGATATCATGAAAACAGCCTCTATGGCGCAGGGCATGTCGGTACACGTCCAGCCATTCAGCAAGAACATCCAGAGTGGAGATTAGAAGTACATTTCCCTGATGTTTCTGCTAATCTGTATGGCTTATTTATGCGGGTGACTTTCCTTCACTATCTTCATGGTGAATTGAACTACCCTTCGCTTGAGGCACTTAAGGCAGGAATTGATAATGACGTGCAGCAGTTACGACAATACCGTAACGACACGACACAATTTCCTTTTTAATTCGAATTTTGATTGTAAAACATGTCGGCTCCCTAGCTGATTAAACTGGATGAAAACTTGCATGAGCGATAAGCAAACTCCTGAGAATGCAGTGGACTACAAAGCCACGCTAAACCTGCCGGATACTCAATTTGCAATGAAAGCAAATTTGGCAGTACGTGAAGTGAAATGGTTAGAAGAGTGGTATACCGACAACATTTATCAGCAGATTCGTGCATCGCGTATTGGCAAGAAAAAATATATTTTGCACGATGGCCCTCCATATGCGAACGGTACAATTCACTTAGGTCACGCAGTCAATAAAGTACTCAAAGACGTGATTGTAAAAAGCCGTACTTTGGCTGGTTTCGATGCACCTTATGTTCCGGGTTGGGACTGTCATGGCTTGCCAATTGAGCTAAAAGTTGAAGAAAAAGTAGGTAAAGTTGGCGAAAAAGTTGACGCTGCGACTTTCCGTAAACTTTGCCGTGAATATGCTCTAAAACAAATTGATTTACAGCGTACTGACTTTAAGCGTCTTGGTATTTTAGGTGATTGGGATAATCCTTATCTCACCATGAACTATAAACAAGAAGCCGATATTGTTCGTACTTTAGGCTTAATCCAGAAAAATGGTCATATCCAGCCGGGCTTAAAGCCAGTGAACTGGTGTATGGACTGTGGTTCAGCACTTGCTGAAGCTGAAGTTGAATATGAAGATAAAAAATCTGACGCAATTGATGTTGGTTTTGGCGTTGTTGATCTTAAAGATTTAAGTGCCCGTTTAAACGTAGAAGTTCAAGATCCAACTGATATTGTGATCTGGACGACTACACCTTGGACATTGCCTGCTAACCAAGCTGTTGCTTTGCATGCCGAAATTGAATATCAATTGGTACAAGTGACTACTGAGCGTGGTAAGCAAAACTTTATTCTTGCTAAAGACTTAGTTGCTTCAGCAATTGAGCGTTACAAGCTTGAAAACCCAGTTGTTTTAGCTGACTTTACAGGTTCAGCTCTTGAAAACCTTACTTTACAACACCCTCTACTTACTGATCGTCAAGTTCCAGTAATTTTGGGTGAACACGTTATTGCAACAAGCGGTACAGGTGCAGTACATACAGCGCCTGGCCATGGTGCAGACGACTATAAAGTAGGTCTTCAATACAATCTTAAAGTAGACAATCCAGTCGGTGGTAATGGTGTTTATTTACCAACTGCTCCAATCTATGCTGGTGAGCACATCTATAAAGCCAATCCAAAGATTATTGAAGCTTTGGGTGCTGTAGGCCGTTTATGGGCTCATCAACCAATTAAACACAGCTACCCACACTGCTGGCGTCATAAGACTCCTATTATTTTCCGTGCTACACCACAATGGTTTATTAGCATGGATCAAAAAGGTTTACGTGAAGGCGCGCTTAACGCTATTGAAAACGATATCGAGTTTGTACCGAACTGGGGTAAAAACCGTATTGAATCAATGATCGAAGGTCGTCCGGACTGGTGTATCTCACGTCAACGTACTTGGGGTGTTCCAATTCCTTTCTTCGTTCATAAAGATACGAATGAATTACACCCTCGTACACCTGAACTCATCGAAGAAGTTGCTCAACTGATCGAACAAGAAGGTATCGAAGCATGGTTCAAACGTGAAGCAAAAGACTTCATAGGTGAAGATGCTGAACAATATAATGCTGTTCGCGATACACTCGATGTATGGTTTGACTCTGGTACAACACATTACGCTGTACTTGAGCAACGTGAAGAATTAGAAAGCCCTGCTGATTTATATTTAGAGGGTTCAGACCAACACCGTGGTTGGTTCCAATCTTCTTTATTAACGTCTATAGCAATTCACAATCGTGCACCATATAAGGCCTTGTTAACACATGGTTTTACAGTGGATGAAAACGGTCGTAAATTATCGAAATCTTTAGGTAACTACATTCCGCTTGAAGAAATCATCAAACAGCTTGGTGCTGATGGTTTACGTTTATACGTAGCTTCTAGCGACTATCGCTATGAAATTGCAGCGTCTAAAGAAATCTTTAACCGTGTAAGTGATAGCTACCGTCGTATTCGTAATACCTTACGCTTCTTACTTGCGAACCTAAATGGTTTCAAACCAAGCACAGATGCTTTAGCAGTAGATGACCTTATCGCTCTAGATCAATACATCTTGCAACGCGCGAATGAAGTACAACAAACTATTATCACTGCTTACGAAGAAATGAACTTCCATGTGGTGTGTAGTGCGTTAACAAGCTTCTGTATTAATGACTTAGGTGGTTTCTACTTAGACATTATCAAAGATCGTCAATATACGACTAAGGCTGACTCACAAGCACGTCGTTCTGCACAAACTGCGCTTTATCATATTGTTCAAGCATTTATCCGTTGGATGAGCCCAATCTTAAGCTTTACCGCTCAAGAAGCTTGGCCACTGATTCCAGAACAAACTGAAAAGTATGTATTTACTTCAGAATGGTATGACTTGCCTGTTTCATCAAAAGCAAACCTGCTTTCTGAAGAAGATTGGCAAACATTGATTAGCGTAAAATCTGCAGTAAATAAACAGATTGAAGCAGCTCGTAACGCTAAACTTGTCGGCAGTAATCTTTCAGCCAAAGTTGAACTTTGGGCAAATGAATCATTACAAACAGTTTTAAACCAACTGGCTGATGAACTCCGTTTTGTTCTTATTACTTCTCAAGTAGTAGTACATCCATTTGCTGAGCAAGGTGAAGCAACTGAAATGGAAGGCTTACGTGTACAAATATCTGCAGCTGAAGGTGAAAAATGCGTACGTTGCTGGCATGTCCTTCCAGATGTAAATACACATGCCGATCATCCTGGTTTATGTGGTCGTTGTATTGTGAACGTCACTGGTCGTGGCGAAGTGAGAAAATATGCCTAATTCACAAGCTAAAAAAGGCTTATTCCAGTTTTATCCACACAATCTCATTTGGCTCGGACTTTCTGTCCTTGCCATTGTGTTGGATCAATGGACAAAATGGATTGCGAGTACACATCTGAACTATGCAGATCCGGTGCCTGTGCTTCCATTTTTAAACTGGACACTATTACATAACTATGGTGCAGCCTTTAGCTTTTTATCGGATGCAGGAGGATGGCAGCGCTATTTCTTCACATCTTTAGCAGGCTTAGTTTCAATCCTTTTTGTATTTTGGTTGCTTCGTATGCCTAAAAAAATGGTGGTGCTACCTGTAGCCATCGCTTTAATTTTAGGTGGAGCTTTAGGCAATTTAATTGACCGTATTACCCTAGGTTATGTGGTCGATTTCATTCATGTTTATTACCAAAATCATCACTTTCCAGCTTTTAATATTGCGGACAGTGCCATTACCTTAGGTACCATCTTGCTACTCATCGATACATTCTTCCTTGAGAAGCAACGCAACCAAAATTCGGATGCATAATATGACCGAAATTATCCAACCTAACGAAGAAATTCGTATTACAGACGGCTCTAAAGTCGATCTACACTTTTCTGTTGCTATTGAAAATGGTGTAGAAATCGATAATACACGTAACCGTGAAGAACCTGTTACCTTGACTATTGGTGATGGAAATCTGTTACCAGGCTTTGAAAAAGCATTATTTGGTTTACGTGCGGGTGATCGTCGTACCGTACATCTTCCACCAGAAGATGCATTTGGTCCATGGAATCCAGAAAATATTCAAACTTTCGATACAGTTAAGTTTGAACAACGCCCTATTCCTGGTCATATGATTGAGTTCGAAGACAAGGCAAAAACAACTTTATTCGGTGTAGTGAAGTCAGTTAATGATGACATTACAGAAATTGATTTTAATCACCCATTAGCTGGGAAAAACATTACCTTTGAAGTAGAAATATTTAAGGTTACTCCTGAAGGCCAACAAGGCATTAAACTCATGTAAATAAAAAAGCCCTCTCAATGAGGGCTTTTTTATTATCCAATTTTTTTCATAACATAAGAATCTTTACAAATTCTATATTCTCAGCTACCCATGTAATGAATTAAGTTATAAGTATAAAAATCATTGGGAAAAATACATGCTGGTCTATATTGTCGTGGGAAGTGTTCGCGAAGGACGTACAGCAATTAAAGTTGCCAATTGGGTAGAAACAGCAATTCACTCATTCAATCTAAAAGATTTTCAGATAGAAGTGATTGATTTAAAAGAATGGGATTTACCCCTATTTTCAGGATCTCATCCACCCGCTACCGGAATTTATGATCAACCTAAACAACAAGAATGGGCAGACAAAATTGCTCAAGCAGATGCTTTTATCTTTATTAGCCCAGAATATAACCATGGTTACAGTCCAGCTCTAAAAAATGCTCTGGACTATGTAGGAAAAGAATGGAGTGGTAAACCTGCTGCATTTATTGGTTATGGTTCAACGAATGGCTCTCGATCTATTAGCCAAATACGTCAAGTCACCTCAAGTTTAAGTATTATTGACCCCAACGCTGTAATAGAGATAAGAGATATATTTAAACGTAATAAAGATGAAAAATTCGAAGCTAATGAGTTTGAGGTAAAAGGTCTTCAATCCATTGTTGAGAAACTACAGAAATATCATTTGTCTTAATTGAACAAAAGGCCTCTTTTCCAAACAAAAAAGGCCTTTTTAATTTTATAAACTCTTTAAATATTCCACTACATCAGTATTACCTGCCATTTCTGCAAGCTGTAGTGCGGTATATTCGCTTTTATAAGCAACCTGAGCACCTTTTCCTACTAAGAGTTTAACTATCTCTAAATGATCATTTTCAGCAGCTGCTTGCAAAGCGCTATAACCTTCATCATCTGCCTGATTAGGATCTTGTCCTTCTAAAAGTAATTGCTCTACCTGATCTAGATCACCTAAAGAAGCCCAATAAACTAATTCAGGAAGAGAAAGTTCTTCATCATCTTCAGGTATTAAAGAGAAGGAGTTAATTTTCATGGAAATACCTAAAAATAAGAAACTTCATCATTATTATATTCATAGAACATGCTTGATATGCAAATCTGATTTTAAAGCTGTACTTTCATTAGCTTAAACTCTTCAATTTCATTATTCTTCCATAAAAAAACACCCCCAACTGTTAAGTTGGGGGTGTTTGAATAATGAGCTGGCGATGACTTACTCTCACATGGGAAACCCCACACTACCATCAGCGCTAAGAGGTTTCACTTCTGAGTTCGGGAAGGGATCAGGTGGTTCACTCTTGCTATGGTCGCCAGCACAACTGGTATGGATACTTGCATTGGTCTTAATATGCCGATGCGTTTTCCAAATCTTTACAGATGGGCTGATTGAATCTTACTTTATTTGTTCATTTTAGCTAAGCATATAACTAAATCAAGTTGCTTTGCATATTAATGAATCGATTGATGCTTTATATACAACTGCTTGGGTGTTGTATAGTCAAGCCTCACGAGCAATTAGTATTGGTCAGCTTCACATATCACTATGCTTCCACATCCAACCTATCAACGTCCTAGTCTCGAACGGCTCTTTAGAGGACATAAAGTCCTAGGGAAATCTTATCTTGAGGTAGGCTTCCCGCTTAGATGCTTTCAGCGGTTATCCCTTCCGAACATAGCTACCCGGCGATGCGACTGGCGTCACAACCGGTACACCAGAGGTTCGTCCACTCTGGTCCTCTCGTACTAGGAGCAGATCCTCTCAAATTTCCAGCGCCCACGGTAGATAGGGACCGAACTGTCTCACGACGTTCTAAACCCAGCTCGCGTACCTCTTTAAATGGCGAACAGCCATACCCTTGGGACCTGCTTCAGCCCCAGGATGAGATGAGCCGACATCGAGGTGCCAAACACCGCCGTCGATATGAACTCTTGGGCGGTATCAGCCTGTTATCCCCAGAGTACCTTTTATCCGTTGAGCGATGGCCCTTCCATACAGAACCACCGGATCACTAAGACCTACTTTCGTACCTGCTCGACTTGTGGGTCTCGCAGTTAAGCGCGCTTTTGCCTTTATACTCTACGCGTGATTTCCGACCACGCTGAGCGCACCTTCGTACTCCTCCGTTACTCTTTAGGAGGAGACCGCCCCAGTCAAACTACCCACCAGACATGGTCCTCGCCCCGGATTACGGGGCAGAGTTAGAACCTCAACATTACCAGGGTGGTATTTCAAGGACGGCTCCATTGGAACTAGCGTTCCAACTTCAAAGCCTCCCACCTATCCTACACAAGTAAGGTCAAAGTTCAATGTCAAGCTGCAGTAAAGGTTCACGGGGTCTTTCCGTCTAGCCGCGGGTACACTGCATCTTCACAGCGATTTCGATTTCACTGAGCCTCTGCTGGAGACAGCGCCGCCATCATTATGCCATTCGTGCAGGTCGGAACTTACCCGACAAGGAATTTCGCTACCTTAGGACCGTTATAGTTACGGCCGCCGTTTACTGGGGCTTCGATCAAGAGCTTCGCTTACGCTAACCCCATCAATTAACCTTCCAGCACCGGGCAGGCATCACACCCTATACGTCCACTTTCGTGTTTGCAGAGTGCTATGTTTTTAATAAACAGTTGCAGCGGCCTGGTTTCTGTGGCTGCCAATAGCTCAGACCGCGAGGGTCATCACCGTCAGCAGCGTACCTTCTCCCGAAGTTACGGTACCATTTTGCCTAGTTCCTTCAGCAGAGTTCTCTCAAGCGCCTTGGTCTACTCGACCTGACCACCTGTGTCGGTTTCGGGTACGATTCCTGTGTAACTGAAGCTTAGAGACTTTTCCTGGAAGCATGGTATCAGCCACTTCGCTGTACAAGTACAGCTTGCTATCAGATCTCAGCATAGAGCACCCCGGATTTGCCTAAGATGCATGCCTACTTCCTTCCACCTGGACAACCAACGCCAGGCTGACTTAACCTTCTCCGTCCTCTCATCGCATTACACAGAAGTATTGGAATATTAACCAATTTCCCATCGACTACGCCTTTCGGCCTCGCCTTAGGGGTCGACTCACCCAGCCCCGATTAACGTTGGACTGGAACCCTTGGTCTTTCGGCGAACGGGTTTTTCACCCGTTTTGTCGTTACTCACGTCAGCATTCGCACTTCTGATACCTCCAGCATACTTCTCAATACACCTTCATCGGCTTACAGAACGCTCCCCTACCACTTGACTAAAAGTCAAATCCGCAGCTTCGGCACATAGTTTTAGCCCCGTTACATCTTCCGCGCAGGCCGACTCGACTAGTGAGCTATTACGCTTTCTTTAAAGGGTGGCTGCTTCTAAGCCAACCTCCTAGCTGTCTATGCCTTCCCACATCGTTTCCCACTTAACTATGATTTTGGGGCCTTAGCTGGCGGTCTGGATTGTTTTCCTCTTGACTACGGACGTTAGCACCCGCAGTCTGTCTCCCGGATAGTACTCATAGGTATTCGGAGTTTGCATCGGTTTGGTAAGTCGGGATGACCCCCTAGCCGAAACAGTGCTCTACCCCCTATGGTATTCGTCCGAGGCGCTACCTAAATAGCTTTCGGGGAGAACCAGCTATCACCAGGCTTGATTAGCCTTTCACCCCTATCCACAAGTCATCCCCTGGCTTTTCAACGACAGTGGGTTCGGTCCTCCAGTTAGTGTTACCCAACCTTCAACCTGCTCATGGATAGATCGCCTGGTTTCGGGTCTATACCCAGCAACTAAACGCCCTATTAAGACTCGATTTCTCTACGGCTCCCCTATACGGTTAACCTCGCTACTGAATATAAGTCGCTGACCCATTATACAAAAGGTACGCAGTCACCGAACAAGTCGGCTCCCACTGCTTGTATGCATGCGGTTTCAGGATCTATTTCACTCCCCTCACAGGGGTTCTTTTCGCCTTTCCCTCACGGTACTGGTTCACTATCGGTCAGTCAGGAGTATTTAGCCTTGGAGGATGGTCCCCCCATATTCAGACAAGGTTTCACGTGCCTCGCCCTACTCGTCATCATTATGTGTGCCCTTTCGTGTACGGGAATATCACCCTCTACGTTCGCACTTCCCAGAGCGTTCCACTAAAACACACATAACTTAATGGGCTGATCCCCGTTCGCTCGCCGCTACTAAGGGAATCTCAATTGATTTCTTTTCCTAAGGGTACTGAGATGTTTCACTTCCCCTCGTTCGCCTTGCAACACTATGTATTCATGTTGCAATACCTACCTTAAAGTAGGTGGGTTCCCCCATTCAGAAATCTCCGGATCAAAGGATATTTGCCGCCTCCCCGGAGCTTATCGCAGGCTATTACGTCTTTCATCGCCTCTGACTGCCAAGGCATCCACCACATGCACTTAATTACTTGACTATACAACCCCAAACAGTCGTCAACACTTACAAGTGAGTGTTGTCCGTGCGATTCTTCATCGCTACTATCTGTTGTCTGTGTACTTAAACACTGTACAGCTTCAATCTAAATTCATATACCAAAACGCTTGATTCAGTTAATTTGCTAGTTCTCAATTCATCTAGATTAATTGCTTAATCTAAACTCTTGAGTGAACAATTTATTTCAGACTCAATTTTGCCAATCTGTTAATGAATAAACACGCCTTCGTCAGGTCATGCTTAATACCGTGATACTTAAATCACAGAAGTTAATAAACTAAGATCTAAATCTTTATTTACTAATTTCTGTAATCCGAACTTCTCTTAAGTTCTGGTGGAGACTAGGAGAGTCGAACTCCTGACCTCCTGCGTGCAAAGCAGGCGCTCTACCAACTAAGCTAAGTCCCCAGCTTACATCATCAGTCATGTATCTTTTATCTATAACTTCAACCAGTCAAAGTCATGGTGGGTCTGACAAGACTTGAACTTGTGACCCCACGCTTATCAAGCGTGTGCTCTAACCAACTGAGCTACAGACCCTCAGATACATCTATGAAGAACAACTTGTTGTGGATTCTTACCAATCGTCAATCTTTCGTTAAGGAGGTGATCCAGCCGCAGGTTCCCCTACGGCTACCTTGTTACGACTTCACCCCAGTCATCGGCCACACCGTGGTAACCGCCCTCTTTGCAGTTAGGCTAGCTACTTCTGGTGCAACAAACTCCCATGGTGTGACGGGCGGTGTGTACAAGGCCCGGGAACGTATTCACCGCGGCATTCTGATCCGCGATTACTAGCGATTCCGACTTCATGGAGTCGAGTTGCAGACTCCAATCCGGACTACGATCGGCTTTTTGAGATTAGCATCCTATCGCTAGGTAGCAACCCTTTGTACCGACCATTGTAGCACGTGTGTAGCCCTGGCCGTAAGGGCCATGATGACTTGACGTCGTCCCCGCCTTCCTCCAGTTTGTCACTGGCAGTATCCTTAAAGTTCCCGACATTACTCGCTGGCAAATAAGGAAAAGGGTTGCGCTCGTTGCGGGACTTAACCCAACATCTCACGACACGAGCTGACGACAGCCATGCAGCACCTGTATGTAAGTTCCCGAAGGCACCAATCCATCTCTGGAAAGTTCTTACTATGTCAAGGCCAGGTAAGGTTCTTCGCGTTGCATCGAATTAAACCACATGCTCCACCGCTTGTGCGGGCCCCCGTCAATTCATTTGAGTTTTAGTCTTGCGACCGTACTCCCCAGGCGGTCTACTTATCGCGTTAGCTGCGCCACTAAAGCCTCAAAGGCCCCAACGGCTAGTAGACATCGTTTACGGCATGGACTACCAGGGTATCTAATCCTGTTTGCTCCCCATGCTTTCGCACCTCAGCGTCAGTGTTAGGCCAGATGGCTGCCTTCGCCATCGGTATTCCTCCAGATCTCTACGCATTTCACCGCTACACCTGGAATTCTACCATCCTCTCCCACACTCTAGCTAACCAGTATCGAATGCAATTCCCAAGTTAAGCTCGGGGATTTCACATTTGACTTAATTAGCCGCCTACGCGCGCTTTACGCCCAGTAAATCCGATTAACGCTTGCACCCTCTGTATTACCGCGGCTGCTGGCACAGAGTTAGCCGGTGCTTATTCTGCGAGTAACGTCCACTATCTCTAGGTATTAACTAAAGTAGCCTCCTCCTCGCTTAAAGTGCTTTACAACCATAAGGCCTTCTTCACACACGCGGCATGGCTGGATCAGGCTTCCGCCCATTGTCCAATATTCCCCACTGCTGCCTCCCGTAGGAGTCTGGGCCGTGTCTCAGTCCCAGTGTGGCGGATCATCCTCTCAGACCCGCTACAGATCGTCGCCTTGGTAGGCCTTTACCCCACCAACTAGCTAATCCGACTTAGGCTCATCTATTAGCGCAAGGTCCGAAGATCCCCTGCTTTCTCCCGTAGGACGTATGCGGTATTAGCATTCCTTTCGAAATGTTGTCCCCCACTAATAGGCAGATTCCTAAGCATTACTCACCCGTCCGCCGCTAAGTGATAGTGCAAGCACCATCACCCCGCTCGACTTGCATGTGTTAAGCCTGCCGCCAGCGTTCAATCTGAGCCATGATCAAACTCTTCAGTTAAAAATCATTTTGCACCTTATTAAAGACAAGGTGCCAATTCTGGCTCATCAATTTTCTGACTTAAATTTCGCTCAAATAAACTTCGAGTAATTTAAACCAATCAATCAATGATAATATTTCGATTAATCAATCAGTAAAAATCCACACAAGTTGTTCTTCAATTCTCTTAATGATTTTTCTGCTCTTCGTCAGAGACAGAATTCAACGCAATACTAAGTTTCCATCTTAACCCTGTAAGCTAAGATATTCTCGTGTATCGCGTCGGGATGAGTGCATTATAGGGAAAAAAAACTGGTACGCAAGCACTTTTCTAAATATATGTGTTTGACCGACTCTTTTTTACCCAACTAAAAATCAAAAAAGCCAAAATAATTAACTAAACAACTGATAACAAACAATAAATATTAAATTATTTATTTTCATTCTTTTTTGATTTTCAATTCTAGTATCTTAATAGGTTGTTTAGGAACGTTCTGATGCATGCCATCATTGGTTGTAGGTACCTTTACAATACGGTCAACCACATCCATTCCTTTAATTACTTTTCCGAAAACCGCATAACCTGCGTTACCAGCTGAGCGATTTAGAAAACTGTTATCTGCGACATTAATAAAGAATTGACTAGTAGCAGAGTCCGGATTTGCAGTACGAGCCATTGCTAAAGTTCCGCGGGTGTTAGCAATTCCATTTCCAGCTTCGTTTTTGATTGGTGCTCGGGTTGTCTTTTCCTGCATATTTGCAGTAAGTCCACCACCCTGCGCCATGAAGCCAGGTATTACGCGATGGAAGATCGTATCTTTATAAAAGTTCGACTTTATATAGGTTTTAAAATTCTTTACGCTGATTGGGGCTTTCTCGTCATAAAGTTGTATTTCTATATTGCCTAAATTTGTTTGCATTTCAACTAAAGTGTCAGCCCAAACTGAATGACTGCTTAGACCTAAGCAACATAGCATTAATAATTTTTTCATATTTTCCTACAATAAAATGCAAAATTTAGTAAAGGTTAAATTTAATCGTCTATATAAAAGAATTCTAGTGAGTATTTATTGTCTTTTATTTAAGGCCTAATATTTTGGATGTGTATATGTGTCCATGTTCCACGTGAAACATGGACCAAACTTTTATTTAGCTATTTTTATCCCAAAATTTTCTAAAGTTTTTACTGAACTCAATGGTGTAACGTTTGGCTTTTTTTGAAATAGGCGTCAAATTTATAAAACCATGAGTTTGATCTGAATATTCTTCATAATGCATTTTGACACCATTTTGACGTAGCTTATAACTATAGATTTTTGCCTCGTCATGTAATACATCATGCCCAGCAGTAATCACAAAAGCTGGTGGGTTCTTTTTCAAGTTGCCATAGGTTGGAGAAATAATAGGATCATCTAGTTCTACGTTATGCTGCGTTGCATAATATTGAGTGACATAATTAATATCGCTATCCGTCAAAACCAACCCTTCGTTATAAGCATAAAAAGAAGGATGTCGGCTCTTAAAATCAACTGTAGGGTAAATAAGAAGTTGGGCCTGAGGAGCATAAGGTTTATTTACTGATCTTTGAGCCACGACTGTACTGATGTTTCCACCTGCACTATCCCCCGCTACCGCAATTCGACCTTTTAATATTTTTAACTGTCTACGATTTTGATATACCCAAGCTAAAGCATCTTCACAAGATTGAATTAAATGCCGAGGAGAAACCTCAGGTGCGAGAGGGTAATCGATACTGAGTACTTGTACTTTTGCATACTTTGCCAATATACGACAAACCTCATCATGAGTATCTAAACCACCAACAACAAATCCTCCTCCATGATAGAAAACAATAAGAGGTAATTTTTTATTCGGTGCTGGATGATAGTGTCTTGCGAAAACAGTTCCGCTTTGGAGAGGTAAACGAATATCTTCCACTAAGTCAATCTCTGTTGACTTGTGGCGTATAGCCAGCATTTGCGTATCGAACTGCCTTCTAGATTCAATTGGATCTGAACCAATAAAACCAATACGACCCTGTTTAATTTGTACAGCCATCATACATTTAGTAAATGAGTCAAGATCTGGATATTGGTAAGAATATCCAAGAATTTTAGCAAGTGATTCTTGAGCTAATCGAGGTAACTTATCAAGAGCTCGAGCAGCAGGCCCTTGGCCCTTATCTAGCAATGTTTGAATTTTTTGATTAAATGCTGTCATGCCTATCTCCATGAATTCCTCTTATCCTTCATATTTTCTACAGAATTCTGTTGTTATTTGACTATATTCGCATACAACTCATGTAATCAAGATACAAAGGTAAAACCCAAATTAAGCTAATCTGATTTCAAGCAAATGTCATTAACAAATCTGTCACTTAAAACAGGACTTTTTTGCCAATTATTGTTAACAGACAAAAAGAGGTACGATTATGTCAACAAAACTAGTTGTTACTTTATTAGCAACCAGTCTTTTAACTGTAGGCTGCGTGGCTTATACGGATGACCCTTCTTATCGTGGTGGTTATGGTTACCATGATCATGATAGTAATCGCTATGATCGCAATGATGGACGTCGATATAACGATTGGGAACGAAGACGCTGGGAAGAACGTCAAAGAATATATGAACAACAACGAAGAGTTGCTCGCGAACAGGATCGAAATCGTCATGAATGGGATAAAAGACGCCATGACGAGGATAAGAAACGCTGGGATGACGATAAAAGACGCCACGAGTGGGATAAAAAACGGGTAGAAGATCGTGATCATAATCATCGAGATTATCGTCATGATGACTAAATTCATTACTATATAAAAAGCCCCAATAAGCTACGTCTTTTGGGGCTTTTTTGAGAATTCTAAATTCTCTTAATTATAGAGTAATGAGTAGCAGCTCACTTCATACATAAACCGGCATCTTAAATATATGACTCTATAATCTTTTAACTATTCTTATCACTAAGAATTACTGAGCTGTTGCAGAACCTGAAACAGAACCAGAAGCACCAGCATCAACTTGACCTGGTTGTGCTTGGCCAGAAACGCCCGCATCAACACCTACACCAGCTTGCACGCCAGATGGGCTAGCACTTGTTTGAGCAGAACCTGATGCGTTTAAACCCGCTTCAGATGCGCAACCAACAGCTGTAAAAGCAACACCAGCAAGTACTACAGAGATAAGACCTAATTTTTTCATAATCGCTTTCCTTTCATTACGACAAACACTTAAATGCGAAGATCATCTTCGCGCTGCCTATAATTCACAATTTTTTTTTCTGGCGTGCGTATCATTGGTTGTCTTTTGTAGTAATAGAAGTACAAATTGTGCAATTTTTTATTAAATCCACTTCCCTACCCTTAGCTCTATCTTTTATATAAAACTAGCAACTTAAGCTTTTGTTTAATTTTATCAATTTTCAATTTTTATCTGAGCCTTTTACTCTACTCAAAAAAATTCTATTTATAGAAACACTATATAAGGTGCGTAGAATGTTACAGAGGTTTTTTGTTTAAAAATTCCTGTTTCTATTAAAAAAGCCGGGTTTAAACCACGGCTTCTCTAAAAATTTACGATATTTCGATTTAAATTACGGCCACTGCAACTCGCCTTTTACAACTTTTGCACCCAGCTCTAGGCTATCCACACTTTTTAATGTTGGATATTGTTTTTGCATGAGTTGACTCAGCTCACTCGCATTTTTACTTACTTTAACGGCTTTCTCATAGCTCTTGAGATAGTCGATCGAAAAGTTAACCGCATCCAAACCTTGTGGAGCTCCCTCAACCATATGGGCAGGAACAACTATCTGAGGTTGGAGTGCTTTAATGTTTTCTAGCGTTTGAATTACTTCATTGCGGTCTTTAACTTTTGGTGTATCTGCCATCCATAAATGAATGCCTGAAGAGACAGGAATACCACCTACTACTGCTTTTGAAGAAGGAATCCATAAATAAGTGAGTTCTTTCTTACCTTTAATCTCGATGGACTCATTCTCTAGCTTTAAAGTTTTAGCAGTATAAGCTTGAGGCACAATAATTTGGCTAGGCGCATTTGCACCCATTTGTGGACCCCAATACTTCACTTTGAGCGCTTGAGTATCTTGAATATGTTTAACAGTTTCCGGCGTTGCGATGATTTGTACATTTGGGAAATATTGTTTAAATACATCTAAGCCAAAGTAATAATCTGGATCGCCATAGCTTACGAAAATTGTTTTTAGGGTTTTACCGCTATCGATAATGTCGGCAGCAATACGTAATGCTTCAGATTTTGAGAATTGGGCATTAACCAATAGAACTTCTTTATCGCCTTCAATTAAAGTAGACGTCACGCCAAAATGTTCAGGTTTAGCCAGAAAACTTTGGATTTTTAGATCTTGTGCAAAGGCGGAGGAAGCCATTGTCAAAGCTGTAGCAGTTGCTAGGGCTGAAGCAGTTAATTTAAAAAATTTCATTATGTATTCTCCAATTTCATGAGAAATACTTTAAATTGCAATTCCTGTAAGGTAAATGCACCAAATTAAGATAAACTGTTGCATATATTGTAATAATGATGATGCATATGGACACATTAAAAGCCATACAAGTCTTTGTTTCTATTGCTCAGCATGGCAATTTAACCAAAGCCGCACAACACCTGAATTATTCCCGTGCGATGGTTTCTCGTTATCTTGAGCATCTTGAACACACATTCTCAACTCGACTATTTCAAAGAAATACACGAAAAATATCTCTCACGCCAGCAGGTGAAAAAGCCCTGCTCTACTGCGAGAATATTTTACAACAACAGCAACTTTTACAAGAGCTAGCTGCACCTGAACAATATAACGGTACGATTCGTTTTACCTGTGGTTTATTTTTATTTCAATTAGGGGTTGGAGAATGTATTCGCCAATTTAAACAGCAACATCCGCATATTCAATTTGATGTATATCTGACTGAAAATACAATGGACTTAATTGATGCTCAGGTCGATTTAGCCTTACGTATAACGCAAAAAGTTGCAGATGGATTAATTGCAAGGCCAGTCTGTCAAATTGAGTCTGTTTTCTGTGCTCATCCTGATTATTTAAAGCAGCACAGCCCCCTCTCCCATCCAAGGCAACTTATTCAACATGAATGTTTAGCTCACCATAGCCAACATCAATTTTGGACACTTTTTGATGAAGAGCAACAACCGCAGAATTACCCTTTAAACGTGACCTTTAAAAGTAATGATGTAAATGCTGTTTATGATATGTGTTTACATGCCCAAGGCGTGGCAATGTTGCCTTCACTATTAGTTAAAAAAGATTTAAAAGAAAAAAGATTAGTTCCTTTGTTTAAAAACTTTTCAGCTCCGGAATTAAGTCTGTCAGTGGTATATGCATCGAGACAACATTTACCCAAAATAACGCAGGAATTTATTGCTTTTATGATCGAAAATTTAGATTTTTACTTAAAACCGCAAAATTAAAAGTTTTAAATTGCCGTGTACGCTTGAATTTTTAGGCAATGCCCATACTTCATCCCTATTAATGAATTACAGCATATGCATGGCAGTTCAGGTTTTACCCAGTAAATGCTGATGCCAAAAGGACTGTACATGTTTAAAAACCCATTTAAACGGAGATCATCAATGGCTAATGAGCAAAACGAGCAAGCTCAAGACATTCAACACGAGCAAGCAGAGCAATCTAATGAGCAAACTCAGGCTGAAGGTGTAGAGCAAGCAAACGACGTTACCGTTGAATCTTTACAAGCGCAAATCACCAAATTAGAAGAAAGCCTAAAACTTGAAAAAGCACGTACAGCAAATGCTGTTTACGAAGCACAAAAAAGTGTAGAGCGTATTCAACGTGAGTCTGATAAGCATAAAGAAACTGTGCTTGAAAAATTTGCCAAAGAATTACTTGATTCTGTAGACAATCTAGAGCGTGCAATTCAAGCAGCGGGTGATGAAGAAACACCAGTACTTGAAGGTATCAAATTAACCTTAAAGTCACTGTTAACTGCGCTTGAGAAATTTGGCGTTGTAGAAGCTGATACTAAAAATGGTTTCAATGCAGATTTACATCAAGCAGTAGGTATTGATCCTAACGCTAAAGCAAATGAAATCGGTACTGTTTTACAAAAAGGCTATACGTTAAATGGCCGCTTATTGCGCCCTGCTATGGTTATGGTTGGTCAATAAGTAAATTTTTGAGAGTTTTTAGATTTTTTTTAGCTAAAACGCTTGAAAAAAATAGATTCACTCTCATATCGGATAACAAGCAAAAACATTGCAAAAGAATTTTTGAGGAAAACGTCACATGGCAAAAATTATTGGTATTGACTTAGGTACTACCAACTCATGCGTTGCTGTACTTGAAGGCGATAAAGTAAAAGTAATCGAAAACGCTGAAGGCGCACGTACAACTCCATCGATCATCGCTTATAAAGATGGCGAGATCTTAGTAGGGCAAAGTGCTAAGCGTCAGGCAGTAACTAACCCGAAAAATACATTATTCGCTATTAAGCGTTTAATTGGTCGTCGTTATGAAGATCAAGCGGTACAAAAAGATATTGGTCTTGTACCTTACAAAATCATCAAAGCTGACAATGGTGATGCTTGGGTTGAAGTAAACGACAAAAAATTAGCGCCTCAACAGATCTCTGCTGAAATCTTGAAAAAGATGAAAAAAACTGCAGAAGACTATTTAGGTGAAACAGTTACAGAAGCAGTTATTACTGTTCCTGCTTACTTTAATGATGCTCAACGTCAAGCAACTAAAGATGCTGGTAAAATCGCTGGCTTAGACGTTAAACGTATCATTAACGAACCAACTGCTGCTGCACTTGCGTTCGGTATGGACAAAAAAGAAGGCGACCGTAAAGTTGCAGTTTACGACTTAGGTGGTGGTACTTTTGACGTATCAATCATTGAAATCGCAGACCTTGATGGCGACCAACAAATCGAAGTGTTATCAACAAACGGTGATACTTTCCTTGGTGGTGAAGACTTTGATAACGCATTAATTGAATTCTTGGTTGAAGAATTTAAGAAAGAACAAAGTGTGAACTTGAAAAATGATCCACTTGCGTTACAACGTTTGAAAGAAGCTGCTGAAAAAGCAAAAATTGAGCTTTCTTCATCGAATGCAACTGAAATCAACCTTCCATATATCACTGCCGATGCAACTGGTCCTAAACACTTAGTGATCAACGTAACTCGTGCAAAACTTGAAGGTTTAGTTGCTGATTTAGTTGCTCGTACAATTGAGCCTTGCCGTATCGCGCTTAAAGATGCTGGTCTTTCGACTTCTGACATCTCTGACGTAATCTTGGTTGGTGGTCAGTCTCGTATGCCACTTGTACAACAAAAAGTACAAGAATTTTTTGGTAAAGAGCCACGTAAAGACGTGAACCCTGACGAAGCAGTTGCAATCGGTGCTGCGATTCAAGGTGCAGTATTGTCTGGTGACAAAACTGACGTTCTTTTATTAGACGTAACACCATTAACTTTAGGTATTGAAACAATGGGGGGTGTATTAACACCAATCATTGAGAAAAACACGACGATTCCTGCGAAGAAATCACAAGTGTTCTCTACTGCTGCTGACAACCAGCCTGCTGTAGACATTTCTGTTTACCAAGGTGAACGTAAGATGGCTCAACAAAACAAATTGTTGGGTAACTTCCAATTAGGTGACATTCCGCCTGCTCCACGCGGTGTGCCACAAATTGAAGTATCTTTCGACATCAATGCTGATGGTATCTTGAAAGTATCTGCTAAAGATAAGAGTACTGGTAAAGAGCAATCGATCCAGATTAAAGCAAACTCAGGTTTGTCTGATGCTGAAATCGAAGCAATGATTAAAGATGCAGAAGCGAATGCTGAAGAAGACCGTAAGTTTGAAGAACTTGCAAAAGCTCGTAACGAAGCTGATGCATTAATTTCAAGCTCGAACAAAGCAGTTAAAGATCTTGGTGACAAAGTTACTGAAGATGAAAAAACAGCTGTAAGTACTGCGGTTTCTGAACTTGAAGCAGCAACAAAAGAAAATGATGTTGAAGATATCAAAGCTAAAACTGAAGCTTTACAAAACATCTTGATGCCTATCACTCAACGTGCTTATGAACAAGCACAGCAAGCTGGTGGTGCAGAAGGCTTTGATCCAAATGCATTCCAAGGTGGCGATGCAGGTCAACAAAAAGCTGATGATGGTGTTGTAGATGCAGAGTTTACTGAAGTTAAAGATGACAAAAAATAATTTGTTTCTTTAATAAAAAACCGCGCTTAGGCGCGGTTTTTTATTGGTTACAAAAAATAACAATAGGTTTTTTCATATATTTTTAAATTATTTAATGTCAAAAAGGTCAACTATAAAAACTAATGTATTCATTATAAAAAAGATTTTCTAAACTAAAATACATTGTTACTTATTACATTAATTATTCCATTATTGCCAAGTCTAAAAACATCTTATTAAATTTTTCTACCAAGATCACAAAGCTCTCCCACTCTCCTGTACTTTTTATCATTTTGACGAATTAAATTAAGTAGCTAACAATAAGATTTTATTTATATTTTTTATTTTGCCATGAAAAAAATTCTATGGTGGGGATTGAGCTTATGTGTAGGCATAGGCTTTCAAACGACGAGCTTTGCTCAAAATAATCTAGCAATGGGTTCCTCTAATCAACCTTTAAAGTATCGAATTGCTTTTATTGATCCACGGTTTCAATTAACTCGAGAAAAATTTATTGAGGTTAGCCAACAAGCTGCTGAAATCTGGCACAAAGAAACAGGAAAAACCTATTTTATCTATGATTCAGAAGCTCAGTTGGCAATTAACTTAATTTATGATGATCATCAACTGATGAAAAGCGAGCAACAGGAAAATTTGAATGCACTTTTGCAAAAGCAGGAAGTATGGCGTCTTAAAAATGAAGAAATTATTTTAAATAAACAAGAGATTGATCAGCTATCATCTGATTTAAACAAAAGAAAGATCAGCCTGAAAGCTGAGTTTGAGCAGTATCAACAAGACGTAATACGCTTTAACCAAGGAGAACATCGATACTATCGTGCCGATGAGCTAAAAGAGCAGCAAAACCAACTACAGCAAAAATCTGGAAATCTACAAAAAGAATCAAATATTTTAAATTATAAAATTCAATTACTTAATCTAAAAATTAGGGAACTCAATGAAGAGCAAAATGATTTAAGCTCTTTAAAAACACAATTCAAACTAGAGCAAAAAGCCAGTATTCAACCCTTCCATAAAGGCTTATTCAGCCAAAACCAAATTCAAATTTACGGTTACGCTTCTTTAAATGATTTACGTTTAACCCTTGCTCATGAGTTTGGTCATGCATTAGGACTAAAACATACTACTGATCCTAAATCATTAATGTATCCACGGTTAAAAGAGCAAGATATTCATAATTTCAAATTAACAGATTCAGATTTAGAGCTATTAGGCTCAATTTATAGTTTAATTAAGGAAAATCATTAAAGTTAACTAATTAAAAAAACTACATAAAACCAATTTTACTGAATTTTTTCTACAAAATAGTTTGGCATTTGGTAAAAAACTATGAGACTAAAGTCTCATTTATTTATCTAAATCGTACGTTTTTTGATTGATTTTTCACTTTATATTCTTATAATACGTTTTTTTTAAAATCTCCCACCTTTTTATTATGCGTTTAACATCATTGTTATTAGGCGTAGCCTTTGCTTTTTCTAATTTTCAGGCTAATGCTAATCTTGCTACTCCAGCTCACACTCAAATTCAGCAAAAAGCAGGTCAACATTTGACTTACAAAATTGCTGATATTGATCCACGTTTTGGTTTAAGCCAAGACCAATTAATTCAAATTAGCCAACAAGCTGCAGATATTTGGAAACAAGGCACTGGTCAGGATTATTTTACTTATGATCCAAATGCAAAGTTAGAAATTCGTTTAGTTTACGATAATAGTCAGAGTCGTTCTGAACAGCGTCAAAAAATTGCTGCTCAGTTTCAGCAAGAACAGCAACGTGTAATTGATGAGCAGCAACAAATTAAGCAATTGAAACAAACTCTTGGTCAAACTCAATCTGACCTTGAAAATAAGAAGCAGATTTTGAATGGCAAATTGAAAAATCTTGACGAGCAAATGATGCAGCTTAACCAAGGCAAATTAGCACCTGAATACAGTGCTAAATCTTTGGCTAAAACCCAGAAAGATTTGCAAAAACAAACTGTTGCTTTAAAGAAAGAAATTGCTGCTTATAATGAGCAAGCTAAAGATTTAAATATCAAAGTTGCTCACTTTAATCAGATTAACAATGAGTTCAATAACTCATTAACCCAATTTAAGCAAAATGCCCAAGCTGATGTCTTTAAAAAAGGTATCTACAATGGCAAACAAATTGTGATTTATGAGTTTAAGTCTATTGATGATTTACGCTTAACGATTGCTCATGAGTTAGGACATGCGCTTGGTTTAAAACATAGCGATCAACCAGATGCATTAATGTACTCAGTACGTAAAGATGGTGACAGAAAAGTCACTGGTCTTACAGATGCTGATCGTGATCTATTAAGTGCTTTACCTCAATAATTAAGGACTTGATATAAAATGATGTATCTATTTCTAGGTAGATACATCGAAATTCATATCAAAGTCATGTTATTGTGGTCATAAGAGCTAACTAAAATAGAATGGAGATCAAGATGAGTTACTATCATATCCTGATTGAAGTAAATGATCATATCAGCACAATTGAACAAACCCGTGATATTGAACTGTTTGATATTATTGAAATTAAACCATACCTCCATTCTATTCTAATTCCCTTTTTCAATGAGCATGAAATCGAGCTTGAAGATGAAAATATCGAATATAAAGATATTCTACATCTTGAAGTGAAACAGACCCTGTTACCGATTGAACATTTAATTGAAGAAGAACAAAAGCAATTACCAAGTGATACAGATGTTACGATTACTGCGTATGAAATCTTTAATGATCGAGATTTAAGCCAAGATGTCACTTCAGTTATTTTTGATATTTTGGAAGCGGTAAAATTAGATTAGCAATCTTATATAAGTACTTATAAAAAAGGTCTGCATGTGCAGACCTTTTTATTATTTTCAGTTTATTGCATCATTTTTTGGACTTGTTCTTGACGAAATGCGCGTAAGATTTGTTGCCCTGCCCGACCTGTTGGATTTAAACCTAAACGAGTTTGCTCCTGACGAATAGCTACACGGGTTTTATCCCCAATAAGACCATCAACTGCACCAATATCATAGCCACGATTAATCAAAAACTGTTGGATTTCACGACGTTCCGCGCGTGAAGTTCCTGGATCATCAGTTGGCCAAGATGTTGCAAAAGGACGAGCACCTTTTAAACGATCAGATAGATGGGCAATTGCAAGGCCATAACTTTCCGCAGCGTTATAACTGTAGATAGCATCAAAATTCTTAAATACTAAAAATACTGGGCCATTTACACCTGCTGGTGCCATTAAACCTGCCGAAGTACTGCTAGATAAAGCCCCTTGAACAAGTGGAGAGCCGTCAATTCGAGTTACTCCTCGTGCACTCCAGCTACTTAAAGCTTTCTTTGAGCGTCGCCCTTCTCCATCAATTGAGATACCTTGGGGAATTTTGACCTCAAAACCCCATGGCATTCCTGTTTGCCAACCAGCTTTATTTAAGAAATTAGCCGTTGATGCCAATGCATCTGCAGTACTTGATACTAAATCGCGACGACCATCTCCATCAAAATCAACAGCTAAACGCTCATAGGTCGATGGCATAAATTGTGTATGACCAAATGCCCCAGCCCATGAACCTTTCAGTTGATCTTCGGTTAAGTCACCGCGCTGTAAAATACGCATGGTGGCAAAAAATTCAGTACGGAAATAACTTTGTCGACGACCTTCACAACTTAAAGTTCCGAGCGCTTGTAATAAAGGATATTTTCCAGAAATATCACCAAAATTACTTTCTACCCCCCACACTGCCACGATTGTTTCTGGTGGCACACCGTAAGTTTGAGAAGCACGATTTAAAACATCGCGATATTGCGCTAGTTTTTGTTTTCCAAGCTCCACACGCTCTTCATCGACTAAGCCAGAAAGATAATCCCAAATTGGTGTCGAAAATTCTGGTTGATAGTTTAATTTATCAATAACTGAATAATCTGGAGTTAAGTTTTGAGTATAACGGTCATAAGTTGTTCCCGAGACTCCCGCAGTAATTGCTTGAGAACGTAAATTTGCCAAACAACTTTGGAAATTATTATTAGGCGTATAATCTTCGCTAGTTACTACTGGAACAGTAGCATTGCTAGATATTGTAGAACCATTAATTACGAGCTCTGCTTGAGCCTGAGTCATTGCTAAAAATACAGAGCCAACAATACAAGAAAAACGTCGCATATTATCCCAGTTTCAATTTTTGAATTTAAATTTTTAAGTACCATACCATTATGAGTCTAAAATTTCAGAGAGAAAACGTAAATTTGAATTCATAATCTCTTCTTTAAATTCATTTCCAGTGTTTTAAATTCAAATTTCTCACTTTATTTTGAATTTAAAACTTCCCCTCATTTGCATCACCAGTTTTGAATTCAAAACAATAGCGCATAGTTTAAATTCAAAAGTCTTACTTTAAATTTAAACTATAACTCAGGCGTTTCTGTGGATAAACTTATCCACAATCGAGCAAAAACAGCACTATTTATTGATTCCATTCTATATTTCATTATTCTTGATGACACGAAAAATCCAATCAACCAAACAATCTATATTTTTAAATTCAAAAATCACGCAATAATTTAAATTCAAACTTACCGCGTTATTTTAAATTTAAAACACTTCAGCAAATACCACTAGTTTTAAATTCAAAAAACATGAGCTCTATCATCAGCTACAAATCAAGCTCTCTTGTGGATAACTAACTTTAAATTCAAAACAACTAAGCTTCACTTTTTAAATTTAAAAATACCATCAATATTTAAATTCAAAAATTCCTATAAAAAGTTATCCACAAACAAGAAATTACTCAGGATTTATTATTTTTTAAATTTAAAAAGATAAAAAAAGCGATCCGAAGATCGCTTTTTTTAGAATTAGAAATGCTTTAGAGGGTCATATCTGCTGTTAAAGCGAGTGGTTCTGGCAAAATTTCTGCTAATTGACGGCATAAATTCGTCAATTCATTACTATCCACAGGCATTAAAGTGATATGGCCTAACTTACGGCCAGCACGTTCAGACTTATTATAAAGGTGCAAATGAGCGCCATTTAGTGCCAAAACATCTTCAGTTTTAGGATGTTGACCAATAATATTGATCATAACCGTTGGGCGAACAACGTCTGTTGAACCCAATGGTAGTCCTGCAACAGCTCGAATATGGTTTTCAAACTGAGAACAAACAGCGCCTTCAATTGACCAGTGACCTGAGTTATGCACACGCGGTGCCATCTCATTTGCACATAAGCCTTGTTCTGTCACAAATAGCTCTAGAGTTAACACACCTACATAGTTGAGATGATTCAACAAACGAGTAATGTAGTCTTGAGCCACAGGTTGCAAGGCTTCGCTATTCGGTGCAGGAACAATTGAATGCGATAAAATGCCATTATGATGGTGATTTTCAGCCAGTGGCCAAGTTTTTACTTCACCATTTTGGCCGCGCACCGCAATAATTGAAACTTCACGAGAGAATTTAACAAAGCTTTCGGCAACTAGACTTTTTGCAGGCCCAAGTTCAGCCCAAGCAGTATCAATCTGGTCTTCTGAACGAAGTACAAACTGACCTTTACCGTCATATCCGCCAGTTGCAGTCTTAAGTACAATCGGCAAACCAAGCTCAGCAACAGCCTTTTTCAAGCTTTCTAGACTATCTACAGCACGATACGGCGCAACAGGAATAGTAAGCTCATCAAACAACGCTTTTTCTGACAAACGATTTTGCGCAGTTGCTAAAGCAACACGAGGAGGGTGCAATGCTTTGGTTTGTGTTAAAACATCCACATCTTCAACAGGCGTATTTTCAAACTCAAGACTAAAAACATCAGCACTTTCAATAAACTGCTTTAAGCCTTGCTCATCTTGGCTAGAAAAGACTTGACCTAAAACACCTGCAGGACAATCTGTATTTGCTTCAAAAAAAGTACACTGAATATTTAATGGTAACGCTGCTTGAGCCATCATTCGGCCCAGTTGCCCACCACCAAAAATACCGATAGTTTTATCCATCTCAGCCTCTTACACCTGACCCGGAATATTTTTGCTTGCAACTTTATCAGTTTGCGCAGCGCGGAAATCAGCAACATTTTTTGCGATTTCAGGACGAGTTAAACCTAAGATTTGTGCCGCCATGATTGCAGCATTCGTCGCACCAGCTGGACCAATTGCTAAAGTACCCACTGCAATACCAGCTGGCATTTGTACGATTGAAAGCAAAGAATCTACGCCATTTAAAATTGATGATTTAACTGGCACACCCAAAACTGGTAAATCAGTTTTTGCGGCACACATTCCAGGTAAATGCGCTGCACCACCTGCACCAGCAATAATCACTTGAATACCACGATCACGCGCAGTTTCTGCATATTCAAATAAACGATCTGGAGTACGATGAGCAGATACCACTTCCGCTTCAAATGGGACACCAAGCTGTTTAAGCATATTGGCTGTGTTTTCGAGAGTTGCCCAATCAGATTGAGAACCCATAATAATTCCAACGAGAGGTTGAGCGTCTTGTGCTGCGGCCGCATTCATTGCTAATGTTCCAGAGACAAAAGTAAAAGAAGATAAATCTCGACGAGAGCCAAGTTTTAAATGGTTCGGAAGCCCATTATTATAGACTGATTTTTCATCTCACGAAAATTTAACTGACCAGCTCTGCGAATATTTTTATTCCCATAAAAAAATTGTCATGGTTTAACGGTGACACTTTCTCCAATTTTATTCATATTATTTAAACATCCTGTAAGATCATTAAAGATCTGGAAGAGTAAGAGCTTGTATTAAATAATTGATTCTCTACAAGCTACTACAACTTATTGGCTTCTAAATACGAAATAAACACAACCAAATAGACATAACATCGCCCATAAATAATCGAGTTTAAATGGCTGTTTAAACAAGAAAATCATAAATGGTACAAACACAACCAGTGTGACCACTTCCTGAGTGATCTTCATTTCACCGAGTAACCAACCTTGTGCACTCAATATACGAGTAGCAGGAATCATAAAACTGTATTCAAGTAAGGCAATAATCCAACCGAATAGGATTGCTTGCCAAATGGGAGCATGGTGTAAAAATTTGAGATGCCCGTACCATGCGAGCGTCATAAAGCAATTAGAGATAATTAAGAAAGCAAAAGCTAAAACCGTTGGGCTCAAAGGCACATCCTTCATCATCACGATGATTTAAGAATTGATATGGATCAAAAATATTATAAAAGATAAAACTGTAATTCAGCTTAAATCAAAAAAATAAAGCTGTAGTTTTATTAGGGCCTCAAACACATAGAACAACAACGATTTTTGACTATCTTTTCAAGTTTAGCCTTGCTATCGTTGCTGGCAAATTTATCAATAATGCACACCCAGCAATTCATATTAATGGTGTGTACAAAAGCAGTGGAGAAGGCGAGCAATGCATCTGCATATCTTGGGTATTTGTGGCACTTTTATGGGCTCTTTAGCACTTTTAGCTCGTGATTTAGGACATAAGGTAACTGGTTCCGATTTAAATGTTTACCCACCAATGTCTACCCAGTTAGAAAACGCAGGCATTACACTCATGCAAGGCTACGATCGTAGTCATTTACAGCCTCATCCGGACTTGGTTATTGTCGGAAATGCCATGAAACGTGGTATTGATGCAGTGGAATATATGCTTAACGAAGGTTTGCCATATATTTCTGGTCCTCAGTTCCTTGCTGATCATGTTTTACAGGGTAAACACGTGCTTGGTGTAGCGGGTACTCACGGAAAAACAACCACAACGACTATGTTGGCTTGGGTACTTGATCAGGCTGGTTTAAATCCGGGCTTTTTAATTGGTGGTGTTCCACTTGGCTTTAGTGAAAGTGCTCGTTTAGGTGGTGGCAAATACTTCTGTGTTGAAGCCGATGAATATGACTCTGCTTTCTTTGATAAACGTTCTAAGTTTGTTCACTATCACCCAAAAACGGCGATTTTAAACAACCTTGAATTTGACCATGCCGATATTTTTGATGACCTAGCAGCGATTCAAAAGCAATTCCATCATCTTGTTCGTACCATTCCAAGTGAAGGCCGCATTATTGCGCCAATTACTGAAACTCATATTGATGAAGTGCTTGAAATGGGTTGCTGGACACCAGTAATTCGTACCAGTCTAGAAGCGAATGAAAAAGCTGCTTTATCTGCTGAATTAATCTCAATTGATGGCAGCCATTTTAAAGTACTCGAAAATGGCAATGTCATTGGCGAAGTTAAATGGACCATGACAGGGCAACATAGCGTAGCGAATGCTTTGGCAACGATTGCAGCCGCTCAACATGTAGGTGTTGCACTTGAAACGGCTTGTGAAGCTTTGTCTAATTTTGGCGGCGTAAAACGTCGTATGGAGTTACTTGGTACAGTCAATGGTATTGAGGTCTATGATGACTTTGCTCACCACCCAACAGCAATTGACACCACTTTAGATGGCGCACGTAAACGCTTAGGTGAACGCCGTTTATGGGCCATTATTGAACCACGTTCAAATACAATGCGTATGGGCAGTCATAAAGATGGCTTAGCACATTCAGCACGCTTAGCAGATGAAGTCATCTGGTATCAGCCAGAAGGTTTAGATTGGGATTTACAGCCCGTGATTGAAGCTGCTTCTAACCATGCTCAAGTGAGCCGCTCTCTTGATGAAATTATTGAGCGTATTGTCAATGAAGCAGGTGAGGGCGATGCTGTTGTGATTATGTCTAACGGTGGCTTTGGTGGCTTACATCAAAAACTCATGAGCGCATTAAAAGCGAAAGCTGCTTAACTTTCGCTTTAGATGATTCAATAAAAAACGGGTTTCAAATTGAAACCCATTTTTTATTTTTCTGTTTTAAACCTTTTCTGGTTCTATATTATCCAAAAATTTATTAGAAACGATTAAACGTAAACTATAGACAACGCCCATCGCAAAAATGCTATATCCCACGTTATTACAAATAAACGGAATACATAAAATAATCAGGGCTGTGATCGGGTAAAACCATTTCGTGATTCCAGATAAACATTGGAACTCGTAAAGTATCCAAATACAGGTGGTATAGAGCACCACACTAAACGCAACGACTATTCCCATATATAAATCAGAAATATGCGCATGATGGGTTGTGACATCTACGGCAGCAGCAAGCGCCGCACCTACCGCAGCAATACTGACAAAAACAAAATAATGACCGTATCCCCAAACAAAAGGGCGTACACCTTTAACATGATGGTGTTGTTCGCTACGGTCAAAATAAGCCCACCACATGGCAAACATCAGCATTAATCCACCAACCATCAAGAATACAGCAGGGATATTCATTGACTGAGCGGCTAAGGCATCACGTATTGCATTAAAACTACCGACAATCGATTCACCCAACACAATAATTGTGAGTAGGGCATAGCGCTCTACAATATGATGAGGATGCCACGGCGTTGGAGAATATTTCTCTGCATAGATGGGAATAAATAGCTCCATCACTACTAAAAATAAAAAAACGGGGATAGAAAGTATGTGCGCGAAATTAGCAACGAGCCAACCTACCTGAACTAATACAATGCCTATTGCATAGCGATAAGCCGTAATTCGTCGTTCAGGGTCATGTTTTGCGGCTCTCAGCCACTGGGTAACCAGCGCTAAGCGCATAATCACATAGCCGACAATAATGATGTCAAAGTCCTGACTATGGAATACATCAGGAATACCTGCGGCCATCACTAATGACCCCACAATCTGAACAAAGGTAAGGCATCGATACAATGCATCATCATTATCGTAAGCTGAGGCGAACCACGAAAAATTCATCCATGCCCACCACAACGCAAAAAATACCATCAGGTAGCTTGGTAATGCATGCCAGAGGTGATTTTCAATAATTGCGTGATGTAACTGCTGACCTGCTGTTGCAATCGCGACCACAAAAATTAAATCGAACAATAATTCGAGGGGAGTCGCTGCTCTATGTGGTTGTTTTGGATCTCTTGGAGATAGGGGCCTCAAACTTAATTTTTTCTGTTTTTCTTGAGTAGTCATGAAATAACGTTCTCGAATAAAGTGCCAACACGTTAACACTTTAATATTAACGCCCAGAACACGCATTAAAAAATATATAGATCTGCTGTTTAATCTTTACTCACAAACAAACTATATTTCATTTTTGTGACAATTCTTTATCAAGACAATAGGCTTAATTCTTTATCATAGCCCACGTTTTTGTTCTTGTTTGGAATATGAATGTCTTTAGAAACACTCAACCTTAGCTTATTCCATGTGATTAATGGGGCTCAGGATGCGAGTCAATTTATCATTCGTCTTGCTATCTTTTTTGCTAATGATCTCCTCTATATTCTTTTATTCATCCTTACATTTTTATGGTTCTATGGTGATCAAGATTTAAAAAATAGAGTCATTAAGTCTGTCTTTTTAACCTGCATATCGCTTTTAGTAGGTTACGTTATCTCTCTGTTTTACCATCACTCCAGACCGTTTGTCATGGGTGTTGGCACCACGTTTATTGAGCATGCGCCAACTGCATCTTTTCCAAGTAATCATATGCTAATTTTTAGCACCATCGCCCTGTCTTATTTGTTTGCTCAGCGCAAAATGATTGGAATTATTCTGCTATTTTTGTCATTTGTAGTGGCGTGGTCACGTGTTTATTTAGGTGTGCATTTCCCTTTAGACATGTTGGGTGCTTTTATTGTCGCACTACTGGTCAATGTAGCGGGTTATTACTTCTGGAATATTTATGGTACGCCTTTAACGGCATTCTTTATTCACCTATACCAAATTATATGTAAACCGCTTTTAGACCGTGGTTTGATTAAATAACCTAGAGATTTTTTTGCATTAAAACCACGACATTAAGTTCAGTTGCGTAATACAAAAAAATCTGCCATTCTATGTGAAATTGGATAGGTTTTATCCAATACAGAATTTAGTTTGACAAGGGGAGTAGCCTCCTCCAAACATAACAGCAATGTTATGTGTCAGATATCGTCAATACACTTTTATTAAAAAGTCGGTATCTGAGCATCGTGAAATTCATGATGTAGGCAAGACCTTGATCATGTTGATACAGATGTTTAATTCATCTGGCAACTGGTCGAGGTTTTTTTATGCCCAATTGCCGGATGTGAGGAGGATTTATGGAAACAATCGGCAATCTATGGCTGTACATAGCATTCTTTGGCATTGTCATTGTCATGCTTTTAGTGGACTTTTTAGGCTTTAAGCAAAAGCAAGGTCAGGATGTCTCAATTAAGCAAGCTGCTTACTGGAGCGTGGCGTGGGTAAGCGTCGCGGTCTTATTTGGTGGTGGTTTATGGCTTTACCTACAACAAACAGTTGGGGTGACCTTAGCAAACCAAAAAATCATGGAATACTTTGCAGGTTACCTACTTGAAAAGTCCCTCGCAATTGACAACGTTTTCGTCTGGTTAATGATTTTCGCAGCGTTTGCTATTCCAGCTGCACTACAACGTAAAATTTTACTCTATGGCGTATTAGGCGCAATCGTATTACGTACTCTGTTTATCTTTATTGGCGCATGGTTTGTTCAAGAGTTTTCATGGGTGCTTTATATCTTTGGTGCATTCTTGGTATATACAGGCTTCAAATTCTTAAAAGGCCAAGAAGAAGAAACCAATATTGAAGATA
Source organism: Acinetobacter sp. NIPH 817 (assembly GCF_000368405.1). Classification (NCBI taxonomy): domain Bacteria; kingdom Pseudomonadati; phylum Pseudomonadota; class Gammaproteobacteria; order Moraxellales; family Moraxellaceae; genus Acinetobacter; species Acinetobacter sp. NIPH 817. The sequence goes on from NZ_KB849420.1 coordinate 3,228,313, forward strand.
TCAAAGCCCTAAAATGGCTACGTAACCATATGCGTATTACCCCACAGCTTGATGGTGACAAATTCTTTGTGCGTCAAAATGGTTTATTGTGGGCAACGCCGTTATTTCTAGTGTTGATTTTGGTTGAAGCTTCAGATGTCATTTTCGCGGTAGATTCTATTCCTGCTATTTTTGCGGTTACTAGCGATCCGTTTATTGTTTTAACAGCAAACTTAATGGCAATTTTAGGTTTACGCGCAATGTTCTTTTTACTTGCTGGCGCTGCTTCTAAATTGCATTACTTACCGTATGGTTTAGGCATCATCTTATTGTTCATTGGCGCGAAAATGTTGTTGCTTGATGTATTCCACATGCCAATCTGGATCTCGTTAAGCTTTATCGTAATCGTGTTAGCAATTACTGCTTATCTCTCTTTACGATACAACAAAAAGCAATTGCAGTCTTAATTCATCACAACAAGGCATCTACACGTGAGATGCCTTGTCATTTAAATCTTTAAAATAGGCTGTACTTTAAAAAAGCAGATTAATATCATATGCCAACCTAAAATTTATCTTTCCTAATCAGAAACATAATAGATAACAGCGATTCGGTTTTTTTATGCCGAACATACTTATTAAAATGTGTGGAGTCTCATGCGTTCTAAAAAAATTAATCTTGTAGTGGTCCCTTTATTACTCACGGCATGTAGCCATAATGATGGTCCTTTAGTACAAGACGTATATAACAACCAATATGACTGTGCTCGCGACTGGAATAATGAAACATGTAAACAAGAAAATAGCTCAAGTGGACATGGTTCTAGTTATGTCGGTAGCCGCTATTTAGGACCTGCGTATTATCGAAATAATCGGGAAGTTTCTTTTCACGGAAATACCTTACATCCTTACAGCAATTTGAGTGTAGGTCATCCCATTATTTCAAGTACGGCAAAAAGCGCATCTTCTTCATCCCCAATTCGTGGGGGTTTTGGTCGTAGCGGCTTCTCTTTCGGCGGCTAAATTCTCAGGCATTCACTTAATATGAAAAGAAAAATATTTACTCCACGACCAGACTGGCAAGTGGAGCATCAAAATATTGGTTTTGATTATTTTAATTTACCTTCTCTCGATGGCTCAATTTACTGGTCTGAAGGGATTGCTTATGAATTTACGCTTAAGCAGATTGAACAACTTGAAGATGCAGCAAATGAGCTGCATCAGATGTGTTTATCGGTAGTAGGAGACCTCATTCAACGGGGCGACTATCCTGCTTATTTTCAAATTCCTGAAGTCGCCATAAACCATATTGAACATTCGTGGAAACAAAATGCTCCCATGCTCTATGGTCGCTTTGATTTCGCTTACGATGGGCGAAATATCAAAATGCTGGAATATAATGCCGACACGCCGACTGGCTTACTCGAAGCCTCTGTCGCACAGTGGCTGTGGATAGAACAAGTCTCAGGCATTACAAATCGAGACCAGTTCAATAGTATTCATGAAGACCTGATTAAACGCTGGAAGACAATTTTACCGCGTGGTAGCCATGTGCATTTTGCTGCCTGTCAGGAGGCTGGAAGGGAAGACTGGGGCAATTTAGAGTATTTGATGGATACCGCTTATCAAGCTCATCTACAGGTTTCCGAACTTTCTATGGAAAACATAGGTTGGAACGGGCAAGATTTTGTCGATCTTCATAATCACCCCATTCAAAACATATTTAAGCTCTACCCATGGGAATGGATCTGGGAAGAAGCATTTTCTCAATATATTCATCCACAAACACAGTGGATTGAACCTTGCTGGAAAATGTTACTTTCAAATAAAGCGATTCTGGTTGAGCTTTGGAAGCGTTATCCAAACCATCCATTATTGGTCGAAACCCATACCTATGACCCGCAACAAATTTTGTCTGGCAAATGGGTGAAAAAGCCAATTTTGGCAAGGGAAGGGGCCAATATTCGAATTTTACAAGATGGTCACGATCAAGGATCAGCTTCTGGTAGCTTTCATTTTGATGACTATGACAAATACGGATATGTTGTACAAAAATGGGTAGATACCCCATTATTTTCAGGACAACTACCTACACTCGGTTTATGGATGGTTGGACATCAATGCGCAGGCCTGTCTATTCGTGAAGATTGTTATGACATTATCGGTAATGATGCTCACTTTGCAGCACATTATTTTGTCGAGTAATAAATGCCCAGAGGTATTTTAAAAAGCACTTTTTAGGTGCTTTTTTATTGTGCCTTCCACGTAGTCAATCAGTGCATTTTAAATATATAGCGAATAATAATTTTTGGTTTTTAAAGCTAAATTAGAACAAAAATTCAAAAAAATAATAACTTAATCTTATGTAATTTAATAATTTTATTCTTATTTCTTTAATTAAAAATCAATATTGGCAAGCTCTTTGCATCTCCTAAAAAGAAAAAAGCCTAGATTTTAAGGGCTCGCGAGAGCCCTGATTTTTTTTAAGGAGTGATGCTATGAATGCTATTCCAACTTTAACGCCACTTGCCATGCCATGTAACAGCAGTTTTGATGCAAAAGATTGGGAAATTTTATCAAGTCATTGGTATCCAGTTGCCCGTATTCAAGATCTCTCTACCGCGCCTCAACGCATCACGCTACTAGACGTCAACATGGCACTCTATAAAACAGAAAGTGGTGAAATTCATCTGGTCCGAGACATTTGTCCTCATCGCGGTGTTCCTTTAACCAAAGGTTGGGTGGATGGTGAGGAGATTGTGTGCCCTTATCATGGTCTACGCTATAACACCGAAGGGAAATGTACCCAAATACCAGCTCAGCCCGAACTAACTAAAATTTCTGATCGTTTTTCTCTGACCAAATTTCCAGTTGTACAAAGATATGGTCTCATTTGGACCAGTATTCATGGTCGTGATATTGCTAAAGCTAATATTCCTATATTAGATACTTGGGACCACGCAGAGCATCAATCAATTTTACCGCCTTTCGTCGATATTGGTGGTTCTAGCGGACGTCAACTTGAAGGGTTTATCGATGTCGCTCATTTTGCGTGGGTACATCACAATGCCTTTGCAAATCGCGATAATCCCATCGTCCCTAAATATCACACTGAACGTACTGAATATGGCTTAAAAACGGTCTATATCAGCAATGTCAGTAACTATCCGCATGAGCTAAAACATCTCGAACCAGAAGGCTTTTTATGGAAGCGCACCTTTGAAGTCTATCCACCTTTTTCAGCCGTGCTTACAGTCGATTTTCCAGAAGGTGGGGTCTTAAAAATCTTGAATGCCTGCTGTCCTATTTCGAGCAATAGAACCCGTTTATTTGTTCCACTCACCCGTAACTTTGATCAGACAGGTGATTTAGAAAAGGTATACGCATTTAATGCTCAAATTTTTGCCGAAGATCAAGACATGGTCGAATCACAAAAGCCAGAAGAACTACCGCTTGATTTAATGATGGAAGCACATTTTGAAGCAGACCGTTCATCAACGACTTATCGACGGATTTTGGCTGAATGGGGACTAAGTAAACGTTATACCGTTTAAATATTGGCTAAGTGGGGTACAATCAATCGAAAAAAGTGAAAATATAAAGGCTTTCCATGTCATTGATCGCAAATACCACCGTTGTGCGTGGTCGTTTTTTAGATATCCTACAAACCGTCTCTGAGCCAACTGATATTCCAAATCAGGTGCGTTATTTAGAAGATGGTGTATTGATTAGTGAACATGGAAAAATCACATGGTTTGGTGCATGGGAAGACGCTCAAGCGCATCTTCCTGCTGGGGTTGAGGTTCAACATTACCCAGAACAATTGATTGTACCTGGCTTTATTGATACCCATATTCATTTTCCACAAACCGAAATGGTGGGAGCTTACGGCGAACAACTTTTAAGCTGGCTCAATACCTATACTTTTCCCACTGAAATCCAGTTTCAAGACAAAGCATATGCAAATGAAATTGCCCAGTTCTTTGTTCAGGAACTCTTAAAGCACGGTACAACCACGGCCCTCGTTTTCTGTACGGTTCATCCTGAGTCTGTTGATGCCTTATTTGAAGCCGCAGAGCGCGTTCAGATGCGTTTAATCGCTGGTAAGGTACTCATGGACCGTAATGCACCTGAAGCGCTTTGTGACACACCAGAAACGGCTTACAGTGACACCAAGGCACTCATTGAAAAATGGCATGGTAAGGGCCGTGCTCTGTATGCGATTACGCCACGTTTTGCACCGACTTCTACACCTGAGCAATTAGAAAGAGCAGGGCAGTTAAAGCAAGAATTTCCAGATGTTTATGTACATACGCATTTAAGTGAAAACAAAGATGAAATTGCTTGGGTAAAATCTTTATTTCCTGAACAAGCAGGCTATTTAGATGTTTATCAACATTATGGCCTGACTGGTAAGCGTTCTGTATTTGCGCATTGCGTTCACTTAGAAGATGAAGAATGGCAATGCATGCATGATACGCAGTCTGCTATCGCATTTTGCCCAACTTCAAACTTGTTCTTAGGCAGTGGTTTATTCCCATTGAAAAAAACATGGGAAAAACAAGTAAAAGTGGGCTTAGGTACAGATATCGGCGCTGGGACATCGTTTAGTTTACTGCAAACTGTTAACGAGGCCTATAAAGTTCAGCAGTTACAAGGTGATAAACTTTCAGCCTATGAAGCGCTTTATCATGCAACTTTAGGTGGAGCAAAAGCGCTTGATTTACAAGATCAGTTAGGCAACTTCAATGTCGGTAAAGAAGCAGACTTTATTGTATTGAATCTTAAGCCGACCGCATTACAGCAACTGCGCCAGTCTAAATCCAAATCTGTTGAAGATTCGCTGTTTGCTTTATTCACTTTAGGTGATGACCGTAATATTGAGGCGACTTATATTTATGGAAAACCTGCTTATCAAAAAGAAACAGCCCAATAAAAATCGGGTGTTTAAGTTTTTGTTATTATTTGGAATATGTGCGGTTGTGTTAAAACGTGATCGCCATAATCTGCAAAATGATAAAATTTCAAAGCCATCAAAGGGTGCATGAAACATCATTTTGCTTTAAAATTTTACCATTAACTCAGATTTTAGAGGTGTTGCAGGTCAACACCTTTTTTATTTTTCTTTTATATCTTGTAGGAATCTGACATGACTGTTGCAATGAGCATCATGATTTCAACCGAAGAAATTCAAGCAAAAGTCAAAGAGCTCGGCGAGCAAATTAACGCTCACTATGCAAATAGCGACAAAGAGTTAGTCCTGATTGGGCTACTGCGTGGTTCTGTTATTTTCATGGCAGACTTGTGCCGAACGATTACCAAACCGCATGAACTCGACTTTATGACAGTCTCTAGCTACGGCGGCGGTACGACTTCAAGTCGAGATGTTAAAATCTTAAAAGATCTTGATGGTGAAATTCGCGGTAAAGATGTACTGGTCGTTGAAGATATTATCGACTCAGGTAATACCTTAAGCAAAGTTATGGAAATGCTGCAAACTCGCGAACCAAATTCGATTCAATTGTGTACGTTAGTGAGTAAACCATCTCGCCGTGAAATTGATCTCGAAGTGAAATTTTTAGGTTTTGAAGTTGAAGACAAGTTTATTGTGGGTTATGGATTAGACTACGATCAAAAATATCGCCACTTACCATTTATTGGCGAAATTGGTTTATAAATTTCAAAAAAATAGCACCGCGAGGTGCTTTTTTTTATATAAAACTTTAGCTTCGAACAAAAAAGACACAAAAAGTCGCAATCTGCTACAGACAAAACAGACAGCTCTGCCGCACGATAGAATATGAAGCAAAATCATTAACTTCATCAAAAAAACAACTGGAGAACAAATATGTGGTCACTCATTGTCGCTATTGTAGTTGGTTTCTTTGCTGGCTTAATCGCTCGTGCCTTACATCCAGGGGATGATAAAGCAGGTTTCATCGTAACCACCCTAATTGGTATTGCAGGTTCACTTCTCGCCACTTATGGTGGACGTTTACTTGGCCTTTATGGAGAAAATTCAGCTGCGGGCTTTATCGCATCTGTAATTGGTGCAGTCATTATTCTCTTTATTTACAATTTAATTGCACGAAAAAGTTAATGACTTTTAGGCAATAAAAAAGCACCAAATGGTGCTTTTTTTTTAATTCATTTTATAGACCTAATTCTTTCCAAACTGCCTGAATTTCTTCGGCAGATCGAGCGCCTACTAGTTTAAATCCATTTGCAAAAATTAAGGTAGGGGTACCATTAAAACCTAGTTTTTTTCCAAGCTCTAAATTACGATCAATTGGATTAGCACAGTTTGTCACTGTTGGTTTAACACCTTGTTGAATCAGTTTTTTCCATGAATAGGATTGATTTGGCGCACACCAAACCTGCCTAGAAACAACAATAGACTGAGGTTTTAAAGGATAGATGAACGTGTAAATGGTTACATCTTTCAGCTTATCGAGTTCAGGTTCAAGTTGTTTGCAATAAGGGCAGTTTGGATCAGAAAATACTGCTAAAACATGCTGTCCATTACCTTTAACCGTTTTAATGGCATCTTTTAAAGGTAATTGTTTCCAATCAATTGAGTTCTGTCCTAACACTAGATCTTTGGTTAAGTTTTTCTGATCTTTTAAACGAATCATAGAGCCTACAAACATATGCTGCCCATCTTCGCCAACATAAATGATTTGCTGATCGAGATTAGCGCTATATAGCCCAGGCATTTCGGTTTTCTGAATATTGCTAATTTTCAAATTAGGATATTGTTTTTTAATATTTTCCCTAACAGTATCTACATTAGCGAAACTCACACTTGCTGTTAAGCTAAATAACGCCAATATTCCTAATTTTTTAAGCATAAAACCGACTCATAGGTAGGAGAGGAGCTCATTTTAATCAGTTCAGCTTTTGAAAACAGAACTGATTACCGAGTTATAACCAAAATGCCACTCATTTATGCCAATGTTTCACGTGGAACATAAGCAGATTTTAGAATATTAATTTCTACCGATATATGCACAATTTCATCATGAATTGATAAAGCCTGACGAATCTGATCTGCGGTTAAAGAAATATCATCAGTTTCGAGCGCTAAAATACAAGAAAACTTACCTTTTGCGACTTTCCAGACATGAATATCCGTAATTTCAATATTTTTAGGAAATTCAGCAATTACTTCTCGAATTTCTTCAACCACAGGATGATCCATTTCTGCATCTAAAAGGGTTTTTCCTGTCTCTTTCATTAACCCAAGAGACCATTTTGCAACCAAAATAGCACCTAAAATCCCTAAAAGCGCATCTAAAAAATCCCATCCGAAATATTTGCCAGCACAAAGCGCAATAATTGCAAAAACCGAGGTCACAGCATCTGCAACCACATGTAAAAAAGCAGCTTTTTGGTTTAAATCATGGTGGTGATGTTCGTGATGGTGATGTTCGTGATGGTGATGGTGATGGTGCCCATCATCGTGAAGTAACCATGCGCAAATCAAGTTAATGACCAAACCTAAAATTGCAATGGGAATCGCTTCATTATAAAAAATCTCAACTGGATTAAATAACCTTTGTATCGACTGAAAAGCCATAAAAATGGCGACAACCATCAGCAAAATTGCACTGCTATAACCCGCTAAAATCTCGATTTTCCAAGTTCCAAAACTAAATCGACGATCTTTGGAATAATGACGAGCTGCACGATAAGCAAAATAGGCTAAACCGAGTGCCAACATATGTGAACTCATATGCCAACCATCAGCGAGAAGTGCCATTGAATTGAAAAACCATCCACCAAATATCTCTAACACCATCATGGATGCCGTTAAAATCGTTGCAATCAAAATACGTTTTTGTGCAAGTGGATTTCCTTCATCAAACTGATGTTGATGATGACGTGATACACTATGATCCTGCATAAAATTTAAACCCAATATACTCCCTACCAGTATATTGAATTATACAAGAGAACACAGATGAGTCACATTGGTCAGGATAAAAAAATAGTTAATCGCGTAAAACGACTAAAAGGGCAAATTAATAGTATTGAGCATGCCGTTGAACAGCCTGATATTTCATGCATAGAAATACTGCAACAAGTTGCTGCAATTAAAGGTGCGATAAACGGTTTAATGAGTGAATTAATGGAACAACACTTACATCACCATGTGCTCAAAGAAGCACAAGTTGATCAGAATGAGTTAGATGAGTTTTTAAAGGTTCTAAAAAGATACGGCTAACGAGGTATCTGAATGACACAGCCATGTGCATCATTCAGAGTTTTTTAATTATTTTCCAATACAAAACGAACCAAAGATTTTGCCTAATAGGTCATCGGCGCTAAAGTCACCGGTAATTTCACCTAAAGCATTTTGAGCAAGGCGTAATGATTCAGCAACGAGTTCACCTGCGTTAAACACAACAAGTTGCTCATGTGCTTCTGAAAGATAGAGCTGTGTGCGCTTCATTGCGTCTAAATGACGTGTTCTCGCAATAAAGGTGTCTTCCTCAGGGTGAAAGCCTGCATGCGCTGTAATCGCATTTACGAGGCCTTGTACGCCCATCTCTTGTTTTGCTGAAACTGTAATATGACGGAACCCTTGATGGTCAGTTATTTCAGCTAATTGACCAGTTAAATCGCATTTATTGCCAATTAACATTAAGCGACGCGGTTCAATGTATTCAGCAAAATATTCTTGAGCAAGTTTTAATGGGTCATCGCCTTGATTTAAATCATAAACCAGCAATAACAAATCAGCTTGTTCAATTTCTTTAATTGCTCTGCGAATCCCTTCTTTTTCAACAATGTCACCTGTTTCACGTAGACCAGCTGTGTCTGTTAAGGTAATTGGTAGGCCATTTAAGCTAATTTTTTCATGTAAAACATCGCGAGTTGTACCAGCAATATCGGTGACAATTGCGCGTTCAACGCCAGCTAGCGCATTCAACAAGCTAGATTTACCTGCATTTGGTTTACCCGCAATCACGACTTGTAAACCTTCACGTAGTAATTGACCTTGTCGTGCAGATGTTTGAACAGCATGGACTGACTGCTGAACATCTTCAAGTAAAGCTAGAATCTTACCGTCTGCCAAGAAATCAATTTCTTCTTCAGGAAAATCAATTGCAGCTTCAACATGCAAGCGTAAATGGATCAGTTTTTCTAAAACCGTATTAATTTTTGTTGAAAACGCGCCTTGTAAAGAGCGAACAGCAGAACGTGCTGCAGCTTGTGAAGTCGCATCAATCAAGTCGGCAATCGCTTCTGCTTGTACCAAGTCCATTTTGCCATTCTCAAAAGCGCGCATGGAGAATTCACCAGCTTTTGCAGCAATTGCACCCAGCTCAAATAGACGTCCCAGCAAGGCATTTTGGATGACTGGACCACCGTGACCTTGTAGCTCTACAACATCTTCACCTGTAAACGAGTGAGGATTGGGAAAGCATAGAACAATCCCTTCATCCATAATGCTGCCATCAGCATCATAAAACTTACGAAAACCTGCCATACGTGCTTCAGGCAAGTTTTTCTGTGTCAGGTTTTGAGCAATTTCATAAGCTTTAGGTCCCGATAGGCGAATCACCCCCACACCACCACGCCCTGGTGGCGTTGCAATTGCGGCAATCGTGGTTTGACTTTGCATATTATTCACCTAAAAACCTAAAATCCAGCCAAAGAAAAATCCGCCTAAGATTACCATCTTAAGCGGATTTATTCAGCAAAAGTTCAACGATTAAGAAGCTGATTCAGTCTTATTTATACGACTTTTTTCAACGCTCTTGTTAATAAACGACTGCTGTAAAATAGTAATACTGTTGTTCACAATCCAGTACAGCACGAGACCTGCTGGGAAGAACAACATAAATACCGTGAACATAATCGGCATAATGCGGAACACTTTTGCCTGCATAGGATCAGCGGGTTGCGGGTTCAACATTTGCTGTGCAAACATGGTAGCACCCATGATTAACGGCAATATGAACCAAGGATCCATTGCTGACAAATCTTGAATCCAGCCTAACCACGGTGCATGACGTAATTCCACACTTTCCATGAGTACCCAATACAAGGCAAGGAAAATTGGCATTTGTAGCAACAATGGTAAACAACCTGAAAGTGGATTCACTTGTTCACGTTTGTATAAAGCCATCATTTCTTGCGAGAAGCGCATACGGTCTTCACCGAACTCTTCCTTCATGCGTTGCATTTCTGGTGCAATCACACGCATTTTCGCCATAGAACGATAACTTTTTGAAGATAAAGGCCACAAAATCATCTTCACCATCACGGTAAGTAAGATGATTGACCATCCCCAGTTGCCCACAATGCTATGGAAGAATTGAAGACCTAAGAACAATAACTTGGCAATCGGCCATAACCAGCCATAATCAACAGTCTGATTCAAGCCAACCGCTAAATCTTTTAATTCAGATTGTACTTTCGGACCTGAATAAAGTTTTGCGTCCACTTCCATTGAAGTGCCTGCCGGAACATTAATCACTGGTGAGGTAAAACCAATGATATTCATATGATCAGCAGATTGACGAGATTCAAGTTTAGCTACATAAGGCTGACCATTCGCTTGAGTCAGTTTAAGATTCCCAGGAATCCAAGCACTTACAAAATAATGCTGAACAATCGCAACCCATCCACCTTTCGCTTCAGTATTTACTTTTTCTTCTGAGAAATTAGCAAACTTAAGCTTATTGTAGTGTGAATCAGGTGTTCCCCAAGCTCCACCTAAGAAAGTTCCTAGAGTGAAAATACCTTGAGAAGATTTACCAGGATCATCAGAGTTATCACGCTTTAATTGTCCAAACATCTGACCTTGCCAGCTTTGTTGGCTACGGTTAATCACTTGATGTCTTACAACAATTGGATATTGCCCTTGGGTAAAGGTGAAAGTTTTAATAATTTCAACGCCTTCAGGTGTTTTAAATACCATCGGAACGTTTAAAACTTTTTCAGATTGACCCTTTTGATCTTGTACACCCTTAGCATCAGCCAAAGTATATGATGTTTTTTCAACCGCATATAATGGACGACCACCACGACTGCTATCTGGTCCATTCAAACCAATTAAGCCAGATTGAGCAACATATGTACGCTTGGCATCATTTTCAAGCATAACAAATGGCTGATCGCTGTCTTTGCTTTTGTCGTGTGAGAGTAATTCAATACGAACAATATCACCACCTTTTGGATTGATCCAAATATGGTAAAGGTCAGTTTGTACTGAAATAAGCTGTTGATTCACAGGTGCAGTTGCATCTGTGGTTTGTGACTGCGCAATATTTGCTTGTGGCACATCGGAAGCCACTGTTGCATTTTTAGCATTTGGCAAATCAGCAGATACTTCATGTGAACTTACAGCCGCCGCTTGTTTTTGCGGTGCAGTTGCAGCATTTCCATAATCTTTTTGCCAAGCCAAAATGAGCAAATATGCGGTGACAAACATGGCCCCGAGAATTGCAAACCTGGCCCATTGTTGCATATCTATTACCCCAAATGGTTAGAGAGATTTTGCTTCAGTAAACGATCACGAAAGGGTACAGCAACATGATGCGTTTGAGAATCTATTTGATGAAACGAAATAAAACGAATTGCTTTTGGCGGTACCGGATCATATCCAGATCCACCCCACGGATGACAACGACAAATTCGTTTAGAAGATAACCAAACGCCTTTGATTGCACCATGAGTTTGCAATGCTTCTATCGCATATTGGGAACAGGTCGGGATATAACGACAACGGGGTCCAAGAAGCGGACTAATCGCAATTTGATACAGTCGAATCAACCAACGTAGAAAACGAACCATTGGCTATCTCTTAATTCTGCGAGGTTGTGCCAACTTTAGAATGTTTTTTTGCTAAGCGTTGTAATTTTTGCCAAGCAAAATCTAATTGTTGATATAGCTCAGCATTCGTAATCGCTTCTATACCGACTTTCGGCATTACCACAATATCTATATCTGATCCAAAATTCGGCTGATGTAGACGAAAGCTCTCACGAGCAAGACGTTTTATTCGATTTCTTTCATGCGCACGGCGCACTTTTTTCTTAGCAACAACAATACCCAAACGGCTATTAGGCTGTTCGGTTAATTTTGCAAGAAATAAAAAATGGGGTTGATGCACTTTAAAAAGCGCACCATCGAATACACTTTTATAATCTGCAGCACAGCGTATTCGCACATCTGTGCTAAAATTGTAAAGTGTCATCACACCCAAGTCTGGTCAGCGTAACAGTATTAAACAGTTAAGCTATGACGACCTTTTGCACGACGACGAGCTAATACTTGACGACCAGCTTTAGTTGCCATACGAGCACGGAAACCATGAACGCGTTTACGCTTTAATTCAGATGGCTGGAAAGTACGTTTCATATCGAAACTCCCAAAAATGATCTTTCTATAAAGGTCCGCGATTTTATTGTGCAATGTTTACTCTGTCAATGAAAAACCAAGAAAGTTTTGTATTTATCCCAAATTTTTAATCTCTCTACTTCTTTTTATGATTGTCATAATTCAGTGCAATATATAGTTTTTAAAGTTATACACAAAGTAATTGTCTATTTTTATTAGAACTTTTATTATATACATACCTTATATACATATTTATCAACAAAACAAGATATCATCTTGGCTTTGATTTGCTGCATTTGAATTTAAATTCATATTTTGTAGTTATCCACAAAAGATCACACCCCTATTAAATAAATTCAAATTTTAAAATTTATATTTATTCTTATTAGGAGCGGTTTTTTCTGTGGATTTCGTACTTTTAAATTTAAAAAACATGTATTTGGGTTGTTGATAACTCTGTTTTTATTATATTTATGGATTGTGGATAAGTTTGTGTGATAATTTATCCACAGGTTGTGCAAAAAGTTATACACAAGTGATTTTGAATTTAAATTTATTCACAAGAGTTTTCTTTTTAGACAAAATCACTCGAATTCGTCATGACAGATGTGGATAACTTGGTTAGAATGGCGACCCCTTCTCATATGGAAGGGTGAATCTTTAGATTGTTTGAATTTAAAAACGCAAAAATAGGGGATACACATGCTTTGGACAGACTGCTTAACTCGCTTGCGACAAGAGCTCTCTGATAACGTCTTTGCGATGTGGATTCGCCCATTAGTTGCTGAAGAAGTAGAAGGGATACTACGTCTCTATGCTCCTAACCCTTATTGGACGCGTTACATTCAAGAGAATCATTTAGAATTAATTTCTATATTGGCTGAGCAGTTGTCAGAAGGACGTGTACGTCAGGTTGAGATTTTAGTTGATTCTCGTCCTGGGAGTATTTTGTCATCGAGCGAACAACCAGCAACCACTACATCTGCTTTGCAAACTGCACCACCACAAAGTATTAAAGTAAAAAAAGAGCCTGAGTCTGTTTCTAGTCCTCATGCGAATAGTGTCGTCAATCCGAAAACATCAAAAAAGAAACTACTGAATCCTCAGTTTACTTTTTCTTTATTTGTTGAAGGCCGTTCGAACCAGATGGCTGCTGAAACATGTAGAAAAGTATTAACTCAATTAGGTGCTTCACAGCATAACCCTTTGTTTTTATACGGTCCTACAGGATTAGGTAAGACACACTTAATGCAAGCAGTTGGTAATGCTTTATTACAAGCCAAACCAAATGCTCGTGTGATGTATATGACTTCTGAGAGTTTTGTTCAGGATTTTGTGAGTTCTTTACAAAAAGGCAAAGTAGAAGAATTTAAGAAGAACTGTCGTTCTTTGGATTTATTGTTGGTCGATGATATTCATCTCTTAGCAGGTAAAGAGGCGAGTCTAGTTGAGTTCTTCTATACATTTAATGCTTTACTTGATGAATCTAAACAAATTATTTTAACATCAGATCGTTATCCAAAAGAATTAACAGAGTTAGATCCACGTTTAGTTTCCCGTTTTTCTTGGGGACTTTCAGTAGGTGTTGAACCACCCGATATTGAAACTCGTATCGAAATTTTATTAAAGAAAGCCGAAAATAGTGGCGTTGATTTACCTCGAAATTGTGCACTATTTATTGCACAACAAGTCGTTGCTAACGTACGTGAACTTGAAGGAGCACTTAATAAAGTCGTTGCAATTTCTCGTTTTAAAGGTGCGCCAATCGATCTTGATGTTGTGCGTGAGTCTTTGAAAGATGTGTTGGCTATCCGTGCACGAACAATTAGTGTAGAAAATATTCAGCGCGTCGTGAGTGAGTATTTCCGTATCCCATTAAAAGAATTAGTAGGGCCTAAACGTACGCGAATTTATGCTCGACCACGTCAGTTAGCAATGGGACTTGCTCGTGAATTGACCGGTGATAGTTTTCCAGAAATTGGAATGGCTTTTGGTGGACGCGACCACAGTACTGTGATGCATGCTTGTGAAAAAGTAACCAGTCTGCGCGGAGAAGATCCAATTTTTGACGAAGATTATAAAAATCTACTGCGTCTACTTCAGAGTTAATGAAATAATAAGACCTTGTTGCAAAGTCTACGTAAGTGCAGCATAGTACACAGCTAAAAAATGAAATATTTGCTCCAAGTTGCTAGAGGAATGAATCGTGCGTTTGAAAATCGCTAAAGAAAGTTTACTCAATGTTTTATCGCATGTTGTCGGTGCGGTAGAACGTCGTCATACATTGAATATTCTTTCAAACGTCAAAATTCAGACTAATGCTCAGGCGCTCACCATTACTGGTTCCGATCTAGAGGTCGAACTGGTTGCGAGCACTGTTTTAACAGAAGGGGCATGCCTTGAAGCAGGGGAAACCACAGTCCCTGCGCGTAAATTAATGGAAATTTGTAAATCATTGCCTACAGCTGCATTAATTGATTTACAAATTACTGAAGATCAAAGATGTATCTTAAAATCTGGTAATAGCCGTTTCGTATTAGGAACTTTACCAGCAGAAGATTATCCATTATTGACGACTGAAAATAGTCAAGGTACTCAAGTACAGGTAACTCAACGTGAGTTAAAGCGTTTATTTGAAAAAACTGCTTTTGCGATGGCTGTGCAAGATGTACGTTTCTATTTAACAGGTACTTTATTGGAAATTGATGAAAATCAATTACGTGCAGTAACAACAGATGGACACCGTTTAGCACTTTGCGAAATAACGGCTTCTTCTACATCATCTCAATTGGTTCAGGCCATTGTACCTCGTAAAGCTGTTGGTGAATTACAGCGTTTACTGAGTATTGAAGATGAACAATTAACATTGTTGATTGGTCGTGAGTTGTTAAATGTAACCATCAATACGCCAAGTCGTGACAAAGAGCATGGTGATATTACTGTTCGTTTTACAACAAAATTGATTGATGGAAAATTCCCTGATTATCGTCGTGTAATTCCACGTGGTGGCGATAAACATGTATTAATTAGCCATGATGTATTTAAGCAATCATTGCAACGTGTGGCAATTTTGAGTAATGAAAAATTGCGTGGTGTTTTCTTGAATTTTAATCAAGATTCTTTACAGCTTCGTGCTAATAACCCTGAGCAAGATGAGGCGATTGAAGATTTAGCTATCCAATATCAAAACGTACCGCTTGAAATGTCATTTAATGCGCAATATTTACTTGAAGTATTAGGTGTACTTGATGGCGATGACGTAAATATGAGTATGAGTGAAGCGAATCAGTCTGTTTTGGTTCAAGACCCAGCACATACTGATCAAACTTATGTAGTTATGCCGATGCGTGTATAATCTGGCTATCTAATATGCATCTTACGCGCTTAAACATTGAACGTGTGCGTAATTTAAAAACGGTTGCACTCCAAGGGTTGCAACCGTTTAATATATTTTATGGCGCTAATGGTTCAGGGAAAACCTCAATTCTGGAAGCAATTCATTTGCTTGCAACTGGGCGATCGTTCCGCACTCATATTCCTAAAAATTATATTCAGTATGCTGCCGAAGATGCGATTGTCTTTGCCCAGTCTAGTACTGAAAAAATTGGCATGCAAAAGTTAGCATCTGGTGAGCAGTTGATGAAGGTCAATGGCGATACCGTAGCTACCCAAGGCCAACTTGCTAAATTACTTCCTTTACAGCACCTCGATCCACAAAGTACCGACATTATTGACCATGGTGCAAAACCACGACGCCAACTTTTAGATTGGCTGATGTTCCACGTGGAACCTGAGTTTTATTTTGCGTGGCAATATTATTCGCGTGCATTAAAACAGCGAAATACGTTACTTAAAACCCGAAGAAATTTGTCGTTGGTTGATTTAGAGCCTTGGAACAAAATGCTGAGTGATTATGGTGAAATTTTGCACTCTCAGCGCTTGGGTATTGTGGAACAATGGAATGTGTTTTTTCAAAATGATTTGAGCCAATTACTCCCTGATCTTGAAATTGAACTGGAATACAGTCCAGGTTTTCATACAGAGCAGGGGCTCATGCAAGACCTGCTAAATCAACACCAAAAAGATATCGAAAGACGGTATACCGAATATGGTCCGCATCGTGCAGATTTGCGCTTAAAAACCCCGTTTGGACACGCTGATGTGGTTTTATCAAGAGGTCAGAAAAAACTGCTGATTATTGCTTTAAAACTGTCACAAATTGCAATGTTACATGCGAGTAATAAGGAAACTGTGGTATTATTAGATGATCTGACAGCAGAATTAGACTTAACCGCACAACAACGTTTAATTGAACGATTAAGCCAACTTGGTAGCCAGGTTTTTATGACAACTTTAGATCATGCATCGGTAAAAAAACACTTACATGATCTGTCTATTTCATATCAATTATTCAATGTTGAATCCGGTCAAGTTAGTCTTGCTTCACCATAATTTTTTGATGTTAACCATCTTTGAATAAACCTATATTTGCTAGGGAGAAACCATGAGTTCAGAGTCTCAATCAGCCTCTCAAACAGAACAAACCAATGAAAAGGCTTATGATTCCTCTAGTATTAAAGTATTACGTGGATTAGATGCAGTTCGTAAACGTCCGGGTATGTATATTGGGGATACAGACGACGGTACCGGTTTACACCATATGGTATTCGAGGTAGTCGATAACGCAATCGATGAAGCTTTAGCTGGGCATTGTGATGAAATTATTGTCACTATTCATGAAGATGAGTCAGTAAGCGTTTCTGATAATGGCCGTGGTATTCCAACCGATATTCACCCTGAAGAAGGTGTTTCTGCAGCAGAAGTAATTCTTACCATTCTGCACGCAGGTGGTAAGTTTGATGACAACAGCTATAAAGTTTCAGGTGGTTTGCACGGCGTAGGTGTTTCTGTAGTAAACGCACTTTCGCGTAAATTACATTTAATGATTTCTCGCGCTGGTCAAGTGCATGAGCAAGAATATCAACACGGTGATCCACAATATCCATTACGTGTGATTGGTGAAACAGATAAAAGCGGTACAACAGTACGTTTTTGGCCAAGTGCAGAAACTTTTAGCCAAACTATCTTTAACGTAGAAATTTTAGCGCGTCGTTTACGTGAGCTTTCATTCTTAAATGCGGGCGTGCGTATTGTTTTACGTGATGAACGAATTAACCTTGAACATGTGTATGACTACGAAGGTGGCTTATCTGAGTTCGTAAAATACATTAACGAAGGTAAAACTCATCTGAATGAGATTTTCCATTTCACTGCGGATACAGATAACGGCATTGTTGTAGAAGTAGCCTTACAGTGGAACGAAAGTTATCAAGAAAACGTTCGTTGTTTTACCAATAATATTCCTCAAAAAGATGGTGGTACGCATTTAGCAGGTTTCCGTGCAGCGTTGACACGTGGTCTTAACCAATATCTTGAAAATGAAAATATTATCAAGAAAGAAAAAGTCAATGTAACTGGTGACGATGCGCGTGAAGGTTTAACTGCTATTATTTCGGTAAAAGTACCTGATCCGAAGTTCTCATCTCAAACCAAAGAAAAACTGGTATCGAGTGAAGTAAAACCAGCAGTTGAGCAAGCAATGAACAAAGAGTTCTCTGCTTACTTACTTGAAAACCCGCAAGCTGCAAAATCGATTGCAGGTAAAATTATTGATGCTGCGCGTGCGCGTGATGCTGCGCGTAAAGCACGTGAAATGACGCGTCGTAAAAGCGCACTTGATATCGCTGGTTTACCAGGTAAATTGGCAGATTGTCAGGAAAAAGATCCAGCACTTTCTGAACTATATCTTGTCGAGGGTGACTCTGCAGGTGGTAGTGCCAAGCAAGGCCGTAACCGTAAAATGCAGGCTATTTTGCCGTTGAAAGGTAAAATCCTGAACGTTGAACGTGCGCGCTTTGACAAAATGATTTCTAGTCAGGAAGTCGGTACTTTAATTACTGCGCTTGGCTGTGGTATTGGTCGTGAAGAATATAATCCTGATAAGCTACGCTATCATAAAATCATTATCATGACCGATGCCGACGTTGATGGTTCGCACATTCGTACCTTGTTATTAACGTTCTTCTTCCGTCAAATGCCAGAATTGGTTGAGCGTGGGCATATTTATATTGCACAGCCACCTTTGTATAAATTGAAAAAAGGTAAGCAGGAACAATACATCAAAGATAATGATGCATTGGAAACTTATTTAATTTCAAATGCGATTGATGAGCTATCTTTGCATACCAATGCTGAAGCACCTGCTATTACAGGTGAAGCACTTGCAAAAGTCATTCAAGACTATCAAGTTTCACAAAAGAGCTTACAGCGCTTAACTTTACGTTATCCAGCTAGCTTATTGGATGCTTTACTTGAAGTAGAAGCGTTCAAGAGCGATCAAAATCATGATCAGGCTTATGTACAACAATGGGCTGATCAAGTAAAAGCTATCATTACAAGATTACAGCCAAGTTTACGCCCAGAAATTACACTAGAGTCATTTGAGCGTGAAAATGCTCAAGGTGAAAAATCTGCGCATTATTGGCCGCGTATTACGGTATATGTTCATAACTTGCCACATGCATATTTGCTTGATGCAGCTTTATTGAATTCAGCTGAGTATGCACGTTTGCTGAAAAACTCGAAGAGCTGGTTCAGTTTGCTTGAAGATGGTGCTTATTTACAAAAAGGTGATCGCCGTATTCAAGTGGCTAACTTCCATCAGGTTTGGCAGCATATTTTGCAAGATTCGCGCCGCGGTATGATGATTCAGCGCTATAAAGGTCTTGGTGAGATGAACGCTGAACAGCTTTGGGAAACGACAATGGATCCTGAAAACCGTAATATGTTGCAGGTAACTATTGATGATGCGATTGAAGCAGATCGTATGTTCTCTTGCTTGATGGGTGATGATGTGGAACCACGTCGTGCATTCATTGAAGAAAATGCTTTAAATGCGGATATTGATGCTTAATTGATAACTCGATTCTAAATCAGTCTAGGGAGAGAAGATGATGGGTCAGAAAATATTAGCTAGTCTGTTAATCTCATGTGTGTTTTTAGGAAGCTCTACTGTTTGGGCAGCTGATTTAGAAACAAATATGAAAACTTTAGCTAAGAGCACAAAAGCATTTGCTGAAGCGAAAGATACTGCTAATGCGAAACAACAGCTTGTTGTAATGCGTGAAGCAGCAGTTTCTTCTAAGCAATATTTGCCACATAAACTCGAAGGTTTGCCTTCAGGAAATGTACAGGTAAAAGAGTACCAAGCTGGTTTAGATCAGCTTGTTGCCGAGATTGATAAAGTAACTGCTTTGGTTGAGCAAGGACAATTAGATCAAGCCAAAACTGAAGCAATCAATTTAGTCACAATACGAAATGAAAATCATAAAAAGTTTAGATAATTCTTTTTATGATGATTAAAGAAAAGGCTTTGTTTAATTAAAAACAAAGCCTTTTTTTATAAGAAATGAACTTTTAAACTGCCATTTAGATGGTAGTTTCCATTTATATCAAGAGAATATAATTTTGAAAAAAACACAAAAACTCTTATGCATTGGGATCATGTTTTTTAATTGCTTATTTCAATTGCATGCTGCTACAGTCCCGACCTTTTATGGCAAATTAGTATTTCATCGTTATAGTGATTATGACGCGTGGGACAGTAAACTTTATCTTTATAACTTCACAACGCAGCAGACTACATTACTGGGCACAAATTGGAAAATTGACCATATGATGAATGGTCATTTTTCCCCAGATGGAAAATGGTTAACTTTTATGGGGGTTAACTCTGGGCAGCATTATGGCGATGCATGGGATGTGTATGCTTGGAAAGTGGGTAGTAGTGAGTTACCCATTAACTTAACTCAGGGAAATAACAAACGCGATGAAGATCCAAAATTCATAGATAACCAGCGTATTATTTTCAAACAAAATGGCGATTTAAAAATCGTTAAAATGATGGATCGTACGATAACTTCTGTCACTCAAAATGGTTGGGACATAGAAGAATCGATGCCTTATCCGATGGTAAATACTACCCAAATCTTATATGCAAAAGGTGCTGGAAATAATTCTCGAATTTTCAGTATTGATCAGTCGGGTGCCTATGATACACAGCTAACCAATATCGCTTCATACTATCCAATATGGTGGCAAGGAAGTCGCTTCTTATATGTACGCTGGTACAGTCCAACAAATGCTCATGATCAGATCTATCTCTATGACATGGCTAATAAACAAACCACACGTTTGCCATTTAACAGCATTAATTATGATACTTCCGATCCAGTGCCTTTAGATCAGCGTTACATGGTGGTGTCACTTGCAGGGCAAACAGGTAGTCGAGGCGGTTATGATCTATATATCGCAGATAGCCAATCAAGCAATGTTTGGCCTTTACCTGTAAATAGCAATTTAAATGAATTAGGGGCTTTTTATACCCCTTATTAATTAATAAAAAAGCCGATTAAGAAATCGGCTTTTTTATTTTAGAAAACAGATTAATCAAAAGAAGCTTCCATTTCTTCTAACTCCATCATGAGTTCTAAAAGCTGCTCTTCGTGTTGCTCAAGTTTAGCCTTCAGCTCAGTCTGTTCATTCATAAGTTTGAGTAAATCGTCTTTACGTGCAGCCTCATATAGAGATGTGTCTGCTAGAGATTCTTCAATTTTGGCAAGCTGCGGTTGAAGCTTCTCAATTTGAGACTCAACTTTTTCAATGTTTTTACGAATAGGTCGAGTCTGTTCACGACGGCGAGCTGCTTCTTTACGCTGTGCTTCTTTATCGACTTTAGCTGGGGCAGCAGTGGTAGAGGATGAATTATTCTGCGCCACAGCAGTTTGAGCATTAATGAGTTGCTGACGTGCTTCACGTAGCCATTTTGCATAATCCTGTAAATCACCTTCGAATTCGGTACATTTACCGCCGTGTACCAAAAGAAGCTCGTCACAAACACTTGCAATAAGTTGACGTTCGTGGGAAACCAATACGACAGCACCTTCAAAGTCTTGTAATGCCATGCTTAGTGCATGACGCATATCTAGATCTAAATGGTTCGTCGGTTCATCGAGAATTAAAACGTTTGGACGCTGCCATACAATGAGTGCGAGGGCTAAACGAGCGCGCTCTCCACCAGAAAAGGTTTCACATGGCGTATCCATGCGTTCACCACTAAAGCCAAAACTACCTAAGAAAGAACGTAGGGTGGCTTCACTAATTTTTTTATCTGCTATACGAGCAAGCTGTAACATTGGAGTAGCATGGCCATCTAAAGCATCCATTTGGTGCTGCGCAAAGTAACCAATGTTAAGCAGTTCGGAAGCTTTACGTTCACCCGCTAAGAGAGGTAAATCACCAACCAAGCTCTTAATCAATGTTGACTTACCTGCGCCGTTCATACCAAGTAAACCAATACGTGAGGTTGGTGTAATTTGTAATCTGATTTTTTCAGCTATTTGTTTATCACCATAACCAATACTGGCATTGTCTAAAGTCAGCAAAGGAGAACTCATTTTGGTGGGTTCACGGAAACTAAACGTAAACGGCGTATCTACATGAGCGGGTGCAAGTTGCTGCATGCGCTCAAGTTGTTTAATACGACTCTGCGCCTGACGAGCTTTAGTCGCTTTTGCTTTAAAACGGTCAATAAACTTTTGTAGATGAGCACGTGTTTCTTCTTGTTTCTCAAAAGCTTGTTGTTGTTGGGCAAGACGTTCACTACGCGTAGTTTCAAATGTAGAATAGTTTCCGGTGTAAAGCGTGAGTTCTTGATTTTCAATATGAAGAATATGATCTGTAATCGCATCTAAAAAGTCACGGTCATGCGAAATGAGGATGAGTGTACCTTCATAGGCTTTAAGCCAATCTTCTAACCACAGAATTGCATCCAAGTCTAAATGGTTGGTTGGTTCGTCTAGTAATAATAAATCTGAACGACTCATAAGGGTACGCGCTAAATTTAAGCGCATACGCCACCCACCTGAGAAACTCTCAACATTCAAACGTAATTGATTTTCTAGAAAACCAAGACCAGCCATGAGTTGGGCTGCTTTAGATGGTGCTGAATAACCATGAATTTCATCAAATCTGCCATGCAATTTAGCCAATTCAAAATCAGTCAATTGATCTGGTTGAGCAAGCTTATTTTGAATATCCCAAAATTCTTCATCACCTGAAAGAACAAAATCAATTGCAGGCATATCTAAGGCTTTTATTTCTTGCGCCATATGCGCTACGGTCCAGCCTGTAGGACGAGTAAGTGAACCTTCATCGGCACCTAAACTTCCAAGTAATGCAGCAAATAATGTCGACTTACCTGCACCATTTACACCAGTTAGACCAATCTTCCAACCTGGGTGTAATTGCATAGACGCTTTTTGAAATAGAACACGTCCACCGCGGCGTAAAGAAACTTGATCAAATTGAATCATCTTATTGTATCGAGGTGAGTTAGGGATGCTGTATTTTAAAGAGAAGTGCTGATGAAAACAAAACTTTCCGGATTTTAGTTCCAAGCAGACAAATATTGGAGATATTAAAAGGTTATAGATTTAGCTATTCGTCTGAAATTCTCAGAATATTGAATAAGATAGAACACATTTAAAAAAATATGGCTAAAATAAAAACAGTTTAAGATTTGGTTGATTAATGAGCTATTAATAAAACTAGACTAAGGAAAGTCAAATGAAAAAAAGATTGGGGATAATTGGCGCAGCATTTTGCTGTGCTATGGGAACAGCACATGCGGGACAAAATGTGTGTGTGTTTGATTTATTAGGAAAGTCAGGTGAATCCTATAAACTGATGGAAGAGTGGGCGCTTGCAGCGAAAGAGTGGCAAGCAGATATCACTTTAATTCCATTTCAAGATGAAGCTTTGGTTGACCGTAGGTTGCGTGAAGGCAAGTGTGATGCTGCTTATATGACTTCCATGCGGGCGAGAAATTACAATAAATTTGCAGGTTCGATTGATGCAATTGGTGGAGTAACCAGTAATGCTATTGCGCAAAAAGCGATTAGCTATGTTTTAGATAAACGCAATAAACATCGTATGGTAACTGCACAAAATGGAATCAATTACGAGGTCGTCGGTATTGTTCAGATTGGATTAGCTTATTTATTTGTGAGAGATAAAAACCTGAATTCAATTGAAAAAGTACGTGGGACTAAGTTTGCTATTTTGCAATATGACGCAGCACAAAAAATTATGGTGGAAAGCGTTGGCGCTCAGCCCATTCCTTCAGAAATTACCGATTTTGTGAAAAAGTTTAATAGTGGCCAAGTCGATGCAATTGCGGCACCAGCCTATGCTTATAAACCTTTAGAGATTGGTAAAGGGGTGGGAGTAAAAGGGGCAATGTTTACTTTCCCCGTAGTTAACGTCACAGGTGATTTAATTGCCCGAAGTGATAAGTTCCCTACAGATTTCGGTATAAAGTCACGTACTTGGTTTATACAAAAATTACCTCAGAATTTTGCCATGATAAAGCGGCTAGAAATGGGTGTACCCTCAAAAATTAAAATGAATTTTTCAGCAGAAGACAAAACTAAATATCAAAAAATTTTACGTGAAGGTCGCCTCAGCTTAACAAAACAAGGTGTATACGATGCAACAATGATGAGTGTGCTAAAGCGTGCCCGCTGTACAGTTGAACGGACAAATTTTGAATGTACTCTTAATGGAGAATAGTTTGTTTTTTAAACACAAAAACGCTACATATATTTCAAAGCTGAATATGGGTATGAAAATTGTGAATATAAAAAGTAACTTACGGAAACTTAGTGATTTTTACCACTAATAAATAATTTAAATTGAACAAACAATGGTTCAATGAGATAAAAATATTTGAGTAAAAGCTCTATTTTTTTCTAAAAAACATGATTAATATCTGTCTTTGAAAGGAAACTTCAAACAAAAAATCTGTTCCGTGGAAGGATGAAGAAAATGAAAAAAATCGTACTTGCTATGGCTGCCGCTTCTGTTGTTGGTTTTTCTGCTTCAGCGCAAGCAGCGAGTACCGTATGTGTATTCGACCTCTTAGGAAAAGCAGGCGACTCATATAAAATGATGGAAGAATGGGCTCTAGCTGCAAAAGGCTGGGGTACTGAAATTAACTTAGTTCCTCGTCAGGACGAGGCTGTTGCTGATAATGATTTTAAAGCAGGCAAATGTGATGCTGTAGCAATGACAGCAATGCGTGCACGTCAATATAACAAATTCGCAGGATCTATCGACTCACTTGGCGGTGTTCCAAATAACCAAATCGCTCAACGTGCAATTACCTATGTATTAGATGCGCGTAATGCAGCAAAAATGACCACTAATATGGGTGGTAAAAAATACGAAGTTGCTGGTATTTCTCCGCTAGGTTCAGCATTCATTTTCGTACGTGACAAAAACATCAACTCTGTTGAAAAAGCTGCGGGTAAAAAATTCGCCGTGTTAGGTTATGACGATGCACAAAAAATTATGGTGCAACGCGTAGGTGCTCAAGCGGTTCTTTCTGATATTTCAAACTTTGCTGCGAAATTTAACAATGGTCAGGTAGATATGGTAGGTGCACCTGCTTATGCTTACAAACCATTAGAGTTAAATAAAGGTTTAGGTGCAAACGGTGTAATGTGGAACTTCCCTGTATTACACGTTACAGCAGATCTAGTATTACGTTCTGATAAATTCCCAGCTGGTTTTGGTCAAAAATCTCGTGACTGGTTCGTTAAACAGTTGCCTAAGAACTTTGCAATGATCAACCGTTTAGAAGCACAAATTCCTGGCAAATACAAAATGAACTTAAGTGCAGAAGACAAACTTAAGTATCAAAAAATGTTGCGTGATGGCCGTATGGACTTAACTAAACGCGGTGTTTACGATGCAGGAATGATGTCTGTACTTAAAAAAGCACGTTGTTCTGTAGACAAGGCTAACTTTGAATGTTCAATGCCTGGTGAATAATATTAATTTCTATCTAAAAGCCTAGACTGAGTTCTAGGCTTTTTGTTTTCTATGTGCTGTCAATTCTGCCATTGTTGTTAGTTAGAAAGACGTTAAGCTAAATTTAGATAAAAACTTCATAAGGAAACATGAAGGTATAAAAATGGATCAAGGACTTGAGTGATTAAAATAATTGCTAATAGATAGGTCAATCGCTATCTATTTTTCATGGAAATAAAATCATAAAAGCAAATATGGTCTATACAAATATTCCATCATGATTTTTATATGAGGCCTATCCAATTCATACCTGATTGGTGTGAAATTTCTTGGTATCGAAAAAGAAAAACTCCACAAGGAAAGGAAAAAGAATATGCAATTTTCCAAAATGCTATTACTTGCGATGGGACTTACCACAGTTTCTTTTGCAGCTCAGGCTAAACAAACAGTATGTGTTTTTGACTTCGTTGGTAAAAATGGCGATGTCTATGCGCTGATGAAGGATTATCAACTTGCCGCGAAAAACTGGGGAGCTGATATCGAACTTAAAGTAAACCAAAATGAAGCCGTGATTGCTGAAGATTTTAAAGCAGGCAAATGTGATGGTATTAGTGTGTCAGGGATGCGTGGTCGTCAATTTAACTCATTTACTGGGTCATTAGATGCAATCGGGGCCATTCCTGACCTCAAGCTTGCTGTAAAAATCATGCAAGGTTTAGCGAGTCCGACTTTTAGTAAATATATGGTTAATGGTCGCTATGAGGTTGTAGGTGTTATTCCGGTTGGTGATGCGTATCTTTTAGTAAATGACCGCAGCATCAATACAGTAGCGAAAGCCGCAGGTAAAAAAATTGCTGTTCTTGACTATGATGAAGCTCAAAAAATTATGGTTCAGCAGGTAGGCGCGCAGGCTGTTAGTGCCGATATAACAAATTTCGGTGCTAAATTTAATAACCATCAAGTTGATATTATTGGTGCGCCAGCAGCAGCCTTTAAACCTTTGGAACTACAAAAAGGTTTAGGAACAAAAGGGGCGATTGTGAACTATCCGATTTTGCAGGTGACAGGAAATATTATTATCCGTCCTGATAAGTTCCCAGCTGGTTTTGGTCAGAAATCTAGAGAATGGGTTTCAGGTCAGCTACCACGTGCCTTTACCATCTTGGGTAAAATGAAAGCTGATATTCCTCAAAAATACTGGATGGATGTTCCTGCTGCCGATAAACCCGGTTACCAAAAGCTGATGCGTGAGTCTCGAATTAGCCTTACACAACGTGGTGTGTACGATAAACGTATGATGAAACTTCTTTGGCAATTCCGTTGTAAACAAGATGCTAAAAACTTCGAATGTGGTTTACAAGACGAGAATTACAAATAATCTTGATAAAAATACTCAAGATTCGCTTTAAACTTCGAAGACAGACCCTATATTGATTATGCTATACTCAATATAGGGTCTTTTTTATTTTGAAAGGCACAGCAAAATCCGAGGAACAATCATCATGAATGCCCAAGCTCTAGTTTTGACAGATAATGCTGCCAATAAGGTACGCCAACTCCGTGATAGTGAAGGGAATGACGATCTCATGTTACGTGTATATGTAACAGGGGGCGGGTGTTCAGGGTTTTCGTATGGTTTCAATTTTGCTGAAAGCGTAAATGAAGATGATGCAGAATTCGTAAATGGCGATGTAAAAATGCTTGTTGACTCACTTAGCTATCAATATTTAATTGGCTCAGTGGTTGACTATGTAGAAGGTCTTGAAGGGTCACGTTTTATTATCCAAAACCCGAATGCAACAACAACATGTGGTTGTGGTTCTTCGTTCTCGATTTAAAAAGAATTTTAAAATTAAAAAAACCTCTCTATTTTGAGAGGTTTTTTTATTGGTCAAATCATTATTTTTCACTGATAGATTCTAAAAAGTATTGCACTAGTTCAGGTGCATTCTGATATGGAATCCAATGTGATGCATCCATAAAAACCGCGTCATAACTATTTTTAAAATAATGTGAGTTTAGCTCGGCACTTTTTTCTGTAACGGCAATATCATGTTTACCCCAAATAAAGAGAGTAGGAACATCTATTGCTTTAAAAGGATTTTGAGGCTTGTTCCAAAAAAAGCCACGATACCAATTCAACGCCGTAGTTAACCTATTTTCTTCTATAAACTCAGCCTCGAATATTGCAATTTGCTCTTCGGTCATGCCTGATGACTTAAGAAACTTACGGCCCAATTTAGGTATTTTTTTAAATAAAAGTTCGGGCAGAATCGGCAGCTGAAAAATTGCAAAATAATAAGATTTAAAAAGTTGTCTACTGCTTAAACAAGCTTTTAAAAAAGCAGCTTGATGGGGTACGGAAACTAAAGTGAGATGCTGAATATATTGTGGATACTTCATCGCAACGCCCGAGGCAATTGCCGAGCCCCAGTCATGCCCAATTAAATAAACTGGCTGGCCAAGCTGCTCAATTAAACTGGCCACATCTTCTACAAGTTCACTCAGTGAATATTGAAATCGGCTTTGAGGTCTAGCATTTAAACTATAACCACGTTGATGAATCGCAAGTGTTCTAAATTGATGCTGATGCAATAATTCAGAGGTTTGCTCCCAACTATGAGCAGTTTCTGGAAAACCATGCAATAAAACAACGAGTGGTCCATCTATAGGGCCTGAATCAATTACATCGAATGTCCAAGCCCCACGTGTGTATTGATGAATACGTTTAGTCAGATCCATACAAACATGCCTTAAATTATTTTTGTCGGCATTTATCATGAGTTTTTATGCTCATTTAAATAACAGCATTTCGGGTCAGTAAATGTGTTATGAGGTCGAATCTGACCAATCAAATCAATAAGTAGTTTTTATACTACTGTGATTGTACCTAGAATTCTGAAATCCGAAGCACCTGTTACTGCAGGCAAATTACCACTTAAACCATTTACAAAACGCATTGCTAACCAAGCAAATGCGGTAGCCTCCACCCAAGTAGGGGAGAGCCCTAAAACATCTGTAGGTTGAACAGACCAATTATGCTTACGAAGACGCCAGCGTAATTGTTCTAATAAATAAGAGTTATAAGCACCACCACCACATACATATACTTCACCTGTTTCCATCTCAGAACGATAAATCGCTTTTTGAATGGCACGCACAGTAAGCTTTAATAAGGTGGCTTGGATGTTTTCAGGGGTATCTTCTAACTCATCATAAGTTAAATCATTTCGCCAATCGATTAACTGATCATCTAACCAGTCAATATTAAAGTCTTCACGTCCTGTGCTCTTAGGTGGTTCTTTAGAAAAATATTCATGGGCGTGAAGGCGGTCGAGTAAAGAGCGAATAGGATGACCATAAGCTGCCCAATCACCGTTTTCATCATATGGATGACCTGTATGGCGATGACACCAAGCATCCATCAAAATATTTGCAGGACCTGTATCAAAACCAAATACGCCGTCAGCATTATTGGCAGGCAACATACTCACATTAGCAATACCACCCAAATTCAAAATCACACGATGAATACTTGGATGTTGAAATAATGCTTGATGGAAAGCTGGAACCAATGGCGCGCCTTGACCGCCTGCTGCCATATCTCTACGACGGAAATCTGAAACAACCGGAATCTGAGTGATTTCAGTAATGATGTTGGGATCACCAATTTGTAAAGTAAAACCATGTTCTGGACGGTGACGAATGGTTTGTCCATGCGACCCAATTGCTTTAATTTGACTACGATCTAACTGGTTTTTTTCAATGAGAGTATTAATCCCATGACCAATCATTTTGGCTAGAGCAACATCAGCTTTACCCATGCGGTCAATTTCATTGTCATCAGGCAAAGTTAACGCCATAAGCTCATCACGTAACTCGGGTTCAAATGGAACTGTAAGAGTGGCATGAAGCTGTAGTGGCTCAAATGAAGCCGCAACAATATCCACACCATCCATACTAGTGCCAGTCATTACGCCGATATAGATTGCGCTCATATGCAACTTCCCCTGCAAGACGCTGAAAAAATGTTAGTATATCGCACAAATTGAATAACTGATGTGTTTAGGTTTTGTGATGTCAAATTTCTTGCCCGCCGAAGAACAGCTTGCCCTCATCCAACGAGGCACGCACGAAATTATTTCAGAAGAAGATTTACTGAAAAAGCTCAAAGAGAATCGTCCTCTTAAAATTAAAGCTGGTTTCGATCCTACAGCACCAGATTTACATTTAGGACATACGGTTCTTATTAACAAACTAAAAACTTTCCAAGATTTGGGCCATGAAGTTACCTTCTTAATTGGTGACTATACAGCGATGATCGGTGACCCAACTGGTAAAAGCGCAACTCGTCCGCCGTTGTCACGTGAACAAGTAGAAGCCAATGCTAAAACTTATCAAGAACAAGTTTTCAAAATATTAGACCCGAATAAAACAAAAGTACGTTTTAACTCAGAATGGTTTAATCAAAAGTCTGCTGCTGATCTTATTCAGCTAGCAAGTCAACAAACCGTATCTCGCATGTTAGAACGCGATGACTTTACAAAGCGTTATAGCAACCATCAGCCGATTGCAATCCATGAGTTTTTATATCCTTTAGTTCAAGGTTATGACTCTATTGCACTTGAAGCTGACGTAGAGTTAGGTGGTACAGACCAGACCTTTAACCTTCTCATGGGCCGTACTTTACAAAGTCGTTATGGCCAAGAATCACAAGTGTGTATCACTGTACCGATTCTAGAAGGTTTAGATGGTGTAAATAAAATGTCTAAATCTTTAGGTAACTATATTGGTGTATTTGATACGCCAGGGGCAATGTACCAAAAAGTTTTATCAATGCCAGATTCTTTAATTGAACGCTATTTCGATTTATTAAGTTTTAAATCTCTAGATGAGATCAAAACCTTATTAGATGAAATTGCTGCTGGTCGTAATCCACAAGAAGTAAAACGTATCCTTGCACTTGAGCTAGTTGAACGTTTCCATGATGCAGAAGCTGCAGCTAATGCACATAAAAGTGCTGGTAACCTTATTACAGAAGGTGAAGTACCAGAAGACACCCCAGAGGTGACTATTTCGCGTGGTGAGTTTGGTGGAGAAATCTTTATTGCTACCATTCTACGTGTAGCTGGATTAAATCCAAATGCTGCAGCTGCAAAAGATGCGGTAGCTCGCGGTGCAGTAAAAGTTGACTGGAATGCTGTTGATGCAGGTTTCTCTGTAAAAGAAAACGGTACTTTCATTATTCAGTCAGGTAAAAAAGCAATTGCACGTGTCACGTTCACTGACTAAGAGTGTTATGTAATAAAAAAAAGCAGGAGTAATCCTGCTTTTTTTATTTAAGAATCAAAAAAACAATTCAACGTTCCACGTGGAACAATTTATAGATCAGTGATTCACTAATAATAAAAGAAGTAAATTAAAAAATAAGAAGAAATATAGAATAGGGTAGAGTATTTGCTCTATTATTTCTTTGGAATCTTTGGAATCTTTGGAATCTTTGGAATCTTTGGAATCTTTGGAATCTTTGGAATCTTTGGAATCTTTGGA
>NZ_KB849421.1:0-6319 GCF_000368405.1 Acinetobacter sp. NIPH 817
CAATATTTCCGCGACTCATGAGTGCTCGGTTATATGCGGGCCAATTGGTTGTGAGGTAGATTTTGTGTGTAGGCTTCTTCATTTGAAAATTATATTGTGGAATAAGCCTTTAGAGATAGGTTTGTGCAACAAAGCCTTTTAGGTGTATCGGATTTAACTTATGTTTACCTAAAATCTAGTTTATAAATTATTTTTGCAATATATTTATTAATTTCAATATTTTGAAGAAAAATAATAGAAATTTATAAAAAATTAGTTCATGAACTTATAGGATTTTTAAGAGCATTTATATGAATGACTAAGTACTGTGAAAAAAGAGAACTAGATGAAGTTTAGATAAAATTTTCAATCAAATAATCTTATTGTTGATATTTCTAGTCACATAGTCTATTTTTATTATATGAATTATTCTTCCCCACCCAAAAGACCACGTGGTCGACCAACCAAACACGGTTGTAACTATGCAGACACTAAAGAAGTGTTAATCCACCGAGGTATCGAGTTACTGACCGAACGTGGAATGAATGCTATGAGCTTGGACGATCTCATGAAATCAGTCCAAGTTCCTAAAGGGTCTTTCTACCATTATTTTGTAAATAAAGAGGCTTTTATTTTAGAAGTCTTAGATGCTTATGAACTTTATTTTGTGAAGCGATTGAAAAAGTTTTTAAGTCAAACTGATCTTTCCCCACTAGAAAAGCTGCAAAATTTTGTAAAAGATGTGGGTGAAAAAATGCAAAAAAATGATTTTAAACGAGGTTGTATTTTAGGTAACTTAGGACAAGAAGTGTCGTATTTGCCACAAGAAATCATTGCCCGAATCGAAAGTATCTTTAAGGTATGGGAGAAATTAGTTTCTGATTGCCTACATCAGTCAAATTCACAATATAGCCTAGCTGATTGCGATGAAGCTGCTTATCAGTTTTGGATTGGGTGGGAAGGTGCAGTTCTAAGAGCACGTTTGGTCAAATCAATAAGTCCCTTAGATGCATTTTATCGCTTGTTTACTTTAGCTGTAAAACAACAAAATCACGTAAAAAGTTAATTAAAAAATAAATGCAGACATCTGTATTTATTTTTTAATTAATTCTAGACAAACAGTCTAATTAAATAGAGAGGAAGTTCTATGTACAAAGGTATTGTAATTACTAAAGATGAAGCAGGTTACACATCAAAAATTACTGAGATTGCATCAAAGCCTTTACAAGAAGGAGAGGTTAGAGTCGAAGTCAAATATTCAACACTCAATTATAAAGATGCTTTAGCCATTACTGGGCGTTCACCAGTGGTGCGTAGTTTTCCTTTGACCCCAGGAATCGACTTTTCGGGTGTTGTGATTGAATCAAAACATCCAGCATGGAAAGAAAGAGATGAAGTTCTACTAAATGGTTGGGGAGTGGGTGAAAAGTATTTTGGAGGGCTAGCCGAGCAAGTCACTGTTTCTGGTGATTGGCTCATACAAAAACCTTCTGCTTTTTCTTTTAAAGATACGATGGTTATTGGTACAGCAGGTTATACCGCAATGTTGTGTGTCATGGCTTTACAAAAACATGGTATTAAACCAAGTGATGGAAAAATTTTAGTGACAGGTGCAAATGGTGGAGTAGGTAGTATTGCCATTATTATTTTGAATCATCTTGGTTATGAGATTACAGCTTCAACTGGTCGACCTCAAGAGTCAGAATATTTAACCTATCTAGGTGCGAGTGAAATTATTGATCGTATTGAATTATCTTCCCCAGGAAAGCCATTAAACAAAGAAGTTTGGGCTGGCGTGATTGATACTGTTGGAAGCCATACTTTAGCCAATGCATGTGCTAGTATAAAATATCGTGGTGCAGTTGCTGCGTGTGGTTTGGCAGGCGGAATGGATTTTCCAGCAACAGTTGCTCCATTTATTCTAAGAGGGATCACCTTATATGGAATTGATAGCGTGATGGCACCAATCGAATTAAGAAAAGAAGCATGGGAACGTTTGGCTACAGAATTAGATCAAACAAAATTAGAAACAGTAACGACTGAAATTCAGTTAACAGATGCTTTAAATATTTCAAATGGAATTTTAGATGGAAAAATTCGAGGTAGAATTGTTGTACAGATATAGTTCAACAAAATGAGTTGTGGGACTGTTCTAAATTTTGTGTAAGTACTTAATTTTCATTTATCCTACTGAGGATAATAAAAAGAGGTACTTCACATGGATGAAGCTACAATCAAAAGTATGGCAGCTGAATTAGCTAAAGGTTTAAAAACTCCTGAATATTTAAACCAAATGACAGCCATATTTAAAAAGTTCATGATCGAAACCGCTCTGAATACTGAGCTTTCTGAACATTTAGGCTATGAAAAGCATCAACCTAAGAAAGGATCTAATGCACGTAATGGTTTTAGCTCCAAAACAGTTCTAACACAAGATGGGCAGCTTGCTTTAGATATCCTTCGTGATCGTGACGGATCTTTTGAACCACAGATTATTAAGAAGCATCAAACACGCATTACTAGCATGGATGATCAAATTCTTTCGCTATATGCGAAAGGAATGACAAATAGAGAAATTGTTGCTTTTTTTAAAGAAATGTACGATGTCGATGTATCTGTCTCCCTTATTAGTAAGGTGACGGATGCTGTCATTGAACAAGTGACAGAATGGCAAAATAGAACACTCGATAGTCTTTATCCTGTTGTCTATTTAGATTGTATTGTTGTTAAGGTTCGTCAGCATTCAACAGTAATCAATAAATCAGTTTATTTAGCATTAGGCATTAACCTGGATGGCCAAAAAGAACTTCTTGGCATGTGGTTTGCTCAAACAGAAGGTTCCAAATTCTGGCTGTCATTCATGACAGAGCTTAAAAATCGAGGAGTGCAAGATATTCTTGTAGCCTGCCTTGTGAAGCAGCGCTTCTCAGGACTAAAAGGCTTTCCTGATGCGATAGCCTCTGTCTACCCTCATACTGATCCAGCTGTGTATCGTACATGTTGTACGCAATAGCCTGAGATTTGTGAGCTGGAAGGACTACAAAGCTGTAACAGCAGGATTGAAGGCGATCTATCAGGCAAGTACAGAGGAAAATGCTTTAAAGTCCATAGATATCTTCTGCGATCAATGAAATCACCAGCATCCAGAAATTGGAGAATCTTGGCGTGCAAATTGGGAAAATATCCGAACGATCTTTAGCTATCCTGCTGAAATACGTCATGCGATTTATACAACAAATGCAATTGAATCATTGAATAGCGTGATCCGCCATTCAACTAAAAAGAGAAAGATCTTCTCTTCTGATGATTCAGTGAAAAAGGTCATTTATTTAGCAACTTCAAATGCTGCTAAAAAATGGACCATGCCAATTCAAAATTGGCGTTTAGCAATGAATTGGTTTACGATTCAGTTCGATGATCGATTAAAAGATCATTTATAAAAAATGGGACTAACACAAAATAATTTACAGGCTCGTAGAAACATGAAAATACATTCTTTTGGTGAACACAATAACATTACTTTATCTAATAATTGTATTGAAGTTCGAGGTGCACGTGAGCATAACCTTAAGGATGTAGATGTTTCTATCCCAAGAAATGCACTTGTTGTTTTCTCAGGTGTATCGGGTTCAGGAAAATCATCACTTGCTTTTGGAACTATTTTTGCTGAAGCACAAAGAAGATATTTCGAATCTGTTGCACCTTATGCAAGACGCTTAATAGATCAGGTCGGAGTACCAGATGTTGATGCTATTGATGGTCTACCACCAGCAGTAGCATTACAACAACAACGTGGTGCAAGTAATACCCGTTCTTCTGTTGGAAGTGTAACAACTTTATCAAGTCTCGTGCGAATGATTTATTCGCGTGCTGGTGCATATCCTGCCGATCAGCCAATGTTATATGCCGAGGACTTTTCACCGAACACTCCTCAAGGCGCTTGTCCTACCTGTCATGGTTTAGGTCACATTTATGAAGTTACAGAATCGATAATGGTTCCTGACCCAACACTGAGTATTCGTGAGAGAGCTATCGCATCATGGCCACCTGCTTGGCATGGGCAAAACTTACGCGATATCCTAGTAACCCTAGGGTATGATGTTGATCGACCATGGAAAGATTTACCGCAATCGGATAGAGACTGGATTTTATTTACTGAAGAAACCCCAACAGTTCCTGTCTATGCTGGTTTAAGCCCCGCTGAGACTCAATCTGCACTTAAACGTAAACTAGAACCCAGCTATATGGGCACTTTCACTGGTGCTCGTCGCTATGTTCTTCATACTTTTGCTAATACCCAAAGTACGTCGATGAAAAAACGTGTTTCACGTTTTATGGAAGGAAAAATATGCCCTTCCTGTCATGGTAAACGCCTTAAACCAGAAGCCTTATCTATTACCTTTGCTGGAATAGATATTGGTGAGTTTATGCAACTTTCTTTGGATAAGTTAACTTGCCTGCTTGAGCCCATTGTTCTTGGCAATTTCGACGCTCATGATGCTGGAGAAAAGACTAATAATAAAGTAACCCAACTTGATAGATCTGAACGAGCAACAACAGGTAGAGCAGTGCATTCTGTATCTCCAGATGTAAGACGTACGTCAGCACTTTCAGATGAAAAGAAAATTGCTGCCCAGCGTTTAGCAAATGGTGTGGTGGGGCGTTTAAATCAATTACGCCAGTTAGGTCTTGGTTATCTAACATTAGATAGAGCCACACCGACTCTTTCAGCGGGAGAGTTACAACGTTTGCGTTTAGCAACACAATTAAGTTCTATGCTATTTGGTGTAGTTTATGTACTGGATGAACCGTCTGCTGGATTACATCCTTCAGATAGTCAATCATTATATGATTCTCTCGATAAATTAAGAGACGCTGGAAACTCCGTATTTGTTGTAGAGCATGATTTAGAGCTCATGCGTCGTGCTCAATGGTTAGTGGATGTTGGACCAGATGCAGGAGAGCAAGGTGGTAATATTTTATATAGTGGAGTACCTCAGGATTTAAGTGAGATTTCAGCTTCACGTACTGCAAGTTATTTATTTAATAAAATCCCAGTTACTCAAAGTTATGGACGTACACCCTCTGGTTGGCTTGAACTTAACAATATTTACCGACATAACCTGCATAATATTGATGCTCGTATACCTCTTGGTGTACTTACAGCAGTTACAGGTATTTCAGGTTCAGGTA
Organism: Acinetobacter sp. NIPH 817; assembly: GCF_000368405.1. Taxonomy (NCBI): domain Bacteria; kingdom Pseudomonadati; phylum Pseudomonadota; class Gammaproteobacteria; order Moraxellales; family Moraxellaceae; genus Acinetobacter; species Acinetobacter sp. NIPH 817. The sequence goes on from NZ_KB849421.1 coordinate 5,173, forward strand.
AATCTAGTCTCGTTTCTCAAGCTTTACCCGAGTTAGTACTTTCATATTTAGGCAATGAATCTGAAACTAAAAACAATAATGAAAATAATCCTTTAAATGAAGGAATGTTGGTTACCGAGGTTACACAGGGTTCTCTGGCTGGTGATGTGGAGGTTATACAGCGTCTGGTACAGGTTGATCAAAAACCAATTGGCCGTACTCCACGTTCTAATCTGGCAACTTATACGGGTTTATTTGATCATGTTAGAAAGTTATTTGCTGGGACTCCTGAAGCTCGCCAAGCTCATTATGATACTGGACGTTTTTCGTTTAATGTGGCTAAAGGGCGATGTGAAACTTGTGAAGGTGAAGGCTTTGTCAGTGTAGAATTATTGTTTATGCCAAGTGTATATGCCCCTTGTCCGACATGTCATGGTGCTCGATATAATGATGACACTCTGAAAATTCGCTGGAATGGACGTAATATTGCTGAAATATTAGGAATGACCGTCAATGAAGCACGTGATTTTTTTGATGGAGAGGTCTCGATTGCTCGTTCACTACAATTATTAAAGGAAATTGGCCTTGGTTATTTACGTTTAGGGCAACCAGCTACTGAACTATCTGGTGGAGAAGCGCAACGTATTAAATTGGCGACCGAGCTGCAACGCAATCAGCGTGGAAATACACTGTATATACTTGATGAGCCAACTACAGGTTTGCATCCATCAGATGTAGATCGATTGTTAGTTCAATTGCAGCGATTAGTCGATGCGGGTAATACCGTGGTTATGATTGAGCATGATATGCGTGCCGTTGCACAAGCAGATTGGGTGATTGATGTGGGACCAGGTGCTGGAAATGCTGGTGGGAATATTGTTGTGGCAGGAACACCAAAACAAATAACAGAAAATCAAGATAGCCGTACTGCTCCATATTTAGTTAATGAGTTAGTGAGTCGTGATACTAAACGTTGATATTGCGAGTGGGTAGAATAAAACATTAAATTAAAAGCCTGTAAAATCAATCGGATATTTTTTGTTTTAGGTGGTGTGTGAGCATGAAATCTAAAAGTTTTTTTCAACTAAGGGCTTTGTTGCACAAACCTATCTGTAACGGCTTTTTCAGCGATATAATTTTCAAATGAAGAAGCCTACACACAAAATCT
>NZ_KB849422.1:0-17775 GCF_000368405.1 Acinetobacter sp. NIPH 817
TTTTTCTTAAGGTAGTCCTATTATAACAATGTTGCAACAAGAAATTTTCCATTTTTAGTTTAAGGAATTTTTTAAAATTATAAAGACGATTAGATTCAATAAATTAGTACGAATAAAAGCTAGGAAAGTTTGATTTTTCTAATGAGCTTTGAAATGGATTATTGTGTTTAGTTGATCAATTTAAAAAGCTTGCCTAGTAGGCAAGCTCCCCCTTTTTGATATTTGCGCTGATCAACAAGGTTTAGTGTTACCTACAGCAACACACTGATAATACAGAAATATTTAAAAATAAAAAAGCCCACTTCCTATTTTTATTCAGAAACGGACTTAGCGAAAAAAAACGCTTAAACCTGAAATAGGAAATATCTATTCGGAAATATCTCCAACCTCATATTGGCATAATATTTAAGCACTAGCAATAGGGATTGAATTAAAAATATCAAATATTCATATTTAAATAGATAAAGATTTCTTTTTTTAAATGGTTTTATTTTTAGCCTACATAATTTTTTTACTTATCAAGACTTATAAAGAATATGTGCCCATCAATAGGTAATACTTAATAAGGTCTTATGTGCAGTAACCATTAGGCTCTAGAGAGTAAGAACTCAAACTGACTAAAAATAAAATAATTAATTTTCAATATCAATGATCATATACTGCAAAGTTAAGTATATTCCAACTTCTCCATTGTTGAGTGCCTCATATAAGTCTTCATCAACGAAATCTCCAGATTCATCATATAGCCATTTATGAATTTGAATAATTTGTATATTCCCTTTTTTGTCTATTCTTGCTATTGGGTCTATTACGGACCGAACTATCACCTTCTTCTTCGTCTCAACATCAAGCAATGTGATAATTGTCATTTTAAAATCCTTATAAATATCCTGTATAACAACTACGCTCAATCAATAAAGATTTTTATATTTAAATTACTCAAATAGCAATCTTTTCAATCTAAAAAATAAATAAAAAACACTTTAATAGTATGTGCCTATTAGAAAAGGTACCTTAAATATTCTACTAGCAATAAAAAACCGCTTTAAGGGCGGTTCATATTATTCATCAATCTGATCATGCAGTTTTTTGATAAACTCTATAAGCTTTTCTTTACTTGCATCATTAATTGCAACTAAACCAGTACTTGCTGCATTATTTAAAACCGCTACTGTTATATCGCTTTTCGCTTTGATTTTCGCACTTTCAACCACCGCATCATATTCAATATTATTCATTACCATTTGTTAGTTTCTCATTTTATAAAGTGAGAGACATTAATAATATGAAATCAGCAACTATTCAAGCACCTACTTAAGATCATCAGGCGTTTCCAAATAACACCCGTTTTTATTACAGAAAGCATGAATGTCGTTTAAGTATTCGGTTAATTGAACTGTACTTGCGTCTGTAGTGCTCATTAGCTCACATAGGCCACTTGCTACATCTTGGTAGAGAGGATGCTTAGAATCTTTCAACTCTCTTACAGCCTTGAATATTTTCTTGTATTGGCCAACGTCATCGCAATCATAGATTTTTGCTAAGAAGTTTTTCTTAAAGAACAGATGCTCGTAATCTTTATCTTTACCTTGACGTTTAGCCCATTGATTAAGCCACATCCAGTACAAACGGTTTTGAGCCTTCGAACGATCTTTCTCTTGTGGTGCGATCAATACAACTAACGGCTTCCCTTCATTCGCTGCCTTAGCATGATTCACATTAAGAAAGTTAGTTACTGGTGAAATGTCGCAATAAAAAACCACCCGTGGGTGGCTTGATTTTTTTTGATAAATTAATCAACAGCTCAAAAATGGGTAACTGTCAGATCGAGTTTGGACTACAACACTTTAGCTCATCGATTTACCAAAGCGCTAATCTTCACACTATTGTTTAAAATCCAGTAATCAAACTGTGATGCTAAAACTTTTAAATTCTCCTTTTTAAGCTGCTTAGGCTATTTTAACCAAAGTTCATCTTCTTGCATGATTTTTAACATTAAATTAAATATAACCAGTAGAGTAACATTTTTTTTATTATGGCCAACAACTCTTTGAAAACTAAATTTAACTGTTCTCTCAAGCACTTCCAGATTGACTGGATAATTCTGTTTGTCTAAATTTAGGTGATCTCCAATAATTGGCTCTATACCAGCAATAAAATTAGCAATTTGTTGCTCATCATCTTTCTTTATGCATTGAAAATGTAGAAAGTTTTTACGTAATTTTCCAAATAATAATAATACCTTAAGTGCATTGACCACGTTCAACTCTTTAGGTATATCTTTCCCCTTATCATGTTGGTTATGCAAATCAAGGAGAGGAATTATTTCATCAGAACGTTTCAGTTTCTTAGCTTTGTCGTAAAGCTCATCAAACCAACCCCCATCTAAATTTTTATTACTAACATATTTCGTTTTTAAATTAAAATTTTTGGGGTCCATCCATTTAGTGCTCATAAATTGACATCGCTGCATCCATTCTTGTGCTTGAATATCTTCGCTTGAACGGCCATCTCTTAAACTTATCAAACGTTGAAAAGGCGTCAGAGTACTCTTCTCGATACTAAACTTCTTTTCTTGTCGACCAGCAATCATAACTGGCTGTGTTTGCTGATAAGAGTTAAACCATTTCTGCTGCTGAGTATAACGATTTAAGTTTATGTACTCTGTACTTGAATTCACTGGACCAAAACACTGTTCTAGGACTTTTTTTGAAATGATACACGGCGAATTGTAAATTCGATCGACTGCTAATAAATCCAAAACATGAAGATAATTTGAAGCCGTTTGTTCAATACTGCTATGCCCCATCCAAGAGGCAAGCACCTGCCATTTATGTTGAATAATCTCTTCATGAGCACGTGCTTTAACACCAAACAATAAATCACGCATCTTTTTTGCTTTTACCCAAGGACAATCTGTATATGTTTTAATCATTTCTTTTGAGCCCAGCAAAGTTATTGCTAGATAGTTAGCAGCACTGTGGCGCAACGTATGAAAACTAAAGCCATGATGCATACCTAATATTTGGTTAAACAACTCTACTGTAATTTTGCTGATACATTGATCAGTTAATACACGATGATTAACACTAAAAAGTAGATCATCCTGCTGATTAAACAAATATTGTTCATAACGATGTTGTATGTAATGTTGTACTACTAAAAACTCATGTTCTGACAAGGCAATTTTCAATGGTATTTGACGATTTGCACTTTGCGTTTTCAGACGGCGATATGAATTGTTCTGAATATGAAGCGTGATATTATTAAAAGCTGTATTTTCTTTTTCTTTATAAAGTAACTCTGGGCAAATAATATCTTGTATTTTAAGACAACGAACTTCATTTAATCGGAGTCCAGTTCTATAACTCAGTAAATACATCAGCTTTAAACAACTCAGATGATCGACCCACTCTGATGCGGTTGGCTCTTGACTTAAATGTTCTAGTTTTTCCAATAGCTTGCCAAATAACAGAGGGCTTACTAGGCGTGCATTGCAAATTTGTAAATGCTTAAAACTTGAATTCTGTAACACCAATACCTCTGGTGCATTAAAATTATCTATACAAAATTGATGAAAATCTTTTAGGCGACCAAAACGGTATTCTGCTGTTTGGTGCATCTTACGAGAGGTTTTTCCTTTAACAGCTTCACGTTGAGTTGCTTGTGCATCTCGTTCACTGCTATATTTCAACAACTGTCGATATAAATCTTCATAATCATCAATGGATTGTTGCTTTAAATCCAATTTATTAAGCCAAATTTCAAATATAAATTCTTTAGCAAATGATCCTAAGTAGCTTTCAATAGTTGATAATTGAAGCCCTCTTTTTTTTAAATGCACTAACCAGTGAATTAAGCGTAATTGGGCTTCAATTAAAGACTTTTCTTCCGTATTTGCATCACGCATCTTCTCCTCTAACACCCTTCTGATTTCTTGCCAAAAACGTAGCGTGCGTTCTTCTTTATTCCTCTTTTTATCTAAGCGCTCAACTTTTTGACCTTTACGTTTCTTTTGATCAAACAACATCAACTCATACGGAATCGTTTGTAATTTGCTTTGAGCTGTCGGAACTTCAAGATGTAACTGCTCTTGTTCAAAATGAATAGGGCTATTCTCTAGTTCCATGACTTGATTACGTTCATTACTCCATAGCAATCTAAATTCGGATGGCCGTAAGGCGACAGTATTAATCTCTTGCTGAAGTACATTACTTAAAAATATATCTAGGCTAAGGTTTGGATTAAATTCAAGTACCATTTGCACATCATTAAATGCACGAAATCCACGGCGTTTAATTTGATATTGCAGATCGCCCAAACTTTTGTTTCGTCCCATGCGACTCAAGCTTTCCAGAATACAATCTTCAATTGATTGTTCCAGACGATATTCTTTATGAGTAGCTTTCAACTTTTTTAAATATTGCAAGATGAACTGAGCATATGAGTTAAAAAAAACATGCTTCCATTGGTACAACTTTCTCTGTTCTACATCGTTGCCATATTGAGAGTTTTCAACACGATAATGTAGTAACAATGGATTAGTGATTTTTTTGTAGTCCGAATGGTATAACCGAAAACAATTCAGATCTGTACCAAGCTCAACGGCCTCCTGCAATTGCTGCTGAATAGCAACCAGATGCTGTTCATCTGCACAGCCTGAAATATATATAAAACTTAAGCATAAATCCCCCCACAAATATTTAGGGTCATCCCAATATCCAAGTGAATCTTTCCAATATGCTTTCAAAGCGTTGAGTACCTGGGCATGTAACTGCCCTTGTTTTAACCGTGACTCCGTACTCTCAATTTTTCTAGGCAGTACGATCCGTTTAGTATGTGGATTTAGCCTAATTCTGTATGATTTTTTATCTACATTCTGGTTGAATTGCCTTCTTCTTTTATTAAATTCATCTTCAGTAAATTGCATCAGTTTAGATTGTTCATCTCGGCTCAATTTTTGACTCAAACAATCAACACTATCTTTAATGTCATGCCATTTTTCGGCGATCTGCTGATCAAGTTTTTGCTGCATGTCTTGCGTCAATACTTCAGGTAAAGAAGGCTGTCTTTCTTGCGACTTTTTCACCAATTTCTGAATATCAACAAATAGACCGTCTAGTTGTGGTTTTATTAGTTCTTTGATTTTTTGCATACAACTATTTTCGCTCTAAGTGTTTAATCGATAAAGATTTGACATTATCTTGCAATTGCTGGCGGACTTGCTGTACATAGACATTCGGAATAAGTGAAGAATACGGATGAAAAGCCTCTCGGTCACGTTGGTCATGACCATAAAGAGCCTGAATTAAATGGAATGCTAAAGCAGTTTTTTTTTCTTCTTTTTCTTCTGCATACATCAAAAAATTCATATCAAAATGACGTAACCAATTCGAATACATATTCTTTGGAAAGATTCCTTCCATATATAAATTTACCCAGTTTCGAGATAAAGGGATTAACTTAACTTTCCTGCTCTGCCACTCTTTGACAGTTATCGGCAAGATATCTTTACTATCAATGACCTTTCCGAATAAGTCATTGAGCGCAATTTTTTTCTTTGCAAATACTTGTTTTAAAAGTGGGCTATACAGTTCAATTATTTGTTTTAAAAATACAGTGTAATTTTGCAGTGCTTTTAAGAAGAAATCGGATAGCGGGATAAATCGTCCATCCTTTCTTACCTTGCTATTCTTTTTATCGTTTACATATAGAATTTTAAGCTCAAAACAATAATCTTCCAAATTCCCCAACAGATTTTTATTAGGCCGTCTGGCCATGCTTAGCAAGCTAACATGCCACATCCAACACGCGTATGCATTCAATTGATTAATGATATGTTGATCTTTTTGAATATTTTCTTGGCAATGTCTATGTAAAAAAGCAAATTGCTCTTTCACAAAACTGGGTTCAAGTGCCAGTTGACTCCCTACCCTCCCTTTAGATGCAGATTGCACTTTGAATTGTTGTTGTAATATTTTGAGTTCAGCCGTGTCTTCTGTAAGTTCCTTAGAATGTGGTGTAAGTGCTGATTCTAAAAAAGCTAAATAGCTGCTATCAAGCTGAGCTTTGGGAAGTCCTCCGTAATAAATACCTGGCACATCATGCTTGATATCCCGCCTCGCAATCACATGAGTAAGATATTCATTATAGGTTTCATAATATATATGAAAATATAATTGGGCCTGAAGTTTTTCAACGGTGATAGTACCCACAAACTGATTAGCAAACCACTTCTTAAGTTCGGAATTAATATCTCCTGAAGAGATCTTTGGATTTGATGCTTGTTCTATGTAGTCAAACCATGCCGCAGGTAGATGTAGTTGGTGAGTCATCTCTTCATTCCAACGCACAGGCTTTAAACTCTTAATTTTCTGCTCGGTAACTTTCAAATTTAAATTAAGTAAATATTCCCGTCGTTTTCTTGAACCATTCTGGATCAAAACACCATCTTGTATGAGCTCGTTAAAATCCATCAGTGCTATGGGAGATAATCCAGTCAAAAGTGATAATAAACATGCGGCAGCGATTGCAGCATTATCCCAGTCCGCATTTAACTCAGTTCTCAACACATAAACAATTTGCTTCAGTACATCTGGTGCTAAATAATGAGGATTTGTAATAAATGGCACATGACGGCGTTGGCGATGCCACGTGTAATACGCAGTATAATCACTAATTAAATGATTAAAATTTTTAGTTTTTTCATCTTCTGAGTATAATTCTACTTCAATGTCCAATAACTCAATTTCACCATCTTCATCTTTGTGAAGAGAGGCATCATAAAAACTGATCTTTGCGTTATGTCCGATATCTTCATACTTACCAGATTTTATTTCACGAAATTTTTTGAGTTCAATTTTAGTTGGCCATTTCAAAACTTTGCTTTTTTTTGACTTACGCTGACGATGAACAACACGACGATCATCAAGTCTTTTAAAAATAATTAATAGAGCCGATAAATACTCTATGACTTGTACTTTTTTGAAATTTTTAATATTAAAAAGTTGATTACGATCCTCTTTTTTCAAATTACGTTCGTACGTGACATAACAATTTAGCAGCTTACTACATTCATGAAATAATTCAGCATTATTAGAATCCAGCACATATCGTGAGACATAGCGTAGGAGGTCACAAACATGTTTTTGCTTATTCTCAGCTTTAGCAATTTTTGCAAATTCTTGATACTGCCGATATGTTAAAAAACTCGCTTGTAGAATCAAATAACGTTGCGATGACAGCTCTTGTGTATTACTAGTATCTGGACATGCAAAATAACTTAAAGAAGCTAGAAAATAATATTTACCTAATTGTCTAGAGCTAGATATATAGCCATATATCTGTTGCGCTTCCTTATATAGAGCGTGGGCTTTTTCACGTAAATCATCTGATAGATCGACAAATTGTGTATTCACAACATCATCATGTAATAGACAATAATCTTGTTTAAATTTTTCTGCTAAATCTAAGAATTGCTCTTCTGTTTCAATCTTTGGCATATTCGCTTTCGCTTAATTTTTTATCAAATTGCATTGGTTAAATTCATTACGATCTGAACAATTTTGTAAAAGTTGATCTTTGATTGAACTTTTTGTCAGCTTAAAAAATCTAGCAAAGAATTTAGCATCTAGCTCTTTCTGAGCTTTTCTCTCAAAGCATAAGTGTTGCTGTGATTTTTCGATAAAATCATCAAGATTATGTATCAACTGTAAGATTGCAACATAATTAGAATGTACACGTAAGCATGGCTCCGTTTGCATTAATAGCAATATTTTTTGCCAAATTTTCACATAGATTATTTTGAACTTTGCTTGTACTACTACTTTCTGACTCTGTTTAATCTTTTTGATTTTCAGTAGTTCTGAGTTAATTTTTACTATCTTAAATTGAACATTTTGTCGCTCAAAGCAAAAGGGCATGATAAATTGCCCCATAAATATCTCTATATTTTTTACTAAATAGTCAAATTTTAACATTTTTATCGATATAAAAAATGAGCATATCTTTTTATATGAAAATACATTTAATCTATCAACTAAATTTTCTCAAAATTACAATTATCAACAAATACATATGGTTTACTTATCATGGGTCGTCTAAATTTTAAAAATTCTTCCACTTTTTTTTAGTTTTCTGTTATTAGAACCAGCCCATGAGTGGAGATCAGTTGAGTAAGTATTATTTTAAGTGAATAAGAGAAGGATGGCTCACCTCACTTCTCCAAATAACAACGCTATACTTTTTAACCCAGGTTAGATATTGGCAACTACATTTCATTCTTCATCATGCTGGTCTTATAGCATGTAGACAATCACTACATCATTTGCATTCAATGCTCAATACAGCCTGTCAGCAGAACCGCAGCGATATTTTTTCCTGCATACATGTAGTGTTTAAATCCATTCATTTTTCAATGACCCCCTACCGTTTATCACATTTATGGTCGATCTTTAACCTTGTGAAAAATGCACATACCGATATCTTCAAACTGTCAAATTTATGGATACATGACATTTAAAGAAATTATCCGATCAATTTTTTAGATAAAACTCATCAAGAAAAAAGTTATTATTATTCATAACTTCACTAACAACCACATAAAAACAATAATTTAATAAATTATTCTTCCAATTTTTTTAGATTTAGTGTTATTACCCTAAATCCATGCTTAGCTGATTCTATTACATAAATGATTTAGAAGTATCCACGATATAAATTGCTTGCCCCCACACCTCTGCCCCTCTCATGCCCAAAAAATTTACACTAAAAGGCAGATTAAGCCCGTACGAGTTACATATCGCCGCATGCTATGTTGAAAGCATTTAAGAAAAAATCCTCAATATTTATAAGATTTTTAAAATATGAACTACTTTTCGAAGAACCCTTTCTAAGTAATGTGACCAAAAAGGAAAAATGAAAATACTGAGATTTCCTTATCAACAATCAGTCAAAGTACATCCTGATGAATTTCTGTAACCGATACCCAAGGACCATACCTACCTTCCGAAGTGCTGTGCAACAAAGCCCTCCTCAACCACACTATAGCTATAAATTAATTCCATTATTTTGTGGTTTAATTAAATTATTAAAGTTTAAGACCCAATTTAATGGATTTATATTTCACTAAACCCGAAGAAGTCGTGACGCTTTTAGGTGAGCGTTTACGTAAGCAACGACTCTTTTTGGAGATGTCTCAAGCTGAGGTTGCAGCACGCGCTGGTGTCGGCGTGAATACGGTTTCGAATCTTGAAGCGGCACGAAATGTATCTGTTGAAAATTTAGTCCGTATTGCAATGGTCTTGGGTCGATTAAACAAACTTCAGGAGCTGTTTCAACCTCAGCTTAACAGTGTAAAAGATATTCTACGCTATGAAAGTCAAAGTAAGCACCAGCGTATTAAGAGTAAGGGATAATGCTCAACAGTCTTAATGTTTATTACAACGGTTGGGGCGAATCATGGTTATGGGGAACGCTGATTAGTTCAACAGCCACCACAGGTAGACCCACTATTGCTTTTGAATATAGTCCAGAAGCAATACAGCGAGGTGTTCAGCTCTCTTCTTATTTACTCCCTTTAAAAGGTCTACCACTGAGACAGGGTTTTCCTACTTATCAAATGGGATTACCTGGTCCAGTCTATGATGCTTTGCCGGATGGTTGGGGCATGTTATTAATGGATCGATATTTTCGAAAAATTGGACTGCATCCGGCACGAATCAGCCCTTTGGAACGTCTAACTTATATTAGCACCCATGCAATGGGTGCTCTCTCCTTTGAACCCTGTGTCGCAGAGATGCAAACTTCAGAGAATATTCCCCTGCCGCAATTGGCACAGGAAGTCCAAGAAGTCCTCAAAGGAGAAGGTGGCAAATTTTTACAACATTTGCTGGTCATGGGTGGCTCCCCCCAAGGTGCCAGATCCAATGCAGAGTTTGGCTGCATATACCGGAGCAGACTATAAAGTTCCAGGTAGCCTAGACTATCGCAATTTTCTTCGGGCAACCTTGATGTGTACGCAAGATGTGCGAGAAAGGCTGCATACTTTTAAACGTGCTGTGTTTAATGTACTTTTCAATAATCGGGATGACCATACCAAGAATTTTTCTTTTCTCATGGCAAAAAATGGTCAATGGAAATTGGCTCCAGCCTATGATGTGACCTTCTGTGAAGGTCCAGGTGGTTATCATCAAATGGACATTATGGGAGAAGCGCTCAATATTTCTCGAAATGACATACATAAACTCGGTACTTCAGAAGCGAATCTGACTACTCTAGAAGTCGATGAGATCATCTTGGCCATGCATGAAATTGCACTTCAATTTAGTCAAATTGCGCAACGCCTGTATCCTCATCAAATTCGAGAATCTACCCTAGAGATGATTCAATCACGAATTCAACAAAATATTGATTTTTTAACTGAAACCTAAGCGTAAATATAAACTAAGCGCCAACCATCAACTTATAGTTAGTCGCTACATAATCTGTAGAACCTGTGAATTAGCTCGCTTTATAATCACGAATATTAGATGGATCACCGCCAAGATACGTTCTGCAAACGTGAAATCACTACATCCAGATCGAAAATCGCTAAGAAAAAACTATCACCAAAAAAAGGTCTGCACTATGGATAGATACAGACCAAACTCTGGATAACTACCAGCACGAGAAATATGTCGCAATTTTGCATAGACATGAATTTGATAAAATCAGCCCAGAAAGCCAGAAATTCATAAAAACTATTTCATCAATCCCCTATAACTTAATCACGTTCATGGTCGATCTTAAATCTTGCGAAAAGTACTCATGCTGACCTAGCCAAACTGTAAAACTCATGTATTCATAGCCTTTAAATGAATCTTTCAATCGTTATATTTAAGGTAAAAACTAGTAATCAGAAGTTATTATCATCCCCATATAAAACAAACATCAGATTAAAAATAATAACTTTGTAAATTATTTATTCCATTTTTTTTATATTTAGTGTTATCTTTCCTAACTTCATCTGGGAGAGTTGAGTTTGATCATAGACCATTCGATAGCCTGCTTGTTGCATTTCTGCGATCAAATTCCGTTGGTCTATCCGTTCTCCCCCTTGATCTTTCGGCAGAAACTGACGCTTACCCCCGCCTAGAATCACATCAACCCCATCTTTTAATTTGATGTTATAACGCTGATAGATATCACCTTGCGAACTTGGTACTAATTGGGATGCTATGTCATTTTCAGCATCACGATGACAAATATGGGCATAAGTCGATGCTGGTGTAGCATGCGTAATGCGAGTTGTTGTGACTACCCCTGTACCCCAACCTCGTGCTTTGGCCAATTCGAGTAAAGTTTGGGTGTCTTGCTTATTTTGGTTCTGAGGATTGGTTCCACATTGATGATTTCCGGCCTGATTTGGTTCTACTGCAATTGTTCCAGTCTGCATGGATATCACTTCATTTTTCATTTTTACACCTGTCATATAGGCACCCATCGATGGTGCGCTATCTGTAACCTGTGCATCGTCTGAGAAAGTACGAACAAATGCTGACTCTGGCAGTTGATCTATCGGCAGTTGGCCATCTTCACCAACAGCATAAATTCGTGCAGCTGTTAGTGTCGTGATACCCATTCCATCTCCCAAGAAAAAAACCACACGTCGAGGCTGTTTTGATAGTTGTACTGAAGTAGAAGTTGATTGAACTAAAGCAGGACTTTGACAGCCCGTCAAAATAACTGCGCCCAAACTACAGCATGCCAAACTTATTAATTTTTTATTAAATTTTTTCTTATGCCAAAGCATTGCATCAACTCATCTTAGGATGGTCGAAAAATACGCTTTAAATATTCAATTTACATGACAAATTTATGAAAATATTATTATGACTACTTATATAAATTTTCCTAATTGCAAAAATAGTGTAGCAACTTGCTACACTATTTTTTTACTTTATTTTTCTAACATTCGTTTTAGGAAAGCTTTTAATTCTTGTAAATTTTGATCATCAAATTGGCCCATTTTTAAAGATACCTTTAATGTATTGTGGTCAAATTTGATATTACCAGCAACTTTCCCATCATATTCAATTTTATGTACAATTGAAGTTTGAATTACTTCTTTCGTTTCTCTTGACTTAAAGATTTTTTCAGCTAGTGATGCCAGTTTTGTCTGTTCAACTTCTTTTTTAAGCAATTTTGACCATGCTTCGAATAATGCTTCTTTAGCATTTTCATGGTTTTCATCATGATCTGATAGAAACTTTTTCACTGCTGTAGCAGCGGTCCGTGCTAATAATGAGGGCTGTTTTTCCAAATCTTCAATCAACTCTCCAGGTAATTTTTCAAAAGATAAATATTTATACATATCTTCACGATTCATACCTAATGACTTTGCTAACTTCTGCTTATTTTTTTTTAATTTTTCATCCAAAGAAGTTAATCCAACATATATTTCATAATCTGTCAGATCTTCTCGCTTTAAATTTTCAGCTAATGTTAATAAAGCAACTTCTTCATCCGATGCATCAATAATGATTACTTCAATGGTGTTCTTATTGAGAAATTGGTGGGCTTTCAATCGTCTTTCACCAGCAATCAACTCATATTTATCATTTATTCTACGAACTGCAATTGGTTGTAATAGCCCAATTTCTTCAATTGATGCTGCTAAATCTTCAATATCTTGTTGATTAAAGAGTTTTCGAGGCTGGTTAGGGCTAGCCTGAATATCTGTAATTTGTACATTACGTCTTAGCTCTTTGACATCGTTAATATGCTCCTTTTGGGCATGTTGATGCTTTTGAGTATTTTGCTTAAGACGTTTAGCCAATAGCTCTTTATTACTTACCATAGTATTTCCAGAATTATATTATCCGACACGCTGAACAATTTCTTGTGCTAAAGTTTCAAAAGCTTTTCGAACTTTTGAGTTTTTATCAACAGATAATAAAGGTTGTTGCAAAATTGCAGCTTGATTAACCTTAGTGCTCATTGGAATTGTGGTATGCAATAATTCTCCAACTTGATTAAATGCTTCATCTTTTATTAATTTACATACATTCTGACGCTCATCATGTTTAATTAATAAAGCACCTAAGAATTCTAATTCAGGGTTAACTCTTCTAATTTTACTTAAATGATTAATTAAATCAGTAACACCATAGAGACCGTATTGTGAACCAGATTCAATTGGAACAATAACATGTGTCGAAGCGGCTAAAGCATTGCTGGTTAGTAATTTTAAGCTAGGAGGGCAATCAATAAGAATGTAGTCATATAATCCTTCTAGAATTTCCAATTTATTTGAAAGTTCCTCGGATGGTCTTGGTGCATCATCTTTCAATTGATCTTCAGTTTTACCAAGAGTTAATGAGCCATATATTAAGGAAACATTTTTAAATTTTGTTTCTTCTTCTAATGCTTCCGATAATAGACTTATATCACCAATAAGTAATTCAGCTGATGTAGTTTCAACTTCGCTAGGGTGTCTTAATCCTATATGTAAACTTGCATTTGCTTGTGGATCCAGATCAATTACTAAAACCTTATTTCCTAATTCAGCAAGTTCTGAAGCAAGATGTACTACAGTAGTTGTTTTCCCGCAACCACCTTTATGATTAGCTACAGCAATGATTTTAGTTGACATATTTGTCTTAAGGAATTTACTTTGATTTCATTTAATATAAAGATATTTGTAGCAACTTGCTACAGTTCCTTTGTCATATTTTTATCTTTTGAATTCAAAAGATGTGAGAAAAACATTTCTTAACTTTTTTAAAAAATATAGCTAGCTAATTTTAATTAGTATTAATTAGTATTAATTAGTTAATTATAATTAGACAAATTTTATTTGTTTAAAAAACAATTAGATAGATTTTTTAAAGTGGAAGGTGTGTCACTAATAAGTGGAAGGCCTGTCATTGATAAGTGGAAGGCCTGTCACCGATAAGTGGAAGGTTTGTCACTAATAAGTGGAAGGTTTGTCACTGATAAGTGGAAGGTATGTCACTATGGTGGAAGACTTGTCATTGTGATTTATTTTAATGTGTATTTTTTAATTTAAAACAATACGATTCAACTGCTTGTGATGTTGATAAGTTTGTTTTTATTGAAATAAAGGTGGAAGACTTGTCATTAGATGTTTTTTATTCTGTGGATAAAATATTTGTATAAAATTTAATTGATAGCATAATGTTTGATAGTCAAAAATACCTGAATGGTGGAAGGCTTGTCACTTTAATGGTGGAATATATGTTGAGTAATTCCACTTTAGTGGTACTGTAGGCTATTCCTACTTTCAAATTGATTGCTTGAGCGACACAGATGAATTATCAAGGGTGGAAGAACTGTCACTTAAAAGTGTTTATTTTTATATTTATTCCACCATAAGGCTGAATAGTACCAAAATTGCACTTTAATAGTGACACTTCTTCCACTCTTAAGGTGTTTGATCGGCATAAACTGAGTTAATTTAATGTAAGTAAGAGAAAATAGTGAGCGGTTTGCATCTTCTTCCACTTTTGTGTATAACATGTAGAAAATATTTTAATCTTTCCACTTATGAGCAATCACAACGAAACAGAAGAATTAGAACATCTACCTTATTGTATTGGTAATATTCGACATAATGGAGTAGTCAGCACTAGTAACCGTCTGATTAGACCAATTGAATTATCATCTAATGAGTATAAAGCTCTTCTTTATGCAATGGCTGTTGCGAATTATGGTGAGAAGAATAATCAAGATCGTGAAATTACAGAGCAAACTTATATTTATTTGCATAAAGATGATTTAGGCGAATTATTAGGATTAGATAAAAAGAATTCCATTAATGTTGCTATTGATCGTATTTATAAAGAATTATCATCACGAGTAGCTCATTTTGTAATTGAAGAGCCCGTGGATGATAATAAGCGTAAAGTTAAAAAAGTACACTCAGTAGTACCAATTATTCGTGAACTCCGTTGGGAAGATGATGCTAAAAATGCTTTGCAGATACGTTTCACCAGTGAAGTACTTCCGTATTTTACTCGTTTAGCAAATGGAAATTTTACGACCTATCAATTGAAAGATTTATTTGCTTTGGACTCTGTAACCAGTATGAGTTTGTATTCATACTTTATCAAAAATGAATTTAAATATGCTAATCAAGATTCTTATGAGGTTGAACTTTCACTTGAGAATATCAAAGCATTAATTGATATTGGGGAGAAAAAATACGATCGTTGGGTTGATTTTAGACGATACGTTTTAGACAAAATTATTGAAGAAATTAATGAAAGGACTAGTCTTCAATTAGAGTACGATACCATCAAGAAAGGTCGACCTATTGTCGGAGTTCGATTTAAAATTCTTAATAGACATGCCACTGAAGTTGTTGTATCTAATACTAATGATAAGACTCAAATCTATTTAGATGTCAATTTTGATGATAATGCGCTTGTTAAAGAATTAGGTGCGAAGTTCGATATGACTGTAAGGTCTTGGTACATTTATGCAAACGACCCAAATTATAAACAGTTTAGTAAGTGGTTTAAGACAGAAGGGTGCTTAACTGAATCTCAAGCAAATGTGATAGTTAATGATATTATGTTCCAAATGGATTTTGCTGTAGCTGGCAGTTCAATGAGTGAATTTAAGAAAGAAATGAAATATAAATTAAAAAATAATCCAAATTTTGTAAAAGAAAATAGAAAACGATTGAATGAAATCTTTGGAAAAGACGTTATATGACTGTGTAGCAAGTTGCTACACTTTTTACTATAAGATGTAAAATAAGCTTGATATCAGTTTATGTCATATTTTTATAGGGCTTTGTTGCATAAAGGTTTGAAAGATAGAGCGATCCTAATTGAGCCAAATTCAAGTGACAACTTGGGTGTGAGGGCGCTCCAATTCTGTGAATTTGTTCAAAACGGCTACGCGTGCATGAATCTCATTCACCTGACTAGGAAAACTCCTTGCTGTTAATTTATCGCATAATAATTTGATGCAATGCATCTTGGTTTCCACCAAACTTCGACGATGATAACCAGACCACTTTTTCCAAAGTGACCTTCCTAGCAGTTTGACTGTTTTCAATAACTCATTTCGCTCTATAGACCTGACTTGATGATCTTTCCAAGGCTTTGCATTTTTCCTGGGTGGAATGACCGCATGCGCATCACGATTTAAAATGACTTGTCGGCAGTGCTTTGTGTCATAAGCACCATCTGTATAAACTGAATCAATTCGTTCATCCAAGGGGACTTGAGAAAGTAAATCTTCGAGCACTTGTGAATCGCTGACATTATTTGTCGTGAGTTGTACTGCACGTATTTGAAGGGTTTCAGCTTCTATAACAATATGGAGCTTACGTCATTGGCGACGATATTCAGATCCATGTTTCTTGCATTTCCATTCACCTCCACCTAGAAATTTCAAGCCAGTAGAGTCCACGAGTAGATGCAGACCATCTCTACTTTTTTGGTAGCTAATTGCAATATCAATATGCTTTTGTCTTCTACAAAGCGTGGTGTAATCTGGTGCTGTCCAATTTAATACACAAATTTTAATCAGACTTTGAACAAAACCTATGACCATACGTAAAGAGAGTCTGAATAGAGATTTGATCATTACACAGCATTGAATCGCTATATTGGAGTAAATTTGATTTCGACCTTGCTTGCCTTGTGATTGTCCATACCACTGGGTCTTTGGATCAAACCAAATGCAAATATTACCTCGGTTAATTAGGGCTCGATTATAGGAAGACCAATTGATTGTGCGATAGGTTTTAGGGGCAGGTTTATTCATTTTGAAATTATATGGCTGAATAAACCTTCTATGCTAGGTTTGTGCAACAAAGCCGGGTTGCAGGTATTAAATTTAATACAATTTTTTAATTCCATTCATTGATTCTTTTTAGAGAATATTCTTCCACCTTCAGGTAACTATGTGTATCCATACTTATTTGGAGGTGATCGATTATGGGTATAATTTTTTTTATATTTCATATAATTCTTATTATTTTATTAGGGTGTGTTGACACTTTTCGCTTAAAAAAATAGCGAAGTAGTAAAATCAAATCACCAAACCCAATTTTACTATTCGCTATGCCTCGTACTATGCTGACAGATCAACACTGGCAAAAGTTGAAAGTTATTCTGCGTAATTTATCCATTCACCACAACTCAAATTTACGCAATTTTATTGAAGCTATTCTCTATAGAATTAGAACAGGCTGTTCGTGGCGAGATATTCCTTCTTGTTTTGGTCATTCAAACTCTATTTTCAAACGTTTTAATCGTTGGTCAAGCAGCAGTAAGTTACTTAGATTATTCAAATTAATAGCCTCATGCCCCGATATGGAGTGGATTTTTATTGATGGCTCTCATGTACGTGCTCATCAACATTCTGCCGGCATAGCGAATCAATCTATTTCTAAAAGTGTAGGAGGAAACTCCTCAAAAATACATTTGATTGTTGATGCACATGGCAATCCTATTGATTTCATGATTACCGATGGAACCACACATGATGTTAAAGTTGCGCCTGATTTAATATCAACATTAGATTTAAAAGAGACAAAAGTGGTATGCGCAGATAAAGGCTATGATTCAGAACCACTGCGTGAACAGATCAGGAAAACAGGGACTAAAGCGAATATACCAAAGAAAACGAATAACCAATCGAACAATGACCATATGGACTGGTATTTATATAAAATCAGGCATTTAGTTGAAAATATGTTTTGTAGATTAAAGCAATTTAGAGGAATAGCTACTCGATATGACAAGCTCAAAAGAA
>NZ_KB849423.1:0-21069 GCF_000368405.1 Acinetobacter sp. NIPH 817
ATTTACGGACTTAGGCAGACCACATACCCGAGTTGTCACTTAAATTTGAGTAGATATGAGAAGTCTTAACTTTTAAATCTTTGTGCAACAAAGCCATTTAGAATTAGAAATCCCAAAGCAATCATAGAGTCCTTGAGCTAAAATATATTGGACTCTCTGCGAACCTCAAATGAGGTTCAGCTATTCGATGGATTGCGGACATCTATCGAACGTTCGATCTCAAACACTATGACGTCAAGATCGGGTACTTAAAATTATCAAAATGATAAAAAGAAGAAATTTAAATGGTTAAATGAAAAATCATGTAAAAAGACTAAAAATCTTGCAATAAGTACAAGGGCAACGTAAGATCAGCAGTGAAGTCATTTTAAATTCCTTGTACTGCAATTTGCATTACATGGAACAAACCCACAATAGTTACCGCTATTGTGGGTCATTAGCCCTTTTTTTGATTAAGTTATAAGAAAAAAACCTCTATTATTCGATTGATTCTTTTATATAAATAATAAAGTAAATCTCTGTTTTCGATGAAATTTTATAAAGTTCAGTATTAGACCTGTAGAGAAAACTTATCAAAAGAAGTATTGGTTAATCTTTTTCTTCAACTTCTTCCTTAAACTCAAACAAATCATTCATCGTACAGTTAAAGTATTTACATAACTTATCAGCGACTGGCAATTCGATACGTATAGCACGGTCATAATACATACTTGTCAGCGTATTACGATTGATTCCTGTCGCATGCACCACTTCACTTAATTTTAAAATTTTTCTATCGCCCATGAGGCTAGATAACTTACAAGTAATCATATTTAAATTAATTTACAAAAAATAACTTGCTGTGGGTTATTTGAAGTTGTTGCCTGAGTAATACTTTGCTAAAATTAACCTACAGCAGGTCATTACAACTTATAGAAAGTATATTTTATCCATTTCAATTAAATTATAACTTTTTAAATATAAGGATTGAACCTGCATTAGATTTTTTTGTGGAGATAACCGCCGTGTTACCAAATGAGTTATTAATCAGCCAGCAAGCTCGTGACTTAGGAAATCAATTAATTAAAGAAATGAACATCAATAGAAGTTATGGATTGGCTAATTTTCTTGGAGTAAATACTTGCTATGATAATCATCAGGCTGTACTTATTTGGACATTTCAACTGCTAGAAAGGGAACCTGCCTTAAATGAATTAGCAGAAATTAAAAAATATTTTCTTTTAATCTTTCCAGATAGTGTTTATCAATTAGCCTAAGTTATTTTTAAAAATTATTTTTTTATATAAAAACACTAAATCAAAGAAAACTTTCTTTTAAAATACCTATTAATTCAAATTCATACGATTTACAGAATATATGAAACATAAATTCTTGTTCCTGCTTTATCACTCACTCCTACTAGACTTTAGTAAAGACTAAAATTACATAGCTCTTTTTACTGATACTACGATTCATGCCCACACTACGTTCTGCAGCTTCGAGGGCTAGTTTTTGTTGAACCACTGAGAACAAGGACAATAAATTGCCTACTATATTTTTCCGGAGAGTGGTGTAGGAACTTTTTCATTATTGCTAATCATATCAGCGACAACATCAGCAACGAGCTCCTCTATTCCTGAGAATGCTTTAGACTGATCCGCATCATGCTAAGACAATGATGGAAACTCAGCACATAACCCAACATACCCATTATCTTCAGCTGACCATTTAACACGGTAAGTATATTGTTTACTATCCATTTGACACCCCATCATGTTTTAAGTTTATGTATAAAAGTACGATTTTCACTTACTAGTACTTAAATAATCACCCCACCACTGCATCATTTCAGTCCGTTGAGCTAAATAGTCAGCGTGATTATAGCTGGCACGGGTACGGTTCTTATCAATATGTGAAAGTTGTGCCTCAATCCAATTATCTTGGAACAAACCTGAGTCATTCAAAATGGTACTAAAAGTAGAACGTAATCCATGAGAAGATAGTTGATGTTTGCCATACCCCATCTTACGTATGGCCATATTTAGAGTATTAAAATGAATCGGTTGATTGTGTTTGCGAGGGCTAGCAAAAAGGTATTTTTCACCGTATGACCACTGCATGACGTCTTTCAAAATCTCTAAAGCCTGATTTGAAAGTGGAACTAAAAAATCTGGAATCTCATGGCCTAATATAACTTTTCGTCGAAACTGTTTAATATGCAAGGCAGGTATTTTCCAGATTTTTTCATTTAAATCAAAATGATGAGGCTCAGCCAATAACAATTCGGCCCCTCTCACGCCAGTATGTAATTTGAACATCAGTGCTTTTTTAATAATGGGATGGGCATCCAATTTTTGTAATTTATTCTTAAAATCAGATATTTCCTCCGCTTTCAAATACGGATAATTTTTCTTGATTTTGCTGTTAATGGTGATTTTATTTAAACCATGAGCGATGTTGAACTCACAATAACCCATCGCTACAGCGTAGTCATAAATTTGGTTCAAATAACTACAAGCTTTTTTGACAGGTTCTTTTACTTGGCGTCCCTCTATTTTTTTGATTACTGAAACTAGGTCATAGCGCTTGATGTTTTGAAAAGGTAAATCCTGAAGGTCTGGATAAATATCTTGCTGTAAGCATCTTTCTGCTAACTGTAGTACACCACAGCGGGGTAGATCGTTGAAGGCATTCTTCAGTTTGAACTGTAACCACTCCTCCCCGACCTTACCAAAGGTGATAAGATTAGAGGCAGTATCATGTTCAAAACAGAAATTATTGTCTTTAAAGTCATCTCTGACTTGTCGTGCCTTTTTCAGCGATAAATCAGAATAAAGACCTAACTGAATGCGTCGACGTTTTTTAGTTTGTGGATCTGTATAGCGATAGCACCAAGATTTTCTTCCACTCGGCTCAATCTTCAGGCTAAGCCCATCTTCATCGGATAAAAAACAGATTTTTTCCTTGCAATGAGCTTGGCGAACTTTAATATCAGTAAGACTCATGGAATTTAAATGAAACCTAATAAGGGGTTGATTGGATCAATTATATCAAAATAGAACGTTTTATATATGATGCGTATGATACGCATCACATATTTTTATAAGTATTTGTTAAATAAAGTTTATATCTAGATTGGCTATTCCTTAGTGACCAATTAATTAACCATTGATTTCGCAAGTCTTAAATTAGCATTTGAAGTGCAACTCTATGTTATGACTATTCACAGTTCTGTTCCATGATTCATGGTTACTTATTACTTATGTTACTATGTCAGGGGCGATACAAGAATTAAGGTAACCTTATGAAAATAGCGAATACGAAATTACTAGCTGGTGCTTTTATGGCCCTAACTTTAACTATGCTTAGCCCAGCCGTACTTGCAAATGATAACAATGATATACGAAAGACTGTTGTAGTTAAGTTTGCAAAAAAAGCTTACTCTGCAAATTATTACGGAAGGATAGAGGGATACAAGTATGATTCCTACAAATTTTATGCTAAAAAAGGGCAAAAGTTAAAAGTGAAGTTGACTGGAGGAAATGTTGAAGCTTACTTATGGGGTAATCAATTAAAAGACTCCATCAATATTGGAGAATATTCTCCAGAGCTTGATGATAATGGTATTTATATTTTACCTGCTTCAGGTGAGTATGAAATTAGAGTATTACAACCTAGATCACAGGCAAGAAAAGATAAAAAACCTCAATACTGGATGAGTATTAACATTAAATAAAGACTTGCTAGATTCTTTTAAGCTTTTATACGAGGGTTCAAAAACTATTGCCAGTTAAGCGGGGCGTGATTTTTACGCATGTGTGTTTATGTTATTAAAATGATATAGATTACTTGTTTAATACCCCAAGGAATAATTTAATCTTGCTGTGCGTTAGTCACTTTTCTTTCAAAAGTTGATTATATCTTTCAACGTAACCGTCGTGATATTCAAGCCCTTTTGATAGGAATTTGCAGTGAAAGAATAGGCGAAACTTGTCTTAAATAATGGTAATTCCTTATCTTTAAAATAGAGAACGCCCGATGAAATTCATTAGGCGTTTACTTTAAATAAGTGTCAGCTTATTTTATAATCATATGTACTTGTCAATCATGATTCTTTTTCTCAATTGCGTTAAAAAAACAATTTTGCTATTTTTGACTTTTCACACCATTTTGTTCAATTTGTACTGCGACTTGCCAGCTAGGTAGTTGGCTTAAACCTGCTACATAACGTTGGATATGGGGATAATTTTCACCTTGTCCCATATGATAAACTAAAGCATGTAGTCCAAAGCCCATCATAAAGTCAGCACCGGTTAAACGGTCTGCCACTAGAAATTCTTTATCTTTTAAATATTTATTTAAATGGCCAAATACCTTATCGAACTCAACTTGAGTATAATTTTCTAGAAATACCAACTTCGTGCCTTGCTTGGTTTCTATCGCATTAAACGTTTTTAACAAAAATGGCAGCATGGCAGAGCTTTCTGAGAAATGAATCCACTGTAGATAATCGACATAGGTAGGTTCATCCATATCTGGTGCTAAATGCGGCGCAAGTTTCTGAATTAATAACTCAACGATTGCGCCTGACTCTGCAATAACTTTGCCATCCCATTCCAATACTGGAGATTTCCCTAAAGGATGGATGGTTTTTAAAGATTCAGGGGCCAAATGCGTGCTTGAGTCACGATAATAGCGTTTCAGCTCATAGGGCTGCTTGATTTCTTCAAGTAACCACAAAATGCGAAAAGAACGTGATTGATCTAAATGATGTAGTGTAATCATAATAATTCCTATTTTTTTAAATTTTTACAACCACTTTGCCAAAGTTTTCGCCTTTTAACATACCATTGAAAGCATTGATCGTGTTATCTAAACCTTGCACCATATGCTCTTTATATTTGATTTTTCCGTCTTTCAACCAGTCAGACATTTGCTGATTGAATTCCGGATACTGACTGCCATAATCATCAAAAATAATAAAGCCTTGCATGCGAATACGCTTTTTTAAAAGGGTGGAAATAAAGCCCGGTAAACGGTCTGGCCCTTGTGCTTGCTCGGTAGCGTTATACTGGGAAACCACACCACACACCGGTACACGTGCCGCAGAGTTAAGCAATGGCCATACCGCATCAAACACTTTACCCCCTACATTCTCATAATAAATATCAATACCGGTGGGAACTGCTTGTTGTAATTGTTCTGCAAAATTTTCATCATGATGATTGATACAAGCATCGAAGCCGAGTTCTTCTACTGCATAACGGCATTTTTCAGCCCCACCTGCGACGCCAACCACGCGACAACCTTTAATTTTGCCAATCTGTCCAACCGTAGCACCCACAGGTCCCATTGCAGCTGCAACGACTAAAGTTTCACCGGCTTTAGGCTGACCAATGTCCAACAACCCCATATAAGCAGTAAATCCTGGCATTCCCAAAATACCCAATGCCCAAGATGGATGTTCAGGTTGCATACCTAAGCTTTGACAGGCAGACCCATTAGAAATTGCGTAGCCCTGCCAGCCATTTCCGGAAAGAACCCACTCGCCTTCTTTGAATTTTGGGTTTTTAGAGGCCACCACTTGACTGACTGTTCCACCGACCATCACTTCGCCAATTTCAACCGGTGCTGCATATGAAGGAGCATCACTCATGCGACCACGCATATAAGGATCGAGTGACAAGTAAATGGTTTTTAACAATATCTCGCCTTGTTTAAGTTCATTGAGTTCAACTTGCTCAATACGAAAATCGCTGTGTTTTGGCTCACCCACTGGCCGTTTAGCTAAAACGATGCGTTGATTAATAACTGTTTTCACACATATAACTCCATGTTTTATTTGGAAGTATTTCTCTTCACAATCAAAAATTATGATTAAAATTTCTTTACATCCATTGTAGAGGAGTTATAATAAAAAACAATACGACTGGTCTATTTTTTATAATAGAGTAAATAATTAATATGAAGCCTAATCCTATTAAAAAGTCTGAAGCGAAGCGCTTACACATTCTTAACACCAGTTCAAACCTGATTTTGCATAAAGGTTTTACTGGTGTAGGATTACAGGAAATTTTACAGAGCTGTGAGATCCCCAAAGGCTCATTTTATCATTATTTCCAATCCAAGGAAGCTTTCGGATGTGAATTGGTACAGCATTATGTGGATAATTACCAAGTCCGTTTAAATGATTTATGGCGTAGTGATAAATCTCCTTATCAAAAGCTGATTGAGTATTTTAATTTATGGATAGAAGATCCTGAAACACAGTGTGGTTGGGCGGATAGTTGTTTAATTGTGAAACTTGCCGCAGAAGTTGCCGATCTATCTGAAGATATGCGCTCCATTATGTCCGCTGGCGTGGATGATGTAATCGAGCGTATTGCTGGTTTAATTGATTTGGGAAAACAGGATCAGTCTATCCAAGCAGATACTGAGGCCTCGACTTTGGCACAAGTACTTTACCAAATGTGGTTAGGTGCAGCATTATTGAGTAAGTTGCAAAAAGATAAAACACCATTACATCAAGCTCTGAGAGCAACTAAATTTCTATTAAAAAGTGAAGTTTCTTAAAAATTAGATTAAATATCAATTACATAATTAATGACAGCAGCCCAATGATTACTTATTAATGTGTTGCTATTAGATCAATTTACAATCCATGAGTATAGCGCACAATGAATTCTCCTTCTAAAGCCCTCATGACTCGTATTTTAGTCGGATATTTAGGCTTATATCCCACACTATTACTGGTACTCACTTTATTAAAGCCAATTACTCATCATCAAAGTTTCCCGATGATGGTGTTGATTGAAGTCATAGTATTAGTGCCAGTAACGCAACTGATTTCTTTCCCACTGGCAGGTTGGCTCATTACACGGCTAAAAAATTTTAAGAATTTGTTTTAAGAAGAAATTGTGCTGGCAACAGCAATCCTAAGTCGTTATTTTGCCAACCACAAAGGTTGGCAAAATAACTCATTAAGTCAATATTAATCTGCGTAAGCTGGATAATCAATATAGCCTTTTTCCGTCCCACCATACATAGTGCTTGCATCTACTGCATTCAATGGCCAGCCATTGGCGATACGATCGGGTAAATCTGGATTCGCAATAAATGGGCGTCCAAATGCAATTAAATCGGCCAGACCTGCCTCTAAAATTCGAGTCCCTCTTTCTGCCGTATATCGACCTGCATAAATAATCCGACCACTGAAAGTGTCTCTGACATCTTTACGAAAATCATGAGGAAGTTCTGGTGCATTATCCCAATCAGCTTCTGCAATAGATAAATAGGCAATCCCAACTTCTTCAAGTATCTTTATTGCCTCAATATAAGTGACATGTGGATCATCTTCAACCAACCCCATGTAAACACGATCTTCCTCTGTACTTTCAAATAGCGGGGCAAAACGCACTCCTAAACGATCTGCACCAACCACCTCAGCAACTGCCTCTACTACTTCACGTAAAAAACGCAAACGATTGTTTAGTGATCCACCATATTCATCTTCACGATGGTTACTATGTGCAGAGATAAATTGGTTCACCAAATAACCATTTGCACAATGAATTTCAACTCCATCAAAACCAGCAGCCAAGGCATTACGCGCTGCTTGAGCATAGAGTTGCACTAATTCTTTAACTTCTGCATTGCTTAAAGCACGTGGCATTGAAGGATCAGCCAAGGTCCCCGCATTGGGCCCGGTCTCAATAAAGACTTTAACATTACTATCAGCCCTAATAGTCGAAGGCGCGACCGGTGATGCATGATCGGGTTGCAAAGATGTATGTGAAACACGCCCAACATGCCAAAGTTGTGCAAAAATAATGCCTCCTTTAGCATGCACTGCTTCCGTCACTTTACACCATCCAGCAATCTGTTCAGGGCTGTAAATACCGGGAGTCCAAGCATAGCCTTGACCACGTGGCTCGATTTGCGTACCTTCGGTGACCATAAATCCTGCCCCGGCACGCTGTTGATAATAGGTTGCCATCAGTTCATTTGGAATATTCCCTGGCTGAGTACTGCGCGACCGCGTTAATGGTGGCAATACAATACGGTTTTGCAAAACATAAGGGCCTAAGCTTAAGTTTTGAAAAAGTTTGCTGGCTTTCATTTTATTGTATCCAAGTCATCATGGCTTAATTGATCTAAATTAAAAAATAACCTTCCTTCCTGTATATAGAAAAATAAAGGAAGGAAAGCTATTCACTCAGGCCCTTCACCATTAAGTGAGGGTTATTTTGCTTATTGCGCCAGTTGCTCAGAGTCAGAAGTTTATTCGCTGCTAAGCACCACAACAAACACTAGCTACTCTTTATTTCAACAATTGAAGTAATGCTGTAGCGGTTGCAGCAGAAGATGCTGGATTTTGTCCAGTAACCAGCAAGCCATCTACTTGAACATATACTTGCCAATCATCCACTTTAGAATAATGACCACCGTTTTCTTTAAGCATGTCTTCAACTAAAAATGGTACAATTTCAGTCAAACCTACAGCGGCCTCCTCAGTATTGGTGAAACCAGTCACTAATTTACCGCTAACTAAAGGCGCTCCATTACTCGCTTTCACATGACGAAGAACACCTGGGGCATGACACACTGCTGCAACAGGTTTGCCAGACTGAATCGCCTGTTCAATCAGAGAAATTGAAATCGGATCTTCTGCTAAATCCCACAATGGGCCATGTCCGCCTGGATAAAACACTGCATCATAATCAGTTACAGAGATTTCGCTAAGTTTATGCGTCTGTGCCAATGCTTGCATTGCAGTTGGATCAGCTTCAAAACGATGAGTGGTTTCAGTTTGTGCTTCTGCTAAATTACTTTTCGGATCTAGTGGTGGCTGCCCACCTTGAGGTGACGCCAGCGTAACTTCAGCACCAGAGTCAATAAAGGTGTAATACGGTGCAGCAAGTTCTTCTAGCCAGAAACCTGTTTTCTTACCAGTATTGCCAAGTTGATCATGTGAGGTTAAAACGATTAAAATTTTCATGTTATTTCTCCGATAATTTTCAGGATTGAGGAGCATTGTTGCATGATCACTTGCCGTGTGGCGTGAGCATGCCAGATACGCGCATTTAGCTTAGATGCTCGTCGCGAGAATTTGGCGACTGATCTCTAATGAAACAGTTTTATGTTCGCCTAGCTGTGTAAGATTGTGTGATTTAAGTTGCGTAATGATGATCTCAATATCTGTCTCCACCAGTCCATAATCGCTAAGACGAGTCGGCAATCCAAGTTGCTCAAAGAAGGCTCGAGTACGAGCAATAACAGTATCAATACGTTGTTCTTCATCACCTTCGACAATCTGCCAGACACGAGCTGCATACTGTAGTAATTTTTCTCGCTTCTCTTGACGACGCACTTGTAGATTGGCCGGAAACACAATGGCCAAGGTACGAGCATGATCAATACCATGTAAAGCCGTGAGCTCATGTCCAATCAAATGGGTTGACCAATCTTGTGGTACACCAGCTCCAATTAGCCCATTCAGTGCCATGCTAGCAGCCCACATCAAATTCGCACGCGTGTCATAATCTGCTGAATCGTCCAAGATTTTCGGTCCAATCTCAATCAGAGTTTGCAATAGACCTTCGGCAAAACGATCTTGTACTTGTGCATTGACAGGGTAAGTTAAGTACTGTTCCATGACATGAATAAATGCATCGACCACGCCATTTGCTAACTGGCGCGTCGGCAAGCTAAAAGTTTTATTCGGATCGAGTACGGAAAATTGCGGAAAAACATGGGGACTGCTAAATGACAATTTGGCTTGGGTCGATTTTCTGGTGACTACCCCACCGCTATTCATTTCTGAACCAGTTGCCGGAAGGGTGAGTACACTCGCAAAAGGCAAAGCTTGAGTAATTTTAGTACCATGGGTTTCTAAAATCTCCCATGTATCCCCTGTATAATTGACTGCTGCTGCAATAAATTTAGTACCATCAATTACCGATCCACCACCGACAGCCATCAAGAAATCAATCTTTTGTTCACGAATCAGCTCTACGGCTTTCATGAGGGTTTCATAACTCGGATTCGGCTCAATTCCGCCAAATTCATGAATTTCTCTTGCACCTAATGCTTCACGCACTTCAGCTAAAGTACCATTCTTACGTGCACTCTCACCACCAAACAACATTAACAGTTTTGCTTCTGTAGGCACATAGTCATTGATTTTAGCTATTGTATCGCCACCAAAAATAATACGGGTCGGATTATAAAAGTTAAAATTCAGCATATTTTTATCCTAGGATAATCAGTTAATTGATTTGAAAAACCACCGTTATTCATCAAATAAACTTTAAAAAATTGGGCAACACTGCGGCTTTTGACTACACCATGTGCTAACTATACATAAAAATAGACCAGTCGTCTATTTTTATAAATATTATTTCAGCTTGCCGACTTTAGTTATGGTTAAACAAATTCAGGCTTGTTCTATACCACTTTTATTATTGATGTATTTTCACGAGCGATTGTTGGATGGAAGGTATCAACACGTATGACTACTGACATGGTTGTGAACGCATTGGCTAAAACAGTGAATGACTCATACAAAATAGCGATGATTAAATATTTTAAAAGCAGATTGGCACGGTTTAGCAGATGTACAAATGCGACAGTAAATTAGATAGATTGGTTCAATATAAAGCGTGTAAATAGTTGCATTCGTTTATTTACCCTGTTTTGGAT
The DNA here is from genome assembly GCF_000368405.1 of Acinetobacter sp. NIPH 817. Taxonomy (NCBI): domain Bacteria; kingdom Pseudomonadati; phylum Pseudomonadota; class Gammaproteobacteria; order Moraxellales; family Moraxellaceae; genus Acinetobacter; species Acinetobacter sp. NIPH 817. Next base: position 10,681 of record NZ_KB849423.1, read on the forward strand.
ATTGACCCTTGTAAATGATGAGATTAAGCCATTAAATAAAGTAGCCCAACTTGAATAGAAAGCCTCTGACAAACATCATAGGGTTGAAGTGCTGCCTTACATTCAAAATTTCAGACAGCACCCTCATACATTTAAGCATCGGTTTAAGCTGGTAGTTTACTCGCCAAAACATCTACTTTTTCAATAGATGGTGGCTCTGAAAATAGCTCTTCGGCCTGAGCCATCAACGCAGCTGCAACCTTGCCAGATAAATGCGCTTGGCGACCCGCCTCATCAGGAAATGCATCAAAAATACCAAATGTTGTAGGACCAAGACGAAGGCCAAACCACGCAACTGTCGCAGGTTCTTCCATTACAATAGGTAAACCGGCTTTAAGAAAAGCTTCCACTTCGTCTTCTTTACCCGGTTTAGCTTCAAGACGGACATATAAAGCTGTTTTAAGCATGACTAAAACTCCATAATTGATTAGAATTCAAACTGATTCTGACATTGCTAATGTATGCATGTCAGAAAGTTTTGTTGTATAAAAGTTAAAAAAAATTCCCATAGCTGAGCCAAAATTTAGGTTTTTATTTCGACATAATGCTATGAATTTATTCAAGTTAATATCATTAACATTTGAATCAAAAAATCAAGATATGAGATGATTAAATTCAATCTTATTTATATAAGGATCAATTGACTCTACCTTAGATTTATAAGCTGACCTCTTCATCTGGAAATTATATTGCTCAAGAAGCATTCAAGAACAATATTGTACATCCTCATATCTATGAAAGTTATTTAGCTAGGAATTTGCTGTGAAACTCTATATGTTTCTCTATAAAGCTCGCAATGAAGTAATAGCTATGGTCATACCCTTCTCTTAGGTTAAGTGTAAGAGGATATTCTTGTTCCAAACAAATATCACTAAGAAGCTTAGGCCTTAACTGTTCTTCAAGAAAATCATCAGCTGTTCCTTGATCGACTAAAATAGGTAAATGAACTTCAGCGTTTTTGATTAATTCAATCGCATCATAGCTTTTCCATAAAGTTTCGGTTTCACCTAGGTAGTGTGTAAAAGCCTTTTTCCCCCAAGGTACTTGGCTAGGTGCAACAATTGGTGCAAAAGCAGAAATACTTTTATACAGCTCAGGATTTTTTAATCCAATTACTAATGCACCATGACCACCCATGCTATGACCCATAATACTTTGGACTTGATTGGTCGGAAAATTCAGGTCAATCAGATTTCTGAGCTCTTCCACAATATAATCATACATTTTGAAATGCTGCGACCAGGGTGCTTGTGTTGCATTCACATAGAATCCTGCGCCTTGGCCTAAATCATAATCTGCATGATCTGGTACATCCTCTCCACGTGGGCTGGTATCTGGTGCAACAATAATGACTTTATGTTCAGCCGCATACTTTTGTGCTCCGGCTTTAGTAATAAAGTTCTGTTCGTTGCAAGTCAATCCTGATAACCAATATAACACTGGCAACCGCTCATCTTTGTCATGAGGTGGCAGATATATTGAGAATTTCATTGAACAGTTTAATGCTATTGACTGATGGCGATACACTTCTTGCGATCCACCAAAAGAAGCATGCTTCTCAATTATTTCCATAATCAATTACCTATGTTGAGCAAGACTTCATGAGAAATCAAGTAAACAAAGAGTCTTACATTCTCCACAGAGAATAGTGATAAAGATTTAAAATGTAGGCAGGTTTATTGAACCTATACACGATGCCTACACAGATAGATCTGTTTTACAGATGATGTGCCGTTTTAGAGGATTCCATGCATGTCATTCATGATGCACATGCATGGAAAAGTATAAGGTCTGACGCAATTATTCGTAATGAATTACAGTACGAATTGACTTACCTTCATGCATTAGATCAAAGGCTTCATTGATCTGATCCAAGCCCATCGTATGTGTCACAAATGGTTCTAATTGAATTTTACCTTTCATGGCATCTTCAACCATTCCTGGAAGTTGCGTACGACCTTTTACACCACCAAAGGCAGAACCTAGCCATTTACGACCAGTAACCAGTTGGAATGGACGGGTAGAGATTTCCTGACCTGCGCCAGCTACACCAATAATTACGGATTGTCCCCAGCCACGGTGTGCACTTTCAAGGGCTGCACGCATCACATTCACGTTACCAATACATTCAAATGAATGATCTACACCCCAGCCAGTCATTTCGACAATTACTTGCTGGATTGGTTTATCGTAATCTTTAGGGTTCAAGAAGTCCGTTGCACCAAACTCTTTTGCCAGCGCAAATTTATCTGGATTCATGTCAACCACAATAATACGCCCTGCTTTAGCTTGACGTGCGGCTTGTACGACTGCCAAACCAATACCACCTAAACCAAAGACCGCAACACTATCACCTTCTTGTACTTTAGCCGTGTTATGTACTGCACCGATACCCGTTGTTACCCCACAACCCAGTAAGCAGACATGTTCGTGATTGGCTTCAGGATTGATTTTAGCCAATGATACTTCTGCCACTACAGTGTATTCACTGAACGTTGAGCAGCCCATATAGTGGTAAATCGGTTGACCATTGTAGGAAAAACGAGTGGTACCATCTGGCATTACGCCTCTACCTTGAGTTTCGCGAACGGAAATACACAAGTTCGATTTTCCAGATTTACAGAATACGCACTCGCCACATTCAGCAGTGTAAAGTGGAATTACATGATCACCTGGTTTGACGCTAGTCACGCCTTCACCAACCTCAACTACAACACCAGCACCTTCATGCCCGAGAATAGCGGGAAAAACACCTTCAGGATCATCGCCAGATAAAGTAAATGCGTCTGTATGACACACACCGGTATGGGAGATCTTGATTAATACTTCACCTTTCTTCGGTGGTGCAACATCAACTTCAACAATTTGAAGAGGTTGACCAGGACCAAACGCAACAGCAGCACGTGACTTCATGGAATAATTCCTTATACAGATCTATTTTAAGTATGATTTTAGAATCTTGGCGATTTCAGCCAATTCTTCTTTTCGTTGTTGTTCTGTGGTTTCACCTGATACTAAAGTGTCCTTTAAATGAACCTCCAACATCTCATTCATTAAACCATTAATAGCACCACGCACAGAGCATATTTGTTGCAGAATTGCACCACATTCCACATTGTCTTCTAACGCTTTTTCAATCGCTTGCGTCTGACCTTTGATCTTTCTGACGCGTAGAAGAATCTTTTTTTTGTCTTCAACCTGATTAGGCATCAGACCTCCTTACTTGCTAGCATTAATACTATAGTACCCCATAGTATAAAAAAAGCAATTTTTTTTTATAAATCGAAAAACAAAAAGATCTTTAGCGAAAATTTTCTATCTCTGTTTTTAGTTTTTTTAAATTAACATCATAGAGCTTATGCGAAAGTCACAAAAAAAATGGGACTTTTAGCTCCCATTTTTTTATTTTGGCTCATGTTCTTTGTAATGCTTTGACCTTTTAGAATTATGTTTCAAATTTTAGCCACTTTGTAGATATTTTGAACGTTTCAAGCCTTGAAAATACTACCGACAGTTTAAATTAAACTGCCTTTACAGACTGTACTAGAATATTTTTAGTGAGCGAATGATATTTATTATTCATTATTTAGGAATTATTAAATCCTATAAATATCATTTATTGGATTATTTTACTTTGATACTGTGCACATCATCCCCCAGTTAAGAATAAGGAACAACTATGAATAAGATGATGAATGCTCTTATCCTAGAAAATTTTGGTGATCATGAATTTAAACGTGTAGAACTCCCTATACCTCAACCAGAGGCTGGGCAAGTTCTAGTACGTATTCATGCTAGTGGTGTAAACCCTATTGATTATAAAATTCGTCTTGGTGAAGCACCATATGCTATGCCAGAGCTTCCTGCCGTGTTGGGAACAGATATGGCTGGGGTTGTAACTGCTGTTGGTGAAGGTGTCACCCACTTCAATGTCGGAGATGAAGTTTACGGTCTGATTGGTGGCGTTCGTGGTCTTCAAGGATCTTTAGCAGAATATGTTTTAGCAGATGCTGATCTGATCGCATTAAAGCCACGCAATATCTCTATGCGCGAGGCAGCAGTACTACCATTGACGTTCCTCACGGCTTGGGAAGGTTTAGTGGATAATGCGAAGGTCCAACCAGGGCAAACTGTACTGGTTCAGGGTGGTGCTGGTGGCGTTGGCTATATGGTTGTTCAGCTTGCAAAAGCACTTGATGCAAATGTTTGGGCGACTGGTCGAACAGCTGATCAATCACTGATTTCAGAACTCGGTGCAACACCTCTCGATTACACAACAGCATCTTCCGATGACATTATTGCTGCAAGCCCTGAGGGTCAAGGTTTTAACATTGTTTACGACACTGTGGGTGGTCCAGTACTCGAAGCTTCACTTTCCATGACAACTCACTATGGCCACATTACCAGCTGTGCTGCATTTGGTAATCATAATTTAGCGAGTTCATCTCTACGGTGTGCCACAGTGTCTGGCGTATTCGTCCTAATGCCGATGTTAACAGGCAATCGCCGTGCTCATCATGGTGATATCCTTAAGATCGCGACTCGTCTCGTTGAGGAAGGTAAACTGCGTCCTATTGTTGATCCTCGTCATTTTACTCTAGACCAAGCGATTGAGGCTCATGATGCTGTTCAAGATCGCTCTGCCAATATTAAGGTCGTGATTGATGTCATTTAACGCACTTCAGGCCAAGACTTGGCGCTTCAATAGTATTGGAGATACAGATGTTCTGGCATTAGAAACACTTCCTGTTGCTTTACCAGCAGCAGGAGAAGTTCTAATCCAGATGAAAACGATCGGACTCAACCGGGCTGATGTAATGTTTCGGCGTGGAACTTATATTCAAAAGGCAGTATTCCCTTCTCGTCTGGGATATGAGGGAGCAGGCATAGTTGTGGCAATAGGTGAAGGTGTACGCCAATTTTCTCCAGGAGATGCAGTATCGATTCTTCCGACTGACAATCTAGCCAAATATGGGACATATACGGACAAGCTTCTGATTCCAGAAACTTTTTTAGTTCACAAACCTGATAGTTTAAGCTGGGAAGAAGCTTCTTCAATCTGGATGCAGTATTTGACGGCTTGGGGTGGTGTAATCCATGCTGGTGGAGTTTCGAAAGGAAAAACGATCTTGATCACAGCAGCTTCAAGTAGCGTAGGACTAGCTGCGATACAGATAGCTGAAGCAGCGGGTGCTAAGGTCATTGCAAGTACACAGACGATAGAGAAAAAGCAACGTTTACTGGATCTCGGTGTTAAAAATGTTATAGCCACTGAAGATGAACCAGATTTGTATGAGGCGCTTGTTTTACGTTTAGGTGGAGAACATCTTGATGTCGCCTTCGATGCTGTAGGAGGGCCTCATATTGAACAGATTGCAAAAGCGATGTCTGTAGGAGGAACTATGGTTATGCATGGTGCACTTAGCCCTGAGATCACACCATTTCCCCTTAAAGTTGCATTACGCAAGAGCTTAACCATGCGAGGTTTTTTGTTCCTTGAGGTTCTCCACGACCCTGTTCTAAGGGAGCAAGCCAGACGATTTATTCTTAGCAGTATAGGTGCAGGATATCTTCGTCCTGTGATCGACTGTTGCTTTAACTTTGAGGACATGCATGACGCTCAGCGCTATCTTGAATCAAATCAGCAAATAGGAAAAATTGTAGTTACTCTGAATACATGATGGTCTTATCTGATTTCTACTTTCTAGAAAAAAGGTTAATTCCAGCTGATTCAGTTTTCTATATGGCCCAGCACTTCCGCTAAGTAATCAAACAATACTCGGATTCGCAAAGGTGTCGGGCCCCGCTGTGGACGATATAAATACAGGCGCCAAACGGGAGAGGTTTCCTCATGAAGTATCTGAATGAGCTTACCACTCCTAAGCCACGGCAAAACTAGAAATCCAGGCATGTGTCCGAATCCAACGCCAGCGAGAATAGCTTGAAATTCAGCTTCTAGATCATCTGTAATAAAACGGGGCTTTGATGGCGTAAAGCTTCGACTTTCGGTGAATGTCCATGGCCAGTAACGCCCTGTTTTATGATCGACTAGTGCTGTTAGAGGGTATTTATCAAGGTCAATAATTTTTTTAGGCATTCCAACCTTATCAATTAACTCTGGCGTACCCACAGAATAAAAGTTCACTTTCGCCAATTCCCTTGCCACATATCGATTGTCCGGCAAAAATCCAAATCTGATCCCGATATCTATCCGCTCATCGATCACATCCGAGTGTGAATCTGTTAGCACACAATCCACGACAATATCTGGATAACGTGTGGCAAATTCTGCTAGTGCGGGTACTACCAATTTGCGCCCTAACACAGACGACACAGTAAGACGGACAGTCCCACGCATTTCATCTCGTTTTTCCTTGGTGTCTTTTACAAACAAAGCATCGATCGATCCCACCGCAAAACGTGCTTGCTTTGCCAGACGCTCACCATCAGCGGTAATTTTAATTTGTCGAGTACTCCTGTAAAACAGAATCTCTCCGCGCTGCTCTTCTAGCTCTTTTATTGCCCGTGTCACTGCCTGTGGGGAAATACCCAGCTGAGTTGCTGCCTCTTTAAAATTTCGAGACTCTGCTGCGACACAAAAGATACGCATCATTTCCAATTTGTTATGCATGTCCAATCCTGTGTTATGGCAATTATTCCGTAAATAGGAATTCTGAAAGATAATATTATTCATTTATTATACCCAACAAGGCTGTAATACTTAACCCATCAATTATGATTGACAGATAGGTTGAAGGTTACTTGTATGAATAATATAGAAAATAAAGTTATTGTGATCACTGGTGCAAGTAGTGGTTTAGGTGAAGCTACTGCTCGCTTACTTGCTAAAAAAGGTGCAAAGGTTGTACTTGGTGCTAGACGTACTGAAAAATTAGAGGCTATTGTTCACGACATTCGTGCTGAAGGTGGTCAAGCTGAATTTATTGGTATGGATATAACCAAACCACAGGAAGTACAAGCACTTATTGAAAAGGCATTAAGCGCATTTGGTCAAATCGATGTATTGGTAAACAATGCTGGATTAATGTCTATTGCACCATTAAGTGAGCTAAAAGTTGATGAATGGGATCGTATGATCGACATTAATATTAAAGGTGTTCTTTATGGTATAGCAGCTACCCTACCTGTTTTCCAAAAACAAAACTTTGGACACTTTATTAATCTTGCATCTGTTGCAGGGATAAAAGTATTTAGTCCAGGAGGTACTGTTTATAGCGGTACTAAGTTTGCTGTAAGAGCCATCTCTGAAGGACTTCGTCATGAAGTTGGGGGAACAATTAGAACGACTACTATTGAGCCTGGTGCAGTTGAGTCAGAACTAAAATTCGGTTCTTCTCATAAAGAAAGTTCAGAGTTTGTTACTGATTTCTACAAACAAGCCATACCAGCTGACTCAGTCGCTCGAGCAATTGCTTATGCAATTGAACAGCCTGCGGATGTAGATATTAATGAAATTGTTTTACGCCCAACGAGCCAAGAGTTTTAATGATTGAATAACAAAAAATGGGAGCACCTCGCTCCCATTTTTACTATATTTTTTAAAGTTAAGGACAAATCTATGAAAGCCGTATCGTATGTTATCAATAACCATGATGATTTTAAAAATTCATTGGTAGATATTGAAAAAGCGAAGCCTACGCTTAAGGAGCGGGATGTACTGGTAAAAGTTCAGGCAATCTCTGTGAATCCAGTTGATACCAAAGTGAGAAAAAATTCGTCTGAAGCAAATAATCGTATTTTAGGTTGGGATGCCGTTGGGGAAATTATTGAAGTTGGCTCAAAAGTTACCTCGTTTAAAGTAGGAGATTCTGTTTGGTATGCTGGCGATTTAACCCGAGATGGTAGTAATGCTGAGTTTCAAGCAGTCGATGAACGAATTATCAGTCTTAAACCCATTACAGTATCTAATGCAGAAGCAACAGCATTGCCATTAACTGCAATAACGGCATGGGAAATGCTGTTTGATCGGTTTCAAATTTCAGAAATAGAAGTTGGCAGTATTTTAATTATTGGTGGTGCAGGTGGTATAGGATCAATCGCTATCCAACTCCTAAAAGCAAAAACAAATCTGACCGTTATAGCAACAGCTTCACGTGAAGAAACGAAATCTTGGGTGGAATCACTTGGTGCCGACCATGTCATTGATCATAGCAAAGATTTAAATGCACAAATCGAAGCACTAGGTATTGAAAAACCAAAATACGTATTCTCTACAAATCATACAGAAACATATACCAAGCAAATAGTTTCTCTGATTGCACCACAAGGCAAGCTTGGATTGATCGATGATCCACAAACATTTGATATTATGCCGTTTAAGACTAAATCTATTTCTATCCATTGGGAGTTGATGTTCACCCGTTCAATGTATGAAACCGATGATATTGAAAAGCAAGGTGATCTATTGCAACAGGTTGCCCAATTAGTTGACCAGCAAAAAATTAGAAGTACCCTGAACCAAAATCTAGGCAAAATTAACGCTGCAAAGTTGGAGAAGGCGCATAAGTTGCTTGAATCAGGTAAGTCAAAAGGCAAAATTGTACTAGAAAACTTCTAAACAAATTAAAGGTGAAATAATGACTATTTCAGTAATTGCGAACTTTAAGGCAAAGTCAGATCAAAAAGAGACGTTAGAAGCGCTTTTAAAAAGTGTAATAGAGCCTACACTTAACGAAGAAGGATGCTTGAAATATGAGCTTTATATTAGCGAAAATGACTCGAGTAGATATTTCTTCTTAGAAGAATGGCGTAGCAGGGAGGATTTAGATATCCATATAGCGTCTGATTATATTCAAAGTTTATTTGATAATATCCAATCGCTCATTGAATCAAGTGATATTGTAGAAATCAAAAAAATATAGCTGTATTCGGACGTTATGATGAAGTATTCTTCAAATTAACATAGGGACTTAGAAAGCTAACAAAAAATGGGAGCTCTAAGCTCCTATTTTTTCTGATTTTTTAATAGTAACCTAGGATTCAACAAATTATGCCCCTAAGGGGAGCCACCCATACCCTGCATTTTGACAATAATGTCATTGTTTAGAGACAGCAAATTTACGAGCATCAGTCGGTACGACTGGTGATTCATATGATATTGCTTTGGCTGAAACGGTGAATGACTTATACAAAACAGAGGTGATTGAATATTTAAAAGCAGATTGGCAAGGTTTAGCAGATGTACAACTTGCGACACTAAACTGGGTAATCGAGAATAAGCGAATTCCTATTCCTGAACACGTACAGCCTGAACCGGAAAAAAGAGGCTTTGGGAGCCGATTCTTTAAGCCGTATGGCTGATTTGATTGTTCACTTGGGCTTATTTGTATTAGTTCAGACTTGATCGTACATTCTTCTTGAAAAAGAGAAAGTTACCCGTACTTTCTCGCTATTCCAGCACTTGATTTCAAAGCCATCCGATGAGAAGCACTGCTTCGTAAAGCGGCTATTTGACGTGCATACAACAACCTGACCGTCATGCGTCCGGTCATTCTTTAATGGCTCAGCTCAATATGTTTGGCAATCAGCTTTCACGACTACCTGAATTTTCAAACTTAGCAAATGGTAATGAGAGCTATGATAGCCTAGCAGCAAAAATCAAAGAAATGCTGAGAGATCCAATACAACAAAAGCACTTCTTACCCCATCTAAAGAACCTAGGCTTTAAAGCTTGAGTGTATTGAAGAATACACATATTGTATTCTTCAATACAAAATCAAAATACACCTGAATACACAGATAAAACAGTTGTAGAACTCAAAAGCCAAATCGATTTTTTAAAAAAGCAGTTAGAAAAAGCCGAAGATCGTGAAGCCAAGGCAAACGCTCGCATAGATACACTGCTGACCCTCATTGAAATGAAGCCTCCACAATCCAATATGACTACGTTTACCGATCAAGAACAGTCGCAAGCGAATGTAGCTAAAAAAAAATGACTATGAATGTCCATGAAATTGAATCTTACTAGAAGCACCAAAAGCCAATATGACTACGTTTACCGATCAAGAACAGTCGCAAGCGAATGTAGCTAAAAAAAAATGACTATGAATGTCCATGAAATTGAATCTTACTAGAAGCACCAAAAGCCAATATGACTACGTTTACCGATCAGAAACCAGACCCGGATATAGCAACATATCCTCGGTCAGAACTTGAGCCGAAAGATGACGGATTGACTACTCCGGAGCAGACAGAAAATAAGCGGATTCCAGTGCCGGAGCACGTTGAACAGGAACCGGAGAAAAGGGGCTTTTGGAGCCGTTTTTTTAGACCCTATGATTAACCACGATTGTTTAACTAATATGAACAAAGTCGTGAAACATTGGTCAA
>NZ_KB849424.1:0-30331 GCF_000368405.1 Acinetobacter sp. NIPH 817
GTTGATAGGTTGGATGTGGAAGCATAGTGATATGTGAAGCTGACCAATACTAATTGCTCGTGAGGCTTGACTATACAACACCCAAGCAGTTGTATATAAAGCATCAATCGATTCATTAATATGCAAAGCAACTTGATTTAGTTATATGCTTAGCTAAAATGAACAAATAAAGTAAGATTCAATCAGCCCATCTGTAAAGATTTGGAAAACGCATCGGCATATTAAGACCAATGCAAGTATCCATACCAGTTGTGCTGGCGACCATAGCAAGAGTGAACCACCTGATCCCTTCCCGAACTCAGAAGTGAAACCTCTTAGCGCTGATGGTAGTGTGGGGTTTCCCATGTGAGAGTAAGTCATCGCCAGCTCATTATTCAAACACCCCGACCCCGAAAGAGGCCGGGGTGTTTCCTTATGGGAAATTAATTAATAAATTGATTTAAATGCAGTAAGACAATAAAAAAAGGACTCTATATGAGTCCTTTTTTTATAGAGGAAGGAAATTTCGAATCCGTTCTAAGTTAAAAATGCGCTGCAAGGCCTGCATCTTCTAAATCAATATTAAGTAGCTCGATTACATTTTTATATGGAAACTTATTCTTTAAACTGGAAAAGTAAATAGGATGAAAATTATAAAGAGTAAGAACAATGAAATATCAAGGAAGTTGCCATTGCGGTCAGATTAAATTTGTAGTGGAAGGAGAGTTGTCAGAGGTTTTATCTTGTAATTGTTCAATATGTCAAAAGAAAGGGTCTTTACTATGGTTCCTACCCACTAATCAAGTTACAGTTACTTTAGATTCTCCTAATACTTTAGCGAATTACACTTTTAACAAGCATGTGATTAACCATCATTTCTGTAAAAATTGCGGTATTCATCCCTATGCCCAAGGTATAGATGCAGAGGGTAATTCTATGTTTGCGATTAATGTTCGATGTATAGATGACATTGACTTAGATAAAATAAAAATAAATTATTTTGATGGACGTTCAGTTTAATAATCATAAGGATTTATTCAATGACAACTAAAAAACAATTAACTCAAACACAATTAGATTCACTGCTTGAACTATTAAAGAAGAGATTTGAAAAAAACACACATCGCCATAAAGAAATTGATTGGACAAATGTGCGAGCTAAATTATTAGAGTCGCCTGAAAAATTATGGTCGTTGCAAGAAATGGAAAATACTGGAGGAGAACCTGATGTTATCTCTTATGATCAACAGAAGGATGAGTATTTATTTTTTGATTGTTCTGCTGAGACACCCAAAGGTCGTAGAAGCCTTTGTTATGATCGAGAGGCTTTGGAGGCTAGAAAAGATCATCCTCCCAAAAATAGTGCAATCGATGTAGCTAAAGAAATGGAAGCTGAGCTTCTCACAGAAGAGCAATACCATGAATTACAAAAGTTAGGGGAATTTGATCTTAAAACATCAAGTTGGCTCAAAACCCCAGATGAAATTCGACGTTTAGAGGGAGCTATTTTTGGTGACCGACGTTATGGTCGGGTCTTCATTTATCATAATGGAGCGCAGTCCTATTATGCCGCTCGTGGATTTCGTTGCTGTCTAAGAGTATAGATTTTACAGTTTCATAAGAATTATTAGGTTTGATGTTTTATGCCAAGAAATTGGAGGTTCTTGCAACTTTTGATTGACGACAAACATGACAAGATAGGTTCTGGAATTAAATAAAAACATCAGGACATCTGTAAAAATGCAACCAAACCCAATTTACTATAATGAACAACATATTGCTTTTGCTGATAATGTTCGTCGATTTGTACAAAAAGAAATGGCCCCTTTCGTTAATGAATGGGATGAGGCTGAGATATTTCCTAGAGAGCTTTATAGAAAGGCTGCTGAAATTGGTTTATTGGGATTAGGCTTTTCTGAGGAATATGGCGGTATTCCTGATGCAGATCCATTTTATTCGTTATTGGCTGGTATTGAAATGGCAAAAGCTGGTTCGGGTGGAGTACATATTTCACTCATGGTACATACCATTGGCGCCCCACCGATTCAGCATTTTGGTAGTGAGGAGTTAAAGGCCAGAGTTCTACCAGGTATTATTTCCGGTGAAAAAATTTCTGCTTTAGCTATTACGGAGCCAGCTGGCGGCTCGGATGTAGCAGCATTACAGACTAAAGCTGTTCATGATGGTGATTATTATATTGTTTCAGGCGAAAAGACATTTATTACAACGGGAATTCGTGCAGATTACTATACAGTTGCAGTGCGTACAGATCCAACTAAAACAGGTGCAGAAGGTATTTCAATGTTGCTCGTTGATGCGCACAGCGAAGGAATTACTAAAACACCTTTAAAAAAAATGGGTTGGTGGGCTTCAGATACGGCGCATTTGCATTTTGACCAAGTACGAGTACCTGTATCAAATCTTTTAGGTAAAGAAAATGCTGGTTTTAAAGTCATTATGAATAACTTTAATATGGAGCGTTTTTTCTTAGGTGTAGTGGCTTATGGTTATGCATTAGTGTGTTATGAAGAAGCTTTAGATTGGGCCCAGCAACGGAAAACTTTTGGTAAGCGATTAATTGATCATCAAGTGGTTCGTCATAAATTGGTAGATATGGCAACGCAATTAACCTCAACACGGGCATTACTTGAAGAAACCGCATGGAAAATGACTCAGCCGAAGTTACAAGGACCTGAGTTGGTGGCACAAATTTCAATGCTCAAAAATGTTGCGACTCGCACTATGCAATTTTGTGCTGATGCAGCGGTACAAACATTAGGTGGCATGGGCTTTATGCGAGGTACCAAATCTGAACGTATTTACCGTGAAGTGAAAGTTAATATGATTGGCGGTGGTGCTGAGGAAATTATGAAAGATTTGATTAGTAAGCAGTTGGGTTATTGATTTTAGCGTATGTTTTGATCGTATAAACCATCTCATTTAGAGTTTACTGAGATGGTTCTATCCATTTCTCATTTAAAATTGCCCAACGTTCATGATCTTTCCATGTTTTTCCTCCAATTTGAAGATATTGCCGAGAAAAACCTTCTTTAATGAAACCAGCTTTGGAAACTAGTTGAATCGAAGCAATATTGTCAGGTTGTATATTCGCTTCTAACCTATGTAAATTTAAATTTTCGAATGCCTCTTTAAGTAATAATTTTAGGCCTTGCTTCATGTAGCCATGACCTTGATAGGGATGAAATGCTTCATAACCCAAATAGGCTGAATGAAAGTGACCGCGTATAATATTTGAAATATTAAATGTTCCGGCAATTGCATGGCTATCGGTTAAGCAGACAAAATAGCGATGCTCTTGTTCTAAATATGTGTGAAAGTTAGCTGGTGGATATGTCCACGGTTGATGTAATTGAACACTACGTGCATAAGCTTCTTTAATTTCTGCAAGGTCATTTTTCTTGGGTTTACGTAAATAGATTAGACTCATTTCAACGCCATTTCCCAAACCATTTCCGTTAACTCATCAATTTTAACTTTACCCTCAGATTTATACCAAGTTACGGTCCATGAAATCGCACCACCAACTAATCTTCGCCAAATAAAAGCATCATGTTTTATTTTGCCCTGAGTGCGCAACTTTTCAATAATATTTAGCCAGATTTGTTCATATTGATTACGCATTTCTAAAAGATAATTTTGTTTTTCTTTTGACAGAGCAAACCACTCATAAACCAAAACAGCCATGGCTGCACCTGTATCTCCAGTAATTGAAATGAGTTCAGCTTTAATAAGGGCACGTAATTGTTTTTCTGGATCGGTAGATTGAGCTGCGGCCTCTTCTAAACGAGCAAGATTGTAAATAATGGTTTCCTCCATCACGTGAGCGAGGATATCATCTTTACTTTTAAAGTGGTGGAATAAGCTTCCCGACTGGATTCCAATAAATTGAGCAAGTTCGCGTACAGTAGTTTTGTCATAGCCTTGCTTGTGAAATAAATAGGCCGCCCCCCGTAATAAACGACCACGTGGGCTATCGTCAAAGCAAGAAATATTTGGAATCTGTTCAATTGAAGTAGCAATCATGCGAAAGCTGGTTCCTTTATATAAAAATACTTAACGGAAAAATTTGCCAAATCTCATCATGTTTTAGGTGAATTGTCGAGTTTGGCAGTTTTAGTCAATTTCACAATAACATTTTGCTCTTTACAAACCAAGCGCTTGCTTGGTAATGTTGAGTGTAATTTTTAAACAAAATAATGAGAAATAAAATGGCAAGTGATCAACAGGATGATGAGCGTGTCGTGAAAATAGGTTGTGCCTCAGGTTTTTGGGGGGATACCAATACTGCCGCTTTCCAATTAGTACATTTAGCCGATATTAATTATTTGGTTTTTGATTACTTGTCAGAAATCACCATGTCGATTATGGCAAAAGCGAAGATGGTGGAATCAAAGCATGGCTATGCTTTGGACTTTGTTAGTCGGGTGATGGCGCCTTTACTTAAAAAAATTGCAGAAAAAAAGATTAAGGTCATTAGTAATGCTGGTGGTGTTAATCCATTGGCATGTCGAGATGCTTTGCAAAAAATAATTAAAGAATATGGTCTAGATCTAAAAGTTGCCGTGGTTTTAGGTGATGATCTTTTACCGCAACATGAGCAACTCAAACAGCAAAATATTCGGGAAATGTTTAGCGGGGAATTTTTACCAGAACAGGTGGCGAGTAGTAATGCCTATTTAGGAGCTATAGCAATTCGTGACGCTTTAGACGTAGGTGCAGATATTGTGATAACTGGCCGCGTGGTTGACTCTGCTGTGGTACTTGCTCCGTTACTTCATGAATATCAATGGTCGCTTGATGATTATGACAAATTGGCTCAAGGTTCGCTAGCAGGTCATGTGATTGAATGTGGTGCGCAATGTACAGGTGGTAATTTTACCGACTGGCGCTTAGTTCAAGGCTTCGACAATATGGGCTTTCCAGTCGTTGAAGTGAGTGAAGATGGCTCATTTGTTGTGACCAAACCCCAGGGTACAGGTGGGCTGGTATCTACTGCCACGGTTGGTGAACAAATTATTTATGAAATTGGTAATCCGCAAGCATATTTACTACCCGATGTAATTGCGGATTTTAGTCAGGTGCATTTAGAGCAAGTCGGGGAACATCGAGTTCGTGTGACAGGGGCAAAAGGACAAGCACCGACTGCGCAATATAAAGTCAGTGCGACTTACCCAGATGGATATCGGGTTTTAGTCAGTTTTTTAATTGCAGGTCGCGAAGCTCCACAAAAAGCACAAGTGATTGCTGATGCTATTTTGACGAAATGCGAGCGTGTTTTAGCAATGCGTTCGGTGCCGCCATTTAGTGAAAAGTCGGTTGAGATTTTAGGTATCGAAAGTACCTATGGAGCACATGCTCAGGCTTTAAATAGCCGTGAAGTTGTGGTCAAAATAGCTGTAAAACACATGTTTAAAGAAGCATGTATGTTCTTTGCATCAGAAATTGCACAGGCTTCCACAGGTATGGCTCCAGCCTTGGCAGGAATTGTCGGAGGCCGACCAAAAGCGTCTCCAGTTATCAAGTTATTTTCATTTTTAATCGATAAAAATCAAGTTAATGTCGAAATCGACTTTGAAGGCAAACGTTATCCAGTTGAGGTTCCACAAAGAATTTCTACAGAGCAATTGTCTACATTAACAGCGGGCGAAAATGCAGTTTATCAAGGGGATGAAATTGAAGTTCCTTTGATTGAAATTGCACATGCCCGCAGTGGTGATAAAGGCAATCATAGCAACATCGGCGTGATTGCGCGTAAAGCAGAATATTTACCGTGGATTCGTGCGGCACTGACTGAACAGGCAGTTGCAAGTTATATGCAGCATGTATTGGATGCAGAGAAAGGGCGAGTAATTCGTTATGAGTTACTAGGTTTAAATGCACTGAATTTTATTTTGGAGAATGCCTTGGGTGGCGGTGGTGTTGCAAGCTTACGTATTGATCCACAAGGTAAAGCATTTGCACAACAATTATTGGATATGCCTGTCAAAGTTCCGGCAAATCTTTTAGAAAAATAAAATGAATGGATGAAGCAAAGATGAGTTATCAATCAATTTTTAGACCAGATGCTTTTGCTAATAAAGTCATTATTGTGACAGGTGGCGGCTCAGGAATTGGTCGTTGTACTGCACATGAGCTTGCTGCCCTTGGTGCTCAAGTGGTGATTACAGGACGAAAAATTGAGAAATTAGAGAAAGTAAGCCAAGAAATTATAGAAGATGGCGGTCAGGTTCATTTCATTGTTTGTGATAACCGTGAAGAAGAACAAGTGAAAAATATGATTGCTGAAGTGATTGAGAAATTCGGCAAACTCGATGGATTGGTGAATAACGCGGGTGGTCAGTTTCCGTCAGCTTTAGAAAATATCTCTGCGAATGGTTTTGATGCGGTCGTACGTAATAACTTGCACTCAACTTTTTACCTGATGCGTGAAGCTTATAACCAATGGATGGCTAAACATGGCGGCAGTATTGTCAACATGACTGCTGATATGTGGGGCGGCATGCCGGGAATGGGACATTCTGGTGCTGCACGTTCGGGAGTTGATAACTTAACTAAAACAGCATCGGTTGAGTGGGGTAAATCTGGTGTACGTGTAAATGCGGTTGCACCAGGATGGATTGTCTCATCTGGTATGGATAATTATAGTGGTGATTTTGCCAAAGTGATTATTCCAAGTCTTGCTGGCAATGTACCTCTAAAGCGTATGGGAACTGAGTCGGAAGTCTCATCAGCAATTTGCTATTTGTTATCTGATGCTGCGGCTTTTGTCTCTGGTGTGACCTTACGTATTGATGGGGCCGCATCACAAGGAACACGCATGTATCCACTAGCTGAGGCTACAAATAGTCAGTCTTATAATGGTTTCCATCGTGCATTTATTCCTGAAATTTTTCAGAAAAAGACTGAGGCTGAGGAGGAATAACAGTGACTATTCTCCAATCTGAAATTGCTCTAGGTAGTGAACAGTATCAAAAGAATAAAGATGTACTCCTTGCTCAGTTGAATGAAGTACGTGCAATTCAGCAAAAAAGTATTGAAAAGTCATATGCTGCCAAACCGAAGTTCGATAAGAAAGGCAAGATTCTGCCGCATGAGCGTGTACGGTTGTTGCTCGATGCAGATTCACCTTTTGTTGAGCTTTGTGGCTTGGTTGGCTACAACATGCATGATGACAAGGATGGCTCCGAAGCAGGTGGTGGCGTAATTGCTGGTATTGGTTTTGTCAGTGGTGTGCGTTGTCTGGTTTCTGCAAGTAATAGCGCGATTAAAGGCGGAACCATGTCACCTATGGGTGTGCAGAAAACCTTACGCTTGCAAAAAATTGCTTTGGAACAAAAACTCCCGTTGATTACGTTGACTGAAAGTGGCGGTGCCAACCTAAATTATGCGGCGGAAGTATTTACCTATGGCGGTATGACCTTTGCCAATCAGGCACGACTTTCTGCGGCAGGTATTCCCCAACTTGCAGTGGTGCATGGTAATGCAACGGCAGGTGGTGCTTACCAACCCGGCCTTTCAGATTATGTCATTGCTGTGCGTAAGCAAACCGAGATGTTGCTTGCAGGGCCACCTTTACTTTTAGCAGCAACTGGTGAAGTTGCAACAGCTGAGGAATTGGGCGGTGCAGAAATGCATGCGCAGGTTGCCGGAACTGCAGAATATTTGGCTGAAAATGATGCTGACGGTATTCGGCTGGCACGTGAAATTTTTGAACACCTCAACTGGAAAGAGCAAATCAAACCGGTTGATGTGACTTATAAAGAGCCTCGTTATGATACCGAGGAACTGTTGGGTGTTATTCCAAGTGACCCTAAACAACCATTCAATATGAAAGAAGTGGTTGCTCGTATTATTGACGATTCGGATTTTCTAGAATTTAAACAGGAATATGATGATTTAACAGTATGTGGCTGGGCAAAAATTGGTGGACTACATATAGGAATTATTACTAATAATGGCCCGATTACACCTCAAGGGGCAGCGAAGGCAGCGCAGTTTATACATCTATGTGAACAGACCAAGCGTCCATTATTATTTTTGCATAACACCACAGGTTTTATGGTAGGAACTGACGCAGAGCAAAACGGTATTATCAAACACGGCTCGAAATTGATTCAAGCGGTTGCCAATTGTACTGTACCTAAAATTTCAATCGTTGTGGCAGGGTCATATGGCGCTGGTAACTACGCGATGTGCGGTCGGAGTTTATCGCCAGATTTTATTTTTGCTTGGCCGAATTCGCATGTTGCTGTAATGGGTTCTGCACAGGCTGGAAAAGTATTACGTATTGTAGCCGAAGGAAAGCAAAAAGCTTCAGGGCAGGAGACGAATCCGCAAATTCTCGATTTTCTTGAGCAAAGTACTGCGATGAAATTGGAACAACAATCTACCGCGCTTTTCAATACGGCCATGCTACATGATGATGGTATTATCGATCCGCGAGATACTCGAAAACTATTAATTTTCCTTTTACAAACCATTTATGAAGCACAGCAACGAGAGCTAAATCCAACTCGTTTTGGTGTGTCCCGTTTTTAATCAACCTTTACCGCAATTAAAAAAATTAATAGGAATAACACCATGAAATTTACTGCTGAACATGAAGCATTACGCCGTACAGCTCGTCAATTTGTTCAAAATGAGCTGAATCCACATATTCCGGAATGGGAAGCTGCAGGGCAGTTCCCAATCCATGATGTATTTAAAAAGATGGGTGATCTTGGTTTATTGGGGATTTGTAAGCCTGAGGAAAATGGCGGTTTAGCTTTAGATTATTCTTATAACCTTGTAGTTGCAGAAGAAATTGGCTATGCAGCTTGTGGTGGCGTGCCTTTGGCGATTGGTGTGCAAACCGATATGGCAACACCAGCTTTGGCCCGTTTTGGTAGTAAAGAATTACGTGATGAGTTTTTAACACCAGCGATTGCTGGGGAATATGTCGCATCGATTGCAGTATCAGAAGTGCATGCTGGTTCGGATGTTGCTGCTATTAAAACAACAGCAAAAAAAGATGGCGATGACTATGTCATTAACGGCAGCAAAATGTGGATTACCAACTCATTGCAGGCCGACTTCTTTTGTCTTTTAGCCAATACGTCTGATGATAAACCACACGTGAATAAGTCGATGATTATTGTGCCAGCAAAAACCAAAGGGATTAGTTTTTCAGAACCACTTAATAAATTAGGGATGCGTTCAACGACCACAGCACAGGTTTATTTAGACAATGTACGTGTACCACAGCGTAACTTAGTGGGTGTCGAAGGCATGGGCTTCATGATGCAAATGATGCAATTTCAGGAAGAGCGTTTATGGGCTTGTGCTAATGCTATAGGTGGTTTGGAAAATTTAATCCAGAAGACCATCGACTATACCAAAGAGCGTACGACGTTTGGTCAGCCACTCATCAATAACCAATATATTCATTTCCGTTTTGCCGAGCTCATGACTGAAGTGGAAGCACTTAAAGCACTCACTTACCAAGCCTGTGAACAACATATTGCAGGGGAAGATGTGACCAAGTTAGCCTCTATGGCAAAACTAAAAGCAGGGCGTTTAAGCCGTGAAGTTGCCGATAGCTGTCTGCAATATTGGGGTGGTAATGGCTTCATGTGGGATAATCCTGCATCACAACTGTACCGTGATGGTCGTTTAGGTTCAATTGGTGGCGGGGCAGATGAGATTATGTTGGGGATTATCTGTAAGTTAATGGACATTCTGCCTAAAAAGCAGAAATAAAAATAAGGAATCGACCATGACACTTTCAGCATCTCTACAAGCTCTAGATCTTGATGACAGTATTCAATTAGAACAAGACAGCAATATTTTATACCTTTGGTTAAATCGACCAGAGAGTCGCAATGCCATGAACCTGAATATGGTTAATGCAATTCAGCAAGTTTTTGCTGTCATTCGCGATGACCTTTCAATTCGTGCGGTCATCATCCGTGGTGAAGGTGGAACTTTTTGTGCGGGTGGGGATATTAAAGATATGGCTGCTTTACGAGTTGAAGCGACCAATGTCGGCAGTCTACAACCTTATGCTGACTTTAACCGCCGTTTTGGTGCCATGCTTGAGCAAGTTGAAGCCGCACCGCAAACGGTTGTGGTAATTTTAGAAGGCGCGGTGTTAGGTGGTGGTTTTGGTCTGGCATGTGTTTCAGATGTTGCCATTAGCCGTGACAATGCTCAGTTTGGTTTACCTGAAACTGGTCTTGGTGTGATCCCTGCGCAAATTGCTCCCTTTGTGGTGAAACGTATTGGTCTGACTCAGGCGCGCCGACTTGCTTTACTCGGCATGCGTTTTGAAGGACATACAGCACTAAGTGTCGGAGTGGTTCATCAAATTGCACATAATGAAATCGAACTAGAGCAAGCTCTAGAGGAAACCATTCAAAACATTAAACGAGCAGCTCCTCAAGCTTCGCGTGTGACTAAAGCACTGTTACATCGAGCGTTTAATGAGCCTTTGAACGATTTGTTAGATGATGCTGCACAGCAGTTTGCTCAAGCGGTTGGTGGTGCCGAAGGACAAGAAGGTACGATGGCTTTTATCCAGAAACGGTTGCCGAGTTGGGCCGATGAATCATAAGAGATAAGGATAAAAATAATGAAATTTTCAAAAGTACTGGTTGCCAATCGTGGTGAAATTGCAGTTCGAGTCATGCAAACTGCTAAGGCAATGGGCTATCAAACTGTGGCGGTTTATTCTGATACTGACCGTAATGCCCGTCATGTGCAAGAGGCCGATGAAGCTGTCTATATTGGTGCTTCAAAAGTATCTGAGTCTTATCTTTCCATTGCTAAAATTATAGATGCATGTAAAAAAACTGGGGCCGATGCGGTTCACCCTGGTTATGGTTTTTTGTCAGAAAACACTGATTTTGCTCAGGCATGTATCGATAACCAGATTACATTTATTGGACCAACAGCTTCTGCAATTGAGTTAATGGGCAGTAAACGACTCTCAAAAATTGCCATGATTGAAGCAGGCGTCCCTTCTGTGCCAGGTTATGAAGGTGATCGTCAAGACCTTGAATATTTAGCGAAACAAGCCGAGCAGATTGGCTTTCCAATTATGGTCAAAGCTTCTGCGGGTGGTGGTGGTCGCGGAATGCGTTTGGTACAAGAGTCATCCGAATTGGTTGAGGCATTGCAAACAGCACGTTCAGAAGCTGAAAATGCTTTTGGTTCAGGTGAGCTTATTTTAGAAAAAGCAGTGATTGCGCCGCGCCATGTCGAAATTCAGGTTTTTGGTGATACACACGGCAATTATGTCTATTTATTTGAACGTGATTGTTCAATCCAGCGACGTCATCAAAAGGTTGTTGAGGAAGCACCGTGTCCAGTCATGACTCCTGAACTGCGTCAACAAATGGGTGAGGCCGCTGTAGCAGCCGCTAAAGCATGTGCGTATGTAGGTGCGGGAACTGTTGAGTTTTTACTTGATGCATCAGGTACATTTTATTTTTTAGAAATGAATACCCGTTTGCAGGTAGAGCATCCTGTTACTGAACTCATTACAGGTTTAGATTTAGTTGAGTGGCAGTTGCGTGTTGCCAATGGTGAACAGTTGCCCTTGCAACAACATGAGTTGACCTTAACTGGGCATGCAATTGAAGTGCGCTTGTATGCGGAAGATCCACGGCAAGATTTCTTACCACAAACAGGTCAAGTTCTGCGTTGGCAGCCAGCGACTTTGCCAAATATACGGATTGATCATGGGATGTTAGTAACTGATGAGGTTAGTCCATTTTACGATCCGATGGTAGCAAAGGTGATCGCATATGGGAAAACCCGTGAGGATGCGATTCGCTTACTCGCTCGTGCTGTGCATGATTGTGTTTTGCTAGGTGTAAATAGCAATAAACAGTTTTTGGTCAATTTACTGCGTCATCCCGTTGTTGTTGCTGGTGATACCAATACCGCATTTATTCAACAGCATTTTCAAAACGATAGCAGCCTACATAAGCAGGTTCTATCTTTAGAAAATTTAGCGATTGCTGCTGCATTATTTAGTCAAAGTAAAGTCGCTGCGGTGTGGCAAACTGGGCTTGGAGTGCCACTACCATTAAAACTTAAATATGATGATCAGCAAATTCAATTGCAGCTTTCATCTGTAAATAACACGTTTACAGCACAGCTTTGTGATCAAACAGTTTGTATTGAAGTGCTCGAAAGAACGCCAGAGCAATTAGTTTATTTAATTGATGGCGTACGCCGCCGTGTGAAATATGTATTAGATGGTGATCAGCTTTACTTAGATCGAGAGAATGGCAATGTTGCGATACGCAATGTGACTTATGCTGCCCCAGAAATAGCTGATGTGGCTGGTGATGGCAAAATTCGTGCACCGATGGATGGTGCTGTAGTGAATATTTTGGTTGATAAAGGTGATCAAGTTGTGAAAGGCCAAACCTTACTAGTGCTTGAGGCTATGAAAATCCAGCAACAGATTAAGTCTGATG
The DNA here is from genome assembly GCF_000368405.1 of Acinetobacter sp. NIPH 817. NCBI lineage: Bacteria > Pseudomonadati > Pseudomonadota > Gammaproteobacteria > Moraxellales > Moraxellaceae > Acinetobacter > Acinetobacter sp. NIPH 817. Next base: position 12,468 of record NZ_KB849424.1, read on the forward strand.
TGGATGGGGTAGTTGAAGATGTGTTAGGGCAACAGGGTCAACAAGTAAAAAAACGGCAAATATTATTTAGTATTCAAACTTAAGTGAAAAATACCGCTCTATTTGAGCGGTATTTATTTTCGATCAGTAGTTTTGAGTTATTCTCCATCAGCTTCTGCGATCAACTGACTTGCTTTTTTTAGGCTATATAATAGTTGTCCTAAAAGTACCTCTTTATTACTTAGCGTGACCATGACCATCGGGTGATGAGTTGCTGGAATAGCCGTCAGAATAGCCTTACCATTATCTGCATCTAAAGTAATGTTGTTACAGCCAGTGAGCTGAATCTCTTTTAAAAAAGCAGTGACCATTGCCAAAATTGAGCTACTCACCGCCGCTAATTTGGTGGTGTTATGGTAGTTTTTATGACTCACTGTCGCTAATTCAAAACCATCAGAAGAGCAAATCATGACAAAATCTACACCACGCGTATTCATCAAAATATTATGAGCTTCAGTTTTTGCTAGCTGTAGCAATTGTGTAGGCGCGGTGCGTTTTTGAGTTGGGATGCTAAGCATGATCATTCCCCTGAGATGTTAAACCTACTTTGACTTCAAGAGATGCAATTAATGATTCAACCATCATTAAAATTTGTTCCTGCTCGCGTGCATCAATAAAAAATAATGGATATGAAAGTCCATTTGCTTTTATCCAATGACGATATTGTTGAAGTGACGATTCTTTATTCTCATCAACATGAGTAATACCAATTGCAATATTATCATTATAATTTTTAAAGGTTTCTAAGTAGCTTTCTAGCTCTTCAATCGGATTAGGACTATTATGATCTAATAATAAAATAACGCCGATTGCACCTTCACAAATGACCGACCATATAAAATCAAAACGGCTTTGTCCTGGGGTGCCATAGAGTCCGATTTTGATTCCATCATCTAAAGTAATTTCACCATAGTCAATGCCTACGGTAGTTTGGGTTTTCTGGTGGCTTTGTACATCAGTATTGAATGTTTCTGTTCCCAAAATTGGAATTTCAGATAGCGATTTAATCGCTTCTGTTTTTCCTGCCCCCATACTACCTGCAAAGACAATTTTATATTGCTGTATAATCATAATTTCCCTTAAAGACCAAAACGCCGTCTAATCTTCCCTATAAAATTTTTAAAAAAATGATTGTCTGTATTTGAATTTTCTAAATGAGAATTTGGCGTGTAAGCACATTTATTCGCAGAAATAAATTTTCCATTATTTGCTATTAAACAAGCGGTAACGAAGCGTAAGACATCATCAATTGACAAGTTAAGTTGGTTCGCCACATCAGTAATTTTTGCTCCCTGTATAAAACAAGCAGAGAGTTGTAGGCTCACTTTTCTATATTCTTTTTGGTAGGGCTGTGGCCAGTGGTCAATTTTAAAATAACTATCCTTCGAGGCTAGATTTTCAAAGTTTTTTGAATGCCAAAACAAATTCCATAGCCAGTCCTGCAAATAGTAGTTTTTTTTACGAGACACTTTGGTGAAGTCGGAGGTTTTAGCAAAAGTGAAATCAAAGCTTTGATTGGTCTGAGTTTGTTGGCGTGATGGTTCCAACCAAGCTATCTGAGTCCTGTTATCAATAATGGCGAGAGTGCCTTTATCATCAAAGATGTGTAATTTGGCATTCTCTGAATTGTGTAAATTCCTTATAAACTTATCATCAATTAGTATGGACTCATTTGATAAATCTGAAACTAAGGCAATTTTCTTTTGGTTTAAATAAGATATTAGGTTTATTTGTAGCCAGTCTAATAGAGATTCTACTTTTTCTAGTGGCAAATGAAGGGTGTGTTCATCAAATTGATATTCATTTTGTGACGGAGTTTTAGTAATTTTTAAATAAGGGCATTTTTTCTTTTGAAGAATGTTTTGAATATTATCTGAGTCAAAGAAGTTTTCATTAATTAATAATAGATCAATATGGTTGTTAGAAATATTAACCCAATTAATAATATACTCATTAGATATTAACTTTCTGATTAAAGTTTTTAATTCATCTAAAACTTTTAAGCTTAAACCAGATGTAGCAATATTTATGCAATTCCTATCCATAGTATCACATTAAGTTTTATTGAATAATATAATGGTTTTAATATGCTTTTTATAATAAATATAAAAAGCATATCTTAGTTTAATTAGCTAAAGTCTAGCTCTTTTTCAAATGACTTTAACTCATGACGAGCCATGGCTAAATTCGATTTGCTACGGTCAAGGACTAAATAAAGGAATAAATTATTATTACTTTCTAGAGGTCGAATTAAGTGGTAAGCCTTACCTAATGTAATTAAAATATCTTCAATATTGTCATTTAATTTCAAAGCATTAGCGATATTTCGCTTTGCGCGAATTACTTCTGTATTTCCAGCAGCAGCCAATTCTAAATCAATTTCCCCGCCCCCTTGTGTTGCAAGTGATAAACCGCTTTCTGAATCTACAAGTGCAGAAGCAATAAAACCATCAATTTCAGTTAAGCTATCTAAAGAAAGTTTAGCCATATTTTATCTCTCAGGATTCTAAAATTATATTTACTACTTTTTCCTAAAAGTAGTTGAAATCCATTATATTTCTGCACAATTTGAAGTCAATCAATCAACTAAAGTATATGGTCTCATTTTTAGGGAATAAGTGACGAAAAATGTCAGATTATAAAATATATTATAAGATTATTTTTACATTATACTTTTAATATTGTGCTGCTGTTTACATTATATATTTTAAAATTTATATAAAACAATTGTAATAGAATATTAATACAATATGGAATAATAAAATATGCTAGTTTTAATCAAAAAATGGGGAATAAATAATTCCCCATTTTATAATACTGATCAAACTAAACGAGCTGTGTATAAATACAATAGAGATAGCCCAAAATTGCTAAAGCAACGACAGGGGCAATAATTTTTGACCATGTAGGTACAAAAATCTCGGCAGCTTGCTCTTCAATATGCAAATCATCATGATGAGGTTGGGCTTGGTGAACCATTTGGTTGAACTCCTTCATTGTTGTATCCAATGATAGCTCTTCTTGTTCCACTGGTTTAGAACCAATTAACTCATTTAGGTGGTTTGTTGACCAAACCCAATCTTCTGCCTGACCTGATAAATGTTCTACTTGGCCTAAGATTAATTCTTTTAAGCCATTATGCCCAAAACCACCTGTTTCATCGAGCTGGTTAAGCTCTGCTAACTGCAAAGTTAAAATTTCAGAAATACTCTGTTCTAGCTCTGAGTTTTTTAAAGCTGACTGATTATGCTTAGATGTTGTTAAATGACGAGCAACTTCTTGAATATAAAGTGGATCTGAAGTTTTGATTTCTTGATAAATCTTATTGTCATCTTGGCGCCATAAACTAATCAGTTTTCCAAGCGTAAGAATATTCACCTCATCAATCAGTTTATTTTTTTCATTAACTGGATATTGATTTAAAAGCTGAGGCTTTTGAATTTTTATCTGCTCAGCAAAGTATTGGACTAAATCAAATGCCATGCTTTCTTCCTCTAAATTTAATCTAAAATTCTTAACGTTGGTTTTTTCTTAGTTGATGTTGTTTCAATTGTTTCTTGTAATTCAGACTCTACTGTATTTTCTACAGGTGCTACATTGGCATATTCTTCAGGATCAAAAAATAAACCTTGTCCATTCTCACGTGCATAAATACCTAGAACAGCTTGAATAGGTACATAAATGTCTTTTGATGCTCCCCCGAAACGAGCAGAAAAAGTAATCGCTTCATTTCCAATAATAAGTTGATGAACAGCATGAGGCACGATGTTTAAAACGATTTGGCCATCTTTAACAAATTGCTGTGGAACATCAGTATGTGGCTGTGTCGCATCTACTAATAGATAAGGAGTAAGTTGGTTATCACAAATCCATTCATAGATTGCACGAGCAAGATAAGGACGTGTAGGGGTTAAATCAATAGTTTGCTCAGACATATCACACTATTCCATATTTAATAGTTCATTGTAACGGTTTTTCTCTTGAGCCGTCATTGATTTAGCAAAAGAAGGTCTCTCAAAGATACGTTTACAATACAAAAGTATTGGTCGGCAATGCTGTTTGGGTAAATCGATTCCCATGCTATTTAATCTTAAGAAGATAGGTGCAAGCATACAGTCCAAAATTGTGAAATTTTCAGACATAAAATAGGGAAAATGCTGAAATAGAGGAGTAAGTGAAATTAAAGTTTCACGTAATTCTTTTTGAGCTTTTTGCTTTTGTTCTATATTTAAAGAATCAGTATGTTTTAACATATGATCTGCTAACTTGAACCAGTCATTTTCAAGTCTCCAGATATATTGACGCTGCTCTGCACGCATCATTGGAGCATCTGCGTAAAGCTTACTTTGGCGATAACGATCATCTAAATACTCAGCAATAATAGGCGCTGAAAATAATTTAAGATTTTGCTCGACCAACATCGGCAATTGGTTATAAGGATTCAAACTTGCCAAATCTTCGTCTTCATGGTCAGTTATGATCAATTGATATTTGATTTGCTTTTCTGCTAATAGAAAACGAATCCAGTGAGAACGGAAATCATCAGCATGACTGTAAAGGGTAATCCCCTGAATAGAGGTGTTTTCGACCGACATATCACAAGACGACGTGGTTGAGTGAATCGATTAGGATACTAAAAATACTCTAGGAAATCACGGTTCTAAAGAGATAGTTTGTTTATATTTATAAGTTTGCATTTTATTGTTCGATTTTCTTAATAAAAAAGCCTTGGAAAAATCCAAGGCTTTTTGTCCAACTCGATAAACGAATTAACGTTTAGAGAATTGAGGACGCTTACGAGCTTTACGTAAACCAAGTTTCTTACGTTCAACTTCACGAGCATCACGAGTAACGAAACCAGCTTGACGAAGAACAGGTTTTAAAGTTTCGTCAGCAGCGATAAGCGCACGAGTAATACCGTGACGGATCGCGCCAGCTTGACCACCGATACCACCACCTTTAACAGTGATGTAAAGGTCAAACTTTTCAGTAACTTCTAAAAGTTCTAAAGGTTGACGAACAACCATACGAGCAGTTTCACGACCGAAATATTGCTCTAAAGTACGGTTGTTAATAACGAGTTTGCCTGTACCAGCAGACAAGAAAACACGTGCAGTTGCGGTCTTACGGCGACCTGTACCATAATTAGTAGCCATGTGCTGTATCCCTTAGATGTCCAAAACTTGTGGCTGTTGAGCAGCATGCGGATGCTCAGTACCAGCGTACACTTTCATTTTTTTGATCATTGCATAACCAAGAGGACCTTTTGGTAACATGCCTTTAACTGCTTTTTCAAGAACAGCTTCAGGCTTGTGAGCAATTAACTTCTCGAAGTTAGTCTCACGGATACCACCAGGGAAACCAGTATGGCGATAATATTTCTTATCAAGCGCTTTTTTACCAGTCACTTGAACTTGTTCAGCATTAATCACAACGATGTAATCGCCAGTGTCAACGTGAGGAGTATAAGAAGTTTTGTGCTTACCGCGTAAACGACGAGCGATTTCAGTCGCAAGGCGACCTAAAGTTTTGCCAGAAGCATCAACAACATACCAGTCATGTTGAACTTCAGCTGGCTTAGCGCTGAGAGTTTTCATTAAACCACTACCTATTATAGTTGGTTTGGACTATGGAATCTGTCCAAACAAAAGGAGCGAGCATTCTAAACGAGTTTGTTCAAAGTCACAAGAAAAATCCAGTTTAAGCCACATAATTTAATCCATAAACCGATGAATGTGGGATATGTTAAAATCAAACAAATTTTAGTTATGTGTCTGGGGTGATTGTGCTGCCTTTATATGTCACTTCCGGTGAGCCGGCTGGTATTGGTCCAGATATTTGCTTGAGCTTGGCTCAGCGAGTTGATGAACGTCCTGTTGTTGTTTTGGGTGACCAAAATTTATTAGAACAACGTGCCCAGAAACTAGGGGTAGATATTCAATTAATAGAATATACGGGACAAGCTGAATCATCGTCTTCTGGTGAGCTTTATATAGAGCATGTACCTTTAGAAACGGTGGTTGTTGATGGCCAATTAAATTCAGCTAATGCGGCTTATGTATTAGAACAATTACGCCGTTCAGCTGATTATGCAATGTCTGGCAAAAGTGTCGGGGTAGCTACGGCACCAGTGCAAAAATCGGTCATTAATGATGCAGGCATTTTGTTTAGTGGTCACACTGAATACTATCAAGAATTTGCAGGGGTTGAGCGCGTTGTCATGATGCTTGCAACCAAGACTCTGCGTGTTGCTTTAGCGACTACACATTTGCCTTTAAGGGATGTTGCCGATGCAATTACCAAAGAGCGTTTACATCAAGTCATTGATATTTTAATACATGATTTAAAAACTAAATTTAAGATTGTTGATCCGCGCATCTTGGTGTGTGGCTTAAATCCTCATGCGGGGGAAGATGGTTATTTGGGCCGTGAAGAGATTGATACCATTAATCCGGTACTCGAAACTTATCGAGCGCAAGGAATTAAAATGAGCCTAAGTTTGCCTGCGGATACCTTATTTACCCCTGAGCATCTTAAAAATGCTGATGCTGTACTCGCTATGTACCATGATCAAGGTTTACCTGTGTTAAAATCACAAGGGTTTGGTGAGGCCATCAATATTACATTGGGTTTGCCATTCATCCGAACCTCGGTCGATCATGGCACGGCATTGTCTTTGGCTGGGACTGGTTTGGCAAAAAGCTCAAGTTTAAATGTCGCTGTCGATTTAGCGTTATCTTTGGCAGCGAGCTAAATTTTTCATGTTGGAAATGTTATATGTATCAAATTAATGCCCTAAACCCGAAAGATGAAGGGCATAAAGCTCGTAAACGTTTTGGTCAAAACTTCTTACATGATCAGCGAGTCATTGCCAAAATCGTGCGCTCGGTGAATCCGCGTGCGGGTGAAAATGTTGTTGAAATTGGACCTGGTTTGGCTGCTTTAACTTCTCCTTTAATTGGAGAGTGTGATGCATTAACAGTGGTTGAGCTAGATCGTGATTTAGCGGCAGGCTTACCAGAACGTGTTCCGCATCCTGAACGTTTAACTATTATTGAAGCTGATGCATTAAAATATGACTTTAACGAACTGGTAAAAGATGGTCGACCATTACGTGTGGTTGGTAATTTACCTTATAACATTTCAACTCCATTACTTTTCCATCTCTTGGAATTTGGCAGTAAAGTTAAAGACATGCACTTTATGCTGCAAAAAGAGGTGGTTGAACGTATTACTGCCGAACCAAACACAAAAGAATATGGACGCTTGTCGGTAATGATTCAATATTATTGCCAACCTACGTTTTTATTTGAAGTGCCAGCTGGTGCATTTAATCCGCCACCTAAAGTGACGAGTGCTGTTTTTCGCCTTGTTCCATATGAACAAAAACCAATTGTTGCAAAAGATGAAAAAGCTTTAGCTCGTTTGGTTGCTCATGTATTTACCCAACGCCGTAAAACCCTAAGAAATAGTCTAAAAGGAATGATTGCTGAAGATGGCTTTGAAAAAGCAGGCGTTGATCCAATGGCTCGTCCAGAAACGTTAACACTTGCTCAATTTGTTGCTTTAGCTGATCAAATGGTGGCATAAATGACTAAACGTTTTAATTATGTGATTGGCGATGTACAAGGGTGTTTTGAAGCTCTTAAAGCCTTACTTAAAGAAATACGTTTTGATCCAGACCAAGATTTTTTATGGTTTGCTGGTGATTTGGTCGCTCGTGGCGAAAACTCAGTAGGTGCCTTACGTTTTGTTAAAAAACTTGCTGATCGCGGAGCAGCTGCAACTGTACTTGGTAATCATGATCTGACTTTAGTTGCTGGTGCGCGTGGTTTAAAAGAGATTAAAGAAAAGGATCGCACGCAGGATGTTATTGATGCAATTGATGGCGATGAGTTAATCGATTGGTTGCGTAAACAACCTTTATGTTTATTCCCGAACGAGCACACAATTCTTACACATGCAGGTATACCTTGTATTTGGGATGCACAAAAGACTGCAACGCTTGCAAAAGAAGTTGAGGCAGTACTCTCACATCAAGACTTATCTGTATTGGACGCTTTTTTGGCAGAAATGTATGGTTCAAAACCAGATTTGTGGGAAGACGACTTAATGGGTTCAGCTCGTTTACGTTGTATTACTAATTATTTGACCCGCATGCGTTTAACCAATGCAGAAGGGGCTTTAGAGTTCAGTTTTAAAGATGCTCTAGATGCGCCAATGCCAGAAGGTTATTTACCTTGGTTTGAATTTCCGAGCAAAGCGGCACAAACTCATCAAATTATTTTTGGTCATTGGGCTGCGCTCGAGGGCAGAACCATTAATGATCAGATTCAGAATATTGATGGTGGCTGTGTTTGGGGCAGAAAATTAATGGCTTATCGCCTTGAAGACAAAGAAATCTTTGCTGTTGAAAATCCAGTGATGTAATAAAAAAGCCGCATAAGCGGCTTTTTTATTTTTAACTTTTATTCTACGCGTAACCAAATTTGGTTACGGCCTAATGCTGAAACGCCAAGATATCCACGCATATGAAGACGTTTACCAGTTGCACTGAGTTTTGCTTTAAGCCCGTAAACTTTACCAGTATTAGGATCTAAAATTTTCCCACCTGTATAATTAAGATCATCTGTTTGTTTTAAGCCAGTTGCAATATCCAATCCTATAATTGGTTTATTGGTATACGGCGAAGGGCAGTTATCACAAATCTCTTTAGGAGTATAACCTGGGCGTGGTGTAACTTTGATAATCTTTCCGGCATATGTCCCATTTGCTTCTTTTCGTATTTCTACCTGTGCTTTGGGAGCACCAGTTTTATCATCAATTGTTTGCCAAAGACCTGTAATGTCTGCTGCAAATGTAGCAGTGTTGATCCCCAGTAAGAGCAGAGCTCCAATAAAAATTTTCCCCATGATTAAAAATCCTTTTAACATTGAAAGGTCATCTTATTTCGAATTGATATACCGTTCAATGTTTATTTAATAGGCTTCTTAATTATGGTGTGCCAAGTGACAACATTAATGTTGGCAGCCAAATTGCAGTAAATACGCCGTTTAAAGCCATACCAAATGCAGCGTAGCGACCTGCAACAGGTCCGCGTTGCCAAGCTTGCGCTGTTCCTATGGCATGTGCAGCTAAACCTAAGGCTAATCCAGATGCTCTTTCATCATGAATATGTTTAAGTAAAAATGGTGAAAAAGCTGCTCCAATAACGCCAGATAAAATAACAATAAGCGTTACCAGCGTTTCAGGAGCATGCAATAACGTTGCGATATTTAAGGCGATTGGGGTGGTCACCGCGCGGGTTGCAAATGCAAGAATGGTAGGTTCAGACATATGTAACAAGTAAGCGAGACCCATGGGCAAAGCAACGGCGCTAATACTTGCAAAAAGTAAAATCCCAATGACTGATTTAATTGGTAGATCATCGTAACGCATTGCAGCTAAAGGAATAGCTAAGGCTACTGTGACATAACCTAATAGATGACCAAATAAGTCATTTACATAAAGGCGATATTGTTCATAAGGAACTTGTAAAATTGAAAGCAATGCAATGACAATGAACATGCCGAAAACTAAAAGTGGAACTTGTGGAAAGCGTCGGTTTAAAGGTTTTGCACATAGATAACCAATAAGTGTGATCAAAAAACCGTAGAAAATCGTAAACATTTTATTCTCCTTATAACCAACGTTTTGCCATTTTTGCATAGACCCACAAAGGTATAAGGGTGCTGACCACTAAAACAAAAAGGAATAGTGGAATTTCTTTACCCATATGCACCAACATGATTAAGGAGCCAGCACAAACAGGTAAAAAAGCAAAACCACTTTCTTTCATGATTTTATTATTCGTATCGACTATTCGGAGTGGGATTTTTTTGAACTTTCTCCAAATAATCAAAACAGTGAGTAAGCTGATTAACCCGACCAGATTACCTAATTCTGGATGACCAAAAGCACGCATGACGATGACAGAGCCTTCACGAAAACTAATAATGAGTAGTAATGTTGCTACCCATGCTGTCCAGTCTATACTTTTGATCTTATCCATATTTTTTATCTCTAAAAGTTTACTTATCGAGTTTTAACTGATCTCGCCCTTGATTTCAAACTCTTCCAATGGTCGCTTAAATTGATTAGCACGTTCTCCCAAGATTTCTTCTAAGGGCAGTTTTGCTTGGCGAATAAGCTTTTCCAGCTTATGTGGTGCAATACGTACATCAATATGTAATAAGCCTGCATCATCGTAGTGTTCAGACTCAATTACATTTAAGGCATAAAGCTGTGTACGAAATTTGCCATAAGCAGGTTTAAGAATCAGAGAAAACTTTTGAATTTGCCCCATTAAACATTCTTGTACTGCTTTTTGAAGTAACTCTAAACCAAGACCAGCGTGAGCAGAAACATAAACTCGATCTGGTACATGGGGTTCGGCATAAACAATTTTGGCTTCTTCACCACTCAGGTCAATTTTGTTGTATACCCGAAGTACTGGAGCATCTGCACCAATCTCTTTTAAAACGCTTTCAACTGCTTCAATTTGATCAAGCATGTCATGGCTATTACTATCAATGACATGTAGTAAAAGCGTGGCTTCTAGGGTTTCTTCAAGTGTTGCTTTGAAAGATTCAATTAAATCGTGCTGTAAGTTTCGTACAAAACCTACCGTATCTGCGAGCACTACAGTACCAATACCATCCCATTCCAAACGGCGTAATGTTGGGTCGAGTGTTGCAAACAGTTGATCGGCTGCATAGACATCACTTTTCGCTAAAATATTAAATAGAGTCGATTTGCCAGCATTGGTATAGCCTACTAACGACACAGTTGGAATGGCTGCCTTTTGTCTTGCAGCACGCCCTTGTATACGGGTTTGATGTACCTTTTCTAATTTATCTTTTAATTGAGCAATACGTACACGAATGAGACGACGATCTGTTTCTAGTTGTGTTTCACCGGGACCACGTAAGCCAATACCACCTTTTTGTTGTTCAAAGTCGGCTGACCAACCACGAATAAGACGGGTAGATAAATGTTTAAGCTGTGCAAGTTCCACTTGTAATTTACCTTCATGCGTACGGGCACGCAGGGCAAAAATATCTAAAATTAATCCTGTACGATCAATGACTCGGCATTTTAATATTCTTTCTAAATTTCGTTCTTGAGCGGGTGACAAAGCATGGTCAAAAATCACCAGACTTGCTTCTAGTTCCTGAACTCGCTCTGCAATTTCTTCGACTTTTCCTGAACCAATAAAAAATTTAGGATTGGGTTTATTTCGCTGAACCTTAATATGTTCAAGGATATCTGCACCAGCAGACTGTGCAAGTAGAGCAAACTCTTCGGCATCCAGATCATCTAATAATTGTACTGAAACACTCACTAAAATTGTGCGTTCACCGCCTTGATGCCGATCAACATATTCCACGTGGTTGTAAATCCTGAAAATGGGAAAACTTTATTCTAGATGAAACTTATGCAAAAGGGGAAAGCGTTTGTTCTTATCCTTTAGATTAGTTAAATGCTGTTAGAGGTGTCTGAATTTATTTTTTTCCCATTCTCTATCATCAATGCAAGTTTATTCTGAAACGTATAGAATGCTCGAGATGGGTATAACAATGATTGATCGTTAGTGAAATTTTATGGCTCAAACGCAAAGTATAGTTAATTCAACGTTAAAGAAATTATCAAAAATAGGTTTGTACGGAAAAAAAGTCACTTCGGCTACCGCTGCAATTAGTGAAGGTTTTTATTTAGTTTATCGACACGGCCTTTATAAAGATCCTAATAATCTGGTCAATACACGCTATGTTCAATATTTTTGCCGCCGTTTATGTCAGGTTTTCAACTTAGATGTAGAAGTACACGGAACAATTCCTAGAGAACCTGCTTTATGGGTAAGTAATCATATTTCTTGGCTCGATGTTGCTGTTTTAGGTTCAGGAGCTCGTGTTTTCTTTCTTGCTAAAGCTGAAATTGAAAATTGGCCTATTTTAGGCAATCTAGCTAAAGGTGGCGGCACTTTATTTATTAAGCGTGGATCTGGTGATTCCGTTAAAATTCGTGAGCAGATTACCGAATTCTTAAAACAAAATATTCCTGTACTGTTTTTTCCTGAAGCGACCACTACAGATGGACATTCCGTTAAGAAAGTACATGGTCGTTTGCTCGGTGCTGCCATTGAGGCTCAACGCCCAGTACAGGTATGTTTAATTTGTTATGTAAACCGTCATGGACAATTAGATACAGTTGCGCCATTCATTGGCGACATGTCATTTGCTGAACATATTCAACGCGTACTTGAAATGCCAAAAGTAACTGCTCATCTATTAACTTTACCTCCAATTTCAGTGGAAGGGCATGATGTGAAGAGTTTAACGCGTGAAGTTCAAGAAAAAATGGTAGAAGGTTTGGCTCAACTACATCAAAAAGTACTTAAGCCAAAAAATTAATTACATAAAGCCTTCAAGTGGCAGCCATGAAAGAAATTTCATGCCTGCTTTTTGCCACCACTTCATCTCGGGTTCTTGTTTATAAATTAAAGGGCCATTAGGCGTTTCTTGCTGCCAATAAATATGATTGTTAGCGTCGAGCTTTAACTTATAAGCATATTTATTTAAATTTTCGTCCATTGTATGGTGAATTGTCTTAGCCAATGACGGGCTATCTAAAATTACGCCAATTTCAGTATTTAAATAAGCTGAGCGTGGATCAAAATTAAATGAGCCAATAAAAACCTGTTCATCTAATGCCATCAGTTTAGTATGTAAGCTTGAGCGGCTTAACCCTTTCATGTTTACTTTTGCTTTAGTGGCAAGCTCATCTGTATTTTTATTTAAATCTCTTTTATCTGGTGTAGGTAAAAACTCATAAAGTTGTACGCCGTTTTTAAGCAGTTCTTTACGGTACTTTCCATAAAATGCATGTACAACAGCAACATCATTTGCTTTAAACGAGTTAGTTAGAACGCGTACTTCCACACCTTCTTTAGCAAGCGTGCTTAAAATTTTAGCGCCTTGTTTTTCAGGAATAAAATAAGCTGAAATTAAATCTACATTACTTTCTGGTTTTTCCAGATGGTTAATTAACTGGAAATTTAAGTGCTCTTCTTTTTTTGCCTTCGATTTAATTTTATCAGGCGAGTCTTTTACGACTTCTGCTTTAACCCAGTCGAATTGAATATTGTGATTTAACCATTTATCAAATGCATGTGATTTTGCAGTTAAATTTAAAAAGTTTTGAACAGTTGCTTGTTGGTAGTGAGCTTCGAGTTGCTCTTTTAATCCTTCATAGCGTAAACGGTGCTGCTCTGGACTTACAATACTTTGAACTGAATAGGCGTATTCATGATTCCAGTAGTCATCAAAAGAATTCACAATGTCATCAACAGCAGCACCGACCAACATTACGTCAACATCAGAAAATTGATAGCTATCGCTTACATTATAATATTGATTGGTCATGTTACGTCCGCCAATAAGAGCAACCTCATTGTCGGCAATAAAACTTTTATTGTGCATGCGACGATTGATACGTTTTAAATCAAGCACCATATCCATCGCACGATATTTGCGGAAACGGTAGGGGTTAAAAAGCTTAACTTCAATATTTTTGTGCTGAGAAAGGGCGAGTAAAATCCCTTCCATTTTTTTTGCATTATTGTCATCAATAAGAAGTCGGACTTTTACCCCGCGATCAGCTGCTCGAATAATGGCATGTAAAGCTAAAGCTCCAACTTTGTCATTATCCCAAATGTAATATTGTAAATCTAAAGTCTTTTCAGCTTTATCAATTAATCTTAGGCGGGCTGCTAGAGCCTCCAATGGATCATTTAAGACGTGGTAACCCGTTAGCTTTGGGTTTTGCTGACGTAAGGGAGTAATAATTTGAGCAAGTGAAGTCTCTGATGTATCGATATCATTTGCATATTCTAATGGCTCAACACCATGTTTTGGCAGAGTACTACATCCTGTCAAACCCACAGCAAAACTAGAACATAGGACTATAGAGGCTTTTATCAAAAAGCTTCTAGCTTGTTGATTCGTTTGAAGCTGTTTGGAATGAGAGGATTGTGCCATAATCAGTACATACGATAACGTGAGCTAGAGTATAATTCGTGCATATTGAAAGATAAATATTGAATTTGATTACTAGCAATCAATAGAAGATAAGTCGAGAGTCGTAATGTGGAATCCAAATTCAATTATTTTTTGTTTTTACTTTATTTTTTCAATACTTGCTCTATGGGGAATTTCTGAGGCTTGGATTCATCAATCTCGGACCGAGACGATTCATCCATTTAAAGCTTTTGTGCATTTACTCGCATTTTATCTCTCTTATCTACTTATTCCTCTCTGGTTTTTTAATTTATATGCTGCTTGGATTGGTTACTACTCAATTCATCAAGGTATTTTTATCTTTTTCTTAAGTGGTGTTTTAATTTATGCCCGATTTATTGAGCCTCATCTAGTCCGTGTCGATACTCATCAATATCGCTTAAATCCAGATCGTAGTTTTAATAAGCCAGTCAAAGTAGCCCTAATTGCAGATTTACATATTGGTTTATTTTCAGGACATGAACGTCAGCTTAAAACGATAGTTAGAAAATTAAATGAGCAGCAACCTGATTTAGTCGTAGTCGCTGGTGACTGGACATATGAACCAGAAGATAGACTAATTGAAGAGTTAAGTGTTTTAAAAGAAATTCAGGCGCCTGTTTACTCTGTTCCTGGAAATCATGATGAGCAATATCCTGGCCCACCGATTCAACAATTATTAAAAGATGCTTTATTTTATAATGAAGTTGTTGATATCGAAGGAAAGATCGTTGATTTTGAAGAGTTTCGTCTGATTGGTATTGGTGATCTTTGGGCTGGAAAAACCGATATGCGTTCCATGCCAGATTTACCCCAAGACAAACCTTGGTTAATTTTGTCTCATAATCCAGATACGGTCGATATGGTGCCTAAATTACCGAATCGTCCATTAATGTTATCAGGACACACACATGGAGGGCAGGTGGAGCTCCCATGGCTGACTAACTATATTATGAAAAAAGTATCAATTTTAGGTCACAAACGTGGATTTTACTCTCACGAACATGCAGATGTCTTTGTTACCGTTGGCACAGGAATGGTCGGAATTCCTTTACGTTTTAGAGTGCCGCCAACCATTGATATTATTGAGTTAGTTTAAAATAAAAAAGCCAATCACAGAGGATTGGCTTTTTTTATGAATTAAACTTACTTATGGAATAACAACAATAGCAACACGTCTGTTAATCGCACGATTTTCATTGGTTGTATTTGGAACATAAGGTTGCGTTGAACCACGACCAATCACGTAGATATTTTCTTTCTTAAATCCACGAGCTAAGAAAAGGTTTGCTACACTTTGCGCACGCTCTTCAGACAGCTTTTGATTATAAGCAGCATCGCCAACATCATCAGTATGACCTACAATTTTTAATTTATTTAGGTCATATTTATTCAATTGATTTGCTAGACGTACTAACTCTGCCTCATGACTTTGTTTTAACTCTGCATTATTAAAGTCAAATAACAAACGTTCTGGTAAACCTAAAGTCCATCCTTCATCAGTAAGAACGAAACCTTCTTTTTTGAGCAATTTTACCTGACGATATTTTAATGGACCAAAACTCAGGCACCCTGCAAGAGTAATGCATAACAATGCAATAAAGGAGAGTTTTAGAGATCTTGTATTCATAGATTAGCCTAAATTTAATTTTCAGGTTTATAGATAAACCAGTGTTCATCCGAAGTTTTAGCCTTATACATTGCTTGGTCTGCTTGCATAATGAAATCTTCGGGGCTAGATGCAAATTGTGATAAAGCAATACCTACACTAAAACTGAAGTAAATCGTTTGACCATTCAGATGCAAAGGTTCTTTACAGCTTTCGAGTAAATTTTCAGCAATAGATATTAAATGATCAGCATGACTAATGGAATGCAAAATGACAGCAAATTCGTCGCCGCCTAATCGTGCAATAAAATCTTGATGACGTAGACGAGTTTGCAGACGATTCGCCATTTCTTTTAAAACTTCATCTCCAGCTAAATGGCCAAACTGATCATTAATTGCTTTGAAGTTATTGTTATCTATAAATAATAATGCAGACTTGTTATCAAAACCCTTATCTTCAAACATGTCTAAGAGAATCTGATAAAAATAATGTCTATTAGGCAATAAAGTGAGTTGATCATGGTGAGCCTGAAAGGATAATTTACGATTTTCCTTTTGTAGCTGGTTATCCCATATCTGAATTTCTTCAAGTAACTCATTAAAAACGGTATTTAAATCTTGAAATTCTTTAATTCGATTATAGGGAAAACGAAGATTATAAGCTTTTTGTTCACTTACAATTTGAGCAATATTCGTAAGTGGATAAATAGCCTGCATAATTTGACGATAAGTTAAATTTACTGACCACCACAAAGCGCAAACAATAAACAACATCGCAATTGCCAGCCCTACCATAATCATTTTGAGGAACTGCAATATTTTTTCGGAACTACCAAAAAGCGTGAGTTCACCTACATTTTGCTCGTGGTGATAAATTGTAAGATGAACGGGTTCATTCAGAAACCAATGATCAAACCAGCCCTCTAAAATTGAAGTCTGACTTGATAATTTAAAGCTTTGTGCAATTAAATGATGTTCTGAATCATAAATATGAATAGTACGAATTGAATGGTCATTCGTATATTCATTCAAAATTTGCTCAATCGTAATTTTGTCATTAAATACAACTGCAGGCTGAATCCGCTCTAGTAGCGTATGGCTAAGCAATTGCAAATTTTGTTTGGCGTAAGTTTCCATTGTAAAAACAGAAATCGATACAAACGTAAAAGAGCAGATAAAGAAAGTAATTGCAAAAATAGTAAATTGAGATTTTCTAAATAATGCATGCAATGAAGTGGACTGATACAACTTTGATATCATAATCCTTACTCCGCATTCTTAGCCAAGAGCAATACTCTCGGATCAATATGAACTTTGGAGTGACTTAAAGCATCTAAATTAACTTTAAAGGTAGTGTAATTATTTTGATTATATAAACAAAAAATACTTCCAATTTCGCACTCTGGATTATTAATGCTTAAAGAAAGTAACGAACGGTAAGGATAGTTCTGAATAAGGCTTTGTTGTTGTTGGGGCGAAGTCGTAGAAAAATAAACAGCCTGACAATGTGACCGAGCAAAATCTTTCGCGTTTACAGTTTGAACACGATAATTATAAGACATTTGCTGGATATAAGATTGAAACGTAGATGTAATAGAGGGATTATCAATAATACAAAGAGTAGGAGTATTTACATTCTCCCACTTACTGTAGCTTAGAATAGATAAAGTAAGCACATAGAAGTTATGTTTTGAATTGGCATAACACGGCCCACTCGTAGCAAACACTACAAGTATGCAAACAAATACTTTTTTAGCGAACTGCCACATGGTGAGTTAATGCCAAACTATTGCACGAATAATCTATTCTACATGAAGTTGATAAAGTAAAAAAAGTTTAATATCTCATCTAAAGTTGACCAAAAAGGCTAAAAAACGAACATGTAGTAATGTTAAATTAAAAAAGGGGTTGCCAAAGGTTTTTAATGGTCTATAATGCACATCCATCGGCGGTGATGCAGATAAGAACTTGTTGAAAAACAGTTACTTGGAATTAGATTGGTTGCTTTAAGTGATGAATTTGATGAGAAGTTGGTTTTGAGAATAAGTTTTAAAAATATCGAAATTACCTGTTGACTTTTAAGAGATTAAGAGTAATATAGCCGACCTAGCTTGCTGGTGA
>NZ_KB849425.1:0-1465 GCF_000368405.1 Acinetobacter sp. NIPH 817
AAAAATAGTATCATTTTTTGAATTATATATAACGCGTATTATGTTAATTTTAGAAAAGATTGATAATTAGAAAAGAAAAATGCAGATCTCAAGATCTGCGTTTTTTTTCAAGAAAGTATTTAAAGCCTTCTAGAGAATTTTTCTCTATCAGAGATATTAACCTTTGATAGTTTTAATGATTTTGTGATTCACTGTATTGATCAGCACATAATCATTATTTACTTTCACCCATTGCTGGTTCTTAGCTGGTTTAGTCAGGTTGCTATACTTTTTATGGTCTACTGAGTGACCTTTGCGGTATTGAGAAGGAATAACTTGTCCAGCCTTCCAATCACGTGAAGGTTTTACAGTATGCTTCTGAGCTTGAGCTTTTTGAACTACAGGCTGTTTCTTATGTTGGTCAACTTGTTTTTTATGCTGATTAACGTGTTTAGGCTGATTATGATTTTCTTGTGGAGCGGCAAAAGCAGAAGCTCCCATAACAGAAGCTGATACTGATAAAACAATTGCTTTAATTAATGTATTCATACCACACCTAATCATTTTGTCTTTTAATTGATAATTTCATTAAACATGAGAAACCAAGTTTAAATAATTATTTAATGTAATTCTTTTGTTAAAGTTAAGAAGGAAATAAGGATTAATTTAGAATATAAAACAAACACTTAGAATGCAAAATAACCATTTATTTGGTCTTTAAATAGGCTGTGATTTCACTCAAATATAATAAAAACATATAGTTGAATCATCATGTTTTAATGAGGAAAATAATTTACTTAAATCTCACATTATTATCCATCTAATCTCCATAAAGCAGTCCTAATATCCTCTTATCAAATAAGTTCTCAGGTTTAGAGTTTAGAAATGAAAAAGATTATCTCTGGTTTACTCGTTGGTTTAATGGCAACCTCATTCACAATGACTACGATGGCTGCTCCAGTACAGGATCATAAACAGCCACCAGCTCAGCACCATATTGATAAAAAACCACAGCCACCAAAACATGATATGAAAAGAGATCCCCATCATAAAGCCTCTTCAAAACATGACATGAAGAAGCATCATCCAGAGCATAAATTGCCACCTAAACACTAATTACGAATAAAGGAAAAGGCCAATAAGTGTAAAAACTTATTGGTCTTTTTTTATACCTTCCTACTGATAAGACAGAATAAATTCACTACTTCTTTCATTTAACATAATGGCTGTTGTACAAATTTCCAAAAAAAGCGAGGATTTTCTCCTCGCTCTTTTACTCAACAAATTAGAAGTTATATTTTAATTGAGCATTTACACCATTAAAGCCATCAAACGCATTAACGTGTGTGTAAGCTACTTCTGCAGCCAAGTTTGGAGTGAAGTTATAGCCAGCCCCAGCCTGAATGATTAAACCGGAATCATCTTCGCTAGCTGAAACTGTATAACCTTGATAAGTAGCATCTACATCGAGGTCAACACGTGCATA
>NZ_KB849426.1:0-1341 GCF_000368405.1 Acinetobacter sp. NIPH 817
TTCAATGTCTAATAATAAACCTTTGAAAAATAGTAGTAAATTACTTGTTAACTTGGACAAGTTTATATTTTTAGTCAATGCTGCTGATAGCCTAGAGGAAATTGAAATTATTAGAGATTTATGCTGTGACTATTTTTCACATTGTAAGAAGTCAAGCTATTACACTGATATTTTCGACAATGCTTATTGGATAAAATATTACGAAATAACTTAATCTTTCCAGATTCGCATAAGAGATTTTATGCTAAATAGATATGAGAAAGGCCATAAATTGTGACTTTCTCATATACGAAGAGAGAGCTGAGAACTTTCGTTTTATTGATTTATTCAAAATGAAGCTGATATTGATGTGTGGTGATTTTAATTTTTAGTTGCTTATATTTTCTTTTCGTAGCGCTCAGAGCTGAATTAGACACTTCTGTATAAAATATAGGATCATTCATCAAATCAGAAAATAATTTATATCCAATCAATAATTTACTGTATTTATTCCCATCTTTGAGATTCGTTTCAATTAATTGATCTAGAAAAACTATACATATTAGCCTCGATAGAGTGTTTCTGAACGGACACCATACAGGGTTGGCGATAGGAACTAAAGTTAAATTAGGTATTGATATATGCAATATTATTGTAAAAATAATAGATTAAACTTATATCGAGGCTAAACTTTACTCCTTTAATAATAAAAATCTTATTCAGGATCCAAGATATATCCTTCTAAAAGACTTTAGTCCTTCTCTTTTTCAAGTCAAATTTACCCGTAATTCTGGCTAGAATACTCTCTCAAAATTGCATATACCCTATATTTATCTTGATATAAGGTCTTTTCTATAATTTTTTGGATATCTTCACTAGTCCATTTTTGCTGCTTAGCTTTAAAAATGAACTGTGATTGCAGAACAAATGAGTGTTCACCTTTTCTTAAATAAAGATTCTTGACTTTTTTTTGCATAAGAAACAATTCAATAACCTATACTCTTAAACTTTATACTAGTTGGGAAAAATTTACTTTTAATTATAACTTAATAAAACACTTAACTTGTAAAAAAAACTAAATTTCAGTTACTTAATAGACAAAAAAATATTATTATTTTTGTATCAGTAATGTTTGATATTCTTTGGATTGTATGTTGTGGGTTCTTATAGTATTTCTAGGTTTAATCAGTACACTATTAATTATTTCCATATTAAAAGAGTATTTTAAGAATCCTTTCAAATAGAAGAATAAATTCTAGTTTGTTAAGGCTTTGTTGCACAAAGATTTAAAAGTTAAGACTTCTCATATCTACTCAAATTTAAGTGACAACTCGGGTATGTGGTCTGCCTAAGTCCGTAAAT
>NZ_KB849427.1:0-2800 GCF_000368405.1 Acinetobacter sp. NIPH 817
CCTGCCGTTTCACGGCTAGAAAAAGCATTGATCACAGGCAAACCATCACCATCTATTGCCACATTGCAAAAATATGCTGCGGCAATTGGTAAACATGTTGAAGTGCGTTTTGTCTAAATAAAAAAGCACCCTAGGGTGCTTTTTACCAATTCACTAATCAATCAACTTTACACATTTAGCAACAACATCCTCTGCCTATAGACCCTTATCTTTGAAATTACTGTTATACGCACGATCAATATCTCTTAAGCCTTCTTGAATTTCTGCTTTTGATGCATTTTTGTCTGTTAATATTTCATTCCTTAAGCTTTCCTTGGAACCCCCTTTAAGCCTTGCATCCATTATAAGAGACTGATTATATGCATCCTTTACACACTCATTGCGCTCTTTTAAAGATAATTTATTTGGGGTGCAGTGTGCTTCCCAAATTATTGCAAATTGAATAACCACCGTAGCTATTCTTAGAATTTACCTCTCCGCAATATCCTTTTATATTTTGGAATTGGGCTGAATCAGGATCTTTTAAGGTGCTTAAGATAGCTTCTTTTGACTCTTTTTCCACCTTTGAGCAACCATTAATCCCTACCAAACCAAGAACTAAGCTTAAAAAGATAATCTTTTTCATATAATATCAACACCTTAAAATTAGCTAATAATCCTGTTATGGCCAAATTCATCTTCACTATTATCAAATTGCTCCACGAGCACCAAAAGCTTTAAATCTTTTCGCCCACCAATGCTGTTTTCCTTCCAGTTAATGATTGAAAGCGCCTCATAAAGCGCAAAGTAAGGAACCCCATTGGAATCAACATCCACTAGCAAACCACAACGACCAAATACTAGAAGTTCAAGACAAATTCTAATGAAGAGCTGTTTAAGGCCAAATCCATCATTAGTTGCATTAGCGATAAGTTCTTGAAGCAAAGTACTTTCGATCACAATATTTGGCTGTAGCTTAGAAACCAAACCAATCATCGTACGTAGCGAATCTTGAACCCATAATGGATACTGAGCACGGCTTAGATAAGCTTTATAGATCTCTCCGGCAGTATCACCCTGCTTTTCTGCTTCAATCATGCCAGCCGATTTAGCTAGGTACTTTGTCTGAGCCTGTTTGATCTACTCTTCGCCGGCAACGGCGTCACGCATAATCTGCCAGCTTTTTTGTGCAGCAATATACTGCGGATGTTTATCAGTAACTGCCATAAAAACACCAATAAAAAAGCACCAAAAAAGGTGCGTTGTTTAAGACATCCCGCGAATCCTACGAACTCCAACAGATTTTTTGTCGATCGGGAATAAATAAGCGATTGGATATGTACCAGCACTTTTATCTGGCTGCCCATAATCATCATAGATTTGTCGCTCTAAGCATTTAGTAAAGTGAGGACATTTAACAACATTCACAAATAATCTGCGCTCAGCCAATGTATTACACAGCATACCGTTCATTGAGTTAATGCGGTCTTTTACTGCTGGATTTCGACTATTCACATGAACTTTAAAACCTGCCTTTCTTAATAAAGCCAGATCTGTCTCACTAGCATTACTCGACTTTCGATTCTCACCTGAAGCATCGGGATAAACTGCAACCTCGTGATTAGGATATCGCTCTTGGATAGCCTCAATCATTGCTGGAGTATCGAATAGATCAAAGAACTCATCTACCGCATGCATATGCTCACCACGGCGAACATATACCACAGCAGCCATTTTAGTTACGTTGAAGTCCATTCCCACATGAAGAACATCATTAACCTTAACTGTTTCACTTGATGCACTTAGCAACCGGTTAAAACAATAGTAGATGACACCTTGATAGCTCTCAAAGCTTGCTTCATGTTCCTGACTAAATGTCTTAGGATCCATTTTGCGTTTAGCAACAATGATTTCAAACTCAGGAATATTTCCACCTTGTAATGAAGTGTAAGAAAAGCTTTTACAGTCTGGTTCATGCCCTGGCTGACCATCCATGAATGTGTCATAACAATCGTTAAAGCCTTTAGGCGTACCAATTCTTAAAACATGGCCACCAACTCGCTGTTCGCCGTTCACCATATACTTACAGGTAGAAAGCATCGGGCGAAGCACTTCTTCCCATGCAGCCCATTTACAGTCGGCCCATTCATCAATAATTAAGAAAAATAAACCAGATCCACGAAGGTCATCATAGTTATCTAGACCAACGACACGGATAATATGGCCACTTCTTAAAGTAATTGAACATTCAGTTTCATTAGGCTTACCAGCTCGCCAAGATGCTGGAATAGCTTGTTTTAGTCGCTTCCAGAAAACCCGTTTTGCTTGCTTAAAGGTAGGCGCTGCATACCAGATTTCATCCTCTACCGAAACATTCCATTTAGCCGCTAGTCTTGCGGCTCTTCGCATTTCCGCTTTGGCCAAGAATGTTTTACCGAAACGTCGGCCACAAACAGCATCACGTAATCGGGCTTCTTTTTGCCAGCCCCACAAATAAATATTGGCTTGCTTAGGCGTTAATTGAACTGAACCTTCTGGAGGATTAAAGCATTGGCTCATTTGGTATCTCCTCATCAGGATTCAGCACAAGCTTGTAATCCTCTTCAGGTGGATTTACCTCACGTTGTAACTTCTGAAGTTCAAGTTTTTTAATCTCAAGTTCTACTTCAGCTTTAGTTTGGTTCGCTTCAGAATAACCACCTTTATTATTTTGTTCCCCCTTCTTCTCATAAAACCCTTTCATGATCTTTTGTATTTGGTCCACGATCTTAATTGTCATGGTCACATTGTTTTTTTAGTCCAAAGCAAATCACTTAAAATC
>NZ_KB849428.1:0-4344 GCF_000368405.1 Acinetobacter sp. NIPH 817
AAAAAAAAAACCAATTAATTGATAATTAGTTTTTTTTGTCAAACATTATTTTAATAGACAATAAAAAAGCCCGACATCCTGTCGGGCTTTTTCATATCGGGGTGCTCGTCTTACTGATCTCGTGCTGCCCATTCCTTGCGCTATTTTCTTATTCTTATTTTCTGGAAACATCCAGTTCCCTTATGTATTCATAATAGGGCTAATGCCTTTGATTACCAATCCGCAAAAACCTTAAATCTGTGTAAGTTTTAGCTTACAAAGTTGGCCTGTTTTATCCCAAGAGTTGTCCGCAGAAATTGGGGATTATTTCTGAACTGTGACCCTTGAGAAATCAGGAAAAAATGTAAAAATGAATGTTTTTTGATCAATTTTATTGGCTAAAAGTTACAGTTTTGCTTAAAAAGAAACCGACTTGTTTCCAAGGCGGTTTTTTGTTGTTTTTCAGGTTGGTCAAAATTTTTTAACCATATGAAAAACAAGGATATTTTAAAAAGCATTTCGTATAAGCTCTATTATGTTAAATGGACTTCAAATCAGTAGATATTTACCGTAATAGCAGTATATTGGAGCAAATTCTTAAAAAGGAAATTTTTGTGGAAAGTAAAGTTCAGCAGCAGTATTTAGCAATTCATAGCCAACTAAATATAGGAGATATAATTTTAGTCACAGGCTCAAAAAAACCATCGAAATGGCTGGTTAACGCTCAAAAACTTTATTATAAAAAAGCCCAAAGTAGCCATGTGATGATACATATAGGGGATGGAGTTATTATTCACGCTACGACAGTAAAAGGAGTTCACTTCTCGCCTTTATTAGAAGAGCTAAATGATTGTGAAACAACATGGAGAGTCTTACGAAATAAGAGTTTAGCTGATATAGATGAAAATAATTTATTGAGATCTTCTTTGAAGTTTTTTAATCAAAAATATAATATAAAATTTCTAGAAGTACCTGAAGAAGGTGCTGATATAAATAATACGGAAAGTTCTTTTTGTTCTGAGCTTGCAAGTAAGTTTTTTGAAAGTTTAGATATTAGGATTGCTGATCATTTAGAAAGAAAAGTCTTTCCTTGTGATTTTGACCAATTTTTTGATTCAATTTCCAGTAATTCAGATTGGATAGATGTAACTGAAATATATAAAGAAATTATTACGTTACCATGTCAAGATGAATATTTAATCTCTTGTAAAGCAGCTATTGCCCATATGTCTTTAATGCTAATGAAAAGACAATATCTAGCTCCTTGGCGTGAGTTTAGCTATAGCTTTATTGCCGATTTTGCAAAACAAACCGGCAATCAACAGTTGAGTAAGTTAAGTGATGAAATGCGAGATAAGTTAAAGAATAGAGAGTTAGATATGTGGTTTGATAAAGATAAAAATTTTGGTCAACAAGAGCCTCCTTCAGAAAAAGAATTGTCCGATAGTCTTAGTAAATTTATGGGATTGTATGATGTTGCTGGAGAGAGTCTGAATGAAATTTTTGATTTAGCAAAAAAGAAGAAATAATTTTAAAGAATTATTTATATTTCCTAAAATTAACATAATACACCTTATATGAAATTTAAAAATGGAGCTTAAAGCTCCATTTTTAAATAACTTTTTTTAAATTGCTAAGCGTAAATTCAGTGCTTTTACAACTTTAATCACAGTATCAAAACTAGGGTTAACATCACCAGAAAGTGCTTTGTAAAGACTTTCTCGGCCTAGACCTGTATCTCGTGATAATTGAGCCATTCCTTTAGCTTTAGCAATGTTACCTAAAGCTTTAGCAATGAATGCAGCATCACCATTAGATTCATCGATACAGGCTTGTAGGTAAGCTTGCATATCTTCTTCTGTTTTAAGATGCTCAGCACTATCCCATTTACGAAGTTTGATAGCCATTTACAGCTCCTCCTCTAAATCTTGTGCTAATTGTAGGGCAAGTTTTATATCTTTACTTTGCGTAGACTTATCTCCGCCTGCTAAGAGAATAACGACCCTTTGCCCTTGCTTGCAGTAATAAATCCTATAGCCAGGTCCAAAGAAGAAACGTAACTCAGAAACACCTTCACCGACTGGTTCAGTATCTCCAAAGTTCCCATCTTCAACCCGATCAATTCGGACTTGTATGCGTCTTTTTGCCTGTTGATCTTTTAACTTGGTAAACCAATCATCAAAGGCTTCTGTGGTATATATTGAGTACATAAGCAAAATGTATCCTATAGGATACGTTTTTGCAAGACATAAACTTGGTTCTTTAGGCCTGAGGCACTGAATTTCATATAACAGCCATTATGTTAAATGGGAGGGTATTAAGTAATATAAAATAATTTCTAACTTTAAGTTACGAGTATTAGATATATCTGAATTTTGTATAACAGCCATTATGTTAAATGGGAGGGTATTAAGTAATATAAAATAATTTCTAACTTTAAGTTACGAGTATTAGATATATCTGAATTTTGTATAACAGCCATTATGTTAAATCGAGGAGATTACATCTATTTTATAAGTTCTTATAGCTGTAAAAAATTCTTCTGTTTAAACTACATTTTTTATGAAACATAAGAAATTATTTATATGCTAGATCAGGAAATTGGACTGACTTTTAAAGGCTTAATGTCACTTATAAAGAATAATCCGCTGAATGAAACTTCTAAAATTAAATATGTACGTCACAAGAGCAATGGAGAATTTTCAGAACTTTTTGATAATGTATTCTTGAATATTGCTGAGCTAGAGGAATACCAGAGAATACAAAGTAAAAGTGTATTTAAAAATATTGATTACATAATATCTTTTTTGGGTACAGAAGGACAAAAATCTTTATTTTGGGGAGTATTCAAGGTCGTAAATGAAAAATATAGTGAAAATAATCTTTATGAATATGAACTAGAAGAGATGCCACAATTTAGTGAGCTTAAGTTCAGAGTGGTAGTTGACTGGGGGAGAGCTACTCTATCTTGGCATCAGCACTATACCTCTGATAAACAAGTTATTGAAATATTGCCTAAAGGCTCCCTAGATAAATTTCCTGGCTATGAAAACGTTCATCTATCGTGGAAAGAACTTACCAGAGTAATTAGAACAGACTCTTGGAAGACTGCATTACAGAATCAAAAGGCAGTTTATTTAATTACAGATATTTCTAATGGGAAAAAGTATGTTGGTTCAGCTTATGCTGAAAATATGCTTCTTAATAGATGGCAAAACTATGCACAAAGTCGTCATGGGGGAAATGTTCAATTACAGCAATTGCCGTTAGAGCATATTGAAAATAACTTTTATTATTCAATTCTTGATATTTTTAAAGCTAAAACAGACGATAAAGTTATATTGAGTCGAGAGAGTTGGTGGAAAAATACGTTATTAACAAGAAGATTTGGCTATAACTCCAATTAACTATTTATTTAATATTTCTAAAATTAACATAATACACCTTATACGAATTCCCAAGGCATGGCTTTTAGTCATGCTTTTTTTATCAAAAGACTATAGCTGAATGATAACGAGCCAAATCGCATATAATACCTATCATTAAACTTAGTAAAATAATTAAATGATAGTATTATCATTAACCTAATCGAATTAAGACTAAATGATAGAAATGAATACACGTATTTATCTACGAGCTTCAACTAAAGATCAAGATGCAAAAAGGGCTTTGCAGATTCTTCAGGATCTAAACCAAAACTTGAATTTGGGCGAAACCATTGTGTACGTGGAAAACTATAGTGGTACGAAGTTAGACCGACCTGAATTGAATAAGCTACTGTCAGAAGCAAATCAGGGTGACACCTTGTTAGTTGAAAGTATTGACCGCTTATCACGCCTAACCCAACGAGATTTTCAAGAGCTGAAGCGCAGGATCCAGGAAAAGGGACTTCGTTTAGTCGTAGCAGATCTTCCTACTACCTACCAAATGATTCAAGCCAGTGACAGCATTACTCATTCAATTCTGGAACTCATCAATAATATGTTGATTGATCTCCTGGCAACAATGGCTCGCCTGGACAATGAGAAACGTATAGAACGTATTAAGCAGGGCCTAGCGCGTTCAGGTTACAAGCCAACAGGTAAGAAGGCTAATGAGGCTAAACATAAACGAATAAAAGAACTGCTGGTGGCTGGCAATATGACTAAGGAAGAAATTGCAAAAGCAGTGAATTGTGGAGTTGCAACTGTCTATCGAGTTGCTAAGGTTATCTAAAAGGGGCTTATCTCAACGCGTCCCAATGAGGCATCGCTGTATTCAGGTTACTTTACATAAGAGTTTTTATGTTAAATAGGACTAAAAATATACTCTAATTTTAGAGTTTTCTTTTAGGTATGATGTAAAAACATACAAGCCTAAGAGTTT
>NZ_KB849429.1:0-2352 GCF_000368405.1 Acinetobacter sp. NIPH 817
CATTTCGTATAAGGTGTATTATGTTAATTTTAGCGAAATTAATAATTTATATGATCCCCTAAAATGCAATAAATCCTTTAAACTCTTGCCTATATTGATTCTAGAATTTCAGGATGATTTGAAGTTGAAATATGTTATTTATGCAGATGAAGCATGGACTCAAAGTAATCCACTCTATCGGTATCATTGTATTTTTGGTGGACTTATCTCAACGGAAAATCATTTCAAAGTGTTAGATAAACAAATCAAAAGTTTAAAAAAACAGCACAACTATTCTTCTAAGGAAATAAAGTGGAGTAGAATTTCTGTACAAAATATTAATTTTTATAATGATTTACTTCAAGTAGTTGAAAATTTTATTAATACAACGACAGAAACAAAATATCGTCAAATGTTTATGGACAGAGCTTACCGTTATACAGGTACACCTTGTTCTGAAATAGAGACACAATTTAAAATTTATTATCAATTCTTAAAGCATTGTTTTGGCTTTGAGCATGCTACTAAAAATACATATATCACATTAAAATTAGACACTCACTCTAGTCATTACCATAGACATCAACTAACTGAATACCTCAAAAGCTTGGTTTTCTCTAACGTTAAAATAAAAGTAGAGTTTATAGATAGTAAGAAGTCTTGTGCGTTACAAATCTGTGATCTACTCATGGGGGCAGCTGGATATCATGGAAATAAAATATCTTGGGATCTATTGCCTGGAAAAAAGAGAAGAACAAAGAATCAATTAATGAAAGCTGCTTTCAGTAAGAATGTATATGAATTATTGAAAAGAATTGATGCAACTCACCGAGGATCTAAAGCATTTAACTGGTTTGAAACTACTGGAACAGGTGGGGTGACTGTGGCTCGTTATAATCATAAATTAAGAATTTGGAAATTTATTCCTACATTACATGTCTATGATCCAAGCTGGGAAGATAGTGCATTTCCTAAAAATGCAGTACGTAAGAAATGACAAAGGACATCAATAGATGTCCTTAAATGCAGTATTAACGAGCTTGTCATCGCTAATGTAAATACTGGCTCATAGCTATGCTATAGAGTCTTCCAAGCCCCTTTCGGGTACACTTGTATTATCACTAATTCCTAGGTAATTAGCAACACCTTTCTTAACTAGTTGAAACTTATAATCTTCTAAAGGTTTTGTTTCCCAAGTAGTTGTATTTGCTTTCCTTACACGAAAGCGATCTAGACGATCAATAGAGACAGTAGTAATCATGTCACATTTAACCCAAGCTTTTTCTTTATTAAGTGGGCTTATAATTTCTACATGTACATCAGTAATTTCATCAGGTTCTGTTTGACTAATCGGAACAATAGTCACTAACTTAGGATTTGTTTTACTTTTACGCACAACCACAGCAGGACGTTTTTTTACCATTTCAGGTACGATAAATCCTGTTGAAAAATCACACATAACGATAGAACCAGGTGCTGGTTGAAAATTTAACATCTATTATATATATCTCCTCTATAATGATAATTTTAAAGAAATATTCTAACTTAAAATCTTATAAAAAATATCTAAAAATCTGAAATTTAGATAGTTTTTTCATACTAAGTATGAATAATCATTTAACATAAAAAACTCTTATGCGAATTTAGAAAGATGAGAGATTTTATAAATTAACTGTGGAAAGATTACTTATAGCCAACTACTAACTCCCCCATGTCCAGAACACGTTCCTCTTCGACTTTGGCTGAAAGACCAAGATCCATCTCTACATTTAGCAGTTGCCCCCTTTGGTTGCTTATTAGATTTTCTAGGGCTTGGTACATAATTTCCTTTTGTATTTATGTATCCATTTCCACTATAAGATGTAGAGGAATACACATTTGATTTAACAATATTTTTTTGCTGATACGTCTTATTATTTCGATCTAAGTTATTTATATTTCTAGGAATATTACTATTTACCCAGCAATTTTGGATAAAGCAAATATATTTTAAATCTATCCAATATTCGTAAGTTTCATCTGCAGAAATATTAGCCCAATCTACATTAGTATTAAAAATAAATACTTTTTGCCCTCTTAAGATATGGTTAATTGCTATAGTTTTTTTAGGAGTAGGGAAAACTTCTAGTACATCAACATTAACGTAACCCACCATTTTTTCAGTTGGAATTACAGGTTTACTATCAATTCCTTCAATCAAAATATCTATCGAATCTTTTTTATCAGTTTCAGTTATCACAGGAATAGATAAAGATGATGGAGTAGATTTAACAGGTACTGACGTACAGCCAATAAAATTTAAAAACAAAGTAAGGATATATAGAGAAATAATAGTCCTACAAATATTTTTCATTGGAAAATCTTAAAAAAAAA
>NZ_KB849430.1:0-1655 GCF_000368405.1 Acinetobacter sp. NIPH 817
AAAAGAAATTATCAAAGTTCTGTTGCTTTAGCCTGTATATTTTTATGGCTACCTTTATAGGGTTAATTATGAACAGTAAGTATCAACAGACCCTAATCATTTACTCGATTTTTGACATATTTTGTAGTGAATTACGCAAGTACTATATAAGTTTATTTTTTAAACACTCGGCTTCCTTATTTCATACATTAATTTACAGCTCTAGGTCAGGTTATAAGGCTCTAATAAAAAGGCTTTTTAATAATCAGCAGCCTTATTTGAGACTATTTATGTTGAACTAGAGAGGAAATCCGCATGCGTGCTCTTACCTATCATGGTGCTCGGGATGTACGAGTTGAATCTGTTCCAGATCCAGTGATTCAGGAACCAGATGACGTTATTTTAAGGGTGACAGCCACTGCCATCTGTGGCTCAGACCTACATCTATACCGGGGTAAAATCCCCGCCACTGAAGACGGTGATATTTTCGGCCATGAATTTATGGGAGTTGTAGAAGAAGTCGGCCCTGCAGTGACAGAAGTCAAAAAAGGTGACCGGGTGATCATTCCCTTTGTCATTGCATGCGGTCACTGTTTTTTCTGTGAACATGAACTGATGGCTGCCTGTGAAAATACCAATACGGGTCGTGGTGCAATTCTCAATAAAAAACAGATTCCACCAGGAGCGGCCTTGTTTGGCTTTAGCCACCTGTATGGTGGTGTTCCGGGTGGTCAGGCTGAATATGTGCGGATTCCCAAAGGCAATGTCGGACCGTTTAAGGTTCCCGGCTCCTTGCCTGATGAAAAAGTATTATTCCTGACCGATATTCTGCCAACAGCCTGGCAGGCAGTAACCAATGCTCAAGTCACCCGTGGTTCTACAGTGGCAATTTATGGTGCTGGTCCAGTCGGTCTGTTATCTGCAGCTTGTGCACGGATGCTCGGTGCCGAACAGATCTTCATGGTCGACCATCACCCTTATCGCTTGCGATTTGCTCATCAAACCTATGGGGTCATTCCGGTCAACTTTGATGAAGTCGATGCAGCTGAATTTATTATTCAAAATACAGCAGGTTATCGTGGTGTTGATGCAGTTATTGATGCCGTTGGTTTCGAAGCCAAAGGGAGTGTTCTGGAAACAGTAATGACCAACCTGAAATTAGAAGGTTCGAGTGGTTCAGCACTAAGACAATGTATTGCAGCAGTCCGACGCGGCGGTGTGGTGAGTGTACCTGGGGTTTATGCCGGTCCAATTCATGGCTTTCTGTTTGGTGATGCCTTTGACAAAGGTTTAACTTTTAAAATGGGACAAACCCATGTGCATAAATACTTGCCGCAGTTACTCGAACATATCGAAAATGGAGATCTGTCTCCGGATGTGATTATTACCCATCGCATGAAACTGGAAGATGCTGCGGAAGGTTACCGTATTTTTGATAAAAAGGAAGAAGACTGTCGTAAAGTCATTCTAACGCCGTAAATTTACTTAAAGAATAAAAAGTGCCTTCTAGGCGCTTTTTATTCTTTAATCAAGACAGATCAAATCACCTGTTTTTATTTTTCAATTTTCTTCATCAAAAACTAGGGTCTGTTGATACTTACTGTTCATAATTAACCCTATAAAGGTAGCCATAAAAATATACAGGCTAAAGCAACAGAACTTTGATAATTTCTTTT
>NZ_KB849431.1:0-1577 GCF_000368405.1 Acinetobacter sp. NIPH 817
GGCTGTTTGATTCCAAGGGTTGCAGCCAATTCTTTTTGAGAAATCTCTAACTCTTCACGAATAAGGTGAAGCTGAGTTTCCAACAATAATTCATCCGCCATTTGTTGAATACGAGCTTGACTCTCT
Organism: Acinetobacter sp. NIPH 817; assembly: GCF_000368405.1. Lineage (NCBI taxonomy): Bacteria > Pseudomonadati > Pseudomonadota > Gammaproteobacteria > Moraxellales > Moraxellaceae > Acinetobacter > Acinetobacter sp. NIPH 817. Next base: position 127 of record NZ_KB849431.1, read on the forward strand.
GGAGAGCGATTAGCCAATAATTCTTGTAGGGTCTTAGCCATTAGATTGATCTCCTAAAGTTGAAAGATGAATTTCGTATTGCTGATCGGCAATATCTAACATCTCTTTATAAAAACGCTTTTTACCGCCTTTATCACCGATACACAGCACAATAGCTTGTCGTAAAGGATCAAACGCGAAAAAGGCTCTCAGTGGTTTACCTCGATGCTGAACACGTAGCTCTTTCATATTGGTAAATTTGGAGTCATAGACGGTATCTACTAAAGGACGACCTAAACTTGGTCCCTGTTGCTGTAGAACGACCAACGCTGCGAGTACTTTCTCTTGTGTAGATTGATCTTGCTGTGCAAGCCATTCGTTAAACAGATCCGTTGTAATGACTGTCCACATATTACAACCATAATATAGATTACAATCTATATTTTATGCTTAATTGAATTATTATTCAAATGACAATAAAAAATCCCGACGTCATGTCGGGATTTTTCGGTGTGGAGCGCATAGGTAGGGCTGACTACCTAATGGTCATGGTGTCTGACTGATTATTCTTGTTTTAAGTCATTGAACATCCTGTTCATATAGATCGATCATAGGGACTTCACTGGTGCTTGGATACAAACAATTTCGTAAAATGCTGTAAGCCAAAGCGTACAAAAAATCATCAAAAATTATCCCAAAGCTTATCCGCAAGAAATGGGGATAAATTCAGAAATGGAAGCCTTAAGGAATCGGAAGGAAATTACGATTTGATCGTTTTGTATTTTTGATCATTTTTTAACCAATTTTATTGGCAAAATATATCAAAACTGCTCATAAAAAAGCCGACTTGTTTCCAAGTCAGCTTTTCGACATCGTCGAGCAAATTATTTATAGCATAAGTTTTTGATTTTTATATGTTTCAATTTGTTCATTTCGTATAACGCCCACTATGTTAAATAGAAAATTTCTAGAAGTAATAAAAAAAGATTATTTATTAACCAATAAATCAAAAACTATCTCACTAATTAGTATAACTTTATTGCAAAACTTTATTTATATTTCCAATATATGCAAATCCTTTAAATCAATGATTTATGGGTTTTTATATAATTTCAATATTTATTCATGAGATATACAATGAAAAAACTGCTTTTGGTATCACTTCTTGGGACTGTTGCAGCAACTACAGCAAATGCTGGTAGTACAACAATTCAGCCATATGTAGGCGCTGGTTATACATTTTTAAATAACGATGATGTTGATGTACATTTTCTAGGTCTGAATGGTGGTTTGCAATTTAATGAATATGTTGGTGCTGAAGTATTCTGGAATAAATCTGTGAATGACATCGAGTTCGATGGCGATTTAGAAGAACTTGGTGTAAGAACTGATGCCGATGTTCAATACTATGGTATTGGCTTAACAGCTAAATATCCTTTAGCAAATAACTTCTATGCTAAAGGTATGGCAGG
>NZ_KB849432.1:0-1618 GCF_000368405.1 Acinetobacter sp. NIPH 817
TCATCTTGTGGAATCTGATCGAGTAAATCACCAAGTACCTGTGAATCACTCACATTGTTGGTTGTGAGCTGAACAGCGCGTATTTGTAAGGTTTTTTAGCATCTATACCAATATGTAATTTACGCCATTGGCGACGATATTCAGGCTGATATTTTTTACGCTTCCATTCACCCTCATTTGTGGACGCAATAAAGCAATTTGACCTTCTGCCTCAACTTGATCGTCACCTAGAGTAAAAACTCCTTTAACGGTATTTTCTTGATTGAAATTACGATCAATAAAATCTTTATTATAGACTAGAGTTTTTATTGGTTCTTCACCAAGCCATTGAAGTAAACAATGTGTGTAGCCTAATGGTTGATCTATAATTCTACAATTGTAGTTTTTCCAGACCCATTTGCCCCAAATATAAAATTTATCTACTTTAAACCATCTAATTGTGTTGGTACACTATAAGTAGCAACATTATTTATATAGACTCCAGTAAGCATAGCTTTCCCTATTTTTAATTTGCACGATTTAAAATTTATTTTTTTAGATTATATAGTTACATACAAATATCATCTACTAATTTTAGAAATATAATAGCCCCATAATAAATAACGGTCGTTTTCTTACATTCGGAACAATATTCTAAAGTGATTTAATTTTTGCCATCCAGTATAAGGTCTTAGATATGAGTCGATTAACTTTTATAAACGGTGCGATTGTTTCTGCGTCTGATGTTCGCAAATCTTGGAGCAAAATTGTTCAATGTGTCAAAGAAAGTCATAAACCTGTTTTTGTTTATACGAAGAATACGCCCGAAGCTGTTGTTCTGAGTTTTGAAGAATTTCAAAACATGCAGGAAATTGTTGAAGCCGTCCGGCGTGAACAGCTAGGACAACAAATGGTTTATGATCTTTTGGATATTAATCAGCTCACTGGTCAACCGATCAAACACATGCTTTTGAACCCCAAAGGTGTATTTGAAGAAGTAAATGGACAAGAAAAATAGCTTTTGAGGATATTAGCGGATTCGAGATTAGAGACAAGCTGATTTAAAAGTCATCTTATATTTATATTCGTTGCACAATGAGCTTTGATTTTCGTGAAATAATAGGAAGTGAAAACATTTTCGTAAGTTAAGTAGCCCTGATGACATAGAGTTGACTAAGTTTATTGAAAATTACAAAGAACGCTTGGATGTCTATAGAACTATATTAAATAATGCACTGGGTAAAGTAATAGACTCACCCCCGGCGCAAACTTAGGAGAATCTCACACATTACCAATGAGTAAAGGACTATTTGAGTTGCGCTTAAAATCTCAAGAAGGTATTGCTCGTGTTATGTATTGCACACTAGTCGGTAAACGCATTGTAATGCTCCATAGTTTTGTTAAGAAAACCCAAAAAACACCTAAGCAAGATCTAAACCTAGCACTTGACCGCATGAAAGAGGTGAAAAATGCGAACACATGAAGAAATGAAAGCACTTGCATTATCTCGTTCAGCAGTGCGTACCGAATACGAACGAATTGAACGTGAAGAAATGCCCTTGCTCGATATGGTACTTACTGCACGTCGAGAGGCAGGTCTATCCCAAGCGCAAATCGCGGAACGCATGGGAACAAATGT